>CAVQKS010000013.1:0-380576 GCA_963713155.1 uncultured Thermoleophilia bacterium
CGCGGCCGAGACGCGGCGGCTCGTGGACGGCGCGCGCAGGCGGTCGCTCCGGCTCGAAGAGCTGCGCGGAGGGACGTTCACGGTCTCGAACCTCGGCATGCTCGGGGTGCGCTCGTTCGCCGCGATCGTCGACCCGTAGCAGACGGCGATTCTGGCCGTCGGCTCGGTGCGACGCGCGCCGGTGGAGGACGACGCGGGGCGGGTCGTCTTCCGCGACGTGATGACGCTCACGCTGAGCTGCGACCATCGGGTCGTCTACGGCGCCGACGGCGCCCGTTTCCTGTCCCGCCTCTGCGAGCTGCTCGCGCGGCCGCTGGTGCTCGCCCTCTGATGCCGCCGATCGCCTTCCGCACCGCGATCCGGGACGCGCTCGACGAGGAGCTCGCCTTCGACGAGCGTGTGATCCTCTTCGGCGAGGACGTTGCCGCGGCCGGCGGCGTCTTCGCCACGACGCCCGGCCTCTACGAGAAGTACGGCCCGCAGCGCGTCTTCGACACGCCCATCTCGGAGCTCGCGCTCGCCGGCGCCGCGTTCGGCTCGGCGGTGACCGGGCTGCGTCCCATCGTCGAGATCATGTTCGGCGACTTCCTCACGCTCGCGATGGACAGCGTCGTCAATCAGGCGACGAAGTACTGGTTCCTGACCGGGGAGCAGGTGAGCGTGCCGCTCGTCTTCCGCTCGGTCGTCGGCGCGGGCGGCCGGTTCGGCGCGATCCATTCGCAGATGCCGGCCTCCTGGTTCATGGGCGTGCCCGGCCTGAAGATCGTCGCACCCTCGACGCCGGCGGATGCGAAGGCGCTCCTCAAGGCGGCCGATTCGCGACGACAACCCGGTGCTCTTCTTCGAGCACAAGCGCCTGTACGGGCTCGAGGGAGAGGTGAACGGCGCCGTCGGGAAGCTCGGCGAGGCGGCCGTGGTGCGCGAGGGGAGCGACGTCACGCTCGTCACCGCGATGAAGAGCGTCCACGACGCTCTCGAGGCGGCGGAGCGGCTCGAGGGTGACGGCGTCTCGGTCGAGGTGATCGACCTGCGCACGCTCCGCCCGATCGATGTCGAAACCGTCCTCGCCTCCGTCCGAAAGACGAACCGCGTCGTCGTCGTCGAGGAGGGGCCGCTGACCGGCGGTTGGGCCGGCGAGGTGCTCGCCTGCGTCACCGAGCAAGCGCTCGGGTATCTCGACGACGCGTGGCGGATCGCGACTCCGAACACGCCGATCCCGTACAGCCCTCCGCTCGAGGACGCGTTCCTTCCCGGGACGGATCGGATCGTCACAGAGATCCTGCGGCGGCTACGGTAAAGACATGGTCGCCACCGAGCGCAGCTTCGAGTCCTCGAAGGTCGGGAGCCGCCTGCGGCAGGAGCGGGAGCGGCGCGGGATGAGCCTGCGCGAGCTCGCACGCCGCGTCGGCGTCTCGCCGAGCCTCGTCTCGCAGATCGAGCTCGACCGCGTCAACCCTTCAGTGAGCACGCTCTACGCACTCGTCTCCGAGCTCGGGATGACGATGAGCGACGTGTTCGGCGACGGAGCACGGGCAGCGATCCGCGCCCGTCGTTCGTCCCTCGACGACGACGGTCTCGTCACGTATCCGGACGCGCGACGCGTGATCAACCTCGCCTCCGGAGTGCGTTGGGAGCGCCTCACGCCGCGCAGCGAGCCCGACGTCGAGTTTCTCCACGTCATGTATCCGGTCGGCGCGGAGTCGTGCCCGGAGGATGCCCTCGTCACCCACGGCGGCCGTGAATACGGCTATGTCACGAGCGGAACGCTCGGCGTCCGCGTGGGTTTCGACGAGTACGAGCTCGGCCCCGGAACCTCGATCGTCTTCGACTCGTCTTCCCCGCACCGCCTCTGGGCGATCGGCGACGAGCCGGCGCAGGCGGTCTGGCTCGTGATCGGCCGCGCGGCCGATCCGCGCGCGGCAGCTGCCACGCCCGCTCCTCCGCCTTAACTAGTGGCAGGCGCCTCGGCGGCGTCGATCGAGTGTCGCGAGCTTCGAAGGCGCGCAATCAGTTCGGGTGACTGGTAGAGCAGGAGCGCGAGCAGGATCAGCGCGCCGATCGCCATCTCCGCATACTCGGTCGGCTGCTGGAAGAACGGCAGGACGTTGTCGATCTCGGTGAGGAAGAACGCTGCCAGGAGCGTCCCGAAGAACGACCCCCTCCCGCCGGCGAGGCTGGCGCCGCCGAGCACGGCGGCCGCGATGCTCTCGAGCGCCTGATTCCCGATGATGGGCGAGCCGACCTGCACCTCGGCCGCGAGGTAGAAGCCGGCGATCGACGCCAGCACCGAGCAGACGACGAACGCGAGGATGATCGTGCGGCCGGTCGACATCCCGAGCCTGCGCGACGACGTCTCGTCGAGGCCGACCGCGCGGAGCGCGAGACCGGACCGTGACCGGTACAGCCAGCAGGTCGGCGAATGCCGCGA
Organism: uncultured Thermoleophilia bacterium; assembly: GCA_963713155.1. Lineage (GTDB taxonomy): Bacteria > Actinomycetota > Thermoleophilia > Gaiellales > Gaiellaceae > PALSA-600. Next base: position 2,429 of record CAVQKS010000013.1, read on the forward strand.
TCACGACTACACCGACGAACGCGAGCGGCACCCAGCCGACGCTCTTGGTCAAGGCGTTCGTCACGTTGGTGTTGATCGCGCCCTGTGGGTAGCCACGGAGCCAGAGAGAAGCGCCCTCGAGAATGCTGAGCGTGCCCAGCGTCGCCACGATCGACGGAAGGCGCAGCACCCGGATCAGGAGGGCGTTGAAGAGACCGGTGGCAATACCCACGCCGATGAGGGCGAGCGAGCCGGTGACGAGGCCGAAGCCCGTCGTGGTCGGCGTCAGCGTGAACGATGCGATGACCACACAAAACGTCATGAGCGCTGCGACCGAGACGTCGAAGCCGCCGACGAGCAGCGCAACCGCCTGGCCCATCGAGACGATGATCAGCGGCAACGCGGCGAGGAGCAGGCTGCTGAGATTCTCCTTGCTCAGGAACGCCGAAGAATGCGCATCGGCGTAGGCGCCGAGCGCGACGATCAGCGCGGTCATCAGCACGGGCGGCAGCCAGCCGCGCGTCACGTCCGTGCTCCTTCATCAGCGTGGACGGCCGCCGGGACACCCGGGCGCGAACCGACGATCGCCTCGATGATCCGCCGTTCCCCGAGCTCGTGACGCGGTATCTCCTCGACGATGCGCCCGCGCGACATGACGACGACGCGGTCGCACAGACCAGCAAGCTCGAGCGGGTCGCTGGACTTGAGGACGGTGGCAACCCCTTCGTCCGCTTTCGCACGCAATGCCTCGTAGATGTCGAAGCGCGCGCCGACGTCGACGCCCTGCGTGGGCTCCTCGGCGAGGATGACCTTGACGTCTCCCCGCAGGAACGGGCGGATGAGCGACACCTTCTGCTGATTGCCACCCGAGAGCGACTGGACGGGCTGCTCCGACGACGCCATGCGGACGTGCAGGCGCTCGACGAGCCCTGCGATCGCCTGCCGCTCGCGGCCGCGGCGCACGATTCCGCCGCGAGCGAGTCGCCGGAGGACCTGGATGGTTGCGTTCGCCCGCACGCTCAGGACGGGGAACAGAGCCTCGCCGCGCCGGTCGCCGCTGAGCAGCACAACTCCGGCACGGAGCGGTCCCGCCGGCGACCGCGTGTCGAGCTTCACCCCGTCGCAGGATGCAGTTCCGACCGCAGGCTCGGCGCCCGCAAGCGCTCGCAGGAAGGGCACCTGGCCGTTGCCCTCGGCGCCCGCGATCCCGACGATCTCCCCTTTCCTGACCTCCAGATCGACTGGGCCGAAGCGCTCGCCTCGCAGGCCGGAAATCGCGAGCACGACGTCTGCCTGCTCGTGGCGTGCGGGTCGCTCCGGGAATGCCACGGTGAGCGGCCGGCCGATCATCAGCGCGACGAGCGAATCCTCCGAGACCGACGCCGCCTCGAACGTCCCTTGCCCGACGCCGTCGCGGAGCACCGTGACGCGGTTTGCAACTGCGAGCACCTCGGGAAGGCGATGACTCACGTAGACGATGCCGACGCCCTCGCGTACCTGCTCCAGCACGAGGGTGTGGAGGCGGTCGACGTCCTCAGGCCCGAGCGCGGTGGTGGGCTCGTCGAGGAGCAGCACCTTTGGCCGGGTCAGCAACGCCTTCGCGACCTCCAGGAGCTGTCGCTCGGCGAGCGGAAGCGAACCGGTGAGCGCCGTCACGCCGATGTCGAGCCTGAAAGCCGCCAGCGTCTCTCCAGCCCAACCTTGCATCCGGCCGTACGCAGGCCGCGCCTCGGCGGGCACGGCGAGGAAGAGGTTCTCCGCCACGGACAGCTCGAGGACGTGCGAGTAGTCCTGGTAGGCGATACCGAGCCCGAGGCGCCGCGCCGCCGAGGGAGAGTGGTGTGAGAGGTGCTTCGCGCCGATCTCGACGGTCCCGTCGTCGGGCGCGAGGAAGCCGCTTGCGATTCCGAGCAATGTCGATTTCCCGGACCCGTTCTCCCCGACGAGAGCGTGGATCTCGCCCGCGTGGCAGTCGATGCTGACGTCGCGGAGCGCTTGCACCGCTCCGTACGCCTTCGACAGCCCGCGAACGGACAAGACGTCGACGTCGGATGTCACGGGCCCGGGATTCGACATTGCAGGTTTCAGATTGTCGTGCGCGATCCTCCTACGGATACATCTGGTGGAGGAGGCTCAGCGGGATGAGCGAGGTCGGGGATGCCGTGGGCGGATACCCCTTCGTGCACATGTCCCGCGTGGCCTGGTTCTGGAGCTCGATCGGGAGGACGATCGTGGGTGGGATCTTCGCCCCGGCGAGCTTCATCATGTCGGCGGTCAACGCGATCCTGATCTGCGAGTTGCCCGCCGTGTAGTAGAAGACCTTCAGCTTCGGGTCCTTCAGCTTGTCGGCGAGGCAGCCCATGGCCGACTCGTCGGTGCGGTAGGTGAACACGCCCTGGTAGGGGATACCGGCCGCCTTGTACGCCGCGTAGCCGCCCTGCGACATGAAGAGCGCATCCTCGTAGCTGATCCCCTTCAGGTCCGGGTACTTCGCGAGGATGCCGGCCACGATGCCCTGGACCTTCGACGGATCCCAGTTCGTCGGCTCGTTCGCGACGACGTGGATCGACGGGTTCAGCGCAGCCTGCTCGCACTTCTGCCAGCCGAGCGACAGCGGGTTCCCGGGGAAGCCGCCGAGGAACGCGATGTTGCCGGACTTGACCTGCTGATTCATCACGTACGCGAACGTCTTGCCGAGCTTGCAGGTGTCTTCGCCGACCACCGTCGTGTAGTTCGTGCCCGGACCGCTGACGTAGCCCCAGGCGTAGGTGGACACCGGGATTCCGGCCTTCGTCGCCTGCTGGAACACGGGGATCATGGCGTCGCCGAAGTCGGGGTAGGTGACGATCGCGCTCACGTGCTGCGCGATCACCGACTTGAAGTCCGCGATCGCCTGGGTCAGGTCGGAGTGTGCGCTCATGTAGATGATCTTTCCGATCTTGGGATACGTGAGCGCCTGGAGGATGAACTCCATCTTCGACATCTGGCGGTACGTGTTCTCGCCGAAGCCTTCGACGTAGGCGACGGTCAGCTTGCCGCCCGTTCCGGTGCTGCACCCGTTGTTCTTCCAGCACTTGAGCGCCAGCGTGTAGTTGACCGGCTTCGACGACCGTCCAAATGCAGCCAGCGAGATGTTGCGCGCCGTCTTGTTCGCCGGCAGCAGGCTCGCCTTGAACAGCGTGTGTGCCAGGGTCGCCGACGGCGCCTTGTAGGTCTCCCCGAAGCCGCCTCCCTTGCCGATGATGGCACCGCCCTTGCCCACGTAGCCCGAGGGGCCCGTGGAGGCTTTGCTGCCGGCGTTGCCGCTCGTGGCCGCGATGAGCGCGATCGATCCCGCAATCGCTACGAGCAGAAACGCAAGAATCTGGCCCTTCCGTCTCATTCGTGACTCCTTCTGTCGGTTCATCATTGACGTTCTCCTGGGGGGTATGGCTCTGCCCGCCTACACGCCGCCGGCGGCCCGAGCCGTCGGCGTGACGAGTCGCAGGACCCACGCGAGGATGGCAGCGACCCGGTCGCCCGAGACGACCATTCCGGCGATGATCGCGATGCCGAAGACGACGTACTGCATTGCCGACGAGAGCCCCATGATCAGGAGCATCTGCGTCAGCAGGGTGAGGGCGATCGCCGCGATCCACGTCGACGTCGCACTCGCAAGCCCGCCCGAGAGCGATGCACCGGCGATCACGACCGCCGCGATCGGCGCGAGCAGGTACGCCGAGCCGAAGGCGGGGTCGATGCTGAAGCTCACGCCGGCGAGCAGTACCGCTGCTACCGCGTAGAGCGCGCCGGCCGCGGTATAGGCCAGCACGACGTAGGTTCGGACGTGGAGCCCCGCCATCCACGCCCCTTTCGGGTTCGCACCCACAGCCTGGAACCGGCGACCGACCACCGTGTAGCGGAGGACGAGTGCAACGACGACGGTGATCGCCGCCCCCACCCAGAAGACGTTGCTGATTCCGAGCGGTTTCGCGGTCGCCCAGGTCGACAGGCCATCCGGGACGTTCGGGCGGTTCGTCACGACGTCGCGCGAGTACTTGCTGCTCCAGGCGAGGACGATCAGGCCGACCGCCAGCGTGACGATCAGCGGGTTGAGCCGGAGCACACCGACGAGGACGCCGTTGACGAGACCGACGAGCACGCCGACGCCGAGTGCGGCGAGTATCGCGACGGGGAGCTTGTGGTTCGAGCCGTCTCCGATCCCGGCTACCAGGTTTCCCGCGGCGGCCATCACGCCCGGAGTCGACAGGTCGATGCCCCCCTGGATGACCACGAGCATCTGGCCGAGCGCAGCGATCGCGAGGACGGTCGCGGTCGGGAGGATGAACGAGAACGAGGTGTGCCCCAGGGCGTCTGGCGCCGCAACCGCAGCAACGACGACCAACACGCCGGTGGCCAGCCACACCGGGAGAAAGCGTGCGACGAAGGCCGCGTTCGCGGCGAGTCGTCGAACCTGGGCGGCTTCATCCCGTCCCGTCGGGGGCGGCGATGGAGGAGTGGCCGCTACCACGGGACATTCTCACCAGGTCCGGCGAACAGTGTCAATGATGGCTTAACGCCCAACACGAGTACAGGACGCGCCGCTGCGAATAGTGTTTGGCCTGCCGTCCGCCGTTGACGTCGCGGGCCGAAAGCGTTTATGGTCGCTGTACATGCGGCGGCGCGAGAACCACCGCACCGGATTCCTGTCTGAAGAGGCTAAGGAGTAAGCATGAGCTCGCAGCGGCTTTTGATCCGCAACGGCTTCGTCGTCTCGATCGATCCCGACCTCGGCGACCTGCCGGATGGTCAGGTTCTCGTCGAGGACGGCAAGATCGTCGACGTGGGTACGGACCTCGGCGTCTCGGACGCGGAGGAGATCGACGCCTCCGGGATGATCGTGATGCCCGGCTTCATCGACACCCACCGCCACACCTGGCAGACGCCGGTCCGTGGTGTCCTTCCTTCGTGCACGCTCGACCACTACTTCGCCGTGATGCTCGGCCAGGTAGGCGGCTTCTATCGTCCCGAGGACGTCCACATCGGCGACTACGCCGGCTCGCTCGAGGCACTCAACGCCGGTGTCACCACGTTGCTCGACTGGTCGCACATCTCGAACACGCCCGACCATTCGGACGCCGCTATCCAAGGACTGAAGGACGCGGGCATCCGTGCCGTGTACGCGCACGGCATGCCGACCGGCGGCGAGTGGTGGTCGTTCAGCGAACTCGAGCACCCGGCCGACATCCGCCGCATCCGCGAGACGTACTTCTCGTCCGACGACGGCCTGATCACGCTCGCCATGGCCGCGCGCCAGCCCGGAAACGTGAACCACGACGTCGCGAAGCACGACTGGGCGCTAGCTCGCGAGCTCGGGATCCTCATCAGCGTGCACGTCGGCATGCGGCTCCACACGCTGCACTACACGCCGGTGAAGGACATGCACGACCTCGGGCTGATGGGTCCGGACGTCTGCTACATCCACATGACCGACCTGAACGACCAGGAGCTCGATTGGATCGCCGAGACCGGTGGAAAGGCGTCGATCGCGCCGTACGTCGAGATGCTGATGGGGCATGGGCCGCCTCCCACCGGAAAGATGCTCGCCCGCGGCGTCCGCCCGTCGCTCAGCGTCGACGTCGTCTCGAGCGTTCCCGGCGAGATGTTCACGCAGATGCGAACGGCACTCGCCTACGACCGGATCCTCGAGTTCACCGACACCCCGGACGTCGCATTCGCACCGAAGCTCACGCACACCGACGTGCTCGAGTTCGCGACGATCGACGGCGCACGGTCGATCATGCTCGAGGACCGGGTCGGCTCGCTCACACCAGGCAAGCAGGCGGACATCGTGCTGCTCAAGACCGACGTGATCAACACGGCGCCCGTGCTCGACCCGAAGGCGACGATCGTCACGTACGCCGACACGTCGAACGTCGACTCGGTGTTCGTCGCCGGCCGCGCGGTCAAGCGGGACGGGCAGCTCGTCGGCGTGGACATGAAGTCGGTCGTCCACAAGCTCGAGGAGTCGCGCAACTCCATTCTCGGGCAGGGTGGGCTGCTGCCCGACTGGGCTCAGGAGACGGCGGGGGCGCACTCGCACTGAGAGCCGGACCGGATGGGCGGGCCACGGCCCGCTCCTCCGGCCGCGAAAGGAGAACCGAAGGATGGCGAAGAGGAGCGTCGTGGTCGTGGGCGGAACGCGCGGTCTAGGGCGCGAGGTTGCACAGTTCTACGCCGACCAGGGTCGCGACGTCGTCATCACCGGCCGTGACTCGGCCGCCGCCGAAGAGTGCGCTGGAGAGATCGGCGGCGCGACGCGCGGGATCGGCTTCGACCTGGCGGATCCACACTCGATCGCCGAGCGGCTGGGGGGCGTCGGCGAGGTCGAGTATCTCGTCCTGGCGGCCATCGAGCGAGACAGCAACTCGGTCAAGGAGTACGACATCGCGTCCGCGATGCGCCTCGTGACGCTCAAACTCGTCGGTTACACCGAGGTCGTCCACGCGCTTCTGCCGCGGCTCGGCGACGATGCGGCGATCCTGATCTTCGGCGGTCTCGCTCGCGATCGGCCCTATCCGGGGTCCACGACGGTCACGGCGGTGAACGGCGCGGTCACAAGTCTCGTCCGGACACTGGCGCTCGAGCTCGCCCCGAGGCGCGTGAACGCGCTGCATCCCGCGATCGTCGGCGACAGCCCCCAGTGGCGTGACATGCCGTCCGAGCGCTTTCAGGCGCTCGTCCAGCGCACGCCCATCGGCCGGCTCGTGACGATGGCGGAGGTCGTTGACGCCTCCCGCTTCCTGCTCGAGAACGGCGGGGTCAACGGCCTCAACCTCGCGCTCGACGGCGGCTGGCTCTGCATGTGATGTGACGAGCGCCGGAGAGACGGCGCCCGTCACATCAATGCTCTACGCGGTCGCGTTCGCCGCTGACACCAGCCCGAGTGCCGGCCGCCGGAACAACACGACGCTGACGGAGACGATCCAGACGAATGTGAGGAGGATGCCGACGGGCGGCACGCGGCTGGCGACGGGCGCGGAGAGCAGCGAGATCGCCGCAGCGACCGCGCCGAGCCAGCCGAGCCAACGTGGGAGCGCGCGGCTCTTGAGGATGACGATCGCCGCGGCGCCGAGCATGACGGCATCGACGGTCCAAGTGAGCACGAATGCGACGTTGTTCATGTCGACGAGAGCTGTCGCGAGCTGCGGGTCGAAGCCCTGGCGCGAACGCCAGACGGCGGCGAAGGCGGCTGGAAACGACGCGAGCTTGAGGGTCGCGGAGACGAGCCCCGCGCCGAACGCGGTCGCGGCGAGAACGCCGTCGCCGGCTTCTGCGCGACGGAGGACCGACCAGAGGGTCGCGGCGAACACGATCATCGCGAGGATCCCGAGGAGCTCGAGCAGCCCGCCGGCGTAGCTCCCGGTCGTGGCGTGTTGCTTTGCGACCCAGGCCGAGATGGTGGCGCGTGATGCGCCGAGGTCTGGGCTGCTGCCTCCGATCCCGCTTCCGAGGAAGACGAGGACGACGGCGACAAGGCCGCTGAGCGCGGCGAGACGAGGAACGGGACGATCGCTCACTGAGCACCTCCGGGTTGAATTGCACTGAGGCTAGGAAGCGCGACGCCCCCCGTCATCGGCCGCCGGGGCGAAGCGATGGCCGCCGTGTGGGGGAGGTCCGGTTCCGCCGCACGGCGGATGCGATCGTCTTCGTCGCACGCTACGGTCGGGCCAATGGTTCCCCGCTTGCTCGAGCTGTCCCGCGATCCGCGGATCGCGCGCGTCGCCGACTACGCGCTCGCCGGCGTCCTGCTCGTCGGTGCGCTGATCGACCTGCTCCGCGGCGGGGCGGGCAACGGGTGGTCGGGTTGGAGGCCGCTCGAGGTCGCGGTGGCCGTCGGCGTCTCGGTGCCGCTGCTCTGGCGCCGCTCGCATCCCGCCGCGACGCTCTGGATCGTGCTGGCCTCCGGTGCGGTCGGCGCGGCGCTGGTCGCCCCGAGCCAGGCCGGGTTCGAACCGTTCGTCGCGCTTGTCGTCGCCTACTACTCACTCGGTGCCAACGCGGATCGGTGGACCTCGACGCTCAACGTTGCCGGGACGCTGCTCGTGAGTACGGTCGGCGGCGTCATCACCGTGGCCGTCGGCGAGGAGAAGATGGGAAACACACTCCCCATCCTCGTCTGGACATTCGCCGCCTGGGTGATCGGACGAATCATCCGCTCCTGGCGCTCGCGTGCCACTGACCTCGAGCAGGCGAACCAACTGCTCGAGGAGCAGCGCGAGGTGCAGGCGCAAGCAGCGGCGGCCGTCGAGCGCGGACGGATCGCGCGTGAACTGCACGACGTGATCGCACACAACATCTCGATGATCGTCGTCCAGGCCGGTGCGGCTGCCCGTGTGCTCGAAGGCGACCAGCCGCAGGTAACGACGGCGCTCGAAGCGATCGAGACCACCGGTCGCCAGACCGTCGACGAGATGCGGACGCTGCTCGGCGTGCTCCGCCGGTCGGACGACGGGCTCGCGCTCGCCCCGCAACCCGGGCTCGACAATCTCGAGGCGCTCGTGAGGCAGGCGCGAGACGCCGGGATGGACGTCGAACTGACGATCGAGGGGCCTCCGGTCGCACTTCCGGCTGGTATCGATCTCTCCGCGTACCGGATCGTGCAGGAGGCGCTCACGAACAGCCTGAAGCACGCGGACGGCGCCCATGCCCGTGTGATCGTGCGGTACGACAGCGCCGCGGTCGAGATCGAGATCCACGACGACGGTAAGACGACCGCCGGCGGGAACGGCGGCGAAGGCGGCCACGGACTGGTCGGGATGCGCGAGCGCGTCGCCCTCTGGGGCGGCGCCTTGACTGCCGGGCGGGGGCAGACCGGCTGGACCGTGTACGCGCGGCTGCCGATCAGCGGCGCGCAGTGATCTCGGTCCTCCTTGCCGACGATCAGACGCTCGTCCGCGACGGCTTCCGGCTGATCCTCAAGGCCGAGGACGACATCGACGTCGTGGCCGAAGCCAAGAACGGGATCGACGCGGTCGACGAAGCTGTCCGGCACGAGCCGGACATCGTCTTGATGGACATTCGGATGCCCGAGCTCGACGGCATCGAAGCGACCCGCCGGCTGCTGGGCATCCTGCCCGAGACACGCGTCCTGATGCTGACGACGTTCGACCTCGACGAATACGTCATCGATGCCTTCCGCGCGGGAGCATCCGGCTTTCTCCTCAAGACGGTGCCGCGCGAGCAGCTCGTCGCAGCGGTGCGCACGGTGCACAGCGGCGAAGCGCTGATCGCGCCGGCGAGCACGCGCAAGCTGATCGAGCAGTTCGCGCAACCCACGACGGATCCGCGCCTCGACGAGCTGACCAGTCGGGAACAGGAGGTCCTCAACTACGTCGCCCGAGGCCTCACGAACGCCGAGATCGCCCACAAGCTCGTCGTCGAGCCCTCGACCGTCAAATCGCACGTCGCGCGCGTCCTCGCGAAGCTCGGCGTTCGCGACCGGGTTCAAGCCGTCGTCTTCGCGTACGAATCCGGCCTCATCCGGCCAGGCGACAGCAGCCGTCCGAACCCCGACCGGCACCTCTGACCGTTCACGCCAGGGCGCAGACTGCAGGGGCGAGTCCGACGACGACGCTCGCGGACGTTCAGAAGTTCGGCTTCGCAGCCATGTCGATCACGATCAGGACCAACAGCACCGTGTCGAACCGGAAGATCGTGAAGAGACGGCTGACACGCTGCTGCACCTCGGCAGACTCCGGCCCGAACTGCTGCGCCGCCCGGTCGATTCGTCCGAGCTCCGGTCCGACGAACAGGACACCGACGCTCGCTGCGATCGCCCATCCGACCAGGCCGAAGTCGATCCAGAACACGCCCCACCCGAGGTTGCCTTTCTCGAGCGTCGCAATCCCGAACACAAGCACGGCGAACAGAGCGGGCGTGTAGACCTTGACGCCGATCCACGCGCCGAGCTTGCCGAGCGCAGCGAGCGTCTCACCGTCGCGCTTCCGCTCGAAGACGATCCCCAGTGTCGTCAGGGTGACGTCTCCGCCGACCCAGATCACGGCAAAGGTGACGTGCAGGGCCTTGTACACGTTGTACGAGTCAGGCGTGAACCACAGGAACACCGCCGCGCCGACGAGCAGCAACAAGCCGGCGAGCAGCGCGGAGCGGCTCGCCCCTGGCGCTGCTGTTCCGGTCGTGCCGTCGACCGCGATGACCTTCATCTCTGGCATGTACTCGCTCCTTCGCTTTCGACGCAGCAGCTCCGTGACGAAGTCAAGGCGACGCTACACGACCAGCGCATCATTCAAGGCCGAGCGATTCGCCGCGCGCGAGCGACTCGACCGCGTCGCGCCGGCGACGTAGGTTCCGCCTCAGGCCGGTGAGCGAACGATCGGCGGCACCGCCCCGTCGGCGCTTGCCGCCAGAGCGGGATCCCACGCGCAGATCGCGCACGCGTGGCGGACCACCGCTCGGCAGAACTCGAGCGCGACCGCGTGAGGGTTGTCGCTCGCGCACACGTCGTCCCAGTCGAGGACGTACTCGCCGAGGTCCGCGCTCCACCGGGCAGCGGGCGGCGAGAGGGTTGGGACCGAGAACCCCTCGGGCGCAGGATGGGCGTAGCCGTAGAACGCCGCCTTCGGATAGCGCACGTCGCCGGGCCACCAGCCGACGGCGACCTCCTCGGCGTCCATCGCGTTGCGCATGATGAAGTCCCGCGACGGCGGATCGGCCGGGCGGCCCGAGAAGAGACTCACGGCAAGATCCAACGAGCCCCACCACGCGTTGACCGGCGTGGACCGGCCACGGTAGGGCGCGCGCAGCTCTGCGAGGACGAGCGCGGCGCGCGTCGCGCCTTGAAAGTAGTCGGCAACCTGGCGCGTGTCGTAGCTTGCGTGCTCGGTGTCCTCGTCGAGCGGAGTCGTCCACGCCGTCTCCTGCGGCGTGGGATCGATCTCAACGGGACCGGCGACTGCGCGGACTGCCGCCAACACCGCACGCGTAACCTCGCCGACCGGCCGGTCTGGAAAGAGTGCGATCCGCGCGACGCGGCCGTCACCGTGCTCGACGACCGCCTCGTGCGTCCGTAGGTCGAGCGCGACCGAGAAAACGCCCGAGCCGTTGGGGCACGGGAGCGGAAGCGTCTCCCAGCCTCGCACGCTCAACCGCAGCGCCGCATGCTGAAGCTGCGGCTCGGGCGGGGCGAGCACGGCGGCCAGCTTGCCGAGAACCTGTGTGTGGGCGTGGAGGGTGTCGCAGGTTGCGCTCCACTCCTCGTACGGCAGCGCGGGCCAGGCAACGGTCACGGACGCACGCTAGCTTGCCGATCACGGCCGGGAGGCTAGGCGGTTCGGCGCTGACAAGGGCTTCACCTGCGCGTACGGTGTGCCCGTGGCCGAGCGCGTGGTGTTGGCGGTCGACGTCGGCGGGTCCCACGTCAAGGTTCTGGCAAGCGACCAGACCGAGCGTCGCCGGGCCGTCTCCGGGCCGACGATGACGGCCGAGGAGATGGTCGCGCAGGCGCGCGCGGCGGCCGAGGGCTGGAGCTTCGACGTCGTCTCGGTCGGCATTCCGGCACCGGTTCACGGCGGCCGGGTCGTCGCCGAGCCGATGAACCTCGGCAACGGCTGGGTCGGCTACGACTTCGAGCAGGCGTTCGGGAAGCCGACCAAGGTGATCAACGATGCCGCTATGCAAGCGCTCGGAAGCTACGACGGCGGAAAAATGCTGTTCGTCGGGCTCGGAACGGGGCTCGGCACCGCATTGATCGACAACAACGCGATCGAACCGATGGAGCTCGCCCATCTCCCGTTCAAGAAGAAGAAGACGTTCGAGGACTACGCGGGTGAACGCGCGCGCAAGCAGCTCGGGAACAAGCGTTGGTCTCAGGCCGTCGTGGAGGTCGTCGAGACGCTGGCCCAGGCGCTCGAGCCGGACTACATCGTCCTCGGCGGTGGCAACGCTCCGAAGCTCACCGAGCTGCCGCCCAACAGCCGGCTCGGGAACAACCTCGATGCATTCACGGGTGGCTTCCGGCTCTGGGGCGCCTGAGCGATACGCTCTCGAACGGGTGCCGGGACCTGAACCGCAGCCTGTTCTGACGCCGCTCACCGAGGCGGCGATCTTCCTCGTCGCGTCGATCGACGGTGGCGCCGAGGACCGCGTGCGAGGGCTCATGGCCGACGTCAGCGGGCTGCAGCGATCGGTCGGTTTTCGCATCCCGGAGGGCGGGCTGACCTGTGTCGTCGGTGTCGGCGACGAAGCCTGGGACCGCCTGTTCGGCCGGCCGCGCCCGGCCGAGCTCCATCCGTTCCGCGAGGTCGCAGGCTCGCGGCACACCGCCGTCGCCACGCCGGGCGACCTCGTGTTCCACATCCGCGCGCATCGCCTCGATCTCTGCTTCGAGCTGGCGCAGCGGCTCGCGGACCGGCTGCTCGGCTGCGGACAGGTGATCGACGAGGTCCACGGCTTCAGGTCATTCGACGACCGTGATCTCCTTGGCTTCGTCGACGGCACCGAGAACCCGGACGGCCCTGCGGCCGTCGCAGCGGTCCTCGTCGGTGACGAGGACGACGACTTCGCGGGTGGAAGCTACGTGATCGTGCAGAAGTACGTCCACAACCTTGCGACGTGGGATGCGCTGCCCGTCGAAGAACAGGAGCGGGCGATCGGGCGAACGAAGCTGAGCGACATCGAGCTGCCGGACGACGTCAAGCCTGGTAACTCGCACGTCGTGCTGAACACGATCGTCGGCGACGACGGCGAGGAACGGCAGATCGTGCGCTTCAACATGCCGTTCGGCAGAGTCGGCACCGCTGAGTTCGGCACCTATTTCATCGGCTACGCGCGTGACCCCGCCGTGATCGAGCAGATGCTGACGAACATGTTCGTCGGCAAGCCGCCCGGCACGTACGACCGGATCCTCGACTTCTCGACGGCGGTGACCGGCGGCCTGTTCTTCGTGCCGAACGCCGAGTTCCTCGACCATCCGCCGACCCCGTCCTCCGCTCCCACGCCCACCACAATCGAAGCCGAGGCCGCAAACGACGACGGGTCGCTCGGCATCGGCAGCCTGAGAGGAGTGTCTCGATGAACCACCTGCTGCGTTCGCTTGCGCCGATCAGCGACACCGGCTGGCAACTGCTCGACGAAGAGGCACGCCAACGGTTGAGCCCCGCGCTCGCCGGGCGCAAGCTCGTCGACTTCTCCGGCCCGCACGGCTGGGAGCACTCGGCGACGAACCTCGGCCGCGTCGGCGCGCTCAAGTCGGCGCCGGGCGAAGGGGTGTCCGGACTGCAGCGAAGGGTGCTGCCGCTCGTCGAGCTGCGCGCGGACTTCGCCCTCTCGCGGTCCGAGCTTCGCGACGCCGACCGCGGCGCCGACGACATCGACCTCGAGCCGCTCGACAGCGCCGCGTACCGGATCGCGGCGGCGGAGAACGCTGCCGTCTTCCGGGGTTGGCAGAAGGCGATCACAGGCGTCGCCGAGGCCTCGCCGCACAAGCCGATCAAGCTGGCCGACGACGCGAACCTCTATCCGAACCAGATCGCCGAGGCGATCGACCGTCTGCTCGGCAGCGGAGTCGGCGGCCCGTTCGGGCTCGCGCTCGGACGCGATCAGTACCGGGGGGTCATCGAGACGGCCGAGAAGGGCGGATACCCCCTGCTCAACCATCTGCGCGAGATCCTCGAGGGCCCGATCGCGTGGGCGCCGGGCGTCGAGGGCGGCGTCGTGCTCAGCCTCCGCGGCGGCGACTTCGTGTTCGACTCGGGCCAGGACATCTCGGTCGGCTACGACTCACACGACGCCGACACCGTGCGGCTGTACCTCGAAGAGAGCTTCAGCTTCCACGTCGCGACGCCCGAAGCGGCGGTCGCCCTGGCTTCGTAGAGGAATGACTCGGGAGCTCGAGTTCGGCCTCGACACGTTCGGTGACGTGACCGTCGACGCGGACGGCAGACGCCTGCCGGGCGCCGAGGTGATCCGCAACGTCGTCGCACAAGGCGTCCTCGCCGACGAGCTCGGCGTCGACGCGTTCGGCGTCGGCGAGCACCACCGCGACGATTTCGCCGTCACCGCCCCCGAAGTGGTGCTTGCGACGATCGCCGCAAGCACGAGGCGGATCAAGCTCGGCACCGCCGTCACCGTGCTCAGCTCGGACGACCCGATTCGCGTCTACGAGCGCTTTGCGACGCTCGACGCCGTCTCGAACGGCCGCGCCGAGATCACGCTCGGCCGAGGCTCGTTCATCGAGTCGTTCCCGCTCTTCGGCTACGACCTCGCCGACTACGAGAAGCTGTTCGACGAGAAGCTCGACCTGTTCGCGGCCGTCAGACGGGAAACGCCGTTCTCCTGGGAAGGCACCGTGCGTGCGCCGCTCGAGCACGCGGACGTCTACCCGAAGACGGCCTCCGGATCGCTCACGACCTGGATCGGCGTCGGCGGCAGCCCCGAATCCGTCGTTCGCGCGGCCCGCTACGGGTTCGGGCTGATGCTCGGGATCATCGGCGGCGATCCGGCGCGGTTTACGCCCTACGCCTCGCTCTTCCGTCAGACGCTCTCAGAGCTGGGCGGGCCCGAACTGCCGATCGGTGAGCACTCACCTGGCTTCGTCGCCGACACCGACGAGGAGGCACGGAACCTCCTCTTCCCCTACTTCAAGGCGCAGCGCGACCGGATCGGGCGGGAGCGCGGCTGGCCGCCCGCGACTCGCGCCCAGTTCGAATCCGAGGTCGAGGGCGGGGCCGTCTTCGCAGGCTCACCGGAGACCGTCGCGGCGAAGATCGCCCGCGCCGTGCAGGCGCTCGGCCTGACCCGCTTCGACCTCAAGTACTCGAACGGCGCCATGCCCGACGAGCACCTCTTGCGCTCGATCGAGCTCTATGCGACGGCGGTCATTCCGCGCGTTCGCGAGCTGCTGGCCTGAGTCCAGCGGCGCGACGCCGTCGCAAGGATCTTGCAAGGACCTGACGTATAGTTGCGACGTGGCTGCGAATCTTGCGGACGTTGCCAAGCAGGCCGGCGTCAGCGAAGCGACTGTGAGCCGCGTGCTCAACGGGCGCTCGGGGATCTCGGACGCGACGCGGGCGACCGTGCTGACCGCCCTCGACGTGATGGGCTACGAACGCCCGACGCACCTGCGCGTTCGCCATGGACGCATGGTCGGCCTCGTCGTCCCGGAGCTGCAGAACCCGATCTTCCCCGCCCTCGCCGAGGTCGTCTGCGAAGGCCTCGCCCGCTCTGGGTTCAACGCCGTGCTCTGCACGCGCACCGGAACGATGTCCGAGGCCGAGTACGTCGACATGCTCCTCGAGCGCCAGGTCTCAGGCATGGTCTTTGCCGGCGGCCAGTACGCGGAGGCGGACGCTCCGCACGAGCACTACGACCGGCTGCTGAAGCTACGGCTGCCGGTGGTGCTCGTCAACGCAGCGGCCGAGCATCTCGATTTCCCCCGCGTCTCGACGGACGACGCGGTCGCGATGGAGCAGGCCTACGGCCACCTTACGGGGCTCGGACACGAGCGAATCGGGCTGATCCTCGGGCCTCCCGACCACGTCCCGTCACGCCGCAAGCTGGCGGCCTTCGAGGCGGCAGGCCGTGCCACCGCGGAGCTCGTTGAACGGACGATGTTCTCCCTCGAGGGGGGACACGCCGCCGCCGCGCGCCTGATCGAGCGAGGTGCGACGGGCATCGTCTGCGCAAGCGATCCACTCGCCCTCGGCGCGATCCGTGCCGCCCGGCGCGCCGGGCTGTCGGTGCCGGCCGACCTGTCGGTGATCGGGTTCGACGACTCGGCATTCATGCACTGCACCGACCCCCCGTTGACGACCGTGCGCCAGCCGATCGAGGCCATCGGACGGGCGGTCGTGGCGATGCTGACGAGCCAGATCGAAGGATCGGCGGTCTCGGCGGAAGAGCTCTTCTTCGAGCCCGAGATCGTCGCGCGGGGATCGACCGCGCCGCCGCCCTCGCGCGCCTGAATCCCACTCGCTTTCGTTACCAGACCGGACCGCGTGCGGCGCCTACACGTCAACCATGTGCCGTTTTCTTGCACTTAATAGTCTGGGTCTTGCATTCAATTGTCGAATGTGCAAAGGTCGCGCCGTGGCCCCCACCCCCAACGGAGCGACGACCGGAAGTACGACGACCACCACCGCCCCGAAGGCCGCTCGCAGAGCGACGGGGGCCGCAGCGGAGTGGTGGCGTAACGCCGTCGTCTACCAGGTCTACGTCCGGAGCTTCGCCGACGCCAACGGCGACGGGATCGGCGACCTGGACGGTGTCCTCGACCGGCTCCCGTACCTCTACGACCTCGGCGTCGACGCCATCTGGTTCAACCCCTGGTACCCGTCGCCGATGGCCGACACCGGCTACGACATCGTCGACTACCGCGCGATCGATCCCGCACTCGGGACACTCGAGCATGCGGAGCGCCTGATCGAAGAGGCACGCGCGCTCGGGATCAGGTCGATCGTCGACATCGTCCCGAACCACGTCTCCGACCAGCATCCGTGGTTCCAGGAGGCCCTGGCCGCACACCCGGGCTCGCCGGCGCGCGAGCGGTTCTGGTTCCGCCCGGGTCGCGGGCGGCTCGGGGCGCAGCCGCCGAACGACTGGCAGTCGATCTTCGGTGGTCCGGCCTGGACACGCACGGCCGATCCTTCCGGCGCCCCGGGCGAGTGGTACCTCCACCTCTTCGCCCCCGAGCAGCCCGACCTCAACTGGACGCATCCGGACGTGTCGGCCGAGCACGAGGACGTGTTGCGATTCTGGTTCGACCGGGGCGTGGCGGGTGTTCGCATCGACTCGGCCGCCCTGCTCGTGAAGGACCCCGACCTGTCCGAGGAGACGACCGACGGCGCCCCCGGGGAGCATCCCTTCACCGACCGCGAGCCGCTCCACGAGATCTACCGGCGCTGGCGTGCAATCGCCGACAGCTATCAAGAGCCCCGGATCCTCGTCGGAGAGGTGTGGCTGCCTGACGCGGCCCGCTTCGCCCGCTACCTCCGCCCAGACGAGTTGCACACCGCCTTCAACTTCGACTTCCTCGCCTGCCCGTTCGAGGCCGACGCCATGCGCACCTCGATCATCGCGGCGCTCGACGCGCACGCCCCGGTCGAGGCACCCACGACCTGGGTGCTGTCGAACCACGACGTGACCAGGCCGGTGACGCGCTACGGCCGGGCAGACACGTCGTTCGCCTTCAAGTCGAAACGGGAGGGCCGCCCGACGGATCCCGAGCTCGGCACACGCCGCGCGAGAGCTGCCGCGCTGCTCGCCATGGCGCTTCCCGGCTCGCTGTACGTCTACCAGGGCGAAGAGCTCGGCCTCCCCGAGGTCGAGGACATTCCGCCCGACCGCCGGCACGACCCGATGTGGCACCGCTCCGGCGGCGTCGACCCCGGCCGCGACGGCTGCCGAATCCCGATCCCCTGGTCGGGCGACCGGCCGCCGTACGGGTTCAGCGAGGCGGGAGCCGACCGGCCCTGGCTCGACCCTCCGAACGACTGGGCGCCTCTGACCGTGGCGGCCCAGTCGACGGATCCGGCCTCGATGCTCGCGCTGTATCGCGCGGGCCTCCGCCTGCGCCGCTCCGCCCCGTGGAAGGAGGACGCGACGCTCAGCTGGCTCCCGGCCACCGGCGCGGTGCTCGCGTTCTCCCGCGGAGACCAGTTCACCTGCATCGTCAACTTCGGCCCCGAACTCGTTGAGCTGCCCGCTGGCGCCTCCGTGCTCCTCGCCAGCAGTGAGCTCGAAGGAGGTGCGCTTCCGCAGGACACGACCGTCTGGCTGCTCGAACCGAGCGGTCGGAGACCCGCCCCCAGCCCCGCCCACGCGAACGATCACGAAGGAAAGGGAGTGACATGAAGTCCACCCGCACGGCCACGATGATTGCTCTCGCGGTCGCCAGCCTGCTCGCGCTGACCGCCGGCACGATCTCGCGCGCGGCCGGAAACAAGACGGTGACGATCAGCGTTGCATCGCTGATCCCCGGTAGCACCCCGGCTGCGATCCAGCAGTTCAACAATCAGGTCGCGGAGTTCCAGAAGGCCAACCCCGCGATCAAGGTGAAGTCGGTCCAGTATCAGTGGACCGGCCCCACATTCGCCGCGAAGCTCGCCGCCGGCACGCTGCCGACCGTCTTCACGGTGCCGTTCACCGATGCCCGCGCCCTCGGCGACAACGGCCAGCTCGCGGACCTGACGAGCCTCGTCAAGGCCCTCCCTTACTACAGCAAGTACAACAAGGCAGTCCTCTCGGAAGGGATCGACTCGAAGAACCAGATCGTCGCCGTTCCGACGGCTGCCTATGCGCAGGCTCTTCACTACAACCGCAAGCTGTTCGCGCAGGCAGGCCTCGACCCGAACAAGCCGCCGACCACGTGGGCGCAGGTCCGCGCCGACGCCCGGCAGATCGCGCAGAAGACCGGACAGGCCGGATACGTCGAGATGGCGAAGGACGACAACACCGCCGGCTGGATCCTGACGACGCTCGTCTACGCCCTCGGGGGTCGCATGGAGACCGGAACCGGGACGAAGGCGGTGGCGACGCTCAACAACCCGCAGACGGTCACCGCACTCAACTTCCTGAAGACGATGCGGTGGACCGACAACTCGATGGGGTCGAACTTCGACTACGGCTGGAGCGACATCAACCAGGCGTTCGCTGCCGGCACGGTCGGCATGTACATCAGCGGCTCCGACGTCTACACGAACCTCGTGTCGGCGAGCGCCATCGACCCGAGCATCTACGGCGTGACGACGATTCCGCTCGCCAAGAATGCGAAGGCCGGTGTGCTCGGCGGCGGGACGCTGGCGGCCGTGCGGCCGAACGCGAACGCGGCAGAGAAGGCAGCGGCGGTCAAGTGGATCGACTTCTTCTACGAGCAGCCGCTGATCAACAAGACCCAGGCAATCAGGAACGCGAGAACGCTCACCGCGTCGAAGCAGCCGGTCGGCGTCCCAGCGCTGCCCGTGTTCAACAAGGCGCAGTACGATCTCGCGAACACCTGGATCAAGCCCTACATCAACGTTCCCATCGCTCAGATGAAGCCGTTCACCAGTCGGATCTTCGGCCAGCAACTCGTGCCGGAGCCCGAGGCATCGACGCAGAGCGTGTACCACTCGCTCGACGCCGTCGTCGAAGCAGTCCTCACCGACAAGAACGCCAACATCCCGCAGCTGCTGCAACAGGCGAACAGCACTGCTCAGGGTCTCATCAGCCAGGGGAAGTAGCGGACGCCGATCGCCGGGTGGCCGACTCGGAGACGAGGACGGCCACCCGGCGGGTCCGGTGTCCGAACGCGGACGCGCGCGCCCGCCGCGCGTCCGCGCCACGCCGCTGACCTGGGCGAGGGGCGAGGGCCCCGCCGCCCTGCTGTTCCTGCTGCCGATGCTGCTCGTGTTCGGAGCGTTCGCGTGGTACCCGATCACGCGGACGGTGATCATGTCGCTCCAGCACACGAATCTCGTGCAGCCGGCGACCTGGGTCGGCTTCGCCAACTTCCGCACAGTCTGGCACGACCCGCTCTTCCGGATCGCCGTCAAGAACACCCTCTACTTCGCGTTCCTCGCGCTGATCTTCGGCTATCCGATCCCGCTCGCCGCAGCGGTGCTGATGAGCGAGGCCCGACGGTTTCGCGGCGCCTACAGCGCACTCGCGTATCTCCCCGTCGTGATCCCGCCCGTCGTCGCTGTTCTGCTCTGGAAGTTTTTCTACGACGCGAGCCCGACCGGTGTGTTCAACACCGTGCTCGGTTGGATCGGACTCGGCCCGTATCCCTGGTTGCAGTCGCCGAGCTGGGCCATGCCGTCGCTCGTCCTCGAATCGACCTGGGCGAACGCCGGTGCAACGGTGATCATCTACCTCGCGGCGCTCACCAGCGTGAACCGCGAACTGTACGAGGCTGCCTCGGTCGACGGTGCAGGGCTCTGGCGGAAGGTCTGGCACATCACCTTGCCGCAGCTGCGCGGTGTGCTGCTCGTCACGATGATCCTGCAGATCATCGGAACGGCGCAGGTCTTCCTCGAGCCGTACCTGTTCACGTCGGGTGGACCGACGAACTCGACGCTCACCGTCATGCTGCTGATCTTCAACTACGCGTTCGGGAACTCCCTCGGCGGAGACTACGGCAGCGCCGCCGCGCTGAGCCTCATGCTCGCCGGCTTCCTCGCCGTCTTTTCAATCGTCTATCTCTGGGCGACGCGTTCGTGGAGCGACACATGAGCATCTTCCGGCGACGAAGCTCGCGCGAGAAGTCCGAGCCCGGTGCCGGTCTCGTGTCGTCGGCCGAGTGGCGGAAGCCTTCGGTCCGGTTCGGGTTCGGCAGCGCACACACGATCTTGTTGGTGGGTCTCGTCATCCTCGGCCTCGGCCCCTTGATCTGGCTGGCCAAGGCGGCGATCACGCCCACGAACGACACGATCAGCCATCCGATGGCCCTGTTCCCGCATGGAGCTGCCTGGAGCAATCTGCGAGAGGCGTGGGTCAACGTCGACGTCGGCCGCTACTTCTGGAACACCGTCGTCCTCGCGTTCGGCTCATGGCTCACGCAGATCGTCGTGGCGACGACCGCCGGCTTCGCGCTGTCCGTCTTGCACCCGCGCTACGCGCGCTTCCTCACGTGGGTCGTGCTCGCAACGCTGTTCATTCCCGCAGTCGTCCTGCTGGTTCCGCTGTACATCGAGATCGTGCACCCGCCACTGATCCACCACTCGTTCATCGACAGCTACTGGGCGATCTGGCTCCCGGCAGGTGCGAGCGCCTTCAACGTCATCATCGTCAAACGGTTCTTCGACAACCTGCCGCGAGAGATCTTCGACGCCGCGCGCATCGACGGCGCGGGACCATTCACGCTCTTCTGGAAGATCGTGCTGCCCATGTCCAAGCCGATCCTGGGGGTCGTGTCCGTCTTCGCCGTCCTCGCATCGTGGAAGGACTTCCTCTGGCCCCTCCTCGTGTTGACCGACCCGAACCGTCAGCCGCTTTCGGTTCGGCTACCGACGATCGAATCCCAGACGGAGCTCGGAGTCTTCCTTGCGGCGATGCTGATCGCATGCATCGTCCCGATCGTCGGCTTCCTGATCTTCCAGCGCTCCTTCCTCCGCGGCTCAGGCCTTGGCGGCGCGATCAAAGGCTGAGCGGGCCCGCTCGCGCTCGGCCGCACCTCCCCACTTCGTGCAAGACTTCCGGGGCTGACGGTTCCGGGCTCGGCCCGGTGGAAAGGAGCGAAGGCGATGAGCGGAGCAACGGAAAAGGCGATCCTCGCCGGCGGGTGCTTCTGGGGAATGCAAGACCTGATCCGCAAGCGCCCCGGCATCCTGTCGACGCGGGTCGGGTACAGCGGCGGAGACGTTCCGAACGCGACCTACCGTAACCACGGGACACACGCCGAGGCGATCGAGATCACCTTCGATCCCGAGCAGACGTCCTACCGGGAGCTGCTCGAGTTCTTCTTCCAGATCCACGATCCGACCACGGTGAACCGCCAGGGCAACGACATCGGCATGAGCTACCGGTCGGCGATCTTCTACCTCGACGACGAGCAGCGCCGTGTCGCCGAGGACACGATCGCCGACGTCGAGGCATCCGGGCTCTGGCCGGGAAAGGTCGTCACCGAGGTCACCCCGGCCGGCCCTTTCTGGGAGGCCGAATCCGAGCATCAGGACTACCTCGAGCGCTACCCGAACGGCTATACGTGCCACTTCCCGCGGCCCGGCTGGGTGCTTCCCCGCCGCACCGAGGCGGTCCCGGGCTAAAGCGCCGTCATCGGAGTCTGGAACGCCGGCTCCGTCCAACTCTTCGCCGACAACCGATCTCATTGCGGAAGGAGACGTCCGTGCAGAAGAGACTCGTCACGCGCTATGCCATGAAGTCGCCGGAGGCGGCCGACGAGAACCAGCGTCGCGTCGAGGGCGTGTTCGCCGAGCTCGCCGCCGCCGAGCCCGACACCGTCAGCTACATCGTTCTTCGGCTCGCCGACGACTCGTTCGTGCACGTGTCGTTCCACGACCACGGCGACGACGAACCGAACCCGATCGCCTCGACCGCTGCCTTCGCGCACTTCCAGGACGGGCATGGCGACCGGCGCGAGGGCGGCGTCGACCAGCAGAAGGCGGAGCTCGTGGGCGCCTACGTGACGACGATCGACTGACGCATCACGGCCGGCACGGAGGAACAAGCAGGGTGAGCGTCCTTTCGATCGCCTCGCCGAGCGCCTCTGCGCTGGTTCCCCAGAGCGGGCCGCCCCCGGCGGTGATCAGCTCGGTGACGCGCAGGATTCCCGCGTGGGGTGACAGGCTCGTCGCCCCGCTCGAGCTTCTTGGCGAGCGCCTCGAGCGAGATGCGACGCTCGCGAGCCGCGATCAACCTCGGCCCGAAACCGCCGCGTGAGCGCTCGCGGGCGCGCTCGGCGACCAGCCGCAGCGACCTCGCCAGCATGCGACGCTGATCGAGCGAGGTCAGCTGCGCGGCGCGCCAGGCATAGGCCGGCGGAACGACGCTTCCGGTCGCTGACCGGAGCCAGCTGTCGGCTCGGAGCCTGACCACGAACAGGCCGTGGATGCCCCGGAGGAGCTGCAGGAGGCCGAAGAGCAACGCTGAGACGGCGACGACGTCCACGAGCCGGTCGGCGGAAAACATCAAAGAAGCGAGCACCGCTGCGACCGAGGCGCCGACCAGCAAGCCGGGAGGTGCGAGTGCGCGTCGGGCGCCCGGCATTCCACGAAACAGCATGCCGAAAGTGTGCTCCCGCCGGCTACCCTCGCGCATCGGCCGCGCGAGCGAACAGTCGTCCTTCGCGCGGACGAACCCGCGCCGTCCCACGGAACGACGCGCTGACCGCCGCGGATCGCGCGTTCCTGTTGCCGGGGAGCGCGCGATCCGTCAATGTCGTCCACGTGCCGGCCGTCGTCGACCGTGAGATCGTTGAGGCGCAGCTTGCTTACGGATCGAGAGTCGCCGCGGTCGAGCCGGGCGGGGTCGAGTTCATCCCGTTGGCCGAGCGCCACGGCACCGCGCTACAGCTGCTCTGGACCTGGGCGTCGCCGAACATGGAGTTCGCGACGATCGCCGTCGGGCTGCTCGGCGTCCTTTACTGGGGGCTGACCTTCTGGCAGACCGTGTTCGCGATCGCGATCGGGACGGCTCTGGGCTCGATCAGTCACGGCGCGCTCTCGACATGGGGGCCGAAGAGCGGTCTGTGCCAGATGGTGCTCTCGCGCAGCGGGTTCGGCTTTCTCGGGAACGTCCTACCTGCGGGTCTGAACGCGCTGACGGCCGGCATCGGCTGGTTCGCCGTCAACTCGATCAGCGGCGCACTGGCGCTCCACGCGCTCTGGGGCTCGCTGCCGAAAGGCCTGTGCCTGCTCGTCGTCGTCGCCGCACAGCTCCTGGTGGCCTATGTCGGTCACAACCTCGTCCACGTGTTCCAGCGCTACGCCTTCCCGATCCTCGCCGTCATCCTCGTCGGTTCGAGCATCATCGTCCTCACGAAGGCCCATCCAGGAATGGCTGCGGCGAAGACCGGGGCGCCGCCGACGATCGGCGGATTCCTCCTGATGGTCGGCGCATCGTTCGGCTACGCGGCAGGCTGGAACCCGTACGCGTCGGACTACACGCGCTACCTCGACCCGAGGACGCGATCGTTCCGGATCGCGCTCTGGGCGGCTCTCGGCATCTTCGTCTCCTGCGTGCTGCTCGAAGTCGCAGGGGCTGCCGTGGTCACGGCCGGGGGCAACCTGGTCGACCCGAGCTCGTTCACGCACTTGCTTCCGACGGCGATCGGCAAGCTCGCATTGCTCGCGATCTGCCTGGGGGCGGTCGCGGCGAACGTCCTCAACATCTATTCCGGCTCGTTGTCGTTCATGTCGATCGGCTTCAAGCTTCCGACGCGTACAGCCCGCGCAGCGGTCGCAGTCGTCCTCGCGCTGATCGGGCTGGTCGTCGCCTACAAGGGCTTGAAGAACGCCGGCCAGAACTACGAGAACTTCCTGCTCGTGATCGCCTACTGGATCGCTCCCTGGCTGGCGGTGGTCTTCGTCGACCGCTGGCTGCGACGCGGTCAAGACGTGACCGATCTGGTGCAGAACACGCGCCTGCAGAACTGGGCGGGCCCGATCGCGATGCTCGCCGGGATGGGCATCTCGATCTGGCTGTTCTCGAATCAGACCCGGTACGTCGCCGTCATCCCGAAGCACCACCCGGCTGTCGGCGACATCACCTTCGAGGTCGGATTCGTGATCTCGGCGGTCACGTACTACTTGCTCTACAAGCTGCTCCCGCGCCGCTCCGCCGAAGCATGACGGGCGACGCCGAAGCGGCCGCGATGCTCGCAGTCGCCGTCGCCGAGGCCCAGGCGGGTCTCGCGGAGGGCGGCATCCCGATCGGCGCAGCGCTGTTTCGAAACGACGGCACGCTCCTCGGGCGCGGGCGCAACCGGCGGGTCCAGGACGACGACCCGTCGATGCACGGCGAGACCACGGCGTTCCGCAACGCCGGACGCCAGCGCTCGTACCGCGACACGATCATGGTGACGACGCTGTCGCCCTGCTGGTTCTGCAGCGGCTTGGTCCGGCAGTTCGGGATTCCCCGCGTCATCGTCGGGGAGGCCCGGACGTTTCAGGGCGGACACGACTGGCTGGCCGAGAACGGGGTCGAGATCCTGATCCTCGACGATCCCGAATGCGTGACGCTGATGAGCGATTTCATCGCGGCCAACCCGGCGCTCTGGAACGAGGACATCGGCGAGCCGTAAGACTGCCGGGATGGCGGAGAGTCGCGGAGCGCTCGGCGGACGTCGGACCGATCGTCTGCCTCCGTACGTGTTCGCCGAGGTCGACGCGTTGAAGAGGGCGCTTCGTCAGGCCGGGCGCGACGTGATCGATCTCGGATTTGGCAACCCGGACATCCCGTCACCCGACGTTGCGGTCGAGAAGCTGCGCGAGGCCGCGCTGCAGCCGACGAACCACCGCTACTCGGCGAGCCGTGGGATCGGCCAGCTCCGTCTGGCGATCGCCGAGCGCTACCAGTCCGTGTTCGGAGTCACGCTCGACCCCGAGCGAGAGGTCGTCGCGACGATCGGGGCGAAAGAGGGCTTGTCGCACCTGCTGTGGGCGGTGGTCGTGCCGGGAGACAAGGTGCTGGTGCCGACGCCGACCTACCCGATCCATCGGGTTGCACCGCAGCTCGCGGGCGCCGAGGTGATCACGGCGCCGGCGTCCGGCGGCGTCGACGCGATGGCGGCCTCGATCGCGGCGAGCCGTCCAAGCGTGGTGATCGCCTCGTTCCCGCACAACCCGACGACGACGATGGCGACGGCGAGCGACCTGCAGCGCCTGGTCGATCTCGCACTCGAGCACGAGTTCCTGATCGTCCACGACTTCGCCTACGCCGACATCGCGTTCGACGGTCATCGACCTCCCTCGATTCTCGCTGCGGAAGGCGCAATGGACTGCGCCGTCGAGCTCTACAGCCTGACCAAGTCGTTCTCGATGGCCGGGTGGCGCGTGGGTTTCGCACTCGGACGTGCCGACGTCGTCCAGGCGCTCACGCGACTGAAGTCGTACCTCGACTACGGCACGTTCCAGCCGATCCAGATCGCCGCGATCGTCGCGTTGCGCGAAGCGGCCGACTACCCCCTCGAGGTCTGCGAGATCTACCGGGGCCGGCGTGATGTCCTCTGCGCCGGGCTCGAACGTGCGGGCTGGCCGGTCACGCCGCCTGCCGGGACGATGTTCGTCTGGGCGCCGATACCGGACCGGTTTGCGTCCGAAGGGTCACTCGACTTCGCTCTGCGGCTCGCGCGGGAAGCGGACGTCGCGGTGAGCCCGGGCGGAGGCTTCGGCGAGGGAGGCGACGGCCACGTCAGGTTCGCGCTCGTCGAGAACGAGCAACGGATCCGCCAGGCGACCCGCGCCATCCGCCGCTTCCTGCAGTAGCGGTATGGCTACTGTGTCGTCGTCGACAGGCGGTCGCGATGGACGACCTCGACGTTCGACGGTCGCCCCACGAGGTCTCCGGCGTCGACAGATGCAATCCCCTTCGCGAACGCGACGCCGTCCGGGCCGACGAGCTCGACGCCGTCGCCGGCGCGGAGGTCCTCGTCCCAGCTGACCACGCCGACTGCGAGCAGGCTCGCGCCGGACTCGAGCACCGCCCGGCGGGCGCCGTCGTCGACGGTGATCCGCCCCGTGACACGCTTGCCGTGGCGCAACCACAGCTTGAAAGCGGACTCCGCTGGAGCAGCGGCGAAGCGCGTCCCGCGCGCGGCGCCCGCGAGAACGGGCGGCAGGACCGCCCCGTCCTGGTTCCCCTGGGCGATCACGGTCGGGATGCCGGCGGCGGCAGCCAGCTCGGCGGCGGCGATCTTGCTCTCCATCCCACCCCGGCCAAGGGGACTGCCCGGCCCGAGCGACGCCGAGCGCGCCTGTGCGCCGTCGGCGATCAGCTCACCCTGGTGCAGCACACCGGGAACCGACGTGAGCAGGACGAGCCGGCTCGCGCGAAGGAGCACCGCGACGTGCGCGGCGAGCGCGTCGTTGTCGCCGAAGCTGATCTCGTCCGTCGAGGTCGCATCGTTCTCGTTCACGATCGGGACGACGCCGAGGCGAAAGAGGGCCGCGAACGCATTGCCGGCATTGACGTAGGCTCGCCGCTCGCCGATCTCGGCACTGGTGAGGAGGATCTGGGCCGCATCCAGCCCGTACGCACCGAGGGCGGCGTGCCAGGCCCGTTGCAGTTGCGGCTGTCCGATCGCCGAGGCCGCCTGCAGGCGCGGAAGGCTCGTGGGTCGCCGCGCCTGCCCGAGCCTGCGCAGCCCGAGGGCGATCGCGCCCGAGGAGACGACGCAGACCGGTGTTCCGCTCGCGACGATCTCCGCGATCTCGGCCGCCCGTGCGCGGAGCAGCGACCGGCGTGGGCGGCCGCGTTCGTCGACCGCCAGGCTCGATCCGAGCTTGACGACGAGCGGTCGCTTCACCGACGTTCGGTCCCGTTGCCCACGACGCGGTACTGACGCAGCCAGAGGTCGCCGTAGGTGACGGGCCCGCGTGGGCCGGGCACGCTGTCGACGTTGATGCCCGTCTCCGGTGCGCCGGTGAGCGCGTGTCCGTCGGTGAACCTGGTCGTCGCGTTCCAGAACGCCGTCGTTCCACGGTAGGCGGAGAGGAACCGCTCGGCTGCCACCGCATCGTCGGTCACGATTGCCGCCGCGAGGCCGGAGGTCTCGTCATTCGCGAGCGACACGGCGTGCTCGACCGAGTCCACGACGCGGACCGTGACGGAGGCGATCCGATCGGGATCGTTCGCCCACTCGTGACCGAACGTCGGCGGCGTGCCGACCTCGATCCCGAGGCGCTCGAGCACGGCTCGAAGGCCGGGCAGCAGGCCTTCCGCTTCACGGTCGACGAGCAGGACGTTGAGTCGGTTGCAGACGCCGAGCCGGTCGAGGCTCACCTCGACGAGACGCTCGGCCATCTCCGGATCGGCCTCGGCGCCGACGTAGAGGACGCCGCCGCCCTCTGCATGGGCCAGCGTGCGAACGCCGTGCCGCGCCGCCTCCCGCGCAAGCTCTGCCGTCGTCTCGCCGCTGCCCCGCAGGATCACCAGCGGCAACAGCTTTGGCAGGGAGACGAGGATCCGCGCACCCTCGCGGTCGGCCGAGCGCACCAGCCCGATCGCACCCGGCGGAAGGCCGGCCGAGGCGAGCGCAGGGCGGAGCACATCGTCGACGAGCGTCGTCACCGTGCGCAGTGCTGCACCGCCGGTGCGCAGGACGCATGCGTTCAGGGACTTCAACAACTGCCCAGCCACGTCGACTGCGACGTTTGGCCTTGCTTCGAAATTCGCCCCGACGACGCCGACGGGGATCCGGCGCACCGAGACCTGGAGTCCGTTCTCGAGCTCCCACGAATCCTCTTCACGCTCGAGAGGCGGCAGCGACGACAGCGCGACGAGTTGCGTGGCGAGCGTTGCAATCCGGGCTTCGTCGAGGCGGAGGCGGTCGATCGACCCCTCGTCCAGCCGGCCCTCCGCCGCCGCGAGATCGTGCGCGTTCGCCTCGGCGATCTCTGCCGTCCGCAAGTCGACGAGCTCCGCCGCCAGCGCGAGCGTCTCGGCGACCGATGCGTCGGTCAACGCGACGACGGCGGCCTGCGCCGCCGAGGCCTCGCGCTCGATCGCCTCCCGAAGGCCCATGCCTGGCTCGCAGCCTGCGGAAAAACGCCCGGCAACGCAAGCCGGAAGCGCCGACGCGCCGAGTACGCTCGCGGAATGGTGCGACGGCTGATCGCGGCCGACAACAACTCGCTCGGCGAGTCGCCGATCTGGCCGACAGCTGCCATCGTCGCCTCCGCGATCCTGTACGCCGACCTGCCCGTGCGCTTCATCGCGGGCAGCTCGGCCGGCGCGTTCTCCGTCCTGCGCTGGGTGATCCCGGCGCTGACGGTACTCGTGCTGATCGCCCTGCTCGTCACCGTCCCGGGCGGGCGCATCATGAGCGCGGTCGGCTGGCACGACCATCGGGCCCACGTCACCCGGCGCTGGCTCGCACTCGCACTGATCGCCCTCGTGAGCGCGGCCAACGCCGCATCGATCATCCTGCTCGTTCACCTGCTCGTGAACGGCGCACACGCGAACGCGCCGACCCTGCTGCGCGCGGCCGTCCACATGTGGGTGGTCAACGTCCTGCTCTTCGCGCTCTGGTACTGGCAGCTCGACGGCGGTGGGCCGGTCGATCGACCCGCCTGTGAGCCGGGGGGCTGGGACTTTCTCTTTCCCCAGCAGGCCGACTCCGTGCTGCTGCAGAGCGGCTGGCGACCGCTCTTCCTCGACTATCTGTACGTGTCGTTCACGAACGCGTCGGCGTTCAGCCCCACCGACACGATGCCGCTCAGCCGCTGGGCGAAGATGCTGATGCTCGCTCAGTCGGCGATCAGCCTCAGTCTCGCCGTGATGGTGGTCGCCCGGGCCGTCAACATCCTGAGGTGACGACTGCGCGAGCCCGCCGCCCGTGGGGCGGCAGGCTCAAAAGCTGTGAGCGCTTCTTACCCCGCGACCGGGACGGCCGCCGCTGCGGTCTGGATCAGGCTGACCACATGATCGGGATTGGACACCATCGCGACGTGGTTCGTCGAGACCTCGACCGTCTCCGCGCCCATCCGCTTTGCGAACAACCGCTCGGCGTCCGGGGGGATCGCCTGGTCGCCTTTGGCGACCATGTACCAGGTCGGCTGCGACTTCCAGGCCGGAGTGCCCATCACCTCGCCGAGAGCCGACGCCGCGAGTGGCTGCTGCACGGCGTACATCACCTTGGCCTTCACCGGGTCGACGTCGGCCGCGAAATGGCCGACGAAGTCGTACTCGGGAATCCAGGCGAAGCCGAGGTCGTCGATCATCAGGTTCGAGAGCGCCGGCGTCGGTGGTCCTTGCTGGAGCAGCTTTCCGATCGACTCGCCTTCGTCGAGCCCGAAAGCCGCGATGTACACGAGGCCGACCACGTTCGGTGCGTCGTCGCCGAGCGCAGTCATGATCTGGCCGCCGTACGAGTGGCCGGCGACGATCGTCGGCCCCTCCTGCACGGCGAGCACCTGACGGAGACGCGCGACGTCTGCCGAAAGCGAGGTGAGCGGGAATTGCGGTGCCCTGACGTCGAAACCATCGGCCTGCAAGCGCTCGATCACGGCGCCCCAACTCGAACCGTCGGCCCAGGCACCGTGAACACAAACGATGTGCGGTAGCGCGTCCATCAGCGAGCTCCTTCCAACCAGCGGGAGCGTGCAACAACTCGCTCGAGCCTAGCTGCATACGTATGACGCGGCGACGAACCGTCCCCACACCGTAATATCGGCGCGTGGATACCGAGCGGGCACGTGAACTGTTGCAGGCCGAGCGCTCGCGAATCGAACGCGAGCTGGGCGAGGTGCGGCACGAGGACGACGGCGAGCCCGCGGACGAGTTCGACCCCGGCAATCTCGCCTCGGACCTCTCCCAGGACGAGCTCGACGAGGGCCGCGCCACCGACCTGAGAGAACAGCTCGCCGCCCTCGAACGGGCCGAGGCGCGCCTCGAAGCGGGAACGTTCGGGCTCTCGGTGCGCAGCGGGGTTCCGATTCCGGACGAACGCCTCGAGATCGTCCCCACCGCCGAGCTGACGGTCGAAGAACAGCGCGCCGAGAGCTAGAAACTCTCAACGGACGATCGAGCGCGCCCCGGCGACCCGCACGGCCGCGGACAGCGTGGCGATGTCGTACGCGCCGTAGTGGCGGCGCCCGTTGATGAAGAAGGTCGGGGTGCCCGTGACGCCGCTCAGGTCGGCGCCGTCGACGTCCTCCGACACCCGCCCGGCGTCTTCGTGACGGTGAATGGACGCCGTGAACCGGTCGACGTCGAGGCCGAGCTGCTCGGCGTAGCCGACGAGGTCCTTCGGCGTCAGCGCCATCTGATGCTCGAGGAGGAGGTCGTGCAGCTCCCAGAACGCGCCCTGGTCGGCCGCCGCTTCCGACGCCTCGGCCGCCAGCTGAGCCCATGGATGCACGTCGGTGAGAGGGAGGTGGCGCCAGACGTAGCGCACGTCGCCGAAGTCGCTGAGCAGCTCGCGGACGATCGGTTCTGCCTGTCCGCAGTAGGGGCACTCGAAGTCGCCGTATTCGACGACCGTGACCGGAGCTTCGAGTGCCCCCCGGATGTGGTCGCGATCCGGGTCGACGTCGACGTAGAGATCCGTCAGCTGCTCTGCGGTCCCGAGCAGAGCGCGGATCCGCAAACTCCGCGGGAGCCGCGCAGACGCGCGAAAGAGCAGCCACGTCACGACCGACGCACAGAGGGCCGCACTGAGGATTCCGACCTTGGCGTCCTCGAGCTGCGCTCCGGTGAACGCCAGCGTCGCGACGAGCAGCGACACCGTGAAGCCGATACCGGCGATCGTGCCGGCGCCGACCACCGCGACCCACCCGACCGGAGGCTGGAGGCGACCCCTGCTCAAGCGCGTCACGAGCCACGACCCGCCCACGATGCCGAGCGGCTTTCCGACGACGTACCCGACGAGGATGCCGAGTGTGATGCGAGAGGAAAACGCAGCTCCCAGGAACCCGCCGGTGACCTTGATCCCCGCGTTGGCGAGGGCGAAGACCGGCACGATCGCGTAGCTCGTCCACGGGTGAAAGAGCTGCTGGAGCCGCTCGTTGAGGGGTGTCGCGGCACGCAGCTCCGCCCCGGCCGTGCGCGCCAGCTCGGCCGTCGGCTGCTCGCGGAACTCGCGGAAGCGCTGGGTCGCAAGCTCGAGGCTCGACCGCGGTGCCGGATACGCGAGCGGCAGGATGCCCATCGCGAGCCCGATCACGACAGGATCGACCCCCGCCTTGAGCAGCGCGACCCACGCGATCGTCCCGAGCAGGAGATAGACGAGGCCGATGCGCAGACGCAGTACATGGAGGAGCAGCACCACCCCGTAGCTGACGATCGCGACGATCAGCGCACCGACGTCGATCGCTGTCGAGTAGAAGATCGCGATCACGATGAGCGCGACGACATCGTCGACGACGACCACCGTGAGCATGAACGCACGCAGCCGGTCCGGGAACCGTGGCCCGACGAGAGCGAGCATGCCGAGTGCGAAGGCAGTGTCGGTCGACATCGCGATCCCCCAGCCGTGCGAGGAGGGTCGGCCGGCGTTGATGACGAGGTAGAGGGCGACCGCTGCCGCGACGCCGCTCACGCCGGCGATCAGCGGCAACGTGAAACGGCGCCTCTCCCGCAGGTCGCCGAGATCGAACTCCCGCCGCGCTTCGAGCCCGACGACGAAGAAGAAGAACGTCATCAGACCGCTGTTGACCCAGCCCCGAAGATCGAGCGAGACACCGTGGTCGCCCACGCGAATCGAGATCTGTGTCGACCAGACCGAGTGGTACGACGAAGCGTCGATGTTGACCCACACGAGCGCCGCGACGGTCGCGGCCAGGAGCACCGCGGCGCCCCCGGTCTCGGTTCGCAGGAAGTCGCGCAGCGGTGTCGGCACGCTGCGCGTCCAGGCAGTCCGTCCCGTGAAGCGCGGCCCGCTGGTCGTGGTGCTCACGGTGTGAACGTCGCGATCTCCCGTTGGCTACACGACTGCGCCACGCCGTAACGCCGGGTCAACACTCCGTCGGTCACGATTCGCGGATATTGGATGTATGAGTCGTGACACCCGGTGGGAATCGCGCGATTCCCACCGGGTACGAGCACGTCGTTACGCGAGCGCCTTCTGCTTGAGCTGGTCGAACTCCGCCTGGGTGATCGTCCCGGCGTCGAGCAGCGATTTCGCCTTCGCGATCTGCTCGCTCGGGTCTCCACCCGAAACGGATTGCACGTACTGGTCGAACTCCTGTTTCGAAGCCTGAGCCTGCTGCACATTGCGATCGGCCATCCCCTGATGCT
The DNA here is from genome assembly GCA_963713155.1 of uncultured Thermoleophilia bacterium. Taxonomy (GTDB): domain Bacteria; phylum Actinomycetota; class Thermoleophilia; order Gaiellales; family Gaiellaceae; genus PALSA-600. Next base: position 34,799 of record CAVQKS010000013.1, read on the forward strand.
CGACGAGTAGATAAACCAGCACGCCGAAGTACGGGATGATGATCACGAATATGACCCAGAGGACCTTCGAGAGACCGGACGTGTCGTGCCGGCGGAACAGATCGGCGAAAACGGTGATCAGCAGCCAGAACCAGATGATCCAGGCCATGAATAGGAGGATGTCCCAGAAGAAGCTCCAGAACGAATAAGTAGCGAGCACAGAAACCACCCTTCGATCGGTTGACAGTGACGATCCTACGACGTAACCGGGATGGAGAGTGCCGCTCTGGTTCGTCAGCCGCCGACGGCGGCCTTCACCGTGTCGACAGCCGTCGCCTCGGTCGGAGCCACTCCCTTTGCCGCCTCGGCGACCGACTGCGCGACGTCGAGGACGAGCTTGCGATACGCGGGAAGATCGTCGGGCGACTTCGCCTCGAGGGTCGCGACCGCCGTGTGCAGCGAGTCGACGGTTCCCTGCTCGACCTCCTGCGGAGACGCGGTCAGCCCGAACGGGTTGCCGTGCACCGTCGCGAGCTCGCGCACGAGCTCGCTCTCGTTCTTCGCGTGGGCTTCGGCGAGATGCTTGGCCAGCGCATTCGCCTCCTTGAACGTGTCGAAGAATCCCCGGTCGCTGATCGCAACCAACATCCCAGCGCCGGAGATCCCCTTCTGCATGGCCTCCCACTCGGGCTCCGTGAAATCGGCCTTGGTCGCCATCTGTCCGCTCCTCTCTGTCAATTCTCGATCGTGACAAGTGTCCCAATGGGCGTATAGGGCCATAGCTGTGACGCCGCAGCGAGCGGCAGCTCGACGCAGCCCAGGCTCTGCGGCGTTCCGAACGACGCGCGGTTGAACGAGTGGAGCGCCTCGCCGCCGTGGAAGTAGCTGATCCATTGGATCCCGGGGTCGTTGTAATGCGAGCCGTCTGGATTCGTCCCGCTCATTGTCCCGACCGGGATGTGCTCGAACACCGGCCAGGTGCCGAGGGCCGTCGGCGCCGCAGGAACGCCGGTGTTCCCGGGCGACGTCAGCACGATCTGGCCGTTGTGCCAGAGCGTGAGCAGCTGAGGCACGTTTCGGTGCACGTAGACGTAGCTGTAGCCGTCCGTTCGGCGCTTCCCCGTGAGCGCATCGGCGAGCACGGCGTGCCAGACCTGCGGCCCGGCGATCCCGTCGACCGTGAGCCCGTGGTCGTGCTCGAACATCATCACTCCGCCCCGGGTGACCTCGTTCGGCTGCCCCGCAGTCCAGAGCGCCTGCAGCTCGGGCGGCGTGTTCGGGTACCGCCAGGAGAAGCTCCCGGCCGGCGGCGACACTGCTGCGTTCAGCTCTGCGCGAGCGGTGCCGGTGGCGAAACCCGGCTTCGGCGACCAGTCGACCGGCAGGTAGCCCTGCTCGGCAAGCAGCTGCTGCAGCCGCAGGAACGACGCGGGAGCGACCGACCAGCTCACGCTGTTCGACTGCTGAACCGTCTTGCCGCCCGGCGCGACCAGGCCGACGGCCGCAGGAAGCCGGACGCGAACGCCGACGGCGAACGGCATGCCGAAGCGCCCGGTCGGTTGAAAGAGGAGCGAATGACTGTCGACGGCGACCCAGTGTCCGCTGACGCCGGCCGGAACGGGCAGCGCCGACCGTCCGAGGACGGAGGAGACCGGTCGCGAGAACGTCAGCCGAAGCGGCGTCGCCGGAGCGATGCGGGACCCCGGCGCCGGGCGGGCGAGCACCACCGGCTCGTTCGACTTCGGGAACCACGTGACGCGAACAGGCGCACCCAGTTGCTCCCAGGATCGCGCTGCAGCCGACACCTCGACCGAGCCCGCCTGCTCGGACGTCGGTACCACGGCGGACGACCGGCCTACCGGCGCCGGGCGCGCCCCGAAGGAGACCGCGCTCACCGCCGTGTCGAACCGGACTCGCGGATGACCACCCTTCGGCACGGTCACCCACTGCTGCGCGACGTGCGCCACCGGCGTGGAGACACGGAGCGTCTCTCGACGCTCCTTGCCGAGCGCCCAGCTCAGCCAGCCCGGCCGCCGGATCACGACGGTGACCGAGACCACTTCGCCCGGCACGAGCTTGCGCAGCGGGAAGAGCCGCCCGCCGCGATCGACGAGTGCGACGTTGCGGCCGTCCGGGCCCGACGCCGCGACCTTGACGAGCGACCCGGCGAACGGCTGGAGGGCGACCCGTGCCAGCGCGGAGGAGTCGCCGAGGAGACGCGCACCCGAGAACGCCACGACAGAACCGGCGGCGGCAGCGGCGACCAGCACCAAGAGGGCGAGCACGAGCCAGCGCCCTCGCCGCGAAGGCTTCTGCCTGAGGGCCGACCGGCCGGTCGAACGCACAGGATTGGACCGGGTGACCGTCGACATCACCGACACGATAGACAGCGATCGCGTTCGCGCCGCCGAGGCGTGGAGTGATCGACTCCGGCACGTCTACGATCCCGATTTGATCAAACATCTAGACGATCGATCGATGTGTCCCCACCAAAGATCCGGTCACTCGAACGAGTGACGGTCTCAGAGTGCGGAATGTGCCTGGTGACGACGCTGCTCGCTCCCCTGAACTCGATCAGGTTCGGCAAATGCTCTTTCCCTGGCTCCCAGCCGAAGAGGGTTGGGCGAAGATCGACGCGGCCTTCGCCGGCGCGTCCGACGAACGGCGCGTGGAAGCGATCGAGGCGCTCGCCTCGGGCGACCTGAGCCAGGATCTGCTCGAGGCGATCCGGGGCCTCGATCGCTGACCGGCGGCGCGCGCCCTCGGTATTACTTTACTTTTTGAAGCTCCACGGCTAGTGTCTCGGGCGTGAGCGCTTCGGCGCAGATGATGTGCACCTGTCGCCCGCACCGGCTGATCGCCGGGTAGCGGGCGCGTTTCCTTTTCACCGTCCGCGATTGCCTTGAGCGACAGAGCAACCGACACCCCCACCCTCGAATCCGTCCTGAAGCGGAACTCGATCGAGCGCCTGAAGCGGGAGAAGAGCCCGCTCCGGATGCTCGATGAGCTGCCCGCCCTGATCGCGGCGGGATACGAGGACGTCGACGAGGAGGACATCGTCCGCCTGAAGTGGTGGGGGCTGTATCACGACAAGCCGAAGATCGGGACGTTCATGCTACGGGTGAAGATCCCCGGCGGGATCGTCTCGCCGGCGCAGCTCCGCGCAATCGGTGACATCTCGAACGAGCACGGCCGCGGCGAGGGCGAGCTGACGACGCGACAGAACGTCCAGCTCCACTACTTGCAGCTCGGTGCCTTGCCCGACGTCTTCGATCGGCTGCACTCCGCCGGGCTCACGTCCGCAGGCGCCTGCGGCGACACGGTACGAAACATCACCGGCTGCCCCGTCGCCGGACTCGCCGGCGACGAGCTGTTCGACGCGACGCCGGTGCTCGCGGAGGCTGCTGCTCTCTTCTACGGCAATCCCGACTACTCGGACCTGCCGCGCAAACACAAGATCTCGATCACCGCGTGCGCCGACAGTTGCGCGGCCCCCGAGATCAACTGCATCGGCTTGCAGGGCGCGCTTCGCGACGGCGCGGAGGGCTTCGGCGTGCTGGTCGGCGGCGGCCTGTCGTCCGTGCCGAGGATCGCGCGCGACCTCGGCGTGTGGGTTCCCAAGGAGGACGCCGTCGAGGTGATGGCCGCGATTCTCGACGAGTGGCGAGAAGACCTCCGCTACCGCGTCTCGCGTGTCAAGGCACGCCTGAAGTTCATGGTCGACGACATCGGCGCCGAAGGAGTCCGTGAGCGCGTCGAGCGTAGGCTCGGCCGCTCGCTCGAGGACTACGAGCTGCCGCCGCAGCCGCGCCCGGGCAATCACCTCGGGGTGCGCGAGCAGCGAGACGGCCGGCTCCTGGTCGGCGTGCCGGTGCATCTGGGACTAGTCGGCGGCGACCAGCTGCATGCTCTCGCCGACCTCGCCGAGTCCTGCGGCGGCGACGTGCGGATCACGCGCCAGCAGAACCTCGTACTCACCGGTGTCTCCGAGCTCGCGGCGACCGAACAGGCGCTCGCAGAGACCGGGTTGCCGCTCGACGCCGGAACGCTGCGCGGCGATGCGATCGCCTGCACCGGTGAGCCGCACTGCAACTTCTCGGTGACCGAGACGAAGACGCGCATGGACGGACTGGTCGAGCTGCTCGAGTCTCGGTACGGCCGCTCGGTCGACGGGTTGCGTCTGCACCTCGACGGCTGCCCGCACGCCTGCGCCCAGCATTGGGTCGGCGATCTCGGCTTCCAGGGCACCACCGTTCGCGACGCGGACGGCAAGCCGCACCAGGCATTCGACGTCTACCTGCGCGGCAGCCTCGACCGGCCGGCAGCGATTGCACGACCGGTCTTCCGGCGGGTTCCGACCGGAGAGCTCGATGACGTCGTCGTGCGCCTCGTCGACGGATGGATCGACGCCCGTGGCGAGGACGAGAGCTTCCGGTCGTTCTGCGACCGGTCGACCGACGAGCAGCTCGGCCTGATCGCCGCACGCGAGCCGGCCCCGATACGAACGAAGGAGCGGAGATGACGACGGAACTACTCGACGATCTGGAGGCAGGCGAGCTGAGCATCGAGTTCGAGAGCGAGCCGCCCGAGGCGTTGCTGGCCTGGGCGATCGAGCTCTTCGCGCCTCGGCTGTCGATCTCCACTGCGTTCCAGACGGACGGCGCCGTGCTCCTGCACATGGCCTACGAGATCGACCCCGGGATCAGGCTCTTCAGCGTCGACACCGGGCGACTCCCGCAGGAGACTTATGACCTGATCGAGCAGATGCGAGACCGGTACCCGAACCTGCAGCTCGACCTGCTCTCGCCCGACGCCGAGACGGTCGGGGCCCTGGTCAAGCGACACGGGCCGAACCTGTTCTACCGCAGCGTCGAGAACCGGCTGCTCTGCTGCCAGATTCGAAAGGTCCAGCCGCTGCAACGCCACCTGGCCGGGCTCGATGCCTGGATCACAGGGCTACGCCGCGACCAGTGGGCCACCCGCAGCGACATCCGCAAGGTCGAGATCGACCACGACCACGGCGCGATCGTGAAGCTCAACCCGCTTGCCGACTGGACCGAAGACGAGATCTGGGATTACGTCCGGCAGCACGACCTCCCGTACAACGGTCTCTACGACAAGGGCTTCACGTCGATCGGCTGTGCACCCTGCACCCGCCCGACGGCTGCCGGCGAGGACCTTCGCGCCGGACGCTGGTGGTGGGAGTCGAACGCACCGAAGGAATGCGGGATCCACTGCGCAATCGAGACCGGCGGCCTCGAGCACGAACTCCAGGCCCTCCTCGGGAAACACGCCGATGACTGACGTCGTGACGCTCAAGGGAGAAGCGCGTGAGGTCGCGCTCGCGGAGACGCAGACCGTGCACGCAATGATCGGCGAGGGCGAGAAGCGCGATCGGATGAGCGAGCTCCTCGCCGCGGTCGACGAAGGCGAGGTAGACGGCGACTCGGCCGAGCTGCTCGAGTCGGTGCTCGAGCTCGCCATGCAGGCCGGGCGCATCCGCGCCTACTACGGCCCGGGCGGCGAGCAGGCAGCGCTCGCGACACTGCGGCGGCTCCCGCGGGGACGTCTTCGCAGCGAGAGCGCGCAAGAGGTGACGGACGCCCTGCAAACCTTCTCGGGACGCACGCTCGACACGATCAGAATCGCAGCCGTCGCCCCCGGCGCGTTCACCGTCTCGGTCCACGCCGACGGGGTCGAAGCGTCGATCAGGCTCGACACGACCGGCGCACGCGTCGTCAGCCTGGGGACTTGATATGAGCGGTAGGCTCGACGGAGGCTCACAAAGAGCGGAGGTGCCGGCTTTGCCGGCGCCGGAGCGCATTCGTGCGCGCTACTACATGGCCTGCCTCGATCTGCGGGGACAGGACTGTCTGGTCGTCGGCGGCGGACGTGTCGCCACCGAAAAGGCGCGCGGGTTGCTCGACTGCCACGCGGACGTCACGGTCGTTGCACCGGACGTCGACGACGAGCTCGCAGCGCTCGACCTGCGCGTCATCCGGAGGCCGTTCACGCGCAGCGATGTCGTCGGACGCTTCCTCGTGATCGCGGCGACGAGCGCACGGACCGTGAATGCATCCGTTTCCGAGGCGGCGGCAGAGCTCGCGACGTTGTGCAACGTCGCCGACGATCCAGAGCTCTGCAGCTTCATCCTGCCCGCGATCACCCGCCGTGACCCGATCGTCGTCGCGGTCTCGAGCGGCGGCGCGTCACCTGCGCTCGCCAAGCGGATCCGCGACGACATCGCAACGCGGATCGGTCCAGAGCATGCCGACCTCGCCCAGCGCCTCGCATCGCTCCGGCCCTGGGCGAAACGCGCGCTTCCGAGTTACGAGGCGCGTCGCGACTACTTCGAGCGCCTGGTCGCCGAAGAATTGGAACAGACATGACCGTGGCAATCGTCGGCGCAGGCCCGGGCGATCCGGGGCTGATCACCGTCCGCGGGCTCGAGCTGGTGCGTGCGAGCGAGATTCTCGTCTACGACCGGCTCGTCGCGAACGAGCTCGTCGCCGAGGCGACGGGCGCGGCGCTGATCGAGCGCGACGGCCTCGGCCAGGGCGAGGTCAACGAGTTGCTGGTCAAGTACGGCCTGCGCGGCCGCGCCGTCGTGCGCCTCAAGGGCGGCGACCCGTTCGTCTTCGGCCGCGGCTCCGAGGAGCTCGAGGCACTCGAGGCAGCCGGCGTCCCCGTCGAGGTGGTGCCGGGCCTCTCGTCGCTCACCGCGCTCCCGACGCTGGCGGGCATCCCGCTGACCGCGAGGGGAATCGCGTCGCAGGTCACCGCAATCACCGGCACGACCGCAGACGACGCCGACCTCGACTACGACCGCTTGGCGAGCACACCCGGGACGATCGTCATCTTCATGGGCCTCGGCCGGCTCGAGCACATCGCCGACAACCTGATCCTCGCCGGACGCCCCGTCGACGAGCCCGCTGCCGTCGTCTCGCGCCTCTCACTTCCCGACGCCGAGATCTACAGGGGAACGCTCGCGACGATCGCCTCGGTCGCTTCCACCGCCTCGACCCCCGCACTCGTCGTGATCGGCGGCGTCGCGAGCCGGTCGGCAGCTCCGATACTCCGTTGAGAAAGCACGCAGAGCGCTCCCGCGCTCAGCCTCGAACGCTTGCTCAGCTGTCAGGGTCCAATCGAGGCGTGCGTCCGAACTCGCGGCGTATCTTCTTCAGCGTGCTCAGCTTGGTCGACAACTCGTCGGCAAAGTCGTCGAGCTGTGCGCTGACGCGCACGGACGAGGTCGAGCTGCTGTTCGACGAGCGGGATCGCCGAATCGACGATCGCGGCACGTTCGCTGTCGGTGTCGCTGTCGGCCCACTGGTCGCGCAGCGCTGCGCGGGCTTGCTCCGTCTCCGCCAGAGCGGTCAGCTCTTCGAGCGACAGGCCCAACAGGTCGCGCAGGCGGAGCAGCTCCTGCAGCCGAGCGACGTCGGAGTCGGCGTACAGCCGGTGGGCGCCTTTCGAACGGAGGGCGTCCGATCCGAGCAGCCCGAGCTCCTCGTAGTAGCGAATCGTCCTCGTGGTGACGCCGACGAGCTCTGCGACCTCGCCGATCCGGTAGCGCGCCTCTGCGATGCCGGTGCTCAAGCGACCTCCTCGATCGCGTCGAGCGCGACCACCTCGATCGGAGCCGTCGACGTCGCCTCGGCGTGGTGGTACTTGCCTCCGCGCAGCAGCGATGCGACGGCGGCCACGACGCACGCGACGATCGCGAACGCGAACGCATAGACGAGCGCGGTATGGAACGGGCCGGAGATCAGGTGCGGGAAGAACTGCCTGCCGGTCACGATCTGCGCGTTCTGGTGGGAGATGCTCGCGACGCCGTGGGGCCCCAGCAAGGTCGCGACCGGGTTGAAGCCGAGGAACGACGCGAACAGCGTGGCCACCGGCGGCAGCTGCGAGACACGCGGTCGCATCTGCGGCGGGCACGCCGTGCGCGACGAGGCCGCTCTGGACGGCGTGCGGAAGACCGGCAGCGAGGCCGACGATCATCAGCGTGAAGAAGACGCCGATCGAGAGCACGCTCGACGCTGTCGTCGCGGTGGTCAGCACTCCGGCGCCGGCCCCGCGTTGCTCGGCGGGGAGCGAGTTCATCACCGCTGCGTTGTTCGGAGGGGTGAAGAGCCCCATCCCGGCCCCGATCAGGAGCAGGATGGTCGCGAACCAGACATACGAGAAGTTGACCGGCAACGCGATCAGCAGTGCGAACCCGAGCGCGGCGAGCAGCATGCCGCCCGTCGAGAACGGGCGCGCTCCGAAGCGGTCGGACAGGTAACCCGAAGCCGGGCCGGCGATGAGGATGCCGAACGTGAGGGGCAGCATGTAGATGCCGGCCCAGAGGGGCGTCTGCGAGAACGCATAGCCGTGCTGCGGAAGCCAGATTCCCTGGAGCCAGATGATCAGGATGAACTGCAGCCCGCCGCGACCCATGGCGGCGAGGAACGCCGCGAGATTCCCGGCCGCGAACGCACGGACCTTGAACAGCGTCGAGGTGGAGCATCGGGTCCGCGACCTTCGTCTCGACGAAGCAGAACGCGATCAACAGGAGCACGCCGCCTGCGAGCGTCGAGAGCACGAGCGGCGAGGTCCAGCCCATCGTGTGCCCTCCGTACGGCTGGATGCCGTAGGTGATCCCGATCATCACCAGGATCAGGCCTGTCGCGAACGTCGCGTTTCCCCACCAGTCGATCCGTGCCGCTTTGCGAACACCGAGATCGCGCAGCGAGTGATACGACCAGACGGTCGCGACGACACCGATCGGCACGGAGATCGCGAACACCAGCCTCCACTGCAACGGTGCGAGCACGCCGCCGAGCACGAGCCCGATGAAGGAGCCGGCGACGGCCGCGACGCTGTTCACCCCGAGCGCCAGCCCGCGTTGGTCCTGGGGGAACGCGTCGGTCAGGATCGCGCTCGAGTTCGCGAACAGCATTGCGCCGCCGACCCCCTGGCCGACCCGCATGACGATCAGCCAGATCGCGCCGTCGCTGCCGTGCAGCCAGGTGACCGCGAGCAGGATCGAGAAGGCGGTGAAGACGGCGAAGCCGAGGTTGAACATCCGCACACGGCCGAACATGTCTCCAAGGCGACCGAGGCTCACGAGCAGAACGGACATCGCGACGAGGAAGCCGAGGATCAGCCACAGCAGATAGCTGCTGTTGCCCGCCGCGAGCGGATCGATTCTGATTCCGCGAAAGATGTCCGGCAGCGCGATCAGCAGGATCGAGGCGTTGATCATCGCGAGCAGCACGCCGAGCGTCGTGTTCGACAGCGCCACCCACTTGTAGTCCAGCCGCTTCACGCCCTGCGTGCCTCCGTCCTCATGTTTACGTAAACGTTAACTTAGCAGACGCACGACGCCCGACGCGCCGGTGACGATCCGGGAGTCCGTTACCGGGTGACGGTCAGGCGGGCGACGATGCCCAGGGTGCCGCCGCCGCAACGCGCGGTGACGGTGTAGACGCCGGGCGCCCGCAGCAGTGGGACGCGGGCGACCACCGAGAAGCGGCCTGCCGAGCCGACCTCGGCGTACACCGCCGGGACGCCGGCGAACGAGTGCGTCGCGGGAAAAGCGCGAGAGAGGATCGTGACCGTGTCGGTCTCGGTGCACCCACCCGCGACGCCGCGCACGAGCACGGTGTGCCCACGACGGACGGTAGCCGGAGTGACCGTCAGCGCCTTGGTGATGCCGGTCGTGCGACTGCTGACGTCGAGGCCGCTCGCGACCACGATCGCGAGGCCGACGCCGGAGCCCATCGGTCCTGCCGAAGCGCTCAGGACGAACGACCGTCCGCGCTTGTCGGTGACGCAACGCCACGCGGTCCCCCCGTTCGTCCCGGACGACCAGATACACCTTGTTGCCGCCGACCTGGTACGTCTGATCCTTGGTCATCCAGCTCGAGCAGGCGGTGGATGCCGGCAGCCGTTGCACGCCCCAGACGAAGGTGTCCTTCGTCCAGCGCCAGAGCCCCTGGTGAATCCGCACGCGGTTGGTGAACGTGACCGACAGCCGCCCGTTCTTGACCGCGGCCCCCGAGCGATAGCGATAGAAGAGCGGAGCCCGGGCCGGCAGGTAGAGGCTGCCGCCGCTCTCCGCCGCGAGTTGGGCGCGCAGGGTCGCGGGCACGTAGCTCCAGGCAGGGATGAATCCCGCGCGGGCAACACCCCCCGCGATTGCCGCCGCAGCGCACAAGGAAAGCACGATCGCGCCGGCCGAGAGAATCCTCACCGGCGAAAACTATCGGGCGCCTGTACGGGCTGTGTGAGCCGCCGGTTCGGATTCTGGAGCGACGCCGGCGCGACGACTACAACGCGGGGCTGCGGGCGATCGCGAAGAACTCGAGGTACGACTCGATTTCCGCGAACAGGCGGGCGCCGCCGCAGCCGAGCAGGCCCACCGTGGTCTCATTCAGCCGCGCCGGCTCGAGCGCGTCGGCGCTCAGGCCGGGCGGGCGCGCAGGCTCCGAGGACGAGCCGAAGTCGCCGAAGGCGTCCCACTGCGATGCATGCGGCGTGTTCACGCGGCTCGCTTTTCGAGAGCTCTCCAGGACAAAGGCACGGCGACATCGTGGTGCCGAACGCGCACCCGCTCGTCGGGGAACTCGCGGTTGATGCTCGAAGCGAGCACCGAGATGTCGGCGCCGTAGACATGGACGGAGATCGCGAGCGTCGTCCCGCAATTCGCGACGCGGTGAACATCCTCGTCGGGTGGAACGAGCACCGACACGTCACCGCGCTGCGCCACCGTCGAACCGCGCGGTACGACGTACGGATCGCCGTCGCCGTGCAGGTCGTAGGTGGTTTCACGCTCGAGCCCGCGCCAGACGCCGACGACGCACCAGCAGCGGTGGTCGTGGATCGGTGTCGCCTGCCCGGGCTTCCAGACGAGCGCGACGATCGAGTACCGGCCGGCCGGATGCACGTGCACGAGATGCTGGCGATAACGATCGGCGGCAGGCTCGCAATGGCGAGACTCGAGCAGGCCCGGATCGTCGAGCGCCGAGTGGAGCAGCATGCCCGCGCGCGACGCAACGGTGGCCGCGTCGAGCTCATCCGCAACCAGGGCGTCCAACGAGCTGACCAGGCGCTCGAGCCCTCCGGCCCGGCCGAAGCGCTGTTCAGCCTCGAGCTCGAATGCGTCGACTGCCATGTCGCAAGTCTGAGCAACATGCGACGCGCCGTCGTCGGCCGCAGGCCCGAAACCTCATCGGCCGGATGAACGAACCACGCGTCGTCCCTGAGGACGACCGCGGCGCCGTGTCACGGCTGGAGGCGGTAGAGGTTACGATCGCCACCACGAACAGCGCAAGCAGCAGGCCGACCCCGATCATCCTCGCCTGCACACCCGCAGTCTAGGAGCGCGTCGGCGGTCCAGCCCATCCTCCTCGAGCCTTAGGATTCTTCGCGCCCAGCTGTCGAACGCGGAGAGGACCGATGCCCGAAGGGCTGTCTGCCAGCGAGGTCGGCAAGGAGATCGGAGAGCACAGCGAGCACGGAGCGGAGCCCTCCGGCCCCGGGCGCGCGCTCTCGATCACCGAGGCCGTCCTGCTCTCCCTGGTTGCGATCCTCGCGGCCTGGTCGGGCTTTTCTGCGGCCAAATGGGGCACCGAATCGTCGCTCAAGCTGGCGAAGGCCTCGGCGACGCGGACGAAGGCGAACCGCGCCTTCCAGGAGGCGTTGAGCCTTCCGCACCGGCGACGCGGTGACGTTCAACGCGTGGTTCGGTGCCTACATCGCCGGGAACAAGAACGGCGCTCGTGTCGCTGCGAGGCGCTTCCGACCGCAGTACGACGTCGCCTTCCGGGCCTGGCTCGCCACGCACCCGTTCACGAACCCGAACGCGCCCAAGGGTCCGAGTTCATGCCGCAGTACCACCCGACGGGAGCCGTCGAATCCGTCGCCCTCGACAACGAGGCGGACTCTCTCTACTCGGAGGGCGAGCACGCCGCCCAGACCGGGGACAAGTACGTTCGCGACACGGTGATCCTCGCCAGCGTGCTCTTCCTCGTCGGGATCAGCACCCATTTCCCGATTCGGTCGGTGAGAGTCGGATTGATCACCGTCGCGACGGTCCTGCTGGTCTTCGGCGTGATCCAGATCCTCCAGCTTCCCGGCCCTCCGGCCTGAGTCATACTTTCGCGTCGATGAGCAGCGTGCCGACGATCGAGCTCAACGACGGTCGCGCGATCCCGCAGCTCGGCTTCGGGGTCTTCCAGATCCCGCCCGAGGACACCGAGCGGGCCGTGAGCGTTGCCCTGGACGCCGGCTACCGGCACATCGACACCGCCGAGATGTACGGCAACGAGAAGGGTGTCGGAGCTGCTGTCCGCGCCTCCGGGCTCGACCGAGCCGACGTCTTCGTCACGAGCAAGCTCAACAACGGCTTCCACGAGCCGGACGTTGCCCGCCGAGCATTCGACGCGACTCTCGCCGAGCTCGGGTTCGACTACGTCGATCTGTTCCTGATCCATTGGCCGCTGCCCACGCTCTACGGCGGCGACTTCGTCTCGACGTGGAAGACGCTCGAGGAGTTCCGGCGGGAGGGCCGTGCGCGTTCGATCGGCGTCTCCAACTTCCAGGTCGCTCACCTCGAACGCCTCGCCGCCACGAGCGACGTCGTGCCGGCCGTGAACCAGGTCGAGCTCAATCCGTACTTCCACAACGCCGAGGTCGATGCGTACGGGCGGGCGCACGGCATCGAGACCGAGGCGTGGGCACCGATCGCGCAGGGCAAGGTGCTCGGCGAGCCGGCGCTGGCCGAGATCGGAGGCAGGCTCGGGAAGTCGGCGGCGCAGGTCGTCCTCCGCTGGCACGTTGAGCGCGGCAACATCGTGTTTCCCAAGTCGACGACGCCCTCGCGGATCGAGGAGAACTTCGAGCTGTTCGACTTCCAGCTCGAGCCCGGCGACGTTCGGACGATCGACGCGCTCGACCGGGGAGAGGCGGGGCGGCACGGGCCGGACCCGGACACGTTCGCCTACATCCCGTAGCGCGCGATGAACTCGTTGGCGAACGTCCCCGTACCGTCGAAACGCCGCCGGAGCTGCTGGAATGCCGGAAGCTTCGGGTAAACGACCTCCAGCTCCTCGATCGACTCGATGAACAGCTTGCCCCAGTGTGGCCGCGCGCCGAACGGTGCGAGCACTGCTTCGATCCTGGGAAGCACCGCGAGCACCGCTGCGGCAAACGGCTTCCACGTGAAGTGGAACGCAATGCTCTCCCGTTCGTAGAACGGACTGAGCCACAGCGTGTCCGCCGCGACCGTACGTATCTCCGAAATGAGCAGCAGCGGTGAGACGACGGGAGCGAGCCGGCGAAGCTCGCGCAAGGCGTCGGCGCCGTCTGCCCGCGGCACGACGTACTCCGACTGGAGCTCGTCGCCGCCGCTCGGGGTGAAGCCGAGACGGAAGTGCGGCAGCCTGTCTCCGGAGGGGCCGGGAACACCCAGCTGCTCCGTGCAGTTCTCCGAGGGCGCGCCCGGGACCGGGTTGCGCGGCCGTGTCGCCGGCGTTGCGTCGAACCACCAGTCGATCTCCTTGGCGGTCTTCACCCAGACCTGGTCGACACCAAGGTCGGTCCAGGACGTGAACAGGCTGACGCTGTAGCCGCCGGCAAGGATCTCGTTCAGATTGGCGTCGACTGCCGGCCACGGGAGACCCTCGAAGACGTACTGGCGCAGCTCGAAGGCCGGTACGACGTCGAGCGACACGCGCACGACGACCCCCAGCGCTCCAAGGCCGACGACTGCGCCGTCGAAGTCGCGCTCGCCGCGGCAAAGCCGGCGAACGGAGCCGTCGGGGCCGACGAGGTCGATTGCCGAGACCGCTGCGGCCAGCGACTGGTTGCCGACGCCCGAACCGTGCGTGGCCGTGGCGATCGCTCCGCCGACCGAGATGTGCGGTAGCGACGCCAGATTCGCCATGGCAAGGCCGTGCTCGAACAGCACACCGCTCAAGTCGCCGTAACGAATCCCCGCCTCGACGGTGACGGTCGTGTCGCCGATGTCGACGACGCGATCGAGGTACTCGGTCGAAAGGAGCGCGCCGTCAGAGTCCGCAACGAGGTTGAAGGCGTGTCGCGTGCCGAGCGGTCGGATCTTCCCGGCCCGGGCGATCAGCTCCTGCGCCTCCTCGACCGATGTCGGCCGCAGGACTCGTGACGTCGAGTAGGTGACGTTGCCGGCCCAGTTCCTCACGTCGAGCTGGAGCGACCTCGGCGACGGCGCCACGCCGACGCGAGCAGCGCCAGGCCGATCAGCGCCACGATGATGCCGAGGACGGCATAGCGCCCTTTGCCGGTCATCATCGATCCGTGCAGCGCGCCGGTGCCCTGCGCGATGAAGACGGCGCCGACGAGACACAGAACTACACCGGGAATCGCTCGAATCCACATGCTGAGCTCCTAGGAAAGTGCGACGACTTCGTCCATCCGCTCGAGGCGTTCACTGCGGTGGGTGATCAGCAAGACCGACGCAGGTCCCGCACCATCGAGAACATCGTCGAGCAGCGACGTCGCCGTCTCCGCATCGAGATGCGCGGTCGGCTCGTCGAGCACCAGCACCGGCGCGTCCACGAGCAGCGCCCGCGCGACGACGAGCCGCCCGCGCTGACCCCCCGAGAGCTCTCGACCCTGCTCGCCGACGAGCGTATCGAGCCCGTCGGGGAGGCTCGCAACCCAGTCCCAGATCCGGGCGCGGCGCAACGCATCTTCGATCTGCGCGTCGTCCGCGCCTGGCCGCGCGATGCGGAGGTTCTCCCGAATCGAGGTCGAGAACAGATGCGATTCCTGTCCCGCAACCGCCACTGTCCGTCGAACGTCCGCCTGACGGAGCTCACGAATGTCTCGTCCCTGGATCGTCACGCGTCCTGCCTCGGGATCGAGGAAGCGAAGGAGCAGATTCACGACCGTCGACTTGCCGACGCCGCTGGGTCCGACGAGCGCGAGCCGCCGTCCCGGATCGAGACGAAGCGACAGGCCGTCGAGAATCGCTGGGCCGGCCGAGTCATAGCGCACGCGGACGCCCTCGAGCGCGACCGGGACGACGCCCGGCTCGAGCTCAGCGGGAGCCTCGGGATCTCGCACCGCCGGCTCGCGGTCGGTCAGCTCGACGAGGCGGCGTCCGGCCGCCAGGCTCGCTGCGAGCTCGCGCGCCGCCTGCGCGAGCGGCTGAACGCCCTCGAACGACGCGAGCGCGAGCAGCGCGAGGGTTGCGATCAACACGCGATCGAGCCCGTCCTGGCCGTGGGCCGCGACGGCAAGCCCAAGCACGCCCGTGACGGTGGCGCCCGTCACCAGCAGCCGCAACGCGTCGGCAAGCCCGTCGGCGAACGCCGCGCGAGAGGCCAGCGACGTCAGCCTGGCGTCGGCAGCGCGCGCACGATCGAGCGCCTCGGCGCCTCGTCCGTAGACGGACAGCTCTCCGGCCCCGGCGAGCAGCTCGACGAGCTCCGCGGAGAGCTCGCCGCGTGCCGCCGGCTCGCCGCGGGCGGCACGCCGGCCGGTTGCGCCTGCGAGCGAGCGGGACGCCGATGCCGGCCACGACGAGCCCGGCCCCCAGCACGACCGCGGCCGCAGGCAGGAACGCCGCCGTGACCGCAACCGACACGCAGCCTGCGAGCAGCGCCGGCCAGCGCCGGGACGATGCCGCGCAGATAGAGGAATTGCAGGGCGTCGACATCGCCGACGACGCGCGAGAGGAGATCACCCTGCCGGTAGCCGCTCGAGCTCCGCCGGCGCCAGCGGCTCGAGCCGCTCGTACACGCGGACGCGGACGCGGCCGAGCACGCGGAAAGCAAGGTCGTGCGAGGCGAGCCGCTCGAGGTAACGGAGAATCGGGCGACCGATGCCGAAGAAGCGCACTCCGACGATCGCGACCTCGAGCGACAGGATCGCGGGACGCTCGGCCGCTCTCGAGATCAGGTAGCCGGCGGTCGCCATCAACCCGACGCCGAAGAGGATCGTCAGCGCGGCCAGGACGACCGCGAATGCGAGCCGGCCGCGCGGCGCCCGGGCGAGTGCCAGGACCGCGCGGATCACGCGGCCACCGCGTCCCGCTCGACGCACGTCCCGCCCGAGAGCACCGCCACCCGGTCGGCCACCCGCGCCAGCTCCTCCCGGTGCGTGATCAGCAGGATCGTGCGCTCGCCACGGAGGCGCTCGAGCGCAACCGCGACGACCGCCTCGCTCTCGGGATCGAGATCTGCGGTCGGCTCGTCGAGCACGAGCAGCGGCGCGGCGCGCAGGAACGCACGGGCGAGCGCGATTCGCCGCCGCTCACCCGCCGAGAGCGAACGGCCGCCGTCGCCGACCATCGTCTGCGTAGCCGAGCGGCAGAGCGAGCGCGAACTGGTGCGCGCCGGCGAGTCGGGCCGCCGCGTGCACCTCATCGTCGGAGGCGTCCCTCGCCCCGAGACGGATGTTCTCGGCAACCGTGCCGCGGAAGATCGTCGGCCGCTGCGGCACCCAGGCGATCTGCTCGTGCCACGCGGCGAGGTCGCTCGATCGGCGAGAGCGGTATCCGCCGACCATCACCGCGCCGTCGGTCGGATCGGCGAAGCCGAGGACGAGACTCGCGATCGTGGTCTTCCCCGCCCCGCTCTCTCCGAGCAGGGCCAGCGTCTCGCCCGGACGCAGCGTCAGGTCGACCGCCGGCGAGCACCGACGCCGGCCGCGACGGATAGGCGAAGGAAACGTGACGAAGCTCGATCGCAGCCACCGCAGGGCTGGGCGGGACGAGAACTCGCTCCGGCGCGTCGCCCTCGTCGATCAGGTCGAGGATCCGCTCGGCGACGGCGAGGCCGTCCGCGCTCGTGTGGAATTGCGCGCCGAGCTGGCGCAGCGGGAGGTACAGCTCCGGCGCGAGCAGCAGCACCGTCAGACCCCGCCTGCAGCCCCAGCCTCCCGTCGTCGAGCCGCACGCCGACGGTGACGGCGACCAGTGCGACGCCGAGCGTCGCGGCGAGCTCGAGCACCGAGCCCGAGAAAAAGCCGACACGAAGCGTGCTCATCGTCGTGCGCCGGTACTGCTCGCTCACGTCGGCGATCGACGCGGTCTGCGCGTGGCTACGGTTGAACGCTCGCAGGGTGGGCAGGCCGCGCACGACGTCGAGGTAGTGGTTGGCCAGGAGCACGGAGCGCCTCCCATCGCTCGCGGCTTCGTTCCTCCGCAGTAGCGGCCGATCAGCCACATGAACACGGGTACCAGCGGGAGCGTGACGAGCATGACGAGCGCCGAGGTGAGATCGACGGCCGCGACCCAGGAGAGCACGGCAAGCGGCACGAGGCACGCGAGCACGATCTGCGGGAGGTACCGCCCGAAATACGCGGCGAGCGGATCGACGCCCGGCGACGCTCGCCACCGCGACCTCGGCCGCCTCGACGCCGTCCAGCTCCGCCGTTCCTCCGCGCAGCCGCTGCTCCGCCAGCGTCAGCCGAAGATCCGAGAGCACGGTCGCGCGGCCCTGCGTCCGGCGACCTCGAATCCCCACGCGAGCACGGCGCGCGCAGCGAAGACGCAGAGCAGGGCAACGAGCTCGGGCTCGACGTCGCCGAGCGACCCACCGTGGAACGCATGCGCCACGATCCATGCCAGCAGCGACGCCTGAGCGAGGACGAGCACGGTCGTCGCAACGCCGATAGCGACGTCGGCGCCGAGCAGCACGCGCACCGGCTTCGCCCGGCGGACGAGGCGCGGGTCGAGTGACTTCACGTCAGTAGTGTGCTGATTCGCCGGTGAGCCGATGCCGGAAGACGTGGTACGTCCAGGCCTGGTAGATCAGCACGACCGGCAGCACCACGAGTGCGATGACCGTCATCACGGCGAGCGTGTAGTGCGCCGACGACGCGTTCGAGACGGTGAGGCTGTTCGCGAAGTCGGGGCTCGACACCATCACCCGCGGGTAGAGGCTCGTGAAGAGCGTCGCCACGAGCAGCGCTGCTCCGAGCGCCGTCGTCACGAACGCGCGGCCCATGCGGCCCTGAAGCACGAAGGCGACGGCGAGCAGTGCGGCGCGCGATGCGCGAAGAGCGCCGGCAGGACCGGCGGGAACACGCTCTTGTCGTTCCGATCGACGGCGACGACGACGGTCAGGATCGCGAACGCGGCTGCCAGCGCGGCGGCCGGCAGCGCGAGCATCCGTGCCGCCGTGATCGCGCGCCGGCAGAGATCGCCGGTCGTCCGCAAGGTGAGGAAGACGGCGCCGTGGAACATGAAGAAGACGACGACCGTAAGGCCGGCAAACACGGTGTAGCCGTTGAAGAGATCCCAGAACGTCCCGTGAAGTCGCCGCTCGAGTCGAGCGGGGTGCCGTAGAGCAGGGCGGAGAGCCCGATCCCCCAGACGAGCGCGGCGCCGAAGCTGCCGGTCGCATTCGCCCACATCCAGACCGCGCGCCACCGCGGGCTCGTGCTCTTCGACCGCCACTCGAACGACACCACGCGGATGATCAGGAAGAAGAGGACGAGCAGCAAGGCGAGGTAGAAGCCCGGAGAACATCGACGCGTACCAGCTCGGGAAGGCGGCGAACGTGGCGCCGCCGGCGATGATCAGCCAGACCTCGTTGCCGTCCCAGACCGGGCCGATCGACTCGAACATCACCCCGCGCTCGGCCTCGTCCTTCGGGCAGGAACGGCAGCAGCATGCCGACACCGAAGTCGAAGCCCTCGAGCACGAAGTAGGCGGCCCAGAGGACCGCGATCAGGATGAACCAGAGCTCCTGAAGCGTCATCAGAAGCTGGGAGCGGGTTGCGGTGTGGGAGCCTGCTCTGACGGAGCAGCGGGATCGAGGCGTGCGTAGCGGCGCATGAGCACGAAGTCGACGACGCCGAGAGCGACGTAGAGGGTGATGAAGAACCGAGGCTGATCCCGAGCCACGTCGTGCTCACGCTCGGCGAGTTCGCCTTGCTCGTCAGCAGCAGCCCCTGGACGATCCACGGCTGGCGCCCCATCTCGGTGAGGATCCAGCCCGCGGTCGCGGCGATGTACGGCAACGCCATCGCGACGATCGCCGTCCACAGGAACCAGCGCGCACGAACGAGTTTCTGCTTCCAGTAGAGCCAGGCGCCGAGCGCGGCGAGCAGGAACATCAGCACGCCGGCGAACGCCATCACCCGCATCGACCAGTAGATCACCTCCACGTTCGGCATGTAGTTGCCCGGGCCGTACTTCTTCTGCTCCTGTTGCTGGAGCTGGTTGAGGCCCTGCACCTGGCCGTCGAACGAGCCGGTCGCCATGTAGCTGAGGATCTTCGGGACGGTGATCGAGAAGCTCGGCGTTTCGTCTTG
The DNA here is from genome assembly GCA_963713155.1 of uncultured Thermoleophilia bacterium. Taxonomy (GTDB): domain Bacteria; phylum Actinomycetota; class Thermoleophilia; order Gaiellales; family Gaiellaceae; genus PALSA-600. The sequence goes on from CAVQKS010000013.1 coordinate 54,071, forward strand.
CTCGGAGAAGCCGCCGATCTGGAAGAGCGAGAAGCTGCACGGCTGGCAGGTGTTCCACTGCGCCTCGGAGGCGGCGATCTTCATGCCCTGCGCGCTCGTGACCGCCTCGCCGAAGCGGTTGCCGACCACCAGCTGGAGCAGCGTCACCGGGACGGCGACGATCAGCGCCAGCTTCGCCGCCCTGCGGAACAGCTCGACGTCGCGGCCGCGCAGGAAGTGCCAGCAGCAGATGCCCAGCATGATCAGCGTCCCGAAGATCAGCCCGGCGAGCATCGTGTGCACGAACGCGCGCAGCGCGAACCCGTTCGAGAACAACGCCCAGACGCTCGTCAGCTGCGCCTGGCCGTTCACGATCTTGTAGCCCACGGGATGCTGCATCCACGAGTTGGCAACGAGGATGAAATACCCAGACGCCCAGCTGCCGGCCACGACGATCCAGATCGTCGCCAGGTGCACGCGCGGCGAGAGCCGGTTCCAACCGAAGATCCAGAGCCCGAGGAACGTCGACTCGAGCATGAACGCGGCCAGACCCTCGATCGCCAACGGTGCGCCGAACACGTTCCCGACGAAGCGCGAGTAGACCGACCAGTTCATCCCGAACTCGAACTCCTGCACGAGCCCGGTCGCGACCGCGATCGCGATGTTGATCAGCAAGAGCGTCCCGAAGAAGCGGGTCAGCCGCAGCCAGGCCTCGTTCCCGGTGCGGTACCAGATCGTCTGCATGATCGCGACAAGCGGGCCGAGCCCGAACGTCAACGGCACGAACAGGAAGTGGTAGATCGACGTCGTCGCGAACTGGCCGCGCGCCAGGTCGACCCGCGTCGATGCGAGGATCAGATGCACTCGATCCCCCATTCGGCACTGAACGCATCGCCGGGCTGCAGCGAGATCACGGACTCGCCGCTGCGAAAGGCGTTCGGCGGACAGGTCATCGGCTCGATCGCGATGCTACGACGAGCGACATCGGGGAGCGGATCGCCGCTGAAGACCATCACGTAGCCGTAACCCGCCCCCACCCAGAGGACGAGGCTGCGTCCCGAAGGGTCGTGGAGCACGATGCGCGTCCGCCCGTCGCCGTCCGGCTCCAGGTCGGAGAAGCAGTTGTCGAGCTTCACCGCGCCAACCGTGCGTGGACGGCGGAAGTCGAACTCCGTGCCGTCGACCGGGACCGTCCCGGACGGCAGGCCGCGCTCGTCCGACTGCAACACGGCGCGCGCCGGGACGTGGAGCGAGAGCGCGTCGATCGTCGTGGCGTCGAGCTTCACGTACGGATGCGCGCCGGCGCCGAACGGGCAGCGCGCCGTCCCCAGGTTCGTCGCGGTCGACCGCACCGACAGCCCGAGATCCGACAGCGTGTACTCGATCGTCAGCCCGACGGTGAACGGGTACCCCGGCTGCGGGCGGATCACGTGCTCCATCAGGACGCGCTCGTCGGTGCGGTCTGCAGCGCGCCACGACGCCCAGCGCACCAGGCCGTGGATCGCGTTCCGGTTCTCGGGCTCGGTCAGCGGGAGCTGGTGGCCCCGACCGTCGAACTCGTAGCGGCCGTCCGCGAGCCGGTTCGGCCACGGCATCAGCACCTGCCCGCGGCCCGATGCGCACATCTCGTCGGGGCCGTAGCCGTCGAGCACGTCGCGGTCGGCGACCGTGTACGAGCGCAGGCCGCCGCCGACCTCGACGATCACCGCCCGCTGGTCGTCGTGGGCGATCTCGACCTGCTCCCCGGACGGCGGGCTCACGGCCTCACACCTCTAGCCCATCCGCTCCAGCAGGTGATCGCCGACTCGAAGCGCGTTCGCCATCGCGGTCAGCGCGGGGTTCACCGCCCCGATGCTCGGGAAGCAGCTCGTGTCGACGACGTAGAGGTTGTCGACCTCGTGTGCCTTGCAGTTCGTGTCGAGAGCCGATGCTCTGTCGGATCGCTCCCGAAGCGAACGGTTCCCGCCTGGTGCGCGCAGCCCGCGACCGGGATCTCGTTCTTCATGTACGCGAAGCGGTGGATCAGATGGCCCGGGTTGAGGTCGAGCGGCCCGAGCAGCGAATGCAGCTTGTCGTACAGCCGGCGCTTGGCCTCGGCGTTCGTCTCCGTGTAGCTGAGCGTCACCTTCCCGCTCTTGTCGACCGTGACGCGGTTGTCGGGCCGCGGCAGGTCCTCGGTCGAGAGCCAGAAGTCGATCGCATGCTTCGCGACGCGCTCGAGCGACCACTCCGGCGCGAGCTTCGTCTCGCCCGGCTTCTCCCCCCTGAACATCGGTGCCTGGGACTTGCCGACCATCTGGATGTTCCCCATCGGGAACTCGAAGTCGTCGCTGCCGAAGTAGAAGTCGTTGAGGCCGAGCGTCTTCTGGTAGACGGTCGCGTTCTCCTCGCGGGAGAGGGCCAGCACGGCGACGCTGTCGTGGAACATGAAGTTGCGGCCGACCTGGTCGGATCCGTTCGCGAGCCCGTTCGGGTGCCTGTCGTTGGCCGAGGCGAGCAGCAGGTGCGCGCTGTTCGCCGCCCCGCACGACACGACCACGAGGTCGGCCGCGAACTCCTCCGTCGATCCGTCGCGCTCCGCGACCACCTTCGAAACGCTCGTGCCGGCGTCGTCGGTCTCGAGCCTCACCACCTTCGTGTTGGTCAGGAGCGTGACGTTGGCATGCTCGAGCGCCGGCCGAACGCCGATCACCTCGGCATCGGACTTCGCGTGCACCACGCACGGGAAGCCGTCGCAGTTGGCGCAGCGGACACACGCGCTGTACGGCATGTTCTGACTCGTCGAGCATGATCCCGCACGGCGCGTGGAACGGGTGGTGCCCCGCCTTCTCGAGCGCGTCCGCGAGCTGCTGGATGCGCGGCTCGTGGGAGACCGGCGGATGCGGGTAGGGCGCGCTCGCCGGCGGCTCGGTCGGATCCTCGCCGCGCGCGCCGTGCACCTGGTACAGCTGCTCGGCCTGCGTGTAGTACGGCTCGAGCTCGTCGTACGAGATCGGCCACGCCGGCGAGAGCCCGTCGTGGTGCTGCAGCTCGCCGAAGTCCTCCTTGCGCAGCCGGTAGAGCGCCGCGCCGTAAAGCTTCGTGGCGCCGCCGACGAAGTAGTGGACCTGCGGCTGGAACGGGGCGCCGCCCTTGTCGTACCAGGTGTCCGGCGAGACGTACCGGTTCTCGACGAACACGTCCTGCGCGAGCCAGTTCTGCGGCTCCCGCGGCAGCCAGTCGCCGCGCTCGAGCAGCAGGATGCGCTTGCCCGACGGCGCAAGGTGGCGGGCGAGCGTGCCGCCGCCGGCTCCCGTGCCGATGATGATGACGTCGTACCGTTCCATGTCAGTGGCACTCCTTTTTCAGTACTGCTCCATCAGCTCGGGGAGCATGATCCGCCCCGCAGCGTCCATCAGCGCCAGGTGCGAGAACGCCTGGGGGAAGTTGCCCAGGTGGCGGCCCGTGGGCGCGTCGAACTCCTCGGCGTAGAGGCCGAGCGGCGAGGCGATCCGGAGCAGACGCTCCATCAGGTCGCGCGCCCGCTGCAGCTCGCCGACGAACGCCAGGGCCGAGACCAGCCAGAACGAGCAGATCAGGAACGTCCCCTCCTTGCCCGAGAGGCCGTCGTCGGTCTCGTCGGTGCGGTAGCGGAGGACGAATCCGTCCTCGGTGAGGTCATCGGCGATCGCATTCACCGTCGCACGCAGCCGCTCGTCGCTCGGAGGCAGGAACTCGAAGATCGCTGCCAGCAGCACCGAAGCATCGAGCGCGTCGGTCTCGTAGTGCTGCTTCAGCACGCCCTTGTCCGACACGCCGTGCTCGAGGATGTCGGCGCGGATCTCGTCGGCGACCGAGCCCCATTTCTGCCGGAGGTCGGGGTCGCCGCGGATCTCGGCGAGCTTCGCGGCGCGGTCGAGTGCGACCCAGCACATCAGCTTCGAGGACACGTAGTGCTGCGGCTTGCCGCGGGCCTCCCAGATCCCCTGGTCGGGCTGCTGCCAGACCTTCGATGCGCACTCGGCCTGGCTCACGACGATCGGCCACAGGCGCCGGGGCAGGCGCTCTGCGCGCTTCGTGTGCAGCAGGATCGAATCGAGCACGGCTCCGAAAACGTCGTTCTGGCGCTGGTCGAAGGCGCCGTTCCCGACGCGTACCGGCCTCGCCCCCGCGTAGCCGGTGAGATCGTCGCGCGTCGTCTCGGTCAGGTCGCGTCGCCCGTCGATGCCGTACATGATCTGCAGCGACCCGTCCTCGGTCGGCTCGATATCGGCGACGAACTGCATGAACTCGTCCGCCTCCCAGTCGAGATTCAGCAGGTGGAGCGCCTGCAGCGTGAACGTGGTGTCGCGCATCCACGTGTAGCGGTAGTCCCAGTTCCGCTCTCCGCCGGGCGTCTCCGGAAGCGACGTCGTCAGCGCCGCCACAGTCGCGCCGGTCGGCATGTAGGTCAGCCCCTTGATCGCGAGCGCGGCGCGCTGGATCGGGTCGCGCCAGCGATGGTCGGGGATCCGCGCGCGGCCGAGCCAGGATCGCCAGAAGCGCGACGTCGCCGCGAGACGCTCGTCGGCCTGGTCGACGTCCTCGGGCGTTGCGAGCTCCTCGGCCCACGACAGTGCGCAGAACATCCTGTCGCCTTCCTTGAGCACGTGTCGCGCACGCACGCGGTTGCCCTCGATCCCGAGCATGAGGTCGGTCCTGAGGCGCACGGTTTGTCCGGCGCCGCGTTGCGTCGGCCGTGTGCAGGTCGTCGCCGACGAGCGACCACTCCGCCGGCGTGCGGCCGTAGTCGAACACCGGCTCGCAGATCAGTTCGACCTCGACCTGGCCCTCGATGCACTCGACCGTCCGCACGAGCATGTGCTCGCCGTCGTCGTCGGCCGGTGGACGCGTGTGCGGCGTTACCTCGTCGCGCCCTCGGGTCGGCCCCATCGTCAGCGCCTCCCGGACGACGATCCAGCCGGCGGGCGTCTTCCATGTCGTCTCGAGCACGTTCGTACCTGGAACGTAGGCGCGCGCCGTTGGATGGGTGATCCCGTACGGGCCGAGCCGGAACGAGCCTGCCTGACGGTCGAGCAGGCTGCCGAACATGCTCGGCGAGTCGAACGACGGCGCACAGAGCCAATCGACCGCGCCGTCCGGCGCGATCAGCGCGCCGGTGTGGCAGTTCGAGAGGAACGCGTACTCGGCGATCGGCGGAAACGGAGACGGGGCCGCCGCGCTCTGCTGCGCCTTCTGCTTCTCGGCGGTGGTCATGATCCCAGCCACGGCTCGTGCCACCGGCCGTACCCGGAGACGAGTTCGTTCGCCGCCTCGGGGCCCCAGGAGCCGCGGGCGTAGGGATAGACCGGCGGAGGAGCGTCGAGCAGCGGCTGCATCACACGCCAAGTCTCCTCGACCGCGTCCTGACGCGTGAAGCGCGTGGTGTCGCCGATGAGTGCCGCGTGCAGCAGCACCTCGTAGGGCGTCGGCCCCTCACCCCCTTCCTCGGAGAACTCGACGTCGAAGGCGATCTCGGACGCCCCTTGCCTGTCCGCTCGATGCGCCTGGGCCTCGAGCCTGATCCCGGTCGTCGGATCGAGCCTGACGATGAGCGAGTTCGGCTCCGGATGGCGGTCGAACATCGCGAAGCCGAGCCGCGGCGCGTGGTTGAAGACGAGCCGAAGCTCCGTCTGCGTCGCCTTGAGGCACTTCCCGGTCCGGATGAAGAACGGCACGCCCGCCCAGCGCCAGTTCTCGACCTCGAGCCGGAGCGCGACGTACGTCTCCGTCGTCGACCCGGGCGCGACGCCGTCGACCTGGAGGTACCCGTCGTACTGCCCACGCACGTAGTGCGCGGGATCGGCGGCATTGATCGCTCGGAACAGCGACACCTGCGAGTCCTTGATCGTCTGCGGGTCGCCACGCGAGGGCGGCTCCATGGCGCACGCGGCGACGACCTGCATCAGGTGGTTGACGACAACGTCGCGCAACGCTCCGACCGGGTCGTAGAAGTGGCCGCGGTCGGCGACGTCGAAGTCCTCCGCCATCGTGATCTGCACCGAGGACAGGTAGTTCCGGCTCCAGAGCGGCTCGAGCATGGTGTTCGCGAACCGCAGGTACAAGATCTCCTCGAGCCCCATCTTCCCGAGGTAGTGGTCGATCCGGTAGAGCTGCGACTCGTCGATGTACTGGTGCAGCTCCTTTGCGAGCGCCTTGGCCGACTCGAGGTCGTGGCCGAAGGGCTTCTCGACGACGACGCGCGCCGTCTTGGTCAGACCGGCGTCGGTCAGCCCCTTCACCACGCGCCCGAACAGGAACGGTGGGATCTCGAGGTAGAAGACCGGCATCGTCTTGCCCTTGATCGCCTCGCCGACGCGCTCGTACGTCGCGTTGTCGTCGAAGTCGCCGGACACGTACGAGAATCGCTTCGCGAGACGCCCGAAAACCTCCTCGTCGAGCGTCTCCCCGGTGCCGACGATCGACTCGCGCGCGCGCTCCACGAGCTGATCGAGCGTCCAGTCGTTGACCGCGACGCCGACGATCGGGCAGTCGAGCAGTCCGCGACGCTCGAGGCGGTACAGCGACCGGAACGTCATCACCTTCGCCAGGTCTCCGGTGATCCCGAAGATGACGAACACGTCTGCGGGTTGCTCGCTCAACTCTCACTCCTCTTCTTGTCGTCTGTCTGCACCGAGATCCGGTTCGAACGCTCGTGCGTGAAGCCAGCCCAGGTCCAGTCGATCACCGCCTTCGCACGGTCCTCTCCGGTCGAGAGCAGCGCGAGATGCACCGCACCCCACGCGAGCGTTGCGGCTTTCCCTTTCATCGTGCGGCCGCGTCGGAACTGCACGACGGCGGCGCCACGACCGATCGTCGCCATCGTCCCCTTGTCCTCGTACTCGAACGGCTTCGTCTCCTTGCCCTCGAGCAGCCTGGCGATGTTCTCGCCGGCCCACTCGCCCGCCTGCAGCGCAACGGAGCCGAGCTGCGGTAGCACCTCGTTGGTCTTCGAGTCGGTGATCCACGCGATGTCGCCGACGCCGAAGACTTCGGGGTGCGCCGCAACGCTGAGGTCGGGCTCGACGGGAACCCGGTGCCCGCGTTGCAGCTCGACCGGAATGTCGCCTGCACGGTCGCTCGCGCGAAGGCCTGCGCCCCAGACGAGCGTGTGCGCATCGATGACCTTGCCCGACTTGAGTGTGACCCGAGTCGGAGCCACGGATTCGACGCTCTCACCGACCAACACCTCGACGCCGCGCTGCTGGAGCGCCTTCGCGGTGTAGTCGCGGATGTCCTGCTTGAACATCGCGAAGAGTGTCGGACCGGCTTCTACGAGGATCAGCCGCGCCTTGTCCTGCGGCACCTGCGGATAATCCTCGGCGAAGTTGCTGCGGTAGAGCTCCGCAAGCGCGCCGACGCTCTCGACGCCGGTCGGGCCGCCGCCGACGACGACGACGTTCAAAGCACCGTCGTCGACCAGAGACGGATCGCGGTCCGCCGCCTCCCAGCGTTCGAGCACCTGGTCCTTGAGGCGAATCGCGTCGGCGAGCGTGTACATCGGGAATCCGTGCTCGTCGGCGCCGTCGGTCCCGAAGAAGTTCACGGTCGCTCCGAGTGCGACCACGAGATAGTCGTACGCGAGCGGCTCGCGGTCGGCGAACTCGACGAGCTTCTTCTCGACGTCGACCGATGTCACCGTTCCCTGATGGACCGTGGTGTTCGGCTGGTCATGGAAGAGGTCGCGGAGCGAGTGCCCGACCGCATCCGTGTCGAGCAGGTCGGTCGCGACCTGGTAGAGCAACGGCTGGAACGTGTGGTAGTTGTTTTGATCGACGAGGACGACGTCCGCATCCGCATCGGCGAGTTTCCGCGCGGCGCCGATCCCTCCGAAGCCCCCACCTAAAACCAGGACCCGCGGTCGCTGATCGCGCCCATCGTCCGGCCTGCTCGCCATCCCAAAGCGACACTAGCTCAGACGATTCGTGTCAGGCTGTTCGAGGCGCCTTCTTACACCACTTCGTCTTATCCGCCCGGTCTATGCCGGTGCTGGTTTGGCCGTCGGCTCGGTGGGCTGCGGCTTCGACGGCGCGAGATGCGCCGAAGCGACGTACGAGACGACGACCGCGACGATCACGAGCGGCATCAGGGCAACTGCATCGGCCTGGAGGAACAGGCTCACGAGCAGGACGGACGTGAACGGCAGGTTGAGCATTGCGACGGTCATGGCGCCGATTCCCATCGCGGCGCCGGCGATCGCCGGGAGGCCCGGGAGATGAGAGAGCGCGATACCGCCCGCGGCCCCCAGGAACATGCCGGGGAACACGGGGCCGCCGCGGAAGCTGCTCAGCGACCCCGAATAGGCAAGGCCCTTGCAGACGATGAGCAGGATCAGCGCGCCCACGGTCCAGCCGGCTGCGCCGTCGATGAGCCCGGGGAGGGCGTCCTGGCCCGAGTAGAGCACCTCCGAGAATGGGTGGCTCGTTCGTTCCTGGAACACGAACGCGAGCCCGCCGATCGCGAGCCCGACGAGGGGCATCAGGAGCAGCATGTGCCGCTCCACGATCGACTGCAGCAGGAGGGCGAGCCGGCGGATCCCGCCCCCGAGCACGGATGCGGCGAGGCCGATCGCGATCGCCCAGAGGAACTCGGCGCCTGTAGGCGTACCGGCGTGCGGGATGTTCGGGATCGAGAGCGAGAACGTCCCGAAGCCGGTCCAGCTGTCGAGGCCGACGAAGATCAGGGCGCCGATCCCGGCGGCGAGGAGCCCCGGCACCAGCACGACGCCGAGCAGCGCCCCGCCGAGCCCGGCCGCCTCCATCAGCAGGAACGCTCCGGCGAGAGGCGAGCCGAGGAGCGTGCTGATCGCTGCGAAGCTCCCGGCCGCGCCGAGCACGGCGCTGGCCTGGGCGGGAGCGCCCTTCTTCGCGAGATGCAGCACGAGCACGCCGAGACCGCTGCCGATTGCGATCAGCGGTGCCTCGGGGCCGAGCACGACGCCGAGGGAGAGCGTCGCGAACGACGCGGCGACGATTCCCGGCAGCTCGATCGGCGAGACAGGTCCTCCGGTCTTGAACCCTTCCGCAGGCTTGTGGCCCGACGTGCCCGGCAGGTACCGGATCGAAGCAGCGACGAGCACGCCGCTCAACGTCAGCCACGGTGCCGGCCACCACGCGGGCGGCGTCGCGTAACCCGCCTCGCCCGGAAGCGTCGTGAAGATGTACTTCTGGACGTCGCCGACCGCCTTCAGGAAGAAATAGGCAACCACCGCGGCGACGACGCCGACGACGGCTCCGAAGACGACGAGGCCGAGATAGCGGCGGCTGCGGAGCAGCTCGACCGGATCCGGCGACGCCGCCGGTGGCGCGGGGTTCGTCAGAACATCTCCACGTGTGATCGGGAGGCTAACGCCTCGCGCCGGTCACGCAACCTCAGAAGAGCCCGATGATCCCACGGGCGATCAGAAAGACCCCGATTGCTCCGAGGACGCCGGTGGCAAGGGCGTTCGCATTGCGATCGAGCCAGCTGTTGAACTGCATCGTCTTCGCGGTCGCACCCTCGGGCGCGACGAGAAAGCCGATCAGGGGCAGCTCGATGAACGAGAACATGATCAGGAAGAACCCGATCACGATGGCAACGGTCGGGGCCGTCGCCCAGCCGAGTTGTGCGATGTCCTTCAACGCGACGAGTGCCGAGAAGCCCGGAAGCGCACAGAGCAGGAGTCCGGCGACGAACGCATACGGAGCGCCGCGGTCGAGCGCCCGCTCCAGGCGGTCGGGTTTCTTTTCCTCCTCCTGCTGCCGAGGATCCTTCTCCTTCTTGACGAGCAGCTGCTTGCTCCGCACGAACCACGCGGCGAACAACGAGAGCGCACCGAGGACGATGTAGACCGCCGGATCCAGGTGAGAGCTCGACGACGAGTCGACCGACGCCCCTTGCAACGAGAAGACGATGACGAGCCCGACGGTCGTCGCAGCGAGGAACCCGCCCGCGAGGAAGCTCGCGAGCAGCAACTGAGGGCGTTGCGTCCGGAGCGCGACCAGAACGACCGCGAGCAGCGCGGGGAAGAACATCGCCACCAGCGCGAGCAGCAGGATCTCGAGCACATCACCCATACCGGCTCCCGCCCGGAGCGTCTGTCAACGGACTCGCGCGGCCGTTCAGGCGCGCACGACCCGGCGATGATGGAGGATCAGATAGATCGGGATCGCGAGCGGCGCGAGGCACGTGACCAGGATCAGCCAGACGATCTTCGCGAGCACCGAGATCGAGTCCGTGACGATCACGAACAGCGTGACCAGCCAGATCAGAAAGAGACCGCCGAGCACCACGATCGAGAGGAACGCTCCCCAACCCGAGGTGAGCTGAAGCGAACCGAGAATGGCCGTCGTGGGGCTCATGCGGAGAGTGATATATCGGTTTCGGGAAGGCGGTGATGCGTGAACCGGTTGTCGTTCCGGCCCTGGCCGGTGCGACACGCAATCCGTAGTCTTCGTTCCGCACGCACCCCTGCAGCCAGTTCGCCGAAGGAGGCCACGAAGAGATGAGTCAGCGAAGCCTGGAGGACTTGCTCCGGGCGACCGGCAACCCGGTCGACCTGGTTCGCAACTCGCAGATCGGCCCGTACGTCTATCCGAAGGTCCCGGCCGAGTTCTCGAACTGGCGCGACGAGCAGGTGGCGTGGCGCGAGACGTGCGCGCTCTTCGATCAGTCGCACCACATGACCGACCTCTACATCGAGGGTCCCGACGTGATCAGGCTGCTCTCCGACCTCGGCGTGAACACCTTCAAGAACTTCGCGGTCAACAAGGCCAAGCAGTTCGTCGCCTGCAACGAGGACGGCTATGTGATCGGTGACGGCATCCTCTTCTACCACTCCGAGAACAGAGTGAGCCTGGTCGGACGTCCCTCGGCCCACAACTGGGTTCAGTACCACGCCGAGACTGGCGGCTACGACGTGACGCTGGAGCGCGACGAGCGCACCGCGGCGAACCCGACGGGCAAACGCAAGCTGTATCGGTTCCAGGTGCAGGGACCGACCGCGCTCGACGTGCTGACGAAGGCGAACGGCGGCTCGCTGCCCGAGATCAAGTTCTTCAACATGGGCAACCTCACGATCGGCGGCCGCCAGGCGCGCGCGCTTCATCACGGCATGTCGGGCGCTCCTGGGATGGAGGTGTTCGGACCCTGGGAGGACGCGGAAGACGTGCGCGCGGCACTTGTCGAGGCAGGCGACGATCTCGGCCTGCGCCAGGTCGGCTCACGCGTATACGCGACGAACACGCTCGAGTCGGGGTGGATCCCGTGCCCGCTTCCCGCGGTCTTCACGGGCGAGGGCATGAAGGCCTATCGCGAATGGCTGCCTGCGAACTGGTACGAAGGAACGGGCTCGCTCGGCGGCAGCTACTACTCCGACGACATCAGCGACTACTACCTGACGCCGCACGATCTCGGCTACTGGCCGTTTGTGAAGTTCGATCACGACTTCGTCGGGCGCGAGGCACTCGAGCAGATGACCGAGCCGAAGCGCAAGAAGGTCACGCTGGCCTGGAACGGCGACGACGTCGCCGAGGCGATGGGCACGCTGGTCACGAAGAGCGACGGCCCGGCGGCGAAGTACATCGATCTTCCGCTCTCGAACTACTCGACGTGGCCGAACGACACGGTGCTGTCGGGCGGCGAGATGATCGGCGTCTCGACGTTCTCCGGCTACAGCTACAACGAGAGGTCGATGCTTTCGCTGGCGATCGTCGACGTCGACGTCGAGATCGGTGCCGAGGTGGTGCTCGTCTGGGGCGAGGAGGGCGGCGGCTCGCGGAAGCCCGTGGTCGAGCGCCACGTTCAGACGGAGATCCGGGCGATCGTCAGCCCGTGCCCGTACTCGGCGGTCGCACGCACGACGTACGCCGAAGGCTGGCGCACCAAGGCAGCTGTCTAGCGGCGCTCCTCCGCCTCCCGTGCGTGGTGGTCGCGGCCGAGGAAGGTGTTGGCCCATGCGCTCGTCCCGGCGAGTGCGTTGTCCTTCACGACCACCGGGCCGTCGAGCATTCCTTCCTCTTCCCCGTATGCCTTCAGCCGCTCGTAGGCCTGCGACCAGATGCATTCCGTGTCGTAGACCTCGCAGAGACCGTCGCGCGTGCCGCCGCACGGCCCGTTCCGTTGGTTCTTCGCGCACAGCGACTCCGGGCAGACGTAGGCGATGTCCGGCAGCGAGCAGTCGCCGCAGTCCTTGCACTTGAACATCGTCACCTTGGCCGCCTGCTCGAGTGCATGCGCGACCTTTCCGACCGGACGCGGTGACCGCTCGATGCCCCGATACAGACCCCGGCCGGCCGGGAAGAGGGCAGCGTCATCGGCGAAGGCGATCGTGTGCAGGCGGCGACTGAAGCGGTACTTGACGGGCACGCGCAGATCGGTGCGACGCTTCCGCTTCGACTCGAGGTACGACGCACTGACGTCGTTCGACGAGAGCCCCGTAGCTGCGTCTCGCTCGAAGAAATAGAACTCGTCCGGGAACGCGAACTGCATCTCGCGCGCGAAGCCCACCCAGTCTCCGGCGGCGAACGAGTCGGCACGCTCGAGGATCTCGCCGAATCTCGATGCCGGCATGTGGCCGCCCATGTACACGCCGTCGAAGCCGAGCCCGCGCGAGATCGCGACGTGCTTCGCCGCCAGCTCGACGAAGAACGAGCGGCCGCGATCGGCTCCCGCTCCGTACTGCTCGGCGAGCTCGAGCAGCTCGTCGGTCACGACGACGCCGGGGATCTTCCCCTGGTGGAACGCGCGAGCCGCGGTCCGCGAGAGCAGATAGACGTTCGCGATCACCGAGACGTCGAGTGCCGCTCGCTTGATCCAGCGCAACAGCTCGTCGTCCTTCCGGGCGTTCCAGCCGATCTGGTTGATCACGAAGCGCGCGCCCGCCGCGACCTTCTTCTGCAGCTTGAAGTACTGGGGCATCACCTCGCGCTCGTGACGCTTGCGGTTGGTGACGACACACCCGACGAGGAAGTTCGTCCGGTCGAGTCGCAGCTCGGGCTTGCGCGTGTCCCTCAACCCCTCGTTCATCTCCGCGAGTAGGCTGATCAGCCCGACCGAGTCGATGTCGAACACGGGTGCCGCGAGCCCGCGGTGGCCGGTGATCGGGTAGTCACCCGAGAGCGCGAGGACGTTGTCGAACCCTTCGGAGCTGAGCTTCCACGCCCGACTCTCGAGCGCGTTCCGGTTCCAGTCCTTGCACGAGAGATGGATCACGACCTCCTGCCCGCGCGAAACGAGGTCGGTCCCGAGTGTGTCCGGCGCGAGCATTGCGTGACCCCCGGGGTTATCAGTGATCGAGAGCACGTCGACCCGCGGGTCCTCGGCGAGCGAGCGTGCGATTCCGAGGAGTTCCTGACCGGTACTCGCCGTGATCAGCCCACGGCTGGTGACGAGCTCCGCGGCGACCACGAACGACCCCGGCTCGGCGAGCCGCTCGCGGAAGGTCTGCGTCATTTCGCGTCGCCCACGGGCGGGGTTCCGTAAGTATGGAAGCTCTCGATCGTGTGGACTCCCCAGAACTGCCCGCGCGCCCGCTCCGCCCGGGTCCAGATCGTCGGCTCGAAGTCCGGGTCGTAGACGAAATAGCCGCCGGTCGTCACCTCCACGCGGTTCCCTCCCGGCTCGAACCCGTAGAGGAAGAAGCCCTGCGCGATCGCGTGCTTGGACGGCGCCGCCTCGATCGGAACGCCATTGTCGACGAAGATGTCGGCCGCGCGCAGGCACTCCTCCCTGGTGTCGACCCAGAAGGCGAGGTGGTGCAGACGCCCGCGCGCGCCGTGCGCGTCCGCGACGTAGATCAGCTCGTGCGCGGCGATCGACAGGCTGAGCCACGCGCCGGTCTCGGCCCCATCCTCGAGCCGGATCGCCTCGTACAGCCGGTAGCCGAGGACGTCTTCTGCGAACACGCGACTCGACCGCACGTCGGCCGCGAGCAGGTTCACATGGTCGAGCCGCTTCACGCCCGCCCCGCGACCGACATATCGCTGTGGCTGGTTGCGCCAGGAAGGCTTGAGGTGGTCGGGCGCGACGTACCGCTCCGCCTCGTAGAAGACCTCGAAGACATGGCCGTCGGGATCGTTGAACCGGTACGCGGGACCGTGACCGACATCGCCGTCGATCCAGCCGAGCCCGAGCCCGACAGCCTCGATCGCCGCGACGCGGCGCTCGAGCGACTCCGGGCTCCAGGCCCGGAAGGCGAGGTGGCCGATGCCCGACTGCGGCGCCTCCGTCAGCTTCAGGCTGTAGCGCAGGTAGTCGCCGAAACCGCGCAGATAGACGGACGCGCCGTCGCGCGCCTCCTCCTCGAGCCCGAGCACATCGACGAAGAAGCGCAGGCTCTCTTCCGGCTTCGGAGTGAACAGCTCTGCGTGGCCGATGCGCGCCAGCTCGTGCAGCGGCTGCGTCAAAGCCGTCGGCTTGGCTCGACGAGTTCCCGCAGACCGTCGAGGTCGTACGAGAGCGCCCCGGCCTGAAGCTTCGCCCGCTTCTCGACCTCGCGCTCGGCGCGGGCCCGAGCGGCGGCGAGTACCTCGGCGACGCGCTCCCGTTCGACCACGACCGCTCCGTCGGCGTCGAGGATCACGGCGTCGCCCTGCCGGATCGTCGCTCCGCCGACCTCGACCGGCTCCCCGATCGAGCCCGCCACCTGCTTCTCCGCGCCGGAGACCCGGACATAGCGCGCCCAGATCGGGAGCCCGAGCGCCTGCAGCTCCTCGAGGTCGCGAACCGCAGCGTCGGCGAGGATCGCTGCGATCCCGCGACCGAGAGCCTGCGTGGCGAGCAGCTCGCCGACGAGCGCCACCGGCGCCGGCTCGGGCATGGTCAGCACGAGCACCTCGCCCGGCTCGGCCTCGGCGATTGCGGCGTGCACCATCAGGTTGTCGCCTTGCCCGCAGCGGACCGTGCGCGCCGGGCCGGCTGCGCGCGAGCCGGGCACGACCTGGACGAGGGGGAGATCGACGACCGGGCTGCGCGCCGCAGCTTCGTGCACCGTGGCCGCGCCGAGCCTGGCCAGCTCGCCGTAGATCTCGCTCATAGCTCCCCCACGACCTGCGGCGTCACCCGCTGGAAGGCCTCGGCGAACCGGATGCCCGGCGCCCCGGACGAGCGGCGCGCGTGGTTCGCGCGCTGCTCGGCGCGCTGGCCGTAGTAGGTCTGCAGATACGACTGCGCCTTCATCTCCTCCATTGCCGCGCGCTTCTGCTCGATCACCGGCGTGATGTCGACGAACGTCGTCGGCGTGAAGTTGCACAGCTCGGGCTGGTGCGGCTCGAAGAGGAACAGCTCCGGCGGCGTGATCGTCTCGAAGGCGCTCGCGACGCCTGCTCCGGCCGCGAGCGCGCGCGCCCGTTCGACGGCGAAGAACGCACCGGCGTGGTCGGGGTTGAACGGATCGCGGTCGGTGTGCGTGATCAGGACGTCCGGCTTGAACGCGCGGATCTCGTCGACGAGCCGCTCCAGCCCGTCGCGGTCGACGTCGAGTGGATAGTCGCCGAGATCGAGGCACGCGAACTCGGCACCGAGCGCCCCCGCCGCACGCTCGGCCTCGCCGTGCCGGATCTCCTTGACGCGCTCGATCGTCTGCCCCGGCTCCTTCCAGAGCTCCCCCGACTCGCCGCGCTCGCCGTACGACAGGGCGATCACGCGTGCCTCGCCTCCGCGCGACGTCGTCACTGCGACCGCGCCGCCCGCACGCCAGACGAAGTCGGCGGAGTGCGCGCCGACTACCAGGAGGCGCCTGCTCACGCTGCTATCAGCCTCCCGGACTGGCCGACGATCAGCTCGCGCACCTCGTCGTCGGTGAAGCCGGCTCCGAGCAGGCTGTCGGCCCAGAGTGCAAGGCCGTCCTCGACGTCCGGGTAGTCCGGGTTGCCGAAGTCGCTCGAGAAGAGCGAGCGCTCGACGCCGACCGCGCGCACGCCCTCGTAGACGTGGTCCCAGGTCGTCTTGCCGCTGAGCGGAGTGCTCAGGCAGCGCTCGAGCCAGCAACCGCGCCCGGCCAGCTCCACCTGGTCCGCGATCGAGAAGTCCTGGCACGGGAACTCGGGATGCGTGACGACGATGTGCTCGACTCCCTCCTCGAGCGCCCCGTCGACGACGGCGAAGGTGTCGTCCCGCCCGAGATGCGCCGTCGCGAGAATCAGGCTGTGCCGCGCGATCGCGCGCAACACGTCGCGCGTCTCCGGCAGCAGCTCGCCGGCGCCGTCGGTCACGTGCACCGGCTCGATGCTCAACCCGAGTGAATGCAGCTCGTGCTGGAGCCCCGCCCACAGCGGAACCTTGTCGCCCGGCCTCGGCTCTGTGCGCCCGGCCGTCTCGGCGGGCGAGTCGACCGTCGGCATCCAGACGATGCGGGCGCCCTCGCGCGCGGCGATCTCGACGGCGAGCGGATTCATGCCACCGACCGCCCGGTTCAACGTGATCGTCCCGATCGCGCGGACACCCGGCGCGACCGACGAGACGATCTGGGCGCGCTCGGCCGTCGAGGTGTAGTGCGACTTGAGCCCGAACCCGGCGAGGCCGAGCTCGGCGAAGCGGTGGGCGAGCGCGACGTCGTCGATCCGCCTGCTCGGTACATCGGGCGCGACGTGGACATGCAGGTCGTAGCCCCCCTCGACCAGTGCGCGCGCCCGCTCACTCGGCGGGGGAGCCTCCGCGGCGTGCGCCATGCGCCTACTCTAACGGCGCGGCTTCGCCCGGCCCGGCTGCGAGCCGCGCCAGCACGGCGGCGCTCGCGGCGGCGATGCTCGGCTCGACCCCGAGCTCGACGAGCAGCTCCGAGGCCGCTTCCATCTCGTCGATCCGGCGCGCCGCGTGCACACGGCTGCCCTCGACGAGTCGCTGCAGCAGCTCGGCGCCGATGACTGCGGCGATCTCGACCTCGAGCCACTCGGCCTCGCCCGCGGCGGCCGCAGCATCGAGGCTCTCGATCGCGGAAGCCGCAAGACCCTTCATGAAGACGGAGCGAAGAAGCTTGCGCGCAGCGGCGTCACCGGCGTCGATCGAGACCACCTCGACGGGCATCCCGAGCGGGCCGAGTGCATCGGCGAACGAGCGCGCGCCCGTGCCCGAGGCCAGCGCGGGCGTGCGGAGACCGCGGTCGGGGACGGGCCCGAGCAGCGCTACGTCCGCGAACGCAGTGTCGCCGACCAGCGACGCAAGCTCGCGCTTCAGCGCGGGCGATCCCGTGTTCAGATCGGCGAACACCGCGTCCGATCGCAGCGCGGGCCGCGCTGAGATCGCCGCATCGCGCGCCACAGCCGCGCTGTTGACGCTCAGGACGACATTGCAGCCGGACACCGCGGCCTCGGCGTCGGGCATACGCGCGACACCGGCCGGGCCCGCGGCTGCCATTGGGTCGTATCCGCGCACCTCGGCGCCGGCCGCGGCGAGATCGGCCGCCAGGCGCCCGCCGGCCTCGCCCAGCCCGAGCACCGCGATGATCGTCGACATCCGCAACGTCATGGTAAATCGTCGTCGACCGGACGCACGCGCCCCACTAGAACACGACTGTCCGGTTCCCGTCGACGATCACGCGGTCCTCGAGGTGCCACTGGACTGCCCGCGCGAGCACGGTGCGTTCGAGATCGCGGCCGATCCGGGCCAGTTCGTCCGGAGTGTCGCGGTGCGTGACGCGCGCGACCCCTTGCTCGATGATCGGTCCCTCGTCGAGATCCTCGGTCGCGTAGTGCGCGGTTGCGCCGATCAGCTTCACTCCGCGCTCGTGCGCCTGCGCATACGGTGCCCGTCCGGCGAACGCCGGCAGGAACGAATGGTGGATGTTGATCACCGGCACGCCGATGCGCCGGAGGAAGTCGTCGCTCAGCACCTGCATGTACCGCGCGAGCACGATCAGGTCGACCCGGCCTGCGAGCAGGTCGAGCGACTGCTGCTCGGCCTCGGCCTTGCGGTCCGGAGTGACGGGGACGTGGTGATAGGGAACGCCGAACGGGACGACGTGCTTCTCGAGATCCGGATGGTTGGAGACGACGGCAACGATGTCCGCGTCGAGCTCGCCCCGCTGTCGGCGCCAGAGCAGGTCGAGCGCGCAGTGATCGTGCCGGGATGCGAATAGTGCGACTCGCTGCCTTACGCCCGCGAGCGCGATGCGCCACTCCATCGCGAAGTCCGCCGCGACCGCTCCCAGCTGAGCCTCGAGCGCTCCGCGCTTCTGCACGAGCCCCTCGAGATGGAACTCCATCCGCAGGAAGAAGCGGCCTCCTTCCGGATCGGTCGAGTACTGGTCGGACGAGATGATGTTGGCGCTGTTCTCGGCGAGGAGCTGCGAGAGCGCGGCGATGATGCCCGATCGGTCCGGGCACGCGACGATCAACCGCGCAACATCCGACCCGTCCCTCACGCGCTCCCTCCAATCGTCGCGCGAACCGCTGCAACGACGTCGTCGCGTCCCGGTAGATACGCGTCCTCGAGCGGCGGGCTGAACGGCACCGGGGCGAACGGCGCGCCGACGCGGGCGATCGGCGCGTCGAGCTCGTCGAATGCTGCTGCCTGAACCTGCGCCGCCAGCTCGGCGCCGAAGCCCCCGTGCTCGACCGCCTCGTGCGCGACGACGAGCCGGTGCGTCCTCGAGACCGACTCGAGGATCGCGTCGACGTCGAGCGGGACGAGTGTCCGTGGGTCGATCAGCTCGACTTCGATCCCTTCGCCCGCAAGCTGCGCGGCAGCCGCCAGCGACTCCTCGACAAGGCGCGACAGCGCGACCACGGTGATGTCCCGCCCGGCGCGCACGACGCGCGCTCGTCCGAGTGGCGCGGGCGTGACCTCGTCGTCGATCTCCTCGCGGCGGAAGTACAGCGACTTGTTCTCGACGAAGACGACCGGCCCAGGATCGTCGATCGCAGCCCGGAGCAGCCCTGCGGCGTCGGCCGCCGTGCTCGGCATCACGACCTTGAGACCAGGCACGTGCGTGAGCCAGGCTTCGAGGCTCTGCGAGTGCTGCGCAGCACCACGTTGACCGGCGCCGCCCTGCGTGCGGAGGACGAGTGGCACCGCGAGCTGCCCGCCGGACATGAAGTGCGCCTTCGCAGCCTGGTTGACGAGCTGGTCGAGTGCGAGCGTGAGGAAGTCGATGAACATGATCTCGACGACCGGACGGAGGCCGGACTGCGCCGCCCCGATCGCGACACCGCAGATCGCCGCCTCGCTGATCGGCGTGTTGCGCACCCGGTCGGCGCCGAACTCCTCGGCCAGCCCCGCCGTCCCGCCCCAGGGACCGCCCTCGGCAACGTCCTCGCCGAGAACGACGACGCGTGCGTCGGAGCGCATGACATCGGCGAGCGTCGCGGTGATCGCGCCCAGGTACGTGGTCTGCGTCACGACGCGTACACGAGCTTCGAGATCAGGTCGGCCGGCGGGAACGGGCTCGCGCGAGCGAACCGCACGGCTTCGTCGACGCCGTCCCGAGCGGCCTCCTCGATGTGCGCCCGGGCATCCTCGCCGAGCCAACCTTCGACGGCGCCGCGCCGCTCGAGGCGCCGGATCGGATCGAGCTCCTGCCAGTCGTCGGCAGCGACGGCTGCCCGGTACCGGTCGGGATCACCTTCGTAGTGGCCGCGGAGCCTGTGCGTCAGGCATTCGAGCAGCATCGGGCCGTCTCCGCCCCGCGCGCGGGCGAGGAATGAAGCAAATGCCCGGCGCACGGCCACGACGTCGTTGCCGTCGACCGTCTCCCGCTCCACGCCGTACGGCGCCACGACGTCCGAGACGCGCTCGACGTTCGTATGCGCGGAGCGTGGCGTGAACTCCGCGAAGCCGTTGTTCTCGCACACGAGGATCACCGGCAGCCGCCACAACGCGGCCAGGTTCACCGACTCGACGAAGATGCCGCCCTGCACTGCCCCGTCGCCGAAGAAGACGACGGCGACCTGATCGCCTCCGAGCAGGCGGCCCGCGAGGGCGCTGCCGAGCGCGAGCGGGACGTTCCCGCCGACGACCCCCGTCGCACCGAAGAAGCCGTGCGCTGCGTCGACCAGGTGCATCGAGCCGCCGAGCCCGCGGCAGAGCCCGTCTTCGCGTCCCATGAGCTCGGCGAGCACCCGGTCGAGCGGCGCGCCCTTCGCGATCGCGTGCCCATGGGCCCGATGACCGCTGTAGACGACGTCGTCGGGCCGAAGAGCGCCGCAAACCCCGGCCGCCACGGCCTCCTGGCCGATGCTCAGGTGCACGAGCCCGTGCACTTCGTTCGCGCGCGTGAGCTCGCCCACCCGCTCCTCGAAGGCACGGATCCGCCACATCGTCTCGAGGAGCGCGAGGCCCGTGCCTGTGTCGGGCCCGCCCACCTGACTCTCCATCGAGGTTATGCCGCGACGGGCGATGAGCCCAGAACACGCTGAACGGCGGCCACGATCTTCCCTTCGTCGGGAAGCAGGTACTCCTCCATCGGCTGGCTGTAGGGGATCGTCGCGTCGAGTGCGGTGACGAGCGCGATCGGCGCCCTCAGCGACCCGAACCCCTCCGACGCGACCTCGGCCGCGATCACCGCTGCGGCGGAGCCGTGCCGCGTCGACTGATCCACGACGACGAGCCGACCGGTCTTGTCGACGGACGAGAGGATCGTCGCGGTGTCGAGGGGGGCAAGCGTGCGCGGGTCGATCACCTCCGCGCTGACTCCCTCGGCGGCGAGCTGCTCGGCGGCGGCGAGCGCCTTGTCGACGAGCCAGCCGATCGCGACGATCGTGACGTCGGTTCCCTCCCGCCGGACCGCGGCCTCGCCGAGCGGGACGACGTACTCGCCCTCCGGCACCTCGCCGTGCTCGAGCGTCAGCAGGTAGTGATGGAAGAAGACGACCGGGTTGTCGTCACGGATCGAGGCCGTCATGAGGCCCTTCGCGTCCGCTGCGGTCGCGGGAACCACGACCTTCAACCCGGGAACGCCCATGAACATCCCGTAGATCGACCCGGTGTGCTGGCCCGACCAGCCCGCGGTGAAGCCGTAGCCGGCCTTGAGCACGATCGGGACCTTCACCTGGCCGCCCGTCATGTAGTGGAAGCGCGGTGCCTCGTTCACGACCTGGTCCATCGCGACGAGCATGAACTCCGCCATGTACAGCTCGACCACCGGCCGGTAACCGGCGAACGCCGCTCCGACGGCCATCCCGATCTCCGCGGTCTCCGAGATCGGCGTGACGCGCACACGGTCGGCGCCGAACGCCTGCAGGAACGGATCGTTCTCGGTGGTGGCGATGTTCTGGCCGAAGTAGAGGACCTTGTCGTCGCGCGCCATCTCTTCACTGATCGCCTCGCCGATCGCGGCGATGTACGGGAGCTCGCGTGCCATCTCTACCTCCTCGTCCTATGCGTAGACGTAGCGGGTTGCGTCTGCTGCAGCGGGGAACGGGCTCTCGACGCCGAACGTGACCGCCGCCGCCATCTCGTCGCGCGCACCGGCCGCCAGCTCGTCGGCCTCTTCCGCGCTCAACGTCCCGTCCGTGACGAGCCTGGCGCGGAAGCGCGGCACGGGATCGCCCCGTTTCGCCGCCTCGTACTCCTCCGTCGCGCCGAAGACCTCGATCGCCTCGTGCTCCGGGAAGTGGAGAGGGACACCCGGCGGCGCGATGATGTTGCCGTGGGCGCTCAGGCGGTACACGAGCGACTCGACCAGTGTCGGCCCGCCGCCCGAACGTGCACGTTCGACTGCCGACGCGACCTCCTCGTGGACGGCGACCGGATCGGCGCCGTCGACCGTCACGCCCGGCATGCTGAACGCCTTCGCCTTGACGGCGAGCGGCTCACCGGCTGCGGCGTTCGCGTCCTCCTGCTCGACGCGCGTGACGACGTTGTAGCTGTTGTTCTCCATCACGTAGACGATCGGGAGCTTCCAGAGCGCGGCGACGTTGAGCGACTCGTGGAACGCGCCCTGCTTCGACGCGCCGTCCCCGAAGAACGAGAGCACGACGCGGCCTTTGCCCTCGATCTGCGCGGCGTAGGCGGCGCCGGTGGCGTGCGGGATCCCTTGCCCGACGATCCCCGAGGTGCCGAGAAAGCCCCGCTCGACGTCGGTCAGGTGCATCGAGCCGCCGTAGCCCTTGCAGAGCCCGTCGCTGCGCCCGTAGATCTCGGCCATCATCGCGCGCGGGTCGGTGCCGAGCACGATCGGGTAGCCGTGACAGCGGTAGGTGGCGAGCACGTAGTCCTCGGGGCCGATCGCCGACAGCGACCCGACGATCGATGCCTCGGCGCCGTCGGCGAGATGGGTGTGGCCGCGGATCACGCCCGGGTGCTCCTCGAACGTGTTCTTCACGCGCTCCTCGAACTCGCGGATTCGCAACATCTGCGTGAACATCCAGATCAGACGCTCCCGGTCCAGGCGATGCTCAGACACCCGCACTCCTTTCGGCCGTCAACTGGGACATGCTGGTCTCGTACGAGCGCTCGAAGATCTGCTCGATCGGCAGGTTGCGCAGCTCCTCGGACAGGACTTCGACGCCCCACGGGCCGTCGTAGCCGATGTCTCGACACGCCGCGATGTACTCGGGGATCGGGAACTCGCCCTCGCCGGGCAACTGCCGGTGGTTGACCGTCTCGTCGATCAGGTCGTCCATGTTCTCGTAGAAGCCGTCGGACAGCTCGACCCACCCGAGACGCGAGAGCGGGACCTCTCCCAGGTCGTCCGGCGTGATGCCGAGCTTCGACATGTGCCACGTATCGATCGCGAGGCCGCCGTTCGGCGCATCGGCGCCGTTCACGAGCGCCAGGGCCGTGTCGAGGTCGTGCACGTTGACGTCGAACGGCATGAACTCGTAGACGATCCGCGCGTCGGTGTGCGCCGCCGCATCGGCGCACAGCTCCGCGTATGCCTCGATCAGCCGCGGCAGCTCACACGGAGTGCCCGGGATGTTCCCGACCTTGATGTGGTGCGCCGAAAGCGCCGCGGCGGTTTCGAAGAGAAGCGCTCGCGTCCTGTCGGACGCCTGCCGCCGCTCGTCGCTCGGATCGAGGAACCACTCCCACAGAAACTCGAGCTCGAGATAGGCGAGGCCGTGGTCGTCGAAGAGCTGCCGAACCTCCGGAAGCGTCCGCGTCTCGAGCACGTGCTCGAGGTCGGCGTGCCAGAGCCCTGTGCCTTTCATCCCGACGTGTGCCGCCTGCGCACAGCGGTCTCGCAGGTCGAACAGGCTCCACTCGCGGCCGACGTGCACCTCGACCGGGCCGGAGACCGTCCAGTAGAGCCCGAGCAGTTCGTCGCCGCCAGCCATCCGCTTCCGGCAACCTAACCCGCCCGCGCGGCCCTCGGCAAATACTGGTCACGCCGATAAGCTGACCCGTCAACTCACGACGAGGGCGGTGCTCGATGGTGGCTGACTATGTGATCGTCGGCGCGGGCTCGGCGGGCTGTGTGCTCGCAGGACGGTTGAGCGAGGATCCCGATGTCAAGGTGCTCCTGCTCGAGGCCGGCGGGCCCGACTCGATTGCCGAGCTGCACATCCCGGCGGCGTTCCCGGCGGTCTTCAAGTCCGGTCTCGACTGGGACCTGTTCGGCGAGGAGGAGCCGGGCCTCGGCGGACGGAGGCTGTATCTCCCTCGCGGTCGCGTGATCGGCGGATCAGGCTCGGTCAACGCGATGATCTATCTGCGCGGCCACCGTGCCGACTTCGACGGGTGGGCGGCGGCGGGCTGCGTCGGCTGGTCATACGACGACGTGCTCCCGTACTTCAAGCGCTCCGAGGACAACGAGCGCGGCGCCGACGAGTTCCACGGCACCGGCGGTCCGCTGAGCGTGTCGAACAGCCGCTCGCTGCAGCCGCTGATCGAGGTCATGCTCGAGGCGGCGGTGCAGGCGGGTTACGAGCACATCCCGGACCTGAACGTCGACCGTCCGGAGGGCGTGAGCAGGTTCCAACTCACGCAGCGCGGCGGCTTTCGCTGCAGCACCGCGGACGCCTACCTCAACCCTGCGCTCGACCGGGACAACCTCCAGGTCATCTCCAGCGCGTTCGTCCAGCGGATCGTCTTCGACGGCGACCGCGCGGTTGGCGTCGAGCTCGTGCGCGACGGGAACGTCGAGACCGTGCGCGCCGAGCGCGAGGTCATTCTCTCGGCGGGCGCCTACCAGTCCCCCGCCCTCCTGATGCTCTCGGGCATCGGCCCGTCCGAGGAGCTCGCTCCACTCGGCATCGCCGTCCGGGAGGAGCTGCCGGTCGGCCGGAACATGCAGGACCACTTCATGGCGCAGCTCAACTTCACGACCGACTCGCCCACATTGTTCGGGACGTTCACGCCGGAGAACTTCGCGCTTCTGAACGACGAGGGTCGCGGCCCGCTCACGTCGAACATCCCCGAGGCCGGCGGGTTCTTCCGGACGCGCGACGACCTCGACGCGCCGGATGTGGAGTTCCACTTCGCACCGTCGATGTTCTTCGACCAGGGGCTCACCGCGCCGAGCGAGGGCGGGTATTGCTTCGGCCCCGTGGTGATCAAGCCGACCAGTCGCGGACGGGTGATGCTCCGCGCGCCGCTCCCCGACTCGAAGCCGCGGGTGCTCTGCAACTTCTTGACCACCGAGGAGGACCGGCGCAGCCTGATCGAGGGGGTGCGGATCGCGCTCGAGATCGCGTCCCAGCCGGCGCTCAAGGCGGTGGAGCGCGAGCCCTTCAGCGTTCCGGCGTCGACGGCGGACGAGGACATCCTCGCGTGGGCGCAGGTCGCCGGCCAGTCCGTGTACCACCCGACCTCCACCTGCGCGATGGGCGACGTGGTCGATCCCGAGCTTCGCGTCTACGGGATCGACGGGCTGCGGGTCGCCGACGCGTCCGTGATGCCCACGATCACGCGGGCGAACACGAACGCGGCGACGATCATGATCGCCGAGAAGGCGGCGGACCTCATTCGATCCCGAACCCCGAACCAGGCGGAGACGCTGAAAGGAGCATCATGAGCGCGACGACCGATGCGGTGGTCGAGACCCAGGTCGAGGACCTCCTCGACGAGAGCGCGTGGACGGGGAAGATCTTCAGCGACGGCTGGGTGGACGCGCCCGCGCAGATCGAGACGGTCGAACCGGCGACCGGCGACGTCTCTCGGGACGGCCGGTGCCGGCGATGCAGCGACGATCGCCCGGGCGGCGGCTTCCGCGAAGGCGGCGCAACGCGCGTGGGCCGAGACGCCGTTCGTCGATCGAGTCGCTGTGATCAAGAGGGCGGCGGAGGTGATGGAGCGCCATCGCGACGAGCTGACGGGCTGGATGATCCGCGAGTCGGGCTCCATCGGCGGTAAGGCGGCCGTCGAGATCGGCGCGTCGATCGGCCAGCTCGACATGGCCGCGGCGCTGATCTCGCACCCGCTCGGGATCACGCTGCCGTCGCTCAGCCCGGGACGGACGAGCATGGCCAGGCGCACGCCGGTCGGCGTCGTCGGCGTGATCACGCCCTGGAACTTCCCGTATGTGCTGGCGATGCGCTCGATCGCACCGGCGCTCGCGCTGGGCAACGCAGTCGTGCTGAAGCCCGATGTCAACACGCCGGTGACGGGCGGTGTCGTGATCGCCCGCATCTTCGAAGAGGCAGGGCTGCCGGAGGGTGTGCTGCACGTGCTGCCCGGCGGCGCGGAGGTGGGTCAGGCGCTCGTCGCCGATCCGAACGTCCGGATGATCTCGTTCACGGGCTCGACCGCGACGGGACGGCTCGTCGGCGAGACCGCGGGCCGGATGCTGAAGCGCGTCGTGCTCGAGCTGGGCGGCAACAGCCCGCTCGTCGTGCTCGAGGATGCCGACATCGAGGCGGCGTCGTCATCGGGCGCCTGGGGCTCGTTCCTCCATCAGGGGCAGATCTGCATCGCCGTCAGCCGCCACCTGGTGCACGAGAGCATCGTCGAGGAGTACACGGCAGCGCTGGTCGAGCGCGCGCAACGCCTTCCCGTCGGCAACCCGGCCACCGACGAGGTGGCACTCGGGCCGATCATCAACGAGAAGCAGGTTGCGCGCGTTCAGCGGATCGTCGACGAGAGCGTCGCGCAGGGTGCGAACCTGCTTGCCGGCGGCTCGCACGACGGCCCGTTCTTCTCGCCGACCGTGCTCGGCGGCGTGACCACGAGCATGCCCGCGTACGCCGAGGAGATCTTCGGCCCGGTGGCGCCGGTGATCTCGTTCCGCGACGACGAGCACGCGATCGAGCTCGCGAACGGCACCGAGTACGGCCTCGCCGCGGCGGTGCACTCGGCGTCGCCGCAGCGCGCGCAGGCCGTCGCCGACCGGCTGCGCGCAGGGATGGTGCACGTCAACGACCAGACGGTGAACGAGGAACCGCCGGCACCGTTCGGCGGCTTCGGCGTCTCGTCGAACGGCGGCCACTTCGGCGGCGTCGCCAACCTCGAGCTCTGGACGGAGTGGCAGTGGATGACGTCGCGCGACAAGGCGGCGCCATTTCCCGTTCTGAGGAGGAACAGCGTCCCGGTGGACCGCTACGGCGGATCCGCCGGGACGTTGAGCTCGACTCGCACGCCGTTCGGGTCGGTGACATAGAGCTGGCGCAGCGCGCCTCCGGGCACCTCGTTCGCGACGGCGTCGATCCCCGCCGCCTCGAGGCG
Organism: uncultured Thermoleophilia bacterium; assembly: GCA_963713155.1. Classification (GTDB taxonomy): domain Bacteria; phylum Actinomycetota; class Thermoleophilia; order Gaiellales; family Gaiellaceae; genus PALSA-600. The sequence continues at coordinate 80,585 of CAVQKS010000013.1, forward strand.
CGCCGCGAGCTCGTCGTAGTCGCGGCCGCCGAACGCGACGTGATCGAGGGCCGGGCCGACCTCGAGGCCGAGGAGCGCCGCCTGCGCCTGGTACTCGTCGCGGTCGGCGACGTGAACGCACGGGACGCCGTCGAGATACAGCCAGTAGCCCGAGAAGGCGAACGGCGGGCGGTCACCCGCTTCGAGCCCGAGCCCGTCGCAGTAGAACGCCCTCGTGGCGTCGATGTCGTCCGTCAGGACGAGCACGTGGTCGAGACGCCCGAGCGGCATCAGCCGGGCGCGGCCCGCGCCTCCGCGTAGACGACGAACGCCTCGAGCGCGCTCGGGTCGACGAGCGCGTCCGCACTTGCGACGTCCTCCGCGGGGGTGCCGGTGAGGATCCTCTTCACCGGGAGCTCGAGCTTCTTCCCCGTCAGGGTGCGCGGGATCGACGGCACGGCGACGACGGCATCGGGTACGTGCCGCGGGGAGAGCCCGCCGCGCAACGCGCCCGCGATGCGGCTGCGAAGCTCGGCGTCAAGTCCTGCGCCCGGCCGCAGGACGACGAAGAGCAGGAGCTCGTCGTTCGCCTCGAGGTGCACGACAAGGCTGTCCGTCACCTCGTCGAGCTCCTCGACGACAGCGTAGAACTCGCTGGTCCCGAGCCGAACGCCGCCCCGATTGAGCGTGGCGTCCGAGCGCCCCGTGATCACGGAGCTGCCCCGCTCCGTGAACGCGATCCAGTCACCGTGCCTCCAGACGCCGGGGAACTCGTCGAAGTAGGCGGCGCGATAGCGCGACCCGTCAGGATCGTTCCAGAGCGCGACCGGCATCGAGGGCATCGGCTTGCAGATCACGAGCTCGCCGAGCGATCCCACCACGGGCCGTCCGTCGGGCCCGAAAGCCTGGGCGTCGACAGCGAGGCAGCGGCCCGACATCTCGCCTGCGTAGACGGGCAGGAGGGGGCTGCCCTGCACGATCCCGGCGCAGATGTCGGTGCCCCCGCTCCCGAGGTTGAGCAGCACGGACGAGTCGAACTGCTCGTACAGCCACGCAAAGCCTTCGAGCGGCAACGGTGACCCGGCGACGCCGAGACTGCGAATCGAGGAAAGGTCGAACCGGCGGCCGGGATCGACGCCTTCCTTGCGGCAGGCGAGCACGAAGCTCGGGCTGAGGCCGAGCATGGTCGGGCGCGTCGCCTCGGCGAGGCGCCACTGCGCCGAGAGGTCCGGGTACGCGGGGTTGCCGTCGATCAGAACGATCGACGCGCGCACGAGCAGCGTCGAGACGAGGGCGTTCCACATCATCCACGCGGTCGTCGTGAACCACTGCAGGCGGTCGCCGGGACGCAGGTCCCACGACAGGCCGTGATTCTTCAAGTGCTCGAGCAGGATGCCGCCGTGCCCGTGCACGATCGCCTTCGGCAGCCCGGTCGTCCCCGAGGAGAAGAGCACGTAGAGCGGGTGTGCGAACGGCACCGGCTCGAACTCGAGCGGTTCGTGCTCCGCGAGCAGCCCGGGCCACGGCACGGAGCCGGGCAGCTCGTCCTCCGGGCCGCCGGCATACGGCACGTGCACGACGGCTCGCAGCGAGGGCAACTGCTCGCGCATCGCCGCGACCTCTGTGCGACGGTCGACGAGCTTGTCGCCGAAGCCGTACCCCGCGACGGCGAGCAGGACCGTCGGCGAGAGCTGGCCGAGGCGATGCACGACGCTGCGCACGCCGAACTCCGGCGGGCAGGTCGCCCAGACGGCGCCGAGGCTCGCCGCGGCGAGGAACGCGACGATCGTCTCCGGAATGTTCGGGAGGTACGCGACGACACGATCTCCGGGCTCGACGCCGAGCCGCAGGAGGCCTGCCCGTGCCCGCGCCACCTGGTCGCGCAGCTCGCCGAACGTGAGCTCGCTCGACTCGCGGGTCTGCGAGACGGCGACGATCGCCACCGCGTCTGCATCCTCGTCGCGTCCGAGCATGTGCTCGGCGTAGTTCAGTCGCGCGCCGGGAAACCACTCGGCCCCCGGCAGGTCGCTGCGACGCGAGCACCCGCTCGTACGGCTCGTGCGCCTCGATCGCGAAGTAGTCCCAGATCGAGCGCCCAGAAGCCCGGGAGGTCGGCGACCGACCAGCGCCACAACTCGTCGTAGTCCGCGAAGTCGAGGCTCCGTTCACGCCGCAGCCACGCGAGGTAGTGCGCAAGCTCCGAGTGCTCACGCGCGTCCTCAGTCGGCGTCCAGAGGACGTCTCCCTGGGTGAGCGGCGCGCCGGCCATCTCTAACGGCCGTCGGGAACGAGAACAGCGCGACCGGTGACGTCACCCGACCGGAGCGCGTCGAGCACGTCGTTCACGGCGGTGAGGGGGTGCGTCTCCGAGCGCAGCGTCACCTCGCCGCGGGCATGCAGCTGAAGGAGCTCCCAGAGGTCGATCCAGCTCCCGACCAGGTTCCCGGCGATCGTTTGTTCGGCGCCGATCAGCGCAACCGACGGCACCGACACCGTCCCTCCATAGCCGACCACCGAGTAGACGCCGCGCCGGGCGAGCATGCGCATGCTCGCGGCGTGCGACTCGTCACTGCCGACGAGGTCGACGACGAGGTCTGCTCCGCTGCCGTCCGTCGCCTCGCGCACCGCGTCCGGGACGTCTTCCTGCTCGCCGAGCACCTCGGCGGCGCCGAGCTCGCGGGCGAGCCGACGGCGACGTTCGTCCGTGTCGACCGCGATCACACGCGCCGCGCCGAGCACTCGCAGCAGTTGCAGCGCGATGTGCCCGACGCCGCCCACACCGACCACGGCAACGGTCGAGCCCGGAGTGAGCCGTGGGACGAGCTTCTTGACCGCGTGGTAGGCGGTGATGCCCGCGTCGGCGTGCGGTGCGGCATCGGCCGGGTCGATCCCGGCCGGAAGCGGAACGAGCGAGCGCTCGTCGACCAGCACGTAGTCGGCGAACCCCCCATCTCGAGTGAGGCCGGTGAACTGGTGCCGCTCGCAGTGCATGTCGAGCCCGCGGCGGCAGGCGACGCAAAGGCCGCAGCTGTACGCCGGATAGACGAGCACCGGATCGCCGACCCGCGCCGCGGTCACGTCGTCGCCGGCCGCGTGCACCCAGCCCGCGTTCTCGTGCCCGAGCACGAGCGGCACGGTGACGCCGATCGCGTCCATCAAGCCGTCGATCGCATGCAGATCGGTCGCGCACACCCCGGCGCCGCCGACCCGCACGACGACGTCGCGGCGGCCGATCGGCTCGGGCTCGGGACGCTCGACGAGCTCGAGCGGCGCGTGGTACTCGCGGAGGAGCGCTGCCTTCACGCGGTGGCGAGGTAACCATGCTCGTCGGCGTCGAGATGCTCCGCGAGCCGCGTGGCGAGCGCCATGATCGTCAGCGATGGATTCACCGACAGGGTGCGCGGCACGACCGAGCCGTCACCGACGTACAGCCGCTTGACCTCGTGCGACTCGCCGTGCCGGTCGACGACCGAGCGCTCGGCGTCGTCGCCCATCCGGCAGGTGCCCTGGACGTGCGTCGATGCCAGACCGCTCCACGCGATCTGGCGCGCGCCGGCCGCGAGGAGGACCTGCCGGCTGAAGTCAAACGCCCGCGTCGATTCGCTCGAGCTCGACCGGCTGGAAGTCGATGTCGAACCGCTCGGCCCCGTTCTCGTCGACGACGACGGCAGCGTTGTTCTCGTCGTTGACCATCGCGAGGACGCCGACCCAGTGCCTGAAGCCCCGAAGGGCCTCGACGAGCCGGTCGCCCCAGAGCGGTCCCTGCTCGTCGGTGAGCGTCGTCGCGAAGGCGATCGGGTCCTGGATCGTCGTCGCCTCGATCGCGAACCCGCCGTCCTCGTCGTGCTGGAAGGCCATGCAGTGCGCGCTGATCGGATAGACCATGTGCGTGTCCTGCGGCTCGTCGAACCGGCCGTAGACGAGTCGTACCGGGTGCAGGCCGAGATTGCGCCCGATCCACGTTCCCTGAAGCCCCGACTTGACCAGAAGCTGCGGCGTGTTGAGGGTCCCGGCGGCGACCACGACGGTGCGCGCGCGCACGGTTCGACGCTCGCCCGCGTCGTCCAGGTACTCGACACCGGTGGCCTGCAGACCGTCGCCGGGGTCCTCGAGGAGCACGCGCTCGACCGTTGCGTTCGCTCTCAGGTCGAGCAGGCCGCGCGCCCACGCCTCGTGGATGTAGGTGTTCTGCGTCGACTTCCCCGCGTTCGTCGGGCAGCCTTGCAGGCACGAGCCGCAGCGCATGCAGTTCACGTCCGTGTACGAGTGCACCGGTTCGAGCTCGACGCCCATCGCGCGAAAGCCGGGCTCGACCGTGCGCATGCTCTTGCACCAGTCGCGCCGCTCCCTCACTCCGAGCACCTGCTCCACGCGCTCGTAATACGGGTCGAGGTCGGCTGCCGCGAACGGCTCGCCGCGCTCGTTCGTCAGCCCCGTGAGGCCGTGCCACTTCGCCACATCGCGCTCGTGTGCGCGCAACGCGACCTTCGTGTTGATCGTCGTCGTGCCGCCGACGCACCGGCCGGCGAGGAACGCGAACAGCTCGCCGTTCGGAAGCGGCGTCAGCCGCAGCGGCCAGAACAGGTCGTGCGTCGCCTTGGCCTCGAAGCGGGTGAAGTCGGCCGCAGTGAGATGCGGGCCCGTCTCGAGCAGCACGACCGTTCGGCCCCGCTGCGCGAGCTCGCCTGCGACCACCCCGCCGCCCGCGCCGGAGCCGACCACCACCACGTCGACATCGCTCAATTTCCGCTCCGGCACCGGCAAAGCCGGTTCCTCCGCTCTTGTGAGCCTCCGTCGAGCCTACGGCTCATGCGATCCCCATGTACGACCAGTCCTTGGCGAGTCGCGTCGCGAGCGGCGAGTTGAAGTCGATCTCCGACCAGGCTCCAGGCCCCTCCGCGTCGGGGGCGACGAAGTCGCTGTAGAACGCCTCGACCGCCAGCGCGCGGATGAAGCCGAACGCCGGCGTCGCTGCGTGCGTCGCGAGCGACTCGGCGTCGGTCGCGCCGGCGAGTGCATCGATCGACGCGAGCGCGGCGCCCTGCACCTCGGGGGGAAGGGCGGCGAGGCTGGCGTCGATGTACGTCACCGGCCCGACACGTCCCGAGCCCGGCACGAACAGCTCGCAGAGGCGCGCGAGGGTCTCGGCGCGGTCTCCGTCGAGCACCGCGAACGGCATCAGAGCACTCCTTCCGTCGGCGGCATGACGTTCGCGCGCTCGCGCAGCAGATACGCCGAGTGCAGCCGTTCCGGGTGCTCCTTCAGCTCGGCCGCCGTTCCGTGATAGACGATCCGCCCACCCTCGATCACGTACGCGCTCTCGGCGAGCGCGAGCGCGACGTGGACGAACTGCTCGATCAGGAGCACGCCGACACCCTCCGACGCGGCCCGCTCGAGCGCGGGCATCAGACGCTTGACGACCACCGGGGCAAGCCCGAGCGACAGCTCGTCGACGAGGATGAACTTCGGCCTCGAGACGAGAGCCTGCGCGAGCACGACCATCTGCTGCTCGCCGCCGGAGAGCGTGCGCGCGATCGCGCCCCACCGCGCCTGGAGCTGCGGGAAGACCTCGAGGGCGTAGTCGATCCCGTGCTTCGCGTCCTCACGGTTCAACGCGTAGGTGGCCACACGCAGGTTGTCGTTCACGGTGAGGTCGGGCAGCAGCCGCCTTCCTTCGGGGACGATCGCGACGCCGGCCTTTCGGATCTGCTCCGGGCGCAGGCGCGTCAGGTTCTGCTCGCCGATGCTGACCGTCCCGGCCGTCGGACGGAGCACGCCGCCGATCGTGAGCACCATCGTCGACTTGCCGGCACCGTTCGGCCCGAGCAGCGTCGTCACCGCGCCGCGCGGGATCTCGAGCGAGATCTCGTGCACGACCGGCTTGCCGCCGCGGGAGATCGACAGCCCTTCGATGCGCAGCGGGGCACCGTTCTCGGTCACGAGGCGGGCTCCGATTCGGCGTCGTCGACGACCTCGACGTCGAGCGTCTCCGTCCCGAGGTACGCGCGCATCACGTGCTCGTCGCGAAGCACCTCGGCGGTCGGCCCAGAGGCGATCAGCTTTCCGAAGTCGACGACCGCAGTCGTCTCGCAGCAGGCCGAGACGAGGCTCATGTCATGGTCGACGAGGATCACGAGCGCGCCGACCTCCGGCGGGATCTTCCGGATCACCCTCGAGAGATGCGTGGTCTCCTCGTCCGGGAGCCCGGCGGCCGGCTCATCGAGCAAGACGACGCGAGGACGGCCGACCACGGCACGGGCGACCTCGACGAGGCGCCGCTCGCGCGCACCCAGCCCTCCGACCTTCGCGGTCGGCGGCGTTTCGAGCCCGACGAACTCGATCGCCGCGAGCACATCGCTCCGGCGCGTCGACCCCTTCGCACCGGAGTGCTCGTGAATCAGAGCGACGTTGTCGTAGACGCTCAGTTGCTCGATCGCCATTTCGGTCTGGAAGGTGCGGCGGAGGCCCCAGCGGGCCCGCTTGTAGTCCGGGAGCTTGAGCAGGTTCTGCCCGAACGCCGTGACCGTCCCCGTCGCCGGCTTGACGAAGCCGCTCAGCACGTTGAAGAACGTGGTCTTGCCGGCGCCGTTCGGCCCGATCAGGCCGCAGGTGCCGTCGGGGAAGACGACGCTCATGTCGTCGATCGGGGTGACGCCGGCGAAGCGCACGGTGAGCCCCGTGACCTCGATCACGTCGGCTCCTCCTTCGTCGGCTCGTCCTCCGGCGGGCTCAGCTTGCGCACCCCCCGCCAGGCCAGCCTGCCCAGGTTCGCCATGTCCTTCGGGACCTGGTCGACGAGGCCGCCCGGCGCGGTCAGCAGCACCTGCAGCAGGCCGGCGCCGAAGAGGATGAGCAGGAAGTTCGGATTGATTCCCCACTGCGCTTGGAAGACGAACGGCAAGAGCTGGTTGAAGAGCCCGGCGAGGACGGCGCCCCAGAGGCTGAAGATGCCGCCGATCAACGCGGTCGCCGCCAGGGTCAGCGAGTCCTGCGTCTGGAACGTGATCGCCCGGGGCTCCCCGATCTGCGCCGCGAGCAGGCACCCGGCGACGCCCGTCATGAACGACGAGAGCCCGAACGCCCACAGCTTGTAGAGCACCGTGTTCACCCCGGCCGCGAGCGCCGCCGGCTCGCTCTCGCGGATCGAGGCCCAGGCTCGGCCCGGCTTGCCGGCGACGTGCAGGAGCGCGAGCAAGAACATCAGCGCGCCGACGATCACGACGTACCGGTAGTACGCGACGTCGGACACCGCCACGGCGGGCCTGCGGACCGCCTTGAGCCCGATCAGGCTCGCGTTGCTCGTGTAGCCCAGGAAGCCGTGCCCGCCGTTCGGGAAGTCGGTCGCGCCGAGGACGACCGTCGTCGCACCGGCGAACATGAGCGTGATCAGCGCGAGATAGAGCCCCGAGAGCCGAAGCGCAGGCAGACCGATGATCACGCCGATCACGGCCACGATGCCGCCGACGACGAGCAGCAGCAGCGGGAACGGGAGCGCCGTCGCATATGCGAGGCGCGTCCCGACCCAGCAGCCGATCGAGAGCAGCGCGATCTGGCCGAGCGAGATCATGCCGACGCGGCCGTACAGCAGCCCAAAGCCGAGAGCGGCGAGCGAGTAGATCGCGACGCTCGTGAACGTCGTGATCCAGTCGGCACCGACGAGCTTGGGGACGGCGGCCACGACGAAGAGGAGCAGCACCGCGATCACCAGGCCGCGAATCGCCGTCGCGCGGTCGAAGTGGAGGCGCGAGGCCATTAGTGACCGACCCGCGACAGGGTGACCACGCGGCGGCGCGAGAGCACGAGCAGCGCTGCGATCGCGAGCACGAACGGCGCGGCGGAGCGGTACTGCGTCACGGAGGAGTACGGCGCGAGCACCGCCTGAGCCAGTCCGACGAGGAGGCCGCCGAAGAGGGTCACCCAGAGCGAGCGAAGGCGACCGATCAGTGCGGCGGCCAGCGAAGAGATGACGAGGAAGGTGAGGGCCGAGTAGTCGAGCGACGTGAGCAGATCGGGAAGGAGCAGCCCGGCCGCTCCGCAGACGATGCCCGAGCCGAACCAGGCGGCCGCCTCGACCCGGCGCGCAGGGACGCCGAGCGTCGCTGTGATCTCGCGGTCGTTCGCCAGCGCGCGCATCGCGGTGCCGAGCTTGGTGACGCGGAGGAAGATGGTGATGATCGCGGTGAGAGCGAAGGCCAGCCCGAGCGCAATGATCTGCGTGAGGTTCACCGCCGTTCCCCAGATCGTGTAGATGTGGCTCGAGGACGGGAGTGGCAGGAATCGTGCAAACGCCCCGCCGATCGGCGCGCGCCACGACATGACCCCGAGCAGGATCAGCGCGAGCCCGAGCGTTCCCATCATCTTGACGAGCGGATCGCGCCGCGCGAAGGCGGGGCCGAAAACCATGCCGTAAGCAAGGTTGACGACCCCGCCGAACGCGACGCAGATCGTGTAGGCCAGCCAGTGCGGCCAGCCGGTGTGCGTGACGATCCAGTAGGCGATCAACGCCCCTGCGGCCCCGATCGCGCCGAACGCAAGGTTCAGCACTCCGGTTGCGCGGTACAGCACCACGAGGCCGACTCCGGACAGCGCATACACGCCGCCGAAGGCGAGCCCCACGACGATGAAGGGCTTCAAGAACTCCCATTCGAGGCCGAAGATGCTGAATGCAAGGACGCCGGTCAACGACTTCCTCTCGGGTTGCTGATCGCCATGTCGTCTGCTTCTCCTAGTTCAGCTTGAACTGCTTCTCCCACTTGCGGGTCTGGGTCAGCTGCTGGTCGACCGGTGCGATCTCCGTGCAGCCGGTCCTCACGACAACCTTGCCGGCCTTGTAGTCGACCGTGATGTCGGTGTTGTTCGGGATGTGGTACGGCAGCGCGTTGCCGACGTACCAGGGCTTGCACAGCATGTCGGTCTTCTCGTCCTTCAAGCCGCGAACCGCCGCGTTGTAGGACTTCGCCGTGATCGCGCCCTTGATGCCGAGCAACGCGATCGTGGAGAACTTCGCATCGAGGAAGCCCATCTGCGCGAACGCCTGCGGGGCGATGCTCGGTGCGTACTTCTTCAGGACGTTGAACATCAGCGCCGTGTCGGGACCGACCGACGGGTCGATGTTCTCGAACTCCTGGTTGATCCACAGGTCACCGTCGAACTGCGGGAACTGCTGCGCCATGACCGAGTTCGCGATCGGCGTCGACGAGCCCCACTTGACCTTGTTGACGATGCCCATCGTGACGGCCGCCTTCATGAAGGCCGGAGCCGTGTCGGGGGTGAAGTCGAGGATGATCCCGCCCCCGCTGCCGGCGAACTGGTACATCGAGAGCAGCTGCGACGTTGCGTCGGTCACGGGCAGATGCGTCGGGAAGATCTTCACCGCGACGCCCTTCTGCTGTCCGAGAGCCGCAACCCCGCTGTCTGCGTACGCCGAGATGGTGTCAGGCGAGGCGATCGAGATCTTCTTGACTCCCGCCGCGATCAGCGCCTGGGCCGCTCCGACGTTGCTGTAGCGCGGGCCCATGTTCGTCTCGACGAACGACGGCGTCGAGTAGCACTCGGCCTGGACGCCTGCACCGAGCACGACGTAGCCCTTGCTCTTGTAGTACTTCCAGTTCGTCCCGCATTCGGCGAAGCTCGTGTTGCCGACGATGCCGACGGCCTTGTCGCTCTGGACCATCTTTCTCGCGAGCGCGGCTTCCTGTGCCGGGTTGAGCTGCTCGTTGTAGAGGGTGTACTTGACCGGGCGGCCGTGGATCCCGCCGTTGTCGTTCACGCAGGCGAAATACGCCGCCGCGACCTTGCCGACCGTCGTGAAGTCCACGCCCGGGATGAGCATGTCGAGCCCGTCGATCTTGATCGGCGCGCCCGTCGCCTTCTTGCCGGTGCCGAGACCGCACTTCGACACCGTCGCGGAACCCGTCCCGACCTTGGCGGTCGAGCTTGCGGCACCGGTGGCGAGCATCGCCGCCGCGATCAGCGCGATGGGAAATGCGATCAGCACTACTGCTTTCCGAACCGTCATCCGCTCCGTCCTTTCTCGTGCTGGTGGGGGACTCCAGGGGGTTGATCCGCGCTTGTACGAATGGCTGGTGGAGGCCGGCTACGCATGGCTCCTCATGGCCCGAATGCCTCCGTCGGGGCGATTGCCACGTCGAGGAGCAACGGCTCCTCGCGCCGGGCGAGAGTCGGAACGACCTCGTCCAGAACGGCGATCAAATCGTCGTAGGTCGCGACGCGGCGTGCCGGGCATCCGAAGCCCCGCGCGACGGTTGCGAGCTCGACCTCGCCGAACGACGGCCAGGGCGGAGAACCGCCCTGGTTCTCGGCCAGTCGGTCCATGATTGCGTAGCCGCCATTGGACAATACGACGAACAGAACGCCCACGCGATAGTGGGCGGCCGTCCAGAGGCCCTGGATGCCGTAGATCGTCGAGCCGTCTCCGATCACCGCCACGACGGGCCGATCGGGCAGCGCCATGCGCAATCCCGTCGCTCCGGGAACGGCGAAGCCAAGGCCGCCCATGGCCGCGCTCAGATACCCGAACGGCTCGGCGGCCGGCATCCGCTCCTGCAGCTCGGGCCGGTCGACCGGGGCTTCTTCGAGGACGACGGCGTCCGGCGGCAGGCGCTCCGCGAGCGCCGCGAGCACGTGGCTCGCGCGCAGCGGCTCGCCGGCGGCCGGAGGCGGGGGTGGAGCGGGGGGTCGGAACGGCGCCGGCGGCGGGGTGTCTCTCGCCTGCACGCGGGCAGCCAGGGCGGCGCAGACCGAGGCGGGTGAAGCGAGCACCGCCAGCTGGGCCGGACTGCGATAGGCCTCCTCGGGATCCTCGGTGACGAGCGCGATGCGCGTACCGGGCATCGTGAGGCGCCCGGGCGCGTAGAACGACTGGCGAAACGCCGGGCCGCCGACGACGAGCAGCGCGTCGTAAGGAGCGAGTCGCTCGCGCAGGCCGGGCCGGCCCGCGGGCAGCAGCCCGGCGAACAGCGGATGGCCGTGCGGGAAGCCTGCACGGGCGCCGAACGCCTCCTGGTAGACGGGCGCGGAGAGCCGCTCGGCCAGGGCGACGACCGCCGCCCGGGACGCGGCGTCGTCGGCACCGGCGCCGACCACGATCGCCGGCGCACGCGCTTCGTCGAGGAAGGCTGCGAGGGAGTCGACGACCTCGGGTGCGACCGCGACGGCGCGGACGATCTCGCCGACGGCCGCGGCGGGCTCACGTTCGTCGTCCGGAGCGGCCTCCCAGTCGTTCATCGGCACGATCACGAGCGCCGGGCCGCGGGCGGTCGCCGCAGCGTGAAAGGCGCGTTCGACCGCACCGGGCACGTCCTGCGCGCGGACCGGCTGCTCGACGCGCACGGGATAGTCCCCGGCGAGACCGGCCAGCCGTCCGGTGAGGAAGGGCTCGTAGGCGAGATGCCTGCGGTCCTGCTGGCCGACGAGCACCACCAGGGGGGCCCGGTTGACGCGGGCGGTGGCGATCGCGGCAACGCCGTTTCCGAGCCCCGCCGTCGTGTGCAGGAGCGCGAGCGACGGCGCTCCGCGCCCGAGCGCGTGCCCGGTGGCGAGGCCGACGACCGAGCTCTCGTGCAAGGCGAGCACGAAGTCGAGGTCGTCGGGGAGGTCGGTGAGGAACGGCACCTCGGTCGATCCGGGGTTGGCGAAGAGCGTCGTCAGCCCACGGCGGCGGAAAACGTCGAACGTCGCGTCGCGCACGGTGCGGCGGGTGCCCTCCCCTGCGGCCGAGGTGCTCTCCGGGCACGGATGTCGCCCGGGTGCTCAATGTGCGAAGAACACCGTTGCGTCGTCGCCCTGCATCCGGATGTCGAAGCGCAGTCCGGAACCCTCGGAGCGGGCCTTCAACGTTCCGCGCCGGGCCGGCTCGACGCCGGCGAGGACGTCGTCGTCTGCTGCGTCGTCGAGGTAGACGCGCGTCCACTGGTGGCGAAGAAGGCCGCGTGCGAACACATACAGCTCGAGGTGCGTCGCGTCGCGGGGCACGAGGAACGAGAACCGGCCGTCCCGTCCGTCCCCGAACGTCCCCACCGGCTCCCGGCAGCGTCCCAGGCCTCGATCAGGCCGTCGGGGATCGGGGCGCCGTCCCCGTCGAAGAGCTGCCCGTCGAGCTCGATTCCTCCGGCCACGAGCTGGTTCTGCGGCCGCCCGTCGTCGACGAGGCCGATCGTGTAGAAGGGGCCGACCGTCTGCGAGGGGGTCGTCATGCCTCCCTTTCGATCGGCGTGGCGTCGGGACCGCCCGGTCCCAGCACGATGTCCCACTCGTAGCCGAGCGCCCAGTCCGGCACGGTCTCCGCGAGGTCGAAGCGCGAGACGAGCAGCGCACGCGACTTCGGATCGCGGACCGAGTGGAAGATCGGGTCGTACTCGAACAGCGGGTCGCCCGGGAAGTACATCTGCGTCACCAGGCGCTCCGTGAAGAGCCGCCCGAAGAGCGAGAAGTGGATGTGGGCCGGGCGCCACGCGTTGTCGTGGTTCCCCCACGGGTAGGCCCCCGGCTTGATCGTGACGAATCGGTAGCGGCCGTCGGCGTCCGTCAGGCAGCGCCCGGCCCCGGAGAAGTTCGGATCGAGCGGTGCAGGGTGCTGGTCGACCTCGTGGCGGTAGCGGCCGCACGCGTTCGCCTGCCAGACCTCGACGAGCGCGCCCGCGAGCGGCCGGCCGGCCGTGTCGAGCACGCGCCCGTGGACGACGATGCGCTCGCCGAGCGGCTCACCGTGGTGCTGCCGCGTCAGGTCGGCGTCGGAGGCCTCCACCAGGTCCTCGCCGAACACCGGCCCGGCGAGCGAGTGCAGCTGCTCGGGCAGCGTGACCAGCGGCCGGTCGGGCGCGCGCCGGCGGGTCGAGCGGTAGCCCGGGTAGTCGACCTGCACCTCCGGCCCGAAGCTCGGGTCGTCGGGCAGGACGATCTGGCTCCGCCCATCCGTCGAGGTCATGCCGAGACTCCCTCGAGCACGTGCTCGCTCATCCAGGTGCGGAACACGTCGCGGTCGCGGCTGATCGCGTCCCAGGCGACGTAGAAGTCGTTGTCGCGCTCGTAGTAGCCGTGCGCGTAGGAAGGTCGTGCGCCGCCGGGAACGCAGGCGACGGCGTCGACCACCCAGGCCGGGAGCACGACCGCACCGGGCTGGAGCTCGAGCTCGTCGACGATCTCCTCGACGGTCACGATCGACCGCGCGGAGGCGAGGACGACCTCCTTCTGGATGCCGGTGATGCCCCAGAGCTGCACGTTGCCGTGCTGGTCTGCCTGCTGCGCGTGGACGATCCCGACATCGGGCCGGTGGGCGGGCACCGCGGCGAGCTGCTCGCCCGTGAACGGGCAGGTGATCCGCCTGACGCGGGTGTGCGCGGGCAGGTCGGTGCCCTCGTAGCCGCGGAGGACGCCGAACGGCAGGTTCGCGGCCCCGGCCGCGTACGCCGCCGCCATCCCCGCGTGGGAGTGCTCCTCCAGCTCGAGCGGCGCAGGCCAGTCGTGCTCGACCGCGTCACGCAGCCGGTGCAGCGAGCCGACGCCCGGGTTGCCGCCCCAGGAGAAGACGAGCTTGCGCGCGCAGCCCATTCCGATCAGCTGGTCGTAGACGACGTCGGGCGTCATCCGCACGAGCGTCAGGTCGCGACGCCCCTGCCGGATCAGCTCCTGGCCCGCCGCATTCGGGATGAGGTGCGTGAAGCCCTCGAGCGCCACCACGTCGCCGTCGCGCACCAGTTCGGAGACGGCCTCACTCAGCGCGACGATCGCCAGTTTTCGGACACCCTCCTCGCTGGGTCTGAACCGCTCGGCCGCCTGATGGCTGCGACGCTAGGCGATTCGCAGTTCTACTGTCAAGGATAGCGTTCCGACTATTCGAACATCACAGCCCGAGCAGGGCGGCCGCGTTGTCCTTCAGGATCAGCGGCCGGACCTCGTCCCGGAAGGGTGCCTCGGCGAAATCGGACAGCCACCGGTCCGGCGTGATCAGGGGGAAGTCGGAGCCGAACAGCACCTTGCGCCGCAGCTGCGTGTTCGCGTACTGGACGAGCTGCGGCGGGAAGTACTTGGGCGACCAGCCGGAGAGGTCGATCCAGACGTTCGCCTTGTGCAGGCAGACCGAGATCGCCTCGTCCTGCCACGGGAACGACGGGTGAGCGAGCACGATCTTGAGCTCCGGGAGGTCGGCGGCAACGTCGTCGAGGCAGAGCGGATTCGAGTACTTCAGGCGCAGGCCGCCGCCGCCGGGAAGGCCGGTCCCGATCCCGCTGTGCCCGGAGTGGAAGAGCGCCGGCAGCCCCGCCTCGGCGATCACCTCGTAGAGCGGATAGGCGGCGCGGTCGTTGGGGAAGAACTGCTGCAGGTTCGGGTGGAACTTGAACCCGCGAACGCCGTGCTCCTCGATCAGGCGCCGCGCGCGCTCGGGCGCGTCCACGCGCGCCGGGTCGACACTGGCGAAGGGAATCAGGACGTCGGCGTTCTCGCGCGCTCCCTCGGCGATCTCCTCGTTCGGGATCGGGGCGCGTCCGCTCTCGAGCTCCCAGTCGACGGTGAAGACGACCGCCGCGAGGCCGCGCTCGCGGTAATAGGCGGCAACGTCGTCGATCGTCGGCAGCGCGTCGCCGGTGAACTCGTTGCCGAAGTAGCGGGCGGCGGCCTCGCGCAGCTCCGCGGGCATCGGGTCGTGCCCGGCGCGCGAGCGTTCGGTGTGCACGTGGATGTCGATCGCCGCGACGCGGGAGAGGTCGATCATGCGTTCACGGTTCGACTATGTGGGACGGCTGACCGGTGATTCGACACGTGGACGGGCCTGTGGGTTATATACGCGAAGCTCCACCAACGTGATGACGCGGCCCAGAGAGAGGAGACTGAGGTGACGAGCGTCCAGTCCGAGGTTCGCGAGTACCAGCACTTCATCGGCGGCGAATGGACGGCGGCGGACGGCGGGAAGACGTTCGAGGACCGCGATCCGTTCACAGGCGACGTCGTCGCCCAGGTCGCAGCCGGAACACGCGCCGACGCGGAGCGTGCGGTGGCGAGCGCAGCTGCGGCATTCCCCGCCTGGTCGCAGAGCGTGCCCGCCGAGCGGCAGCGGATCTTCCTCAAGGCGGCCGACATCCTCGAGTCGCGGCTCGACGAGATCGTCGGGCTGCTCGCGCGCGAGACCGGCGCGAGCTTCGGGTTCGGGATGTTCCAGATGAGCTTCGTCCCCGGCCTGCTCCGCCAGACCGCCGCCGCGGCGTATGCCCCGCTCGGGCAGATCATCCCCTCCGATCACCCCGGCACTCTCGCGATGGGGATTCGCAAGCCGGTAGGCGTCGTCGGCGCGATAGCTCCCTGGAACGCGGCGCTGATCCTGTCCGCGCGGGCGATCTCAGCGCCCCTCGCACTCGGAAACACCGTCGTGCTGAAGCCGTCCGAGCTCTCCCCCGTCGTCGGTGGGCTGATCTGGGGCGAGATCTTCGCCGAGGCCGGGCTGCCTTCGGGTGTGCTCAACATCGTCACGCACGCCCCAGGCGAAGCCGCACCGATCGGCGACGAGCTCGTCGAGAACCCCGCGGTGCGCCGCATCAACTTCACCGGCTCGACCGCGACCGGAAGACGACTCGCGGAGGCAGCCGGACGTCATCTGAAGCGGGTCGTGCTCGAGCTCGGCGGCTACAACCCGTTGCTCGTGCTCGCCGACGCCGACCTCGACTACGCGGTCAACGCCGCCGCGTTCGGGGCCTTCCTGCACCAGGGCCAGATCTGCATGTCGGCACGGCGGATCATCGTCGAACGACCGATCGCGGCCGAGTTCACCTCCCGGCTCGCGGAGAAGGCAAAGACCCTGAAGGCCGGCGACCCGAAGGAGCACGACACGATCATCGGGCCGCTCATCAACGAGGCCGCACTCAGCCTCGTCAGCGAGCGCGTCGACGACGCCGTGGCGAAGGGCGCAAAGGTGCTCGCCGGCGGCGAGGCAGCCGGCCCGTGCTACCGGGCGACGGTGATCACCGACGTCCCGGAGAGCTCTGACTTCGCCAAGTTCGAGACGTTCGGCCCCGTGGTCGCGGTCGATGTCGTCGACTCGGCGGAGGAGGCGATCGCACACGCCAACGCAAGCGAATATGGCCTCAGCGCAGGGATCCTGACCACGAACACCGACCGAGGCTTCGCGCTCGCGCAGCTGCTCGAGTCGGGAATCGTGCACGTCAACGACCAGCCGGTCGGCGACGAGCCGCAGATGCCGTTCGGCGGCGTGAAGGATTCCGGCTGGGGACGCTTCGGCGGCCAGGCGGTGATCGACGAGTTCACCGAGCTGCGGTGGATCACCGTGCAGGGCGGCAGCGGCCACCCCTTCCCGTTCTAGCCGATGACTCAGGGGCGGTCGTCGATCCTGACGACCGCCTTCATCACCTCGCTGGGGTGATGCATCGCGTACTCGATCGCGCGCGGCGCCTCGGCGAACGCGAACTGATGCGTGACGAGCCCGGCAGCGATGGCGCGCCGCCGCGAGACGAGCTCGACTGCGGCGCCGAAGTCTGCAGCGCGGCAGCAGCTGACGCCGAGCACGTCGATCTCCTTCAGCGGAAGGTCGCCGACGCGAATCGGCGCACGCTCGCTCGAGAGACTGACAACGACGACGCGGCCCGCCTGTGCCACCGCTTCCACGGCCGACTGCACGAGCCCGGCGACGCCGGTCGCCTCGAACACGACCTCCGGGCCGTCGCCCCCCGACCATTCGCGCCCGACGTCGCGCGCAGTCTCGGTGCCGAGAATCCGGTGCACGTCGGCTCCCGTGACCGCCGCGCGGTCGAGCCGGCTCGCAACGGTGTCGAGCACGAGCACGGACGCGCCGCGGTCGATCGCGGCCAGCGCGAGTGCCTGGCCGATCGGTCCTGCGCCCAGCACGACGACGTGCTCGCCCGAGGCGACCCTCCCCCGGTCGACGGAACGCATCGCGATCGAGACGGGCTCGATCAAGGCTGCCAGCGCGGGGTCCTGGTCGCCGACCGGGAACACCTGCTCGGCCGGGACGAGCAGCTGCTCCTGCAGGGCGCCGTCGGCGTGGACGCCGATGAGGCTGATGGACTCACACACGTTCGGCCGTCCGACGCGGCAGGCGTAGCAGTGGCCGCAGGCTGAGACCGGCCACAGCGCAACGCGTTCGCCGACGGCGAGCTGCGGCGGGCAATCGGCGCCGAGTGCGAGGATCGTCCCGGCGGCCTCGTGGCCCTGGACGCGCGGATAGAGCGTCGAGGGATCCTCGATCGTCCCGATGTCGCCGAGGAAATAGTGGAAGTCGGAGCCGCACAGGCCGACCGCCTCCGGGCCGACGAGCACCTCGCCGGGCCCGGGCGCGCCGGGCGCTGAGACGGCGGCGAGCTCCATCACGCCCCGCGATCTCGTCACTGCTGCGCGCACCGTCGCCACGCGCGGATCGAACCACCTGACCGCGATAGGCGCAACGTCGTACGATCGCCACTCGTATGCCCGAGCCCCTGTTCACCGAGACGATGCAGATCTCGATCGTCGTCCGCGACCTCGAGAAGACGTTGCGAACGTACGTCGAGGAGTACGGCATCGGCCCATGGGAGATCTACGACTTCAACCCCGACACCGTGTCGGAGATGACGACAGGCGATCCGTCCGGCGAGTACCGGTTTCGGATCGCCGTGACGATGGTCGGCAGCGTGCAGTGGGAGCTCGTCGCAGCCGCTCGAGGACAAGGGCGTGTTCGCCGACTTCCTCGCGACGAAGGGCGAAGGGGTGCATCACGTCGCCGTCGGCGGCCGCGGCTACGGCGAGACGCTGGAGGCGCTGCGCGCGAACGGTCGCGGCGTCCTGCAGGGCGGCCACTACAACGGCGTCACGTTCGCCTACATGTCGACCGACCCCGACCTGGGCGTGATCACCGAGATCTTCGACTGGCCCGAGGGCTTGACCCAGGAGCCCGACGCGGTCTACCCGCCGCCTGCCGGCTAAGCCACAAGCTCTAGTCTCCGGGGAGCGGCACAGCCGCGGGGTCCCTCGCTCCGAGCGTCCGCGGCCCGCGCGACCAGGATGCGACCGCGGCGACGAGGCAGGCGAACGCGGCGAAGAGGAACGCCTCGTGCAGCCCGTCCCGGAACGGCTGGGTGATCAACTGAGGGAAGAAGCCGCGACTGGTCAATGCTGCGGCGTTCGCGTGTGAGAGATGGTGGATGACCCCGGCCGGCACGAGTCGCTCGACGGGGCTGTAGCCGAGGAAGGTCGCGAACAGCACCGAGACGGGCGGCAGGTCGGCAACGCGGTGTGCGGTTGCGGGCGGCACGCCGTGTGCCGCGAGCCCGGCGGAGAGCGTGTGCGGCAGCGAGCTCGAGAGCCCGATGATCATCAACGTGAAGAAGATGCCGATCGAGAGCACCTGCGCCGAGCTCTGGAAGGTCTGGTTCATGCCACCGCCCGCGCCACGGTGACGGGCGGGGAGGCTGTTCATCACGGCGGCGCGGTTCGGCGACGCGAACGCGCCCATCGAGAGCCCCATCAACAGCAGGATCGCGGCGAAGGCCGAGTACGAGAAATCGATCGGCAGCATCGCCAGCAGCACGAACCCGACCGCCGAGGCCAGCATGCCTCCCGTCGCGAGGAAGCGCGAGCCGTAGTCGATCGGAGAGGTAGCCGGAGATCGGGCCGGCGATCAGGAAGCCGACGGTCAGCGGGAGGATGTAGATGCCGGCCCAGAACGGCGTTCGGGTGAAGCTGTAGCCGTGCTCCGGCAGCCAGATCCCCTGCAGCCAGATGATCAGCATGAACATCAGGCCCCCGCGGGCGATCGCCGAGAGGAAGTTCGAGACCACGCCGAACGTGTACGCGCGGATCTTGAACAGGGGCAGGGTGAACATCGGGTGCTCGACACGCTGCTCGACGAAGACGAATGCGAACAGGAGCAGCACGCCGAAGCTCAGGCAACCGTCGACGAACGGGTTCGTCCATCCCATCGGCCGGCCGCCGTACGGCCGGATCCCGTAGGTGATCCCGATCATCACCAGCACGAGCCCGAGCGCGAACGTCACGTTCCCGAGCCAGTCGATCGGCGCGCGTTCCGGCAGGCTCGTCTCGCGCAGCTTCAGATACGACCACACGGTGCCGAACAGGCCGAACGGGACGGAGACGAGGAAGATCAGCCGCCAGTCGATCGGCGCGAGGACGCCGCCGAGCACGAGCCCGATGAACTGGCCGCTGATCCCGACGACGTTGGTGATGCCGAGCGCCAGCCCGCGCTGGTTCTTCGGGAACGCGTCGGTGAGGATCGCCGCCGACTGGCCGATCAGGAACGCCGCGCCGACACCCTGCACGATCCGGAAGGCGATCAGCCAGTCCGCACCAGCGCGGCCGTGCATCCAGTCGATCGCGAGCAGCAGCGACGAGACGGTGTAGATGACGAAGCCGAGGTTGTACATCCGCACGCGCCCGTAGAGATCGCCGAGCCTCCCCACGCCGACGACGAGCACGCTCGAGACGACGAGAAAGCCGAGGATCATCCAGAGCAGGTAGAAGCTGTTGCCCGGCCGGAGCGGGTCGAGATGGATGCCGCGGAAGATCGCGGGCATCGCGATCAGCATGATCGACGCGTCGATCGTCGCGAGCAGGACGCCGAGCGTCGTGTTCGACAGCGCGACCCACTTGTAGCGGTCGTTCGGAGGTTGGACGATGGCCTTCGAATGCACAGGCAGCCTGCGCAGCTTACCTGTATAGTTGCGGGCGGTGAGCAGAACGGTCGATCTCACCCGGTCGGCGAGCGAGCTGCGCATCGTGCTCGGCCAGCTGATCCGGAGGCTGCGAGCCGAGAACACCTTCTCGATCTCCCAGGCCGCCGTGCTGGCACGCCTCGACCGCGCCGGTCCGCAGACGACGAGCGCGCTCGCGACCGCGGAACGCGTGCGGCCGCAGTCGATGGCCCAGACCGTTGCCGAACTCCAGGCCGCGGGCCTCGTCTCGCGCACGCCCGATCCGATCGACCGCCGCCAGGTGCTGATCGGGCTCACCGACGACGGGCGGACGACCCTCGCGGCCGACCGCCGCCGCCGCGAGGGCTGGCTCGCGGAGGCGATGGCGGCGGAGCTCACGCCGGAGGAGCAGGAGACGTTGATCCGCGCGGTCCCGCTCCTCGGTCGACTCACCCAACGCTAGATCAACCGGAGGCCCCATGCAGATTCGCTGGTACGGCCAGTCAGCGTTCCTCGTCAGCGGCTCGCACCGAGTCGCGATCGACCCGTTCGGCCCGATGGAGAGCGCTGCGTCGCGTGGGCTCGTCTTCGACTACCCGCCGATCGACGGGGTCGAGGCCGATGTGCTCTTGATCACCCACGAGCATGGCGACCACAACGCCGCCGAGGTCGTCGGCGGCTCGCCGGTGACGATTCGCGCGACGGCCGGCACGTTCGAGTCTCCGATCGGCGACATCGTCGCGATCGCCTCCGAGCACGACGATGTCGCCGGCACGCAACGCGGCCCGAACGCGATCGTGTGCTTCTCACTCGACGGGCTGCGACTCTGTCACTTCGGCGACTTCGGCCAGGCTGCGCTCCGTCCCGAGCAGCAGGCGGCGATCGGTGTCGTCGACGTTCTCTTCCTGCCGGTCGGCGGCGGCGCGACGATCGGCGGCGAGCAGTCGGCGGAGATCGTGCGCGCGCTGCGGCCGCGCCTCGTCGTTGCGATGCACTACCGGACACCGGCAGTCAACTTCCTCGATCCGCCCGACGCGTTTCTCGAGGCGGTCGACGGGACGGTCGAGCGGCTCGATACGAACGAGGTCGTGGTCGAGGACGTGATCGGGGACACCGGCTCGCCGGTGACCGTGGTGCTCTCCCCCCCGGTCTCCTAGATGGTGCGCCGGCGCTTGCTCGGCTCGACCGGCCTCGAAGTGTCGGAAGTCGGCTTCGGCGCCTGGGGCATCGGCGGCACGCGCTGGCTCGGCGCGGAAGACACCGAATCGCTCCGGGCGCTCCAGCGGGCGATCGAGCTCGGCATCGACTTCTTCGACACCGCACTCGGCTACGGCAACGGCCACAGCGAACGTCTCGTCGGCCGTGCGGTCGGGAGCATCCGTGACCGCGTGGTCGTCGCGACGAAGGTCCCGCCGAAGAACGGCGTGTGGCCCGCGCCGCCGGGAATCGCTCCTGACGATGCGTTTCCCGAACAGTGGATCGTCGAGTGCACCGAACGCAGCCTTCGGAACCTGGGGCTCGAGACGATCGACCTCCAGCAGTTCCATGTCTGGTCCGACGAGTGGGTCGGGCGGGGTGAATGGCAGGGGGCGATCGAGCGGCTCAAACGCGAGGGGAAGATCCGCTTCTTCGGCGTCTCGATCAACGACCACGATCCTCACAGCGTGCTCGAGCTGGTCGCCTCCGGGCTCGTCGACACCGTCCAGGCGATCTACAACATCTTCGACCAGAGCCCCGAGGACGAGCTCTTCGCCGCAGTCGAGTCGGCAGGCGTCGGTGTGATCGTCCGTGTTCCGTTCGACGAGGGCGCTCTCACAGGGGCGGTCACGTCCGACACCACGTTCCCCGACGGGGATTTCCGGAACGGCTACTTCGGCGGCGACAGGAAGCAGGAGGTCTGGACGCGAGCACAGGCGATCGCCGCGACGGCGGGGGTGCCGACCGACGAGCTGGCCGAGGTCGCGCTTCGTTTCTGTCTGTCACAACCGGCCGTGTCGACGGTCATTCCGGGCATGCGCTCGGTGCGAAACGTCGAGCGGAACGCCGAAGCCGCAAACGCAGGCCCCTTGTCCGACGAGCTGCGCGGCGAGCTGCGCACTCATCGCTGGACGCGCAACTTTTACCTGTGACGTCCCGCCGCTCTCTCTAGTCCAGCAGCGCGCGCAGCCGGTTGAGGTTGCGCATGACGTCGTCCCCGCCCCTGCCGAAGAGGTCGTGGAGCCGCCGGTACTCGACGTAGAGCTCGTCGTAAACCATGGTCGCGTCCGGATCGGGCCGATAGCTCGTGACACCTGCCCGCGTCATATGACGCGAGGCCGAGGCGATCGACGGATGCTCGCCGCCCGCGACAGCACCGAACAGCGCCGAGCCGAGCGCCGGCGCCTGTGTCGACGCAGCGACGGTGATCTCGCGGCCGAGAACGTCGGCGTAGATCTGCATGAGCAACGCGTTTCTCTCAGGAAGACCTCCACAAGCGACAATCGAGTCGACCGGAACGCCGGCCGACTCGAACGCATCGACGATCACGCGCGTCCCGAACGCCGTCGCTTCGATCAGCGCCCGATAGATCTCGAAGGGTGTCGTCGCGAGCGTCATGCCGACGAGCAAGCCGCGCAGCTCGGCGTCGACGAGGATCGAGCGGTTGCCGTTCCACCAGTCGAGCGCGAGCAGCCCGCTCTCCGCCGGGCGCAGCCTCGCCGCTCCCTCCTCGAGCAGATCCTGCACCGAGAGCCCACGGCGTTTGGCTTCCTCGTGGACGGCGGCCGGCACCGCCGTCTCGGCGAACCAGGCGAAGATGTCGCCGACGGCCGACTGGCCCGCTTCGAACCCGAGCAGCCCGGGAACGACCCCGTCCTCGACCACGCCGCACATCCCCTCGACGATCGCCCGGGACTTGCCGAGGAGGATGTGGCAGATGCTCGTCCCCATCACCATCACCAACGATCCGGCGTCGATGACCTGGACGGCGGGGGCGGACACGTGGGCATCGACGTTGGCGATCGCGACGGGCGTGCCGGGACGAAGCCCGGTCAGCGCCGCCGCTTGCTCGCTGAGACCGCCGGCGCGGCTGCCGAGCGGAGCAAGCTCGCGACGCATCTTCTCGTCGACGACATCGGCGAAGCGCGAGTCCAGAGCAGCGAAGTAGTCCCGTTCGGGGAAGCCCTCCTGTTTCGACCACATGGCCTTGTAGCCGGCGGTGCACGTCGAGCGAGTCTCGACGCCGGTGAGTGACCAGACGATCCAGTCCGCCGCCTCGATCAGCCGCTCGGCCCGCTCGTAGATCTCGGGGGCCTCGCGCAGGATCTGCAGCGCCTTCGCGAAGAACCACTCGGAGGAGATCCGTCCGCCGTAATTCGCGAGCCAGTGCTCGCCCCGCGAAGCGGCGACGTCGTTGATCAGGTCGGCCTCCGGTTGGGCGGCGTGGTGCTTCCAGAGCTTCACCCACGCGTGAGGCTCGCGCCGAAGCTCCGGCAGTTCGCAGAGCGGCGTGCCGTCGTTGAGCGTCGGGAGCATCGTGCAGGAGGTGACGTCGACGCCGAGGCCGACGATCTGCGCCGGGTCGACACCGCTCGTTTCGAACAGGGCGGGAATCGTCGTGCCGAGCGCGCGGATGTAGTCGCCCGGATCCTGGAGCGCCCAGTCCGCTTCAAGCGTGACGTCGTCGTCCGGAGCCGGGAGGTGCGCATCGATCACGCCGTTCGCGTACGCGTAGACCGCCGTCGCGACCTCGGTGCCGTCACCGCAGTCGACGAGCAGCGCTCGTGCCGACTCGGTCCCGAAGTCGACCCCGATCGAATACCGGTGGGAGTCGTTCATGCGTGCGGCTCGACCAGGACCTTGATGCCCAGGCGGGCAACGAGCGCTGCGAACGCAGCATCCGCGTCGTCGAGACGATGCCGCTCGGTGACGAGACCGGCGAGCGAGACCGAGCCCTGCTCGACGAGCTCGATCGCGCACGCGAGGTCGTCGCGCGTCATGCGCCTGCTGAGCAGGAGCGTCAAGCCCTTGCGTCGAGCCGTCGAGGCCGAGAAGGTCGTCCGGTCGCCGTCCGGGATCCCGACCAGTACGACTTTTCCGCCCGGCCGCACGGCATCGAGCGCGTCGCCGAGCGCGGCGTCGGTTCCGGCGACCTCGAATGCGACATCCGACTCGAACGGCGTCGCGGTAGCGCCGAGCGCGGTCGCCGCGGCAAGACGATGAGGCAGGGGATCGGTCGCAAAGACAGAGCATCCGGAACGAACGAGCAGTTGCACGAGCAGCAGCCCGAGCGGTCCGCAACCGAAAACGGCCGCGCTCGAGCCGGGCCTCGGCGAACCGAGGTCGAGCGCGTGGAGCGCAACCCCGAGCGGCTCGAGCAGTGCAGCCTCCCCGTCGGCAAGCAGGTCCGGGGCACGGTGGACGAGCCGCTCCGGCCAGGCGAAGAATGTGCACAGCCCTCCGTCGGTCGTGCCGTGACCGGCGAAGCGACCGTTCGGACAGAGGTGGTCCAACCCAGCGCGGCACTGCGGGCAGCGCCCGCAGGGGTCGGCCGGATCGACGACGACGCGCTCGCCGCCGCGCGGCCCTGACTCGATCGTCGCGGCGATCTCGTGGCCGAGGACGAGCGGCCGAGACAGCGTCGCGTCGCCGATCGCGCCCTCCTCGAACCAGTGGCGGTCGGAGCCGCACAACCCGACGGCCGAGACGCGCAACAGGAGCTCGCCCTGGCGAGTCTCGGGGATGGCTCGCTCCTCCAGACGCAGGTCACGCGGGCCGCAGAGCTGCAGCGCCTTCACCGCTGGCCGTAGTAGCGGTCGGGCCCGTGCTTGCGCGTGAAGTGGCGCTCCAGCAGTCGTGCGTCGAGCTCATCCGCCTGCGGCTCGATCACAAGCGTCCGTAGCGCGAGGGCGGCCACTGCCTCGATTGCGATCGCGTTCTCCACCGCATCCTCCACCTCCGCACCCCAGCTGAACGGCCCGTGGCCGCGGACGAGAGCGGCCGGAATCGTCGCTACGGCGACACCGGCCGCCTCGACGATCACCTCGCCGGTCGCCTCCTCGTAGGCGCTCTCGATCTCTGCCGCCGTGAGCGGCCGCGTGACGGGAACCGCACCGTTGAAATGGTCGGCATGCGTCGTCCCGAGGCACGGCAGGTCGCGTCCGGCCTGCGCCCAGGCTGTTGCGAACGGCGAGTGAGTGTGCACGACGCCGCCGATCTCGGCGAAGCGCTGATAGAGGACGCGGTGCGTCGGCGCATCCGATGATGGCCGCAAGGTTCCGCCGACGGCCTCGCCGCTCGCCAGATCGACGATCACGATCGCGTCCCGATCGAGCTTTTCGTATGGAACGCCGCTCGGCTTGATCGCCATCACACCGGCGGTCCGGTCGACGCCGCTGACGTTTCCGAACGTCAGGGTGACGAGGCCCGCGTCGACGATCGCCAGGTTCGCAGCCAGAACGCGTGCGCGCAGCTCGTCGTACACGGTCGGC
This sequence comes from uncultured Thermoleophilia bacterium, assembly GCA_963713155.1. GTDB lineage: Bacteria > Actinomycetota > Thermoleophilia > Gaiellales > Gaiellaceae > PALSA-600. The sequence goes on from CAVQKS010000013.1 coordinate 105,702, forward strand.
TAGAGGCTGCCTGCGAGCCGATAGCTCGCCTGGTTCCACCGCAACTCTCGCTCCAACTCGCGCAGGGAGGTTCCTTCGTCGATCGAGACGAGCTCGATTCCGGCGATCTCGGCCAGATCGGCGAACGCCTCCAGGCCGAGCGCGGCGGTGAAGACGGTGTGGTGCGATCCGCCCGCGGCGAGCCAGCCCTCGACGGCTGTCGTGAAGTCCGGTCGCGGCCCCCACACCGCGCGTGCGACCGGCAGCTTCGGCAACGCTTGCGGCGGAGCGATCACGTCGACCTCGTTCGCGACGAACCGGAACCGGTCGCCGAGGTCGACGAGGCTCACCACCACCGCGGGGCCGACGGCCGCGTCGAAGACGAGGCGCACCGGATCGCCGGCGCCCCCGATCGAGAGCGGATGGATCTCACACGACGGCTGCCCGGCTGCAATCGACGGACAGATCTCGAGCATGTGCGACCCGAGCACCAGCTCGGATCCGGCGGTCAGGTCGTAGGTGTAGTCCTCCATGAACGAGGTCCCGCCGGGCAACCCGGCTGCCATCGCCTTGACGATCCGGACGAGCGCGGCTGCCTTCCAGTCACCCTCGGCCCCGAAGCCGTAACCGTCGGCCATCAGCCGTTGCGCTGCCAGGCCGGGCAGCTGGGGAAGGCCGTGCAGGTCCTCGAATGTGTCGGTGAACGCAGCGCAGCCGTGATCGTCGAGGAACATCCGCAGGCCGGCCTCGATCCGCGCTGCTTCGACCAGCGACCCGCGACGACTCCCGCCGGCCCGCAACTCGTCGGCAACTCGGTAACGAGCCTCGTAGTCGGACAGCAGTTGCTCGACTGAGTCGGCCCCCGGATCCGGCAACGCAGCAACCAGGTCGCCCACCCCGAAGCCGTTCGCCGAGAAACCGAGCCTGATCTCGGCCTCGACCTTGTCGCCTTCGGTGACCGCGACCTCGCGCATGTTGTCGCCGAACCGCGCGACGGAGAGGGTCTGCGCCTCGGCCCACCCACACGCTGCCCGCGACCACGTCCCGATCCGTGCGTGCACCAACGGGTCCTGCCAGTGTCCCGCAACCGTCTTGCGGCGCCGTCGGAGCCTGGTCTCGATGAACCCGAACTCGCGATCGCCGTGCGCCGACTGGTTCAGGTTCATGAAGTCCATGTCGATCTCCGACCACGGGAGCTCGCGGTTGAACTGCGTGTGCAGATGCAGGAGCGGCTTCTGGAGCACCGTCAACCCCGGGATCCACATCCGGGCCGGCGAGAACGTGTGCATCCACGCGACGATCCCGGCGCACGCGTCGCTCGCATTCGCATCGAGACACAGACGGCGAATCGCGTCCGCGCCTGTCACGACAGGTTTGGAGACGATCCGCACCGGGATCTCGGGCACGGCGTCGAGCGCGTCGGCCAGACCGCGCGCGTGTGCGTCGACCGCTGCGATCGTCTCCTCTCCGTAGAGCCGTTGGCTTCCTGCGACGAGCCAGATCTCGCGTGTGCCGAGCGGGTCGTCGCTCATGCCTCGCTCCGTTCGAACGACGCACCCGTCTGCGGGTCGAAGAAGTGGATCCGCCTCACGTCGACACTGAACGCGAGCCGGCTGCCCGCGACGACCTGCGCTTCCGGATCGACACGGGCAATGCTGTTTGCGACCGGTGCTCCGGCGATGCCTTCCGAGGCGTGCCCGGCCGCCTCGTCGTCGGTCAGAACGGCCACCGCGTCGTTGAAGAGCGGTGCATCGATGGCGAAATGAACGAGCTGCTCGTTTCCGAGCGCCTCGACGAGTTCGACGTCGGTGACGAGCGCGTTGCCGTCCGGGCCGTGGGAGCCGTTGGCCTGTGAGAGCGAGAGATGCTCGGGCCGGATCCCGACAACGACGCGGCTGCCCGGAGCGGGAAGTGCACGCGCCTCCTCGGCCGTGAGCCGGAGCGCCTGCGAGCCGAGCTTGACGACGGGGCCCTCAGACGTCCCACCGATGCTGCCGTCGTAGAGGTTCATCGAGGGCGATCCCATGAACGAGGCGACGAAGAGATTGTTCGGCCGGTCGTACAGCTCCTGCGGCGGGGCCAACTGCTGCAGGACGCCTTCCCGGAGCACCGCAACCCGGTCGCCCATCGTCATCGCTTCGGTCTGATCGTGCGTCACGTACAGGGTCGCGACGCCGAGGCGACGCTGCACGCGCAGCACCTCGGTTCGCATGTGCACCCTCAGCTTGGCGTCGAGGTTCGAAAGCGGTTCGTCCATGAGGAAGACGGCCGGCTCGCGGACGAGCGCACGGCCCATCGCGACGCGCTGGCGCTGTCCGCCGGAGAGGTGGCGCGGCTTCCGGTCCAGCACCTCGGTGAGGCCGAGCACGTCTGCGGCTTCGCGAACGCGGCGATCCCGCTCGGCCTTCCGGACCCCGCGCATCGAGAGCGAGAAGGCGATGTTCTCGTGCGCTGTGAGGTGCGGATAGAGCGCGTAGTTCTGGAAGACCATCGCGACATCGCGGGCCTTGGCGGAGAGATCGTTGACGACCCTGCCGTCGAGGCTGATCGTTCCCGCAGTGATCTCCTCGAGGCCTGCGACCATTCGTAGAGCGGTCGTCTTGCCGCAGCCCGACGGCCCGACCAGCACGACGAACTCCCCGTCGTCCACGTCGAGCGAAAGCCCACGAACGGCCTCGACGTCGTTGTCGTAGACCTTGGTGACGTCTTCGAGGGAAAGGGTCGCCACGAGGCGCTCTCGGCTAGTCGGCGCCCGGAAGCCAGACGCGCATCGAGCCACCGGCGTCGCGGTTTCCCCAGGCGAAATACGGGACCGCCGACAACGACGCTACCTGCGACGCGCCAGAGGTCGCGACCACCTCACGGAGGTCACGGTACTCGCTGTGCTGCCAACCGTCGAGGTTGACGACCTCACCTGTTGCGCTGACCCCCGGGAGCCCTGCGAGCGACTCGATCGGGCCGGAGTCCTCCACGCGCTGCTCACGGTCGATCCGCAGGTCACCAAGATCGACCGAGGCCGCCAGGTCGCCCCCCTCGATGCAGTAGACGAGCGGGCCTCGCTCGATCGCAACACACCCTCGCACTGCATCGATGCGCGGGCTCGGCGCGGTCAGCCGAGGCGAGACGTCGAGGTCGAGCACGAGCTTCGTGCCCCTCCGCCAGCGGCGCCTCACCTCGGCGTAACCGCCCGCGTCGACCGCACTTCCGTCGATCGTCGCGGTTCGCGCCCACGCCGGGATGCGCAGGGCAAGGGTCCATTCTTCGTCCGGGCAGTCGACGATCTCGATCTCGACCGTCCCTTGCGAGGGGTATGCGGTCTCGACTCGCAACTCGACCGGCCCGTCGGGCCGCGCGATGCGAAGCGTGGCGGACGCGTATTGATGGAGCTGGATCCCGTCGTCCGACGAGGTCGCCAGGTAGTGATGAAGCGACGCCAGGGTCCGCATGATGTTGGGGGGGCAGCAGGCGACCGGGTCCCAGGACGCGCGAGCGTGCCCGCCGCGCGACTGCAGCGGATTGACGTAGAAGAAGGTACGGCCGTCGAGTGAGAGGCCTGAGAGAAACCCGTTGTAGAGCGTGCGCTCGAAGAGGTCTGCGAACCGCGCTTCGCCGGTCACCAGCAACATGCGCCAGTTCCACATCATGCTGGCGATCGCGGCGCAGGTTTCGCAATAACCTCGGTCGGGAGGAAGCTCGTACGGCTCTCCGATCGACTCGTCGTCGTGCCGAGACCCGATTCCGCCGGTCAGATAGATCTTCGCGGCGGTGAGATCGTTCCATTGCGCCTGCATCGCCTCGAGCAGCGGCTCGTCGGCGGTCTCGGCGTAGAGATCGGTGACCCCCGCCGCCAGATAGAGGGCCCTGACGGCGTGGCCGACGATCGTCCGCGACTCCCTGACCGGCTCGACGTCCTGGTAGTAGCGCAGGTCGAAGCGTCCGCCCACGAACTGACCGTGGCCGCGCCGTTCGACCAGCGTCGCGGCCAGGTCGAGGTAGCGCGAGTCACCGGTCTGACGGTAGAGCTCGACCAGGGCGGGCTCGATCTCTGGATGACCGTCGGTACCGGACTGCTCGCCGCCGCGAAAGACGTCGTCGATCAGGTCGGCGAAGCGACGGGCGACGCCGAGCAGCCGCGGGTCGCCGGTCGCGCGGACGAAGGCGATCCCGGCCTGGATCAGGTGACCGGCGCAATAGAGCTCGTGCCCTTGCTGCAGATCGGTCCAGCGCCAGCTCGGATCGTTGATCTGGCACCAGGTATTGAGGTACCCGTCCGCCTCCTGCGTCGACTCCACGAGCTCGATCACCCTGGCGGCGGCCTGTTCGAGCTCGGCGGGGAGCTCTCCCGTGCGCCCGAGCTCCCAGGCGACAGCCTCCAGCCATTTGTAGACGTCCGAATCGCTGAAGACCATTCCCTGGCGCTTCCCACGCTGGCGCCCGGCCGCGATCCGGAAGTTGTCCAGCGTCCCGACCCGCTCGAGCTCCCTGAGGCCGTGCAGGATCGTCACCTCGTGATTGACCCGCTGCCGGTCGGCGAGCAGCCCACCGGTGATCGCGACCCGGGCCGCATCGAGGGGCCGGAGGCGAAGCCGAGCCGACGCGCTCGGCACCACACTTCCGACGACGTTTTCCGTGACTTCCAAATCGACCCCGATTCGACCGTTTGCCTAAGTTTGGGTTTCTGTCGAAATTTCGCGAAGCGCTTCGCGAAGCGCTTCGAACGTAACAAACGTCGCAGGCTCCCGTCAAGCCGACAGCCAGCGACCCCTTTGACCTAGCCCTTGACGGCTCCCGACATCAGCCCCTGGACGTAGTAGCGCTGCAGCGAGAGGTAGAGCACGATGCAGGGCACCATCGCGATCACGATTCCCGAGGAGAGGTACCCGTAGTTGACCGCTCCGTAGGTCGACGTGTCGATGTCGAACAACTTCACCGGCAGCGTCAGCTTGCTGTCCGTCTCGAGAAACGTCAGGGCCTGGAGGAACTCGGTCCACGAGTAGAGGAAGGCATAGATCGCCGTCGTCGCGAGGCCCGGGATGATCAACGGGCGGAGGACGCGGAAGAGCGTGTTGAAGAGGCCGGCCCCGTCGACCTCGGCCGACTCGATCAACTCGGCCGGCACCTGCTGGAACGTGTTCCGCATCACGAACACACCGAACGGCAGGCTGAACGTCGTATAGATGAGGATCAGCCCGAGGAGACTGTTCGTGAGGTGGAGGTAGTTCAGCTCGATGAAGAGCGGCGTGAGGACCGCCTGGAACGGGATCATCAGCGCAAGCAGGATCGCCGCGAAGACGAAACCTGAGCCCCGAAAACGGAACTTCGCGAGACCATAGCCGGCGAGCATGCAGACGAAGCTCGTCAGCAGGGCCGTGCCGAGCGCCGCGATGAGGCTGTTGAGCACGTTCCGCAATATGTGCTCCTGGGCGAACACCGCACGGTAGTTCTCGGTCGTGAGATGGGTGAAGTCGGCTGTCTGAGGATGCTGCGTGGCAAGGGTTGCCGGCTGGAACGAGCGCGCCACTGCCCAGGCAAGCGGAACGACGAAGACGAGCGCAAGCGCGAACGCGACGAGGAAGTAGACATAGAACCCGGCGCCACGCGAGCTGCGACGACGCACTGCCGGTCTCCCTGTGGCGACGCCGGCGGCGCTCACAGCTCCGCGTCACCCCGCAACACGAGGAACTGGGCCATGCTCACGATCCCGATGATCACCACGAGGAAGAGCGCCATCGAGGTCGCGTAGGCGAGGTGGTACGACGAGAACGCCGTCTGGTAGATCCATTCGACGACCGTCTCCAGGCTCACGTTGTTCTGGGCCAGGATGAAGAACTGGTTGAACGCGAGAAACGAGCCGATCACGGAGATGATCAGGCTCAGTGCGATCGATCGACGCAACAGCGGAAGCGTGATCTTCAACTCCTTCTTCAGCCACGACGCGCCGTCGACGTCGGCGGCCTCGTAGAGCTCCCGGGGTATGCCTTGCATGCCGCCGGTGAGGATCAGCATCGTCAGACCGGATGCGAACCAGACCACGATCAGCGAGATGACGATGAGCGTTCGATCGTGCGTGACGGTCCACGCCTGTGAGGCATTCGCGAGGTGAAGCTCCGAGAGCAGCCAACCGACGGCGCCCGAGTTCGGCTGCAGTTCGATCGCGAACATGAAGCTGACGGTGGTGAGGCCGACGACGAAGGGCAGGAAGTAGAGCGTTCGGAAGATCTGGGCTCCGGGACGATTCGAACGGAGGAGCAGAGCAAGCCCGTAGCCGAGGAAGAAGATCGGCGGCGTCACGATCGCCGTATACGTGAACGTGAAGACCACCGCGTGCCTGAATTCCGGGTCCGAGAAGAGGTCGCGGTAGTTCTGGAACCCGATGTAGTGGTACGGCCCGATCAGCGGCCAGTTGGTGAGCGAGATGTAGACGGCGAACGCGAGCGGGAACAGGACGAAGGCGCCGATCAGGACGCAGGCCGGGCTGACGAGCAACGCGCCTGTCCGCGCCGACCGGCGCCGGAACGCGCTCCGCCGGGCCCTGCGGACGGTCCCGGGCATCGACGCGATCTGGCTCCCGGGACTACGCCCGGGAGCCAGATCGCCACCACCTTCGAGCCCGGCCACGCGAGTCGCTACCTCGCGGGCCCTCGGGCTTCAGACCACTGGGTCATCAACCGTCACTCGCCTGCTTGACAACTCGCTCGAATCCCGACTGGCCGGTCTTGAGGGCGCCGGCGATATCGCCCTTGTAGACCGCCTGGCTGAACATCTGGAACCACGGGTGAGTTCGGCTCGTTGAACGCCGCATCGTAAACGGTCGTCACCGGTGCCGAGCCGTGTGCGAGTGCCTCGAGCGCAACGGCGTTGTAGGGGTTCTTCGCCTTGTATGCGGATGTGAGCACGTCCGTGCGAACCGGCGTGTAGCCGAGGCCCGGATACTGCACCTGCTGGCTCTTCTGCAGCATCCACTGGATGAACTCCCATGCGCCCGACGGATTCTTCGCACCCGTCGGAATGACGAAGTCGTCACCACCGTCGAAGGTCGAGTACTTACCGCTCGGGCCGGGCAGCGGAGCGATCCCGACGTCCGACAGGATGCCCGCCTTCTTGATCGCCGGATAGAAGCCGTAGGCACCCGGAAGGATCCCGACCTTTCCGGCCTCGAAGTCGTTGCCCCACGTCGGCCCGGACTCGGTCCGGCTTCCGGGGGAGACGAGCTTCTGCGCCCAGAGCTGCTGGTAGAGCCCGAGCAGCTGCTTGAGGGGACCGTTGTTCTCGATCGCGATCGTCTGATGGCCGATCGGCCCGCGGATCAACTGGTCGTTCACCGCGAACAGGTCGGGCTCCATGACGAAGCCGAGACACCCCTGGCAGTTGCCCGCCATTGCGAAGCCGCTGACTCCATTCCCGAGGGCCTGGATCTTCTTCGCGTCAGCCAGGATCTGCGCGAAGCTCGTGGGCGGCTGCTTGGGGTTCAGGCCTGCCTGCGAGAACAGCTTCTTGTTGTACCAGAGCACCGATAGATCGCCGAGGTACGGGACTCCGTAGTACTTCCCGTTGTATCCGGCGAGCGCGAGGTGACCCGGGCTCAGCGACTTCTTGTAGGGAAGTGCATTGACGAGCTTCGTGATGTCGGTCAGCGCGTTGAGCCGACTGAACTGCGGTACGTCGATGTCGTTCAGCCCAACGACATCAGGCACCGCGTGCGCGCGGATTGCGGTCGCCAGCTTCGAGGTGTCCTGGTTCGGCGATGTCTGGGACAGGACGACCTTCAAGCCTGGATGGCTGGCGTTGAACTCCTTGACGAGCGCGACGCCGAGGCCACTCGTAGCGGCCCGGGTCCAGAACTGCACGGTGCCGGTCGCGTTCACACCAAACTGCGTATTCGCCTTGCTCGAGCTCCCCGACGATACCGCCGCGAGTGCCAGCGCCACCACGGCTACGACCGGAAGCGAAACCAGAGCGAGCCGTATGAATCGTCTTCGCTTCATCTGTTCGTCACCTTTCTGTGGTTCCGATTGACCTTCTGCCATCGCTCCACCGGGGGGCTGCCCAGGTACAGTAACTTTCTTCGAAGCGCTTCGCGAAGCGCTTCGAACGTAACAGCCGGTACAGAGACCGTCAAGGCCAACCACCATTCCTTCATGCCAGAATCACGCCCCGTGAACGAATCGAAGCCAGCGACGATGGCCCAGATCGCCGAACGAGCCGGCGTCGCGCTGAGCACGGTCTCGTACGTGTTGAGCGGCAAGCGCTCGGTCTCGGACGAGATGCGCGAACGCGTGCTCGCGGCCATCGAGGATCTCGACTATCGGCCCCACCGGTCTGCGAGGGCCCTCGCAAGCGGCGCATCGCACACGATCGCGCTGTTTCTGCCGTCGCCACAGTGGCAGCTCGTGCCCGTTCAGCAGACGTTCGTCGCCGGCGCCACCGAGGCGACGAGCGCCGGCGACTTCGCACTGCTGCTGTCGACATCGCCGACCGACCCCGAGGAGATCACGCGGATCGTCGCACGCGGTCGCGCAGACGGCGTGATCCTGATGGAGATGCTCGCCGACGATGCCCGCGTCGAACGGCTCAAACAGGTCGGCGATCCATTCGTGCTGATCGGCCGAACCGCGGACACAACCGGCATCGACTTCGTCGACATCGACTTCGGCGCGGCGATTCGCACGAGCCTGGCCCACCTCGCAGACCTCGGCCACCGGTGCGTTGCGCTGTTCAACTTCCCTCCCGACCAGCTCGACGCCGGATACACCTCGGCGCTCCTCGCACGCGACGCCCTCGACGCTACGGCAGCCGAGCTCGGGATCCGCGGCATCCACGTTCCGTGCCCGCATCCCGTGGACGAGGCGCGCGCGGTTGCGGCACAGCTACTGCAGGCAGAGCCCGAATGCACCGCCGCGATCACGACCGGCTGGCAGTTCAGCGGTCTGCTCAGCGCCCTACGCGAGGCGGAGTTGCACGTCCCGGACGATTTCTCGATCGTCTCCGTGATCGCCGCTCAATACGCCGAGATGCTCACTCCCTCGCTGACATCGATCGAATGGCCGGCGTTCGAGGCCGGGAGACTCGCTGCGGAGATGCTGATCGAGCGCCTCGCCGGGGGCCACGCACCGCCACGCCAGCTGCTGATCGGTGGCGAGCTGGTCGTGCGCGAGTCGAGCGGTCGTGCGCCGGTCACGTCAGGAACGGACTCGCGCGCTCGGTGAAGATTGCCGTCAGCGGCGGGAGCGGCAAGGCGGGACGGGCCGTCGTCCGCGATCTGCTCGAGCACGGCCACGACGTGCTCAACATCGATCTACGCCCTTCGGCAGAGTCGAGCTCGCCCGACTCTCCGGCGCCGTTCCTCGCAGCCGACTTGACGGACTTCGGCGAGACGCTCGAGGCGCTCAGCGGCGGTGAGCGCCTGCCGGGGATCGAGGCGGTCGTGCACCTTGCGGCGATCCCCTCGCCCGTCCACGCCACGCCCGACGTCGTCTTCCGCACCAACATCACGAGCACGCACACCGTGTTCGCAGCGGCCGTCCGTCTCGCTCTCAAGCGCGTCGTCTGGGCGTCGAGCGAGACGACGCTCGGGCTGCCATTCGACACGCCGCCCGACTACGCGCCGGTCGACGAACAGCATGAGCTGCGTCCCGAGTCGTCGTATGCGCTATCCAAGGTGCTCGGCGAGGAGGCGGCTCGACAGTTCGGCCGCTGGAGCGGCATCCCGTTCGTCGGCCTGCGCTTCTCGAACATCATGGAACGGGCCGACTACGAGCGTTTCCCGTCGTTCTGGGACGATCCGCGCCTCCGCTGCTGGAACCTCTGGAGCTACGTCGACGAGAGCCACGTGGGGCTCAGCGTGCGTTGCGCCCTCGAGGCGGACGTCCGCGGCGCCGACGCGTTCATCGTGGCCGCCGCCGACACGGTGATGAGGCGCCCTAGCCGGGAACTGATGGCCGAGGTCTACCCAGGCGTCCCCGTCCGCGACTCCCTCGGGGAGCACGAGACGCTGCTCTCGATCGACAAGGCCCGCCGCGTGCTCGGCTACGACCCGAGCTTCACGTGGCGAGACCTGTTCTAGAAGGTCTCAGACGACCTGAACCGAGTACGCGGCGGTCAACGCGCCGGCGAGCAGAAGCAGGATCGCCGCGGCCTTCAAGGCTCCGCGTGCCGCGAACGTCGGAGCAGCGAGACGCGCAGCGAGGTAGGCGGCGCCGGCGCCGGCGACGAGCAGGACGGCAACCGCGAGCTCCGCCCAGTCGAACGGAGCCGGTACGTCGAAGCTGACGTTCTCGATCGGCGGGAGGGAGTGACCGCCGACGAGCGGCAACCGGCTGCCCACGACGGCGCCCGCCTGTGCCTCGGTGACGTACCCGTTCCTGACCATCGACAGCAGCACCGCGATCTGGCGGCCGCGTGCCTGCAGCGGGTGGCTGAGCGGGTCGTACGCGCTGGGCGCCTGGATCAGCCCGGCAAGGAGGCTCGCCTGCGCGAGATCGAGATCGGCGACGTCGCGGCCGAAATAGCGACGGGCCGCGTTGGCAACGCCGTACGCGCCGTCACCGAAGTACGCGACGTCGAGATAGTCGGCGAGGATCTGCTCGTGACCGAAGCTGTGGCCGATCCGGAAGCCGAGGGCGATGTCGGTCAGCTTCCGCCACGCGGAGTGGTCGTTGCCCTGGAGGTAGGTGATCTTCCCCAGCTGCTCGGTGATCGTGCTCGCTCCCTGCGCCAGTGAGAGGTGCGTGATGTCGAAGGGAATCGCACGAGCGAGAGCGATCACGTCCACGCCGCTCTGCCGGTAGAAGCGCTCGTCCTCCGTCGCAACGACTGCATCGCGCAGCACTGCCGGAACGCGCGTCAGCCGGACGGGATCGACGCCGTTCGCGTGCTCGAGAGCCGCGACGCGAGCAGACAGATCGGCGACCGAGGGGGCGCGCAGGAACGCAACCACGAGTGCGGCCGCCGCCACGGCGATCGGCGCGACGACCAGTAGCGCGAGCAGACGCCAGAGTGGGCGCGCGGCCACGGTTACATGGTACGACCGGCCACGCGCCCGCTGGCGGGCTAGAAGTGCACCGGGACCTCTTCGGGGATGTAGTCGAGCGAGCCTTCGGCCGCGACTTCCGGCTTGCGCGAGAAGTACTCGCGGAATTTGACAGCGCACAGGAGCATCAGCGGAACGCCGAGCAGCAGCGAGCCGATGCCGATCACGATCGGGATCTGGATCCCGAACAGCGGCTTCGCGTAGCCCGCCCCTTTCTGGCTGTAGTCGTGGAACGCCTTGACGAAGATCGCCGCCATGAGCCCGAAGCCGACGAGCGGCACGATGCCCGCAGCCAGGAAGTGCTTCCAGCTCTTCACGATCTCCTTGCGGAAGTAGACGGTGCAGGCGAGCCCGGTGAACCCGTAGTAGAAGAGGATCGCGAAGCCGAGCGCGGTGATCGAGTCGCCAAGGACGTCCTGCGACGAGTTGAAGCCGACGAGGAGCAGCGTGAAGACGATCGAGAGGCCACCCATGCCGAGAGTCGAGACGTCCGGCGTGAGAAAGCGAGGATGGATGTGCCCGAACGCCTTCGGGATCGCTTTCCAGCGGGCCATCGACAGCGTCGTCCGCGCCGTCGGCAAGATCGTCGTCTGCGTCGAAGCCGACGCCGACGTGAGGACCGCGATGATCAGCAGCTTGTCCCACGGCGAGCCGAACACGGAACCACCGAGGAAGCGGAGGACGTCGTTCGAGTTGTTGATCAGTGGCTGCGTGCCGCCGTAGGACTGCGCGGCCGCCGAGACGACCAGGTAGATGCCGAGCAGGATCAGTGTCGAGACGACGGCCGCGCGGCCCGGCGCCTCGGCGGAGCTCTCGGTCTCCTCGTTGACGGCGACGCCCGAGTCCCACCCCCAGTAGATGAAGATGCCGAGCAGCATCCCATCGATCAACGGCGTGAAACCGAGGGAGAACGGGTTGAACCAGTCGGCGCTGATGCGCACCGAGTTTGCCGGCGCGTTCGCGTAGACCTTGACGATCGCAACGATCGCGAACGCCGCCAGGATCGCGATCTCGGCGGCCAAAAGGAACTGCTGCACCCGCGCCGAGAGCTCGATGCCACGCCAGCAGATCCACGTCATCAGGGCGATCCAGACCGTGGAGCCCACGAGGATCCAGAACGTCGAGTTGGCTCCTGAGGTCCAGCCGAAGAGCAGATACGTGTAGGTCGAGGCGATCACCGCCAGCGACGCCATCACGATCACGTCGGCGACGAAGATCGCCCAGCCGTTGATCCAGCCGACCCATGGGCCCATCGCACGCGTCGTCCAGGCGAACGTCGTGCCGCAGTCGGGATCGGCCCGGTTCAGGTACTTGTAACCGAAGGCGATCAGCAGGATCGGGACGAACGAGACCAGCAGCACGGCTGGCGCGTGCAGGCCCATCGCCGGCACGGCGACGATGAAGCCGAGCGTCGCGGCCAGCGAGTAGGCGGGCGCTGTGGACGCGACCCCGATGACGATGTTCGAGAGGTAACCGATCGCATTGCGCTTCAGGCCTTTGTCGCCTTCGAGCGCGGCAGTCGGTTCGGCGTGGGGTGTCGCAGCCATCGGTTCTCCTCTCGAGGCGGGGGACTCGAGGCGGAACCTACTTGGCGGGCCGGATCGACGCGCGCTCAAGCGCACCCGGGCAACGCCGGCGGGACCGGCAACCGCTCGGCAGCTCGAGTGCCTGCCCGGTAGGTTCGACCGAGACGGACGAACCCGAAGGAGGATCAGACGTGCGCGTAATCGGCATTGAGGCAAAGGACCAGGCGATGGGTGAGTTCATCCTCGAATCGCTGTACCGGGCGATCGAGGACGAGCGCGTGACGCTGGAGGATCTCGCGCTCGTCACGAAGGAAGCGGACGGCAAGGTGAAGATTCACCAGACCAAGGACGCGACTGTCGGCAAAGGAGCGTTCAGGGGCGGGCTCGTCGGAGTGGTCATCGGCCTTGCCGCACCGCCGCTGCTCGGCGCTGCCGTCGTCGGAGCCGGCGCCGGCGCGCTGTGGGGGAAGTTCCGCGACCGCGGGGTGAACGACAACATGATGAAGGGCGTCGCCGAGACCCTCGAGCGGGGACAGGCGGTCGTCTTCGCACTCGGGAGCGACGAGGCGATCGCCGCGATCGACCACCGGATCAAGGACCTCACCGACGGTGACGTCGTCACGTTCTCCGTCGACGCGGAGGGCGAGAACGCGCTCAAGGAGATCGTCGCGCAGCTGCCGCCGCACGACGCTCCTGCCGCATGAGCGCAGTCAGACGCGCTGTGTGTCGCGGCGGTAAGCCCACGCCGCGAGCAGCCCGAGCACGATCGTCCACGTCGCCGTGACGAACCACCCGAGCGCGCCCCACGCGTGGCCCCCGCTCGCCACATGGCTTGCCTGCACGAGCCAATAAGACGGCAGGGCCTGCGCCAGCGTGTGCAGGAACCCGTTCGTGATCGGGAACCACACTCCGCCCAGGATGCTGAGCAGCGCCGTCAGTCCGCCGACCGCCGGTCCGAGCGAGTCGACGGTGAGCAGATGGCCGAGCAGGATCCCGAGCGCTGCGAACGGCAGCAGCCCGACGAGGAGCAGCGCGATCGTCTCGATCCAACTCTGCGCCGACAGCCTCACCCCGAGCGTGGTCCCGGCGATGGCGAGCACGGCGATGGTCATCAGCGCCGTCAGGTAACCGACCAGGACCTTCGTCGCCAGGTAGCTGCGAGGCGAGAGGGGTGTCAGCCTGAGTTGGCGCGTCCATCCGACGCTGCGGTCGAGCGCGATTCGCGCGCCCCCGGAGATCATCGCGTTCATCGTCCCGAAGGCGGCGAGGCCGACCATCAGGTACAGCGGCGCCGAGACGCCGCTCCCGCCGAGGTTCGTCACGTTCTTGTTCGGCCCGGCGATCAGGAAATAGAGCACGAGCGGGAAGCCGAGCGAGAACACGAAGAACCGCCGGTTCCGCAGCAACCGGACCAGCTCATAGCGGACATACGTCGTCGAGGTCATGCCGCCTCTGCGCCCTCGTCATCCCGCGTCAGCTCGATGAAGGCCTCCTCGAAGCCGGCACCCGTGATCTCGAGGTCGCGGGCGGCGGGGAACGCCTCGAGGAGCGCGCGGATCGCCGCATCGGAGTCGGCGCAGCGCAACACGACGGCCTCGCCGCGACCGTCTGCGCTCACCACGCCGGGTAGCCGCCCGAGCGCGGCGAGGTCGGCACCGGGGAGCGTCGCGCGGATCGTGCGCAGCCCGACCATCGCCTTGATCTCGGTGGTCGGCCCGTCGACGACCACGCGCCCTCGTGCCATCAGCACAGCGCGGTCTGCGTACGTGTCGGCCTCCTCGAGGTAGTGCGTCGCGAACAGGACCGTCTTTCCGCGCGCTGCGTAGTCGCGCATCGTCGTCCAGAACGCATGGCGCCCCTCGACGTCCATCGCCGCCGTCGGCTCATCCAGCACGAGCAGCTCCGGGTTCGTCACGAGCGCAATTGCGAAGCGCACCCGCTGCGTCTCACCGCCTGACAGCTTCTGCGTCCGCCGATCGGCGAGGGGGGCAATCCCGATCTGCTCGAGCACCTCGTCGACGTCGACGGGCGAGCGATAGAGCGACCCGACCACGGTGACGATCTCCCGCACCGTGAGGTCGCGGAGCAGCGAGCCGGTCTGCAGCATCGCGCCGATCAGCCCTTCCTTGACGGCGTCTGCCGGCGGCCGCCCCAGGACCGCAACTGCGCCGGCATCGGCCTTGGTGAGGCCGAGCAGCACGTCGATCGTCGTCGACTTGCCGGCCCCGTTCGGCCCGAGCAACGCCACGACCTCTCCGGGGGCGATCGACACGTCGATACCGCGAACGGCGTGGACCGGTCCGTCGGGCGACCGAAACGACTTCTCGATCCCCTGAAGGGAGACAGCCGGTGGTGCGATCGACATCGAGCCCATGGTGCAGGCTGTGCCCGCCCTCGTGCCGGGCAACACGTCGATTGCCCCCGGGCGAAAGGGTTTCCCGACAATGTGACGAACGCCTCGAGAACCGGCGCGCCGCCGCCGACCCATCGTCTACGGTGCCCGCTTCGCTCGTGCCTCGCCCACCGCTTCGCCCCATCTCGCTCGCCGCTCTCGCCGCCGCCCTCACCGCGGCGCTGGCCGTCGTGCCCACTCCGGCTCCCGCAACGGCGGTCGTGGGCGGCTGCACTCCGGGCTCGTCGTGGGCCGCCGAGCGGAACGCCCTTGCAAACGGAGTGATCAAACTGGTGAACGCGCACAGGGCGTCGCTCGGGCTGCGGACGCTCACCGTCTCGTCCGCGCTCACGCACTCGGCGGTCTGGAAGGCGCGCCACATGGCGACCTATCGCTACATGGCGCATGACGACCCGGCGCCTCCCGTCGCGCGAACGGCCGCCGAGCGGATCGCTGCCTGCGGCTACGGCGGCGGCTGGGGCGAGAACATCGCCGAAGGGTTCCCGACGCCCTCGAGCGTCGTCGCTGCCTGGCTCGCCTCGCCGGGCCACAAGGCGAACATCGAGAACCCGTCGTACACCGTCACCGGTTCGGGAGCGGCCGTCGCGACCGGCGGCATCACGCTCTGGGCCCAGGACTTCGGGATCGGCCACGACGGCGGCGCGACGTCGTCGACCGGTGCCCACGCCGACGCGATCGTGCTGCGAGACCTACGGCTCGCGCCGCACCGCCCGCACGCAGGCGGGAACCTCAGCGCGCGCGTCGGCGCGGTCAGCGCGCCGACGATGAAGCCGCTCTCGAACGCGACGGTCGCGTGCCCCGCCGTGGCGGCAGGGAACGCCCTCACAGTCGTCGGCCACGGATTTCACAACGGCGTGGCGACGTGCACCTGGCGCGTCTCCGGCACCGCACTCGTGAGCGCGACGATCGTCGTCTCGAGCGGCGGTCATGCCGCAGCGGCGACCTTCAAGACGAAGCCTGCCTAGCTACGGCTTCAGAAGATCTCTGCGCACCACGGCTCGGCGTCCGTGCTGAAGAGCGCGTCCGCGCGACCGACGGCGCCCGGGCGAAGCTCCTCGAGGCGCACGGCGCCTGCGAGGTCAGCGAAGGCGAACCCGCCGAAGTAGACCGAGCCGAGCCCGGCGACGCCGAGCCGAAGGTCGGCCTCGGCTTCCGTTCGCTCGACCCCCTCCGGGCCGATGCGCCAGCGTCCGGCGTTCCACGGCGCAGCGTCGTCGAGGATCTCGAGCACCACTGCCTCCGCGGCCGCATACCGGCGTGCGGAGAGGGCAGCCTCGACGTCGACGAGCCGCGCCCAGATGCCGTCGTTGAGCGTGAACTCCATACGGCGAGGCTCGGCGAGCAGCAGGAACAACGGATGGTCGAGCGGCAGTAGGCCGGCGACGAACTGCGACGTCCAGTCGAAGTCCAGGAGCCAGCGCCAGAGCTCGCGGGCCGACGCCGGAGTCGGGGTCACCGCTTCGACGATGCGCACCGTCCCCCTGGTCACACCGGCGTGCCAGTCCTGCGTCACGCGGTAGAGGGCGTACGCCGCCGGCTCGCCATCCAGCGAGAGCAACGCGTACGTCAGCGGCCCGCCGTCCCGCCGAGACGGATCGTCGTCGAGGCGGCGCGTCCGCCACCAGGCGTCGGTTCGCGACATCATCCCCGGCCGCACGCGCCCGCATTCGCTCGTAGAGCCGCGGGAAGAGATCGGCCGCCTCCTCCGCGTCGATGAGGCGCACTTCGCCCTGAGCCGCGAAGGGCTCGGCGAACGCCGTCCGTTCCCGCGCCAGCTTCAGCTCGCCCATCCGTGAGGCGAGGCCGTACCTGTACCGGCCGTAGATCGTCGCCTCGGACGCCCACAGGCACACAATCGGCTCGTTGCGAGCCCGCGCATCGGCGAGCTGCGCGCGCATCATCGCGCTCAGCACGCCGCGGCGGCGATGTGTCGGCAGCACACCGACCACCGTAAGCCCGCCGCAATTCACGGTGCCGCCTCCGGGAACGGAGACGTCGAACGACGCCGTCCCGGCACCGCCGACGATCTGCCCGTCGACCCTGGCGGCGAGCACGCGCTCGAGATCGACCCACTGCGCGAACCGCGCCGCACCCTCCGGGGTGCCGGCGGTACCGAAGTAGTGACTGATCGGCGCCAGCGCTGCGGCGAGCTCGTCGAGCGACGAGCAGGGCCGCACCTCGACCGTCACCGGCTCAACCGATCTTCTCCAGCGGCGCGTACTCGAGCATCAGGCGCCGTTCGCTGCCGTCCTCGAACCGCACCGTCACCACTCCCCCCGCCTCGATCGCGAGCACGATCCCGCTGCCGAGCGACGAGTGGCGAACGGCGTCCCCCGTCGTGATGTCCGGCACCACCTCGCGGGGCGCGAACTCGCGCACGGTACCGCCGTAGTCGGACCAGGACGCGGGACGCAACCGCTCGCGCTCGACTCCGAGCGACGGCAACTCGTCGAGGAACCTCGAGGGGAGATTGGCCTCGCTGCGGCCGAACAGATTGCGGCGCATCGCGTGCGTCAACGTCAACCGCTCCTTCGCACGCGTCATGCCGACGTAACAGAGCCTCCGTTCCTCCTCGAGCGAGTTCTCCTCGAGCGACCGGACGTGCGGGAAGATCCCCTCCTCCAGGCCGAGCATGAAGACAGCGCGGAACTCGAGACCCTTCGCGTTGTGCAGCGTCAGGAGTGTCACCTGTCCTGCCTCGTCGTCGTCTCCTCTCAGCGCATCTTGATCGGAGTACAACGAGATCTCCTGCAGGAACCCGGAGAGCGACGGCTCCTGCGCCGACGTGTCGTACTCGCGCGCGACGCCGACGAGTTCCTCGAGGTTCTCGATTCGACCGCGGGCCTCGATCGTCCGCTCCGCGTCGAGCGCCTCGAGGTATCCCGTCCGCCCGAGCGCAGCCTCGACGAGGTTCGCCACGCTCGAGTCGCTCGCCGTGGCGAGCAGCGACTCCATCGCGCTCCGGAACCCCTTCACCGCCCGCGCCGAGGCGGGAGCGAGCCCGGCTTCCTCCGGGTGCGCGGTCGCGTCCCAGAGCGAGATCCCGAGGCCGTCGGCATACGTCACGAGGCGCGCGAGCGAGGTGTCCCCGATCCCGCGCCGCGGGCGGTTCGCGATCCGCAGCAGGCTCACCGCGTCGAACGGGTTGTCGAGCACCTGCAGGTACGCGATCGCATCCTTGATCTCGGCGCGCTCGTAGAAGCGTGGTCCTCCGATGACCAGGTAGTCGATCCCCTGGCGGACGAGCACGTCCTCGAGCACCCGGCTCTGTGCGTTCGTCCGGTAGGTGACCGCGATCTCCGAAGCGCTGTAGCCCCCACCGATGAGCGCGGCGATCTCGGCGGCGACGAACCGCGCCTCGGCGTGCTCGTCCTCGGTCTCGACGACATGGACGAGCTCTCCTTCGCCGAGCTCGGACCAGAGGGTCTTCTCCTTGCGCTCCCGGTTGTGCGAGATGACGGCGTTCGCAGCCGACAGGATCGTGTTCGTCGAGCGGTAGTTCTGCTCGAGCGGAATCACGCGCGTGTCAGGGAAGTCGCGTTCGAACTCGAGGATGTTGCGGATGTCGGCTCCGCGAAAGGAGTACACCGATTGATCAGGATCCCCGACTGCCATGAGGTTCTGGTGCTCGGACGCCAGCAGCTTCAGGAGCACGTACTGCGCGTGGTTCGTGTCCTGGTACTCGTCGACGAGGATGTACCGAAACGCCTTCGCCCAGCGCTCGTGCGCCTCCGGGAAGCGCCGCAGGACGTCGACGGTGAGCATCAGCAGGTCGTCGAAATCGACGGCGTTCGATGCGAACAGCCTGCGCTGGTACAGCTGATAGACGTCGGCGACGGTCTGGTCGTAGAAGCTCGCTACACGCGCCGCGTACTCGTCGGCCGAGATCAGCTGATTCTTCGCCTTCGAGATCTGTGCGTGGAGGCCGCGCGGCACGAACCGCTTCGGGTCCCGGTCGAGCTCCTCGAGGCAGGCCTTCACGACGCGGACCTGGTCGGCCTGGTCGTAGATCGTGAAGTTCGAGCGATACCCGAGCCGCTCCGCCTCGCGACGCAGGATGCGACCGCACGCGGAGTGGAAGGTCATGATCCAGATCGCGCGCGCGACCGGGCCCAGCGCCCGCTCGACGCGCTCTTTCATCTCCTGCGCCGCCTTGTTGGTGAAGGTGATCGCGAGCAGCTCGTTGGGCTTCGCTCCGACCGCCGCGAGCAGGTGTGCGACACGGTGCGTAAGCACACGCGTCTTTCCCGAGCCGGCGCCGGCGATCACGAGCAGCGGGCCTTCGGTCGTCAACACCGCCTGCCGCTGGGCGGGGTTCAGGTCGGCGAGGTAGGTCTCGGGCTCGGCAACGGGCATCGTCCGGCCACGTTAGCGGGTCAGATCAGGCGCTCGACCTCGGCCTCGAGCCACCCGCTTGCCGCTCGGAGTGCGTCTGTGTCCGCCGACTTGAGCACCACCTCGACACTGCGCCCTTCGGGCCCGAAGCTCGGGTACGAGCCGACGCTGACCGACGGCCAACGCTCGGTCGCGGTGACCAGGGCGGAGACGATCGTCGCCTCGCCCGTCGCGTAGGAGCGGCGCCAGACGGCAATCGGGTCGCCGGCGCGGAACTCGTCCGCGTAGCGCTCGAACATCGCCTCCATCTCGCGCGGCAGCCCCGGCAGCACCCAGACATTGGCGAGCCGGAAGCCCGGCGCGCCCCCGAGCGGGTTCTCGAGCGGCTCGGCGCCATCCGGGAGCGCCGCCCAGCTGGCTGCATACTCCGGCGCGCCCTGGAACCGCGCACGGAGGTCGGCGGCGAGCTCGGGCAGCACCCGCTGGGTGACGCCGAACGCGGCGGCGAGCGACTCTCGCGTGATGTCGTCGGGTGTGCCCCCGAGGCCGCCGGTGACGAGCAGCTGATCGACTCGCGGACGCTCGCGCCGGACGAAATCGACGATTGCCTCGAGCGTGTCCGGGACCGACGCGCTCAGCACGACCTTCACGCCCAGCTGCTCGAGGCGGCGCGCGATCCACGCGGCATTCGTGTTCGGGACGTCTCCGGACACGAGCTCGTTGCCGATCGTCAGAATCGCCGCGGTCACGAAAGCGGAGTATCGCGGTCGTCAGAGGGGGAACGGCTTCTTCGCGAGGGCTGCGAGCACCTGCGCCGTCACCCAGACCGGGGTCGTCGAGTAGGCCGCCGAATAGCGGTAGCTGCCATCGGCACGCTTCAGGCGCGCGAGGTAGGCGAACGCCGAGCGCGGTGGCTTCCGGCCGACCGCAACGAGCCCCTGGATCGCCCACGCCGTCGACTGCGCGTCCGAACCGCGTCCGCGCGTCAGCTCGAACCCGCCGTCACGATCCTCGAATGTGAGCAGGAAGGAGACCGCCCTCGTCACCGGCCGCCCGGTCACGTGCGCGACGCGGAACAGCTCGAGCGCAGCCGCGGTGTCGTTCGAGTCGGGCTGACCGCCGACGTTCCATGCAAAGCCGCCGTTCCGGGCCTGATGCGAGAGCACGTAGCTCGTGGTAGCCGCCGGTGACCGGTCCAGCGCGAGCGCAGCCCAGATCGTCGAGTTGACCGTGTCGCCGATCCGGCCGCCGGGATGCTCCGCGGCCGTGAGCCGTGCGAGCAATCCCTGCGGCATCGCCCCGAGCGCCCGCTCGGCCAGCGCCACGAGCGCGACGTCGGTCGTCGCCTGGAGCGAGGGCTCCTGCGACTGCAGGTACTGCAACGAGCCAGGAGCCCCCAGATCCGCGGCCCGGAGACCGAGCACGACCCACGCGGTCAACGACGGATCGGCGGGACCGCCGGGCTCGGCAAACGCTCCGTTCGCGGCGTGGGACTGCAGGAACTGGGCCGGCGAGATCGCGAGGGCGAGCGCGGCGGCGAGCGCTGCTACGCCGCCCATATGACCTCGGTGCGGAGACGAAGGCGGTACCGATCGAGCAACCGCCGCAACTCGGGCCCGGCGGCGAGCGCGATCACCACGTTCCCGGCCGCGTGCGCGACGTCGAACCAGAACCCGCGCGCGAGCACGGCCACCAGCGAAGGGAGCGTGTGCGGGAAAAAGCCCCACCACAGCCAGACATCCATGCTCGCGCTGAACGCGAAGCCGAGCACCGCGGTGAGCGCGGCGAGCGCCCACCGGTTCCGCACGAACGGCGCGGCCAGCGCTCCGATCGCCCCGCAGGCGCCCCAGCCGAGCATCTGCTGGGGCGTCCAGATCCCCTGCCCGAGGAAGAAGTTCGACGCGAACGCCGCGAGCGCGCCGGTCGCGGCGCCGGCCCGCGCGCCGAGCGCGGCACCGGCGACGACCGCGATCACGGTCACCGGCTGGACGCCGGGAATGGCGGCGAACACGACCCGGCCGGCGGCGGCGGCTCCGGCGAGCGTCGCGACGACCGCGAGCTCGCGCGTCGAGCCTCGGCTCGACTCGAACCAGGCGATGCCGGCTGCCAGCAGGGCGCCGGAGCCGAGCAGCGTCGCGAGCGCGCCGTCCTTGACGACCAGCGCAGTCACGAGCAACACGCAGGCAACCACGAGCAGCCTACGCACGGACGGCCTCCCGGAGGCCGAGCGAGACGATCCGGTCGGCCACCTCGTCGGCCCACTGCAGATCGTGCGTGACGACGAGGGTCCCGCGCTCCGGCGCCTCCGCGCGCAACAGCCGTCGCAGGTCGTCCTTTCGCTCCGGGTCGACGCCACGCGTCGGCTCGTCCAGCACGAGCAGCTGCGGCTCCGTCGCGAGCACGGCCGCGAGCACGAGCCGCTCGCGCTCTCCCGAAGACAGGTCGCGCGGATGCCGGTCTTCGCTACCACCCAACCCGACCTGGGCCAGCGCGCGCCGCCCCCGCCCGACGTCGGCGCCGAGCGCGACCTCGTCGAGAACCCGCTCGGTCACGAGATGACGTCCGGGATCCTGCGCGAGATACGCCGCCGGCCCGTGCTCGACCTCCCCCTCGTCCGGCACCAGCAGCCCGGCAGCGATCTTGCGCCAGCGTCGTCTTCCCCGAGCCGTTCGGGCCGGTGAGCGCGACGATCTCCCCGCGGCGAACCTCGAGCGACGCACCGGAGAGCGCGGGCCGGTCGCCGTACGCGAAGCTGATGCCCCTGAGCCGGCACGCGAACACCGGCTCGTGCGGCGACGTACAGCGGCCGGTGCTCGCGCAGCCACGCGATCGCTTCATCACGCGGAGCGTCGAGCACGACGCGGCCTGCTTGCATGAACAGGATCCGGTCGGCACGCTCGAGCGGCCTGGCCGGCCGCTGCTCGGAGAGCAGCACCGCGCAGTCGAGAGCCCGCACGGCGTCGAGGAACCCCTCGGCGCCGTCGGGATCGAGCTGCGAGGTCGGCTCGTCGAGCAGGAGCAGGCGCGGCCGCAGCGCGAGCGCTGCGGCGAGCGAGACGCGCTGGAGCTCTCCTCCCGAGAGCTCGTGCACCGAACGGTCCGCGAGGTGTCGCCGCGCCGACCAGCTGGAGCGCCTCCTCGACCCGCTGCCAGATCTCACCGGGCTCCGTGCCGACGTTCTCGAGGCCGAACGCGACTTCGTTCGCCGACCTGGGCCATCACCACCTGGTCCTCGGGGTCCTGGAACACCGAGGCGACGGTCCCGGCCAGCTCGGCCGGCCGCACCTCGCGCGTGTCGCGGCCGGCGACGAGCACGCGACCGCCGAAGACGCCGCCGTGGAAATGTGGAACGAGACCGGCAAGCGCCCGCAGCAGCGTCGACTTGCCGGAGCCCGACGGGCCGAGCAGAGACGACCTGTTCTCCGTCAGCCGATCTCGAGCGAGACATCGTCGAGCGCTGGAGGCGCGCCGGGCGCGTATGCGAAGCGCAGGTGCTCGACGACGGCTACAGCCACAACGCCCCCACGGCACGAGCGCGACGGCGCCCGTCATCGCGGCGTAGTCGAGCCGTCGCCACGCCGGCCGCGGCGCGCGCGTCCGGTCCGCGCGCCCGTACCCGCGCGCCTCCATCGCCTCGGCCAGATCCAGCCCGCGTTCGAGCGACCCCGCGAGCAGTGGCGACAGGCAGCCGCACCGGCCCGAGGTCGACATTGCTCCGCGCAGCGCGACCCGCAGGTCGCGCACGTCGCGCTCGAGCAGGGGCACGAGCCTCGTCGCAAGCGCAGCCGCCAGGCTCGAGCGGCGCGCCCAGCCGGAAGCCGCGAGCAGCCGGTCATGATCGACGCGCAGCGCGTAGACGGCGAACGCCAGCCCGACCGCTGCCAGCCGCAACCCCTGGAACAACGCGCCGTGCAGCTCCTCGCGCGTCACGTCGAGCTGGCCGAGCACGGGCACGGTCGGGCCGACCCACAGCTCGTGCGTTCCGATCGTCTCGACGAACGGCGTCAAGATCACGACGAACAGCGCGCTGACGAGCGTGCCGACGAGATACGGCCAGCGCCGTTCGGCGGGCGCGCGCAGCGCGGCGAGGAGCAGCACGGCGCAGATGGCCGCGACCGAGACCGTGTGCGTCGCCGTGAGCGCCGCCACGACCGCCGCCGCGAGCAGCGTCGTCGTCGGGACCGCGCGCTCGCGCCGGAGCTGACACCTCCGTCCGCGGCTTAGCCGTAAGCGCCGCCGCGGATGGGCAGCGAAGCCGGTCGCGGCGAGCCGCGCCGCGGCGCGCAGCCCGAGGACGAGCTTGACGACGCTGCCGTCGCGCGTCGCGCTGGCGCTGCCGGCAGGGACACCCGTCGCCGACGACGATCGAGTTCGGGCCGGGGCCGACGAGCGACCGGAGCTTTGCGACCGACGGCCCGCTGCCGACGACGCGCGCGCCGGGCTTCGCCCACTCGAACCCGCTGCGGAACGGCTGTGGGAACGCGCCGACGACGACCGGGACGCTGAAGCCGGAGCCCTTCCACGAACGGTAGTCCCACCATTCGACGTCGCCCGGGCGCAGATCGACCTCGGTCGCGCCCTCCTCGGACTCGATGCCGTTCACGAAGTAGAGCCAGTCGCGCTGCGCCGACAGCGGATCCGCTCACGCCGTCGATCGACTGCACGAACCGGCCGCCGTACCGCGTGGACACCTTCAGCTTCCGCTCGAGCGCCTGCATCGCCGTCAGGCCGGCCGGGACGGTGCCCGAGTAGAGGACCTGCGCGCCACGATCACGTGTCACCCAGAGCGTCGCCGTCCCGTGCTCGCGCTCGCCGACGCCGCAACCGGCGAGGGCGAGCGCGAGCAGCGAAACGGCGATCCATCTCACTTGAGGGCGTTCGAGCGGACGGCGTCGTCCGCGGTGGCGCGGACGAGCAGCCCCGTGTGCAGCCCGGGACACACCTTCTGATTCAGTCGAGCCGGCATCGTGCGGCTCGAGCCGACGTGCAGGACGAGGTTCGAGACCGTCGCCGGCTTGCCGTTGTCGTCGAACGCCTGCGTGACGTAACAGCCGCCCGTCGCAGGGTTCAGCTGCAGCGTCGGCGGACCGCCGGCCGGCCCGAACGTCGCGTAGTACCAGAGGACATTGTCGCCGTTCTTCAGCACCACCTTGTCGGCGCCCACCGGCGGCGAGACGTTGTCGACCTTGAACACCCACCCGCTCGAGCCGGAGCCCGGATAGCGGCCGATCTGGTCGACGAACGGGCCGAAGCCGGTGACGGTGACGTGGTAGTAGAACTCACCGAGAATCGATGCCTGCTCGAGCGCATCGAGCGCGTTCGTCGCAGTCACGTTGACCGCGGTCGGGGCGAACAGGTTCTTCGTCTTGCCCTCGACACGCACCTTCACGGTCGCGGACAACGCAGTCGCAGGCACCACGAGCGCCAGGACGACGAGCAGAAACACACGCTTGGCCACGAATCCTCCTTCCACGAGGGGCTCGGGTATGGAGGGCGACCGGCAGGTCTTCTGACTCGGGGCTCCCCCTCCACCGCCTTCCCGGGCGCGAGCCCAGTGGCGTCGTGGTGGAGGGCATCTCCCCTCACAGCGGCGGGACCGTCCCGGACTTGCACCGGGTTCCCTCACCGCTCGCCCGTTTGTGCGGCGCGAATCTACCACGGACGGCATCCGTAAACTGGACCCGGTGGAGCGGAGCGAAGTCACCGACCGGCAGCTCGAGGCATTACTCCAGCGCCTCGACCGGATCGCCGAGGAGCTCGCGCGGTTGAACGCGCGCGACGAGCGTCGCGAGGAGCTCACCGTGATCGCTCACGAGCTCCGGAACCTGAACGAGTCGCTGCAGGCGCTGGCCTACGCGGCACTCGGGCAGCAGGGCCCACAGGTGCGCCGGCGCCGCACCGGCTAGCGACCGCTATCTCCGCCGGTAGATGTCGAGCACGCCGGTGGTCGCATGGTCGTTCGCGTTCCCCTCGGCGACGGCGACACGACCGTCGGCGACGATGGGGCTCTGCCAGTGGAGCTCGGACCCCATCATGAGCGACGCGACCCGACGGCCGTTGGCGGCGTGGTACACGTTGATCGCTCCGGGCGACGCGACGAACACGAGGTCTCCTGCGATCACCGGCGACGTGCCGCCGGTGTCGACTGTCCAGACCGAGCGCAGCCGTCCGTTCACGAGCCGCCAGGTCTGCGTCCCCGCGCCGTCGGCGACGATCAGCCACGTCCCGTGCCAGACGGCCGGCTCGCTGAAGAGCGCCTGGCCGCCCGGCGTCGGCACGGTCTGGAGCTCACCGCCGAGCTTCGCGTTCGACCCGGGCAGACGGCCGAGCGACAACAGACGAAGGTCTCCGTCCTTCCCGCCCTGGACCGCATAGCCGCCGGACAAGAGCGCCGGGCTCGTCGAGCCGAGATCGAGATCCGTGTCGTTCAGGTGCTGTTGGTCGGCGGGCGTCCAGTGCCGGAGGAGCTTGGATGCGTCCGGCGAGAGGACGAGGACGCTGTCGCCCCAGTCGGTGCTGCCGTTCCAGGGCGCGTTGCCGGTCGCGACCACGAGGTCCCCGGTCGCGGGATCGACCGCTGCGCCGTTCCGCGACCAGATGGCGGCGTCGCTGGCGGAGCACGTGCTCGGCGTGATCAGGGTGTGACGGTCCGAGCACAGCGAGTTCCAGACGCGCTCGATCGCACCTGTGCGTTCCGAGAGGGTGACGACGTGACCCTGGTACGGCGGTGCGTCGCCGATATAGCCACCGGTCGTCACGACCACCAGCCCGCGGGACACGTTGAGCGAGGAGGTCAACTTCTCGTGCGTCGGGTCGCGCGTGACCGAGGTCGTCCAGAGCACCTTGCCGTCGGAGATCCGCAGCTTGCGAATCTTCCCGTCGGGCGCCGCCGCATAGATCGCGGTGCGGTCGGTGGATGCGACCGGGGTCGAGTTCGTGATCTGAGGCGTGCCCGCCAGCGACCCGTAGGTCGGCGGAGTGAAGCGCCAGAGCAGCTTGCCGCTAGAGGCGTCGATCGCCTCGGTCTTGCCGTACGTCGTCGTCACGAAGAACACGTCGTGTGTCGCCCCGTGCACCTGCACGTCATGCAGATAGATCGGCGACGAGTCGACCGTGCCGTCGAGCCGAACCTGCTGGCGCACGAGGTGAGAGACGTTCGCAGCGGTGAGCGGCCCAGCGGGACCGGTGTCGCTCCGCGCGGTGTCGAAGCCGAAGCGCGCCCAATCGGTCCCACCCGGCCCGGCGAGCGACCAGGCCGCCGCCGGAAGCACGGCCACCGCGAGGGCGACCGCGGCGAGGGCCGCTTTCACCGGGCGGCGAGGTCGGACGAGGAGACCCAGGGCCCGGGCGGCGTGAGCAGCGACTCCGCGTGCAGGTAGGCGATTCCCGCGAGCGGCAGGTCGGCCCAGCGCTCGAAGCAGAAGTAGCGGCGGCGCCACTGCGGGAAGAACTTGCGGCTGAAGCTGTGGAGGCGCTCGAGCTGGAACAGCCGGTCGCCCTTCAGCAGGAAGTAGCGCCCCGCGCGCACGAGGCGCGGAGCCTCTTCGTCGGCACGGAGGAAGTCGGCGAAAACGGAGAAGTTCAACGACACTTCTGCAACCGCGTGCGCGCGCGCCCACGCGATCGTCTCGGTGATCAGAAACTCCATCAGCCCGTTCGGGGTGTCCCGCCGCCTGCGCATCGACGCGAGCGAATAACCGTCGCTCGCCGGCGAAGGGACGAGCTGCAGAAAGCCGCCGACGTTTCCCGCGGGACCGACAGCCACGGCGAGCACGGTGTCCGGATACGCGAAGAGCGCGTCCATCGCCATCGTGAAGCCGCGCTCGGGCCAGTTGCCCCGCCACTCGCGCGACACTGCTTCGAGCTCGCGGCGCAGCGCGTCGTCGGCGTCGGCGACCGAGAGCACGCGGACGGTGAACCCGCTCTTCTCCAACCGCGACACCGACTGGCGCACCTTGCGGATCGCACGTCCGTCGAGCGTGAACTCCGACGGCCGGATCACAGCCTCGTCGCCGAGATAGAGCGACTTGAAGCCAAGGGCCGCGTAATCCTCGAGTGCCTCACTCGATGCGCCTGCCACTGCCACCCGCCATCCTTTCGCGCGGGCGACGCGGACGAACTCGGCCACCAGCTCGCGCCGTTCGGAGGCATCCCCGATCGGGTCGCCGGCGATCAGCGCGGTCCCGCCGACGACGCGGTAGGCGAGGAACGAGCGTCCGCTGGGCGAGAACACGTATGCCTTGTCGCGGCGAAGCGCGAAGTAGGCGAGGCTGTCCTCGCCACGCTCATGCACGACCGAGGTCGCGCGCTCATGCGCGTCGGCCGTGCACGGCGGCGAGCCCGGCGGACGAAGCCACAGCCACAGCGCGCGGAAGGCGAGCGCACCGACGACGAGCGCGAGGCCGCGCTCGATCCGGATCGACGTGTCATCCGTCGCATACAGCTCGCCGAGGAGCAGCACGACGCAGACCGAGAGCCCGACGGTCACCTGGACGAGCGGTCGGACTGTCGCGGGATCGCCCGGCGCGACGAACTGACGGCGCGCCCGGAAGAGCGCCAGCAGGAGCGCGGCGTGGACGGTCGCCTCCTCGAAGTCGAGGCCGCCGGCCAGATGAGCGATCGCCGACGCCGCGACGACGACGACGGCGAGGACCCAGGCGCGACGCTTGCGCCGCGCGAGGCCCCGCGAGAGCCAGATCGTGCCGACGCCGAGCGCAAGCACGAGCGTGCGCGCGGCAGCAGGAACGCCGGGCGGGAGGACGCCCTGGACCAGGCGCACCCGATCCGCCATCTCCGGGGTGACGGCCGACACGATTGACAGGAGGCCCGCACCGGCTGCCAGCCATGCGAGCAGAGTTGGTGTCGCCGGACGGCGCACGTTTTTCACGGTAGCCACGTTTTCGGACGATCGGGTTAAGAACCTTCAGGTTGAGAAGCTCAGCGCTCGTTCCGCAGCAACACGCGGCGGAGCTCGTCCTCTTTACCCGGCTCGAGGATCGCCAACACCTGATCGCCCGCCTCGAGCTGCGTCTCCGAGTCGGGAACCTCGGCCTTCCCGTCGCGCACGACCGAGATCAGCCGTGCGCCCTCGGGCAGCTTGACGGCGCGGATGCGCTTGCCCTCGCACGCCGCCCCGCGGTTGATCGTGACCTCGACGATCTCGAGATTCTCCTGCCGCAGCTCGATCAGCTGGATCAGCCCGTGCTCGGGAACCTCGTGCTCGACGAGCGCCATGATCGCGCCGGTGGCCGACACCGTCGGCGAGATCCCGAGCAAATCGAAGTAGGGCTGGTTGCGCGGATCGTTGATGCGAGCGATCACCTTCGCGACGCCGTACCGCTCGCGCGCGAGCTGGCAGATGACGATGTTGTCCTCGTCGTCACCGGTCGCGGCGACGAGCAGGTCGGGCGGCCGCTTGATGCCCGCACGCTCGAGCGTGTGCAGCTCGGTCGCGTCACCGCGGACCACCTGGTGCTCGAACTCCACCTCGAGCCGGTCGAAACGCGACGGCCGCTGCTCGATCAACGTCACCTCGTGGCCGGCGCGGAGCAACGTGCGCGTGACGTTCGAGCCGACCTTGCCGCCGCCGGCGATCAGGACGTACATGCGGGAGCCCTCACGTCGCCACCTCGGTCGCACGGACCGTCTCGACCAGCGTCTCGATCGCGGCCGACGTCGGACAGACGATGCGCAGCCCCTTCTCCGCGTAGAACTGGGCGCGTGCTGGGTCGAGGATCCGGACGACCACCGTCGGCACCTCGAACTGCTTCTGTGCAACCTGTGCGATCACGATGTTCGTGTTGTCGCCGTCGGTCGTGACGACGACCGCGTCCGCATCCTCGATCCCGGCTTTGCGCAGGAGCTGGAGGTCCATCCCATGGCCGACCACGAACCCGCCGGTCCAATGCTCTCCGAGTCGAGCGAGCGAGTCCTCGTTCTCGTCGAGAACCGTGACGTCCCAACCCGACCCCGCGAGCTGGAGCGAGACGGCCGAACCGACCCGCCCGGAGCCGATCACAAGTGCCTTCACGATCGGGGAGGGTACAGCGGTGACTCAGGTCGCCGCGAGCTCCTCATCCATCACCGACTGAGGGAACGCGACGATCAGGACCTCGCACGGCGCATTGCGAAGCACGTAGTCGACGGTCGGCGAGAAGAACCGGGACTGGCGGCGCCAGCGGGGCGACGAGCCGAGCACGATCAGGTCGGCATCGACCTCACGCGCCCGGTCGACGATGGCGGACCCGATCGCGCGCGAGCGCACCGTCGCGCCCTCGACGGTGACGCCGAAGTCATCGCCCAGCTGCTTCGCCTCCAGGAGGGATTCCTGAGCGCGCTCCTCGTCCCCCTCGAGCGGAGCATCGATCGCCTCGGACAGGTCGACACGGATCACGTGGAGCGCCTCGACCGTCGCGCCGTGCTCGGCCGCGAGCTTCACGGCCGTCGCGACCATCTCCTCTCCGATGATCCCGAGCTTCATGGGAACGAGGATGCGATGCACATCGAGCGCGTCATAGACGGGCAGCTCGTCGGGTGCGCGGACGCGCTCGAGGAGCCCCTCGCCGTGCGACAGCCGGACCGAGACGAAGACGACGAGCCCTGCCGCCAGCCAGATCGGGCCGCCGTAGCGCGCCGCTGGATGGGTCGCAAGCGCGACGATCCAGACGGCGAACGTGGCGACGGCGCCGATGATCGCCGGAAGCGGCACCTCGACGCCGCGGATCCTGACGTTGAACGGCGCCCGGAACGGTCGCGGCAGCTCCGGCTCGTCGATTCGCAACTTGATCACGGCGAGCTGAGCCGCCGTGAATGCGAGCAGGACCCCGAACGAGAAGAGGCTGGCCAGGCCCGCGACGTCGTTCTTGACGAACGACGTGCCGATCACGAACGCCGACGCGACGACCGCGACCGAGACGATCGCGGGTGGAGAGACATGCGCACGACGGCTCAGGCGACCGAAGCCGCTCGGAAGCTGGCCGTGCTCCCCGAGGGAGAAGGCGAGCCTCGAGAAGCCGGAGATCGAGGTGACGACCGCGGTGAGCAGGATCAGGGCCCCCGTGATGCCGACGTAGAACCGCAGCGCTTCGCCGAGCCCCGACGGCAGCTCCGTCCCGATGCGGTCGGCCACACCGAGCAGCGGAGCGTGCTCCCAGGTCGTACCGAGCGCCGTGTTCGGGCCTGGAAACGCCGACACCGCCACGACTGCGATCGCGACGTACAGCGTGATCACCGTGGCGAGCCCGCCGAATACCGAGCGGGGAAGGTCGACGCCGGGGCTGCGCGCCTCCTCGGCGAGGTTCGCGACGGTCTCGAGACCGGTGAACGCCAGCATCGCCAGCGGGATCGAGAAGGCGATCGCGTGCCAGGACGGATCGGTCCCGATCGACGTCCCCTGGGTCAGTGCGTG
The DNA here is from genome assembly GCA_963713155.1 of uncultured Thermoleophilia bacterium. GTDB lineage: Bacteria > Actinomycetota > Thermoleophilia > Gaiellales > Gaiellaceae > PALSA-600. The sequence goes on from CAVQKS010000013.1 coordinate 136,391, forward strand.
CGGCGAGACGACGAGCGCGAACCCGAGGACGACCAGCAGGAGCTGCGTGAGCAGGTCGAGTGCCGGGACGACGATCCCGACGCCGTACAGGGACGGCCGCCGTACGAGTCGGATGACCGCCACGCCGCAGATCACCACGACCGCCACGATCACGTCCCACGGATTGCGACCGAGCGCGCCGATGTGAAGCGCACCCGCCAGGTAGTGCGGGAGAAAAAGCGCCGAGAGTGCGATCACGATCAGGTAGTCGAGGAACAGCGCCCATCCTGTAATGAACCCTGCGAGGTCGTTCGACGCGCGCCGAACGAACGTCGCCGCGCCGCCCGTCTCGGGAAGGGCCGCGGTCCCCTCTGCATACGAGAGCGAGACGACGAGGAACAGCACCCCGACGCCCAGCAGGACGATCGGCGTCAAGCCGAGCGCATATGCGGCGATGACGCCGAGCGCGAAGTAGATCGACGAAGCAACCTCGCCGTAAGCGACCGAGAAGAGCGCCCGCGCATCGAGCTCGCGGGTGAAGCCGGGGAGCTTGCGTGCCATTGCCTACGTTTTCCGCCGGAGGATGTAGAGACGTCCGGCGCCGGCGGCGATGAACAACGCGCCGAGGAGGATCCCGACCCCACCACCTCGCGCCACGGTGATCCCGACCATCGTCACGCCGAGCCCGATCATGACGACGCCGAGCAGCTGCACCGCGTTCCGGTGCATCAGGCGGCCTTCCGTCCGGCAGCGACCATCACGCGGCACGGCGCGTGCTTGAGGACGTAGTCGACCGTGTGGCCGAAGATCGCCCGGTGCTGCCCGCGCGGAGCGCCGAGGACGATGATCTCGGATACGCGACGCTCGGCTTCGTCGACGATCGCGCGTCCGGCGTGGCGTGCACGGACCACGCGCTCGACGACGCGAACGCCGTATTGCGCGGCGATCGCCCGCGCCTCGTCCAACACACGATTCGCCTCGTCCAGCTCGGATGCGAGGTCGGCGTCCAGCGGCAGCTCGAGCGGGACGACGATCACGCGCAGCAGGACGATCCGGCCGGCGCGCTCCGTCGCGAGGCGCGCCGCGACCTCGACGGCCTCGTGCGACTCCGGCCCGGTCACGATCGGCACGAGAATCGACCGGTACTCGAGCGCGAGGGCCGGCCCGAGCGGCAACGGCGCGCGCGCCGTCACGGTCAACGGCAGATGGGCATGACGGCGGTACAGCGGGTAGAAGATGAAACCGACCGCCAGCCAGGCGAAGCCCGCGTAGCGCGTCGCCGGATCCTGGATCACCACGACCAGCCACGCGATCCCGGTCCCGAGGCCGCCGAAGATCGCGAAGAGCGGCCACGAGATCCCGCCGATCGTGAGGTTGGGCCCCGCCCGCCACTGGCTTTCCCCCTTGCGGTCTTTGATACGCAACGCGATCACCGAGGCGTGCGCGATCGTGAACGACAGCATTGCGCCGAACGCGTACATCCGTCCGAGGAAGCCGACTTTCCCGGCGAGCAGGAAGATCGTCGGCCCGATCGCTCCGAACACGAGCAGCGCGAGCCAAGGTGTCTTCAGCCGCGGGTGCAGCCGCCGGAACATCTCCGGAAGCTGACGGTGGCTCGACATCGCGTACGTGATGCGCGACGCACCGATCACGCCTGCGTTCGTGGCGATGAAGAGGATCGTCGCCGCGAGGATGCCGACGTAGACCTTCGCGGTCGCCAGGGTGAAGCCGTGGAGGCCGAGGTTCTCGACCAGGCCGAGAACCGGATCGTTCTCGAACCCGTGAGGCGGCGGCAGCCCCAGCTTCGTCACGTAAACGCCGCCCACACGGACGACGGGCATCGCCGAGAGTGCGATGAACGGCAGCGTGAAGTAGATCGCGAAGACGGCGATCGCCACCCACGAGATCGCGCGTGGGATCGAGCGGACGGGGTCGCGCGCCTCCTCGGCGAGGTTCGAGACGGTCTCGATCCCGGTGTAGGCGATCATCGCGACCGGGATCGCGAGGAGGAAGTTGCTCCACGTCGGGGCGATGCCCAGATGCACGTTGTGCACGAGCACGTGCGGGCTGAAGATGAGGAAGAAGCCGAGCCCGACGAGCAGCAGCTGCGTCGCGAAGTCGATGACGGCGAGCAGGATGTTGAGGCCCGCCGCCTCCTTGATCCCGATGATGTTGATTCCCACCAGCAGCCAGGTGAGGGCGATCCCGACGATGATGTCCCAGGGGTTCGTCCGCAACGGCTCCCAGAAGATCGAGAGGTAGTGCGGGACGAAGATCACCGAGATTGCGACGGTGATCACGTAGTTGAGCATCTGCGCCCACGCGGCCCCGAACGAGACCAGCTCGTTGAACGCGTGGCGGGCGAAGCTCGACGAGCCACCCGCCTCCGGATAGCGGACCGTGCCCTCCGCGTACGTCGCAGCCGTCGCTGCGAAGATCACGCCGCTGACGATGAAGACGACCGGGGTGAGGCCGAGCGCGATGCCCGCAGTCAGGCCGAGCGCGTAGTAGATCGAGGAGCCGACGTTCCCGTAGGCGGTTGCGAACAGCGCCGGTGCGCCCAGCACCCGCTCGAGGCCATGCGTCTGTCGGCGCCGCCGAGGCACGGGCCGATGCTACGGAAACGGGGGAAACCAGGTTTCCCCCGTTGGCCCCCTTCTTCTTGGCGCTACACCTCGACGGTGGGTTGGGCCTCTCGCCGGGCCGAGCCCGGCTTCGGCCGCGACGGGCTTCCGACCCTCATGGAGAAGACGGAACGGTCATCGACGGATTGCCGAGCCACGCGCCGGCTCACGCCTCAACGAGGGCCTTCGCTATCGGAAGAGTTGATACGGCACGCTCGAGAGGATCACGTGGGGCTCGAAGATGAGCAGCCGCTTCACATAGATCGCCCGCTGGTTGTGCAGCAGCCGCGACCACCCGCGGACGACGATCTCCGGCATGACGACGTTGACCACGGTCTCGGGATCGGCGGTTAGCTCACGGATGTAGGCGAGCAGCGGCGTCCCGACGTCGCGGTAGGGCGCGTCGCTCAGGTCGAGCGGCATCGTCATGCCCGCCCGGCCCCAGCGATCCTCGAGCTTGTTCGCCTCCTCGCTGTCGAAGGCGAACGAGACGGCACGCGTGTCCTCGATCCCGAGCGACTCCGCGTACGTGAGCGCGCGCAGAGAACCGGCGTGGACGTCGGAGAGGAGAACGCGTACCGCGAGCTTGCTGGGCGTCGCTCCCTCGGGCCCGGTACGCCTCGACACGACCGGCACGTCGGCGATCACCGTCCCGGGCTGGGAGAGGAGCCGTAACTTGAGCCGGAACGAGGTTCGCGCGGCCGCCGTCAAGAGCGACGGGCCGCGGAACTGCTCGGGGACGACGACCGTGACGAAGTCGGACTCGCTCCGGGGAAGCCGCCAGACCTCCTCGAGCACCGCCTGCGTCCGTCCCTCGTCGGTCGCAAGCCGCTCGAGCTTCGGGCCGGCAGGCGCGTAGTCGAACCAGCGCGGCCGGATCGCCGGATCGGTTCGCCGGCCCGGTGTGAGCAGCGCGCGAATCGAGTGGTTGTCGGCGATCTGCCGCGCATACCAGAGGCCGCCTTCGGTTGCGACGTCGAGCGACTCGACCCACAGGAGAACGTGATTCGTGGGCGTCCCCGACGCGCGGATCGCACCGACACCCGCGGCCAGGCGCCGGTTGAAGCGCCGGTAGTGGCGGTTGATGCCGACGAACCCGAGCACGAAGAGCGGGATTGCCACGATCACGAGCCACGCGCCTTCCGTGAATTTCGTCCAGATCACGATCAGCGTGACGAGCCCCGTCGCCGTCGACCCGACGCCGTTCAGCAGCGCCCGGTAGCGCCAGCCGGGGTCGCGCGTACGCAGCCAGTAGCGGACCATCCCGGCCTGCGAGATGGTGAAGGCGCTGAACACCCCGATCACATAGAGATGGATCAGGGAGTCGACGCTGGCGTTGTAGACGACCAGCAGCGTCGCGGCCGCCGCTGCGAGCACGAGGATCCCGTTCGAGAAGACGAGGCGGTCGCCGAGGTTGGTGAACTGCCGGGCGAAGAAGCGGTCGCGGGCGAGCAGCGCCGCGAGGCGGGGGAAGCCCTGGAACGAGGTGTTGGCGGCGAGGACGAGCACCGCCAACGTCAGGATCTGCACCGCCCAGTACATGAAGCCGCTCCATGAGCCGGCCGGGAACACGCCGCGGGCGAGCTGCGACAGCACCGACGGCGTCCCCGAGTTCGCCGGGAGGGCGTGCATGTGCACGGCCAGCCACGAGACGCCGACGAACATGACGATCGCGATCACGCCGAGGGTCGCGAGAGTTGCGGCCGCGTTGCGACCATGAGGCCGCCGGAAGGCGTTCACGCCGTTCGCGATCGCCTCCACCCCGGTCAGTGCCGTCGACCCGGACGCGAACGCGCGCAGGACCACGAACAGCGTGACCGCACCCGTCCCGGCGGCGATGGGATGCGGGACGACAGCCTGAGGACAGCCCGAGGTGGCGCAGCGCGTGACGCCGGTCCCGATCAGCACGAAGATCGAGGTCACGAATGCATAGGTGGGGAGCGCGAACAGCACCCCGGCTTCCTTGACCCCTCTGAGGTTTGCGAGCGTGATCAGGACCACGCACACGAGCGACAGCGCGAGCTCATGCCCTCGCAGGCTGCTGACCGCCGAGGTGAGCGCAAGCACTCCGGCGGCCACCGACACGGCGACGGTGAGGATGTAGTCGGTGAGCAGCGCCGCGGCCGCGATCAGGCTCGGCAGACGGCCGAGGTTCTCCTTCGCGACGATGTAGGCGCCGCCCGAGGTCTCGTACGCGAGGACCGTCTGACGGTAGGAGGCGACGACGATCGCGAGCAATGCGGCGATTCCCAGCGAGATCGGAAAGGCGAGATGAGCCGCGCCTGCCGACGCGCCGACGAGGACGACGAGTGCGGCCTCGGTCGCGTATGCGACCGACGACAGCGGGTCGGAGGCGAAGATCGGGAGCGCCAGCCACTTCGGGCAGCAGCGTCTCCTCCATCTGGTCGGACGCCATCGCGCGGCCGACCACGAACCGCCGAAGCCGCGGCCTGCCTGCCTCGGTCGTCACGTGGTCGCTCGACGCTCGAGCGCCGCCAGCGCCCGTTCGGCTTCCCGCCTGGCCCGGTCGGCCAGCGCCCGGTCGTAGAGCGGACTGTGCGAGTCGGTGACGAGGCGGTCGGCGAGCAGCACGCCGCGCGGGAGCACGTGCACGTCGAGATCGGCGAGACGGCTCGCGAGCGCGAGCAGCTGAGGGCGAGCCGATCGCACAGCGGCCCGGTTGAGCGGCGAGGCGCCGGGAAGCCGGCTTCCGTCCGCCTCGTGCACCACGTCTGTGAGGCCGCGAGAGACGCCGAGCCGGTACTCGGGTGCGACGAGCTCGTGGACGCGCCATGCGAGGCGCGGCGACGGCAGGACGGACGCGATCAGCTCCGCGTCGGCGGCACGGCGCTCGGCCTGGAGGGCACGGCGCTTCTGGAGCTCGCGGACGGGTTGGAGGACACGGAGCGATACCACGCATCCACGGTAGGACGCCGCTTCTCAACCGCGGCTGAGGATCGGACGGCTTCCCCTCAAGGAAACCTCAAAGCCGCACCTCGTGGCGTCACGTCGTGAGGACGAGGCGGTAGCCGGCGCCGGGCTCGGTGAGCAGATGGCGCGGCGACGAGGGGTCCGGCTCGATCTTCCGGCGCAGCTGCGACACGTAGACGTGCAGGTAGTTCGACTCGTCGGCGTACGCGGGGCCCCAGACCTCGCGCAGGATCGTCCGGTGGGTGAGCAGCTTGCCGGGGTTGGTGGCGAGCAAGCGCAGGATCCCGAACTCGTGCGGCGTCAGATGGACGTGCCGACCGGCGACCTCGACGGACTGCTTCTCGAGGTCGACACGAACGTCTCCGAACGAGATCACGGGCTCACTGGGAGCAGTCGACCGCCGCAGCGCGGCCCGCAGACGCGCCAGCAGCTCGCCGATTGCGAACGGCTTGGTCACGTAGTCGTCGGCCCCGGCGTCGAGCGCCGCGATCTTCTCGTTCTCGTCGCCCACCGCTGAGATGACGATGATCGGGGCCTCGCTCCACTGACGAAGCTCGCGGCAGACGTCCGTGCCGCTCCCGTCCGGGAGGACGAGATCGACGATGACCGCGTCGGGTGAGTTGAGACCGGCAGCCGTGATCGCCTCGCCCGCGGTCGTCACCGTCTCGACGTCGTAACCGGCACCGCGGAGGTTCGTCGCCAGCGCGCGAAGAAACTGCGGTTCGTCGTCGACGACGAGGACGCGTGCGCCTGCGCTCAACTCATCGCTCCCGCACCCAGCCGCTCGGCCGGGAGCGTGAGCCGGGCACGCGTCCCGCCGCCGGCGCGCGGGGAGAGCGAGACCGAGCCGCCGTTCGCGGCGGCGAAGCCGCGTGCGATCGCGAGCCCGAGCCCTGCGCCGTGCCCGACCGCCCTGCCCCGCGCGAACGGCTCGAGCAGCTCGTCGGCGTCGTCCTCGTGGATGCCGCCGCCCCGGTCGTCCACGTCGATCGTCACCGAGCCGCCACCGTCGTGCGCCGAGACCACCACCGCCCCTCCGGGGGGCGAGAACTTGATCGCATTCTCGATCAGGTTGACCAGCACGCGCTGGACCTGCGTGGCGTCGACACGCGCGGCGGGCAGATCGTCGTCGAGACTCACGGTGACTCTGCCACGCCCCACCTCGTCGACCGCGAGTGCCACGAGCTCACCGATGTCCCAGAGCTCGAGATGAGGAACCGCTGCGTCCGCCTGCAGGCGGGAGAGATCGAGCAGGTTCTCGACGAGGCGCGTCAGCCGAGCGAGCTCGCCGGCGAGTACCTCGAGCAACTCCGCGCGGTCCTCGTTCGACAGCTCGACCTCGTCGCTCGAGAGCCCTCCGAGCGCCGCCGTCATCGTCGCCAGCGGCGTTCGGAAGTCGTGCGAGACGGCGTGGATGATCGTCGTCTTGATCGCGTCCGACTGCCGCAGCGCCTCGGCCTCCCGCGCCTGGTGCTCGAAACGGCGACGCTCCTCGGCGACTTCGAGCAGCGCCTCGAGCGCCGCGTCGTACCGCGCCCGTGCCCGCTCGTCGGCGTCCTGCAACACGATCTCCGCCCGGGCTCGGATTTCGTCGACGGCGGCGTCGCGGCGCAAGAGCTCGGCCGCCGTGTCCGCGATCAGCGCCGCCTCGCGCTCGCGTTGCCCCGCCTCGGCGGCCTGACGGCGCGCGCGCGTCGCGAGCTCGCTGGCGATCACGGCGCTCACGACGTACACGGCGAGCGCCGCCCAGTTGCGTCCGTCGGCGAGCGTCAGCGTGTGGACGGGCGCGAGGAAGAAGAAGTTGAACGCGAGCATGGCGGCGATTGCCGCACCGATCCCGTAGCTCATGCCGTAGAGGACGGCCACGATGATCACCGCAGGCGTGTAGACGACGCCGAGGCTCAGCGTCGGCGCAACCGGACGCAGCGCGTAGACGATGCCGGTCGCGGCTGCGAGCAGGACGATCGTCCCGGCGAGCGGGGTTGCCGCGCCGAGGAGAGAGCGAGGCCGCACGGCGCAACCGTAGCGCCGTCAGATGCCCGTGACGATGACGGCGAGCAGGAGCAGCGAGAGGCCCGACGTCGCGATCACGGTCAGCCCGGCGACCACGCTGAAGATCCGTCCGTTCCGATAGTTGCCCATCACGTCCGGGCTCGCGGACAGGCGCCAGACGAAGAACAGCGTGACCGGAAGCAGCAGGCCGTTCACCGCCTGCACGCCGACGAGGAGGCTGAACACCGGGATACCGGGGATCATCGCGACGATCGCGCCGATCACCACGAGTGCGGTGACGACACCCACGAACACCGGCGCCTCGCGTGGAGAGCGTGAGATGCCCCGCTCGAAGCCGAACGTCTCGGAGATCACGTAGGCGGCGGTGACCGGCAGGATCGCCGCTGCCAGCAGGCTCGCGCCGAGCAGGCCGATCGCGAACAGAACCTCGGCGAACCGACCGGCGACCGGCTCCAGCGCCTTCGCCGCCTCGGCAGCCGAGTTCACCTCGCGATGGCCGTGGAAGTACAGGGTCGCGGCCGTCGCGATGATGATGAAGCTCGCGATCACGTTCGCGAAGATCGAGCCGGAGATCACCTCGGCGCGCTCATTGTTCAAGTCGTCCGGGCCGAGGCCGCGCTCGACGACCGCCGACTGGAGGTAGAGCTGCATGAACGGCGTGATCGTCGTGCCCGCGGTCGCGACGAACAGAATGAGGTATGGCGCGGAGGTCTGGACCTGCGGAACGACGATCGGCGTGCCCGACGTCTCCCCAGTTCGGGCGCGCGAGGATCGCCGCGATCGGGTAGGCGAAGAACGGGATCGTCATGATCACGAAGATCCGCTCCGCGAACTTGTAGGTCCCGCGCACGAGGAGCAGCCACACGGCGACGGCGCCGATCGGGACGGACACGTACGTCGGGACGCCCGCGAGCCCGAGCGCAGCGCCGATGCCGACGAACTCCGAGATGCAGATGCCGAGGTTCGCGACGAGCACGCAGGCCGTCGCGAAGAGCGCCCAGCGGATGCCGTACTCCTCGCGAATCAGATCGGCCAGGCCCTTGCCGGTGACGACACCCATGCGCGCCGCCATCTCCTGCACGACGACGAGCGAGATCGTGATCACCACCATCATCCACAGCAGCGCGTAGCCGTACCGTGCGCCGACGGACGAGTACGTCGCGATGCCGCCGGCGTCGTTGCCGGCGTTGGCGGCGATCAGGCCGGGGCCGAGGACCGCGAGAACGACGAACAGCCGTCGACGCGGGCGCGAGAACACCCGAAACGGGGTCGAGATGCGCCGCACGTCATCCGTCCCCCAGGGTGAAGTTTCGCCTCCAGCCGCGCGGCAGCACCAGCTCCAGCACGTCGTCGACCGTCACCACGCCCTGCAGGCGCTGCTCGTCGTCGACGACGCCGACGACGGTGAGGTCGAAGTCGGTCATCATCCGCGCGACCTCCTCGAGCTCGGCATCCAGCCGCACCACCCGCGGGATCGGCGCGATCTCGCCGATCGGAGCCTCCGGGGCCGCTCGGAGGAGGTCGGCGAGCGCGATGCCGCCGTGAATGCGGCGTGCGGTGTTCATGACGTAGACGAGCTCGAGCGTCTCCGCCGCGGCGGCGGACTGCCGAACCCGGTCGAGCGCCTCCTCGACGGTGGACTGCGCGTAGACGCAGACGAAGTCGGGGCTCATCAGGCCGCCCGCGGTTGCAGGATCGTGACCGAGGAGCGCGCGCACTCGCCGCTGCTGCACGGCCGGGAACAGGTTGATGATCGGTTCGCGACGAGGCTCGTCCAGCTGGAGCAGCAGATCGACAGCGTCGTCCGTCTCCATGCGCGCGAGCACGGCCGCGATCTCCGAATCGTCACGCTCCTCGAGGAACTCCCGTTGATGCGCGCCCTCGAGCTCTTCGAACACGTCGGCCTCGAGCTCGGGGTCGTCGTGCACCGCGGCGATGATCTCCTCGCCCTCCTGGTGGCCGGCTGCCTCGACGAGGTCGGCGAGCTGGGCCGGGTGCAGACGCGCGAGCTTCGGGTGCGGCGCGCGCAGCCGGACGGTCGGGACGTGCCCGGTGAACGGCTCGAGCTGGACCCAGTCGATCACGACGCTGTCGCCGACGTGGCGCGCGAACCGGCGCGGGAAGACGCGGCGCAGGATTCCGCGCGGCCCGACGTCCACGCCCACGACGCGCCACCAGCCGTCGCTGCGGGCGAGCTCGATGTCGTTCGCGCGCCGGAGGCGGGCCCCGTCGACGTCGATCAGCTGACGGTCGAGGACGTCCTCGCGCAGCAACACCTCGTCCGGCCGGCGCTCGAACGGGCGCAGGTCGAGGCGGTCGGTGGCGAGCGTGACGCGGCCGTGGTCGAGCTCGGCGACCGCGTCGCCGGGAACGACAACGGCGTGCCCGGCCACACGCGCGAGCACCGCGGTCACCGGCGGGTAGTCGTCGGCGCCCAGACGGACGAGCAGGTCGTCGACGCGGCCGAGACGCGCGCCGGCGCGACCGACGAGGTCGCTCCCGAGGACGAGCGAAAGATGGAGCAGCCGCTGATCGGTCGCAGGCACCCGAGAAGGCTACGCCGCGCGGCGGGCAAGGTCCTGCCGCGGGCGTTTTGGGCTGTTAACGCCTTTGCTTGTTTTCTCGCCTCGCCGAGTGCAGGTCACGATCCGCGGCCGGAGCCGGGCTCCGCCCGGCGGGAGGCCAGGCGCGAGTCCGCGTCGCTGCGAAGAAGAAAGGGGCACACGGGGGAAACATGGTTTCCCCCGTCTGTTAACCGTGAATCGAGATGAGCAGCGGGATGATCAGGATCGCGACGATGTTCGCGATCTTGATCATCGGGTTGATCGCGGGCCCGGCGGTGTCCTTGTAGGGGTCGCCGACGGTGTCGCCCGTGACCGCCGCGGCATGCGCCTCCGAGTTCTTCCCGCCGAAGGCACCGTCCTCGATCAGCTTCTTCGCGTTGTCCCAGGCGCCACCACCGGAGGTCATCGAGATCGCGAGGAAGAGACCGGTGACGATCGTCCCGATCAACAGGCCGCCGAGCATGCGCACGCTGATGATGCCGACGATGATCGGGACCGCGATCGGGACCAGTGCCGGAGCCAGCATCGACCTGATCGCCGAGGCCGGTGACGATGCCGACGGCGCGGCTGTAGTCGGGCCGCTCGGTGCCCTCCATGATCCCCGGGTGCTCGCGGAACTGGCGGCGGACCTCCTGGACGACCTCGCCGCCGACCCGTCCGACCGCCTGCATGGCGAGCGACGCGAAGAGAAACGGCATCAGGCCGCCGATGAACAGCCCGGCGATGACCCAGGGATCGGAGAGCGTGAAGATCGTCGGCAGCCCCTGCTTGGCGAGCCCGGTGGTGTACGAGTCGAAGAGCACGAGGGCGGCGAGTGCAGCCGAGCCGATCGCGTAGCCCTTGGTCACCGCCTTCGTGGTGTTGCCGACGGCGTCGAGCGGATCGGTGATCGCACGCACGCCTTCGGGCAGGTCGGCCATCTCGGCGATACCACCCGCGTTGTCGGTCACGGGGCCGTAAGCGTCGAGAGCGACGATCAGGCCCGTCATCGAGAGCTGGGCCATCACGGCGACACCGATGCCGAAGAGGCCGGCGAAGTGGTTTGCGACGAGGATGCCTGCGACGAGCACGATCACCGGCAAAGCGGTCGCCTGCATGCCGACGGCGAGACCTTCGATGATGTTGGTCGCATGCCCGGTCTGCGATGCGCGCGCGATCATCTTGACCGGGTTCCACCGCGTGCCCGTGTAGTACTCCGTGATCGCAACCAGCAGGAACGTGACGACCAGGCCGACGATCGCCGAGACGTAGAGATCGGTGAAGTCGTACTTGCCGGTGTCGAACGCCATCGTGATCGGGATGAATCCGAGCGCCGACAGCAGCGTTGCGACGAGCACCGCCTTGTACAACGCGTTGATGACGGCGTTCTCGCCCTTTCCGACGCGTGCGAAGAACGTGCCGATCACCGACGAGACGGCCGACACACCCCCGATCGCGAGCGGGAACAGATAGAGCTTCGCCTCGGGGAATGCGGTGCCGAGCAACATCACCGCGACGGCCGTGACGGCGTACGTCTCGAAGAGGTCGGCCGCCATGCCGGCGCAGTCGCCGACGTTGTCACCGACGTTGTCGGCGATCACCGCGGCGTTGCGCGGGTCGTCCTCCGGGATACCGGCTTCGATCTTGCCGACGAGGTCTGCTCCGACGTCTGCGGCCTTCGTGAAGATGCCGCCGCCGAGCCGGGCGAAGACGGAGATGAGGGAGCCGCCGAACGCGAGCCCGACGAGGTCCTTGATCGCCGACGTGGGCGTGTGGTTCAGCACGTCCGTGAGGAACCAGTAGTAACCGGTGACGCCGAAGAGCCCGAGCCCGACGACCAGCAGCCCGGTCACGGACCCGGCGCGGAACGCGACATTGAGCGCCGGCTTCAGACCGTGGCGCGCCGCCTCGGCGGTGCGCACGTTCGAGCGAACGGCGACGTTCATCCCGATGAAACCGGCGGCGGCCGAAAGCGTCGCGCCGATCAGGAAGCCGAACGCCGTTCCCCAGCCCAGCTTGTCGTAGACGCCGAGGAGGATGAACGGCACGATCGCGACCACGGCGATCGTCGTGTACTGCTTCTTCAGGTACGCGGCTGCGCCCTCCTGGATGGCCGCCGCGATCTCGCGCATCCGCTCGTTGCCGGCCGGCTGCTTGAGGATCCAGTAGGTCAGGTAGATGCCGTACAAAACGGCGATGGCGGCCCCGATGAAGCCGACAAGCACCGCGTGCTGCATGAACCAATCCATCGTTTAGAGCTCCCTCACAAAGTCAAGCGCCGAAGGGCTTCGGCGCGGGCAGTTATGTATCACAAAGGACCGCTGGCCGAGCCGCCGGAGCCTGCCGAAACCCGCGCCGAATAGGCGATTTGCAGGTTCGCGAGCGCCGCGGTCAGATCTCGCCTGGCATCGGCCTCGAGCAGCGGAACCAGGGCCGCCAAGGCGTCGATCCCGAGCTTCGCCTGGGCCAGATCGTCGCGCTCGAGCTTCGTGTAGGCCAGGCTCGCGATCGTCGACGCTGTCGACGCAAGCAGCAGCCCGAGGTCGAGCGCGGCGAGCTGCTCGCTGAAGTCGTCCGGCGGCCCTTCAGCCTTCAACCGGGTCACCCGCCCGCACTTGCCCGGCGAAGATCTCTTCGAGCGTGAGGCCCTCCTCCGCCTGCGCGATCTGGCGGTCGGACGCGGTTTGCGCCGGGACCGCGAGATACGGCGCCGCGCCGATCTCGTCGGCGACCGGCTGGACCCAGTCGACGAGCGCCTCGAGGCGTGCCCTTGCCGGTATCGGCTCGCCGCGGTCGAAGTCGAGCAGCTCTCCCGAGAGGCCGTAGCGAATCGCGCGCCAGAGGTTCTCTTCGAGCATCCGGTTCGAGTGATTCGGAAGCGGCTCGCCCTCGTCGTGGGCGCGGGCGCAGCGAGCGGCGAGCGCGTGACAGAGCGCCGCCACCCCTTGCGACTCTGCGAGGTCCGGCTGCGCATCGCAGATACGCAGCTCGATGGTGGGATAGGTCAGGTGCGGGCGAACGCTCCACCAGATCTGTGTGTTCTCCGTGATCGAACCGGTCCGATAGAGGAACGCCACGTAGTCGGAGAACCCGCGCCAGCTCCCGTAGGCATCGGGGATTCCGCAGCGAGGGAACATCCGGGTGAAGATCTCCGTGCGCGCCGAGTGCAATCCCGAGTTGACGCCTTCGATGAACGGCGAGCTCACGGACAGTGCCAGCAGCTCGGGGAGGAAGTTGCGGAGCCCGTCGTGCACCGCCACGGCCCGGTCCGCACCGGCGATCCCGACGTGCACGTGCAGGCCGAAGCTGTTGTTCCGCCAGACGACGTAGCGCAGCAGCTCGTCGTTGCGGCGGTAGTGAGGCGTGTCGATGATGCGCTGGTCCTGCCATCGACTCCACGGATGCGTGCCGGTGCTACCGAGGGCAACTCCGCGCTCGCGTGCAACCGCGTGGAGCTGCGAACGTCGTTCTTGCATGGCTGCGGCAGCCTGCGTGAAGTTCTCGCAGCGCCCTGTTCGAACCTCGATCTCCGACGCGATCAGCTCGCCGACCACGTGTGGCGCGAGCTCCGGAACGGCGAGCGCGGATCCGTAGACCTCTTCGAAGCGGTTCGTCAGCTCGAGCGTCTCCGGATCGAGCAGCGCGAACTCCTCTTCGACAGCGACCGTCAAATCGGTCCCGCCCTCGAACGACTCGTGCGCCTGCCGGAGCAGCTCCTGCCAGGAGACCCGCTGTTCCTCGCCCATCGCGCGCGAAGCCTAGATGGTGGTGCCGTCTAGACGGGGGCGAGGAGTCTCGCCGCGACGCTTCCCCACGACCACCGCTCGAGCACGACAGCCCGGGCGGCCGACCCGAGCGCCTCGCGCTCGCCCGGCGGCAGGGCGACGAGCTCGGCGAGCTTGCGCGCCAGGTCGGTCACGCTGCCGGGCTCGAACGACGCGAGGTGGCGGAACCGCTCGGGATAGCCCTGCTCGAGCCCTGCTGCGACCTCGGCCAGCCCGGAGTGCCGCGCAACGAGCGGCGGCGAGCCGGCTGCGGCTGCCTCGGCCGCGACCATGCCGAACGCTTCCGGAAAGACCGACGGGACGACGGTGGCATCGGCGAGCGGAAGCAGGTGAACGAGGTGCCGGTGCTCGAGCGGGCCCGTGAAGAGCGTCCGCCGCGGGGCCAGGGCCTCGAGAACCGGCCGGTAGGGCCCGAACCCGACGACGACGAGTCGTGCGTCGATCTCCTGCATGGCGGCGAGCAGCAGCTGTACGCCCTTCTGCTCGATCAGCTTCCCGAAGTACACGATCGTCGGCTCGTCGCCGGAGAGGAATGCCCGCAGCCGCGGCGCGTTGCCGTCGTCCGGGAGGCGCTCGTTCGCGTTGCCCGGGTTCGGGGGATCGGCCTCCGCCTCCGCGATCAACTGTGCGAGCGCGGCGGCGCGGTCCTGCGGCGTGAACAGCTCGACGTCGACGCCCGGCGGAACGGTGTGCACGCGTTCGACCTGACCGACGACCTCCCCGAGCACTGCTCGGATGTGCTCGGAGCCGACGAACGTCGCGTCGGCCGCGGCCAACGTCTCGCCTCCCCAGCGCTCGAGCTCCGGGCGCCCACGCATCGAGTACTCGAGCTCGGAGCCGTGCGCCTTTACCCGGAAAGGCAATCCGGCCGCGTCGCCGACAGGCCCGCCGAGGAGCACGTGGTTGGCGAACACGAGATCGGCGGGAAGCCCGCGTACCACTTCCGCGTTCGCGGCGACGAAGTTGGCCCGCTCGGCCGGCGTCAGGTCCTGGAGCAGGCGTGGCTCGAGGCCCGGGTAGCGGTCGATCACGAACACCGGCAGCAGCCGGTCCGGCAGCTCGGGCACGATCACGCGCGCCCCGCCGAGGTCGTATTGCCCGGCGGCGCGCTCCTGGCAGACGACCGTCACCTCGTGACCGGCTCTGCTCCACTCACGCGCCAGCGCGCGCGTGTAGACGTTCGAACCGGTCCCGCCGAGCAGGTAGCCGTGCCAGAGCGAGACGCGCACTGGCTCGCGCCTTACGTCAGGTGGAAGTAGAGCGCGTGAAGGAGGTCGACCGCCGGGTTGGACGTATGGACCGTCACATCGCCCGGAACGTCGAGCAGCGCCTCCGAGTAGTTGAAGATGATCCGGACGCCCGCGTCGACCAGGTCGTCGGCAACCTTCTGCGCCGCCAGAGCAGGAACGGCGAGCACCCCGACGACGATGTTCTTCTCGCGGACGACGTCCTTGAGCCGGCGCTCATCCTCGACGGGCGAGGCGCCGAGGTCGTGCCCCAGCTTGGCGGGATCGGTGTCGAAGACGGCGGCGATGTTGATGCCGTGCTCGGCGAAGATCGGCGAGCTCGCGATCGCCTGGCCGAGGCGCCCCGCGCCGACGAGCGCAATGTTGTGCTGCCCCTGTGTGCGAAGAATCTTGCGAATCTCGGACAGCAGCGACTCGATCGAGTAACCGACACCGCGCTTGCCGAACTTTCCGAAGTTCGACAGGTCACGACGGATCTGCGTCGCGTTGATGTTCGTATAGTCCGCGATCTCCTGCGAGGAGATCCGGTCCTTGCCCATCTTCTTCGCCTGCGTGAGGACCTGCAGGTATCGGGAGAGCCTCGCCGCGACGCCGACCGTGAGGCGATCGGGCGCGCCACCGCCGTTGGGAGCCGCATGAAGCATTCGCGCGCATTGTGCCCAAAGGATCCAACCGGCCCGACAGTTGTCGCGCGCGGGCCGCCTGCGGGTGTCTCGCGTCCATAGACTGGCGCTATGTGCCGAAACATCAGAAGCCTGTACAACTTCGAGCCGCCGACGACGCCCGACGAGGTTCGTGCGGCCGCAGAGCAGTACGTCCGGAAGGTGAGCGGGATGCAGAAGCCGTCACGTGCGAACGAGCAGGCGTTTGCGCGCGCAATCGATTCGGTTGCCGCGACGACGCAACAACTGCTTGCCGACCTCGTCACCTCTGCCCCGCCGAGGGATCGCGAGATCGAAGCCCAGCGGCGCCGAGAACGTGCGGCCGTTCGCTTCCAGCACGTCGCGTGACGGACGAGGAGGTGCTCGCGGAGACGCGAGCGTTCAACGCCGGCCTGGAGCAGCTCCTCGAGGGCCTGCCGCCGGTGCATACGCTCCCCGCGGAGACCACGCGGCAGGCGCGCCGCGCCGACGGCGGCATCTTTCCCGCGCCGGTCTACCTCCCCGCGGCGCGCTGGGAGCGGATCGCGGGTCGCGCCGGCGAGATCGCATTGCGTGTGGTCGAGCCCGAGGGCGAGGCGCGAGGCGCGTACCTCCACCTCCACGGCGGCGGCTGGACGCTCGGTGCGGCCGATCTGCAGGATTCCGCGCTCAAGGCCGGTGCGGACGCGACCGGGCTCGTGATGGTGAGCGTCGACTACCGCCTCGCGCCGGAGCATCCGTATCCGGCGGCGCCGGACGATTGCGAGGACGCGGCGCGCTGGCTGCTCGAGCGTTTCGAAGGACGGCGCGCGATCGGCGGCGAGTCGGCGGGGGCGCACCTGGCAGTCGTGACGCTGCTCCGTCTCCGCGACCGTTGCGGCATCGCGCCCCGCGACGCGTTTCAGGCGGCCAACCTCGCCTTCGGCCCGTTCGACCTGACGGGGACGCCGAGCCGCTTTCTCTGGGGTGGTCGCGAGCTCGTCCTCTCGGATCCGATGATGGAGTGGTTCGTCGCGAACTACATCCCGGAGGCGACGGAGCTCGAGCGGCGCGACCCGGACGTCTCTCCGCTGTACGGAGATCTGCGCGAGATGCCGCCTGCGCTCTTCACCTGCGGGACCCTCGATCCGCTACTCGACGACTCGCTCTTCATGGAGGCGCGCTGGCGGACAGCCGGCAACGAGACGCGGATGACACTCTGGCCGGAGGCTGTGCACGGGTTCCTTGCGTTCGACACCGAAGCCAGCCGCCGATCGCGCGCCGAGCAGTACGCGTTCCTGCGCGGAGCTACTTCCCCAGCTTCCGCCTGAACGCGCCTTCGTCGACGTGGTAGACGAATGCACGCTCCCCGTCGATCTCCACGACGGGCAGCCATTCGCGATAGCGCGCCTCGAGCTCCGCGTCACCATCGATATCGACCTCGTCGAGGTCGAAGCGCAGGTCGTCCCGCACCCGCACGACAAGCTCGCGCGCGCGCTCGCAGAGGTGACATCCTCGAGCGTGGTACAGCGTGACGCGCGTCAGGGCAGGATCCGGAACCGCACCGTCGCTCGGCTCGGCGTCGCGTCGTTCGGCAGCGTCGGCCAGGCGGCGAGGCGCAGCTCGTACGCCCCCGGTGCAAGCGGCGCGCTCGTCGGACCGCGTCCGGTGATGCCGAAGCTATACGACCCGGGAAGCACGTCTCGGAGCCGTGTCAGAAGCCCGATGTAGTTGCCACTCGCGGTGTAGAGAAGGACGTCGAGACGCTCGACCGGCTGCACCTCGATCGCATCGTGTTGCTTGACGAGATTCCCCGCCTGCACGGTCAGGACGGCGGGCTGCGTGTCGGACTGCTTGAACGCCGCCGAGCTCAACGACACGTGGGCGATCAGGTTCGTCGGAGGCTTCTGGAAGCCGAGCGCCCACGGAATGCGAAGCGTCTCACTGCCGTCGGCAGCGATCCTGATCACGCCGGTGACGGTCCGGGGGCCGGGGGCGGCCGGCGCCACGATCCGGATCTCGATGCCGGCCGCGGCTCCGATGCCGAGGGAGAGCCGGTCCGGCGTCACCTTGAAGCCGAGCGCCTCGGGGTCGACATTGCTGAGCGCGCTGATCGAGAGCTCGAGCCGTCTGGACGAGACGTTTCGCACGACAACCGTTCGCGTCCCGTGCCACTTCGGACCGCCCCAGATCCCGAAGGAGAGCGTCGTCGGCTGGGCTGCAATCTCGCCGACGGCCGAGGCGCCGAGGCGGAACGTTCCTGCGCCTGCCTCGGTCGCCGACGCCCCTCCCGGCTGGGCATAGCCGACCAGCAGGCTCTCGAGCGAGGGGCCGTCGAGGGCGGGCCGCATCTGCGCGAGCACGGCGGCGCCTCCGGCGACGGTCGCCGCGGCCGCACTCGTCCCGTTCACGGTCCCGTAGATGGGCGTGCCGTCGGGTGCCGAGCCTGGCTCCGAGGTCGCGATCGACACGCCCGGAGCGGCGACGTCCGGCTTGACGCTGCCGTCGAATGCGAGCCCACGCGACGAAAAGTCGGCCACTTCACCCCTGCCGCCGTTCGTCTCGCGGTGCGCCGGGCCGATCGCGATCCCGACGTTCAGCCCGGCACGTTGCGCAGCGAGGAGCTCGAGCGCCGGCCCGGTCGGGACGACCACGACCGGAGCCTCCTGCCGGCCCGAAAGACGGAGCGAGCCGGCCGGGAGCGAGTCGCCGTACAGGACGAGCGCGGCGGCGCCTGCGTTCGACGCGGCGGCGGCCTGCGTCTCGGGGCTGCTGCCGGCAGGCTCGACGATCGCCTTCCCCGCGACACGGCTGAAGCCCTTCTTGTCGAACGCGGACACACCGACGGCCGCGGGCGGCGCCGGGCTGACCGTGAGCGAGTGCGACGGGCCCTCGACCCCGAGCAGCGGGACGTCCTGGTCGAAGATCACGTCGAGACCGCGCCGCAGCACGACGCGCGCCTCGGGAACCTGCTCACGCGTGTCGGTCGCAGCGACGGCGAGCGCGCCGGGTGCGCCCGCCGGGCCAGCAACCGAACCGAAGTTCGGCCCGGCGACGCCGTCGTTGCCGGCCGGAGCGACCACCACGGTGTTGAGCGCCAGCGCGCCGGCGACCGCGTCCGCCTCGGGCCCGTCCGTGAACGCGGCGTACGGCTCGGCGACCCCCAGCAGCGCGACGCGAACAGCGTCGTGGCAGTCACCGTCGCCGTTCGGATCGACCGCGCGCTCGAGGCCCGCGATCAGCTGGTCGGTGCGGCTGTAGACGAGATCTCGGCCGTTGCTCGCCGGCTGCCAGCCGGCGATGCGGATGGGCAGGATCGTCGCGGCCGGAGCGACACCGTGAATCCCGCCGGGGCCGTCGCTGCCGGCCAGGATCCCGGCGAGCTCGGTCCCGTGACTCTCGACCTCGGCCGGGTCCCGTGGGTTCGCGCGCGCCGCAGCGTCGGTTCCGCCGTCGACGATGTCGTAGCCGGGCAGCAGGCGACCCCTCAGATAGGGCTGGTTCAGGTCGACCCCCGTATCCAGCAGCGCGATCGTGACGCCGCGACCGTCGAAGCCGGGCAGTTCCGCTTCCGGCTGTCCGCTCAGCTCCGAGAAGTCGTGCGACGAAAGGACGGAGCTCGAGGTCGAGGCGGGGAACGCGGCGCGAACGGGATAGACGCCGCTCACCTCGGAGTCGTTCTCGAGCAGCGGGACGGCCCGCGGGATCGAGCGTGGCCGAGAAGCCGTCGAGGACACGGGAGTAGCTGAAGTCGGGCCGCACCTGGAGCCCGTGGGCAGCGAGCGAAAGCAGCACCTCCTTCTGCGCGGCGATCGCCTGCGTGCTCCATGAGCGCTCCTGGCTCTCCGTCGCATACCGCACCTTGGCCAGGCGCTGCGCGACCGACGGGGTTTTCAGCACGACGATCATCCGCTGGCCCCCGGCGGTCGCGGCGCGGGGGCCACCGACAAGCCCGAGCCAGCTCGGGGGCGCGGCGAGAGATGTGCTCGCCTGGCCTCCGGCGGAGACCGCGCGCACGAGCACCCCGACGGCTGCGGCGGCCACGAGCACCAGGACCACGGCAACGCTACGCGGAAGCCTGTGCATCGAGAGAAAGGTAGTCGGGATACGGGACGGCTCGGACGTAGCGTGCAGCCGACGCGATCATCGCCGCGTTGTCGGTGCAGAGCGCAAGCGGCGCGAGCGCAGCGTCGGCGAGCGCCGCGCGAAGGGCGCTAGTTCGCAGCGACGCCGCCGACCACGGCGACCCGTTCGGCGCCCGTCGCGCGCACGCGTTCGACGAGCGCGGAGACGATCGCGCGCTGATAGCCGGCCGCGAGGTCCGCGCGGCGCGCTTCGAGCTCGTCCGGCTCGAGGTCGCGCACGGTGTAGAGCAGCGCCGTCTTGACGCCGGAGAACGAGAAGTCGAGACCCGGGACCCGCGCCACCGGGAAGTCGAAGGCGGCTGGGTCGCCTTGCTGCGCGAGCGCGTCCAGCGCCGGGCCGCCCGGGTAGCCAAGCCCGAGAAGCCGAGCACCCTTGTCGAACGCCTCGCCGGCGGCATCGTCGAGCGTCGTTCCGAGGACGCCGTAGCCTGCGCGGTCGGTGACGTCGAGCAGCATCGTGTGGCCTCCGCTCGCCAGCAGGCAGACGAACGGCGGCTCGAGGTCGAGCGGCCTCAGATAGAGCGACGCGACGTGACCGTGCAGATGGTCGACGGGCGCGAGCGGGAGCCGGCGCGACCACGCGAGCGACTTCGCTGCCGCGACACCGACCAGCAGCGCTCCGATCAGGCCGGGATGCGTCGTCACTGCGACGGTTTCGACGTCGGCGGTCGATGCGCCTGCCCCGGCCAGCGTTTCCGAGACAACGGGCACGACGAGCTCGAGGTGGCGGCGGCTCGCGACCTCGGGCACCACGCCACCGAAGCGCGCATGGAGATCGGCCTGCGAGGCGACGACGCTGGCGACGATCTGTCCGTCCGTGGTCACGAGCGCGGCCGCGGTCTCGTCGCACGACGTCTCGATCCCGAGGATCACGTTGCGCCGGAGTCGGCGGGTCGTCGCGTCCCGGAGTCCCGCCACATGATCAATGCATCCTCGCGATTGTCGGTGTAGTAGCCACGGCGCAAGCCGCGCGGCTCGAAGCCGAGCCGCTCGTAGAGGCGAATCGCCGGATCGTTCGAGATACGCACCTCGAGCGTGTAGCCACGACGCTCGTCGCCCTGCGTGAGGTCGAAGAGATGCTCGAGAAGCTGCGTCGCGACTCCGCGCCGACGACGATCCGGGTCGACCGCGACGTTCATCACGTGCCATGCGTCGACGTAGCGCGAGTTGACGATGTAGCCGACGAGCTCGTCGCCCTCGAATGCGCCGAGGCAGATCGATGTCGGCTTCGCGAGCTCCGATGCGAACATCGCCCGCGACCACGGCGTCGGATACGCGCGCTGCTCGATGTCGTCGATCGCGTCGAGGTCGGCGAGATCGAGGCGCCGGATGTCGATCATCACGGCGGTCACACGGCCACCTTCGCATCGGGCTCACGGACGTAGAGCGGCTCGACCAGCTCGGCGCTGCCGAACGCCCCGGCCCGCGCCGCCAGGAGCACCGGGTCGGGCCGGTGACGCGGATCGTCGTCGGACGGGACTCGCGCGCCCCGCGCCTCGAAGTGCGCCCGGTACCGGATCGCGCCGTCACCGAGGAGCTCGAGGCCGTCGACCGTGAGCTCCTCCGGCGCGGAGACTCGCGGCCCCGCGGTGAAGACCTCGCCGCGCCGGGCATCGATCACTGCGACGCCGCCGGAGAACGCGTCGAGCGTCGAGACGCCGGCGACCGGGACCTGCAGGGCGAACGAGAGCGACCTTGCGATGGCCAGCCCGATGCGAATGCTCGTGAAGCTCCCGGGCCCGCGGCCGACGACGATCCCCTCGAGCTTGGCCGGGTCGTCGACGAGCTCGTCGACGAGCTCGAGCAGGTCTCCCGCGCGTGGCGTCGCACGGCGTTCCCCCGCAGGCATGACGGCACAGACCGCTCCGAACGAGGTCGCGGTGTCGAACGCGAGGATCGTCATCGCTCCACGATGCTGATGCTTCGGTGTGACCTGTCGACGTGACCGAGCGTAACGACAGCACGCGGTGCGGGCAGCCAGTCCCCTGCGTGCTCCGGCCACTCGACGAACACGACGGCGGCGTCGAAGTAGGGCTCGAGGTCGCCCCACTCCTCGGCCGACAGGCCGGTGACGCGGTAGAGGTCGAGGTGCGCGACCGGGGGCTCGGCGGCGTAGCGATGGCCGAGAGTGAACGTGGGGCTCGCGACGGGCTCGGTGACGCCGAGCGCGCGCGCGGCGCCACGAACGAAGGTGGTCTTCCCCGCTCCGAGGTCGCCCGAGACGGTGACCACGTCGCCGGCTTCGAGCCGTGCCGCGAGCTCGGCGGCGAGCGAAGCCGTCTCCTCCGGCGAGCTGGTCACCGCGTCCACGTCGGAATGGTGCCTGCCCTAGAAAAGGCCGAGCTGCACCGGCTGCGCCTCCGCCGCCGGTTCCGGCTCGAAGACGGAAGGCTCGTGCCCGCGTCCGAGCAGGCTCGGAAGCCGCTCGAAGTCCGCCTCGAGCACCTCCAGCATCCGCGGCGTGTAGAGGGCAGCCGCCGGGTGGAAGAGCGGGTAGAGGAGCACGGTGCGACCGCCCAGGGTGACCTCCTGCTCCTGGCCGTGCACGCGCGTGATGCCGGTCGGCTTCCCGGAGAGCAGCTTCGTCGCGAAGTTGCCGAGCGTCGCCACCACCTTGGGCTCGATCAGCTCGATCTGCTTGAACAGATGTCCCTCGCAGGCCTGGATCTCCTCCGGCAGCGGGTCCCTGTTGCCGGGGGGCGGCACTTTATGACATTGCCTATATAGACATCCTCGCGTGCGAGGCCGACCCCGGCGAGCAGCTTCGAAAGCAGCTGCCCGGCGGCCCCGACGAAGGGCACGCCCTGCTTGTCCTCGTGGAAGCCGGGCGCCTCGCCGACGAACATCAGATCGGCCTCGGGCGAGCCCGCGCCGAAGACGACCTGCGTCCTTCCTGCGGCCAGGGCGCAGCGCTCGCAGCCGGCGACCGCGTCGCCGTAGGCGATCAGCGAAAGGTCAGCAGCAGCCACAACTGCCGCCGCAACAGCCGCCGCCGAAGCTGGGCTGTCCGGCGGTGCCGTGCGCCGCGAAGGACGTCGAGAACTGTTTCGCCACCTTCGCGTTGCCGCAGTCGGGACAGGTCGGATCCGGTTCCGACATCCCGACGAGCTCCTCGAAATGGGATTCACAGCTCATGCAGACGTACTCGTAGATCGGCATCGTGGAGCAACCCTAGCAGCGGCATCTTGGCGTCTCGGACGGACGGAGCGGTACCATGACCGCTGCCCGGCATCCGCACGGAGCTGGAGCCAGACCATGTTCGACAGCGTCACCGTCATCGGGGCCGGACGCGCCGGCTCGACGATCGCCGCGCGACTGCGCGAGCGAGGCGTTCGCGTCGGCGAAGACGGCGAGCTGCGGCTGCTCTGCGTGCCCGACCGGGCGATCGCAGAGGTGGCGCGCACCGTCCCGCTCGGCCCGTGGGTGGCGCACGTCTCGGGCGCAACGCCACTCGCCGAGCTCGCGCCGCACGTGCGCCGCTTCTCCGTCCACCCGCTGCAGACGCTGACGCACAGCCGTGGGCCAGAGCAGCTCGAGGGCGCATGGTCGGCCGTCACGGGCGAGACGCCCGAAGCGCTCTCGCACGCGCAGACGCTTGCGACGACGCTTGGTCTACGGCCGTTCGTGCTGGCCGACGATCGCCGCGCGCTCTACCACGCGGGGGCCGCGATGGCGTCGAACTTCCTGGTCACCCTGCACCGCGGAGCAGCGCAGCTGCTGGCCGACGCGGGAGCGCCGCCGGAAGCACTCGTCCCGCTGATGGAGCGCACGATTGCGAACGACTTCGAGCTCACCGGCCCGATCGCGCGCGGCGACACCGAGACGGTCGAACGGCACCTCGCGGCGATCCGCGCCGACGAGCCAGGCCTCGAGCCCTTGTACGCCGCGCTCGCGGAGGCCACGCGCCCATGAAGTCCGCGACACGGATCGACGAGGTTCGCGAGACGCTGCGCGGCGAGCGGGGGGTGATCGGGCTCGTACCGACGATGGGAGGGCTCCACGCCGGGCACACGGCGCTGTTCGCCGCCGCGCGTCCGGCGTGCGACGTCCTCGTCGCGAGCCTGTTCGTCAATTCACCGCAGTTCTCGGACCAGGGCGACCTCGACGCGTATCCACGCGACCTCGACACCGACTCAGCGGCGGCCGAGGAGGCGGGAGTCGACCTGCTCTTCGCGCCGCCCGCCGCGGAGATGTATCCGCCCGGATTCGCGACCTGGGTCGAGCCGGCGGGCGCAGCGGTAGGGCTGGAGGGAACGCAGAGGCCGGGTCACTTCCGCGGCGTCGCGACCGTCTGCCTCAAGCTGTTCAACATCGTCCGCCCGCAGATCGCGTGGTTCGGCCGCAAGGACGCTCAACAGGTCGCCGTCTTGAAGCAGCTCGTACGCGATCTCGATCTCGAGGTCGAGATCCGCGTCGTCGAGACCGTGCGCGATGCGGACGGCCTTGCCCTCTCCTCGCGCAACGCACGGCTGACGCCGACCGAGCGTGCTGCTGCGACGGCGATCCCGCGTGCTCTTGCGACGCGCGACGAGGGCCAGGCGCGCTTGGTGCTCGCAGCAGCGGGAATCGAGCCGGAGTATCTCGCCGTCGCCGATCTCGATGGACCGACGCTCGCCGTGGCGGCGCGCATCGGTCACACGCGTTTGATCGACAGCATCCCACTGCAAGGAGGGACCAAATGAGCACGCGCCCGCGGACGCCTGCCCCTGCCACACCCGCGCCGGGAAAACTGCCGTTGCCCGAGCTCGTGCAGATGAAGCGCCGCGGCGACCGGATCGTGATGATCACCGCGTACGACGCTCCGGCTGCGCGGATCGCGGACGAGGCCGGAGTCGAGCTCATCCTCGTCGGCGACACGGCAGCGATGGTGATGCTCGGGCACTCCTCGACGCTGCCGGTCACGCTCGACGAGATGATCTTCCTCACCCGCGCCGTCACGCGGGCTGCACGGCGGCCGCTCGTGGTCGGCGACCTTCCGTTCGGGACCTACGAGGTCTCCGATGAACAGGCTGTCACGAGCGCCATCCGAATGGTCAAGGAAGGCGGCGCCGACGTCGTGAAGCTCGAGGGCGCAGGCCGCATGCTCGGACGTGTTCGGGCGATTGCGGAGTCGAACATCGGCGTGATCGGCCACGTCGGGCTGACGCCGCAATCGGCGACGAAGCTCGGCGGCTTCAAGGCGCAGGGCCGGACGGCCGACGCGGCCAAGCGGCTGCTCGAGGACGCGCTCGCGCTGCAGGCGGCGGGCGCCTTCGCCGTCGTGCTCGAGGCGGTGCCCGCGCCGGTGGCAGAACGCGTGACGAAAGCGCTCGACGTCCCGACGATCGGCATCGGCGCCGGCGGCGCAACCGACGGGCAGGTGCTCGTGTGGCACGACATGCTCGGGATGTACGAAGGGCCGACGCCGCGCTTCGTGAAGCAGTACGCCCACCTCGCGGAGACGATCGGCGACGCGGTCGCCCGCTACGCCGCCGACGTGCGCTCGGGCGCCTTCCCCGGCGACGAGCACGCCTACCGGATCACGCCGGAGGAGCTCGCCGCGTTCGAGTCGGCGCTGGCACCTCGCTCCTCGTAGCGGGTGCCACGCACGGCCCTAGTGCACGTGGAAGGCGACGGCCACGACGGCCGGCACGCCGATCGCAAGCACCACGGCCGCACCTGCCCGCGCCCAGGTCCAGCCGTGCACGGCCCGGACGCCGACGACGAGGAGAGCGAGCGACCAGGCCAGGAACAGGGCGCCGAGCACCTCGAAGACGCGCGACCCGGTGCCCGCGTCGCTGCCTCCCGTCCGGAACACGTCCTCGCCGTACAGGGCGAGACGGAACGGCCAGAGCACCAGCGAGAGCGCGATCGGCACGGCGGCGAAGGCGACCACGTGCCGCGTCCTCCGAAAGCTCCCCTGAGAACCGAGCAGCTTCACGGCGCCGTGCACGAACGCGCCGAACACGAAGTAGGCGAGGACCCCGGTGAGGCTGCCGGCAATGAACGCCCAGACCGCGACGAGCAACCCGTCGTACTGCGAATCGTCCATCAGCTGGCCGGCGGTGCCGGTCGCGAGGACGAGCGCGATCCCGGCCAGCAGGATGATCGCGAGCACCGGCTCCGAGCGGTCGGCGAGCGACCCGGGGCTGTCGTCGCGCAGCGCGACGAACACGGGCCGGGGACGCTGCAGGACGAGAGCGGCGCGCAGCCACCAGTCGCGCATGCCGTGCGGCGCGTCGACGGAGCTCGTCACAGCCACGTCATGAGCGTACCGAGCCTGGTCGCGCCGTTACGAGCTGACCGTGACCGTCTGCCCGTTGGGGCAGCGGAACTCGGTGTTGCCGAGCAGGTCGGAGCGCTGTGCGACCGGAGCCTTCCCGTCGCTGCAGATCGTGTCGTGTCGATGAATCCAGCCGGCGAGCACACCCGCCGCGAAGACGACCACGCACGCCGCCGCCAGCAAGAGGGCCGCCGTGCGCTTTCTCCTCAGGTCGAATCGGCCGCTGATGCCCCGCTCCGCCACCTGCACCGGGACCGTCGAAGCCGGGACCTCCGCTCCTTCCGAGCCTCCGTCGAGCCTACGGCTCATGCCGCGACCGCGCCGCGGTCGAGCAACGGCCGCAAGAACTGTCCGGTGTAGGACTCGGCGACCTGCGCGACTTCCTCGGGCGTGCCGACGGCGATCACTTCGCCACCCGCCTCGCCGCCGTGCGGACCGAGGTCGACCACCCAGTCGGCCTGCTTGATCACGTCGAGATTGTGCTCGATCACGAGCACGGTGTTGCCGCTGTCCGCGAGCCGCTGCAGCACGACGAGCAGCTTCTCGATGTCGGCGAAGTGCAGACCGGTGGTGGGCTCGTCGAGGATGTAGAGCGTCTTGCCGGTCGCCACCTTCGACAGCTCGGCGGCGAGCTTGACGCGCTGTGCCTCGCCGCCCGACAACGTGGTCGCCGGCTGGCCGAGCGTCATGTAGTCGAGCCCAACGTCGTGCAGCGTCTGCAGGCGGCGGCGAATCTTCGGGATCTTGGCGAAGAACCGTAGTGCCTCTTCGACCGACATCTCGAGGACGTCCGAGATCGTCTTCCCCTTGAACCGCACCTCGAGCGTCTCGCGGTTGTACCGCTTCCCTTTGCACGTCTCGCACGGCACGTAGACGTCGGGCAGGAAGTGCATCTCGATCTTGATCTGACCGTCCCCTTTGCAGGTCTCGCAACGGCCGCCCTTGACGTTGAACGAGAAGCGCCCCGGCTTGTAGCCGCGCACCTTCGCGTCTGGTGTCAGCGAGTAGAGCTCACGGATGTGGGTGAACAGATCCGTGTAGGTAGCCGGATTCGACCGTGGCGTACGCCCAATGGGGCGCTGGTCGATCTCGATCACCTTGTCGAACACGTCGATCCCCTCGACGTCGTCATGCTTGCCGGGCTTCACGCGCATCCGGTTCAGGCGATTTGCGAGCGCCTTGTAGACGATCTCGTTGACGAGCGTCGACTTGCCAGACCCCGAGACACCGGTGACAGCGATGAACTTGCCCACCGGGAACTCGACGTCGATCGATTTGAGGTTGTGCTCGGCCGCACCGCGGACGACGAACCAGCCGTTGTCGCCCTCACGCCGCTCGGGAACCTCGATCGCACGCGTTCCCGCGAGGAACTGACCGGTGGTCGACTTCTTGCTGCGCTCCACCTTCGCAGCCGTTCCCTCGGCGACGACGTGCCCCCCGTGCTCACCCGCGCCCGGCCCCATGTCAACGAGCCAGTCGGCGGTTCGCATCATCTGCTCGTCGTGCTCGACGACGATCACGGTGTTGCCGAGATCGCGCAGGCGCTCGAGCGTTCCGATCAGCTTGTCGTTGTCACGCTGGTGCAGTCCGATCGACGGCTCGTCGAGGATGTACAGCACGCCGACGAGCTGGCTGCCGATCTGCGTCGCGAGGCGAAGCCGCTGCGCCTCGCCGCCCGAGAGTGACGCGGACGCACGGTCGAGCTGCAGGTAGCCGACACCGACGTCGTCGAGGAACGTCAACCGCTCGCGAATCTCCTTGACGATCCTGTGCCCGATCAGCTCCTCCGTGTCGGTCAGCCCGAGCTCCGAGAGGAACGCGAGAGCGCGCGACACCGACTGCCGCGTGAACTCGTGGATGTTCTTCTCGGCCACCGTCACGGCCAGCACCTCCGGCTTGAGCCGGGCGCCCTTGCACACCGGGCACGGGCGGAACGACATGTACTCCTCGATGCGCTCCCGCTGTGAGCTCGAATCGGTCTCGCGGTACCGCCGCTCGAGCGACGTCACGATTCCCTCGAACGCGATCATGTACGAGCGGCGCCGGCCCATTCGGTTGCGGTACTGGACGTACACCTTGTCGCCGTCCGTGCCCGAGAGGAAGTACTCCTGCTGTTCGCTCGACAGCTCCTCCCACGGCACGTCGGTGGGGATCTCGTAGCGATCGGCGATCGCCTGGATCACCGCCTCGTAGAAGCCGGAGCCGCCGACCGCCCAGGGCACCAGGGCGCCGTCGTCGATCGACAGCGTCGGGTCGGGCACGAGCAGGTCGGGGTCGATCTCCTGCTGGGCGCCGAGGCCGGTGCAACGCGGGCAGGCCCCGTGCGGCGAGTTGAACGAGAAGATCCGCGGCTGCAGCTCCGGAAGCGAGACGCCGTGCTCAGGGCACGCGAACTTCTCGCTGTACGTGCGCGTCTCGCCCGTCTCCACGAGGTCGACCGCGACCAGCCCTTCCGCCAGCGCAACCGCGGTCTCGACCGACTGCGTGAGTCGCGTGCGCAGGTCCTCCTTCATCACCAGCCGGTCGACGACGACCTCGATCGTGTGCTTGAACTTCTTGTCGAGCGTGGGCGGCTCGTCGAGCGTGTACTGCTCGCCGTCGACCTTCACGCGCGAGAAGCCCTCGTTGCGAAGCTGCTCGAACAGTTCGCGGTACTCGCCCTTGCGGTCGCGCACGACCGGCGCGTTGACCGTGAACCTGGTCTCGGTGGGCAGCGTGAGGATCTGCTCGACGATCGAGTCGATCGACTGTCCGGCGATCGGCCGGCCGCAAATCGGGCAATGCGGGCGCCCGACGCGCGCGTAGAGCAGTCGCAGGTAGTCGTAGATCTCGGTGACCGTTCCGACAGTCGATCGGGGGTTCCGCGACGTCGTCTTCTGGTCGATCGAGATTGCCGGGCTGAGCCCGTCGATCGAGTCGACGTCCGGCTTCTCCATCATCTGCAGGAACTGGCGCGCGTAGGCGCTCAGGCTCTCGACGTACCGCCGCTGCCCCTCGGCGTAGATCGTGTCGAAGGCCAGGCTCGACTTCCCGGACCCGGAGAGGCCGGTGATGCAGATGAGGGCGTTCCGCGGGAGCCGGACGGTGATGTCCTTGAGGTTGTGCTCCCGGGCGCCGTGGACGACAAGCTCGTCGGCAGCCATGGGACGACCATTGTATCTCCCGAACGTACGTTCGTCTAGCTCTCGAGCACGCGGCGGAATACCTCGTAGATCTCGTCGCCGAACAGGACGAAGCGGACGAGCTCGAGCTCGTGTCCCGAAACCGCCTCGAGGGCGATCGGCGCTGCGAGCTCGGGCGGGTACCCGTAGATCCCGCACGAGATCGCGGGGAACGCGATCGTACGTGCGCCGATCTCCGCCGCGACCTCGAGCGAGCGCCGATGGCACGACGCGAGCAGCTCCGGCTCGTTCGCGCCGCCGCCCCGCCAAACCGGCCCGACGGTGTGGATCACGAAGCGGGCGGGCAGCTCTCCGGCGGTGGTGGCCTTCGCGTCGCCGGTCTGGCAGCCGCCCAGCAGCCGGCTCTCCGCCAGGATCGCCGGGCCCCCGGCACGGTGGATCGCACCGTCGACACCACCTCCGCCCAGCAACGTGCTGTTCGCAGCGTTGACGACCGCGTCGAGGTCCTGCGCCGTGATGTCCCCGCGGACGACCTCGATCATCTCAGCGTCAGCGGCGACTCAAGCTTTGCGCCAGCGGCCGAACACGAGGCCGCCGAGGGTGAAGCCGAGCCCGAACGTGCCGACCGAGAAGCCGCCGATCGCGACTGCCTTGCGCCAGGCCGAGAGACGCTGCCACCGACCGAGCGCCTCCCGCTCGTCCTCGGTCAGAGGCTCGCCGCGGCGCTGCTTGCGCAGGGCGCCGCCGGCCCGGAGCCCGAGATACAGGTCGTCGAAGATCTCCGACTGGTCGTCGGCCATCGCACTCACTGTATAGCCTGCTTCGCCGGTGGTTACGCGCATCCTGCACGTGTCCGACCTCCACGTCGGCGCGCGCGACGACCCGGTCATCGACCACGGCCTCGTCTCGCTGGTCGAGCGGGCCGCGCCCGATCTGATCGTCGCCAGCGGCGACCTCACGCACCGGGGCCGAAGAGCCCAGCACGAGCACGCGGCAGAGCTCCTGCGCTCGCTCGGCCCTCCCATTCTCGCGGTTCCCGGCAACCACGACATCCCCTACGCGTTCCCGGCGAGGATCACGGCCCCGTGGCGGGAGTTCGAGCGCCAGTGGCAGACGACCGAGCCCGTCCACGAGGACGAAGGCGCACTCGTCGTCGGCCTCAACTCGGTGCGACCGTGGCACCACCAGTCGGGCGGGATCACGACCGAGCAACTCGAGCACGCAGAAGAGCGGCTGCGGACGGCAACACCCGGCTCGCTGCGCATGGTCGCCCTCCACCACCAGCTCGTCGGCCCGCCGTGGCGGTCGCACAAACAAGCGCTTGCTCGACGGGACACCGTGCTCGCCCGGTTGACGGCCGCGGGAGCGGAGCTGATCGTCGGCGGACACGTCCATCAGGGCGCGATCGCGGAACGGCACGAGTTCGAGGTGACCGACGATGCGGCAATTGCCGTCGTCACGACCGCGCCGGGCCTCGGGCAGCCGCGCCCGCGCCGGCTCGGGGAAGCACGCGGCGCACTCAGCTATCGCATCGACGCGTCGTCGCTCTCCGTCGACACGTACATCTGGCGCGCGGACGACTGGAAGCTCACGGCGACGCGGACGTTCCCGCGTTAGGTCGCGCCGTGCGAGCGTGACGCCATCACCCGGCCGTACACCGCTGTCAGCACGACCGCGATGATCACGCCGAGCACGAACCGCCAGAAGCCGTGCGCGACGACACCACCGATGATCAGCGAGACGACGCCGAGCACGATCGTGACGATCCAACCCATCGGGTCGACTCCCGGGTGAAAAAGCCGACCGAGTGCACCGACGATCGCGCCCACGATGATCAGCCAGATCCATGACATGCCCGGAGTATTACCCGATCAAGACCGAGCCGAATCGCGCTCGAGCTGCGCCCGCTTCGCTGCGAGCTCGTCGTCGTCGAGCAACCCGGCGCGATGCAGCTCCTCGAGGGCGGCGGCGAGCCGCGCATGCTCGACGCGCTGCGGGTCGGGCCGCAGGTGGTCGGGGTCGACCCCCAGCTTCCGCAGCCGAGCCCGTTGCACGTCGACGCCGAGGCCCGTTTTCGGAAACGCGAGCGCTCCGGGCCCGAACAGCGGGCGTCGCTGCACGAAATGCCGGTAGGACGCGACGAGCGCGATCGCGACCCCGAAGGAGAGGAACGAGATCACGTAGGCGTTGTCGTTCGAGATCGCCTTGCCGACGACGGCGCCGACGATCGAGCCGGTAAGGCCGATCGCGAGCGTCAGCCAGATCGGCATCGGGTCGGGCCCCGGAATCGCGAACCGCGCGAGTGCCCCGGTGAAGAACCCCGAGATGATGATCGCGAGGACGAGCCCCAGGCTCACGTCGCAACCTCTGCGAGCGCGTTCAGATCGCGCCGCAGCTCCTTGAGCTCGTCACGCAGCTTCGCGGCGTATTCGAAACGCAGCTCCTCCGCGGCCTGGAACATCTCCTCTTCAAGCGTGATCACAAGCCGCTCGAGCTCCTCACGCGACATCCCTTCGACCTTCGCACCGCCGCGGCGGCGGCGCGACGACGGAACGTGCGGCTGTTCGAGCGCGAGGAACTCCGCGATGTCCGACACACCCTTGACGACCGAGATCGGCTTCGTGCCGTGCTCCTCGTTGTAGGTGAGCTGCGTGGTGCGGCGCCGGTTGGTCTCGTCGATCGCCCCTTTGATCGCCTCGGTCATCTTGTCCGCGTACATGAGGACGCGCCCGTTCACGTGGCGGGCGGCGCGTCCGATCGTCTGCACCAGGGCGGTGCGGCCGCGAAGGAAGCCCTCCTTGTCGGCATCGAGGATGGCGACGAGCGACACCTCGGGAAGGTCGAGCCCTTCGCGTAGCAGGTTGACGCCGACGAGCACGTCGTACTCCCCGAGGCGCAGCTCGCGGATGATCTGGATGCGCTCGAGCGTGTCGATCTCCGAGTGCAGGTAGCGCGCCTTCACGCCCGCTTCGAGCAGGTAGTCGGTCAAGTCCTCGGACATCTTTTTCGTCAACGTCGTCACGAGCACGCGCTCGCCGACCTCCTCGCGACGGCGGATCTCGTTGAGCAGGTCGTCGATCTGATTCTTCGTCGGGCGCAGCTCGATCTCGGGGTCGACGAGGTACGTCGGACGGATCAGCTGCTCGGCGACGCGTGCGCTCTGCCGGAGCTCCCAGGCGCCCGGTGTCGCCGAGACGAACACCATCTGCGGCACCTTCTGCAGGAACTCGTCGAATCGCAGCGGCCGGTTGTCGAGCGCCGACGGCAGTCGGAAGCCGTAGTCGACGAGCGTCTGCTTGCGCGACCGGTCACCCTCGTACATCCCGCCGATCTGCGGCACGGTCTGATGCGACTCGTCGACGAAGATCACGAAGTCGTCGGGAAAGTAGTCGAGCAGCGTGAACGGATGCGATCCCGGCGGGCGTCCCTCGAGGATTCGCGAGTAGTTCTCGATCCCCGAGCAGAACCCGAGCTCCTGCAGCAGCTCGAGATCGTACTCGGTGCGCTGCCGGATCCGGTGGGCCTCGAGCAGCCGTCCTTCCTGCTCGAACTTGGCGATCTGCTCCTCGAGCTCGCGCTTGATCTCCGACACGGCGCGCTCGACCGTCGGCTTCGAGGTCACGTACTCGGTGGCGGGCCAGATCGCCAGGTTGTCGAGCTTCGAGTAGACCTCGCCGGTCAGGGGGTCGAAGTGCGTGACCTGCTCGACCTCGTCGCCGAAGAACGAGACGCGATAGGCCGTCTCGGCGTTCGCCGGCTGCACTTCGAGGATGTCGCCCTTCACGCGGAAGCGACCGCGGCCGAGGATCGCGTCGTTCCGGACGTACTGAGAGTCGATCAGCTTGCGCAGGACCGCGTCTCGATCATGCTCCGTGCCGACCTCGAGATAGAGCAGGCGGTCGCGCCACTCCTCCGGGGAGCCGAGGCCGTAGATGCACGAGACCGACGCGACCACCACCACGTCGCGCCGTGTGAAGAGCGCGGACGTCGCGGCGAGCCGAAGGCGCGCGATGTCGTCGTTCTGGGACGAATCCTTCTCGATGTAGAGATCGGCCTGCGGGACGTATGCCTCGGGCTGGTAGTAGTCGTAGTACGAGACGAAGTACTCGACCGAGTTCGCGGGGAAGAACTCGCGGAACTCGTTGCAGAGCTGCGCCGCCAGGGTCTTGTTGTGCGCGATCACGAGCGCCGGCTTCTGCACCTGCTCGATGATCCAGGCCATCGTCGCCGTCTTGCCGGTACCCGTCGCGCCGAGCAGCGTCTGGTAGCGCTCGCCGGCGCGCAGCCCCGCGGCGATCGTCTCGATCGCCCCCGGCTGGTCGCCCGTCGGCGAGTACGATGCTGATGTCTGGAGCGGCGGCACGCCCTCAAGGGTACTGCGGCGAAGGCGCGTGTCAGGGGACGGTGATCACGTCGCAACCGGCGGCGCGCTGCACCTCACCGGTGACGTCTTCGCCCAGCAATCGCCCGAAGAAACCGTGGTGGTGGGACCCGATCACGATCAGGGTCGCCCCGCGCGCTTTGGCGATGCCGAGTATCTCGCCGGCGGGCTCGCCCGCCGCCCAGACGTAGTCCGCGGTCAGCCCTGCGGCGTCGATGCGGCTCCGCGCCTCCTCGAAGATCGGCTCGAGCTGCGGCGGCTCGACGATGGGCATCAGCTCCACCGGGCTGTCGTCGAGCGTGCCGTAGTTCTGGAGGCCCTCGGGGTTGAGCGGCATCTCGGCGACCGCGACGACGACGAGCTTCGACCGCGACTTTTGGGCTTCCTCGATCGCGCGTGCGAGTGCGTGCTGCGCCGCTTCCGCGCCGTCGTAGCCTACGACGATCGTCCCACTCATCGGGCCGATCGTACTCGCAACCCAGGTGCCTGGCAGGACATGCCAGGCACCTGCGCTTCGACGGTCAGTCTCCCCAGTCGAAGTCGCGCGAGCGCGACCAGAGCGTCTCGTCCGTCTGCTCGACGGGCTCGCTCGTCTCCACCGTCACCTCCGACGGCTCGGCGGGCGGCGCGGCGAACGTGTCCTCCACCGACGGCCAGTCGAGCGTCGTCTCGTGCTCGTCGATCTGAACGACACCGTCCATCGTGTCTTCGATCCGCGCCTGCTCCTCGGTCTTGAAGAGCGGGTGATTCTCGAACGGATCGTCCGACATGTACTTCTGGAGCGGCATCTCGTGCTCGAGCGCCGCGTTTCGGCGTTTCAACTCGAGGTGCTCCTGGATCACCTGGGTGAACACGGACGCAGTGTCGACCGCCATTGACTCCTCCTGCTGGTACGTCTCAATCTCTTCCCGGCCCGCGGGAGTTTAGACGACTGCCTGGATCGTCGCGCCGCCGACGACCCGGTTGCGACCGGCCCGCTTGGCTGCGTACAAGGCCGAATCGGCCGCCGCGATCAGTTCGTCGATGTCCGCGCCGCCCGTGCAGGCCGCAACGCCGAAGCTCGCCGCGACTGCGATCGGACCGCCGCGAACGGTCAACACCGGGCGCGCGCTAGATCAGCCGGCGTGCACGCTCGGCAAGCTCGAGGCCGCCCGCCACACCGACGCCGACGAGGATCAGCGCGAACTCCTCGCCGCCCCAGCGACCCGCAATGTCGCCCTCGCGCACCGCTCCGGCAAGCGTGTGCGCGAACGAGCGGAGCACCTCGTCGCCGGCCGGATGACCGAAGCGGTCGTTGACCTCCTTGAAGCGGTCGAGATCTGCGAGCACGAGACAGAGCTCGCCGTCGAGCCGTCGCGCGCGCGCGAGCTCCGACGTCAACGTCTCCTCGAGCGATCGGCGATTCGCGAGCCCGGTCAGCGCGTCGACGTGCGCCTGCTCTTCGACGAGTCGGTGCAGTCGCGCGTTCTCGAGCGCGACGGCCGCTTGCGCGACGAGCGCCCTGGCCGTCTCCACCTGGTCGGCGTCGAGCGCCGAGCCGCGGATCACGAGCGACCCGAAGTCGGATGCGCCGACGCGCAGCGGGAACGACACCTCTTCGGGCCCGGCCGACTCGCCCGCCTCGAGCACGTCGCCGGAGCGCGTCCGGACGACCGCACCCGACGCGCCGGTTGCTTCCACCACCGTTTCGGCGACGACACGGAGGAGTTGCTGCGGATCGTGCGTCGCTCCGAGCGCCTGACCGAACCGTGTCGTGGTCTCGTGCGCGCGGCGACGCTCTGTCCGGAGCTCGGCCATCCGCTGCTGGAGCTGCTCCGCCATCCGGTTGAACGCGTTGCCGAGCTGCGCGAACTCGTCCCGGCCGCGAACGTCGACGCGCTCGTCGAGATGACCGTCGGCGATCGCGTCGGCAGCGCCGGCGAGACGGCCGAGCGTGGTCACCACGGATCGCCCGAGCAGGAAGACGACAAGGGCGAACACGAGGAGCGCGGCGACCAGCACTGCGGTCAGGCGCATCTCGGCCGAGCGCGCAGCGGCGTCGATCGCGGCCTGCGGCGTCAGCGCGACCAGCTGCAAGCCGGAGGGATCGGCGAGCGGCGAAGTGGCGAGGCCGCGACTGGCGGTGCCGGCGACCACGACACGGGCGGACTTCCCCGGCGAGAGTGCGAGCGTCGCAGTCCTCGGCCCTCCCGCGACGATCAGCCCGTCGCGGACCGCCGCGAGATGCTCGCCCGCGCCGAGCCCGACCCCGATCGACGTGAGCAGGCGGTCGTCGACCGGGACGGCGACGGTGACCGTGCCGATCGAGCGCCCGCCGTCGACGATCGCGACGGTGCGCTGCGCCCCGAGGAGCGGGAGCCTGCCGGCGGCGACACCTCGTCCGACGAGCCTCGTCGACGGGGTGGCGGCTGCGATCGCGGTAAGGGCAGCGTGGTCCCGTGCGCGCAGAGCACCCTGCACGCGAGGCTCGGCGGCGAGACGCTGCGCGGCCGTCGCGGCCGCGTCGAGCTGCTGGGTGTAGCCGGCGACCGCCACCCGCAGAGCCGCCTCGAGCGACGCGTCGGCACGCCGGTCCTCACTGCGCCGCGCGAGTGAGTCGTAGCCGTAGAACGCGACCGCCAGGGGCAGCAGCGCGAGGAGCGCGAACCAGGCGACGAGCTTGAACCGGAAGCTGCCCAGGCGGCGGCCGCCCCGCAGGGCGATCCTCACGCTCAAGCCGTCTCGCGTCGTTGCCGATACCCCTCCTGGACAGGTTTCGGCACATCCAGGGGGAAGCATGAGAGGTGTCTGGTTGCACGTCGCCGCCGTCGGCTTGACGGTCACGGTCGCAGGCGCCCTGTGGGCGCTGCCGAAACACGTCCTCGCGCCCGACACGATTCCGCGCGCGCTCTCCGGGGCGCCCGCGCTTGCCGCCCACGCGCCGGTCGCGGTCGAGATCGTTCCGGCGGCGCGCCCGGCCGTGCGGCTGCGGCCGGCTCCACGCACCATCCCCGCCGCCTCCCCGGCGCCGCAGCAGGCGCTGATCTCGTACGTCGAGCCGGTCCCGACCGTGCCCACGCCGGCGCCGGCACAGAGGACCGTGCGACCGACGCCGCCGCCGGTGGCCCCTGTATCCACCCCGGCAACCCCGACGGGCTCCGTCACGCCGCCGGCTCCGGCCGCGACGCCTCCCCCTACCTCGACCCCGCCGCCCCCGGCTCCAGCCCCGGCACCAGCCCCTGCTCCGGCGCCCGCGCCGCCGCCTCCGCCGCCTCCGCCTGCCCCACCAGCGCCGGTGCCCACCCCGGCTCCGGCACCCGCGCCGGCCACGCCGCCGGCGACCGCGACGCCACCTGCGGACGAGTCTTCACCGCCGCCCCCGACCGCGCAGGCGGCGAGCGTCAATCCCGGCCGGACGAACGTGACCAGCCCGTCCCAGCCGCTGACGCTGCAGATCATCGACCCGTGGGTGCAGCAGCGCCTTCCCGATCGGCCCCAACAGCCGCCGCAGCGCGCCGCGCCGCAGGCTGCAACCCGCCGCCAGGTGGAACGACCTCGCAGCCCTCTCCGCCCACGAGGTAGCCGCCGCACGGCACAATGCCGCAATGCCACGTACGCCCCTCACCAAGGCCGTCGGCCCCGTCGGGATGGCGCTGACCGCCTGGGACGTCTGGCGGCGCCTCTCGCCGCAGCAGCGGCGCTGGGTCACCGCCCAGGCGCGGACCCACGGACCGCGCATCGCCAAGCAGGCGTGGGCGGCCCAGCAGGCCAAGCGCAACCGCTGAGGCACTACTCCTAGGTCAGCGCCGCGCGGACGATCCGGTCCTGCTCGATCAGGTGTGCCGTCGGGTAGCCCTCGGACGGGCTCGCCCGCCACGGCCGGCCGACGTAGCGGAGCGGCACGCCGGCTGCGGACTCCTCGAGCCGGTGGCGGATCGAACGCCACGGCCCCATGTTCTGGGGCTCCTCCTGCGCCCACACGACCTCGCGGAGGTACGGGTACGAGGCGATGAGCGCCCGTGCGCTCTCGGACGGGAACGGGTAGAGGAGCTCGACGCGCGTGACGGCGACGCCGGCCGCGTGCGCACGCGACTCGTGGCCGACGATGTCGTAGTAGACCTTGCCGGAGCAGAGCACGAGCCGGCGGACCGCCTGTTTGTCGACGGTGACGTCGTCGAGGACTGGAGGAAGCTCCCGGTGGCAAGGTCGTCGAGCGTCGAGGACGCGTCCTTGAGCCGCAGCAGCCCTTTCGGAGTCGCGACCACGAGCGGCCGCGCCGTCGCGTCGAGCGCTTGCCGTCTGAGCAGGTGGAAGTACTGCGCGGACGTGGTGCAGTTGACGACGCGGAGGTTCTCCTGCGCGCCCATCTGCAGAAAGCGTTCGAGTCGCGCGCTCGAGTGCTCGGGGCCGTTGCCCTCGTAGCCGTGCGGGAGCAGCAGCGTCAGGCGCGACGTCTCGCGCCACTTCGAGAGACCGGACGACACGAACTGGTCGATCACGATCTGCGCGCCGTTCGCGAAGTCGCCGTACTGCGCCTCCCAGAGGACGAGCGCTTCCGGGGCAGCCGCCGAGTAGCCGTACTCGAAGCCCATGCACGCGTATTCGGACAGCGGCGAGTTGAAGACCTCGAACGAGGCGGTGCCGTGGTCGAGGTTCTGCATGGGCGTGTACGACTCTCCGGTGTTGGCGTCGTGAAGCACGAGGTGGCGTTGCGCAAACGTGCCGCGCTGCGTGTCCTGCCCGGTGAGCCGGATCGGGATCCCGTCGACGAGCAGCGACGCGAACGCGAGCGACTCGGCCTGGCCCCAGTCGATGCCGCCCTCGTCGAGCGCCGTGCGCCGTCGCTCGAGCTGGCGCGCGAGCTTCGGATGCACGGTGAAGCTGTCGGGCGTGCGCAGGAGCTCGTCGGTGAGCTCGCGCAACCGCTGGGCGGGCACCGTCGGTGACGACTTCGATGCCCGACGAGAACGGGATCGCACCGTCGTGCTCGCGCTTCGGGGTCTCCGCGAACGACGCCTTCAGCCGTTCGTGGGCGTCACGCAGCTCCGACTCGACCTCGGCAATCGCCCGCCTCGGCCTCGGCTTCGGTGAGCACGCCGGCCTCGATCAGCGTGGCCTGGTACAGCTCGCGCACGCTCGGATGCGACGCGATCTGCTCGACCATGAGCGGCTGCGTGTACGCGGCCTCGTCCTGCTCGTTGTGGCCGAAGCGGCGATAGCCGACGAGGTCGATCACGACGTCGTCGCCGAATCGGCGGCGGTAGGCCATCGCCAGGCGAACCGCCGACAGGGCGGCCTCGGCGTCGTCGGCGTTCACGTGGATGATCGGGACGTCGAAGCCCTTTGCGAGATCCGACGAATAGCGCGTGGAGCGACCCTCGCTCGGATCCGTGGTGAAGCCGATCTGGTTGTTCGTGATCAGGTGCAGCGTGCCGCCGGTCGAGTAGCCGGCGAGGCTCTGCAGGTTCAGCGTCTCCGCCACCACGCCCTGGCCCGCGAACGCCGCATCCCCGTGGAGGAGCAGTGCGACGGCGACCGAGGGGTCATGGGCACCCTGCGGCGTCGAGCGGTCGGTCTGCTCGGCGCGTGTACGGCCTTCGACCACCGGGTCGACTGCCTCGAGGTGGCTCGGGTTGCTGACGATGCGCACGCCGACACTTCCGTTCGCCGTCGTGCGCGTGCCGTGTGCGCCGAGGTGGTACTTGACGTCGCCGGTGCCGCCCTCGGGATCCGCCGCGACGGCGTCGAGCGTCCGCTCTCCCTCGAACTCGCGCAGGATCTGCTCGTACGGCATCCCGATCGTGTGGGCGAGGACGTTCAGTCGACCCCGATGAGCCATCCCCATCACGATCTCGTGGGCGCCGTCCTGTGCGGCGAGCTCGATCGTCTCGTCGAGCATCGGGATCATCACGTCGAGCCCTTCGAGGGAGAACTGCTTCTGGCCGAGGAACCGCCTGCGGAGGAACCGCTCCATCCCCTCGACCTCGCACAGGCGGCGGAACAGCGCGCGCCGGTCGTCGGGCGTCGGCGGCTGCCGGTAGGCACCTGATTCGATCGCGCGGCGCAGCCACACGCGCTGCTCGTGATCGGACAGGTGCTCGAGCTCGTAGGCGATCGTCCCGCAGTAGGTCTCGACGAGCTTGGGGAGCACGTCGGCGAGGGTGTCGCCGGGGACGTGCACGCGCAGGACCGAGGCCGGGATACGGGCCTGTAGCTCGGGGGTGAGGCGCGGCTCGAGCCGCAGCGGCTCGAGCGACGGGTCGCCGACCGGCTCCGATCCGAGCGGATCGAGCCGGGCTCCAAGGTGGCCGTGCGTGCGATGCGCCTTCACGAGCGCCATCGCGGCTGCGACGCCCCCGAGCAGCTGCGGGTCGGCGTCGGCGGCCGGCGGGGCTTCGAGCACCGCCACCGGGGCCGCAGCCTCCACTGTCTCCGGCGACGACTGCTCCGGCTCAGGCTCCTCGGCGCGCCCGTCGCCGGTCCCGTTCCGCGGCAGCCGCTCGAGGAGCCGGGCGAGGCCGGGATGCGTCGCGATCAGCTCGGTGTCGCCGCTTTCGAACAGGGCCCGCCAGGCGGGCGGGACGGCGTCCGGGTTCTCGAGGTACTCGTCGAGCAGCGCATGCGCATAACCGCTGTTCAGACCGTCGACATCACGCACGCCCACCCTGGTGTTGTACCAAGGGAGACCCGGTTGTCCTCCCCCCGGCGAGGCGCGTCTTCGGGATCAGTAGAGCGGGTGGTGCGTGATCACCTGAAGCGACGCGCCCACGACGAAGCAGACGCCGATCACCGCGATCGCAACGCTCGTCAGCCGCTGGTGCCGGCGGGTCATCACCGTCGAGATCAGCACCAGGATCAGCGCCACCGGCGCGAGCCGGAACGGCCGGTACACGAGCTCGAGCGCGCCGAGGAAGAGTGCCACCGCGGCCAGCAGGCCCGCGACGTTTTCGACCCCGGGGCTCCGGTCGCGCTCCTCGGACGTCACAGCGGGACTCTATCGCGGCGTGCGGCACGGCCACGCCCGTCTCGGTGGCCGTGCGGACCTCCGCGGCGCGGCCGCGGGCCCGACGGCGTGCGCCACGGGCGCCAGACGGAGTAGTCGTCGGGACCGGCACCGGGCTCGGGCTCCTTGCAGGCGTACCAGACCACGATCCCGAGGTAGACGACCGGGATCTTCAAGATCAGCATCAAGAACACCAGTCCCCAGGCCTGGCCCGACATAGAGAGAGTCTACGACACCGGGCCTCGGTCGGATCTCGAATTCGAGCCCGGTCAGTAGAGTCGGACGGTGGCATCCGCCGACGACGAGATGACGCTGTACGACCTGCGCGTGACCGTCGAGCGAATCGAAGGCCGGTCGGTCTGCGGCCTCGAGGTCGGGGACTATTTCGAGCTGACGGAGTCGAGCCGGGTGCGCATTCCCGCGGGCCGGCACTTCTGCCTCTACGCGCTGCAGAGCGTCCTGCCGTTCCTGGCCGCGAAACAACGCACGATGCCCGCCTCAGACTGGCTCGAGCAGGACTCGCTCGTCGCCTGCCCGGACCCGGACGAGCGCGTGATCATGCGGATCGAGCGGACGGCGCTGCGGACGATGGCGACCAGCGATCTCACGTGAGCACCGCGCCACGCGAGCTCGGGCTCGCCCTCCAGACGGACAAGGGAGGCGGCGAGTACGCAGCGCTCGCGCGCCAGGCGGAGGCTGCCGGCTTCGACGTCGTGACCGTGTTCAACGATCTCTGGTTCCAGCCCGCGCTGCCTGCGCTGCTCGAGATCGCCTCCGCGACGACAACTGCGCGCGTCGGGCCTTCGTGCCTGAACCCGTTCACGCTCCACCCGGTCGAGATCGCCGGCCAGATCGCCGCGCTCGACCGCGTCTCCGGAGGTCGCGCGTTCGTGGGGCTCGCGGCCGGGGCGTGGCTCGATTCGCTCGGCGTCGACGGCACGGCGCCGGTGACGGCCGTGCGCGAAGCGTGGGAGGTGATCCGTCGCCTACTCGCAGGCGACCATGACGGATTCGCGGGCGAGCGATTCTCGCTGCGCCGTGGCGACGGCCTGCACTACGCGCGCGAGCGGAGCGAGGTGCCGCTGCTCGTCGGCACCTGGTCGCCGCGCCTCGCGGCGTTCGCGGGCCGGGCGGCGCGCGAGGTGAAGGTGGGCGGCAGCGCCAATCCGCTCGTCGTCGACGTGCTGCGACGCCGGATCGGCAACGACGACGTCGGCATCGTCTTCGGAGCGGTCACGGTCGTGGACGAGGACGGCGGTCGCGCCCGCGCGGTCGCGCGGCGCGAGGTGGCGATGTACGTCGACGTGGTAGGCGCGCTCGATCCGACGACCGAGCTCGACCCCGAGCTGCTCGAACGGCTCGCGGGACTCGTCGCCGCGGGCGAGCGAGACGCTGCGGGGGCACTGCTTCCCGACGACGTCCTGCGGCGATTCGCGTTCGCCGGCGAACCGGCCGAGGTCGCGGCCCAGGCCGAGGAGCTGTTCGACGCGGGGGCGCTTCGAGTCGACTTCGGAACGCCCCACGGGATCGACGAGCAGCACGGCGTCGACTTGCTCTGCCGCGAGGTGCTGCCGCTGCTTAGGGTCTCGTCGTGACCTTCGACTATGCAGAGCGGCGCCGGCGCCTCTCGGAGCGCCTCGAGGCCGACGGAGTCGACGCCCTCTTCCTCGCCCCGTCCGCCGACCTCGAGTACCTGACCGGCGTCGAGCGCGACATCCCGAACTTCGGCGAGGCTGCGTACGCGCACGGGTGGGTGACGGGCGCGTTCTTCAGGCCCTGGGCGGACCCTGTGTTCGTCCTGCCGCGAATGTTCGCCCTCTTCCACCTCCGGGAGCAGCCCGCGGGCGAAGTGGTCGTGGTCGCGGAGACCGACGATGGTTTCGCCGCTTTCGAGCGCGTCGCACGCGGCATCGGCACGACCGTCGCGATCGGCGACCGCGTCTGGACCGAGACCGCGCTCAACCTCGGGCGCATCGTCGGCTTCGAGGGGTTGTCGGCCGGCTCACGGATCGTCAACGAGCTCCGTCGAGTCAAGTCCGGCGAGGAGCTGTCGGCGCTCGGGCCGCGCGATCGCCACCGTCGAAGAGGCGATGAACGCGGTCACGCCACTCGTCGTCCCCGGCGTCTCGATGCTCGACCTCGTCGAGGCGACCGAGCACTCGCTCCGTCTGGCGGGCTCACGCTGCCCGTCGTTCACGACGCACATGTTCACGGGCCTCGACGACACCGACTTCGACTCCGGCACCGGAACTGCGCGGCAGGGAATCGCTTCCGGCACGGCGGTGATGTTCGACTTCGGAGGCGTGGTCGACGGTTACTGCTCCGACTTCGGCCGCACGATCTACTGCGGCGAGCCGACGGCCGAGTATCGCGACGCGTACGACGTCATGCTCGCCGCACAGGAGGCAGGGCGTGCGGCGGCTGCCGCCGGCACGCCTGCCTGCGAAGTCAACGCCGCCTGCCGGCGTCCGATCGAGGAGGCGGGCCTCGGGGAGCACTTCCGTCACCGCATGGGGCACGGCATCGGGCTCGACGTGCACGAACGGCCCTTCATCTCGGCCGAGGACGCGACGCCGCTCGAGGTCGGCATGACATTCACCGACGAGCCGTCGATCATCATCCCGGGCCGCTTCAGCGTGCGGATCGAGGACATCGTGGTCTGCGAAGAGGGCGGCGGGCAGCTGCTCGGCAGCTACCCGTCCGCCCTCGTCGCGACCTCGTAAGC
The DNA here is from genome assembly GCA_963713155.1 of uncultured Thermoleophilia bacterium. Lineage (GTDB taxonomy): Bacteria > Actinomycetota > Thermoleophilia > Gaiellales > Gaiellaceae > PALSA-600. The sequence continues at coordinate 179,750 of CAVQKS010000013.1, forward strand.
GCTACTTCGGAGAGACCTGCGAGACGTCGACGCCGTACTCGGCGTTGTACACGGCGTTCTTCAGATCGCTCGTCGACACGAACACCTGCGTCGGCTGGATCAGCGGGAAGTACGGGCCCCGCTGGTTGAGCTCACGCTGGTACTCCTGGTAGAGGCTCTTGCGAACCGTCGGCGACGTGGTCACGAGCAGCTTCGCCGCGATCTTCTCGATCGCCGGATCCGAGCCCTTGGGCCAGCCGGCGCGAAGACCGACGAGCTGCCCGGGAGCGAACGTCAGGTAGTCGGCGGGATCCGGATAGTCCGGCCCCCACAGCGACAGCCCGAACGCCATCTTCCCGTCGCGGTAGTTCGTGAGCCAGGTCGAGGTCGGTGAGCCGGACAACTGGATGTTGAACCCGGCCGCGTTCAGATTCGCCTGGACCTTCTGGGCGAGCGTCGTGAACGGGACGCCGTTGATCGTCAGGTCGCTCGGGTATTCGAGGGTGACCGACTGTCCGGCGGCACCCGAAGCCGCCAGAGCGGCCTTCGCCTTCGTGAGGTTCTGCTTGACCTTCGCGCTCTGGGGGAGCGAGCCGAGGAACATCGACGGGATGATCCCGGGTGCCTGGATCGCTCCGGGGCCGGCCACGCCGAGGATCGACTTGTAGTCGAGGGCGTAGCGGACCGCCTTCTGGAAGTTCTTGTTCGAGGTGATCGCCGAGATCGACGGGTTGTCGTTGGCGAACAGCCAGAACACCCAGGTCGACGGCTGCAGCGAGACGTTCAGGTTCTTCTTACCCTGCAGGGTCTTCGCCTGGTCGGCCGAGAGGTCGATCGCGATTTCATGCGACCCGCGCTGGACGTTGATCAGCTGGGTCGGCGCGATCATGTTCCGGACGACGACGCTCGAGAACGCCGGCTTCTTCGCGCCCCAGTAGTTCGTGTTCGGCGTCAGCGTGATCTGCGACGTCGTCGAGAACGAGCTGAGCACGTACGGGCCGCTGCCGGCGCCGAGCGACGCCGACGTGTTCAGCCACGACTCGGCCTTGTCGGCCTTGGACGCATTGGCCGCGTCGGTGCCGCCGTGCGCCTTCACGAGCACCGAGTTGACGATTCCTGCCGATGGGTTGGCAAGGATCGCGGGCAACGCCGTGTTCGGCGCGGCCGAGTGCATGACGACCGCGTACTTGCCGGCGGCATTGACGGTCACGCCTGCGAGCAGGAACGAGGGGTTGCCCTTCAGGTTGGCGAGCCGGCGGAGCGAGAACACGACGTCCGCCGAAGTCAACGGGTTGCCGTTGGCGAAGTGCGCGTTGTGCTTCAGCCGGAACGTGAACGTCTTGGCGTTCTTGGACGCCGTCCACGACTGCACGAGCAGCGGGATCGGATGTGCAAGGTCGCTGCCTTTGTAGGTGAAGAGCGTGTCGTACAGCGCGCGATCGATGATCGACGCGGTCGGGTCGAAAGCGCGTCCCGGGTCGGACGTCTTGACCGTGAACGAGTTGTCGATCACGAGCGGCGGTGCCGCAGACGCATGTCGGTTGACGCCGTAGGCCGCTACCGCGCAGACCAGCGCAACGAATGCGGCGAGTGGTACGAGCCAGGTTACGCGCCTGGCGGAAATCTTCCTCACTGTCGCCTCCAGATGTGGTTGCAGGTCAAGGGGGGCCTTTGACCCTATTCGACGGTCGTCGGCTGGGAGAAGTTGGCAGCCCGGTCTGCGAGCGGTGCCGGAGCTACGCCGGCAGGCTGCAGCCAGCAGGCGGCGGACCGTCCGCTCTCGAGCTCGACGAGCGCCGGCTCGTCCACCTCGCAACGGTCGAAGGCGTAGGGGCAGCGCGGATGGAAGCGGCACCCGGTGGGCGGACGTGCCGGGTCGGGCACCTCGCCGGGCAACGACTCGGGCAGGAACCCGGTGCCGTCGGGGTGCGGCACCGCTCCGATCAGAGCCTCGCTGTAGGGATGAAGCGGCATCGTCCAGACCGACTCGGTCCCCCCGGTCTCGACCATCACGCCGAGGTACATCACGGACACCGTGTCGGCGACGTGGCGCACGATCGCCAGGTCGTGCGAGATCAGCAGCAGGCCGAGCCGCAGGTCGCGTGCGAGCGTCCCGAGCAGGTTCGCAAGCTGTGCCTGGGCTGAGGCGTCCAGCGAGGCGAGCGGCTCGTCGAGCACGATCACCGACGGATTCGCGGCGAGCGCACGCGCGATCGCGATCCGCTGGCGCTGCCCCCCCGAGAACTCGTGCGGATAGCGGCGATCGGCGTTGCCCGGCAGACCGACGAGCTCGCACAGCTCCTGCGCGCTCGTCGTGGTCGAGGACGTCATGCCGTCGGCGATCTGGGATCCCACCTTGCGCCTCGGGTTGAGCGAGGAGTAGGGGTTCTGGAAAACGAGCTGGAGACGCACGAGCTCGGCCGGGCGTGCGTGCCGCGTGAGCGGCGTCACGTCGTGATCCTCGAAGCGCACCGACCCGGAGGTCACGGGCACGAGGCCGACCGCGGCCCGTGCGAGCGTCGACTTCCCGCATCCGGACTCGCCGACGAGCCCGACGATCTGCCCTGCATCGACCGAGATGCTCGCCCCCGCCACCGCCCGCACGAGCCCGCCGCCGCGGCGCTCGTAGTCGACAACGACGTCGGTCAGCTCGAGCGTGCTCATCGCACCTCCGAGAAGGGATCGACCGGGCACGCGAGCAATCGTCCGCCGATCTCGACCAGCTCGGGAACGTCTGTCCGGCAGGACTCCTGCAGGTACCCGCAGCGTGGGTGGAACGTGCAACCGCTCGGAAACGCGCCCGGCGTCGGCGGCGCACCGCCGATCGCCACCAGCTCACGTTCGTTCCCGGCTTCCGGATGCGGCAACGCGTCGAGGAGCGCACGCGTGTACGGATGCCGTGGGCGCTGCAAGACGTCCTGCCGCATTCCCGACTCGACGACCTTGCCGGCGTAGAAGATCGAGATGCGATCCGCGATCGACGACATCACGCCGAGGTCGTGGGTGATGAGGACGACCGCGAGGTCGTTCTCACGGCGAAGGCGGTCGAGCAGCCTCAGGATCCCGGCCTGAACCGTGACGTCGAGCGCAGTGGTCGGCTCGTCTGCGATCAGGAGCTTCGGCCGGCACGCCAGCGCGATCGCGATCGCGATCCGCTGCCGCATGCCACCGGAGAACTGGTGCGGATAGGCGCGAAGGGCCGCTGCCGGATCCGGGATGCGCACCTGGTCGAGGATCTCCTTCGCCCGCTGGTCGGCGGCTCGCTGCGACAGGCCAAGGTGGAGCCGGACGTGCTCGGTCAGCTGCCGCCCGACGGACAGCATCGGATGCAGCGACGTCATCGGATCCTGGAAGACCATCGCGAGCTCTCGCCCGGACAGCTCTCGCAAGCGGCGCTCGGGGAGGCGGAGCAGGTCGTTCCCCTCGAACAGAGCGCTCCCATCGACGAGTGCCCCCTCGGGCAGGAGCCCGAAGAGCGCGAGCATGGAGAGCGTCTTGCCGCTTCCGCTCTCGCCCGCGATGCCGAACACCTCCCCCGACTCGACGGCGAAGTCGACTCCGTCGACCACCGTCACCGGTCCGCGCGCCGTCGCCAGCTGGACCCGCAGGCCCTCCACGTCGAGGAGACTCACTGTTCCTCGTGGGTGCGCCACGCGGTGCGTGGGTCGAAGATGTCGCGGAGGCTGTCGCCGATGAAGTTGAACGCGAGCACGACGGTGAAGATCGCGAGCCCGGGGAACGTTCCCATCCACCACCACTGGAAGTACTGGGTGCCGTCCGCGACCATCGAACCCCACTCCGCCTGCGGCGGCTGCGCACCGAGCCCCAGGAACGAGAGACCCGAGAGGAGCAGGATCGCCGTCGCCAGGTCGAGCGTCATGAGCACGAGGATCGAGCCCGCGACGTTCGGGAGCACGTCGCGGAACAGCGCGACGCGCGCGGGAGCACCGAGGAGGCGCGCCGACTGGACGTATTCCGATTCGCCGACCGACAGGACGAGCCCGCGGACCACGCGCGCGTAGGAGGGCCACGCGACGATCACGATCGCGAGCGCAGCGTTCTGCAGCCCGCGGCCGAGCACCGCTGCGACGACCATCGCGAGGATGATCGGCGGGAACGCGAACACGAGGTCCGCCGAGCGCATCAGCACACCGTCGGTGAAGCCCCGGAAGTACCCGGAGATGGCGCCGATCACGCCGCCCAGCGTCGCGGCGAGCGCGACGAGGATCAGCGCGATCGGAATCGAGACGCGCGAACCGTAGATGACACGGCTGAACACGTCGCGCCCGAGCTCGTCGGTGCCGAAGGGATGATGAAGCGTCGGGGCCTGCGACGGTGTGAAGGACTGCGCGAGCGAGCCGTATGGCGCGATCAACGGCGCGAAGACGGCGACGATGATCCAGATCACCGCGATCACGACGCCGATCGCCGCAAGTGGCTGTCTGCGCGCGGAGACGAGGACGTTGCGCCCGCTGTAGCCGCGAAGCCGAATCGCGAGTGCGCTCACGTGATCCGGATCCGCGGATCGATGATCCCGTAGAGGATGTCGACGATCAGGTTGATCGTGATGTAGACGGCCGCGACGAAGAGGCTGACGCCGGCAATCGCCGGCACGTCGAGGTTGACGGCTGCCTCGTAGGCGTATTGGCCGATGCCGGGCCAGGAGAAGATCTTCTCGATCAGGACCGCGCCGGTCAGCACGTTCGCGAAGACGAGCCCGAGCACGGTGACCACCGACGGGAGCGCGGCGCGTAGCACGTAGCGGGTGACCACGATGCGCTCGGGCAGGCCCTTCGCGCGCGCGGCGCGGACGTAGTCGTTCCCGATCACCTCGAGCACGGCCGAGCGCGTGTAGCGGGTGAGCAGGCTGACGTTGAAGGCCGCGAGCACCAGCGCCGGCAGCAGGAGATGGTGGAACGCCTGCCCGAACAGCCCCCAGTTGCCTTCGAGCAGCGCGTCGATCGTGTAGAAGCCGGTGACGGTCGGCGGGGGCATGGTGCCCGGGTCGAGCCGCTCGGCTCCCGGGAACCACCCGAGACGGTAGAAGCCGACGTAGAGCGCGATCAGCGCGATCCAGAAGGTCGGCATCGAGATGCCGGCGAGCGAGGTCACGCGCAGCGCGTGATCCGTCGGCCGGTTGCGGCGCAGCGCCGAGAACACGCCGAACGCGACGCCGACGAAGGAGGCAATCAGGATCGAGAACAGCGCGAGCTCCGCGGTCGCCGGAATGAACTGACCGAGGTCATGGCTGACCGCGTCGTGCGTGACCGACGACTGGCCGAGGTCGCCGTGGAGGAGATGGTCGAGGTAGATCAGGTACCGCAGCGGGAACGGCTTGTCGAGCCCGTAGTGCTGATTGAACGCGGCGACGGCCGCGGGGTCGCCGGCGGCCTGCTCGCCGAGGGCAGTCGCGGCCGCGTTGCTCGGGACGATCTCCGTCAGCACGAACACGACCACCGTGATGCCGAGCGCGAGCAGCGCGAAGGCGGCGAGCCGGCGCACCACGAAGCGCAGCAGGCCGGTCGACCGCCCAGCGCGACGCCTCACGGCGCGATCAGCGGTCCCGGTCGGTGCGGCAGCCAATTGACCGCGATGGTACCTGGGCGCTTCCGCTGTCCCGGGTATCGTCGCCGGGCGTGAGCGTCAGCGTCGTCGGCGCCGGCATCAGCGGCCTCTCGATCACCTGCCGGCTGCTCGACCGCGGGCTCGGCCCCGTCACCGTCTACGACGGGGCCGGCATCGGTGCGGGCGCGTCGGCGCTGCAGCCCGGCGGAGTGCGGCAACAGTGGGGCACGCGTCGCGAACTGCGCGATGGCGCGCGAGTCGCTCGTGTTCTACCTCGAGCTCGAGGAACGCCTCGGCGTTCACGTCGGGGCGGCATTCGACGCCTGCGGATACCTGTTCCTCGCAGACCGGGAGGAGCTCGCTCGCGCAGCTCGAGGCGAACGTACGCGTGCAGCGGGAGGCCGGAGTCCCCTCCACGATGCTGACGGTCGACGAGGTCGGGGCGCTCGTTCCTGCCCTCCGCACGGAGGGCGTCGCCGGGGCTTCGTACTGCGGCGAGGACGGGTATTTCGACCGGCCCCAGGCCGTCGTCGTAGCGTTCGCGGAGGCGGCTCGGGCGCGAGGCGCGCGATTCGAGCAGGCGGAAGTGATCTCGATCGGGCGCGACGGTGGAGGGTGGCGGCTCGAGACCGCCGCCGGCCCGGCGCCGCCGGTGGAACGACTCGTCGTCGCCGCGGCGGCCGAGACTGCCCGTCTGGTCGCACCGCTCGAGCATCGACTCTGCCGATCACCCGCGAGCCGCGCTTTCTCTTCCTCGGCGAGCCGTCCGGCGAGCGCCTGCTCGATCCGCTCGTGATCGCCGTCGACCGCGGCCTCGCCGCGAAGCAGCTCGCGGACGGACGGCTGCTCGCGAGCGACCTGCGCGCGATCGGCGATCCGGCGACCGACGCCGACCTCTGGCGCGGCAACGTGCGGCGCGGTTTCGCGCGTCTGCTCCCCGCGCTGGCGGAGCGGCCGCTGCCGACGATCGTTGCCGGCGCATACGACATGACGCCGGACGCGCAGCCGATCGTCGACGAGGTCGCCGAAGGGCTCTGGGTCGCCGCGGGGTTCAGCGGGCACGGGTTCATGGTCGCGCCGAGCACGGGCCGGCTCGTCGCGGCCGGTGTCGGCGGCGACGAACTGCCCGACTGGCGCCACGCGGTTCGCGCGGGCCGCTTTCACGACGCCGACCGCGATACTCAGGTGATCTGACGAAAGGAGCGTGACCGAGGTGCCGAGCGCAGGACACGGCGATCTCCCCGAGCAGGAGATCGCCCCGGGCTATGCGAGCAGGTTCGCGGACTGGGGCGGCATCACCGTCGCCTTCGAGCATGCACCGCCGGTCAGGACGCCTCGGCGATGGTCAAGGGCCTCCCGGACGATCGCTGCCAGGCTCCGCACTGGGGCTACCTCTTCTCCGGCCGCGTGATCGTGGACTACGGCGATCGCAGCGAGACGATCGAGGCCGGGAGCGCGTACTACATCGAACCGGGCCACCGGATCACCTTTCCGGAAGACAGCGACGCGCTCGAGTTCACGCCGACCGCAGAGCTCGAGCGGACGTTCGAGGCGGTGCGGCGGAACGCAGCCGCCGCGGGCGACACCGGCTAGTAGAGGCGTGTAGCCGCTGATCGCGAGCGCCGTGGGAGGCGGCTATGCCGGCGGACAGGAGCAGGAGGCCCGGCGTCGGCGAGAGGCGCAGGCCGGCTGCGAGCGCCCGCTCGACGAGCGCGCGTGACGACCCGGGAATGCGGACGCTGATCGACCCGTCGGCACGCGCGATCTCCCCATCCAGGGCCGCGGCAGCCGCTGCCGGGTCGATCCCGGCAACCGGCCCGACGGCGCCGGTGGGGAAGCGGTACGAGTAGGCCGCCGGGCGCCCGTCGCGTAGCCAGACCGTTCGCTCCGCGGTCTCGCCCCAGAGCCGATGGTCGACCGAACGGTCGAACCCGTAAGCCGACTCGTCGATCGCGGCGAGGTCGTCAGCAGTACTCGCGGTCAGCGTGCTCTCGGCGCCGACCGGCGATCCGGAGAACGACAGGAGCGGCGTTGCCGGCACGAGGCCACGTCGTGCGTAGAGCGCATTGGAGATCGGCTGGATCGCGTCGGTCAGGGTGCGCCGGCGGACTTCACCGTCCACGTCCCAGACGGCATCGAGCAGGCGGCTCCCGATCCCCGACCCCTGTGCCGCGGGAGCAACGAACAGCGAGCCGAGGAACCAATCGCGACCGCGGAGCCATGCCGCGACGTAGGCGAGGCGCTGCCCGCGGCTGACGGCAACGAAGCATCGGTCCGGATCCGTGCCGAGCAGGTGGAGGTGCTGTGCCTCGAACGCTCCCGGAGGAGGCACCGGCGGAGCAAACCCGTGGGGCTCGTAGACGGAGCCGATCGAGGAGAGGAACAGCGCCAGCAGCTCCGCCATGTCCTCGGCGGTCGTGGCTCGGATCTCCACGACCGCCGAGCATAGTGCGACCCGACGCGAACATGATCAGCTCGAGCCGCCCGAGACGCCGCCGTGACCGGAGAGGAAGAACACGACGAACAGCACCACGACCACCGCGACGACGATCAACCAGAACGCGAGCCGGTGTCGGAGCTGGAACTCCCTCATGACAGCCCGCCGCTGAACCACGTCGAGGGCAGAGCGCTTGCATAGAGGTCGAGATAGGGCGACCGCGACCCGCCGCAGACGCCGATCACACCGATCCCGACGCAGGCCGCGAACTTCCCCTGCGCGAACGCGTGCACCGCGAAGCCGGGCGGTGCCACGATCATGCGCGGATCGACGGCGTTCCCCTGGAAGGACCATGGCCACGCGGCGTAGGTGCCGTGCGCGACGAGCCCCGTGACGCGGACGATCTTCGATCCCGGCACGTAGCAGAAGTCGAAGGACAGCTGGTAGCGCCAGAGCACATAGAGCCGCACCAGGTTCGTGTACGTGTAACGGGCCCAGGCGTTCTTGCACGGAAGGAGCGCCAACGTGCCGGGGTCGACGACGAAGTACGAGCGCTCCGTACCGCCGTCCCTCGAGAGCGTCCCGTTGACGAAGTCGGAAGGGACGGTCGTGTCGCAGGCGTTGCCGACGTGGTCGGCATCGCCATCCGCCTGATCGGTGTTCCAGAGATCGGGGCAGTTGTCCGACGAGTCAGCGACTCCATCTCCGTCCCGGTCGGATGGCTTGGGCGGCCCGGGCGGCGGGCAGCTCTGGGGCGTGCAGCCGCCACCACCGCCGCTGCCGCCTCCACCCCCACCTCCACCTCCACCGCCCGCGACGGGCGGGATCGTGATCGACGCGGCGGCGGGCGTCGAGCAGCCGTCGACGTTGCAGGCCGATACCGCAGCGGAGACGGCCGCGCCGGCGTCGCCGGGCTGAACCACATAGCTGTTCGTGTTGCTGGAGCCTGCGCCCGACCACGAGTACGTGTAGCCGCTCAGGCGCTCACCACACGAGCTCCAGGTGCCGGTCGAGACCGTGAGGGTCCCTCCGACAGCTGTGTTGCCCGAGATCGCAGGCGGGCTCTGCAAGGTGATGGCGCCGGTGATGCACGCCGGCTGCGGATCTGCGCCTGCCGCCTGAGCGAACAGGCCGAGCAGCAGCGCGACCGCCGCGGCAGCCAACGCCGGGATCGAGACGAAGCTTCTGCGCACGTTTGACCTCCTTCGTTGTCAGTTGGGACAACGATACGGAGATCGGGCCGCGATGTCTGTGCAAAATGTGTGCCAAATGCGTGACAGGAGAGACGTGAGCTCAAAAGCGTCCAGAGTGGACATCAGCGCCTTCACCGACGACGACGCGACGGCCGTCCGGCGGCTCTTCGCCCACTACGCGGCCTCGCTCCAGGTCGACCTCGGCTTCCAGTCCTTCGACGATGAGGTGGCGCGGCTTCCGGGCCGCTACGCGCCACCACGGGGCGCCATGCTCGTCGCCAGGATCGACGGCGAGGCGATCGGATGTGCCGGTGTGAGAGCGCTGGACACGCAGACGTCCGAGCTCAAGCGCCTCTTCGTGCTGCCTGCGCACCGCGGCGGCGGGACCGGGCTTCGACTCCTCGAAGGCGCCGTCTCCGAGGCACGCCGACTCGGCTATCGGCGCCTCCGCCTGGACACGATTCCCGGGATGGAGCGTGCGCAGGCGATCTACGAGCGATTCGGCTTCCGCGAGATCGACGCCTACACGGAGAACCCGATCGCAGGCACGCGGTACCTCGAGCTCGACCTCTGACTCGTCAGCCGGCGAGCGCCGGGACGCGCAGCTGCTCGATGGCGCAAACAGAGCGCGCCGCCTCCACGAACGCGGCCGCATCGGTCCGCGGCGGTCGGGAACTGCCCCAGACGATCGAGATCGTCCTCGCCACGATCACGCCGTCGGCGAGCTCGAGGATGGTCGTGCCGGCCCAGCGCGCGTCGGTGGCGAGCTCGGGCACGACCGCGGCGCCAAGGCCGGCGGCGACGAGGCCGTGGGCCGCCGCGCCGGTGTCCGCCTGCAGCACGAACCGCGGCTCGATGCCGCCCGCGCGCAGCTCGGCGCCGACCTGCGCGCGCGTCGGAGCATGCGCAATCAACGGCAGGCGCCCGAGCTCGGCGCGCGAGATCGTCCGCCGCCGGCGTGTGAGCGGCGCGCCCGCCTGCAGGAGGACCACATACCGGTCGACGCAGAGCGGCAGGGCGTCGAACTGGCCCGTCGGCGGGGGTGCGTCGATCAACGCCAGATCGAGATCCTCGCGCCCGAGCGCGGCGACGAGCGCCCCCGCATCGGGGTCCTCCTTGATGACCACCGGCGCGGTGAAGAGACGAAGCACAGCGGGGACGAACCTCGTCTGCAGATCAGGTGCCGCACCCACGCGGAGCGCACCCGCACCGACGCCCTCGAGCTCAGCCAGGTCGGCTTGCGCTGCGCGCACGCGAGCGATCACGGCGCGAGCGTGGGAAAGCATGATCTCGCCCGCCGGCGTCAACGCCAGAGGACGCGTGCCACGCGAACGCTCGATCAGGCGCCGCCCCGTCAACCCTTCGAGCGCCGCGATCTGATGGCTGATCGCCGACTGGACGTAGCCGAGCCGGGCGGCGGCGCCGCGAAACGACCCTTCGCGCGCGACGGCCTCGAGCGCGATCAGGTGGCGAAGCTCGACGCCGGACCACCACTCGCCCGCCATGCTGGGTGTGACGTCGGAGCCGCGAGTTCGTTGGGTCCCACACATCTTCTTAACAATCGCGGCTCGCTAGGCTCCGCCGATGCGAACGAAGCCGACCGCGCGCCTCGCACTCGTCTGCTCGCTAGCGGCACTCCTCGCCCTCGTGGGACTCCTCGCCGCCGGCTGCGGCGGGGCGAAGACCACGACGTCGACGAACGCGGAGGGGCAGACGGTCGTGAGCTGCGAGATCAGCTTCGCCAAGACGAAGTTCCTCCTGCACACGGGGATCGCAGCCGGTGCGTTCTACCGCTACATCTACGACCCGTGGCGCGCGGGCGCGTTCAAGCAGGGCGCGCCTGGGCGCAAGAAGGCCCTCGCGAAGGCAGCTGCGTCGGGGCTCGTCGTCGCCCACGAGCTGAAGACAGCTGCCCGCGATGCCCAGTGCGACGGCCCGGCGCTGAAGACGCTCGCGCGGCCGATGAGCGCAGCGGTGGCAGCGACGGCAACGCTGAGCACACTGACCGGAGGCGGCGGGCTCGCCTCGATCGGCACCGCAGGCACCGCATTCGACGCCCTGAAATCAGCGGCCTCGACCGCCGGCGCCACGATCAAGCAGCGCTGAGCGGCTGACCAAGCGATGGACCCAGGCGGGCTCGAACCGCCGACCTTCTGGCTGCCAGCCAGACGCTCTCCCAGCTGAGCTATGGGCCCGTGGAAGCCCGAAGTGTAGCCCTATGCCGATGCGGCTTCGAGCGCCTCGTGCGGCACGTCGTCCCACAACTCCTCGAGGCGGTAGAACGCACGGGCGTCGGGGGTGAAGACGTGGAGGACGACGTCGACGTAGTCGGCGATGATCCACGTGGCCTCGGTGCCGCCCTCGATCGACTTCGGCAGCAGCCCGTTCTCGTGCTTGAGCCGGCCGTGCACCTCGTCCCAGATTCCCTTCGTCTGACGAGCGTTGCCGCCGGTGCACACGACGAAGTAGTCGGTGTACGCGCACACGGGCCGCATGTCGAGGATGACGACGTCGCGCGCGAGCTTGTCCTGGACGAGCGCCGCAATCCGGCGTGCCTGTTCGAGTGGGCTCAAGCGCTGCGAAGTGTACCGGCGGCTATCGCGCGTAGAGGCGTTCCGATCGGATGATCGCGAGGGCGGCGGCCGGCACGTCGCCGTCGACGTCGACCCCCTCGCCGAGCCGCGTGCGAAGGTCGCTCGATGCGACGGGGATCGGCTCCAGCTGGAAGAAGCTCACCCGTTTCGGCGCGGCGAGCCCGCTCAGCACTGCGTCGAGACGGTCGCGCGGAAACCCCGGGCGCGTCGCGACGCCGAGACGGGCCAGCTTCAGCACCGCGTCGGGCTCCTTCCAGGCCGGGAATGCGCAGAACTCGTCGGCGCCGATCAGAAAGACCGGATCGCGCCATTCGGGGTGTGCGCGCAGCATGTCGACCGTGCGCGGGTGCGGATCGAGCACGACGTCGGCGTCGGGGAACGCTGCACGTGCGAGTCGCAGCCGAACATCGGCCGGCGTGTCGACGTGCTTGTGGCCTGGCTCGGCGACGACCAGGACGATCACGCGCTCGAGCCGGAGCTGTCTGCGCGCCTCCTGCAGCAGCTCGACGTGACCCCGGTGCGGTGGGTCGAACGCTCCCCCGAACAGCCCGAGCAGCCCGGGCGCGTCAGGCAAGCTCCAGCTCCTCGTCGCCGATCTCGACCGTCGCACCGCGCTTCGCTCCGGCGGCCCGCAACGCGCGCTCGAGCTCCTCGTCGGGGGGCGGCGTGCCGAGCACACGGAAGCCGCGATCGGTTCGAAGCAGGCGCCAGGCGCGAGCCTCGGTCTGCGGACGGTAGACCAGAAAATCGACGAGCTCGTCCTCTTCGAGCGCGACCGGCTCCGGCGCCGGAACGAGCGAGAAGAGCTCGCGACGGAACTCCGCTAGCCCTTCGCCGGTTGCGCACGACAGGCGAAAGACGGCGACGATGCGCGGATCGTCGATCGTGAACGGCGGATCGGCGACGAGGTCGATCTTGTTCAGGACGACGATCTGCGGGCGCTCGTCGAGGCCGGCTCCGTAGGCTCCGAGCTCGGCGTCGATGACGCGCCACTGCACGTCCGTGTCCTGCGACGCGTCGATGACGTGCACGAGCATCCGGGCGCGCTCGAGGTGCGCGAGGAACTCGTGGCCGAGCCCGATGCCCTCGCTCGCGCCTTCGATCAGGCCCGGCACGTCGGCGACGACGAGCTGGCGGCCGTCCGGAGACTCGACGGTGCCGAGCACCGGCTGCAAGGTTGTGAACGGGTAGTCCGCGACCTTCGGCTGAGCGTTCGAGATGCGGGTGAGCAGCGACGATTTGCCGGCGTTCGGCAATCCCACGAGTGCTGCGTCGGCGAGAAGCTTCAGGTGCAGCTCGATGTCGAGCTCGTCGCCGGGCGCGCCGACCTCGGCGAATCTCGGAACCTGACGCGTCGACGAGACGAAGCGGGCGTTGCCTCGGCCGCCACGGCCCCCGCGCGCGAGCACGAGCCGGGCGGAGGGATGCGCGAGGTCTGCGATCAGGGCCCCGTCGTCGGTCAGCACCTGGGTGCCGACCGGGACGCGCAGCTCGGCGTCGGCACCACGCGCTCCATGCTTGCGCGTGCCTCGCCCACTCCCGCCGCGTGTCGCTCGGAGGAGCCGCCGTCGGCGCAGCGCCGAGAGATCCCGGAGCGACGGATCGGCAACCAGCACGACGTCGCCGCCGTCGCCGCCGTCGCCGCCGTCAGGGCCGCCCTTCGGGACGTACTTCTCACGGCGGAAGCTCAGGCCCCCGTCTCCGCCCCGTCCGGCCTGCACGTGGATCGTCGCGCGATCGCTGAACATCGGGGCAACGGTAGCGCCATGCCTTTCGAGTCAGGGCGCGGCGAGACATGGCCCGTCGCCTGGCCAGGGTGACAAAACTGTCACAAACAATCCACAGGGCGCCGGTCGGGCGTCTCCGAGCCGAAACGATCCCGCACGAGACGCGCGCCGATCGCCAGGCGATGGTTACGAAACCGTGACCTGGGCCGCCGGGGCCCGGTGGCCGGCTAGGCCTCGGAGTCGACGACCGACACGCTGCGGCGCTCGCCGCTCGTGTGGAACGCGACCATGCCTGCGCGAACGGCGAAGATCGTGTCGTCGCGGCCGATCTCGGTGCCCGGGCCGGGGCGGAACCTCGTCCCGCGCTGGCGCACGATGATGTTGCCGGGCACCACCGCCTGGCCGTCGAACATCTTCACGCCGAGGTACTTCGGGTTCGAGTCACGGCCGTTCTTCGACGAGCCGAGCCCTTTCTTGTGCGCCATCTAGCTCTCCTCCTTGGCCTTGAGCGCCGAGTTGAGCGCGGCGATCGCGCCCTTGCGCGCGGCGTTCGCCGCCTCGTACTCGAGCGCTGCCTCGAGCATCGGCCGGTTCCAGCCCTTCGCGCCCTCGGCCACCTGAGCGACCGTCATCTCCTCGTAACCCTTCGGCATGCCCTTCACGTGCTCGTGCTCCTCGTGCGCCTCGGCCGGAGCGTCCGGCTGCACGGCTTCCTCGGCGACCGGCGTAGGTGCGGGCTCGACGGGCGCCGCCGCCTTCGCCTTCCGTGCCGGGGCGCGTCCTGTGCCGCCGAGCGAGATCTCGATCCGCGTCATCGCGGCGCGGAAGCCGGTGTGCCGCTTGTAGCCGGTGCGGCGCTTGTACTTCCCGATCCGGATCTTCGGCCCGCGCTCGTGCGCAACCACCGTCGCGGTGACAGGCGCGCCGTCCCCGAGCAGGACATCCGGCGCGAACGTCTTGCCTTCGTCGGTCGCGACACGATCGACGAGCAGGGTCTCACCCTCGCGAACGCGATACTGCTTGCCGCCAACACGGATGACTGCGTAGTCCATAACGTAGGTATCGCGGGCACGGGCCCGCGAAGCGCGTGCAGTGTAGCCGGAGCCGCTACTCCCCGTCGAGGTCCCACTCCGCCATCGGCGTGTAGCCCCAGTCGCCGTCGCCGTTTCCGCGGGCGGGCTCCGGGTCGGCCGCGGGAGCCTCGGGAGGAGGCTCCACGGCGGTCGCCGTTTCGTGGTTCGCGTCGATCGCGATTGCCTCTTCGGAGGCCGACCCGGCGGTCGCCGTCGCGCTCTTCTTCTTCCGGTTGCGCCCGCCGCGGGTGCCGCGCCTGGTGCGCTTGCGCGGCGACGCAGCACCGTCATCGTCCTCCGTGCCGAGTGCGCGGTCGGGCATGTGGATCACGGGCCCACCCGCGTCGTCCTCCTCGGCCGACGGCTCAGGCTCCGCCGCGACGGCAGCGGCCGCCGGCTCGGGCGCCGGTTCGAGTGTCGGTGCCTCGGAGCCGTTCGCGCCGACCGTCGTTGCGGCCGTCTTCTTCTTGCGGTTGCGGCCGCCGCGGGTCCCGCGGCGCGTGCGCTTCTTCGGCGTCGCCGGGCCGTCGTCCGCCGCAGGCACGGCGTCGGCAGCCTGCTCGTCCGCGGCTTCCGCCGCTTCCGACTCGGCCCCTTCCTCGACCTCGACCTCGGCGTCGGCGTCGATGTCGGCATCGACGCCGGGCTCCGGCGCATCGGAGACCGCAGCCTCCTCGGCCGCCGGCTTCGCCTTCGTCGACCGGCGCGCGCGCGTGGGCTTCTCGGCCTCCGCCTCTGCGGTCAGCGGCTCGCGCACCGCCTCGACCGGCGAGAGGAGCTCCGCCCAGGCCATCCCCTCCGTCAGAAGCGTGATGCGCGCCTTGACCTTCTTGCCGACCAGCTTCGCCGCGTCGGCGATGTAGACCTCGGTCCCGTCGAGCTTCGCGACGCCGGCGTGCGCGTCGTACAGGCCGACCTCACCGGGGCTCAGGTCGAGCTCCTGCCCGACGTGCACCGGCGACGCCGGCGCAACCTTCTCGAGCGTGCCCTGTGCGAGCACCCGGAAGTGATCCAAATGCTCGTTCTCCTTGCCGACGAGGAAGAACTGGCGCTTGGTCATCTCCTCAATCTCACGGAGACGCGAGCCTGCGGGGCCGGCGACGATCGCGGCCGTACGCGCGCTCACCTCCACCTTGAACGCCTTCGAGCGCGACCCCGGCGTGACGAGTGCGCGCAACCTCCGCTCGATGTCGACGGCGGCCGTGTGCTCCGAGACGACGATGCCGTCGCCGCCGCACGTCGGGCACTTCTTCGTCATCACCTCGCGCGGACCGTCGGTGACGTTCTGTCGCGTCATCTCGACGAGGCCGAGCGGTGAGATCTCGACGACGTAGGTCTTCGTCCGGTCGCGCTCGAGCTCGGTGCGCAACGCCTCCTCGACGGCGGCCCGGTTCTTCGGGTTCGCCATGTCGATGAAGTCGATGACGATGATGCCGCCGATGTCGCGGAGCCGCAGCTGCCGGACGACCTCCTTCACCGCCTCGAGGTTGTTCTTCGTGATCGTGTCCTCGAGCCGCGCGCCCGACGACTTCGAGCGTGAGCCGACGAAGCGTCCCGTGTTCACGTCGATCACGGTGAACGCCTCGGCGTAGTCGAACACGAGATATCCGCCGGAGGGCAGGTCGACACGTCTGCTCAGCGTCGACTTGATCTCCTGGTCGACGCCGAAGGCCTCCATCAGCGGCTCGCGCTCCTTGTAACGGACGACTCGCTCCGCCATGTGCGGCGACGTCTTCTTCAGGTATCCGACGATGCGCTTGTGCGTACGGTCGTGGTCGACATACAGCTTCTCGAAGTCGCCCGTGAAGAGGTCGCGCACGACACGCAGCGGAAGCTCGGCCTCCTGGTACAGAAGCGTCGGCGCGGTCGACTCCTTCGCGCGCGCCTCGATCGACTTCCACAAGCGCTGCAGGAAGTCGAGGTCGCGCTCGATGTCCTCGGCCGACGCGCCTTCGGCCGCCGTGCGCACGATCACGCCGCCCTTCTTCGGAGCGCACTCCTTCAGGATCGCCTTCAGGCGCGTCCGCTCGTCGTCCTCGAGGCGACGCGAGACGCCGAGCCCCTCCCCGTGCGGCACGTACACGACGAACCGCCCGGGCAGCGAGATCTCGGTCGTGAGTCGCGCGCCTTTCGTCTTCATCGGATCCTTCACGGCCTGCACGAGCACGGTCTGGCCGCGCTGGATCAGGTCCTGGATCTTCCGTGCGCCGCGGCGCCCTTCGAGCTCCGGCGAGATGATCTCGTCGACGTACAGGAACCCGTTCTTCTCGAGGCCGATCTCGATGAACGCGGCCTCCATCCCGGGCAACACGTTGTCGACGACGCCGAGATACACGGCGCCGGCGATCGAGCGCCGCTCCGGCCGCTCGAGGTACACCTCGGCGACCTTGTCGTCCTCGAGCACGGCGACGCGCTTCTCGCCTGCGTCGACCGAGATCAGAAGCTCGCGCTTCGCCTTCGGCAACGGCGCGCGCTTCGGCGCCTGCCTCCGCCGCGGTTGCTGCGTACGCGTCTTGCGCTCTGCGGGCTTCTTCTTGTCGGCGCCGTCCGTCTTCGCGGCCTGCGCCTTCCCGCTTTGCGTCTTCGCGGTCGCTTCCCCGGCGGTCGTCCGCTTGCGGTTACGCCCGCCGCGGGTGCCGCGGCGCCGCTTCTTCGGTGCGCCCGCCTCGTCGGAGCCCGCCGCCGGCCTGGCCGGGGCGGTCACCGTGGTCGTCAGCTCAGCTGTCTGTGGTGCGTGGTCGGCAGCCTTGGAGGGCGCCGTTGAGTCCGGCTTCCTGCGCCGGAACCAGGTTAGTGGCAAAGAGTGTCTCCCGAATCGTGCGCGCGCTCGAGCCTCGATCGGCGAGCGTCACGCTGGTGTGATTGAAAAGCCGTGGCATGGCCTGCTCCCAGGGTACCAGCAGGCGAAGAGGCGCTTCCCTATGCCACCTCGACCGCCGGCGAGAGCCTCGCCCGTCGTGCGCGAATCGCACGCAGCCGCTGGGCAAGGCGCGCCCAGGCCCACGGCTCGACCTCGCCGTAGCGCGTCTCCGACTGGCCTCGCGTCGACTCGAGGTACTCGAACCACGCATCCGCCTCCTCGATCAAGAGCAGCTCGAGCGCCTCCTGGCTCCCGGTCAGACCCATCGAGCGTCACCTCCCAGTCGTTTCGCAAAAAGCGTAGGACCAGGACCGGACGTCAGCGGTCCAGGCGGCTACCGGAGAGCGCCGAAGTAGCGCGCGGCCGCCTCACCGAGCGCGCGTGTGCCGGTGTAGGCGATGGCGCCCTTGACGGCCCACCCGCCCACCGGGACGAAGTCGAGCAGGGTGCGCGCGATCGCCCGGAACGTGAAGCCGGCTCCGACGACGCCGATCAGCTCGAAGGCCCGCGCGCGATCGATGCCCTCACCGTGGGCGAGCGCGATCCGCAGCACCATGCGCAGCTGGTTGAAGGTCAGGATCGGCATGTCGATGCCGGGTACGAACACCGCCACGCCGATCAGCCCGTTTCGGCGGCTCGCGGCGGCGATGAGACGGTCGGTGACGGCAGGCCGCAGGACCGGAAGCCGCGCCGCGAGCGAGATGGCGTCGTCGTCCAGCCGCCGCGCGACTGCGGCAGCGATCGAGTCGACCGGAAAGCCCTGGCCGGGTGGGATGCGCACCAGGTCGTTGGCGAGCACATACGGCATCGTCGGCGCATCCGTCACGGCGACGATCGGGATCTTCGCCCGATTGGCCGCCCGCAGGCGCGCCTCGTCGGCCTCTCCGACCCAGATCAGCGCCGCCGCTCCGTCGTGATCCTGCTCGACGACGGCATCGGGATCGCCGCCGGCACGGAGCTCGCGCGCCAGCACCGGCACCAGCTCGCGGGCGCCGGCCACCGCGAGCGGTTTCGAGTCCCGCTCGACCTGCCGGGCGTCGCGCAGCAGCGCGACGAGGCTCAGCGGTCCGACCTTGCTCTTCAGCTTGCCTGCCATCAGCGCCTGCGTACGTTACGGCGCATGTAGATCGCCTGCAGAATCCCGATCGCGAGGAAGTCGGTGAGCATCGCGGAGCCCCCGACCGAGACGAACGGAAGCGGGATGCCGGTGATCGGCGCGATCCCCATCGCCATCGCGCTGTTGACGAACACCTGGAACAGGAACATCGCTGCGATACCGCCGGCGACGATCGCGCAGTAGAGGTCACGCGAGCTCGCGACCACCTTCAGCGCCCGCCAGACGACGAGAAGGTAGAGGAGCAGGAGTATCGACGCCCCGAAGAAGCCGCGCTCCTCGGCGAGCGACGCGAACGCGAAGTCGGTCGAATGCTCGGGGAGATAGTTGAGCCTGGTCTGCGTCGCGCCGAGCACGCCGCGCCCGCGAAGCCCGCCTGCGCCGACGGCGGTGATCGACTGGCGCAGGTTGTAGGTAGCGTCGCGCGGATCGTTGTCGGGATGCGTGAAGCCGGTGAGGCGCGCCGACTGGTAGGGCTTCAGGACGTTGACGCCCGCGGCGGGCAGCAGCCAGAGCACGGCGAGCACGCCGACGACGGTGAGCACCGAGAGGATGGCGAGATGAATCCACCGCACGCCGGCGACGAACAGCATCGCCGCGAGCGCGGCCGCGTAGACGAGCGCCGTGCCGATGTCCGGCTGGACGAAGACGAGCAGGATCGGGGCGATGCCGTAGCCGAGCGCCGCCAGGACGACGCCCGCATGGGAAATCGACCTCCCACGGTCGGCGAGGAACGCAGCGACCGCGAGGATCAGCAGCACCTTGCCGAACTCGGACGGCTGGAAACGGAAGAACCCGACGTCGAGCCATCGCTTCGATCCGCGTGTCGCGGCGCCCGCAGCAAGCACGAGCAGCATGACGCCCGAGCGTCCCGAAGTAGATCGGCCGGTGGAAGCGCCGATAGATCGCAGGATCGACGAAGAGCGCACCGACGAAGAGCAGCACGCCGCCGAGCACGTACACCCCCTGGTGCTGCACCACCGAGCCACCGGGGTCGTGCATCGTGATCCCGTTGATCGCCCAGAGCCCATAGGCCGCGAGCGCGGCCAGCGCACCGAAGAGCAGCCAGTCGAGGCGGCGGACCATCCCGCCGGCGCCGATTGCGGGCGCCTCTCGACGAGGGCGAAGCCCGCGTGCCGCCGGGTCGACTGCTTCGATCGCCATCAGTCGGAGGGATGCGCAGTCGGAGTGGCGGTGGTGTGGAAGTACTGCTCGAACACCCTGAGCGCGGCGGGCGCTGCCGCCTCGCCGCCGTGGCCACCGTTCTCGATCACGGCGCACACGACGATCGACGGATCGCCGTACGGCCCGTAACCGCACCACCACGACTGGGTCAGATCCTGCGGCATCGGATAGCCCGGCAGGCTCACTTCCTTCTCGGCGGAGCCCGTCTTGCCGGCGATGTCGACCGGGAAGTTGCCGAAGACGCCGTATGACGTGCCCAGCGGCGAGTGCGTGGCCTCCTCGAGACCGCGCTGCACGTAGGTGAGCGCAGTCGGGTCGACGCCGGTCGACTCGGCCGGCTGGGCTCCGAAGGTCCGCAGGACGTGCGGCGGTCCGCTCGGCGCGCTCACCTCGACGTCGTCGGCGACGTGCGGCGTGACGAGCTTGCCGCCGTTCGCGATCATCGCGTAGACCCGCGCCATCTGGAGCGGCGTGACGAGCAGCTGGCCCTGCCCGATCGCGAGCTGGATCGAGTAGCCCGGCTTCCAGGTCCTGTCGATCTCGGTGTACCCCTTGCTCGCCGGATAGGCCGCCCGCCGCCACTCGGGTGTCGGCATCAAGCCGGGGGTCTCGGGCCCGACATCGACCCCGGTGGGCTGGCCGAGGCCGAACCGGTTGGCCCACTCCTGCAGCGGATGGCCGCTGTTCGGAGGCAGCACGTAGAAGCGGCGGCCGAGCTCGTAGAAGTAGGTGTCGCACGACTCCGCGAGCGCCGTCGTCAGCGTCATCGGCTGGTCGATCAGCGGCGTCCAGTTGTTGAACGTCTGCCCGTACCTCGTGTACGTCGGGGTGCACTGGATCAGGTCGTTCGGCTGCATCAGCCGTTCCTGCATCGCGGCGAGCGCCGTCACGGGCTTGAACGTCGATCCCGGCGGATAGCCCACGTCGATCGCGCGGTTGAGCGCCGGGAAGTTGTCGGTCTCCGCCTGCTTCCCGATCACCTTCCCGAGCTTCGTGGGGTCGGGGCGACCGGAGAACACCGAGGGCTCGTACGTCGGGTTCGACGCCATCGCGAGGATCGCGCCGTTCCGCGGATCCATGGCGACGATCGCGCCCCCGTCGGCGTGCTCGCCGTCGAGGTTCGCATGGGCGAGATGGATCCCGTAGGTCAAGGCCCGCTCGGCCGCTCGCTGCAAGCCGAGGCTCAGGGTGAGGCGCAGGTTGTCGCCGGCCTGCGGGAGCAGCTGGAACGTCGGCGCCGACTTCGGGCGGCCCCGCGAGTCGACCGTCCATTGCGCCTTGCCGTCGCGCCCGCGCAGATAGGTGTCGTAGCTCGACTCGACGCCCGCCTGTCCGATCGAGTCGGTCGGCTGGTAACCGTCCTTCTTCAGAGCCTTGTACTCCTGGGGCGAGATCTGGCCGACGTAGCCGAGCACCTGCGCGGCGAGCGACTGGTGCGGGTACTTCCGCAGCCAGCTCTCGGCGAGCCGGACGCCCGGGAACGACTCGGCGTGCTCGCGCAGGTAGTAGATCTGGTCGTAGTGCAGCCCCGACTGCACGATGATCGGCGTCAGCGGGTCGGAGCCGCTCTGCCGCAGCTCGCTCAGCATCTGGCTCACCGGAACGCCCGTCACCATCGAGAGCCCGCGGAGCTCGGTGCGCTCGGCGGGCCAGCTCTTCGGCAGGTCGGCGGGCCACAGCTCGACGCGTGTTCCCGGCACGTTGCGCGACCAGCACGTGCCCGTTCCGGTCGAGGATCGGCACCGCGCGGCGCCTGGATGCTGATCGTCCGCACGCGGTTGTCGTTCGCCTGGGCGAGGTAGCGCGCGCCCGACAGCACCTGCAACGCCCAGAGACGCAGGAAGAGCGCCGCGAAGATCGCGAGCGCGAGGAAGCCGAGGACGGCGATGCGAAACGCGAGCTGGGGCGTCAGCCGGTACGGCTCCTCGACGCGCGGGTCGCCGGGGAGGAAGCGCGCCGCCCGGGGTGTTCGTGCTAGCCAAGCAGCCGCACCTCGCCGATGCGGTCGCCGAGCTGCCTGCGGCGGGAAGAGCCTCCGCGTCAGGGCGTACACGGGCAGCGTCAGGGCCAGGTTGATGAGCAGTGCGAGCGGCAGCCCGTCCGCGACGCCTCCCGCCGGCGCCGGCTCGCCGAGCATGAACTGCAGCAGCACCTGCCCGAACGCGAAGAGGACGGTGACGACGGCGACGGACAGGAAGGGCGCGTGGAAGCGGTCGCGCGCCGTCGTCTCGCCGTACCGGCCGATCCAGAAGCCCGCCACGGTGAGGAGCAGCGAGGTCAGGCCGAGCGTTCCGAGGGTCGCCGTGTCGATCAGGAGACCGGTGCCGAAGCCGGCGATCGCGCCGAAGACCGAGCCGCGCAGCAGGGCGATCGAGAGCAGCGCCACCAGCACGATGCTCGCGCTCCTGAAGGCCGCGTACTCGGTGAGCACCGCCACCTGGAGGATCACGCAGACGAACAGCAGGACGGCGGCCTTGACGCCGTCCATCAGTGGCCCTTGAGCGGGACCAGCACGATCACCGACTGCACCGAGGAGAAGTCGACGAACGGCCTGATCTGGATGCTGTGGTACGGGTCGATGTCGTTGTCGCTCTCACTGGTGACGACGCCGATCGGGATTCCGCGCGGGAACATCGACGGCAGCGCGTCCGCACCGAGCGAGCCCGCGGTCATGATGTCGTCGTTGACGCCGACGTAGCTCGACTTCTGCACGTTGTCCATCACGAGCGAGTTGCTCCCGCTGCCGCTCGACACGATGCCCACCGAGGTCAGATGGCCGGCGTCGGTCGCGTTGACGTTGCTGTCGCCGTCCGTGAGCAGGCGCACGCGGGAGACGCTCGGAAAGGCGCGATCGACGACGCCGACGAGCCCGTCCGGCGTGCGCACCACGTCGCCGCGCGGCAATGCCGCTCTTCGAGCCGGCCGCAATCGTCAAGGTCTGGTCGAGCGAGTTCTGCGGGTTCGTCAGCACCTCGGCCGCGACCGGCCTGAAGTTCGCCTCGGTCGGCGCCGCGTGGTAGTCGAGCTCACGCTTGAGGTAGGCGTTCTCCTGGAGCGCGGAATCGCGCTGGATGAGCTCCTGCACGAGCTGCTGGTTCTGCCTGCGGAGCGCGGCGTTCTGAGACTTGGCGTTGGCCAGGCCGTGCACCCAGCCGGCGGCGTCGCGGAACGGGCGCGCGACACGGTCGGCGCCGACCTCGAACGGCCGCAGGATCCCGGCGGCCGTGCCCTGGACGCCGTCGAGGGCCGACGATCTGAACGAGACCGTGATCAGGACGAACGAGAGCAGGACGAGTCCGGCCACAACGATCCGGCGCTTCACGGCGCCTGAACGGTTCGATGGGTAGCCGGGAGTCGCGGCGCGCTGGACGGAGGAGCCCAGGACCGCGACACGGACTGTCCGGTTGCGTGGCACCTGGCTCGTGAGTGTAGCCGCGTCACCTTTCACGATCGAGCGCATGAACCCACAGCTCTCCCCACCGGCTCGGGACGCACTCGAGCAGCCGAAAGCCCAGCTTCGCCATCACGCGGCGCGACGCCGCGTTCGCCTCGGTCGTGATCGAGACGACGCGCGCGAAGCCGAGATCGCCGAACGCCCAGGCGACCGCGGCCGCTCCCGCCTCGGTCGCGAGCCCGCGTCCCCACCACGCCGGGTCGAGCGCCCATCCGATCTCGGGATCGTGCGGCCACGCCGAGTGGAACTGCGGGCCGGTGCGCCCGATCAGCTCGCCGGTCTCGGCCCACTCGACCGCGAGCAGGCCGAATCCGCGCTCCTCCCAGTGCCGCTGCCAGCGGTCGAACCCCTCGTCGCTCGCGGCGCGTGTCTGGACGCCCGCGAGGTGGCGGGTGAACACCGGGTCGGCGTTCCACCGCGCGACGGTCTCACGGTCGTCTTCACGGAAGCGACGGAGCCGGAGCCGCGCCGTCTCGATCACAGCGTCACGACTGCCGTCGTCAGCGTGAGCACGGCGACGAACCCGAGCGTGCGATTCACCGCGAGGATCGCCTCGTTCTGCGCGGCGTTCTGCGTGGCGACACGCTCGATGTCGGGCCGGCCGGCGCGAAGCCTGCGCAGGCTCTCGCGCTTGACGGACAACGCGAGCCCGCGCCGCCGCGCATGCGGAACGGTCGTCGTGTCGTCGGTGTGCACGAGACGCGCACCGACCGAGTCCGGCACTCGAATGCCCGTGAGCGCAAGAACCTCCCGGCCCGCGAGCGCCACCGTCACGTGCTGCGACATGCGGCGCTCGATCCATCGCTCCTCGTCGCGACGTTGCTCGTCGATCGTCCACCTCGGCATGTCGAGCCGCCGGGCACCGGTGCGTCTGCCATTGCATTGCGTGCACGCACGAACGACTCGAGCAGCTCGTCCGGCGCCGCGCCGACCACGACCGAAGCTCGACGCCGGCGGGAGGTACCGGTTCCGGGAAGGTCGTGCCGTGCGGAGGTCGACGACGGACACGACGTGACGCTGGTCGTCGACCGCGCCCATCGCGCGGGCGAAAGCGGCGCCGTCCGGCGTCGCGTGCTCGCCGAAGAAGGAATTGATGCCGTCGGCGCGGGCCGCCTCGACGACGGCGTCGAACAGCGTCTTCCCGATTCCGCGCCGGCGGAACGACGGCCGCACCATCACGGAGCCGATGACGAGCGAGCCGCCGTAGTTGGAGAGGGCTCCGGCGCCTGCCGGCTCCTGGCCGGCCGTCGCGAGCCACCGCCTCCGGTTCGCGGTGCCGGGATTGCGATACGAGGAGATCGCCTCGCCGAGCGGACGGGGCGGCTCACCGAGGTCGTGCGGATCGGCCTCGGTCTCGACCAGGTGAAGGGCGGCAAGCGTCGGCTCCGGCTGCCGTCCGCCCGTCGACCTCTTCGATCACGTCGCGCTAGCGGCCGCGGCCGTTGCGCGAGCGTGCGCGCGAACTGCGGTGGATCGCGTCGAACTCCTCGAGGCTGCGGCCCGATCCGACGGCCACGCAGGTGAGCGGCGACTCGGCGAGGTGCACCGGCATGTGCGTCTCGTGGCGCAGACGTTCGTCGAGCGCCTGCAGCAGCGCGCCGCCGCCGGCGAGCACGATGCCGCGGTCCATGATGTCGGCGGCGAGCTCCGGCGGGGTCTTGTCGAGCGTCGACTTGATCGCGTCGACGATCTGCGTGACCGGCTCCTCGAGCGCGTGACGCACCTCCTCGCTCGACAGGATCACCGTCTTCGGCAGGCCGGTCAGCATGTCGCGGCCACGCACCTCCGCCTGCACCTCTTCCTTCAGCGTGTGCGCGGAGCCGACCTCGAGCTTGATCTCTTCGGCCGTCTGCTGACCGATCAGAAGTTTGTACTCGCGCTTGATGTGATTGATGATCGCCTCGTCCATCTCGTCGCCGCCGACGCGCAGCGACTGCGAGACGACGATGCCGCCGAGCGAGATGACCGCGACCTCGGTCGTGCCGCCTCCGATGTCGACGATCATGTTCCCGGTCGGCTCCGCAACCGGTAGGCCGGCGCCGATCGCAGCCGCCATCGGCTCTTCGATCAGATACGCCTTGCGCGCTCCCGCGGACAGCGTCGCCTCCTCGACGGCGCGTTTCTCGACACCCGTGACGCCCGACGGCACGCAGACGACGACCCGCGGATGCGCGAATCGGTGCTGGTGGACCTTCTGGATGAAGTGCCGGAGCATCTGCTCGGTGACGTCGAAGTCGGCGATCACGCCGTCCTTGAGCGGCCGGATGGCGCTGATCGTCCCCGGGGTGCGGCCGAGCATGCGCTTCGCCTCGAGGCCGACGGCGTGCACCTCACCCGTCCGCTGGTCGATCGCGACCACGGACGGCTCGGAGAGCACGATCCCCCGGCCACGGACGTAGACGAGGGTGTTTGCGGTGCCGAGGTCGACCGCCATGTCGCGTCCGCCGAAGCCGGTGAGGTAGTTGAAGATGCTCATCGTGAGGCCCGCGGAACTCTAGCTTGCCGCTCTCTGCGTTGATCCTGGCGCTCGGCAGCGCCGTGCTGCATGCGGCGTGGAACCTGCTACTCGGTCGTGCACGGGACGTGCAGGCAGCCGCGGCGGCGACCTTCGTGATCTCGGTCGCGGTGGCGCTGCCGTTCGCGATCGTCTGGTGGCACGCCGAGCCGTCGGTCTGGCCCTGGGCGCTCGCTTCGAGCCTGCTCGAGGTCGTGTACGTGGTCGCGCTGGCGCTCGCCTACCGGGTCTCCGAGGTCTCGTTCGTCTATCCGGTGACTCGAGGGCTGGCACCGCTGCTCGCGCTCGGCTTCGCCGTGTTCGCGCTCGGTCACGGCGTTTCTGCCGCAGAGGTCGCCGGCGTGATCTGCGTGGCGGTGGGCGTCGTCGGCGTCCGGGGCAGGCCGGGCCACGGCGATGCGCTCGCGCTCCTGCTGACGGTGACGATCGCCGCGACCATCGCCGGCTACACGCTCGTCGACCGCGTCGGGATCCAGCGGGCGGGAGCGCTCACGTATTTCGTGCTCACACTCGCGCTGCCGTGCCTCGTCTACCCGCCTCTCGTCGGCGCGCGCGCGATGCGCCGTGAGCTCGGCCCGGCTGTCCTCGTCGCAGGACTGGCCAACCTCGGCTCGTTCTCGCTCGGCCTGCTCGCGCTGCGCCACGCGAGCGCCGCGTCGGTGCTCGCGGTTCGTTCGACGTCCGTGGTGATCGCGACCGTGCTCGCCGGCCGCGTGCTCGCGGAACGCGTGTCGCGGTTGCGCCTTGCCGGGTCGCTGCTCGTGTTCGCGGGAATCGTGCTGCTGGCGGCGTGATCGAGCTAGATGGCGCGATGGCGAGCGTGACCTGGTCGACGAACGACGCCGGTGAACGCCGCTGGTTTCTCGGCACGCTCGCGACGATCAAGATCTCGGGCGAAGCAGTCGACGGACGCTACGCGCTGATCGAGTTCGTCTTCCCGCGCGGGGCGTCGCCGCCCGTCCACACGCACCCGCAGGACGAGAGCTACGTCGTGCTCGAAGGCGAGCTGACGATCGTGGCCGGCGGAGAGCGCCTTCAGCTGGGCCCGGGTGGAGCGGCCGCGGTTCCGCTCGGTGTCCCGCACACCTTCCGCGTCGACAGCGACACGGCGCGCGTGCTCGTGCTCAGCACGCCGGCCGGTCTCGAGCGGCTGGTCCGCGACGCCTCGGTCCCGGCCGAGGCCGCGACGCTCCCACCCGCGGACGCACCGCGACCCGAGCCGGACGAGCTCGTGCGAATCTTCGCCGCGCACGGGCAGGTCAACTCCGGCCCGCCGCTCGGACCGGACGACTAACCGATCCCGTACGCGCCCGGCAAGCGCTCGGCGAGAATGCGTACGAGGAGCGCGCCCGGCAGGCCCACGACGTTCAGGTAGTCGCCGTCGATGCGCTCGACGAGGCTCGCGCCCAGCCCCTGGATCGCGTAGGCACCGGCCCGGCCCTCCCACTCGCCGGAGTCGAGATATCGCTCCCGCTCGATCGGCGACAGCGGCCGGAACGTGACGCGCGTCGTCTCCGAGTGCAGCTCCTCCCACGCATCCGTCCGCAGACAGAGGCCCGAGACGACGTCGTGCGCTCTTCCCGACAGCGTCGCGAGCATCGCGCTCGCGTCGGCAGCGTCCGCCGGCTTGCCGATCACCTCGCCGTCGCAGACGACAACGGTGTCGACGCCGAGGACGGGCCGACCCGCGCCGTCGACCGAGCGCGCTTTGCCGGCGGCGTGCGCGACCGGGTCACCGCCCGCTCCTCCTCGTATCGGCACGACGACCTCGAAGGGAATGCGGAGCTGATCGAGGATCGCGCGGCGCTGCGGCGAGGTCGACGCGAGGAGAGCGTAGCGCGCGTCATGTCGCCTTGCGGGCGACCCAGATCTCCTCGCAGGGCCACTGCCTCGCCCAGTCGGCCGTGACGTACGCGTAGTACGGATGCGTCACCGCATCCGGCGGAGCCTGGATCTCGACCAGCCGCTCGATCTCGAACCCGTTCGTCCGCAGGACGTCGATCCATTCTCCGTGGGGGAGCTGGAACTCGACGCCGCCCTCGGGCCATTCGATGCGGTGCAGACCGAACTGCGGCCGCTGCAGGCACTCGCTCGCCGGACTCCTCGTCGCCGGAGCAGAGAACGACGAGCGTCGAGTTGCGCAGGAAGACGAGGCGGCCGCCGGGCCGGAGCAGGCGCGCGGCCTCGGGGACCCAGCGGTACGGGTCGACCCAGATCGACGCGCCGTACTCCGAGACGACGAGGTCGAAGCTCGCGCCGGGAAGACCGGTCTCGGCGGCGTCCGCCTCGACGAGCGGAAACTCGATGCCGGTCTCGGCCATCATGCGGCGTGCGGTGTCGAGCTGTGCCGGTGTGATGTCGACGCCCACCGGGCGCGCACCCAGCTTGGCGAGCCAGGCGGAGAAATAGGCAGTGCCGCAGCCGAGCTCGCAGACGTCGAGGCCGGCGACGTCGCCGAGCACGTTCAGCTCCGACTCGTCGATCCCCCAGATCCCCCAGCTGACTTCGTCGAGCGCCCAGTTGGTGGCGGCGCTGTCGTTCGTGTGCTCGCGGTTGGTCTCGGTCCAGAGCGCGCGGTTCTTCGCCGCGTCGCTACGCCAGTCCATCGGCGAACCAGAGCGCGATCTCGCGAGACGCCGACTCGGGAGAGTCGGAGCCGTGCACCAGGTTGTTCGGCATCGCGAGCGCGTAGGTCCCGCGCAGCGAGCCCGGCTTCGCCTCGGCCGGATTCGTCGCCCCGATCGTCACTCGGCACGTGGCGATCGCTCCCTCGCCCTCGAACACCATCGCGAGGGTCGGCCCCGAGGTGATGAAGTCGACCAGCTCGCCGAAGAACGGCTTCTCGCGGTGCTCCGCGTAGTGGGCCTCGCCGAGCGAGCGCGATGCAGTGACGAGCCGCGCCGCGCGGAGCGTCAGCCCGCGCCGCTCGAAGCGAGCCATGATCTCGCCGGCCAGGCTGCGCTCGACCGCGTCCGGCTTCGCGAGGATGAGTGTCTGCTCGACCGCCACTGGGCGGACGATGTTAGTACAGGGCTAGCGCGACCCGCGCGCCTGGCGCGGCTGGCGCGGCTGGCGCGCCGGGCGTTTCGCCTCGACGACCTTCGTCCCGGGGTCGTCGTGCTCGATCTGCGTCTGGCAGTACGGGCAGACCTGCCAGAGGGGCTCGAGCGGCCGATTGCAGCTGGCGCAGGCCTGGCGCAGCTTCGTCGTGCAGATGGGGCAGACGAGGAAGTCCTCGTCGACCTCGGCGCGGCAGACGGGGCAACGCAGGTCGCGGCCGCCGAGCCGCTTCTCCATCGCCTTGATCTCGAGCTCTCGTTCGCGAACGTCCTCGAGATACTCGGGCGGCCTGAAGAGCATGTAGATCAGCGGGCCCGATGAAGGGAACGACGCCGAGCGCGGTCGCGACCCCGACGAGCAGCCTGTCGTCGATGCGGCGGCGGGCGTCCTTGAACACCCAGTAGATCGTCGCGATCCAGAACACGATCACGAAGAACACCAGCAGGTTGCGGATCACGTACCACGCGGAGGAGTGGAAGAAGTCGTGGACGCTGCTGAAGGCGGACGCGATCACAGCAGGATCCGTCCTAACGCGTACCCAGCCGCGAACGCCGCGCCGACGAAGATCGCAAGCACCGCGAGTGCGAAGAGAAAGACGCTGATCCGCTCACCGCGCCGAGCCATCGTATGCATTTCACCGGTCGCCGGACAGGTCGGCAAGGAGGTAGAGCGAGCCGGTGACCAGCACCGGGCCGCCGAGCTCCCGCGCCCGGGCGAGAGCCTGGTGCGGCTCGTCGACCGCCTCGACCGAGGAGAACCACCGTCGCGCGCGGGCGGCCACGTCGGCGGACGGGAGGGAGCGGGCGTTCGACGACCTGGTCGCGACCAGCGTCCGGCCGGCGCGCGCAAGTCGCTCGAGGATGCCGTCGACGTCCTTGTCGGCCAGGATCGACGCGAGGACGACGTAGTCCCCGGGGTGGGGAAGCCGGGCGAGCAGCCACTCGACCGCATCGGGTGTGTGCGCACCGTCACGCACCTCCCCATTCGCGCGCAACTCGAACCGTCCTGGGAGCTCGGCGTCGATCACGCGCACGACGGGGCGTTCGAGGAAGGCCTCGACGGCCTCCCGGGGCCCGCCGAGGCGCAACTCGCCTCCCGGAACGAGCGCCGCGAACTCGAGGTCCGGGAGGACGACCGTCTCGGCGGCGTGCGCGACCGCGAGCTTCTCGCCGGCGATCGCCTCTCGGGTCGAGCCGAGCACCTCGGTGTGCTCGAGCCCGACGTTGGTCAGCAGCACGACCTGCGCGTCGACGCACGTTGGTGGCGTCGTGACGGCCTCCGAGGCCGGCCTCGATCACGGCGGCCTCGACGCCGCGCGCTGCGAAGTCGGCGAATGCGGCAGCGGTGAGCACCTCGAACTGGGTTGCCTCCGCGGCCTCGGCCGCCGGGCGCACGCGCTCGAGCGCCGCGTCGAAGCCGGCCGCGTCGGTCTCGAGGCGCTCGTGCCAGCCGGACACGTGCGGCGAGGTGTAGGCCGCCGAAGCGACGCCTTCGGCGCGCAGCGTGGCGGCGATCGTGCGCGTCGCGGTCGACTTGCCCTTCGTCCCGACCACGTGGACCGCCGCGTAGGTGCGCTGCGGGTTGCCGAGCGACTCGAGCAGCGCGCGGATCCGGTCGAGGCCGAACCCGTCAGTAGGCCACGGGGACAGCGACTCGAGCCAGCGGAGGTTGGTGGGGCCAGGCACCGTTACGAGAGTGTCACGAACGATCCACAGGCGGCCATGAACCGGCCTCGGTGCAGGAGAAACCCGCGTGGCCAGGCGAGAGGCTCGGTGCCAGGCACCGTTTCCGGGAGCGTTTACGAGTCGCCGATCGCGGCGAGCTCGCGGCGGTAGCGCTCGAGCTTCTCGCGCTCGGCGTCGACGACCTGCGCCGGGGCGTTCTGCACGAAGCGCTCGTTCGCGAGCATCGCCTCCGACCGCGCGATCTCCGCCCGCAGCCTCGCTCGTTCGGCCTCGACCCGGCCGTCGGCGGCGGGTGCGGCACGGTCCGGCTTGACCACGGCTGTGAAGATTCGCTCCTCTTCGCCCGCCAGCTGCGGGACGACGCCGGAGCGGCGGAACACCTGCGCCGCCTCCTGAACGCGCGCGAGCGCCCCCGCCTCGCTCTCGTCGCCCGCCTCCGGCCACGAGGCGACGATCAGGCGCGACGAGCGCGCCGGCAGGTTCGTCCAGATCTCCTCGGTCACATGCGGCATCAGCGGATGCAGCAGCTTGAGCAACCGCTCGAGCGCCGCCGTCGCCGTGGCGCGCGCGTCTGCGTCGCCGTCGTAGAGGCGCACCTTCACGGCCTCGAGATACCAGTCGCAGAAGTCGTCGAACGTGAGGTGGTAGAGCTCGTCGGTGACGTGGGCGAAGTCGAACTCCGCGAGCAGGCGCTCGACCTCGCGCTGTGTCTGCGACAGCCGCGCGAAGATCCACCGCTCCTCGAGCGACGCCGGCCGCTCGTCCGGCGCCGCGCCCTCGGAGGCCATCACGATCAGGCGCGCCGCGTTCCAGAGCTTGTTCGCGAGCTTGCCGCCCTCCTCGATCGCCGCGTACGAGAACCGCACGTCCTGCGTGAGTGAGTTCTTCAACAATCCATACCGGGTGGCGTCGGTGCCGTGACGCTCGATCAGCTCGAGGGGATCGATGCCCGTGCCGAGCGACTTCGACATGCGGCGCCCGTCGGGCGCGAGCACGGTCGAATGGATGACGACATCCGTGAACGGGATCTCGCCGAGCAGCTCGAGCCCGGAGAAGATCATCCGGTTCTCCCAGAGGCGGATGATCTCGCGCGCGGTCGTCTGCAGATTGCCCGGATAGAAGTACCGGAGGTCCTCGGTATCGTCGGGCCAGCCGAGCGTCGCGAACGGCCAGAGCGCCGACGAGAACCACGTGTCGAGCACGTCCGTCTCCCGCCGGAGCGTGGTCGAGCCGCACTCCGCGCAGGCGTCCGGCTCGGTCTCCTCGACGGTGACGTGGCCGTCGGGGCAGTACCAGACGGGAATCTGATGGCCCCACCACAGCTGCCGCGAGACGCACCAGTCGGGCGCGTTCTCGAGCGAGTCGATCGCAAAGCGATGCTGGCTCTCGGGGTGGTAACGCACCTCGCGGCTCCGGAGCGCCTGAAGCGGCCGCTGCTTGATCTCCTCCATCGAGCACCACCACTGCAACGAGATCAAGGGCTCGATGCGGCTCTCGCAGCGCTCGCAGAGCGCAACGGCGTGCCGGTAGTGCTCGCGTTTCTCGAGCTGCCCGCGTTCCTTCAGCCAGTCGATGATCTTCGCCTCGGCCTCCGCCTGCGTCAGCCCGTCGAGCCCCTCGACGCCGACGACGCGAGCGTCCGGCCCGATGCACATCGGCTCGGGCAGCCCGTGATCCCGTCCGATCTCGAAGTCGGTGGGGTCGTGCCCGGGCGTGATCTTCAGCGCACCGGTGCCGAACTCGCGGTCGACTCGCTCGTCGGCGATCACCGGCACGCGCCGCTCGAC
The DNA here is from genome assembly GCA_963713155.1 of uncultured Thermoleophilia bacterium. GTDB lineage: Bacteria > Actinomycetota > Thermoleophilia > Gaiellales > Gaiellaceae > PALSA-600. The sequence goes on from CAVQKS010000013.1 coordinate 211,978, forward strand.
CCAGGGAACGACGACTTCGCGCCCGATCAGATGGCGATAACGCTCGTCGTCTGGATGCACGGCGACCGCGACGTCGGCGGGGATCGTCGCAGGCCGCACGGTCGCGATCGGGATGTAGCCGTCGCCGTCAGCGAGCGGATAGCGGATCGTCGACAACGTGTCGTCGACGTCGACATGGATCAGCTCGAGATCCGAGAGCGACGTCAGGTGGTACGGGCACCAGTTGATGATCCGGTTCGCCTGATAGATCCAGCCACGCCGGTACAGGTGGACGAAGAACCGCATCACGGCACGGACGTACGCGTCGTCCATCGTGAAACGCGTGCGCCGATAATCGAGCGACGCACCCATGCGCCTGAACTGCACGAGGATCTTTCCGCCGTATTCGTGCAGCCACTCCCAGACGCGCTCCTCGAACCGCTCCCGGCCGAGCTCCTGCCGCGACGTTCCTTCGGCGATCAGCGCCTTCTCGACCACGTTCTGCGTCGAGATGCCGGCGTGGTCGTAACCCGGCTGGAACAAGACGTTGTAGCCCTGCATGCGCTTGTAGCGCACCATCGTGTCGCCGAGCGCGAGCTGCAGCGCATGCCCGGTGTGCAGCTCGCCGGTCACGTTCGGCGGCGGGTGAGCGTCGACGTACGGCGTGCGCACCGGATCGGGATCGGCCGCGTAGAGGCCCTCCTCCTCCCAGATGGCCTGCCAGCGCTCCTCGACGCCGCCCGGTTCGTAGCGCGGCTGCATCGCCGAGCCGGTCTGAAATCCTGTGCTCACCGTGGGTCGGACGCTAGCGACTGACCGCGTGGCCATGCATGCCGCGCGTGTTGGCGGCGGCGCGGCTCACGGAAGCCGGTCGTACGCGGTGGTGGTGAGGAAGTCCTTGAACGGGACGCTGAGCGCGACGTCGGCGAACAGAGCCCGTGCCTCGTCGGAGGCCTCGACGGCGGCGACCTCGCCTCGCACCCGGTCCTCGTCGAATCGGCCGGCCCGTACCCACGACCACACCTGGGCGCGCGAGATCTCGGCGGTCGCGGCGTCCTCCATCAGGTTGTCGATCGCGGCAGCACCGACACCGCGCAGCCAGGCATCGATGTAGCGGACGCCGACGCTCACGTTCACCCGCAACCCCTCGTCGGTGATCTCGCCGCCCGGCACGGTGAAATCGACCAGCTGACCCTCACGTCACGCTCACGTCGTCGCGGAGTCGCTCGAGCTGGTTCGGACGCCCGCCCAGCACCGCGTCGAACTCCGCCTGCGCCGTCACGACGAGATCCGGATGCGCCACCCAGGTGCCGTCGAAACCGGCGCCCGCCTCTCGTTGCTTGTCCTCGCTCACCTTCGCCAGCGCCACGCGGTTCACCTCCGGATCGCGGCGCGAGGGGATGAACGCCGCCATCCCGCCGATCGCATGCGCCTCCCGCGCATGACACGTACGCACCAAGAGCTCCGAATACGCGCGCATGAACGGCACCGTCATCGTCACCTGCGCCCGGTCGGGCAGCAACGCCCCGCAGCGCTTGATGCAACTGAAGATGTAGTCCCAACGGCCCGCGTTGAGCGCACACGAATGGTCGCGCAGCTCGTACAGGATCGCGTCCATCTCGAACGCAGCCAGGATCGTCTCGATCAGCACCGTGCACTTGATCGAGCCCGGCGGAAGCCGAAGCTCCTCCTCCGCAAGCGCAAACGCCCGCGCCCACAACCGCGCCTCCTCGTGCGATTCGAGCTTCGGGAGATAGAAGTACGGGCCTGTCCCGCGCTCCAACTGCTCACGCGCATTCGCGAAGGCCGTCAGGCCGAAATCGAACAGCGACGCGCTGTGCCGGCGACCCGTCCACCAGATGGTGCCGCTCGACCAGATGCCAGCCGCGGCACCGCACCACCAGCGTCGCCAGTTCCTCGTTCAGCCGGTAGTGCCGGTCCGGCGTCCGAAGCTCGATCGTGCCGCGCACCGCGTCGAAGACGTTCCGCTGGCCCTCGACCACGTTCTGCCACGTCGGCGAGTTCGCGTCCTCGAAGTCCGCCATGAACACCCGCGCACCCGAGTTCAGCGCGTTGATCATCATCTTGCGATCGACCGGCCCCGTGATCTCCACCCGGCGATCCCGCAGATCCTCGGGCGCCGCAGCCACCACGAACTCCTCCGGCGCCGCGACAAACCGCAACTCCCCCCGCCGCTCGGCCACGCACGGCCAGCAGCCGCTCACGCTCGCCGTTCAACTCACGATGCAACCGATCCACGAACGCGAGCGCGTCCGTCGACAGGATTTCCCCGCCGCTCATCTCAGTCGTAGCTGCGGAAAACGACCTCGGCCACGCAGACCGGCTTCTCGGCGCCGTCGCGCTCGACGGTCGCGAGGTACGTCGCCTGTCGGCCGCCCGAGAACTCCTCGAACGCCTTGACCTCGAACGACGCGCGGAGCCGTGATCCGACCGGGACCGGCGCGGGGAAGCGCACCCGATTGAGGCCGTAGTTGATCCCCATGCTTCCCGTCTTCGGGATCACCTCGTCGGAGGCGACCGGGAGCAGCGAGAGCGTCAGATAGCCGTGCGCTATCGTCGAGCCGAACGGGCCGTCCTTCGCGCGCTCGGGATCGACGTGGATCCACTGGTGATCGCCCGTCGCCTCGGCGAACTGGCCGATCTTCTCCTGCGTGATCTCGATCCAGCTCGATGGCCCGAAGACGTCGCCGACCTGCACGAGAGACGCCTACGCCGACTCTTCGGCCAGCTCGGGCTCGTCGAGGCCGTTGCCGGCGCTGGTCACGAGCGTCGGCTTGAGCCCCTTCTCGATCGTCTCCTTCGTGATCACGCACTTGGACACGTCCTTGCGTGAAGGCAGCTCGAACATGACGTCGAGCAACGCGTTCTCGATGATCGAGCGGAGGCCGCGCGCGCCGGTCTCGCGGTCGAGCGCCTTGTCGGCGATCGACCAGAGCGCGTCGTCGGTGAAGACGAGATCGATCGAGTCGTAGTTGAAGAAGCGCTGATACTGCTTGATGAGCGCGTTCTTCGGCTCGGTCAGGATCTGCACGAGGTCCTCGCGCTTCAATTGGTGGACCGCCGACACAACCGGAAGCCGGCCGATGAACTCGGGGATCAGTCCGAAGTTGAGGAGGTCCTCGGGCATCACGCCGCCCAGCAGCTCGGCGCTCTCGCTGTCGCGCTTCGACGAGATCTGACGCCCGAAGCCGACCGCGTTCTTGCCGATCCGCTTGGCGATGATCTTGTCGAGACCGGCGAACGCCCCGCCGCAGATGAAGAGGATGTTCGTGGTGTCGATCGACAGGAACTCCTGGTGCGGATGCTTGCGCCCGCCCTGGGGGGGCACCGAGGCGACCGTTCCCTCGAGGATCTTGAGCAGCGCCTGCTGGACGCCCTCGCCCGACACGTCGCGCGTGATCGACGGGTTGTCCGCCTTGCGCGCGATCTTGTCGACCTCGTCGATGTAGATGATCCCCGTCTCCGCCTTCTTGATGTCGAAGTCGGCGGCCTGGATCAGCTTGAGGAGGATGTTCTCGACGTCCTCCCCGACGTAGCCGGCTTCCGTCAGCGCGGTCGCGTCCGCGATCGCGAACGGCACGTTGAGGATCCGCGCCAGCGTCTGGGCGAGATGGGTCTTGCCGCAGCCGGTCGGGCCGAGCAGGAGGATGTTCGACTTCTGAAGCTCGACGTCGCCGTCCTCGGCGCCCATCTGGACGCGCTTGTAGTGGTTGTAGACCGCGACGGAAAGGGTTCGCTTCGCCTCCTCCTGCGACACGACGTAGTCGTTCAGCGAGCCGTAGATCTCCTTGGGGCGAGGCAGGTTGTCGAGGTCGAGTGAGCTCGGGGTCGTGAGCTCCTCGTCGATGATCTCGTTGCAGAGATCGATGCACTCGTCGCAGATGTAGACGCCAGGACCGGCGATCAGCTTCTTGACCTGGCGCTGCGATTTGCCGCAGAAGCTGCAGAGAAGCTGCTCGTTTCCTTCGCTCGCCCGCGCCATCCCAGTCTCCTTTTACCCCAGTTTCGCCTCGACGGCTAGGCAGCCGCCGCAGCCGGCCCTATTTCGCGGTGGGTGATGACCGAGTCGATGATCCCGTAGTCCTTGGCTTCGACGGGGCTCAGGAAGAAGTCTCTTTCCATGTCGCGGGAGATCTCCTCCTGGGTCTTGCCGGTGTGATGAGCGTAGATCTCCTCCAGACGCCGCTTGAGGCCGATCACCTCGCGCGCCTGGATTTCGATGTCGGTGCCCTGGCCTTGGAACCCGCCGGAGACCTGGTGGATCAGGATCCGTGAGTTCGGCAGCGACATCCGCTTCCCTTTCGCGCCGCCTGCCAGGAGCAGCGAGCCCATGCTCATCGCGATACCGACGCAGATGGTCTGGATGTCCGGCTTGACGAACTGCATCGTGTCGTAGATCGCGAGGCCCGCATACACCGACCCGCCCGGTGAGTTGATGTAGAGGTTGATGTCCTTCTCGGGGTCTTCCGACTCGAGATGGAGGAGCTGGGCGATGATCAGATTGGCGATCTGGTCGTCGACCGGCGTTCCGAGGAAAACGATGCGCTCGGCGAGGAGGCGCGAGTAGATGTCGAATGCGCGCTCGCCGCGCGACGTCTGTTCTACGACCATCGGGATCAGTGGCATGTGTCCGTCACTCCTTGCTGCCTGGGGTCCATAGCTTCGGGGCGTCCGCCTGCTGCTCCTGCCCAGGCGTCCAGATGCTCTCGCGCGCCTCGTGCAGCTCCGGCGCGATCGGTTTGACTTCGGCCGCGATGCGATCGAGCGCCTTCTTCAGGCGCAGATCTTCGCGGACCCGGTCGGCGCCGCCGTCGGCGACGAACGCGTCGACGTCCTCCTCCGTCTCGCCCGCCTCGAGCAGCTCGGCGCGAATCTCCTCGTCGGTCACCTCGAGGCCGAGCGAGTCGGCAACTGCCTCGAGCACCAGCTCGCGCGCGACCGAGCTCTTCGCCTGCGCTCGCAGTCGCTGCTCGAGCTCCTCGGGTGACTGGCCCGTGAGCTGCAGGTAGGAGTCGGCGTCGATCCCGCGCGACTGGAGGTTGCGGGCGAGCCCGGTCAGCAGCTCGCGTGTCCGGAGCTCGACGAGGGGACCGGTCGCGTCCACGTTCGAGGCCTTGACGAGCTCGTCGACCGCCGCGGCGCGGAAGGCTCCTTCGAGCTCGTCGGCGATCTGGTCCCGCAGCCGGTCCTCGATCTCGGTGCGCAGGTCCGCGTAGGTGTCGAACTCCGAGGCCGCCTGCGCGAGCTCGTCGTCGAGCGGCGGCAGCACGCGCTCGTAGATCGACTTGACCGCGACGCTCGCGCGGCGCACCTCGCCGTCCGCGAGCTCGTACGCGACATCACGCTCTTCGCCCGCCTGGAGCCCGCGGATGCCGTTCTCGAGCTCTTCGACGAGGCGGTCGGAGCCCAGCTCGACGACGTAATCGCGCTGCGCAGAACCGTCCTCGGCGCCAAGGTCGACGACGACGGTGTCTCCCTGCTGAGCAGCGCGGCCCTCGACGGGAGCGAGATCCGAGACGGAGCGCTGCAGCGCCTCGAGCTCGGCCTGCACGGCCTCCTCGGGAACGGTCGCCTCCTGCTTCGGTACTTCGAGCTGCGTCCAGTCGGCCGGCTCGGGCTTCGGATGCACGGCGACGGTCGCCGAGAAGCTCCATCCCTCCGAGTCGGACGTCGGCAGGTCGTACTCGTATTCGGGCTGCGCCGATGGGTTGAGGCGGGCGCGTGTCGCAGCGTTCCAGAACCAGCCGCTGATGTGACTTTCGACCGCCTCCGTGTAGATGCGGTCGCGACCCACGCGCTGCACGAGGATCGGCATCGGCACCTTGCCGCGCCGGAATCCGGGAACCCGGACGCTCGCTGCCAGATCCGCTGCGGCATGCTCGACGGCGTGGTGAACGTCGCCCGCGGGGACGTCAACCGTGAGCTTGACCTTGTCCTCCGCGAGCTGCTCGATCTCCATGGCCATCAGGTCCGGCCATTGAATCATGCGGGTAGCGTCTGGCCGATGGATCTCGAGGACGCGATTCGGACGCGCAGGACGCACAAGCAATACGGCGCCACGCCCCTCGACCCCGGGACGCTCGAGTCGCTTCTGGAGCTCGCTCGGTGGGCTCCGAACCACCACCTCACCCAGCCGTTCCGCTTCCGCATCCTCGGATCGGAGACCCGGGTGCGGCTGGAGCGCGCCTGCGGGGAGAAAGAGGCCCTGAAGCTCCGCCGCGCCCCGACACTCGTGCTCGCCACTGCCGTCCTCGGCGGTGACCCGCAGACCGACGAGGAGGATCTGCTCGCGACCGGCTGTGCGGTCTACGCAATCCTGCTCGGGGCGACGGCGCGCGGGCTCGCGTCGTACTGGCGCACCCCTGCTGCGCTCGACGGGGCACAGGCACGCGCGGTGGTCGGTCTTGCCGAGAACGAGCACATCGTCGGGCTCGTGCACCTCGGCCCGGTCGTGAGCGAGCCGCCCGCGAAGGAGCGCCCTCGGCTCGCCGACATCGCCTTCACGCTGCCCTGAGCTCGAGCGAGAGCTACTCCGGCCAGCGACCGTCGGCCTTCGCGCGCTCCACCTCGAAGCCAGGCGCGCCACTCGGCGAGGCCGGCCACAATCAGCTCGACCGCTTCGTCGGGCATCCGCAGGTGCGGGCGAGAGGAGTCGAACCTCCAAGGGCCTTCGGCCCACCGGGACCTAAACCCGGCGCGTCTGCCAATTCCGCCACGCCCGCGCGGTCAGCCGGAAGCGTAACCGGACTCCACGAGCGAACCGATCGCCGACGCTCTTATGCTCGATAGCGTAATGGGGTCGTGGGTAAGAGCGAGCCCAATCCGTTCCGCTTCGGCGCGCTCGCCCTCGGCGGCGCGTTCACCGACCGCCAGGCCGAGCTGCGTGAGCTCGTCGCCGAGATGCAGAACGGGCAGGACGTGCTCGTCTACGCGCCTCGCCGCTACGGCAAGTCGTCGCTCGTGCTGCGGGCGGCGACTCGCGCCGCGCGCGACGGTGCGCTCGTCGGCTACGTCGACCTGCTGAAGGTCACGAGCAAGGAGCGGCTCGCAGCTGCGCTCGCCCGTACGATCCACCGCGATCTCGACACGGCTTCCGGCCGCACCTACGAACGTGCAGCCGAGTTGTTTCGCAGCCTGCGGATCGTCCCGACGATGGAGGTCGACCCGCAGGACGGCTCGCTCGCCTTCAGCTTCCGCGCGACTCGCCACCGGACGGACATCGACGACACGATCGAGTCGCTGCTCGAGCTGCTCGGACGGATCGGCACGGAGCGCCGCCGGCGCGTCGTGATGATCTTCGACGAGTTCCAGGAGATCGTCGAGCTGGACGCGCGCTACCCCAACCTGCTGCGCGCCGTGTTCCAGACGCAGCCCGAGGTCGCGCACATCTACCTGGGCAGCAAGCGCCACGTGCTCGACCGCATCTTCGGCGATCGCAACGAGCCGTTCTGGCGGAGCGCCAAGAAGGTGGAGATCGGCCTGATCGGCACCGAGCTCTTCGCCCGGTTCGTGCGCTCGCGCTTCGACCGCACGGACAAGGGCATCACCGAGGCGGCGGCAGCGAGGCTCGTCGCACTCACCGCCGGACATCCATACGGCACCCAGGAGCTCGCTCACGAGGTGTGGGAGCGCACGCCGTCAGGAGCGTTCGCGTACGAATCCGACGTCGACGCCGGGCTCGAGCGGGTGCTCCGCGCAGAGCACAACCACCTCGAGCAGCTCTGGGCCGACGCACCGCGAACGCAGCGTCGCCTGCTCGGCGCGCTGGCGGCCGAGCCGACCCCGTCGCCCTACGCCGAGGACTACCGGACGGCGTACGACCTGCCGGCCGCGCCGACGCTGCAGTCGGCGCTGACGGCGCTGATCCGGAAAGAGCTCGTCGGGCGGCTCGAGGACGGCACCCTCGCGATCATCGAGCCGTTCCTCGCCGCATGGGTGAGGCGCGAAGCGGCCTGAATCACTTCGTCGCCGTGAGCAGCAGCGCGGCGAGCTCGACCGTGTACGGCGCGCCGCCGCCCAGCTCCTCGGTGATCCTGTCGACCACCGCCGTCAGGTCGGCCCCACGCTCCACCAGCTCGTGCGTCAGCGGCGATCCCGACGCGAACCCGAGGGCGACGTCGCGCGCCGACGGAGCCTCGCCCTGCAGCCGGACGAGCTCGATCTCGAGCTCGTCCCAGCCTGCCGCGTCGAAGTCGGCGCGGATCCGGTCGCGGTCGTGATAGCCGTGCGGGACTTCCAGGAACCGCGGCGGCGACTCCGGGAAGAGCTCGGTGAGCGTCGCGTCGATGGCGCGGGCATGCGGATGCCCGGCGATCGATTCCCAGACGCTGGCGACGAACAGCCCGCCTGGAGCAAGGACGCGTCGCGCCTCGCGGAGCCCCTGCGCCTTGTCTGGAAGGAACATCAACCCGAACTGGCAGACGACGGCGTCGAAACTCCCGTCGGGGAACGGGAGTGCCTGGGCGTCGGCCTGCTGCCAGGTGATGCCGGGGTCGGGGACGGCCGCACGGGCGAACTCGAGCATCGGCTCGTTCAGGTCGGTCGCCACCAGCGAGGCCGATGTCGGGAGCGCCGCGCGCAGATGCCGCGTGACGCGCCCGGTGCCGCAGGCGAGCTCGAGCAGCCGGACGCCGTCCGTGGTGGGGATCCGCGTAGCGAGATCGGCAGCGTAAGGCTCGAAGAGCACGGGTCCCAGGTACCGGTCGTAGTTCCCCGGCACCGAGCCGGAGAACGCTGCGTGGCTGCTCATACCGGCCCTCGCTCCCTCAAGCTGCCTCCCACGAATGCCGATGTAGGGGCCGTGGATCTGCCGCTGGACCTGAACAACCACGCCCACTTGATCCGCGATGTGATGGTCCTGATCGGGATCTTCCTCGTGGTCATCTGGTTGCTCTTCCGTTTCGCGAGCCGCTGACGCGCCGCCGACCGGAACGCCGCGCCCGGTGGAAAGTGGCCCCGGCAGGAATCGAACCTGCGCACGGAGCTTCGAAGGCTCCCGCTCTGTCCTCTGAGCTACGGGGCCGGCCGCTCCCAGACTAGATGGACTCGCCGTCGCACGTTCAGGGTGGCAGAGGGGACTCGAACCCCCGACCACCGGGACCACAACCCGGGGCTCTACCAACTGAGCTACTGCCACCGTGCGCGGCCATCGTATCCGCGTTCCGCCGTCTACCATGGAAAGCAGATGCGGCGAATGACCTCGTTCGCGCTGCTGGTCGTCGTCGCGGCAGCCCTTTTCGGTGCGAGCGCGCAGGCGCGTCGAACGACTGCGTACTGCAACTCGACGCAGCTGACCGGTCATTTCACCGCCGTCCGCGGAAGCGCGGGTGCGGGCAACATCGTCTATGCACTCGTCTTGCGGAACCGCTCGTCGAGGTCATGCGCAGTCACCGGTTTGCCCCAGGTCACGCTCCTCGGGCTCCACGGCAAGGTGTTGCCGACGCATGTCCGCGCAGCGTCGGCCAATCCGGGCGCCGCGCCGCTGATCCTGCTCAAGCACGGCGCCTCGGCGAGCGCCACGGCGCGGTTCTCACCGGACGTGCCCGGCCCCGGTGAGCAGCAGCGCGGCGCGTGCGAGCCGAAGGCATACGCCCTGGCCGTGAACGACCCGGGCGGCGGAGTGACAGCGGTGCCGGTCCAGCCGCCGACCCCGGTGTGTGAGCACGGGCAACTGCAGTTCAAGGTCTACACGCACGTCCACTGATCGTCTCTGCTGGTCGCCCGGACGGTGACCAGAAGCTTCATCGGAGCTCGACGTTCGAACGAGAGAAACCGGCGAAGTGTCGACCGCCGGCGAGGAAGGTGCGCCCGGGAGGATTCGAACCCCCGACCAACGGCTTAGAAGGCCGCCGCTCTTCCACTGAGCTACGGGCGCGTCGTCGTCCAGCGTAGCCCTCTCTATGACGGGAGCGCACGAGCCCGCGGCATCCCCCGTTCGAGGGAACCGGCGAATGCGACCCCACGTTGTTACGGTCTCTCCATGAGCCTCCGCGCCTCGCCGGCGATCGAGCACGTCGCACTCCCGGCGGGCGGCACCGTCACGGTCTGGGTCGGCGTCCCCGACGACCCCTATATCGACGACAAGTCACAATTGACGACGGTCGACGTGCAGCTACGCGAAGGGAACTCCGTGCTCGCAAGCGTGTCGACGGTGCTGGAGCCCGACCAGGTGTCTCAGGGCGTGGCGCTGGCGCGCGAGGTGCGCGCGGCGCTCGAGGCGGGCGAGATCGGCCTGCATGCGCACGAGCTCGAGCCGTTCGCCGATCGCCTGCGCTGAGCTTCTGAGCGCTCGCCCCGGGGACGATCCGGGCACCGCCCGTCGTTGACCAACGCATGAGCCGGCGCGGTCTCGGCGTGCTGCAGGGCGGCGCGCTCTACCTGGGCGCGCTGATCGGCCCGGGCCTCCTGCTCGTCCCCGCACTCGCGGCGCAGCGGGCGGGAGCCGCCTCGATCGTCGCCTGGGCGGGTTTGCTGCTGCTCTCCGCCCCGCTCGCGATCACCTTTGCCGCGCTGGGGATCCGGCACCCGGTGGCGGGCGGCGTCTCGACGTACGTCCGCGAAGGGCTCGGAGACGGTGCCGGCGCCGTCACGGGCGGCTGGTTCCTCGCGGCGGTGCTCGTCGGAGCGCCGGCGGTCTCCCTGATCGGCGGTTATTACGTCGCCGCGCTCACCGGCTCCGGGACTCTGGTCGCAACCGTGGTCGGCGTCGCGATGTTCGTCAGCGTGCTGATCGCGAACGTCCTCGGCCTCCGCGTATCGGCCGGATTCCAGCTTGCCCTTTCGTCGATGCTGGTCGTCGTGGTGGCGCTCGCAGTGGCGGTCGCACTGCCGTCGCGCGGCGGCGACAACTGGTCGCCGTTCGCGCCGCACGGCTGGTGGGCGATCGGAACGGCGGCGAACATCCTCGTCTGGCTGTTCGTCGGCTGGGAGGCCGTCGCTCAGCTGGCGGGCGATTTCCGTCGGCCGGAGGTGGAGTTGCCGCGCGCGATGGCGATCGCATTCGTCACCGTCACCGTGCTCTATCTCGGCCTCGCCGTCGCGACGATCGGCGTGACTTCGCGGAACGGATCGCGCGTCCCTCTCGCCGACCTCATCTCCGTCGGATTCGGCCGCACCGGCCGCGACGCCACCGCCGTGCTCGCCGTTGCGCTCACGATGGGAACGATGAACGTCTACCTCGGCGCGGCCGCGAAGCTCGCCGCCTCGCTCGCGGCGGAGGGCGCGCTGCCGCAGTGGCTCGCAGGCGACGCGGACCGCAGCGTCCCCCGCCGTCCGCTCGCCGTGATCGCGCCGGTGGTGCTCGTCGTGCTCGCCGGGCTTGCGGCCGGCGTCGGGAGCACCGACGATCTCATCCGGGCCACGTCGGCGCTCTTCATCGCCGTGTACATCCTCGCGCTCACGTCGGCGACGCGCATCCTCGACGGCCGCGTCCGCGTTGCCGCCGTCGTCTCGCTGTTCGCGACGCTTGTGCTCGCCGTCTTCTCAGCGTGGTTCCTCGCCGTCCCGATCGTCGTCGCCGGGCTGTCGCTCGGCCTCCGGCGGTTGCTCCTCGTCCGAGGCTCAGCGGGCCGTCTGCGCGAGCCCGATCGCGACCAGGACGACCGCCGCGCCGACCAGCTGGATGCTGTCCAGTGACTCGGACAGCCACGCCCAGCCGACGATCGCGCCGACGACCGGCTCGAGCATCGCGACGATGCCGGCCCGCGTGGCAGTGATGTGACGTAGCGCGTTGACGAGCAGGAAGAACGGGATCATCGTCCCGAGCACGATCATCCACGCCGCCAGCGCCCAGACCGGGAGATGAAACGTGTGCAGATGCCCGCCGAGCGACGTCGTCTTCGTCAGCGCGCCGGAGGGGAACGACCACCACGGGGTCAGCACGGCCCAGAAGACGGAGGCGAATGCGAACCCGTAGGCGAGCAACGAGACCGCGTCGCGGCCGCCGACGACGTGCTCGGCGAGGAGGACGTAGAGCGCGTAGGCAACCGCGCCGGCGAGCGCGAACCCGATGCCCGCCGTCGACAGGCTCTCGCCGCCGCCGAAGAGGTCGACGATCAACGCGAGCCCCATGAGCGCAAGCGCGAGTGCGAGCCAGATTCGCCGCCGGACCGGGTCGTGGTAGACGAAGCAGACCCAGAGCGCGACGAGCAGCGGTGCCAGGTACTCGATCAGGAGCGCGATCCCGATCGCCAGTCGGTCGATGGCGAGGAAGTAGAACCACTGCACGAAGGCGAGCCCGCAGATCCCGAAGACGAGGAGATACGGCAGCTCGCGGCGCGTCAAACGGAGCCTTCGGGGCGCGACCACGGCGACGACGGCCGTCAGGCCGAGCGCTGCACCGAGCGAGCGCACCTGCGCGAGGCGCTCGGACGAGAGGCCCGTCGACAGGATCGTCTTCGAGACGGCGCCGTTGATGCCCCACAGAACGGCGGCCGACGCGGCCATGGCGTAGGCGAGACCCGGACGGCGCCGCCGCGCGCCCGGAACGGGGAAGGGTGCCTCGGTCACCGGCCGCCGAAGCTACCCGCCGTCGCTGCCCGTCGTCATCGGGACGGTCGGATTCGAACCGACGGCTTCCGCCTCCCAAAGGCGGCGCTCTACCAGGCTGAGCTACGTCCCGTCAGCCCCTGAGTGTAGGGACAGCGGCCGCCGGCGGCCGCTCGAGCTCAGAGCTGCCAGTCGCCGTGCCGCAGGATCGGCACGGCCTCGCCGTGCGCGTCGACCCCGTCGACCTCGAGCTCGGCCGAGCCGATCATGAAGTCGGTGTGGATCGACGAGTGGTTGACGCCCCGGACGCTTCGCTCCTCCGGTGAGACGTCCCCCGCCCACGAGACGGCGTTGACGATCGCCGCGCCGAGCGCGATGTGCGACGACGCGTTCTCGTCGAACAGCGTGTCGTAGAAGACGAGCCCCGTCTTGCCGACGCGGGAGTCAGAGTCGACCAGTGCGACCTCACCGAGGCGTGCTGCACCCTCGTCGGTGGCGACGTGCGTCCGCATGACCTTCTCACCGGTCGAGGCAGTCACCTCGACGGCGCGTCCGTCCTCGAAGCGCACCGTCAGGTCGCGGACGATCGTGCCCTGGATCTGCAGCGGCAGGGTCGCGCGGACGACACCCTCGACACGGCGTGCGTCCGGGGCGGTGAAGACCTCCTCGGTCGGCATGTTCGCCACGTGCTCGATGCCCCGGGAGACGTCGAGCGCCGCCTTCCACTCGGACTCGGGGTGCAGGCCGATCGTCAGGTCGGTGCCCGGGCCTCGGTACCGGAGATGGTCGAAGCGCCGCTCGTTCAGCGAGTCGGCGCGCAGCTGCAGCTTGGCGATGTGCTCCTGCCACGCGGCGACCGGGTCCGGTTCGTCGATCCGGATCGCAGCCGCGACCGCGTCCCAGAGCCGATCGACGTCGGGCTCGCCGAAGACGGTCCGGGCCCACCCTTCGTTGGGGTACGGAACGATCGACCAGTTCGAGAGGCCGTCGGTGAGCTTCAGCGACTCCTCGGCGAGCTTCCGCATGCGCGCCCTGCCCACGCGGCTGCCATCGAGATCGGAGTAGAGCTCGGGCTCCGGGTTGCCGGTGATCGAGATCAGCGCACTGCCCGTCTCGCCAATGCGGCGCATGCGCTCGACGAGCCAGGGAGGCGAAAACCCGAGCTCGTCGTCCGACGCATGCTCGATGTGCGCCCGCCGCACGTGCTGGTCGGCGTAGTAGACGTCGACGTAGCGCGCGCCCGCGACGTACGCCTCAGCGGCGACGGCGCGCACGAGCCGGGCATGCTCGACCATGGCGTTGACGGCCAGTGTCTGCCCGCTCTGGAGATTGACGCCGACGTGCACCGCCAGGCGTGCGAGCGCCTGGATCCTCTGTTCGCGTTGCGACACGGCGGGACAGCGTAGAGGAGATGTCAACCGAGGTCGGGCCGCTCGGCGGCCTAGACTGACGCGCCGTGAGGCGGTTCGCCCTCGTCGCGCTGCTCACAGCCGGAGTTCTGGCCGGCTGCGGCAAGCACACGCCCAGCTACACGCTGGCGAAATCGTCGGCGTGCCTGCGCCAGGACGGCGTGACGCTCGGCGGCCCGCTCGACTTCGTGGCGACGACCGCCACGGGCGGCGCCGTGCGGGTCCGGCTACGGGACAACGCGACGACCCTCGTGTTCGGGCAGACCCAGGGCGATGCGGACAACATCGACGCCGCGTACAGGCGATTCCACGCGAGCAACGTGGGGATCGACGACGTTCTGCGCCAACAGGGGAACGCCGTCATGTTGTGGCAGCAGCATCCGAGCGACAGCGATGTCGCGATCGTCACCGGCTGCCTCAAATAGCTCCCTCCTCGTAGAAGAAGCGCCGGAACCAGTACGTGAACACGAGGAAGAGGACGATGGCCTGCTCGGCGGCCATGGTCATCCCGGCGATCTCCTGGTCGGCGAGCGGGCTCAGACCGAACACGCGAGGACGTGCCGCGACGTAGAACGAGTACACGGGCTTCGGTAGCAGCGCGAGCAAGAGCCCGAGCGGCGAGGCGAGCACGAACGCCGCGAAGGCGTACCCGGCACGGAAGCCCGACGGCCACCGGCGCGGAACGTCCTGAAAGAGCGGCCACCAGAAGAGGAGCCCGGTCGTGAAGTAACACGCGTGCTCGATGTGGATCAGCCACGACTGGTGATGCAACGCGGCCTGGTAGATGACCGGGACGTGCCACGCGAAGTAGCTGACGAGCCACAGCGGCAGAGCGACGGCGGGATGGGTGAGGAAGCGCCAGACGCGCACGCGGGCCAACACGGCCGCCATCGGTCGCGAGATGCCGAGCACCGCGAAGAGCGGTGCCCATTCGGCGAGGATCACGTTCTGCAGCAGATGAGCGGTCAGGAGGTAATGGAGACCGAGATGGTGGAGCGGCGTCCAGAACGCGACCGCGAGCAATGCCATCGAGCCGCCGAAGCAGGCAATGCGCCAGCGCGGCGCTCCGACGCGGCCGAGCGCGAAGAGGTAGAGCAGCGTCGTGACGGGGATGACGACCGTCGTGTCGACGTCGGCCTGCCACGCGTACGGCGAATGCGTGTGCGCGAGCAGCACGTGGACTCAGACTAGAACGCCGGGCTCGAGCGTCCGAACCCGCTAACGTGCCGGCGTCGGCGGGTGTAGCTCAATGGTAGAGCCCCAGCCTTCCAAGCTGATTACGCGGGTTCGATTCCCGCCACCCGCTCTGACTGTTCGTACGACGCGGTCCTGGTGCCGGGCACCAGGGCCGGCTACAGCCGGGCGAGCTGGGCGCGCAGCTCGGTCAGCTTCTCGCGCCGCAGCTCGTCGCGCTGCCCCTGTTCGACCCGCTGGAGCAGGTCGCGCACGAGCGGCGCAAGCTCGACGGGATCGAACGGCTTGGTCACGTAGTCGACCCCGCCGAGGTCGATCCCGCGGGCGCGGTCGCGGAGCTCCGCGCGAGCGGTCAGGAAGACGATCGGGATCTCGTCGGTCGCGGGATCGTCGAGCAGGGCTTCGGCGACGTGCCAACCGTCGAGCCCCGGCATCATCACGTCGAGCAGGATCACGTCGGGACCGCCGCGCCGCGCCTCTGCGATCCCGGATTCGCCGTCGCCGGCCTCGAGCACGCGCATCCCTGCCGCCTCGAGGTTGACCCTGCAGAGCAGGCGGATCGGCGCCTCGTCGTCGATCACCAGCACGCGTGTCCTCTCCATCATCACGAATCGCTATGCCCGCTCGAGGGGCAGCTCGAACGCGAACCGCGAGCCGCCGCCCTCACGGGAGTCGACACGGATGCGGCCTCCCATCTCCCGGACGAGGCCCTGAGCGATGAAGAGGCCCACACCGGTCCCCCGTCCGCCGCCGGATCCGGCCTTCACGAACTTGCCGAAGATCCGCTCGTGGTCGGAGGCGGGAATCCCGGTGCCCTGGTCGATCACGGCGACCTCGACCGCGTCGCCCGAGCGTCTCGCCGAGACGGTCACCGTCCCGCCGTCCGGCGAGAACTTGACCGCGTTCGAGACGAGCTGGTCGAGGACGTCGCGGAGCTTCACCGGATCGGCGCGGGCCGGCGGCATATCGGCCCCGATGTCGGCGACAACGCGGTGGCCGTTCTCTCCGGCACGGCTCGCACTCGCGACGAGCTCGGTCACGACGGCGGACACGTCCGTCGGCTCGAGCGCCACGGCGAGGTCCCCGGTCTCGAGCCTCGCGACCTGCAGCAGCGCATCGACGGTCGCCGTCAACCGTTCCGCCTCCCGCGCGATGAAGTCGAGGAAGGTGAGCCGATCCTTGTCGGAGAACGTGACGTCCTCGCGGAGCAGCGTCTGCGCGAAACCGTAGATCGTGGTCAGCGGCGCGCGTAGCTCGAGCGAGACGCTCGAAACGAAGCCCGACTTCATCTGCTCGACGGCGTGCTCCGCCGAGATGTCCCGAAAGGCGAAGATCCGCCCGGCGACGGCCCCGGCCGGGTCCCGCATCACCGCTTCGGAAAGCGCAAGCCACACCTCGTCGCTGCCGCGCGCGATCGACATGAGCCTGGTGGCCGTCGTCTCGCGGTCGGACCGCAGCTCGCGGCGCAACACCTCACCTGGCATCCTCCCGATCGCCTCGGACGCCGGAACGCCCGTGATCTCCTCGGCAGCGTCGTTCCAGAGCACGACACTGCCCTCGCGATCCACCGCCACGATGCCGTCGGCGATGTTCGCGAGGATGGCGGCGTTCTGCTCGCGCTCGACCGCGACGTGCCGGTAGAGCTCGGCATTGACGAGCGCAACGGCGGTGGTCGCAGCCAGCGTCGTGAGCGCCTCGACCTCCTCGGGCCGCCATACCCGCGGCTCGCGCGAGTAGACCGAGAGCACGCCGCTCGGCTCCTCGCCGCTGCCGGCGACGGGGACACCGACGTAACCGGCGAAGCCGGCGGTGAGCAGCGCATCGCCGGATGCCTCCCCGGCTGTGTTGCGCGCGTCCGCGAACGCGACCGGCCCGCGTGCGGCCAGCACGTCGCCGGCGACGCCGTCGGTCGACGGCGACCGCACGCCTCGGCCGGCCTCGGCCGAGGCCCCCGCCCCTGCGACCACGACGAGCTCGTCCCCTTCGAGCACCGAGACGAGGGCCGCGTCGGCGGCGACAAGGGCGGTCAGCCTCGCGGGCGGCCGCCCGCAGCACGGCGCCCGGGTCGAGTTCCGTCGTCAGGGCCGCCGCGCCGCGCGCCAGCTGCTGCGACAACGAACGTGCAGCGCGCTCGGCTTCGAACAGCCGGCTGCGCTCGAGCGCACCGTGGGCGGCGGCGGCGATCTGCTGGGCGAGGCCGAGATCCTCCGCGGAGAACGCGCGCGGCTCGCGGAAGCACACGACGATCAGGCCGCCGGCTCCGTCCGAGACGGGGATCGCGAGCAGCGAGGCGACGGGCGAGCCCTGCCATGCCCCGCCGAACCGCTCGTCTCCGACGACCGAGGTCGCGGCGAGCACCTGGCCCGCCGCCCGAGCCTCGTCGAGCGCCGCTGGAATCTCGATCGCGCGCATCTCCGCGGGCAGCCGGTGCGCCCCGGCGACCGCAAGCCCCGTGGCGGTCGCTGCCAGGACCGCCGCGAAATCTCCGCCGAGCGCCTCGGCCGCCGCCTGCGCGGCCGCGTCGTACGACTCGTCGAGCGACAGCGACTCTCCGAGAAGCGACGCGACGCGGGAGAAGCCGCGCTCGAGCCGCGCCTGGCGGGCGCTCGCCTCGAAGCTCTCCGCGTTGCGAAGAGCCAGCGCGGCCAGCGACGCGAAGGCCTCGAGCAGCTCGACATCGTCGTCGTCGAAACGGCGTTCGGCGTCGCGCACTCCGACACCGAGCACGCCGAGCCATTCGCCCGCCCACACCATCGGCGCTTCGAGCCCGAGCGAGAACGCGTCGTAGGCGGCGTGGGGCAAGCGGCCGACGATGCTCTGTTCGCCGTTCGTCACCTCCGCCATCCCGCCCTCCGGGACGAACTCGAGCCCGACCAGGCCGGCGTCGAATCCGTGGACCGCGGCACAGCGCAGGACCCCCCGCTCGCGGTCGACGAGATAGCAATCCGCCGCGTCGACCCGCAGGAGCGCCGTCACCTCCTCGACGAGTCGCAAGAGGACGGCGTCGAGCGACAACTCGCCCGTGACGACCTGGGCGGCGTGGAGCAGGGCCTGCTGCTGCTCGAGCCTGCGGGCGTTCTCGTCGAGGAGACGGGCGGTGTGAAGCGCCGATCCGAGCTCGCGTGCAACGGCGTCGACGAGCAGCAGCTCGGCGTCGGCGAGCTCCGGCGTCCGCTCGACGAGCAGCGTCGCGACGCGATCGCCCCGCGCTTCGACCTCGATACCCGCCCGCGGCCCGCTGCCGAGAGCGACCTCGACCCGGTCGAGCCCGAGCACGCGGCGGAGCTCGTCGGCAGCGACGGCGGCGACGCGTTCCGGCTCGACCTCGGCCCGAAGTCGACGCGCGATCTCGGCGGCGGCCCGCTCCCTGCTGAGCGCCTCCGCGAGAGCTGCGGACGAACGGAGCCGCTCGAGGGCGAGCGCCGCCTCGGCGGCGGCCGACTGGAGGACGCCGAGCTCCTCCGGCGAGAAGGTCCGACGGTCGGCCGTCGCGGCCGCCGTGAGGACACCGAGCACGTTCGAGCCGGCGATCATCGGCACGAAAATGCCGCTCTTCGCGCCGACGCGGGCGGACAGCCGCCGGCTGACGAGGGGCGATCCTGCGATGTCGTACACGACCACCGGCGCGGCGTCGGACACGGCGTTCGCGACACCGGAGGGCTCGTGCTCGAGATCGACGCTCACGTCCTGCCACCAGTCGGCGGCACGCCCGTCGATCTCGGCGTAGAGCCCGGACGCGGTGCCGCCTTGCGGGTCGACGAGCGTCACCGCCGCAAATCCGACGTCGAGCAGGGTCGCGACGTGGCGGACGAGCGGGCGGGCGACTCCGAGCTCGTCGCCGGCACGCACCAGCTCCTCCGAGATCGCCGTGACCGCCTCGAGCTCCCGGTCGCGGACCGAGACCCGCTCCTCGGCCTCGAGGGTCCGCCCGAAGCCGCCGGCCATCAGCCCTCGCTCGCGCCAGCGGAAGAGCAAGAGCGCGGCCGGGACGATCGCGAGCAGGATCGCCACGAACGAGAGCCATACGTGCCCGACCACGGCCCGCTGCTCGCGCAGGACGAGCACGCCGAAGATGGCCGCCGTGGCCGCGACGGCCGGGAAGACGAGGACGACACCGAAGTCCACGAGGTGGGCCCTCGCCCGTAGCCGCCAGAACTCGGGCAGCAGCGCGCAGGCCACGGCCGCATACGACGCCGCGAGCACGAACAGCGGGACGGCGTTGAAGAGAACCGCTTTGGAGGCGTCGCTCACCGGATTCCGGGGATCGTACGTCCCTGAAAACGACGGAGCCCGCTGCTCGGGGGGACGAGACAGCGGGCTCCTCGTGATCGCTCACCGCATGGCGCTGCCAGGGGCCGCGCTGCGGTTCGCATCGCCCAGTACGAAAGACGCTAACCCAGGTCCCCCGTCGAGCGGAATAGGCCGGGCGGCCCATCTTTGCAAGCGGTCCTCTGGATCGCCCTCGCCGCCCCGGCCGCGGGCCCCGCCGGCCGGCAGGGCTACGATCCGGCCATGGTCTCGAGAGTCCTCCTCGCCTCGCCGCGCGGCTACTGCGCCGGCGTCGAGCGGGCGGTCGAGACCGTCGAGAAGGCGCTCGACCTCTACGGGCCTCCCGTCTACGTCCGCAAGCAGATCGTCCACAACCTCCACGTGGTCAGGGATCTCGAGGCGCGCGGAGCGGTGTTCGTCGACGACGAGCGGGAGGTGCCCGAAGGCAAGACGGTGGTCTTCTCGGCGCACGGCGTCGCCCCGTCGGTGCATGCGAACGCGGCCGCGCGCGGGCTCCAGACGCTCGACGCGACGTGCCCGCTGGTGACGAAGGTGCACGTACAGGCGCGGCGGTATGCCGCGGCCGGATACACGATCGTGCTGGTCGGTCACGCCGGGCACGAAGAGGTGGTCGGCACGATGGGCGAGGCTCCCGGATCGATCGTCCTCGTCGAATCGGTCGCCGACGTCGACGCACTGACGTTCGCCGAGGACACGCAACTTGCCTACGTGACGCAGACGACGCTCTCCGTCGACGAGACCGGCGAGATCATCACCGCGCTCCGACGCCGGTTCCCGGCCATCTATGCGCCGAAGAAGGAGGACATCTGCTACGCGACCTCCAACCGGCAGTGGGCGGTCAAGGAGATGCTGCCGGAGATCGATCTGCTGCTCGTGATCGGATCGCGCAACTCGTCGAACTCGAATCGCCTGGTCGAGACGGCGCGGTCGGGCGGCGTCGACGCGTACCTCATCGACGACGCCGGCGAGATCGACGAACGCTGGCTCGAAGGGATCGGGGTCGTCGGTGTGACGTCGGGGGCCTCTGCGCCGGAGAAGCTCGTCGGGCAGGTCTGCGACTGGTTCCGCGAGCGCGGCGTCGAGGAGATCGAGCCATACCGGCTCGTCGACGAGGACGTCGAGTTTCGGCTGCCGGTCGAGCTGCGCCGCGAGCTCGCGCTCGCGAACGACCAGGACGCATAGAGCCGGTTCAGACGCGCTCGATGCGCAACTCGCCGGTCTCGACCGAGACGGCCAGCGTCTCGTCTCTCAGCCGGTCGGAGTAGGCGCTCACGAGCTCGCCGTCGGGCAGCCAGAGCCGGATGCGGTCGGTGACTGCGAGCCCCGACGACTTGCGCAACCCGTTCACCTCGTGGATCCAGTCGAGCAGCCGTCCCTCGAGGCGGAGCTCGTCGTCGAGCGCTGTGTCGAGCGCGACGGTCACGCCGGCGTCGCTCGCCACCGCCCAGCCTGGACGACCCACGCGCTCGACGAGCACCTCGCCGGGCTCGAGCACGTGGCCGTCGACGCGGAAGCGGCCGCCGTCGAGCTCCTCGAACTCACCGCGCGCCAGCTGTTCGCGAACGTCGCGCAGCGCCGCGCCGAGCTTCGGGCCGAGAACGGGCAGATTCGGCTTCACCCGCAGCTCGGACGACTCGACCTCGCCGAAGCTGACCTCCTTGACGCGCAGCTCGTCCGCGATCTCGTCGGTGTGACGCGCCGCGCCTTCGGCCGGGCCGGCGACCACCAGCCGGCGGAGCGGCTGGCGCAGCTTGAGCTCGCTCGTCGAGCGCGCCTGACGGCCGAGCTCGACCACCCGCCGCACCTGCGCCATCTCGATGAGGAGCGCGTGGTCGGGCTCCTCGGGGTCGGGCCAGGGCGCGAGATGCACCGACCGAGGCCCGTCGTCCACGAGGTTGCGCCAGAGGTGGTCGGCGAGGAACGGCAGCATCGGCGCGACGACGCGCAGCGACTGCACGATCGCGTACCAGAGCGTCCCGAACGCCGCCTCGTCGAGCGAGTAGAAGCGCCGCCTCGAACGCCGGATGTACCAGTTCGAGAGGTCGTCGACGAACGACTCGAACGCGCGGATCACGTCGACCGTCAGCGTCGCCTCGTAGCCGTCGGTCGCCTCGGCGACGAGCTGCCGGGTGCGGGCGAGCAGCCAGCGGTCGAGCGGCTTCGGATCGTCGACCGTCCCGAGCGCGCTCCACGACGGCTCGTACCCCTCGATGTTCGCGTAGTCGACGAGGAACTTCACCGAGTGCCAGAACGTGAGGATCTTGCGCCGGATCTCGTGCGCCGGGCCGAAGCCGAACAGCAGATTGCGGTCCGGCGGCTGCGCGCAGTACTGCCAGCGCATCACGTCGGCCCCCATCTGCGCGAACGCGTCCTCGGCCGCGATCGTGTTCCCCCACGAGGCATGCATCTCGCGGCCCTGCTCGTCGAGCATCTTCTCGTAGGCGAGGACGCGCCGGTACGGCGAGCAGCCGACGAGGGCAACGGACATGAAGAACTGCGAGTAGAACCACAGCCGGATCTGTTCGCGCATCTCCGACACCCAGTCGGCGGGGAACCACCGCTCCCAGTAGGCGTGGTCGGGCAGGTCGGCCTTCGTCAGCCCGCGGGCTGCGCCCGTCGCGTAGCCCTCCGCCACACGCGTGGCGTTCTCCCAGCCGAGCGTCGCAAACGGGACGATGCCGGCGTCGAGCCAGACGTCGCCGACCTCGGGGATCCGGGTCACGCGCTCGCCGCACTGCTCGCACGCGATCGGCACGCGATCGATCCAGGGCCGGCGCAGCTCCTCGAGCTGGTCGAAGCCCTCGAGCGCGCGCTCCTCGAGCTCGGCCTTGGACCCGATCACGTTCAGGTGCCCGCAGCTGCACGGGTAGAGCGGGAGCGGCAGCCCGTAGTAGCGGCGCCGCGAGATGTTCCAGTCGCCCATGTTGTGCAGCCAGTCGTCCATGCGCTTGCCCATGTACGCGGGAACCCACTCGACCTTCGTGTTCTCCTCGAGCAGCGTCGGCCGGAGCTCCTCGACCGAGATGAACCAGTCGTCGGACAGTCGATAGACGATCGGCGTGTCGCAGCGCCAGCAGTGCGCGTAGTTGTGCAGGTACGTGCCCGCTCCGACGAGGAAACCCCGATCGCCGAGGTCGCCGACGATCTGATCCGCGGCCTCGATCGTCGAGAGGCCGTGCAGCCAGCCGTAGTCGTCGTGGAAGCGGCCGGCCTCGTCGATGGGCATCAGGACCGGCAGGTCGAGTGCCTTGCCGAGCTCGAAGTCCTCCGGGCCGCAGCCGGTGGCGATGTGGACGATCCCTGTCCCCTCCTCGAGCGACACCTCGTCCCACGGGACGACGCGATGCTCGACGGACGCACCCGGCGGCAGCGTGTCGAACGGGCCTTCGTACCGGAGGCCGACGAGCTCCGCGCCGGGCACGAGACGGGTGAAAGTCTCCTCGGGGTATCGAGCTGCGAGCATCCACTCGCCGTTCTCGCGCAAGCCGTACTCCCCCTCGGGATTCACGGCCGCCGCCACGTTCGCCGGCAGCGTCCACGGCGTGGTCGTCCAGACGACGACGGATTCACCTTCGTGCCCCGCATCGAGCAGCGGAAAGCGTACGAAGAGCGAAGGGTCGGTCCGTTCCTGGTACACGCCCGACTGCGTCAGCTCGTGCTGCGAGAGCGAAGTGCCGCAGCGAGGGCACCACGCGGTCGCGCGATGGCCGAGGTAGAGCCACCCGCGACCGTGGACGATCTTGAGGAACTTCCAGATGTACTCGATGTTCGTGTCGCTGAAGGTGAAGTAGTCCTTGCCCCAGTCCATCCACTGGCCGAGCCGGACCGAGCCACGCGTCAGCGCGTCGGACGAGTTGACGACGACGTCGCGGCACCGCCGGGCGAACTCCTCGAGCCCGAACGCCTCGATCTCACGCTTCGAGTTCAGCCCGAGCGACCGCTCGACCCCGACCTCGATCCAGAGCCCCTGGCAGTCGAACCCGTTCTGGTAGCGCTGGTCGAACCCGCGGAGCGCCTTGTAGCGCTGGAAGACGTCCTTGAGTGTCCGGCCCCACGCCGTGTGGACGCCGAGCGACGAGCGGTTCGCGGTCACCGGGCCGTCGATGAACGACCAGGTCGGGCCGCCCTCGTTCCTGGCCCGCAGTTCCGCGAAGGTACCCTCCTGCTCCCACAGGTCGAGCAGCTCGAGCTCGAGCGCGGGATGATCGGGTTTGTCCGGGAGGGACGCGAACATCTGTCGATCGTACCGAGGGGAAGAAACGGCATCCCCGCCGCGTTGAGAGAGTCAAAGCCCCACGAAAGGAATGGAAACGAATCCGATGTCCACCGAAGCAACCAGCGCCACGTTCGAGGACGAGGTCCTCAAGACCGACGGCAAGGTGATCGTCGACTTCTGGGCCGAGTGGTGCGGGCCGTGTCACGCGGTCGCCCCGGTGCTCGACCGGATCGCCGACGAGCACCAGTTGAAGATCGTCAAGGTCAACATCGACGAGCATCAGGACCTCGCGCAGCGCTACGGCGTGCAGTCGATCCCGTTCATGGTCCTGTTCGACGGCGGAGAGCCGCAGGCCTCGGCGATCGGAGCGATGCCGAAGGGCTCGCTCGAGAAGGCACTCGGCCTCGCCGCCTGAGACGCGCCGCACCGGCGACGCTCGGAAAAGCTGAAGGCGAGAAGGGCGGAGGCCGAAGCCTCCGCCCGAAGTCATTCGCCGGTCAGTCTTCGAGGAATGTCTGGAAGGCGAGGTGCTTCACGAGGTACTGCTCGATCTCCTGCACCCCGACCTGCGCCCAGTCGGCGACCCAGTCGTTCGTGAGGTCGTCCTCGATCAGGTGAAACGTGCCGCAGTCGTCCATGAGCCGATCATCGGCGCACCAGCGGATGCACGCATGAGCCGTTCGGCCCATCTTTCCGGGACCTGACGCCCACCAGACGTCACTCGTTCGAGTGAATCCGGCCCGATTGGCGCCCGATCCACTCGCGCAGCACGCCGTCCTGTCCAGGAAAGGCCATCTCGGCCGGCAGCTCCGAGGCGTCGAACCAGCGCAGCTCGTCGACGTCGTCGGCAGCCACCGGCTCGCCCGACGCCGTCACGCGGAAGGTGACCGAGAAGACGAAGCGATCGCCGTACGGCTCGATGTCTATCCGCATGAGCTCCGCCGAGTCCAGCTCGAGGCCCGTCTCCTCATGGAGCTCGCGCCGAACCGCAGCCTCCGCCGGCTCACGCTCCTCGACGAAGCCGCCGGGAAGGTCCCACTCACCGAGTCGGGGCTCGATGCCGCGGCGCGCGAGCAGGACGCGGCCGTCGCGTTCGAGCAGCGCCTGCACTGCCGGCAACGCGTTCGCCCAGTAGCGCTCTCCGCACGACGAACAGCGGAGATGGTCGTCCTCGGTCTCGAGCGCAGCGCCGCACCGCGGGCAGAACCGCCAGCCGTCGAGCGCACCCACAGGGGTGCATGCTACGGACGAGGCGCGCCGCGCCGTCGGAGCCGCATTCAGCGCATGACGCCGGTGTGGCCGAGCGAATACCGACCCGGCTGCGGCCACACGCACAGCCCATGCGGACCGGCGCCGACCGGAATGCGGGCGAGCAACCGGCCCGACACCGTCGAGATCGCGTAGACGACGGCGTTGTAGCGGCCCGACAGCCACAACACCTTGCCGTTCACCGACACCCCGCCCATGTCGGGGCTTCCGCCGCCGGGAATCGTCCAAGTCCGCACGACCTTGCGCGTCGCGAAGCTCAGCACCGACACCGTTCCGGCGCTGCGGTTCGAGATGTAGAGATCGCGCGCGTTCCGGCTCGGGTACAGGCCGTGCGCGCCTCCCCCGGTGTGGACGAAGCCGAGGACGTGGAACGTGTGCGCGTCGACGAGCCAGACGCCGTTCGCGAGCGTGTCGGCGACGTAGAAGACCCGGCCGTCGGGCGAGAGCTTCACGTCCTGCGGCATGCGCAGCCCGGGCCACGAGAGGACACGGAGGACTCGCTGGTGCACGACGTCGAGCTCCAGCATCTGACCGGAGAACTCACAGCTGACGAGCGCCTCCTTCCCGTCGGCCGTGAAGTCCATGTGATCCACGCCGTGACACGGGGTCGCGACGGATTTGACGAGCGCGAACGAGTGGGCGTCGCGGAAATCGAGCCGCTGCAGGCGCTCGGCCACGACGATCGCGTACCGCCCGTCGGCGGTGAAGTACATGTTGTACGGGTCGGCGACGGGGATCGTGCGAATCGGCCGGGCGGTTCGAGGGTCGATCTCGGTCAGCGTGTTGGCGTCGTCGTTGGTGACGTAGAGGTGCGCGAGGTCGTATGCCGGGACGACGTGCTGCGGCAGCGCGCCGACGGCGAAGCGGTCGACGACCTTGTACGTCGCGGGGTCGATCACGTCGACGGTGTCCGACTCCGAGTTCGGGACGTAGATGCGCGGGAGGGCATCGCGCGCCGGCCCATTCAGGTCGCCGGGAGCGTCGGCGGCATAGACGTTGTTCCTGTCGAGCAGCTTCGGGATTGCAGCGGAGGCGACGGCCCGGATGTGCCCCGGACTGAGCATCGTCACCGAGGCGACCGTCTGCGCGCCACGTCCGCCGGCGACGAGGATCGACCGGCCGACGGGAGCGGCCGAGAGATCCGAGAGCGGAGCGGGGAGTCGTCCGGCCGCGGACACGGTGCCCGACCGTGGATCGACCGCGACGATGCTGTCGGTCGGCGTGCCGACCGACGTCCCTCGACCGCCGATCACGTAGACGCGGCCGTTGAGGGTTGCAGCCGCGGCGTGGGTCGTCGGAGCCGGGAGCGTGCCGATGCGGCGCGTCCGACCGCTGACGGGGTCGAACGCGAGCACCGCCGCCGACGCCGTCCCGGCCGGCGTCGAGCCGCCGGCGATCACGACCTTCCCATCCGCGGCTGCGACTGCTGCGTAGCGAAGCGGCGTCGGCAGGCGGCCGACGACCCTCGCGGCCCTGCCCGGCCGCCAGCCGACGATCGTGTCGAGCCACTGCCTGCCCGTATAACCGCCGACGATGTATGCCGTCCCGCCGAGCGCCGTTCCGGCCTGGTCGGAGCTCGGCGCCGGAAGGCGTGCCACCGTGACCGGGCGGCCCGGGGCGACTCGCTGGATCTCGTCGTGCTGCGAGACGCCGTCCCCTCCGCCGAAGAGGTAGACACTCCTTCCGATCCGCACGGCGGCCGTGTCGTGCAGCGCCTGGGGCAGGTTCCCCGTGGCCGTAGCGGTGGGTGGCCGGACGAGCTCGATCGCGGAGCTCGAGACATCGGCAGGGGTCAGTCCGCCGACCAGGAGCACGCCGCCACGCCACGGTGCCGCGGCGGCGTCCTGGACCCCTGCCGGCAGCTCGGCGCGCGGGTGCGCGACGAGCGTCACGGGCACGGCGGCGCGCAGCTGCCGAACCGGATCCGACGGCCGGGTCGTGCCGCCCGCCGCCTGCGGCGCCGGATCACTCCGCCCGCCACAGCCGGTGACTGCGGCTGCGAGCAGGACAACGGTCACGACACCGGCGCACCGGTGCGCCTGGACGAGCGGCCACGACACGAGGCCCAGGCTAGGAGTCGGTTGATGAACGGTTCCTGAGCGTGCGAACCGCCGCGCCGGTCGATCCTCAGCCGAGCTCGGCGAGGACGTCGTCGGCGAGCCGTGGCCACGCCTCAGCCGCCCAGGCACCGAAGGGACGGTCGGTGAGACAGGCAAGGGCGAGCCCTGCGTCAGGGTCGACCCACAGGAAGGTGCCGCTCCGGCCGAAGTGCCCGAACGTGCGCGGCGAGTTGCGCGAGCCCGTCCAGTGCGGCGTCTTGGCGTCGCGCAGCTCGAAGCCGAGCCCCCAGTCGTTCGGCTCCTGGCGCCCGAAGCCCGGCAGCACGCCGACGAGGCCCGGGAACTGCACAGTGACGGCCTCGGCGAGCGTCTCGGGCGCGATGCGCACCGGGGAGAGCAGCTCGCGCGCGAGAGTGACGAGAGCGGCGATCGCCCCGGAAGCACCCGAGCCGGCCGAGCCCTCGAGGCGGATCCCGGCCGCCTCCCAGACCGCTCCGAAATAGTCGGTGAACGGCATCTCGGCGCGCTCGGCGACGAGCGCGGCCGCGACCTCGAATCCGAGGTTCGAGTAGATGCGACGACGCCCCGGCGGTGCGAGGGATGGTCCCGCCTCGAACGGGAGCCCGGACGCATGTGCGAGCAGGTGGCGCAGCGTGGAGCCGGCAGGGCCTGCGGGCTCGTCGAGGTCGACGAGGCCCTCCTCGCAGGCCACGAGGACTGCGACGGCCGTCGCGAGCTTCGTCACCGACGCGAACGGAAACAGCCGGCCTGCGTCGCCGTGGGCGGCGTCCAGCCGGCCGGCCACCGCAACGGCGACGTGCTGGCTCGGCCAGGCGTCGACTTGCCCCAGGGCCTGCATCGGCGGCAGGCTACCCGGGTGGAGCGCAGGCGGATCTCTTCGGGATCGTCGTTCGAGCAGCGGTTCGGGTATTCCCGCGCGATCAGGATCGGCGATCGCGTTCTCGTCGCCGGGACGGCGCCGATCATGCCGGACGGCGCGGACCCGCCCGCCGGCGCGTACGAGCAGGCCAAGGTCTGCCTCGAGATCATCGGGCGGGCGCTGGCCGAGGCAGGCTCGTCGGTCGACGACGTCGTTCGCTCCCGTATCTACGTGACGGACGCCGCGCACATCGGCGATGTCGGTCGCGCGCATGCCGAAGCGTTCTCGAACGCGCGGCCCGTCCTGACCGGGGTCGTCACCGGTCTCCTCGACCCACGCTGGCTGGTCGAGATCGAGGTAGAAGCGGTGATACTCCCGTCGTGAAGCAGATCTTCCCGCCGTCGATCACCGGCAAAGGCGCAGTCTCGCCCGGTTTGAACGCGAGCGTGCTCGACCATTCGTTCGGAAAAGGCGACCCGTACACGCTCGGGGTCGAGGAGGAGTACATGCTGCTCGATCCCGAAACCTGGGACCTCGTGCAGCACATCGACTCGGTGCTCTCGGCGGTCGCCGACTCCGAGCACGAGGCGAGGATCAACGCCGAGCTGATGCAGTCGGTGCTCGAGGTCACGACGCCGGTCTGCCGCACTGCAGCCGACGTGCATGTCGCGCTGTCGCAGCTGCGCGGGTACGTGGCGGAGATCGCGCGCTCCGAAGGTTGCCGCTTCGGCTCGGCGGGCACACATCCGTTCAGCCTCTTCGAGCGGCAGCGGATCACCGCGCGCGACCGCTACCACCAACTCGTCGACCAGCTGCAGTACGTCGCGCGGCGCGAGCTGATCTTCGGCATGCACATGCACGTGGCCGTCGACGACCCCGAGAAAGCAATCCAGGTGATGAACGGGCTGCTCTTGCACCTCCCCCAGATGCTCGCGCTGTCGTCGTCGTCTCCGTTCTGGCGCGGCGAGGCGACCGGCCTCTCGTCGAGCAGGCAGATGGTGTTCGCGGCGTTCCCGCGCTCGGGACCGCCGCCACGGTTCCGCGACTACGAGGACTACGCCGCGCTCGTCGGACAGCTCGAGCGCACCGGCTGCATCGCCGACTACACGCACATCTGGTGGGACATCAGGCCCCACCCGCGCCTTGGGACGATCGAGATGCGCGTCTGCGACGCCGTCACACGCCTCGAGGACGTGATCGCGATCACGGCCTTCTACCAGGCGATCGTGAAGATGTATTGCGAGCAGCACGAAGCGGGCAAGGAGATCCCGAGCTGGCATCGGATGCTGACGACCGAGAACAAGTGGCTGGCCGCGCGTTACGGGCTCGAGGCGCCGCTGATGGATCTCGCAACCGGGAGACGGAACCGCGTTCCCGTCGCGCAGCTGATCCGCCGCACGCTGCGCGACGTCGAGCCGCACGCACGCGAGCTCGGGTCGGAGCGCGAGCTCGAGGGCGTGCGCGAGATCCTGGCACGGGGAAACGGCGCCGACCGCCAGCTGCGCGTGTGGAAC
The DNA here is from genome assembly GCA_963713155.1 of uncultured Thermoleophilia bacterium. Taxonomy (GTDB): domain Bacteria; phylum Actinomycetota; class Thermoleophilia; order Gaiellales; family Gaiellaceae; genus PALSA-600. Next base: position 241,296 of record CAVQKS010000013.1, read on the forward strand.
GCCAATCGGGACATCGTGGAGGTCGTGCGCGAGATCTCGGAGGCGACCGAAGCCTCCGCGGCGAAGGCCGCCGCTTAGCAGCGGCAGCTCAGGGCTTGACCGCAGTCACCCGGCTGCGCTCACCGACGGCCCACAAGGTCTTGCCGTCGGGCGAGAAGCCGAGGCCGAGGGCGATGTGGGCGATCGCCCGCCCGACGCTGTGATGCGCCGGATCGACGAGCCAGATGTGCTCGGCGTCGGTGACGGCGATCTGCGTCCCGCCGGGAGCGAGAGCAGCCGTTCCCGCGGCGAAGCCGGTCCACCGCCCCGCATCGAAGCGGAAGGCGTCGGCCACGCGGTGCGCCGCCACGTCGATCGTCACGACACGCCCGTAGCCGGGACTGATCGCCCACAGCGTCCGGCCGTCGTTCGACACCGCGAGCGCATAGGTCGTCGCGGCGCTGTAGTCGCCGTCGCCGGGCAGGTCGACGCAGCGGGCCGTCGCATGGCCGAGGTCGAGGATGTGCACCATCGCGCCGCCGTCGCCGCCGATGTAGAGCGTGAACACGAACTGCCCGTTCGGCGAGGCGAGACGGGCGAACGGGGAGCCCCAGATGATCGACGAGCCATCGGGATCCTTCAGCGGCCGCGGCCGCAGCCGGTTCGACGCGAGGTCGAAGAGACGCACCTCGTAGCCACGTTCGAGCTGCTCGATGAGGTAGAGCTTGTCGCCGCGGAGGGCATCGAACGACCAGTTGTTCCCTGCGAGCACCACGGTATGTGCGGCGCTCGGCGAGAGCAGCACGAAGGTCGTCGAGCGCGTCTGCACACGCTGCAGCACGGCCCACTCGCCACCTTGTGACAGGCCGACGAGACCGAACGCGCCGTGCGCCTCGAGGGTGGCGTCGCGAAGGCGCGTCCCGCGAGCAACGTCGAACCAGGTCACGAGCCGGCCGTCGCGATGGACGAGCGTATCGCCGGCGACGATCCCGCCGGGCAGTCGCCAACGGGTCGCTCCGGTACGGAGATCGAGCACCCGCACCGTCCCGTCGATCGAGCCGCGAACGGCGAGCATGGTGCCTCCGTCGACGGTGAACTGGCTCGGAGCGCAGTTGAGCGGCGAGCAGCCGGCAGAACGCGCCGAGCCCGGAGCCAGCACGGCGACGATCGCGAGCAACAGCACGAGGCGTTTCATGCGGGAGATACGAGACGGGGACCCGCGGAGGTCCCGGCCGCGTATGGACCTCGTGGAGGACGACCGTCGTACAGTCGGCGGGTGGGTGAGCGCGCCTGGATCCGAGGTGCCAGACGCGGGTCGGTGGAGGACCTGGAGCACCTCTTCCGCGAGCACTGGCCCCGCGCCCACCGGGCCGCCTTCCTCGTCACCGGCGATGCCGCCGCCGCCGAGGACATCGCACAGGAGGCGTTCCTCGCCGCCATCCGCAACCTCGACCGATTCGACCGTCGCCGGCCGTTCGGCCCGTGGCTGCACCGGATCGTGGTCAACCGGGCGATCGACTTCACGCGGGCGCGACGCCTGCGAGCCGAGGTCGAGCTCGGTGACCTGCACGCCGCTCCGAGTGCCCCCGAGCCCGACGACGCCGACGTTCGGCCGCATCTCCGAGCTGTCGCCCGAGCACCGCGCGGTCGTCGTCCTGCGCTACCTGCTCGAATACACGCCCGGCGAGATCGCGGAGCTTCTCGACCTGCCGCGCGGCACGGTCAACTCGCGGCTCCGCCGCGGCCTCGACCGGATGAAGGAGACGAAGTGACCCCCGAGGACCGGGCCTGGGAGGTCGTCCGCCGTGCCTTCGAGGAGCGCTCGCCGGCGCCGGCGAGCCGGCGGCCGGGCAGCAGGCTGATGCTCGCGCTCGTCGCGGCCGCGGGTGCCGCAGCCGTCGCGGTAGCCGTGATCACGCCGCCAGGTCACGCCGTGCTCGAGCGCGTGCGCCGTGCGGTCGGGATCGAGCACGCCGCCCCGCAGCTCGTCTCGCTGCCGGCCAAGGGTCGACTGCTCGTCGTCTCGTCCGGTCGCGGCGGCGTCTGGGTCGTCGACGCCGACGGCCTGCGTCGCCGTCTCGGTGACTACGAGGACGCGGTGTGGTCGCCGCACGGGCTCTACGTGGCCGCGACCACGGCCGGCGACCTCGTCACGCTCGAGATCGGGCACGGCGTCCGCTGGGCGCTTCCGCGGCGCGGCGCGTACTGGCCGCGCTGGGAAGGGACGCTCACGGACACGCGGATCGCGTACATGACTCCGCGCGGCCTGCGTGTCGTGGCCGGGGACGGCACCGACGATCATCTCCTCGACGCGCACGCGGCCCAGGTCGCGCCCGCCTGGGATCCCGCCCGTCTCCACACGGTCGCGTACGACTCGCGGAGCTCGATCGTTCTGCGGAACGCCGACACGCGCAAGGTGTCGTGGCAAGCGCTTGTCTCGATCAGTCCCCGCTCGCTCGCCTGGTCCTCGGACGGCCGCCTGCTCGCCGTCGTGTCGCCGCGCCGCATCGTCGTCCTGCGCGGCGACGGGTCGGTGGCACGGACGATCTCGACGCTCACGGAATCGTTTCGCGACGCGTCCTTCCGCCCGCACACCCACGATCTCGCCGTCTCGATCCGGCAGCACGGGGGCAGCGAGGTCTCGCTCGTTCACGTCGACCGGCCGGGAACTGCACGTGTCCTGTTCGCCGGGCCGGGAGCGTTCGGTGACATCGTCTGGGCGCCCGACGGCAGCTGGCTGCTCGTCGACTGGCCGACCGCGAACCAGTGGGTGTTCCTGAACGGAGCGCGGGTGCGGGCCGTCTCGAACATCGAGCAGCAGTTCCCGCGCCCGGACCGTCCAGGCGCCGTGCTGCACATCGCCGATCGCTGGTGCTGTGGCAGCTAACCTCGGCGGATGCTCCAGGTAGGCGACCGGGTCCCCGACGTCACCGTGTACCTCGGCCCGGGCGAGCGCGTGACGATGCGAGAACTGGTCGAGGACGGCCCGAAGCTCCTCCTCTTCTATCTCTTCGACTGGTCATCCACCTGAACGAACGAGTTCGAGCTCCTGCGTGACAGGAGAGACGAATTCGACGCAGCAGGGGTTCAGCCGGTCGGGATCTCCCGCGACTCGCCGTACACGCATATCGCGTGGACGCAGGCACTCGACCTCAACCTGGGCCTCCTCTCGGACTTCAACGGCGACGCAGTGCGTGCATTCGGGATCGCCCAGGAGTTCAGAGGCCTCAGAGACGTCGCGCGACGATCTGCCTTCCTGATCGACGGCGAAGGCATTCTCCGCGCGTCCTGGAGCTACGAAAACGCAGACGTGCCCGACATCGAGAGCCTGCTCGCCGCCTGCCGCGCTTTGCGGGCGTCCGACCGATCTGCGTAGATAGCCGCGTGGCAAGCCAGGCCGAGACCGCTGCGAACGACCCACGGTCCCGCGGACTGACGCTGGCACTGCTCGCGATCGTCGTCGCAGCCGCGATCATCTTCGCCTTCTCCTCCTCGGCGTTCCTGCCGAACAACTGGTTCGCGCTCTTCAAGGCGATCCACGTGACCTTTGCGGTCGTGTGGATCGGTGGCGGGGTGCTGCTCGTGATCCTCGCGCTGATGGCGGAGCGGACCGGTGACCCCGAACAGCTCCTGGGCATCACGCGGCAGGCGGCGTTCGCGGGCGAGCGCATCTTCGCGCCGGCCGGGCTCGTCGTCTTCGTGATGGGGATCGCGATGATGATCAACACCAACTTCGGGTGGGGGGAGTTCTGGGTTGTCGTCGGCTTGGTCGGCTACGTGGTGACGTTCGTCACCGGCATCGCCGTGCTCTCGCCGCTCGCGAAGCGGATCACCGTCTCCATCGAGGAGCGGGGCGCGACCGACCCGGAGACGATCGCGCTGATCCAGCGGATCCTCGTGATCGCGCGGATCGACGTCGCGGTGCTGCTGATCGTCGTGCTCGACATGGTCACGAAGCCTTTCGCGTAGGCCCGGCGTCTGACCGCGGTCAGACGAGCGTCTGACACACCGAAGCGTCACGAACGTTCCACAGGGTGATGCGCCGCACCACCTCGTCGAAGATCCCGGCTCCGTCGAATGCGTACTCGTCGGTGAAGTCGACCGCTCCGTTGACCTCGAGGACGACCCACGCGGCGCTCGCGTCGCGCATCAGGTCGACGCCCGCGAAGTCGAGGTCGAGCGCCGCAACGGCGTGGAGCGCCAGCGAGGTCGCCTCGAGGTCGGGTACGGCCCTCGTCCTTCGCCCTCCGGCCGCGACGTTCGTGCGCCAATCGCCCGCCCGCGCAATCCGGCTCACCGCTCCAACCACGGCGCCGCCGGCCACGACCACGCGCAGATCGTCGCGCGCCGGCCCGATCAGCTCCTGTACGAGCGCGCCGTGCTTGCCGAACCAGGGTCGATCCGAGAGCTCGAGGAGCACGACCGCGAGCCGCTCGGCGTCCGGGCAGAGGAACACGTCTCGCCCCCAGCTCCCGAAGCGCGGCTTCACAACGTAGGGCGGGCGAAGACCGGGAGGCGGGTCGATGCCCTGAACGAGCATCGAAAGCGGATGGGGCAGCCCGGCCTGCGTGAGCACCGTCGCCGTCGCCAGCTTGTCGTGCGCGAGGTAGAGCGACCGCGGGTGGTTGAGGAGCGTCGCGCCCTGCCGTTCGACGGCCGCGACCTCCCATAGCCCCGGGCAGGGGCCGTCGAGCGTTGGCAAGACGTCGACGCGGTTCAGCACCAGGTCGCCGTCCCCCACCTCCTCGTCCAGCTGTTCGGGGGTCACCGTCCGCGCCGCCAGACCCGCGTGGCCGAAGGCCGACGTGAGGCGGGCATTGGTGCCGTTCGACGTCGATCCGACCACGAACGCCTGGCGGACGACCCGGAGGCGTGTCTCCGGCAACTCGGGGGGCAACACCGGCAGCACACGCACAGCCATGCCGAAACCCTGGTTCTCGGCTCTTAGCGGACCCTCAGCGGAGCCTAAGAATCGTCCAAGAGCTCACGCGCAAAAACGTGGACGGGGGTTCGGTTGCTGCCGTACTGCAGGCTCAAATCACCCTCCACGAAGGAGAAGCGACCGTCGGCGTGTCCTACGACTCGGATTCGCACAAGAGACGGCCTTCTCGGGCCGCCTCCTGTGCGAGTGAGCCGTGCTCAGCCGAGCGGCTGGAAGATCCGTTAGCCGTTCAGCTGGCCGACCTTCTTTCCGTGTACGGGAAGCGCGACGTGGCCGAGCACGTAGGCACCGACGGACCCTCCGAGCGTGGCGCCGTCCACGCATGAGAAGCGGAAGTGGAAGCCGGCGTAGATCCGCGCGTCCTCGATCTGGAGGACAGACGACGAAAACGAACTGAAGTCGCGTTCGACGCCCGGCAGCCCGTTTGAGGTGACTGCGAACGAAGTGTCGTTTCCGTAGAAGGAGGCGAGTACCGCCGCAGCAGCAGCACTGACGCCTGAGTGGGCGGAGGGGTACTCCTGGAATGCCGGAGTCGCTAGCAACGGCGTCCACGTCGGGTCGAGGAGCGCACGGATCGCCGTTACCGGCCGCCACGCGTCGAAGTGGTTCTTCGCGTTCCAGATGCCGATCGTCGCGTCGGCCAGCGCGATGTTCATCAGTGCCAGGAGACGCGCGTTCTGAGTCAGCGTCGTCCCGTTCGCGTCGGCGAGCTCGTCCGCGACGCGGTTCCACATCGCAGAGGGAGTATCCACCTGCCAGAAGACCGCAGTCTGCGTTTGCTCGGCCGTGCGGACGGTGCTCGTCGCGCTGCCGAGCGCCTCCACCTCACTCAGGTCCTGCGCATAGCGTGGGCTCAAGAGCGGCGGCGGCCCGGCGGGCAGGAACTGCGACGGGGATGTAAGTGCGAAGGGAGTCATGTTCGCGAACTGCCGGAACAGCGGCGGTCCGAGGAGCGGCGGCGTCGGCTGGTAGTCGCCGGGGGCTGTCCCTGCGACGTACGGCGGCAGCACGGCGTTGATGCCGTCGTTCGCCCGCCAGGCGAGGATGTCCGTCGCGACCGTCCTGCCCCAGTCGAGACCGCGCATGACCGATTGGCCGGGGTCGGAGGGATCGTGTGCGATCTGCGCCAGCGTCGCCTGGAGCTGCTGGTCGAAGATCGGCTTCTGTGCCGGCATCAGCGCGACCAGCGCCGTGTAGGCCGCGCTTGCGGCCGCAGCGGCGCGCGACGCACCGCGCGGTGCGGCCGGGTCGACGTGGACGGACGTGTAGCGCCGCTCGATCCCGTTGACAGCGTCGAACACAGAAGTCTGGACGATTGCGCCGATCCGGCTCGCCATCGGCGGCGGCGGGTTCGCCGCCTCGAGCCCGGCGATCATCGTGCGGTTCCACTCGGTGACGACGTCCGCGCCCGCTACAGCCCCCGTAGAGACGAATGCCCCCGAATGCGAGTTGAAGGTGGGGGCCGGGCCGGCGCTCGCCAAACCAGCGAGGATCGCTGCCGCGATCGCGAGCGCAACCGTCGTGAGGATTGTCTTGCGCATCTCTTTCATCGCTACTCCTTTCGTGACGGGATCGCCTGGACGACACGGAGCGGCTCGAGCCCAGCCCGCTGGGCGACCAGAGCCGCCTCCCGGCCCGACGGAGCCGCGAACGTGAAGAAGCAGATCTCGTCCTCGGGAACGTGGATGGATCCTTCGAAGCCGACGCGCGTCCCCTCTCGCGCCATCGCCTCGGCGGCCGAGCGCGCCCGCCGTTCACGGGCCTCACGCTCACCTGCGGCACCGCGTGCGAGGAACGTCTCGACGAGGTAGCTCGGCACGCGCTCGACCGTAGGCGAGCGCGCTCAGCTTGAAATCGCGAGTCCCCCTGAACCTTGCTCGTCGCGCCGATACGTCCGCGCGAGCTCGGCCCGCGAGCGCACGCCGAGCTTGGCGTAGACGTGGGTCAGGTGCGTCTCCACCGTGCGCTGCCCGAGGAAAAGCGCGGCGGCAACCTCGCGGTTCGTGCGACCCTCGGCGACGAGCACGGCAACACGTCGCTCGGCAGGTGTCAGACCCTCGATCCGGGTTCGCCCCCCGATCCGGCCGAGCTCGGAGCGTGCCGTCTCGATCCAGGTCGCCGCACCGAGCCGCTCGAACTCGCAGAGAGCCGTGGAGATCGCGTCGCGGGCGGCGCTCTTCTGCCGCTCGCGCCTGCGGACTACCCCGAGCGCGAGCAGCGCACGGGCCCGCCCGAAAGCATCGCGGACCGTCTCGTGCTCCGTGACTGCGTCCTCGAGGAGCGACGCTGCCTCGGACACGTCTCCGCGCGCGGCTGCCACGAGCCCGCGGCACCGCGTGACGTGTGCGAGCACCCAGGCGCGTTCGAGTCGTCGCGCATCCGCCTCCCACGCGTCAATGATCAGCTCGGCGTCGTCCGGCCGATCGAGCGCGAGCAGCGCCTCGACGTGGTCGGGCACCCACCAGCGTTTGCCTGCCTCGCCCCAGCCGAGCCTCGTGGTCGTCGCCTCGGACTCGCCGAACCAATCGAGCGCCTCGTGCAGGTCGCCACCCTGAAGTGCGACGAGCCCGAGCGTTGCCAGATGCACGGGCGTGTGCAGCCCGATCTGTTCCTCCCCGAGCCGCAGGGCTCGCTCTGAGTGTGCGCGGGCGATCTCGAGCTGGCCACGATGGGCGGCGATCACTGCGATCGGCACATGGATCCACGGCACCTCTAGCCCGTACTGGACGGCGAGCTCGTATCCGCGATCGGCGTACTCGGCCGCCAACTGCCAGCGGCCGCCCCAAAGCTCGACATGAGCCAGCAGGATGAGCGCCTTCGAGGCCAACAGCTCGTCGCGCTCGCGCCATTGCTCGTACTCGCGCTCCATGAGCGCACGCGCCTCCTCCACGCTCCGGCGCGTCTCGAGCACGGTCGCGATTGCGTCGTTGGCCTTGAACAGCAACCCCGGGTCGCCGACGGCGGAGGCGAGGTCGTGTGCTCGTGCGGCGTGCGCCGGCGCGTCGGGATCGCCGACGGCGCAACCGAGAGACGTAAGGATGGCGAGCGCGTCGATGCGGAGCGCGTCGTCGGCGAGATCGTCGGCGATCGCGAGCGCTGCGCGGGCGTGCTCCAGGGCTCCCACGAACCCCTTGAAGCGGGCCGCCCACGCGAGGCGGCACTGGATGAGGGCCTGCAGAGGCGGCCGAGACGTCGCCTCGCGTACGGCCTCCTCGAGCAGCACGACGGCTGGGTCGAGGCCCTCGAGCTCCGCGAGGAGTAGGAGAGCCTCGGCGCGCAAAGGACCGATGTCGCTTTCGGCCAACAGGTCGGCCGCGATCGTGCGGGCGCGTGTCCATTCTCCAGCCGCGCGGTGCAGACGACCCGCAGCCAGGGCGCGACGACAGCGATCATCGCGATCGTCCGGCGGCGTCAGCCGAAGCGCCTGCTCGGCGAGGTCGGCCGCGGCGGCCGCTGCGCCGCGCTCGGCCGCCAGTGTGGCGGCATCCTCGAGGACGGCGGCGGCGGGGGCGTCAGGAGCGTCGGTCGAGAGCGCGAGGTGACGTGCGCGGAGGAGCGGGTCCTGGACGATCCGCGCAATTCGTCCGTGAACGCTTCGTCGCTCGTCGCCCAAGTCGAGGTAGAGAACAGACGAGAGCAGCGGATGCGTGAACCGAATCGTGCCGTTCTCGCGCTCGATCAGGTGCGCAGCAACTGCCGGCGCGAGCGCGTCGGGCGCAACACCTGCACGCTCCAGGAGCGACTCCGACGGCGTCCCCAGTGCCGAGGCGAGCGCGAGCGCGTCACGCGTCACTGAGGGAAGTGCGGCGAGCCTGGCGCGGACGAGCTCATCCAGCCTCTCCGGGACCGGGAGCGGCTCGAGCGGGTCGATATCCACGTCGAGAACGCGTGCGAGCTCCAACGCGAAGAACGGGTTACCGCCGGACCGCTCGTGGATGCGGAGCAGCGTCTGGCGGGCGAACGACCTCCCGAAACGGTCGCGCAGCAGCCGATGGAGCGCGCCGACGCTGAGCGGCCCAACCGGCAACTGGTCGACGCGCCCCGCCTCCAGCGCTTGCTCCAGCCCGGCCGGCGCCGCGCCGGCGACAAGCCGCCGGGCGAGCAGCACGAGAACCGGGCTCGCAGCAAGTCTTCGCAGCGCAAACGCGAGCGCTCTCGACGAGGACGGGTCGAGCCACTGAACGTCGTCGACCGCAAGCAGAATTGGCTTTCGCTCGCTGAGCAAGTCCAGCACGTCGCGTACCGCCACGCCGAGCGCGCGGTGATCAACAGAATCGTCTGTGGCCTCCTCACGTAAGAGCGCGATCTCGAGCGCACGTCGCCTCGGCGTCGAGATCAAAGGGGCGACCTCCGCGAGGGCATCCTCGAACAGGTCGCCCAGCCCTGCGTGAGCGAGGCCGCGCTCGGCCTCCACCGGTCGCGACTGCAGGACGCGGAGCCCACGCGAGCGCGCGGCCTCGACGCCCGCGAGCCAGAGGGTCGACTTGCCAATCCCAGCCTCACCCTCCAGCACGAGCGCGGAAGCCCCACCGTCGGCCCGACCGACGAAAGCCTCGACGGTGGCGCGGTCTTCGTCCCTGCCGACGATCTCGAATGCCATGTTCCTCGTGAGATCGTGACCGGAGGCGCTCACCAGCGCAACCTCGCACGCAGGCGCTCAGAGTCGACCGGATCGGCGCTGCGCGACTCTACATGCCCATGGCATGGAAACCGGAGTCGACGTACAGCGTCGTCCCGGTCACGTTGCGGGCCGCGTCGGAGAGGAGATAGGCGGCTGCTCCGCCGACGTCGTCGGCGTCGATGTGACGGTGCAGAGGCGCGCGCTCCTCGACGATCGACTCCATCGTGGGGAAGCCGGCGATCGACCGGGCGGCGAGGGTACGCACGGGGCCGGCCGAGACCGCATTGACACGGATGTTCTTCTGGCCGAGGTCCCAGGCGAGATAGCGCACCGACGCATCGAGCGTCGCCTTCGCGACCCCCATGACGTTGTAGTGAGGCACCGCCCGCTCGCCGCCGAGGTAGGTCATCGTCACGACCGAGCCGCCGCCCGCGGCCTCCATCAGGGGCTCAGCGGCCCGGGCTGTCGCGACCAGCGAATACGCGCTGACGTCCACTGCCATCCAAAACCGATCGCGCGGCGTATCGGTGAAACGACCTTCGAGATCTTCCGCCGCGGCGAACGCCACCGAGTGCACCAGGATGTCGAGCTGCCCGCCGAACGCGGCGCCGACCTCGTCGAACACGCGCGCGACCGCAGCGTCGTCGCGAACGTCGAGCTCCGTCACGAGCGGACTCTCGACCGAAGCCGCAAGCTCGCGCACGCCCTTCTCGATCCGCTCGCCCTGGAAGGTGAAGGCGCAGCGAGCGCCCCCCTCCGCAAGCCGTCTCGCGATCGCCCATGCGATCGACCGCTTGTTGGCGACACCGAGGATCAGCGCACGTTTGCCCGCGAACACGGCGCGACTCTAAACGAACGGCGCATCGGCTACTGTGGCGACTCCTTGCGCCGCCTCCTCCTCGTCTCGGCGGTCGTCGCCTTAGCAGCCGCGACGTCTGCGAGTGCTGCCCTCCAGCCTCTGCGGCCCGATCTCCGCGAGGCCGCTCCGTCCCGCCTCCGCGCCGGGACGATCCGGATTCCGTCTGCGCACCTGCGCGGGATCACGCGCGTGATCGTGCGTCTGAAGGCGCCGCCGCTCGCCGTCTGGGCGTCCGGGCGATCGCTCAGCTCGGCCACGGTGACCCACCACCTCGACGTCGCGAGCGCCAGCTCGCGGGCCTATCTCGCCGAACTGGCGCGGCTCCAGAGCGCCGCCGTCGCGCAGGTGAAGGCTGCGATCCCGAGCGCGACGGTGCAGGAGCACTACAGCGTGATCCTCGACGGCTTCGCCGTCTCGTTGCCGGAACGCAAGCTTCCGACGCTGCTCCACCTCACGGACGTGAACAAGGTCTACCCGAGTCTCGGCTACTTCGCGACCGACGACAGCGGGCCGACGGTGATCAACGCCACGGGGCTCGAGGCTGCGAGCGGAGATGCCGGCGAGGGCATCAAGATCGGCGTCGTCGACACGGGCGTCGATCCGACCAGCCCGTTCCTGTCGCCGAAGGGCTTCAGCTATCCGTCGGGCTTCCCGAAGGGCGACACGAAGTTGACGACGCCGAAAGTGATCGTCGCGCGCGTGTTCCCCGGACCGATCCAGAACGCTCTCAGCAACAAGGCATTCGACGACACGGAGCCGCACGGCACCCACGTCTCGGGGATCGCGGCCGGCGACGCAGGCACGACCGCCCCGGCCGGGCCCGACCATCCCGCGACCGCCGGGCTCTCCGGCGTCGCGCCGAAGGCCTGGATCGGCAACTACCGCGTGTTCACGATCCCGACCCCGCTCGGCGACGAAGCCGACACCCCCGAGATCGTCGCTGCTTTCGAGGCCGCCGTCGAGGACGGGATGAACGTCATCAACTTCTCGGGCGGCGGCCCGCAGACCGATCCCGCGAACGACGCGATGTACGAGGCCATCCACAACACGGTGCTCGCCGGCGTCGTCCCGGTGATCGCGGCGGGGAACGACCGTGAAGACTTCGGCTACGGAACTGCGGGCTCGCCCGGAAGCGCCCCCGACGCGATCACCGTGGCAGCCGTGTCGAACTCGCACGTGTTCGCCCCTGCCCTGACGGTCGAGGGCGGCCCGCCGAGCCTCGGAGCAGTGCCGATCCAGGACTCGGGCGTGCGTTTCCCGACGGCCTGGTCGACGGGCAACCAGACAGTGATCGATGCCGGTTCGGTCGTCGGCACCGACGGCAAGCCGGTCGACCCCTACCTCTGCGGAACGCCGAGCGATCCCAACACGAGCCCCGGGACGCTCCCGGCCGGCTCATTGAAGGGCAAGATCGTCGTGCTGCTGCGCGGCAAATGCACCTTCGACTCGAAGGCAGCACGCGCCCAGCGCGCCGGCGCGATGGGGATGATCTTCATCGACAACCGCCCGGGCGAGGCGAACGCGATCCCGATCATCCTCCCGCTCCCGGCGGGCATGATCTCCGACCTCGACGGGAAGACGCTTCGCGCCTTCATGGCGCAGAATGGCGGCCAGGCGACGATCCGCGTGTCGAGCTCGATCGAGGAGATCCAGACCGGACGCTCGGGAATCATCACGAGCTTCTCCTCCGCCGGGCCCACGGACTTCGGCGACCTGCTGAAGCCCGACATCGCCGCACCGGGGCTCGACGTCCTCTCGTCGACGCCGCCGCGCACGACCGGCTCGACGTTCGCCGTCTTCGCGGGGACTTCGATGGCGACGCCGCACGTCGCCGGCGCCGCGGCGATCCTCGTCGAACGCCATCCGAACTGGACGCCGTGGCAGATCAAGTCGGCGCTCATGTCGACCGCCTCGGCCGCCTGGGCGGACACCGCGCGCACCCAGGAGGCATCGGTGCTGCTCGAGGGCGCAGGGCTCGCGAACGTCGGCGCCGCTGACGACCCGAAGATCTTCACCGCGCCACAGTCACTTTCGTTCGAGCGGATCGACGTGACACACGGCGCGCAGGTCAAGTCGATGCTCGTGCTCGCGAGCGACGCGGGAGACGGATCGGGAACGTGGTCGCTCTCGGTCGCGCCTCAGGTCCAGACCAACGGCGTCGAGATCGACGTTCCGGAGCAGATCACGATCGCTCCCGGCGGAGATGCCGCGATCCCGGTGATAGTCCGCGTCGCGGCAAACGCCACGACCGGCGAGAACACGGGCTTCGTCGAGCTGACCGGGGACGGCGTGACGCGCCGCATCCCGTACGGATTCCTCGTCGAGCGGCCGGCACTCGCGGCGGTTCCTGCGGTGCAGTTGCAGAAGCTGCAGACCGGTAGCACCGCTTCGGGCGTCAGCCACGTCTCGTCGTACTGCTGCCCGTCGGCACCGTTCGGGCAGCCGCCGAACTACACCGGCGCTCCGATGAACGAGGACGGCTCCGAGCACCTGTACTCGATCGCGATCAACGAGCCGGTCGTCAACTTCGGCGTGTCCGTGCTGGAGGAGAGCCCCGGGGCCCTGATCGACCCGTTCGTGCTCGGCTCGAAGGACGAGAACGACGTGCAGGGCTATGCGGGCGTCCCGGTCGACGTCAACTCCCTGACCTTCGACTCGCAGTTCGACATCGGCGCGGCGGGTGCACAGTTCCCGCGCCAGCAGACGTTCTACGTCGCCGTCGACTCGCGCGCGGATCCGTTCACGAACAAGCCGATGAAAGGCGCGTACCTCCTGAACGCGTGGGTGAACGACGTCACGCCGCCGACGCTCAAGTTGCTGACGACGCGCGTGAACGCAGGACGCCCGCTGCTCGTGGCCCAGGCACAGGACGCCGGCGCCGGTGTCGACCCGCTCTCGCTCGTGCTCAGCTACAACGGCGTCCTGATCGGCGCCTCCGCCTACGACCCGCTCTCGGGTCTCGCGGTGTTCGGGCTGCCCCCGCAGGCGCCGAAGCTGCGGGTCGGAACGACGCCGACGGTCATGGAGGCCTCCGACTACCAGGAGGCCAAGAACATCGACACGATCGGGCCTGACCTGCTCCCGAATACTGCCTTCAAGCAGAACAAGGTGAAGGTCGTCGACGGGCCGGCGGTCACGTGGCTCGAGCCGGAGCGGAATGCCTGCGTCGTCAAGCACGACCGGCTGCTCGTCGTAGCGGGGTCGACGACGAAGGTCGTGAGGGCGCGGTTCTTCGACGGGGCCCGGCTGATCGGCGCCGCCAAGGGCGGGCAGGGCGGCTTGTTCTCCGTTCCGTGGTCGACCGCCGGCCTGGCCAAGGGAAAGCATCACGTAACGGTCGAGGTCGTAGACCGCTCCGGGCGCTCGGCGACCTCGTCGAGGCAGCTCAGAGTTTGCGGGTAGCCGTCGTCTCGGGCGCCTCGTCCGGGATCGGCGCCGAGCTCGTCCACCACCTTCGCCGCGATGGCTACCGCACCGTCGGCCTCTCGAGGCGCGAGTCGGAGGCCGACGAACACGAACCGTGCGACGTCTCCGATCGCGCCCAGACGGAAGCCGCGGCCGCACGCGTGCTCGATCGGCACCCCACGATCGACCTGCTCGTCTGCAACGCCGGGATCCGCGCGCGCGGCGGGTTCCTGACGGCGACTCCCGAGCGGATCGAGAGCACGATCCGCACGAACTACCTCGGCGCAGTCTGGACGGTGCTCGCGTTCCTGCCGGGGCTGCGGCCAGGCTCGCACGTCGTCAACGTGGTGTCCGTCGCCGGGTCGTTCGCCGCCGGGCCCTACTCGGCCTCGAAGCACGCGCAGCTCGCGTTCTCGCGCTCGCTCGCCGTGGAGCTCGCGCCTCGCGGTGTGTCGGTGCACACGGTGAGCCCCGGCTTCATCGAGACGCCCGGGTTCCCGCAGCGCCAGCGGTTCGGCCCGCTTGGCCGCCGGTTGGTGGTCGACCCACCGCTGGTCGCGGAGCGGCTGCTCGCGGCGGTCGCCCGCGACCGGCCCGAGATCTACGTGCCGCGCTGGTACCGGCCGGCGGGATGGCTGCAGGCACTGCTGCCCGGAACGACGGCCCGGGCCCAACGCGCGTTCCGCCGCCGCCAGTAACGGCCGTCACCTGGTCAAGACGTACCAGCCGACGATCGCCTCGTAGTCGCGTGGCGCCATCGCCCGGACGCTCTCGCGCACCGGACCTGCGCACTCGACGAGATCGAGATAGGCGTCGAGGTCGCGCGACTCGGTGACGATCTCCTCGCGGCGGAGCACGAGCCCGTTGACGTCGAACATGGCACGAAGATCCTGATCCGACAGGACGCGGCTCGTCGACGGGTCGCGCGCACGCTCGAAGGCGTTCAGCTCGCCGGCGGTGAGGGGGTCGGCGGGTGCGAGCTGATCGACGACGAGCAACGTCCCGCCCGGACGCGTGACCCGCACCAGCTCCGCCACGATGAGCTCCGGGCGCGGGGTGTGGTGCAGCGTGCGCATCGTCCCCGCCAGGTCGAAGCTGTACGACGGAAGGTCGAGGTGCTCGCCGTCGCCCAGCACGACCGAGACGTTGGGAGGCGCCGCGCTCCGCAGCCGCTCGACGAACCCTTCGTCGCGCTCGACGGCGACCACCTCGCGCACCCGCGGAGCGAGCGCGAAGGCGAGCGCACCGAGCCCCGACCCGACATCGATTGCCCGCTCGTCGCCGTTCAACGGCGGCAGCAGTGACGCGAGCCTGACGGAGAGTGCCTCCGCCCGCTCGGCCTGAAGCGCGGCTCGACGATCGATGCTGCTCATGGCCCCATCACCGTACGTGGAGTTCGTGCGGGCGACGAGCCGATGCCACATGCGAGCTCGTACCCGATCGTCTCGGCGACGCGGGCATGCGCGTCGAGTGACACGCCGGGGCCGACGAGCGTCACCGGCGCCCCCGGCTCCACTTCTCGTGCGAGCGCGACGGCGAGAGCGTTCATCGACACGACACCGACGACCCGCGCGCGGTCGCCGTCGACGAGCACCTCGCTGCTCGTCATGTCGCGCCGGAAGCCGTCGCCGTACCCGACCGGAACAAGGCCGATCCAGGTGTCGCGATCGGCGACGAAGCGGCGACCGTAGCCGGTCGAGTCTCCGGGGCGAAGGCGCTTGACCTGCGCCACCTCGCTCCGCCACGCGAGCACCGGCTCCAGCCCGTCCGCGGCGGCTTCGGTGGCGAACGGCGACAGCCCGTACACCGCGATCCCGCACCGTGCGGCGTCGAACCGCGCCTCGGGAAGGCGGAGCGTCGCCGCGCTGTTCGCGACGTGTCGGAGGACGCTGTCGGGCAGCCCATCGGTCGCCGCCCGGAAACGCTCGATCTGCCGGCGGGCGAAGTCGAGATCGGTGTCGGCGGTCGCCAGATGAGTCATGACGCCCGCTACCCGCCGTGCCCGGTCGGGCAGCTCCGCGAGGCCCCAGCGGCCCATGCCGGAGTCGAGCTTCACGTGCACCTCGACGTCGTCCGGGATGCGCTCGTCGGAGACCGTGAGTGCGAGCCCGGCCTCGCGCGCGCGCGCGACGTCCGCGGAGGCAGTCGGTCCGAGCACGAGGATGCGTGGCTCCGAGAACGTGGCGCGCAGCTCGAGCCCTTCGCCGACCGTTGCGACGCAGAGCGCGGATGCGCCGGCGGCGAGCGCCGCGCTGCTGCACTCGAGCGCTCCGTGGCCGTAGGCGTCCGTCTTGACGACGGCCCACAGCTCGGCGCCGTCGAGCTCGCGCAGCAGACGTCGCACGTTTTGCTGCAAGGCCCGCAAGTCGATCGTGATCTCGCTGCGCATCGGCGCTATCGGAGTGCGAGCGGTGCGCGCTGGAGGCCGTGCCCTGAAAGGGCCAGGCGCAGCGCAGGCAGTAGGTCGGACGCCACCGCGCCGCGTTGCGGGTCGAGCAGCTCGGAGGCCACCCCGTGGGCGACCGCCGCGGCCGCCGCTGCGAGCTGCGGCTCGATGCCCTTCGCCAGGAACGCCGCGACGACGCCCGTGAGGACGTCGCCCGAGCCCGCAGTGGCGAGGGCAGGCGAGCCGTAACTTGCGACGAGCACACCCTCGCGCGGCGCTGCAACGAGCGTGTCGGCACCCTTCAACAGGACGACCGACCCGAAGCGCGAGGCCGCCCTGCGCACGGCGTCCAGCCGATGAGCATCGATCCCCGCACTCGTCGTTCCGAGCAGCCCTGCGAGCTCACCCGTGTGCGGTGTGAGCACCGTCGCGGCCTTGCGCGCGAACGGCTCGAGCTCCCAGAGGGCGTCGGCATCCAGGACGACCGGCAATTCGAGACGCTCGAGCAGCACGCGCACGAGCTCGACGGTGCCGTCGGTACGACCGAGCCCGGGCCCGATCGCCACGACGTCCGCCTTCTGCGCGGCGGCGAGCACGCCATCGGCGGCACGCGGCAGCAGCCGGCCGGTGGGGTCCTCGGGCAATGGGTGCTTGACGACCTCGAGCAGCGCCGACTCGAGTATCGGAAGCGCGGATTCCGGCGCCGCCACGCCGACGTACCCTGCGTCCGCACGGTACGCCGCGAGCGACGCGAGCATCACGGCGCCGGTCAGCCCCCGCGAGCCTCCGACCACCAGCACCGAGCCGGCGCTGTACTTGGTCGAATCGACCTGCTTGGCCGGGACGTCGAGGAGCACGGAGGACGGGACGAGCGAGTGTTCATGCTCGCGCGGCCGAAGTCCGAGCGGTGCGACCGTGACCGCGCCCGCATGGATGCGGCCGGGCGCGACCGCCAGGCCGACCTTCGCGGCGCCGAACGTCACCGTTGCGATGGCCCGGACTGCCGTTCCGGAGACCTCGCCGGTGGACGCGTTGACGCCAGAAGGGACGTCGATCGCGACCACCGGACGTCCCGACGCGTTGATCAGCTCGATCATGCGCGCGGCGTCCTCGCGGGGCGCACCTTCGAGACCGATGCCGAGCAACCCGTCCACGACGACGTCCGGCGTCCCGAGGTCGCCCGATCCCTCGACGACGACGACGTCCCGGCCGGCATCGAGGAGGACGCGCGCGCAGATCTTTGCGTCGCCGCCGTTCTTGCCCTTGCCGCAGACCACGGTCACCCGCCCGGGGAACGAGCGGAGGACGAGCTCGGCGACGGCGGTCCCGGCACGCTCCATCAACTCGTCCATCGAGCCGGGATGCGCAGCCTCCGCGATCCGCGTCTCCTCGGCCGTCAGCAGCGGGAGCAGTCTCATGCGTCCACCGCAACGGCAACCGCCGCGGCCAACTCACGCGAATGTGTCATGGAGAGCTCGACCCGCGCGATGCCCGCTCGACGCGCCCACGCCGCGGTGCGTCCGGCGAGGTGCACGCCCGGCTTGGGACGTCCACGGATCTCGATCTCCTTCCAGGTGAAGTAGACACCCGACCCGAGCGCCTTGCCGACTGCCTCTTTCGCGGCGAACCGCCCCGCGTAGTGCTGCGGCGGATTCGGCTTCGAGTCGCAGTACGCGCGCTCGGCCGGCGTGAAGCAGCGTTCCTTGAACGTCTCGCCGTGCTGCGCGAGCGCACGACGGATCCGCTCGATCTCGATCAGGTCGACGCCGACGCGCACGGCACCTATTGATTCTGCTCGAGCCAGTCGGGGAGCTGCGCAATCGACGAGACGATGCCGTCGGGCTGCACCCGCGAGCGCTCGACATCGTCCGGCCGGAACTTGCCGGTGCGCACGAGCAATGTGCGGAGACCGTGGTTGTGCGCACCGACGATGTCGCCTTCGATGTCGTCCCCCACCATCCAGGTGAGGGAGGGATCGGCGTCGAGCGCCTCGAGGGCGGCGGCGAAGTAGGCCGTGCTCGGCTTGCCGAGCACCGTCGCTTCGATGTCGGCTGCGTACTCGAGCCCGGCCACAAAGGCGCCCGCGTCGAGCCGGGCGCCGTCGGACGTCTGCCACCACCGGTTCTTGTGCAGGCAGTAGAGGTCGGCACCCGCGTCGAGCTCGTGGAAGGCGCGATTGAGGTTGAGGTAGGAGAAGACCCGTCCCGTCTCCTCGCCCTCGTCCGCGCCGCCGAGCAGGACGGCGTCGACGTTCATGCCGACGAGTTGCAGGCCGTTCAGGTCGTCGAGCAGCCCGGGCATGGTGAGCGCAAGCACGCGCTTCCCTGCGAGGACGCGCGCGGCTACTCCGCCGGTCGTCTGAAGCTCGTCGTCGTCGAGCTCGATCCCGATCGACCGCAGTTGCTCGACGAGGTGATCGCGCGACTTCGTGGTCGAGTTCGTGACGAACCGAAGCCGGTGACCGTCGCGGCGGAGCCGATTGACGGCGGCCGCGCCGCCTGCGATCGGCTCACCCGAGACGTGCAGCACACCGTCCACGTCCAGGAGAATGGCCGCCATGGACGCCGAGTCTATTCGGTCGGAGATCGCCTTTCGCTTCTCGCGATCGAGCGGCCCGGGGGGCCAGCATGCGCAGAAGAGCTCGACGCGTGTCGAGGCGCTCTTCGACGTCGAGGACTCGGCCGCGCTGACGGCCCGCGAGCGCCGGCTCGTGCTCGAGCGCATCGGGCCGGTCGTCCGGTCGGTTGCCCAGGACGAGCGCTCGCAGCTTCGCAACCGGGAGCTGGCCACCGACCGGATCGTCGAGCAGCTACGGGAGGCGGTGAAGGTGCGGCGGCCGCGCCGTGCCACGACCCCGACCAGGGCATCGCAGGAACGGCGCCTCGAGCAAAAGAAGCGCCGAGGCACGACGAAGCGACTGCGCCGCGACGTCAGCGATTGACGGCTACCGCGAGCGGATCAGCCGCTCAACCGCGTCGGTCACCTCGGCCGCCTTCTCCTCGCTGCCCTCGCGCACGCAGTGGAGGACGTGATCTCTGAGCACTTCGAGCGCCACGCCGTCGAGTGCGGCGCGGGTCGCAGAGACCTGCGTGAGGATGTCGATGCAGTACCGCTCGTCCTCGATCATCTTCTGCAGCCCTCGCACCTGTCCTTCGGCACGCTTGAGCCGGGCCAGGAGCGGCTGCTTGTGGTCTTCCCGAACGTAGCCGTGTGTCATGTGTATGCCTCCGGATTCGAGTCGAATGTCGCCTTGCAACGGGTGCTGCAGAAATGGAAGGTCCGCCCCGCGTGCGTGGACGCCGCCAGCGCGGCCCCACGGTCGACCGTCATCCCACAGACCGGATCCTTTGCGCCCCGGCGCATCGTCAGCCAGATCAGCGCGCCGAACACCGCGAGGAAGATCAGATTGAGGACGGCCGTGTAGTTCCAGGTGACCGGACGCTCCGAGATCGAGGCGACCGACGGCCGGCTCGAAGGCACCAACCCCAGTAGCGAGAAGACGCCGTCGACGACGAGCGCGGCAACGACCATCGCTCCGTACATGATCGCAACGAGCCGCACGGCGAACCATCCGCCGTAGTACTTCCGGTACGCGTTGGCGATCGGGATGATGATCAGGTCGGCGTAGATGAACGCGAGCACGCCGGAGAACGAGATTCCTCCCGCCCAGAGCACGGCAGCCAGAGGGATGTTGCCGATCGAACAGACGAACGCGAGCATTGCGACGATCGGGCCGACGATCGCGTTCTCGACGATGCGAAGCGGAGGCCAGGCGCCGGTCAGGAAGAGCCGGTTGAAGAACGACGCCGGCAACGTCGAGACGTAGCCGGCGATCAGGAAGCCGGCGAGGATCTCCTTCCAGAGCATCGTCCAATCGGCGCGGAAGTTGTGGGCAACGTCCGACCACGCCTGCAAGGACGTGAGCTTGCGACCGAAGCTCGGTGCAGTGCTCTGGGCCGTGTGATGGACGTGGCCGGCCTCGACCGCATCGGCATGATCGCGCGCCCCCTCCTCTCGATCCCGCGAGACGAAGAACGCGAGCGCGGCCCAGGTGAGGAGGATCAGGACGATCCCGCCGACGAACTCCGCGAGCGTGAACTGCCAGCCCAGGAAGAGCCAGACGACGAGGCCGAGCTCGAAGACGAGGTTCGTCGAGGCGAACTGGAACGTCATCGCCGAGGCCAGGCTCGCGCCCTTGGCGAACATCGATTTCGCAATCGCGATCGCCGCGTACGAACACGACGACGAGACCGCTCCGAGCCCCGTCGCCAACGAGACCTCCCGTAGACCGCGCCCGCCGAGCGCCCGTTCCAAACGCGCACGGGGCACCCACGCTTGCACGATCCCGGACAGGGCGAAGCCCAGTACGAGCGCCCACCACACCTCCCAGAACATCTGGAACGCGTGGCTGAGACCGTCGACGATCCACATACCCCCTGAGGGTATCTAGCGCCGAGCGGGCCGACGCCCGGGGCTACAGGTTCGGGCGGTGGCGGCCGCGCTCGACCGGGCGCGAGTCGACGCCGTAGCGGGCGGCGAGCGCACAGACGGCGATCACGGCGACGAGGAAGACGAGTGCTGCCATGTCTGGATCGTGCCTGAGCAGGGACTATCAGCACAAATGCAGATAGTACTATTATCGATTATGGAAACTGATAGTTGGCTCGGCGTCGAGCTCCGCCACTTCGCCGCCCTCCGCGCCGTCGCGGAGGAGGGCTCGTTCGGCCGGGCGGCCGAGCAGCTCGGCTACACGCAGTCCGCGGTCAGCCAGCAGATCGCGGCGCTGGAGCGAATCGTCGGGGAGCGCCTCGTAGAGCGCCCGGGCGGCCCGCGGCCCGTCTCGCTGACGGAGGCCGGGGTGCTCCTGCTCCGCCACGCCGACTCGATCATCAGCCGCCTCCACGCGGCGCAGGCCGACCTGCACGCGCTGCGCGCCGGAGAGGCCGGGACGCTCCGCGTCGGCACGTTCCAGTCCGTGGGGGCGCGCCTCCTGCCGGAGATCATGCGCCGGTTCGGCGAGCAGTGGCCGAAGGTCGACGTGATGCTCGACGAGCTCGAGGACGACGGGATCGTCAGCGCGATCGAAACGGGAGAAATCGACGTCGGCTTCGTCCAGCTTCCGGTCTCGGACGCACCGCTCGAGACCGTCGAGCTGTTGCGTGACCCCTACGTCGTGATCGTCGCAGCCGGATCGGCGCTCGCGAGCGGCCGGCCGAGGCTGCGCGAGGTGGCCGCCCTGCCGCTGATCGGCTTCCGTGACGACCACGGCGCGGCGCCGATCGTGGCCGCCTTCCGGTCGGCCGGGATCGAGCCGAAGTGGGCGTTTCGCTCCAACGACAACCCGACCGTGCAGGGCCTGGTCGCAGCCGGCATGGGTGTCGCGGTGATGCCGAGGCTGACCGTCGATCCGGCCGACCGGCGGATCACGGTCGTCGAGCTCGGTGAGCCGATGGCGCCGCGCATCATCGCGGTGGCACGGCACCGCGACCGTTACAGCTCGCCTGCAACGCGGGCGTTCGTGCAGACGGCACAGGAGACGGTCGCTACTCGACCGTGACCGTCTTCGCGAGGTTGCGCGGCTGGTCGACGTTGAGACCGCGCAACCGCGCGATCCGGTAAGCCAGCAGCTGCAGGGGCAGGATGGCGAGCGCAGCCTGGAGGAACGCCGGCGACGTGGGCACATAGATCACGTCGTCGGCGTGGTGCTGGATGTCCTCGTCTCCGTCGGTCGCGATCGCGATCACATGCGCTCCGCGCGCGCGCGTCTCCTGGATGTTGGACAGGATCTTGTCGTAGACGTGGATCCGCGTGGCGACGACGACGACCGGCGTCCCCTCCTCGAGCAGCGCGATCGGGCCGTGCTTCATCTCCCCGGCCGAGTACGCCTCGGTCGGGATGTAGGAGATCTCCTTCAGCTTCAGGGCGCCCTCGAGCGCGACCGGCAGGCCGACATGGCGGCCGAGGTAGAGGAAGAACGGCTTGTCGTGCAGCCGCTGCGCGATCTCCTCGATCGGATGATCGCCGTCGAGGAACCGCTGCATCTTTCGCGGGAGGTCGTACGCCTCGTCGAGGATGAACTCGATCTCGGCCGGAGGCAGCGTCTCGCGCACCTGCGCGAGCTTGAGGCCGATCAGGAACAGCAGGGCGACCTGGGCCGTGAACGTCTTCGACGCCGCGACACCGACCTCCAGACCGGTGCGGGTGAACAGCACCGAGTCGACCTCACGCGTGATCTGCGACCCCATCATGTTCGTGATCGCCACCGTCCGCGCGCCCTTCTCGCGGGCGAGCTTCATCGCCTGGATCGTGTCGCGCGTCTCGCCGGACTGAGAGATCCCGATCACGAGCGTCCCCGGATTGAGCACCGGGTTGCGATAGATCCATTCGCTGGCGACGTCGGGCTCGACCGGGACCCGCGCCCATTCCTCGATCGCGTAGCGGCCGACGACGCCCGCGTGGTACGCCGAGCCGCACGCGACGATCACGATGCGCTGCAGGTTGCGTAGCTCGTCCTCGGTCATGCCCAGCCCCTCGAGCACCAGATGGCCGTGACGGACCCGGTCGCCGATCGTCTCGGCGACGCCCTCGGGCTGCTCGTAGATCTCCTTGAGCATGAAGGTCTCGTAGCCCGACCGTTCCGCGGCAGCGTCGTCCCAGTCGATCTCGACGGTGTCGTATTCGACGCGATCGCCCGTCGCAGCGTCGACGTAGGCGACGCCGTCAGCCGTGATCCTCGCGATGTGCCCGTCGTCCGGGAACTGGACGCGGCGCGTCTCGGCGAGAAACGCCGCGAGATTCGAAGCGAGGAAGTTCTCGCCCTCGCCGAGACCGACGACGAGCGGCGTCTGGTTGCGGACGCCGACGAGCTCGCCCGGATGGTCGCGATGGATGACGACGAAGGTGAAGTGCCCCTCGAGCCGGAGGTACGCGGCACGGACCGCGTCGACGAGATCACCCGCGTACGCATCCTCGATCAGGTGCACGACGACCTCGGCATCCGTCTCCGAGGTGAACGTGTGGCCGGCCTCGATCAGCTCCTGGCGCCGCTCACGGTAGTTCTCGATGATCCCGTTCAGGACGATCGCGAGCCGGCGGTCGTCACATGCCGTCAGCGGGTGGGCGTTCTGCTCGGTGACCCCGCCGTGCGTCGCCCAGCGAGTGTGACCGAGCCCCGTCGTCGAAAGGGATGCGAGCCCCTCGGCCGCGTCCTTCAGATTCTGGAGATTTCCGACCGCGCGGAGATACTCGAGGCCGCTGTCCTCGAGCAGCGCCAGACCGGCCGAGTCGTAGCCGCGGTACTCGAGCCGCTCGAGGCCGTGCAGTAGGAGCGGTTGTGCGGGGCGCGCCCCGATGTATCCGATGATCCCGCACATTTCGTCGCCTCCTCCACCGGACGCTTGCCCGGAAAACGGCTTCTGGAAACGGAAAAGCCCGGCTACGGACCCGTTCCCTCATCGGAACGGTCAGCCGAGCTGTCGACGGACGAGAGTCGCGATGCTAGCACAGGCCCTCGCCGCAACCTCGCTGTCGCGAGCCTCGGCGAGGACGCGGATCACCGGCTCCGTCCCGGACGGCCGCACCAGCACACGTCCGGCCCCATTCCATTCCTCGTTCAGGCGCTCCACCTCGGCGACGATCTCCGGCGTCAGCTCCCGGTCCTCGACGCGCACGTTCTCCTTCGCCTGTGGAAAGACCTGCATCACCGCTGCGGCCTCGCTCAGTGCGCGTCCGTGGAGGGCGGCGCAGAGCAGCATTCCGGCGGCGAGACCGTCACCGGTGACGTGATCGCGCAGGAAGATGATGTGACCGGACTGCTCGCCTCCGAGCAGCCCGCCTTCGCGTTCGAGCGCCTCGAGGACGTACCGGTCGCCGACATCGGTCGTGACGACGCGAATCCCGTGCTCGCGCATCAACTCGTGTAGGCCGAGATTCGCCATCACGGTCACGGCGACCTGGTCGACACCGAGATCGAGCGCGAGCACGGCGACGATCTGATCGCCGTCCACGAGGTTGCCCCGCTCGTCGACTGCGAGCATGCGGTCGCCGTCGCCGTCGAAGGCGATGCCGAGATCGAAGCCGCGCTCGACCACCGTCCGTTGCAAGAGCGCCATGTCCGTCGCTCCGCAACCGACGTTGATGTTCGTGCCGTCCGGCTCGACTCCGATCGCGACGACCTCGGCGCCACACTCTTCGAACGCCTGCGGAGCAAGCCCCGCGTACGCACCGTTCGCACAGTCGACGACGACCCGCAATCCCGAAAAGTCGCCACCAAACCGCTCGAGGACGTGTGCCCTGTAGGAGTCCGGGGCGATCTCGACCCGCTCGACGGTTCCCTGGTCGACCGCGGGGGCGGCGGCCAGCAGCGCCTCGATCTGCTCCTCGGAGCGATCGCTGAGCTTCCGGCCGCGCCGGTCGAAGAACTTGACACCGTTGTACTCGGGTGGATTGTGGGACGCGGAGATCACGACGCCGAGGTCGAGCGCGAGCAATGCAACGGCCGGTGTCGGAAGAACGCCGCCGAGGATGCAGTCCCCGCCGGCCGAGATGACGCCGCGCGCGAACGCCTCCTCGAGGTCACGCCCCGACGCGCGGGTGTCACGCCCGACGAAGACCTTCGCCGCGCCCGTCCAGAGTGCTGCTGCGCGGCCGAGCCGCTCGACGAGCCCCAGCGTGATCGTCTCGCCGACGATGCCGCGGACACCATCGGTACCGAAGTACCTGCGCGCCACGTGCGGCGCTGTTACCGCTTGCTGAACTGCGGTGCCTTGCGCGCCTTGTGGAGCCCGGCCTTCTTGCGCTCGACGATGCGAGCGTCGCGCGTGAGGAAGCCTGCCCGCTTGAGCGGGACGCGTAGCTCCGGATTGACCTCGACGAGCGCGCGGGCGACGCCGTGCCTGATCGCGCCGGCCTGGCCCGACGGCCCGCCGCCGTGGACACGGACGCGCAGGTCGTACTGACCCTCGACGTCGGCGGTCTTGAGCGGGGCGGTGGCGATGAAGCGGTGCCACAGCCGCGGGAAGTAGTCCTCGAGCGCTTTGCCGTTGATCCAGGTGGCGCCGTCGCCGGGCCGAAGGATCACACGCGCGACCGACGTCTTGCGTTTGCCGGTGCCGCGATATTGAGCCGGAGTCGACATCTACACCTCGATCTTGGTCGGGGCCTGCGCCTCGTGCGGATGCTCGGCGCCGGCGTAGATCTTGAGCTTCGTCAGCTGGGCACGGCCCAGCCGATTCCGCGGGAGCATGCCCTTGACCGCCTTGCGCAGTACCTCGGTCGGGCGCCGATCGAGCTGCTCGCGAAGCGTGCGCTCGCGCAACCCGCCCGGATAGCCGGAGTGCTTGTAGTACATCTTCTGGTCGAGCTTCTTCCCCGTGACGGCGATCTTCTCGGCGTTCACGACCACGACGAAGTCGCCCGTGTCGACGTGCGGCGTGTATTGCGGCTTGCCCTTGCCGCGCAGGCGCTCGGCGATCTGGGTCGCAACGCGCCCGAGAGTCTTTCCCTCGGCGTCCACGAGGTACCAGTCGCGCTGAATCTCGCCCGGTTTGGCGTTGTACGTCTTCATGCGGAGAAGCGGCGAACCTGGCGTCCGCCGGGCGCGAACTGTAGCAGCCCTCTCCGGAAGGCCGCCACCCCGCCCCGGCTCGGATGGCGGATATACGGGGCCTCCAGAGCGTCGGCAGAGACTCGCCCGATCGCGAGAACGCGCCGGCCGCGGGCGAGCTCGCGAGCGAACTCACGCCCGGCCCGGACCTCCGTCGCGGTCGGCCGCCGGTTCGACGAGACCGATCCCGGATGAGTGGGCACCACGTTCCAGAGCAGCACCTGGTCGGTCAGGCCGAAGTCGGCGAGCGCCGCATGCACGATCGTCGCCGTCGCTTCGGCGGGCCCTCGACCCGTCAGTTGCCGCTCGGACGTGAACGGGATGCCCGAGACGCGCGCCCCACGGTAGCCCGGCGCCTCACCCACGATCAGGATGGGGACGGAGGCGCGTGCGTCGAGATACTGCCCGAGCCGCCGGGCACGCGCCTCGGCACCGTCGCCGTCGCGGTAGAAGTTCCAGGTCTGCCCGATTCGGGCGTCAACCAGCCGATCGATGAACGAGCGCATCCAGATCACGACTCTGACGGACGGCGGGCAGCAGCCGGAGCAGATCGCGCGCCAGGTAGCCGGGTTCATCGCCGGCGCGGAGAAGACGCTCGACTTCGCCCAGTACGACTTCCATCTCGGTGAAGCGACCAAGGCGATCGTCGCCGCTGCGATCATCGATGCCGACCGGCGCGGAGTGCGAATGCGGTTCGCCTACAACGTCGATCACCCGATCCCGATGCCGGTGCCTCCCCCGTCCGAGCCCGACGTCGAGCTGATCGCCAGCCTGCCGGTCGAAGGCCGGGCGATCGCCGGCATCCCGGACCTGATGCACCACAAGTACGTGGTCCGCGACGCCTCAGACGTCTGGACGGGCTCGATGAACTGGACCGACGACTCGTGGTCGCGGCAGGAGAACGTCGTCGTCGTGCTCCCGCTGGACGCGCGGATCGCGAAGGCGTACGAGCTGGACTTCGAGCAGCTGTGGGCGACAGGGGACGTGATGCGAAGCGGATTCGTCGACCCGCGTGACGAAGACGGCCTGCGCGCCTGGTTCACACCGGGCCACGGCGAGGATCTGTCGGCACGCATCTCGAAGCTGATCCGGCGCGCGCGGAAACGTGTTCGCATCTGCTCGCCTGTCATCACGACCGGGCCTGTCCTCGGCACGCTCGCGCAGGTGATCGCCGACAGATCGGTGGACGTTGCCGGCTGCGTCGACGCGACGCAGATCCGTGAGGTCGTCCAGCAGTGGAGTGTGAACCAGAACATCTCCTGGAAGCTGCCGCTCCTCGAGCACGTGATGGCAGGGCCGTTCACGGGCAAGAACTCGACGCCGTACGGCGACGGAACGGTGCACGACTTCATGCACGCGAAGGTGTGCGTGTGCGACGACACGACGTTCGTCGGCTCGTTCAACCTCTCTCGCAGCGGCGAGAAGAACGCGGAGAACGTGCTCGAGATCGCCGACGCCGCGATCGCCGACCGGCTCGCTGCTTTCGTCGACGACGTCCGGGCGAGGTACGAGCCGGTCGAGCTCCGGGGCTAAGGCAGCCACCGGTGGTCCCGGTCGATCAGCGTCGTGCGAACCGATAAGGTCGCGCGATGAGATTCGACGGGAAGACCGCCCTCGTCACCGGCGGGGCGAAAGGGATCGGAGCCGCGACGGCCGCCCGGTTCGCGGCCGAAGGAGCGCGTGTCGTGGTCGCCGACTACGACGAGACGTCGGCAGCCGAAACGGCGGCGGCAATCGGCGGCCGCGCCGTGAGGTGCGATGTGACGTCGCGCGCCGACGTCGAGGCTGCGGTCGCGGCCGCGGTCGAGCTCGGAGGGTCGGTCGACTTTCTCGTCACGTGCGCGGGCATCACGCGTGACAACCTCCTTTTCAAGATGAGCGACGACGACTTCGCGGCAGTGATCGACACGCACCTGCGCGGATCGTTCCTCGCCGCACAGGTGGCCCAACGGCACATGGTCGAGCAGAAGAGCGGGAAGATCGTGCTGATCTCGTCGGTGTCGGCGCTCGGGAACCGCGGCCAGACCAACTACTCGACCGCGAAAGCCGGCCTGCAGGGAATGACCAAGACGCTCGCGATCGAGCTCGGGCCGTTCAACGTGAACGTCAACTGTGTCGCGCCGGGCTTCATCGTGACAGCGATGACGGAGCAGACGGCCGAGCGGGTCGGCGTGCCGTTCGAGCAGTTCAAGGAGGCGGCCGCCGCGCAGACACCGCTGCGCCGCGTCGGGATGCCGGAGGACGTCGCCGGCACCATCGCCTTCCTGTGCTCGGAGGACGCGAGCTACGTCTCCGGACAAGTGATCTACGTCGCCGGGGGGCCTCGGAACTAGAGGCGCTAACCGCCGGGGTGGGCCTTCGAGTAGTCCGCCCAGGCACGACGGTCGCGCAGCTTGACGCGCAACCAGATCGCGATCGGAAGCACGAGCACGATGCCGCCGACGACTCCGATCGCCACGATCAGCCAGCGGCCCGCGATGCGGCTCGAGTTCGTCGCTGCACTCCCGCCGCCGGCCGTGAAGTCGTTCGGTCCGCTGATGCCGCCACTCGAGTGGAAGACGGCCGCCGGGTAGAAGATGTCGACGATCCACCGGCCCGCGACCTTGCGCACTTCGATGTTCGCGGCCGTCTCCTCGAAGCCACGCGCACCCGGCTTCGGATGCAGGATCATCTCGAGCTCTGCTGACCCGGCGCGAACCGACGAGACGGTCCACGCCTTGCTGAAGTCCGTTCCCGCGACGGGGAAGTACTGGACGGTGACGCCCTTGCCGCTGTCCCAGGCAGCCCGCGTCGTCCCGCCGCGAAGATCGGGCCCGATCAGGCTCCAGGCGGCGGGCAGGTTCTCGCGACGGACCGCGTCCTTGACGAAACGATCGAGCAGCACGCCGATCGCCTTGCGATCCGCGGTGGTCAAGTGCGTCGCCGCGGTTGCCGGAGGTGCGACGAGCACCCCGATCGTCGCGACAGCTGCAAGTGTGCAGACGAGATTCCGCACGCTCATACGTTAGCGGGCGGCAAGCAGCGCCCGATCACGTCGTACGCCTCATACGCGAACGACATACAGGGCGACCCGGCGAGCTCTCCGGCGAGCATCGTGAACAGCACCGAGTCGCGACGCTCACCTCCCTCCTCCTTCGGCTCGAGACGCCTCCGCAGTGTTCCTTCCTCCGTGAAGCCGAGCTTCCGCGGGATGCGCAGGCTCCGACCGTTGTCGGGATCGACCTGGATGTCCACGCGCTCGAGCCGGCCGAGCTCGACCCCGACCCTCGTCAGCACGGCCGTCATCTCGGTGGCGATACCGCGGCCGACGGCGTCGGCGCGAACCCAGTAGCCGATCTCGAGCGACTCTTCACCTGCACGACGGTGGAGCCCGCTTCCGCCGAGCAACCGCTCCTCGTCCGGATCGAACACACCGAAGACGTAGTCCTCGTCGCGATCGAAGCGGCTGCGCATCCCGCGCAACAGCTCGATCTTCTGGTCGAGCGACTGCGGCTCGAATCGCGCCCAAGGCATCCAAGGCAGCAAGTGCTCGAGGCTCGCGTCGACTGCCTCCTTGAGCAGTGGGGCGTCCTCGGGCTCGTAGCAGCGGAGGACCAGCCGCTCGGTCTCGACCCTGTAGGGCGGCGTCACTCCCACTCGATGGTGGCCGGGGGCTTCGACGTCACGTCGAGCACCACGCGGTTCACCGCCGGGATCTCGTTCACGAGCCGCGAGGCGACCAGCTCGACAAGGTCGTAGGGCAGGCGCGCCCAGTCGGCCGTCATCGCATCCTCCGACGTGACCGCGCGGATCGCGATCGGGTAGCCGTAGGTGCGCGAGTCGCCCTGCACGCCGACCGAGCGGATCGCGGGAAGGACGCAGAACGACTGCCAGAGCTCACGGTAGAGCCCGGCGCGCCGCACCTCCTCCTGGAGGATCGCGTCGGCCTCGCGGAGCGCATCGAGGCGTTCCTCGGTGACCTCGCCGATGATGCGGATCGCTAGCCCCGGCCCGGGAAACGGCTGGCGCCAGACCATCCGCTCCGGCAGCCCGAGCTCCTCGCCGACGCGCCGCACCTCGTCCTTGAACAGGAGCCGCAGCGGCTCGACGAGCTCCATCTCCATGTCGTCGGGAAGCCCGCCGACGTTGTGATGCGACTTGATCGTCTCGGCCACGCCGTCGGTGCCGCCGGACTCGATCACGTCGGAATAGAGCGTGCCCTGTACGAGCCAGCGCACGTCACCGAGCGCCCGTGCCTTCTCCTCGAACACCCGGATGAACTCCTCGCCGATTCGCTTGCGCTTCTCCTCGGGGTCGACGACACCGTCGAGTCGCGCGAGGAAGCGCTGCTGCGCCTGCACGTGGACGAGCGGAACGTGGAAGTGGCCGCCGAACGTCTCGACCACCTGCTCCGCCTCGCCCTTGCGGAGTAGGCCATGGTCGACGAAGACGCACGTCAGACGCTCGCCGATCGCGCGATGTACGAGCAGTGCAGCGACGGCCGAGTCGACACCGCCTGAGAGGGCACAGAGCACGCGCTCCGATCCGACCTGAGCGCGGATGCGCGCCACCTGCTCCTCGATCACCGCCGCGGGCGTCCACGACGCCTCGATGCCCGCGATCTCGTGGAGGAAGTTCTCCAGCACGTCCTGCCCGTGCGGCGTGTGCACGACCTCGGGGTGGAACTGGACGCCGTAGAGCTTGCGGCTCTCGTCCTCGAACGCGGCCACCGGCGTCGACGGCGACGCCGCAACGACGCGGGCGCCCGTCGGAGGCTCGACGACCGTGTCTCGATGCGACATCCACACCGTCTGTGCGGCGTCGAGCCCCGTGAACAGCTCACCGCCGGAGGCCGTCAGCTGTGTCCGGCCGAACTCGGACACACCCGTGCGAT
Source organism: uncultured Thermoleophilia bacterium (assembly GCA_963713155.1). GTDB lineage: Bacteria > Actinomycetota > Thermoleophilia > Gaiellales > Gaiellaceae > PALSA-600. The sequence goes on from CAVQKS010000013.1 coordinate 271,965, forward strand.
CGACGCGGCCGCCGAGCTCGAGCGCCAGGAGCTGCGCCCCGTAGCAGATCCCGAGGGTGGGAACGCCGAGCTCGAAGAGCGCAGGATCGACGCGCGGCGCTCCGTCTTCGTACACCGACGCAGGACCCCCCGACAGGATCAACGCAGCCGGGTTTCGCCGCCGGAGCTCGTCGACGGTGGAGCGGTGCGAGACGAGCTCGGAGTAGACCCGCGCCTCGCGCACGCGGCGGGCGATCAGCTGCGAGTACTGCCCACCGAGGTCGACGACGAGCACGGGCCGACTCTCCGCCGCCAGGGCGGACGAACGTTCGAACGCTCTAACCGCGCCGGTAATTGGGCGCGTCCTTGGTGATCGCGACGTCGTGCGGATGCGACTCGCGAAGCCCGGCACCCGTGATGCGGACGAACCGGGCCTGCTTCATCGCGTCGATCGTCGGGGCGCCGCAGTAGCCCATCGCCGCCCGTAGCCCGCCGACGAGCTGGTACAGGACGCCGCTCAGCGCTCCCTTGTACGGGACCCGCGCCTCGATGCCCTCCGGAACGAGCTTGTCGACGTCCTCGACGTCACCCTGGAAGTAGCGGTCCTTCGAGAATCCGCGCGCGCGCATCGCGCCGAGCGAGCCCATCGCGCGGTATTCCTTGAAGCGCTCGCCGTGCGCGAAGACGACGTCGCCGGGAGACTCATCGGTACCGGCGAGCATCGAGCCGAGCATCACCGTGTCGGCGCCTGCCGCGAGTGCCTTCGCGATGTCGCCCGAGGACTTGATACCGCCGTCGGCGATCACAGGGACGCCGTGACGCGACGTCACCTCGACCACGTCGTGGATCGCGGTGATCTGCGGCACCCCGACCCCCGCGACGATCCGCGTCGTGCAGATCGTGCCCGGGCCGATCCCGACCTTCACGGCATCCGCCCCGGCGTCGATGAGCGCCTCGGCCGCCTCGCCGGTCGCGATGTTCCCGGCGACGACCTCGACGTCGCCTGCAATGTCCTTGATCCGCGCGACCATCTCGATCACGCCGCGAGAGTGGCCGTGCGCCGTGTCGACGACGAGGACATCGACGCCCGCAGCGACGAGAGCGGCGGCGCGTTCCTGCGCATCCGGCCCGACTCCGACCGCTGCACCGACTCGAAGCCGGCCGCGCGGGTCCTTGGTCGAGCGGGGGAACTCGATCCGCTTCGAGATGTCCTTGACGGTGATGAGCCCCTTGAGCACGCCGTCGACGTCGACCACCGGGAGCTTCTCGATGCGATGGCGGTGAAGGAGGCGCTCGGCCTCGGCCAGCGTCGTCCCGACCGGCGCGGTGACGAGATCCCTGCTCGTCATCAGCGCCGAGACCGGCTGCGCGACGTCACGCTCGAACCGCAGGTCGCGGTTGGTCAGGATCCCGACGAGCCGACCGTCGTCGTCGGTGATCGGCACTCCGGAGACGTGGTACCGCTCCATCAACTCGAGCGCGTCGGCGACGATCGCCGACGGGGGGAGCGTCATCGGGTCACTGATCATCCCCGACTCGGACCGCTTCACCTGGTCGATCTGCGCGGCCTGGTCGGCGATCGAGAGGTTCCGGTGGACGATGCCGAGGCCGCCCTCGCGCGCGAGCGCGATCGCCATCCGCGCCTCGCTGACCGTGTCCATCGCCGCCGAGACGACGGGGACCTCGAGCGCGATCGTCCGAGTGAGGCGCGTCGCGGTCGAGACGTCGTTGGGGAGCACGGACGACGCAGCCGGCACCAGCAGAACGTCGTCGAACGTGAGACCTTCCCGCGCAAACTTCTCGGGCAGCGCGCTCTGCGTTCCCTCGAGCTCCAGCTTCGGGGCGTCCATCGCGAAACTGTACCGGGTTGCCCCGACGGCGTTTGCTGCTTACGCCTCGGCCGGTGCCGGCTCGGTGAGGGTCACCCCGGCCTGCAGGCGTCCGGCCTGGCGCGGGTCGAACCGTCCCGCTCCGACCTCGAGGGTCGAGGCGGCGCCGGCCGCCACGGCCGAGCGCAGAGCGTCCTCGGGCGAGCGGCCGACGTGCCGGGCTGCGAGGAAACCGGCCAGCAGGACGTCGCCGGCCCCGACGGCCGAGACAGCCTCGACGCGCGGCGCGACAGCCCGGTAGAGCCGCGGACTCGCGCTCCTCACGCAGTCGTGCGACGCAACCCGACTCGGAGGTGATCAGCACGTTTCGTGCCCCGAGCTCGGCGATCCGCTCCAGCGCGAGCAGGAAGTCCTCGTCGTCGTGGAACTCCTGACCGACGAGCGCCTCGGCCTCGCTCTGGTTCGGTGTCACGAGGAATGGTTCGGCTTCGACCCCGAGCCGGAGCGGCTCGCCCTCCGTGTCGAGGACAGCCGGAACGTGCCGGCGCGCAAGCTCCCTCGTGGCCTCGGCGTAGAAGTCGTCGTCGACGTGCCTCGGCAACGACCCCGCGAAGACGACGATCTCGGCGCCCTGGGTGAGGTACATGAGCTTCTCGTGGAGGGTCTCGAGCTCCTCGGTGGAGACCGCCGGCCCCCACTCGTTGATCTCGGTGTAGGTGCCGCCCGTCGGATCGACGACCGCTGTCGACGTGCGCGACTCGTCGTCGATGCGCACGAAGTCGTTCAGCACCGCCTCGCGTGTCAGCTCCTCGACGATGCGCGTGCCCGTTGCCCCTCCGACGAATCCGGTCGCGACCACGGGAACGCCGAGTTGCTTCAGCGCCCGCGCGATGTTGATTCCCTTGCCCCCGGCGAGAGTCAAGCCCGCACTCGCTCGGTGACGCTGACCGAGCTGGAAGTTCGGGACGGTCAGCGTCCGGTCGACGGCGGCGTTGAGTGTGACGGTGACGATCACGGCGTGAAGAACTGGACGAGGTGGTGGGCGGAGCGACCCGCGTACCACCCTAGTCGGCGGAGCGCGCTCGGCTCCCGAACGGTACGCGCCGCGACCAGATCGCGGCGGCCGACGAGGCGGCGACCCGACCAGACCTCGACGCGCCCGAGCACCGTTCCCTTGTGGACCGGAAGGGAAACGCTGCGCTGCGCGACGACCCGCTGGATCAGGGGGCGCCCAACCCTGGCCGCCGCCACCAGGGGCTTCGCGGCCACGAGCGCGAGCGGCTGCTCGCCGTAGGGCAGAGCCGCATGCGCGTAGACCCGCCCCATCTGCACGACGGAAACGGCGCGGTACTGCGCCTCCGCCCACTCGAGCAGCGACGTCAGGTCGGCATTGCGCACCGAGCGAGACGGCTCGCCCAGGATGGTCGCGTAGATGATCGTGCCGCCCGGCCCGCGCAACGCGGCGACCTGGCACCACCCGGCGTCGTCCGTGTGCCCCGTCTTCACGCCGAACACGCCCGACACACGCCCGAGAAGATCGTCCCACGTGTGCAGCACCTGCCCGACGCCGATCGTCGCGGTCTCCTCGGCCACGGTGCGTCGCACGAACGGGTCCTGCATCAGCAGGCGCGCGAGCCGGGTCACGTCGGCGGCACTCGAGTGCTCGCCCGGCGCGTCGAGCCCGTCCGGGCGCACGAAGTGCGTGTCGTGGAGCCCGAGCTTGGACGCCTCGTCGTTCATCAGGACGGCGAAGGCCGGGAAACTCGGCGAGACCGACAGCGCGAGAGCATCGGCGGCGTCGTTCGCGGACTGGATCAGCGCCGCCTTCACGAGATCGGACACGGTCAGGCGCTCTCCGGGCTCGAGATCAGCGGTCGACTCCCCCACCGCGGCCGCTCTCGGATCGACCGCGACGACGTCGGTCAGGCGATGGTGGCGGAGCGCGATCAGGACCGTCATCAACTTGGTGATCGACGCGATCGCCACCTCGGAGTGCGCGTTCGACGATGCGAGAACCTCGCCGGTGCTCGCGTTCTCGACCAGGTACGCGCTGGCATGCACCTGAGGAACGGCAGCAGCCGCGGGCGCTGTCGCGACGGCAGCGGTCGCGGCCAGGCAAAGCGCGATGACGACGAGAACGCGCTTCATCGCACCCTGATCCTCTGACCGATGAACAGCGAAGTCGAGCTCACTCCCGGGTTGAGGCGGCGAATGACCACGACCGACACACCCGTCGCCTTCGCGATCACCGCGTACGTGTCACCCGCCCGGACCGTCCAGTAGCGCGGTGTCGACGCGCCGGCTGTCGCCGCGACGGTCGACGACGGCGCTCCGCTCCCGCCCGACTCGAAACCTGCCCGGATCAGGATCACGGCAATCGTCGCCGCGAGCAGAAACGCAGCAGGCGCCGCATAGTGCTGCCAGCCCCGCCGCACTTACCAGCCGGATGCGGCCCAGAGCTCGCGCTGGAGGCGAGCCGCTTCGGCGCCGGCGGCCGTGCGGAAGTCGTCGCCCGTGCTCCGGTAGGCGTAGATCACCGAGCGAGACGCATTGGCGAGCGCACTCGCCGGACCGCTCTGGAACGCGCGCGTGAGGTCGCTCGGAAGAGCGCCCTGAGCGCCCACGCCGGGCAGCAGAAGGATGCTCTGCGGCATGAGCCGGCGTGCGTCCGCGATCGCGCGCGGATGCGTCGCGCCGACGACCGCGCCGACCTGCGAGAGACCGACCTCGCCGACGAGGTCGGCGCCCCACGCTGCAACCTCGAGCGCGACGTGCTGCCACACGGGAAGGCCGTTCGACAGCTCGACATCCTGGATGTCGCCGCCCGCGTTCGACGTCTTCACGATCACGAACACACCGGAGCCGTTGCGCCGCGCCGCGGCGAGATAGGGCTCGACCGACTCGCGTCCGAGCCACGGGTTGACGGTCAGCGCGTCCGCCCGCGGCGGGTCTCCCTCGAGATACGCGTCGGCGTACGCGCGGGCGGTCGAGCCGATATCGCCGCGCTTGCCGTCCGCGATCACGAGCAAGCCCGCATTCCGTGAGTAGCTGCAGACCTCTTCGAAGGCCGCCATCCCGGCGGCGCCGTGCGCCTCGAAGAAGGCGAGCTGCGGTTTCACGGCCACCGTGTACGGGGCGACGGCGTCGACGATCCCGCAGCAGAACCGCGCCAGGTCGCCACGCAACTCGACCGGCATCAGGTCGGGAATCGGATCGAGGCCGACGACGAGTTGCGAGCGCTTGCGCTCGACCTCGGCGGCCAGGCGGTCGGCGAAGGTCAGCGTGGCGACGCTCATCCCTCGACACGGTAGCTTCGAAGACGGAAGGCGGCCAAAGCCGCCTTCCGTCTTTCTTCGAGGCTTCGCGCCGCTGGGCGCGCCAGCTGAAACCTCTAGGTCTTCAGGGCCGCCTTGAGCTGGCTGCCTGCCGAGAACTTCGGCACGGTCGTGGCCGCGATCTGGACGCGCTCGCCGGTGCGCGGATTGACGCCCTGGCGGGCCGCGCGGGCCGACGGCGAGAACTTGCCGAACCCGGTGAAGTTGACCGAGTCTCCGGCCTTCAGGGTCTCGGTCACGGAATCCATGAAGGCCTCGACCGCCTTCCCGGCATCGCGCGTCGACAGTCCGCTCTTGGTAGCGACCTTCTGGATGAACTCCTGCTTGGTCAAGAACTCCTCCTACTGCTCGGGGACTCTGAGATGGAGACCTCGGGGCAAAACGCTAACAAGGAAGTCGGATATCGCTCAACCATGCGGATTTGCGGCGCTTTCGAGCAGCTGAGAGGCGAGGAACAGGGGCCGCAGGCGAACCGCCTGGCGCGCGAGCGCGTCGAGACCGCCCTCTTCGCGGTCGACGACCGCGATCGCGGTGGAGACGCGGAGGCCCTCGGCGCGCAGCGCCTCGACGGCCTCCAGCGCCGCCCCGCCGACGGTCACGACGTCCTCGACGAGGCAGACGAGCTCCCCTGGCTCGAAGGCGCCCTCGATCCGCTTCGACGTGCCGTATTCCTTCGCCTTCGACCGGACGATCAGAAACGGCAGGCCAGAGGCGAGCGACGCCGAGGCGGCAAGGGCGACCGCACCGAGCTCGGGCCCGGCCAGCCTGACGGCGTCCGGCTCGTGCTCCTGCACCGCCGCCGCGATCTCCTCGCCGAGCGGACGGAGTAACTCGGGCAGCGTCTCGAACCGGTACTTGTCGAGGTAATAGCGCGAGCGGCGCCCTGAGCGCAGCACGAAGTCCCCCTCGAGGTACGCCGCCTCGCGGAGCGCACGGCCGAGCTCTTCGTGGTTCAAGAGGCCGCGAGCAGTTCGCGGGCGATCGGCAACAGCCGGTCGGCCTCGGGCGTGCCGTCGGCGTGCGAGACCATCGAGCCGTCGTCGTCGTACAGGTCGACGTGGTCGACACGCCGCGCCGCCCTCCGCCGGACGAGCACCGAACCGGCGATCGAGCCCGCAGCGAGCAGCAATCCGGTGAAGACCTTACGCGGCGGCATCGTGAGACGACGGTTCGGAGAGCGATCTCAGACAACTCTTGAGGTCATAGAAGACGAGCCCCACGGTCGGCTCTGCCGAGGTCGTGGCGGCGACGATCCGATCGCCGTCGCGAACGACGAACACACTCCCGACGGTCGTCGCGGCCTCGATTTGCGAGACGGGCCTGCCACGCACGCTGTCTGCGCCGTCGAGTAGGCGGCGCGCCCCCGCGAGGAGCCGCTCTGCGCGCATGCGCGGCGTGTTCGTCCCGACGATCTCGTCGTCGGCACCTGCGATCACGACATCTCGCACCTGGGGAGAGATCTCGGTCAGGTCGCTGATCGCGCGGTTCGCGTCCATCGCCCCGAGCATACTGCCGCGGAGGTGAGGACGGTCATCACGAAGTTCTTCTCCGATCGCGGCACGCACCTCGCCGCAATGATCGCCTACTTCGCGCTTCTCTCGTTCGTTCCGCTGCTCTTTCTTGCGCTCGCATTGCTCGGGCTCGTCCATCAGGCCGATCAGAACTCGTTCTTCGTGCGCGAGCTGTCGAAGGTGTTCCCGAGCACGTCGGTCGATTCGATCTTGACGGCGGTCCGCGCCATCCAGCAGAACTCCGCCGCGCTGGGCCTGGTCGGTGGGCTCTTCCTCGCCTGGTCGTCGCTGTCGCTGTTCAGCGTGCTCGAGAGCGCCTTCAACATCGTGTACGGCAGACCGAATCGCGGCTGGCTGCACGGCAAGGCGCTGGCCACGCTGATGATGGTCGGGTCGCTCGTCGCCCTCTTCGCCTCGCTCGTGATCGGCTCGGTCGGCCAGGAGGTGCTCAAGCGCTACGCAGGGTTTGCCGGCGAGGACCCGTTCGCGCGATTGACTGCCATCGCGATCTCGGGCCTCGGGATCTTCGTCTTCCTGGCCTCGGCCTACTACGTGTTGACGAACGTCGAGCTGACGCTTCGCGAAGTACTGCCCGGTGCGATCACCTCTGCCGTGATCCTCGAGGCGACGTTTCAGGTGCTGCCGCAGTATGTGCAGGTCTCGAAGCACAACCCGGTGTTGCAGGCGCTCTCCGGGCCCGCAGTGCTGCTCGTCTGGCTCTACTTGATGGCGAACGTGATCGTGCTGGGTGCAGAGGTCAACTGGTGGTGGAGCCGGTCGAAGCAGGAGCAAGCGCCGACCTGAGCGCCTGCGCGGCGAGCGCGCGGTGGGAGTGGTGCGCCTTCCACTCGTCACCGAGCTCCGCCACGGTGCGCGTCTCTCCCTCGGGGATGAACACCGGGTCGAACCCAAAGCCACCGGTCCCCGCAGACGCCTCGGCAATCTCGCCTTCGAGCACGCCACTGCCGGTCACCTCATCGCCTTCGAGTCGAAGGCAGACGAGCTCGCAGACGTACCGGGCTCTCCGGTCGGAGTCGCCGTCGAGGGCTTCGAGCAGACGATCCACGTGCCGGCCCTGTGCCCAGCGCGCGGTCTGGACGCCGGGCGCGCCGCCGAGGGCAGCGACCTCGATCCCCGAGTCGTCGGCGAGCATCCAGGCGCCCGGCGGGCCTACTTCGCGGCCGTGCCGAGCCTTGATGCGTGCATTGTCGAGGTAAGTCGTCCCGTCCTCGGGCGGGTAGTCGACCGCGAGCAGCTCGAGCTGCAGTTCGGGCAACAGCAACCGCATCTCGGCGAGCTTGTGCTCGTTCGCCGAGCAGAGGAACGCCTTCACGGTCGAGCGTCTCTCAGGCGGCGGAGACCTGCGCAGCGTCGTCCTGGATCTGCAGCAGCTCGTCGATGCCGGCGGCAGCGAGATCGAGCAGGGCGTCCAGCGAGTCGCGGTCGAACGGGACGCGCTCCGCAGTCGCCTGCACCTCGACGAGGCGGCCGTCGCCGGTCATCACGACGTTCACGTCGGCGTCCGCAGTCGAGTCCTCGGAGTAGTCGAGGTCGAGCAGCGGGTCGCCTCCGACGATCCCGACCGAGACGGCGGCGATGCCGCTCGTCAAGGCCTTTGCCAGCCCGAACCGCTCGAGCGCGCGCCGCGCCGCGACGTACGCGCCACAGATCGCCGCGCAGCGCGTCCCGCCGTCGGCCTGCAGGACGTCGCAGTCGAGCCACACCGTGCGCTCGCCCAGCGCCTCGAAGTCGACGACGCCGCGAAGCGCGCGTCCGATCAGCCGCTGGATCTCGACGGTACGTCCTCCCTGTTTGCCGCGCGCCGCCTCTCGCTCCGAGCGTTCGCCCGTCGATGCCGGCAGCAGCGAGTACTCGGCGGTCATCCAGCCGCGACCCGATCGCATGAGCCACCGGGGAACGCCGTCCGAGATCGACGCCGTGCACAGCACACGAGTCTTCCCCTGCGACCACAGCACGACCCCGTGCGGCTGCTCGAGGAACGTCGGATCCGCCACCACGGGCCGAAGCTGGTCGGGCCGGCGCCCATCTGCCCGGCTACCAGGGCTCATACCCGCTCCGGCACCGGCAAAGCCGGTACCTCCGCTCCTTGTGAGCCTCCGTCAAGCCTACGGCTCTGTTCCCGCTCCGGCACCGGCAAAGCCGGTACCTCCGCTCCTTGTGAGCCTCCGTCAAGCCTACGGCTCTGTTCCCGCTCCGGCACCGGCAAAGCCGGTACCTCCGCTCCTTGTGAGCCTCCGTCAAGCCTACGGCTCTGTTCCCGCTCCGGCACCGGCAAAGCCGGTACCTCCGCTCCTTCTGAGCCTCCGTCAAGCCTACGGCTCATGCCGCAGCCTCGAGCTCCGAGACCGCGACGCGTTCGACGGCGCCGAGCGGGAGCTGCAGGAACCGCTCGCCGAGGGCGCGGAAGAGCTCGGGGTCGCCGGTCGTCAGGAACCTGTACTCGCCCTCGCGCACGCTGTCGTTGTCGAACCCCTTGCGCTGAAGCGTCTCCGCGACCTCCCGCGCCGTCTCGTCGGCCGAGAAGATCAGTGTCACGTCGCGACCGAACGTCCGCTGAAACACGGGACGCAGAAGTGGATAGTGCGTGCATCCGAGGATGACGGTGTCGCATTGCGACTCCTTGAGCGGTGCTGCGTACTCGCGGACCGCGGCGACGACGTCCGCGCTGAAGGTGTCGCCCGACTCGATCAACGGCACGAGTCTCGGGCACGCGATCGCAGTCAACTGCACGCCGGCATCGAGCGCACGCGTGAGCAACTCGTAGCGGCGGCTCGCCACCGTGAGCTCCGTCGCGAGCAGCCCGATCCGCCGGTTCCGCGTGGCTTGCACCGCCGCGTGCGCCTCGGGAACGATCACCGACACCACGGGGACCTGCAGCTGCTCCTGCAGGTCCGGCAGGGCCACCGAGGTCGCCGTGTTGCAGGCGACCACGACCATCTTCACGCCCAGGCCTTCGAGGTAGAGCCCGATCTCACGCGCGAAGCGCCTGACCTCGTGGCGCGGCCGCGGCCCGTACGGCAGGCGCGCGTGATCACCCAGGTACACGAAGTCCTCGTTGGGCATGGTGACGAGGCACTCGTGCAGCACCGTAAGGCCGCCGACTCCCGAGTCGAAGACGCCGATCGGACGCGAATCCATCGGTGCCAGTCTAGAAGCGCCGCCGGTAGGTTCAATGCGATGGCGGCCACGATCCGCATCGGCACGTGCTCCTGGGCCGACGACGCGCTCTCCAAGCACTGGTACCCGCCGGGGACGCCTCCCCGAGCTCGTCTCGGCTATTACGCCGAGCGATTCTCGACCGTCGAGGTCGATTCGACCTTCTATCGCGTCCCCACCGAGCAGATGGTGCGCGGCTGGGCCGAGCGATCGCCCGACGGGTTCGTGATGCATGTGAAGGCGTTCGGCCTGCTCACACGGCATCCCGTCAAACTGCAGCAGGTGCCGCCCGAGCTGCGCGAGGGCCTGCCGGTGGACGACCGAGGGCGCGTCGACCGGCCGACCCGCGAAGCGCGCGGCGCCGTGTTCACCGCCTTCCTCGACGCACTGCAACCGCTGCGCGAGGCGGGGAAGCTCGGTGGGATCCTGTTCCAGCTGCCGCCGTACGTCGTCTGGAAGCCGTCGTCGCTCGACTACCTCGAATGGGCGCGCGAGCAGCTCGGCGCCGATCGGATGCTCGTCGAGCCGCGGCACCGCTCGTGGTTCGCGGAGGACATCCGCGCCGAGCTGCTGCGCTGGCTCGAGGAGCGCCGGATGAGTTGGGTGAGCGTCGACGCGCCGAAGGTCGATGCGGCGAATGTCCCGGCGACGCTCGTGGCGGCAACGACGCCGCTCGCCTACGTGCGCTTCCACGGCCGGAACGCCGGGACGTGGAACGTCCGCGGCGGCTCGGCGGCAGAGCGCTTCGACCACCTCTACTCGGAAGACGAGCTCCGCGAATGGGTTCGACCGCTGCGCGACCTCGCCGGCCAGGCCGAGGAGGCGTACGCGTTCTTCAACAACAACAACCAGACGGACGGCGTCGCCCAGGCGCCCGCCGGAGCCGCCTTGCTCAAGAAGCTGCTCGAGGAGGACGGCGTTCCAACCGCCTGAGGTGCCCTCGCAGTGTTGCGTAGCATCTGCGTGCGTGAAGGAAGGAGTGCGCGCCGGCGGATGTCTCTGTGGGGCGGTCCGCTACAGCGTTCGCGGTGACCCTGTCCATGTCAGGCGTTGCCACTGCGCGGACTGCAGAAAGGAGTCGGGCAGTGCGTTCACCGTGTATGCGCACTGGCCTGTCGAGGCGTTCGAGTTGAGCGGCGAGATCTCGAGCTATGACGGTCGGGGTTCTGCCCCCGCTGTGGGTCTCGGCTCGTTGACGAATCCGACCCTCGCGGCACGTTCATCGAGATTCGGATCGGAAGCCTCGATGAGGCGCCCTTCGAGCTGAAGCCCGAAGACGAGATCTGGGTGAAGCGGCGCGAGAGCTGGATACCGCCGGTCGAGGGCGCCGCGCAGTACGACGAGGGCTAGAGGCTTGCTCGGCGGTCGCGGTGCCGTGGGGCGATGCGTCAGCGCGGAGGCGGAGGCTCGAGTAGGACGACCGGGATGCGGCGTGTCGTCCGTCGCTGGTAGTCGAGGTATCCAGGTGCTCGAGCAGTCACCTGCGCCCAGAGGCGTTGGCGCTCGGCGGCCTCCGCCTCGCGTGCGACGACGTCGTGCGTGACCCGACCGAGGCGCACCGTTGCCCGCGGCTCGGACTGGAGGTTCAGCCACCACGACGGTGAACGGTCGAGTCCGCCGTAGGACGCGATCACGACGAAGCTCTCACCGTCTCGCAGCGAGCACAGCGGCACGGTGCGCGACCGGCCCGACTTCCGGCCGGTCGTCGTGAGCAGCAGGATCTCGAGTCCCCAGATGTGCGAGCCGATCCGGCCGCCGCTCGCGGCGTAGAGGAATCGGTGTAGCGCGCCGAGGTAGCGAGTCGCAAGCCGGACGATCGATGAGCGCACGATGAACAGCTTGCACTGCGTGCAGAGTGCAGCGCGGGCGCCGTGGCTCCGGCGGTCGCCAGGCCGTCGCTGCATGAGCGTACTGTATGGACGTCCCTGACCGCTCGCCGCACGCCGGCGATCGTCTGGAAGGATCATTGACCGCCTGATGCGCGTCCTCGCAGTCACTCACGGTCCGGCGGTCCAGCCCGAGCTGTTCGGCGAGGTCGTCCTCGAGGACGGACACGCGATGACGCTCTGGGACATCCGCACCCAGGGAGCGCCGCCCAGCGGGCTCGACGCCGTGTTCGTGTTCGGCGGCGACCAGAACGTCGGCGAGGAGCTCGAGCACCCATGGCTGCACGACGAGTACGGCGCGCTCCGTCGGCTCGTCGCGGACGAGACTCCCCTGTTCGCGGTCTGCCTCGGCGCGCAAACACTCGCGCATACGTTCGGAGCCGACGTCTCGTCGATCGGCACACCGCTTGCAGGGTTCTACGAGACGACCCTCACCGATGAAGGGGCGGCCGATCCGGTCCTCGGGTCGATGCCGCGACGATTCGAGGCGCTGAACGCGAACGGATATGCATTCACCTGGCCGCGCGAGGCGATCCGGCTCGCACTCGGCCCCGTGCCGCAGGCCTTCCGCATCGGTTCGAGCGCCTGGGCGGTGCAGTTCCACCCCGAGGTGCGCCGCGACCAGGTGGTCGGCTGGTTCCGCGAGGAGCGCGTGCTCCCACGGCCGCTTGAGGAGATCGAGCGTGAGCTCGACGAGAAACTGGCCGCCTGGCAGGAGCTCGGCCGCACGCTCGCCCGCGCCTTCCTGCGCGCGGCCTCGTCTGCCTGATCAGGCCGTCGTGACGATCGGGAGATCGTCGCGACGAGCCCACTCGTGCCACGAGCCGACGTAGTTGCGCGCGTCATACCCGTGCGCGCGGAGGATCTGAGCCGCAAAGGACGAGCGGGAGCCCGAATGGCAGTAGACGACGACCTCGGCTCCCGGCTCGAGCCCGAGCTCACCGGCGACCTCCTCGGGGCGGAGGCTCTGAAGGCGGTGGACGTCGAGATTGCGTGCACCCGGAATGTGCCCCTGCCTCGGATCACAGGCGTTTCCGAGCGAGCCCTCGAACTCGTGCTTCGTCCGAACGTCGACGATTGCAACGTCGTCGAGGCGGCGTGCGAGCTCGTCGACCGTGATGTCGTTCACAGCGCCCGCACCACCTCGACCTCTGCGGCGACCGAAGGGCGCTCGCTGAGCGCGTCGAGCCAGGTTGCGAGGCGGTCGGGCAGCGTGACGTCGAGCATGTCGCGGGCCCGGATCACCCACGGCACGAACGAGTAGTCGGTGAACAGGCTCTGTCCGACCGGCAGCTGCACGAGCCTTGCGACGAGCTCGTTCTCGTCGCCACGCCTGAACGCGTAGTAGTCGTCGCCGAGGAGCTCATCGAACCGATGCACGAGCAGACGTGCCTCGGCCCGCTCGCGGAGTCCTTCCGGGAGCAGAGGCGGCGACGGATGAAGCTCGTCGAGGTATTCCATGATCACCTCGGATTCAGGGAGCACGAACCCGTTGTCCAGCACGGGGACGCGCCCGTTCGGCGGGTTCAGCTCGAGCAACCACGGAGGTCGGTTCGACAGATCGACCTCGACCGTCTCCAGCTCGATTCCCTTGTCCGCGACTACGATCCGAACGCGCGCGCAGTACGGGCAGCGTGCCGCGTCGTAGAGCTTCACGGCTCGAGCCCCATCAGCCGCGCGAGGTCATCGTACAGCTGTCGCGGCTGCGGAAGCTCGGCGGGAGAGGCGCCGGTCACTGCCACGCGGTGCACCACCTCCCGATCGGCGCCGGTCAACCTGGCGATCAGGGTCGGGTTCGCCGCGAGCGCCAGCTGATCGCCGGTCGAGAGCGGACCGTAGTAGGTCGGCACCGACAGGTACTCGTCGACCATGCGTCCGCGCTCGTAGAGACGGAGCCGCACCACCTCTCCTTCGATCGCCAGTGCGACCGTGACGGCGCCGAGGCGATCGGACAGCTCGTGAGCGAAGCGGCCGTGAGCCTCGCGATCCTCGTCGAGCGCAGGGTCCGCGATCCGGATCCAGCTGCCCGTGTTGCGCACGTCCGGCGCGACGAGGCGCGGCAGAAAGTGCCCGATCGCCCGCTCGACGGAGACCTCGTCATCCGTCTGGACATGCGTGGTCGCATGGCGCTCGCCGGGTGCTTGCTCGACAAGACGCTCCTCGAGAGCGCCGACCGGAGCCGCCATGAGCGTGGACACATCCGTGAACCCGAGCCGGCGCCAGATCGTGCGCGCAGGCTCGTTGGTCATCAGGACGTGCAGCGAGATCGTCTCGGCACCCGAGTCGCGCCCATGCGCGACGCATTCGCGCAGGAGCGCCTTCGCGACCCCGTGACGACGCGCGTCCGGACGCACGTGCACGAGATGCACATGCATCGCGCCGTGGTCCGGGCCGTCGACCTTGGCGACGCCGACCGCCTTGCCGTCGTCTTCGGCGAGGAACACTCCGCCCGCGTCGAGCTGTCGACGCGTGTCCGTCCACTCCTCGTCCCAGCTCTCGGCGATGAAGCCGGGCGGCTCAGGCACCTCGCGCCCGAACTCCTCCCACAGCTCCCGGAGCGTCGCTTCGTCCGCGGCAGTGGCGCGCCGGACGTTCAGGGCGTCCTCACCCCGGTGAGCAGGTAGTGAGCAGACAGGTTCTGGAACGGCTCGAGCCTCGGACCCATCTCCTCCACGCGCACACCGTAGAGAACCTCGACCGCCTTGCGCAGCGCGAGGTCACCGACCGGCCAGGCGCGCGGCCGTCCGAGGTGTCGGGCGAGGAACCATTCGGCCGTCCAGGGACCGAGGCCGCGCAGCGCGACGATGCGTTCGCGCACCTGGTCGTCCTCGAGCTCGGAGAGGCCATCGAGATCGAGGTCGCTGCGCGCGAGACCGACGACGTACTCGGCCTTGCGCCGCGAGAAGCCGACCGCGACCAGCTCCTCCTCCGAGGCCGCAGCGAGCCGTTCTCGGGTCGGGAACGCGTATGCGCGCCCCACGGGGACACCGAAGCGCTCGATCATCCTCGTGCGGATGGCGAAGGCCGCGAAGAGCGACACCTGCTGCGCGGTGATCGACGTCACGAGCGCCTCGAAGGGGTCGGGCGCGAGCGGCGGGCGAAGGCCTGCGAGCTTCCGTGTGAGTCGGCCCGAGCACCGTCTCGTTCGCCGCCCACGCATAGAACGGCTCGAGCTCGAAGGAAGCGCCCAGCAGCGTGAGCACGTCATGCCGGGTCCGGTCGTCGAGCGGCTCGACGACGACGCCGCCCGGCGCGGCACGGATCGAGACCTCGCGACCGCCGACGACCCGCAGCAGCGCGCCGTCGTGCCACAGGTTCGCGAGATCGACGCCGAAACGCCGAAACCGCTCGGTCGAGAGCATGAAGTCGTACGGCTCAGGAAAGCGCAGCAGCGACATCGTGCAGCGTGTCGAACGGCTCGAAGTCGACCCCGCGCCGGGAGAGGTAGATCGCGAGGCCGTCCCGCGCGAAGACCCGCTCCGCCGCCAGCGCGGCGCAGCGGTCCGAGTATCCGTCGCCGACATAGATGTACGGCTCGGCGGCGAGCAGCGCCCGCTTGCACGGCTCGCCACACACCGGGCACGCGTTGTCGTCGCGCCACAAGGGCAACCACGAGCCGTTCCGCGCGTCGAGTCGGTTCGCCAGGACATCGATCTCGACCCCTTCGCGCTCGAGCACGGGCCGGATCAGCTCGTCGAACCCGCTCGAGACGATGACTGCCGGCCACTCCCGCACGAGGGTGGCGAACCCCGGCCGCAGCGTGACGTGCCTCCGCATCCACTCCACGGCGTCGTCGAGTGGCAACTCGATCGTCGCGATCTCTCCCGCGATCACCTCGTGAAGCGTGAGACCGTTGCCGAGCATGCCTTCCATGCGTGCGTATACCTCACGGTCGCCGAACTCCTCGAGCAACATGTGGAGACCGTCGACCTCGGTGCAGGTCCCGTCCCAGTCGAGAGCGACGCGCAAGTCCTAGAGATGCGAGGTGACGCCGGCGGGATCCTCGTCCGGCGTGTCGCCGTCCGTGGAGGCATCCTCGGCCCACGAGTACGCGTAGCGGCCGTCGTCGAGGTCGCCGGCGAGCGCGCTCAGGCGAAGCGGGTGGAACGTGTCGCACATCACTGCGAGCTCGTGCGTCTCCGTCATCCCGAGCGACTTCTCGGCGAGGCCCGGCTGTGGGCCGTGCGGCAGCCCCGTCGGATGCAGCGTGATCGAGCCGATCTCGATCGCCTTGCGCGACGAGAAGTTGCCGTCGACGTAATAGATCATCTCCTCGCTCTGCAGGTTCGAGTGGTGGTACGGAATCGGCACCGCGTTCGGGTCGAAGTCGAGCTTGCGCGGGCAGAACGAGCAGATGACGAAGTTCGGTCCGGCGAACGTCTGGTGCGACGGCGGCGGCATGTGGATGCGGCCGGTGATCGGCTCGAAGTCGTGAATCGAGAACGTCCACGGATAGACGTACCCGTCCCAGCCGACGACGTCGAACGGGTGGTAGTCGAGCACGTACGTCTGATAGCCGTCGCGCACGCGCACCTTGACCACGTGCTCCCCGCGGTCGCGATGCGTCTGCAGCTCGGTCGGAGCATGGAGGTCACGGTGATAGAACGGCGCGTGCTCCATCAGCTGCCCGTGCTCGTTGCGATAGCGCTTCGGAATCGTGATCAGCCCCGGCGTCTCGAAGACGAGGTAACGCTGCTCGGCATGGTCGCCGTCGACGTCGGGAACGAAGCGATACGTCGTGCCGCGGGGAACCACGATGTAGTCCCCGGGCGAATACGGCACGTCGCCGAAGGTCGTCTCGAGCGTCCCAGCCCCCTGATGGACGAAGATCACCTCGTCGCCCTCGCCGTTCCGGAAGAAGTAGTCCATCGGCTCTGTCGGGCGGCAGAGCGAGATCTCGACGTCGTTGTTCCACATCAGCAGCCGGCGGCCGCCCACCGCGTCGCCACCCGGCGGGACATCCCACGTCGTGAAGTGCCGATGCGCGTGAGCGTCCGGCACCCACTCCTCGCGGACGATCGGCTCGAACTCGCCGAGCCCGATCACGCGACACGGTGAATGCAGGTGGTACAGGATCGACTCGAGCCCCGAGAAGCCCTCGAACCCCATCACCTCCTCCGTCAGGAGCGTGCCGTTCTCCCGGAACACGACGTGACGCTTGTCGGGCACCTCGCCGAGTCGCTGGTAGAACGGCATGTGATGGAGAATATCGTCGCCCGGATTCGGTCGGAGGTATCGGCGTGGGACGGCGTCTCGGTGCACCCGCACCGCTTCGGCGGGCTCGAGTTCAGGCTCGGCGCCAGGGAGCTCGGCCACCTGCACGGTGAGCGCTGGGTCGACCTGCCCTTCACGCGCCGGATCCGGGAGATGCTCGTCGAGACGGGCCGGGCGAGCCCGCACCACGTCCTTCCGCACACCGGCTGGGTGTCCCGTCAGATCTCGAGCGACGAGGACGTCGACGAGGTCGTCGAGCTGTTTCGGCTGTCGTATGAGCGCGCGCAGGTCGCGGCGAAGGTGCGCGAGGCTCAGTCCGGCTGAGCGAGCGCCTCGTCGAGCGCCTCGTCGAAGGTCAGCCCTCTGCCGGCGGCGCGGCCGCGCTCGAAGGCCGGATCGTCCCGGACGACGTGCAAGGCGTAGTCGTCCTGCTCCGTCTCCCACTGTCCGACCGGGGCACGCATCGCCTCGGTCTCGATGGCGCCCCAGACGCGCCCCGCGCGGTCGAGCTCGCGGCGCGCGGTCGCGAGCCACGCGAGCAGCGCCATTGCGTAAACCAGATGCCGGCGATCGTTCACGGAGCGGGCGGTCTCCAGAACGCCGCGCATGGGGGCGCTCACCTCGTCGAGCCGGCCGAGGGTGAGTGCACACTCGGCGTAGTTCAGGAGTGCGCCTTCCTGGAACCAGCGGTCGCCGTCCTGCCCCGAGAGGTCCGCGCTGCGTGACAGCAGCTCGAGCGCCTCATCGCCGCGGCCTTCCGTGAACGCGACGTTCCCCAGCAAGTAGAGCGCTTGGGCCTCGTCACGAGTGCTGCTGTGCAACGACCGGCTCTCCTCGGCGAGTGCTTTTGCCTGCCCAGTGTCCCCGGTGCGCCACGCATCGATGGCCTGACGGGTCAGCACGTGCGCGGTCCGCGCGTCGTCGCCGAGCCCGCGGAACGCAGCAAGCGCCGCCTCGTGCCACTGCGTGCTCTCCGTATAGTCGCCGGACGACGAATGCCGCACCGCCACGGACACGGAATGCACGTGCGCGAAGGAGCGGGGACAGCTCGTCCGCGTGCTCCAGGAGGGCCGCCAGCCGGCGCGCCCCTTCGTGCGGGCTGCTCGCCACCCAGAACTGCTCGAGCGAGACCGCCAGCGAGGTCGCGAGCTCGACTTCGCCGGCAGCGAGCGCCCAGTCGATCGCGGCACGGATGTTGTCGGCGTCGGGCATCACGAGCTCCCGGTCCGCGCGACCCTCTGCGTCGGCCGCGAGGTGCGCCGAGTCCGCCAGCCCCGCGTAACAGTCGAAGTGCCGGCGAGCGACGACGTCATAGTCGCCTGCCGCTCGAAGCTGTTCGAGTGCGAACTCGCGAATCGTCTCGAGCAGCCAGTAGCGCTCCTCGGTTCGCCGCACGAGGCTCTTGTCGAGCAGCGACTGGAGCAGGTCGAGGTCCGCGTCCGCGACCTCGTCGGCCGCGGTGATCGTGCAGCCACCGACGAAGATCCCGAGCGCGCGGAACGCACGCTGCTCCTCGGGACGGAGGAGGTCGTACGACCAGGCGATCGTCGCCGCGAGCGTGCGCTGGCGCTCGGGCACAATCGCGGGCGCCACCGGTGAGGAGCGGCAACCGCTGCTCGAGCCGCTGGAGCAGCTGCTCCGGCGGCAGCGCCTTCACTCGCGCGGCCGCAAGCTCGAGGGCGAGCGGCAGGTTGTCGAGCCGCGTGCAGATCTCCGCCACCGCCGGGTGCGCCTCGAACGACGGATCGATCGCCCGCGCCCGCGCCAGGAAGAACCCCACACCTTCCTGGTGAACGAACGGCGGCACCGCATACTCCTGCTCGCCGCTCAGGTGCAGCGGCTCCCGGCTCGTTACGAGCACCTTCAGGTTCGGACACGCGCCGACCAGCTCGGCGATGTCCGCGGACGCATCGAGGAGATGCTCGAAGTTGTCGAAGTAGAGCAGCACCCGCTTGTCGGCGATGCGCCCGACAACCTCTTCGGCGTCGAGCGACTTCGCCGCTGCTTCGAGCACGAGCCGTGGGTCGCGCAACGGTGCGAGCGGCACCCAGTAGACGCCGTCGGGGAACGCATCCGAGACGGCTCCTGCGGACTGCAGCGCGAGCCTCGTCTTGCCGCTCCCGCCCGCGCCCGTCAGCGTCAGCAGACGCGCACCGTCGTACAGCAGCGCACTCACCTCCGAGAGCTCCCGCTCACGGCCGAGAAACGGCGTCGTCGGCACCGGCAGGTTGGTGCGGAAGAGACTTCTCAGCGGCGGGAAGGCCTCCTGGCCCAGCTGGTAGAGCCGCTCCGGCGCAGAGAGGTCCTTCAGCCGGTGAGCACCGAGATCGCGCAGGCCTTCCGTGCCCGCCAGCGCGACGGTCGCGGCAGACACGACCACCTGGCCGCCGTGAGCCACGGCGGCGATGCGCGCCGCGCGATGTACGTCGGCGCCGACATACCCCTCTCCGCTCAACAGAGGCGTCCCCGTGTGCAACCCCATCCGCACCCGAATCGGTCCGCCTTCGAGCGCGCTGCCGGCCGGCGGCCGCGGCCGCGACGGCGCCCGGCGCGGTCGGGAACGCGTAGAAGAACGCGTCGCCCTGCGTGTCGACCTCGACGCCGCCGTGATGCGCGAACGCCTCACGCAACGCGCTCCGATGCCGTGCGAGCGCATCCGCGTAGGCCGCGTCGCCGAGCTCGTGCAACAGTCGCGTCGAGCCTTCGACGTCCGTGAACAGAAACGTGACGGTTCCCGCCGGGAGCTCGCGGTTGCCTGCCCGGCTCATCCGCGCCTCCGCCGCTGACGTCGGGTCACCGCATCAGCTCCGCGAACCGCTCGGCGCCGACGTTTCCGCCGGAGACGATCACCCCCACCCGCCCGGCTGAGCCGACCCGCTGCTGCAGCACGGCTGCGATCCCGACCGCTCCGCTCGGCTCGACGACCAGCTTGAGGCGCTCGAACGCAAAACGCATCGCCTCGACGATCTCCGGATCGGTGACCGTCACGATCTCGTCGACCAGGCGCGAGGCGACCTCCCACGTGAGCGTGCCCGGCGTGTTCGTCTGCAGCCCGTCCGCGATCGTCCGCGGCACGTCGATCTTCACCGGGTGGCCAGAGGCGAGCGATCTGCGCCAGTCGTCGCCCGCGTCCGGCTCGACGCCGACGACGCGACGAACGCCGAAGTCTCGCGCGATCGTCGCGCAGCCCGAGATGAGGCCGCCGCCTCCGACGGGGACGACAAGCGTGTCGAGCGGGCCGGCGTCCTCGATCAGCTCCAGCGCAGCCGTCCCCTGGCCGGCCATGACCAGCG
This sequence comes from uncultured Thermoleophilia bacterium, assembly GCA_963713155.1. Classification (GTDB taxonomy): domain Bacteria; phylum Actinomycetota; class Thermoleophilia; order Gaiellales; family Gaiellaceae; genus PALSA-600. Next base: position 292,189 of record CAVQKS010000013.1, read on the forward strand.
GGTCGTCGTAGGGGCGGACGAGCTCGAGGCCACGCTCGGCCGCGAGCGCGCTGCCGAGCGCCTCCCGGTCGTCGTCGTATCGGTCGTACGTCGCGATCTCGGCGCCGTAGCCGAGCGTCGCGTCGACTTTCGCCGTTGGCGCGTCCGTGGGCATGAGAATCGTCGCCTGCGAGCCGAGCAGGCGCGCAGCGAGCGCCACTGCCTGCGCGTGGTTCCCCGACGAGTAGGCCAGCACCGGCGTTCCGCGCGGCAACGACGCGATCTTGTTGTAGGCGCCGCGGAACTTGAACGCTCCGGCCCGCTGCAGGCATTCGGGCTTGAGCACGACATCCTCGCCGAGGGTGCGCGACGAGACGAGCGGTGTCCGGTGCGCAATCCCGTCCAGGACGCGCGCGGCCTCGCGTACATCGTCCGGGCCGATCATGCGACGCGGTTCGAGAGGACGCCGATCCCTTCGATCTCGAGCTCGACCACGTCGCCGCGCTGCAGCCACCGCTCGTCGCCGTGCTCGAGGATGCATCCGGTCCCGACCGTTCCCGATCCGATCACCTCTCCGGGAAGCAGCTGGGTGTTCCGTGCCGCCTGCTCGAGCAGGGTCGCCCAGGAGTAGTGGAGGTCGCTCAAGTCGCCGCGTGAGCGCTCCTCGCCGTTCACTCGCGCGATCATCGCGCCGGATGTGCCGTCGAACTCGTCCGGCGTCACCACGATCGGCCCGAGGGACGTTGCGAAGTCCTTGCCTTTCGCGGGACCAAGCCCGACGCGCATCTCGAGACGTTGCAGATCGCGTGCCGACCAGTCGTTCATCACCGTGAAGCCGCCGATCGCCCCGTCCCCACCGATGATCGCCGCACATTCGAGCTCGTAGTCGAGCTCGGCGGTGCCGTCGGGATAGGGCACCTCCTCGCCGGGACCGAAGATCGCCGAGGGATTCGAGAAGTAGAAGACGGGGACCTCGTACCACTCGGCCGGAACCTCACGACCGCTGAGGCCACGAGCGTTCGCGACGTGGGCTTCGAACGCCATGAAATCGCGCACGCTCGGCGGCCGAAGCACCGGAGGCCGCAGATCGACGTCCGCGAGGGCGTACTCCGCGTGCTCACGGGCCGTTCCACCGCCCGTGAAGAACGACTGCAGCGTCTGCGCCGCCAGCTGCACGACACGGTCGCCCTCGATGCGGCCGGGCCAGCCGCGCTCGAGGCCGAGCTCCTTGGGCGTGAACATGCAGAGCTTCACGGCTCGGTATGGACTATCACGTCGGCGATGTCCGGCCGCGCGCGCCGGATCCTCTCCTCGACCTCGCTCGCCCGTGCGTGCGCCTCGTCGAGCCGGCTCGTCCCGTCGAGGCCGAGCGTGAGAAAGACGACGATCCCGGCCGCGGTGTTCAGGAAGCGAAGCTGGCGCGGCTCGGCGCCGGTCGTCTCGACGACGAGACGCCGGACAGCCGTCTCGTCGGCGACGCGCACCTCACGGGCGGCGCGACTCTCGGTCAGTGGCTCGAGGTGCGTCTGGACGCCGGCGATCTCCGGCACGGCGGCGCAGATCGACGTCTCCAGCTCTTCTGCGATCGAGTGAGCCTCCTCGAGAGAAAGGTCTCCCGGCAGCTTCGCGTGCAGCGACAACTCGGTGTGGCCGTCGACGTCGACGAGAGCGATGTTGTGCACCTCGCGGACGTTCGGGACCGCGATCGCCGCCGCGTGAGCGCGCTCCCGCACGCTCGCATCCTCGATGGGCTCGACGTGAACGACGACGTCCGCGTCCGGGAGCGCCCGGCCGACGGCGGCCTCGACGGCGTCGGCGGCTGCGTGGCCCTGCGCAACGCCGGCGCTCGGGGAGACGCCGATCACCACATCCGCGAACTGACGACCTGCCGCCTGGCGCATCCGAAGACGCCTGAGCTCGACCGTCGGCTGCATCGCGCGAATCGCCCGGCGTGCCGCGGATTCCGCGTCGGCGGGAGCACGGTCCATGAGAACGTCGATGTTGCCCCGCATCAGGCGAACCGCTGCCGTGATCACGAGCACGGCGACGAAGAGCGCCGCGATCGAGTCGCCGTCAGCGAAGCCGGCGCGCGCGACCAGCAGACCGGCGAGGACGGCGAATGAGCCGGCGAGGTCGCTCGCGAAGTGCACGGCGTTCGCGGCGAGCGCCGGGCTTCTGTAGCGACGTGACGCTCGCCACGAGATGACCGTGCGTGTGACGTCGATCGCGATCACGATCACGACGACGGCGATCGCATACCACGTCGCATTCACCTCACCGCCGTGTCCGAGCAGCCGCTCCAGCGCGCGCTCGGCGATCAACAGCGCAACGGCCGCGAGGATCGTCGCCTCGGCGAGCGCGGCCAGATTCTCCGCCTTGCCGTGCCCGTACTGGTGCGTGCGGTCGGCCGGGCGACCCGCGACGCCGACGGCGAAGAACGTGAGCAGGGCGGCGACGAGGTCGGTTCCTGAGTGAATCGCTTCGGAGACGAGCCCGAGGCTGTTCGTCGCGAGACCGACGGTGAGCTTCAGGACGAGCAGCACGCCGGCCGCCGCGACGGAGACCAGCGCCGTGCGCCGCTGCGGACTCATCGTCAGAGGGGTCTAGAGGTTTCCGCGGAGCGCCTGCTCGCGCTCGATCGCCTCGAAGAGCGCCTTGAAGTTGCCGTCCCCGAAGCCGCGCGCGCCGTGCCGCTCGATGATCTCGAAGAAAAGTGTCGGCCGGTCCTGCGCCGTCTTGGTGAAGATCTGCAGGAGATAGCCGTCGTCGTCACGGTCGGCGAGAATCCTGAGCCGGCGCAGGTCGTCCCAGCTCTCGTCGATCTGACCGACCCGATCGGGCGTTTCGTCGTAGTAGGCATCGGGAGTCGAGAGAAACAGGACGCCCCGCCGCGCGAGCGCCTCGACCGTCTCGACGATGTTGGCCGATTGGAGCGCGATGTGCTGCGAGCCGGGACCGTGGTTGAACTCGAGGTACTCCTCGATCTGACTCTTGCGCTTGCCCTCGGCGGGCTCGTTGATCGGGAACTTGATCTTCCCCTCCCCGTCCGTCATCACCTTGCTCATGAGGGCCGAGTACTCGGTGGAGATGTCCTCGTCCGAGAAGTGGAGCATCTCGGTCATCCCGAACACGCGCTCGTAGAAGCCCACCCAGTGCTCCATGCGACCGAGCTCGACGTTGCCGACGATGTGGTCGATCGCGAGCACGCCGACATCCGAGAGCGGTACCGGCGTGTCCTGAGCGACGTAGCCCGGCAGGTATGCGCCTTCGTAGCCGGCGCGGCTCACGAACGTGTGGACGACGTCTCCGTACGTCCCGATCGACGAGAGCTCGACCTTGCCGTAGTCGTCTTCGAGCGAGCTGGGCTCCAGGATTCCGCGCGCCCCGCGCTGCACCGCCTGGCGATACGCCTCGTTCGCGTCGGGCACGCGGAGCGAGATGTCCTTCACGCCGTCGCCGTGGACGAGGACGAACTCTCCGATCTCGTGATTCCGGCGGAGCGCACTTGTGAGCACGAGCCGCACGTCGCCCTGCTCGAGCACGTAGCTCGCGCGGTCGCGAACGCCGGTCTCGGGGCCGGCGTAGGCCGTACGGTGGAAGCCGAACGCGTTCTCGTAGTAGTAGGCGGCCTGCTTGGCGTTCCCGACCCAGAGCTCGACGTGGTCCCAGCCGTCGAGCGGCATGAAGTCCGCGCTCATCCTCGCCAGTCTAGGCGGCCTCCACCGGTGGCGCAGCCGAGGCCCCGACGGCGGCCTCGACGGGTTGGTCGGCCGGCGACGAGGCCGGGCGCCGCCGCCGGTTGCGCTCGAACGCGATACCGCCGAAAATCGCCGCCGCGCCGACGAGCTCGTAACGATCGAGGTGCTCCCCGAGGATCAGCAGCGCGAACAGGACGGCGAAGAAGGGCTGCAGGTTGGCGAAGAGCGATGCACGCGCCGGTCCGACTCGGCTGATCGCCGTGAACCACAGGATGTTTGTCATGAAGAGCGGCCCCACGACCGCGTAGGCGAAGCCGATCCAGGTCATCGACCCGAAATGGAACGACTGCCCCGAAGTCTGCTTCAACCCGGCGGCGGCGAGCGGAATCCAGCCGATCGCGAGCACGAGCGCGCTGATGCGGAACGGCGAGTAGCGGCGCATCAGCGGCGCGATCGTCACCGAGTAGGCAGCCCAGGTCGAAGCGGTGAGCAAGGCGAACAGATCGCCATGGACGTGGGCCGAGAATCCACCGCTTCCCCAGGCGACGAAACCGACCCCGACGAACGACACGGCCGCAGCTGCCCAGAAGGATCGCTGCACGTGCTCGACCCTGGCGAACGTGGCGATGATCCCGATGAAGATCGGCGTCGTGCCGAGGATCAGCGCGACGGTGGAGGCATCCGAGTCGTCCACCCCGTAGACGAAGCCGATCTGGTTGACGAAGATCAGCATCGCCGCCAGCAGCACCAGCCAGATGTCGCGCCTCTCGATCCGGAACGATCGCTCGCGCGCGTAGGTGAAGATCCAGAAGAGCGTCGTTGCCGCGAAGTAGCGAATCGTCGCGTACGCGAGCGGCTGGAAGCCGTGCTCGAGCACGTATTTCGTGACCGTGATGTTGAGCGCCCAGAGCAGGACGGTCCCGAGCAGCATCGCATCGACTGCACTCGGGGCTCGACGCATCGCCTATCGAGGTTATCCACCGCGATAGTGTTCGGCCGCGATGGAGCGCGAACCGACCCGGGACGACATCGACGCCCTCGTCGGCCCTGCAACCCCGCACTTTGCCTACCAGATTCGCGCGCGCGTGAGAGAGCTCGTGGCCGACCTGCCCGAGACGAACGCGGTTCGGCGCTACGCGAGCGAGCAGATGAACCGCCTCGACCGCCTCGGTCACGCCTCATCGAAGGCGGACGAGGGCCCGCACGTCGCCCGGACCGGCCCGGGCTGGGCGGAGATCCCGTCCTCCGCGCCGGCCGACGAGCCCCTGCCCCGGGCTTGACCGTCCTCGTCACCGGCGGCTCGCGTGGGATCGGGCGGGCGATCGCACTCCGCTTCGCACGCGATGGCGCGCGCCGCGTCGCGATCGGCTATCTGCGGAACGACCGCGCGGCGGAGGAGACCGCAGCCGAGATCGAGGCGACGGGCGCCGAGGCCGTGCTCATCCGCGGCAACGTGACCTCGGCCCGCGTGCTCGACGAGGTCGCGGAGCTCGGCCCGCTCGAGGCCCTGGTCCACAACGCCGCCACCGGCGTCATCCGGCCGGCACTGGAAGTCGACGACAAGCATTGGGACTGGACGCTGAACGCGAACGCCCGTGCGCTCCTCCAGCTCACGCGTGCCGCTGCGCCGAACCTCGGCGCCGGCTCGTCGATCGTCGCGATCTCGTCCCTTGGCGCCCAGCGCGTGCTCGAGAACTACGTCCTTGTGGGAACGTCGAAGGCGGCGCTCGAGGCCCTCGTCCGCTACCTGGCGGTCGAGCTCGCCCCGCGAGGCGTGCGGGTCAACGCCGTCTCGGGCGGGGTGGTCGACACGGGGGCCCTCGACCACTTCCCGAACCGTGAGCAGATGCTCGCGGGCGGAGCCGCGAACCCGGTCGGCCGGCTCGTCTCGCCTGAAGACATCGCGGGGGTGGTCGCGTTCCTGTGCTCGCCCGACGCCGAGATGATCCGCGGCCAGACGCTGATCGTCGACGGCGGCTACTCGCTGCTCGCCTGACGACTTGAGCCCCCGCCGGGGGGTCCAGCAACGCTCGTTGCGGGCCGATCCATCGCTCCGAGATGGACTTGACCGAGTTGGGTACCCCGTCCGGGGGAGGCAGTGGCCTGCGGCCGCAAGGAGACTTGGCCTGGACGGCCTCCGCGACCACGGGAGCCCACATGCGGCCACAAACACACGACCAGGTCGACCTGGTCGATTCGTATCGCCGGCTGACGGCGATCTATCACGACTTGCTGTCGCACGACGACCTCGAGCAACTGCTCGAGCGGATCGCCGACAGCATCGTCCAGCTCGTGCCGTGTGACTCGCTGCTCGTCGCGGAGCTCGATCCGGTGAAGGCCGTCCTGGTGCCGATCCTGGCCCGCGGTCAATGGTCCGACACCGCCATGGAGCTGCGCCCGCGGCTCGGCGAGGGCCTCATCGGCTGGGCGGCTGCGAACGCGCGGCCGGTGCTTGCCAACGACGCGAACATCGATCCCCGGGCCGGACACGTCGAAGGGACGCCCGACTCGGAGCCCGAGGCGATCATCTCCGTCCCGCTCGTCGCCCGCGGAGCCGTGCTCGGCGCGATGAGCATGTACCGCGAAGCGGAGGGGAACATTTTCTCCGACGAGGAGTTCGAGCTCGCGCAACGCTTCGGCGACGCCGCGACGCTCGCCCTCGTCAACTTCAGGACGCGCAGCAACCTCGAGCAGCAGGCCTGTACCGACGACCTCACCCAGATCCTGAATCGCCGAGGCTTCTTCTCGACGGCGCGTCGTGCGCTCGCCGAGGCGGGGACCGCTCCCTCGGCGCTGCTGCTCGTCGATCTCGACGAGTTCAAGTCGGTCAACGACGGCTGCGGGCACGACGTCGGCGACGATCTCCTCAAGCACGTCGCACGCCAGCTGTGCTCGGTCGTGCGTGGCGACGACGTCGTCGCCCGTCTCGGCGGTGACGAGTTCGCCGTCCTGCTCCCCGGCACGCCACCCGAGGACGCGCGCGCTGTCGCCTCCCGCATCTATCACGCGCTCGACCAGTCGCCCTACATCGGCGCGCACGGCCGGCTGTCGATCCCGGCAAGCGTCGGGTTCGCGGTCGCGACGATCAGCGAGGACACCGTGCTCGACGCGCTGCTCCGCGAAGCCGACGGCCAGATGTATCGCGCGAAGCGGGCGAGGTCGGACGCCCCACGGGCGCGGCGACTGCAGGCGTGAGAAAACCGAACCGTCCGATGCACCACGTTGCAAAGTCCGACGAATCGGGCATCCAGAACGTGGGCGGAGCCTTGCGAGGCGCCGATGCGTGACGCAGACTCGAATGCGTACTCGGGCGCGCCCCTAACCGAGGACGCCTTCCCGAGGACGGTGGCAAACCCAGCAGTGAGCGAACTGCCGAGCCGAACGGCAAACGAAGCGCAGCCGACACTCACCCAGGTCGACGAGGAGCTCGAGCTCCTCGTCCGGGCAGCGGCGGCGTCGGGGACCGAGCTGCCGGCCGGATCGGTCGCGGACGCAGCGAACGCCGCTGCCCAGCTGCCGGCCGACGCCCGCCTTCGATCGATCGCCTTCACCGCATGGCTGGTCGCGACCGCTGCCGTCAACGGCCTGCCGACGCAACGGCTCCTCGATTCACTCGCCGATGCCGCCGGAACCCAGCTGGCGCTGGGCGCCGACACGCTCCTCGTCGAGATCCATGCCTACGCGGCGGCCGATCCGCGCTTCACCGAGCTGCCCCCGGCGGCGTCGATCACGCGCCAGCTCGCGCTCGCGGCGGCGTTCGTCGACTCGAGCGACATCTCGATCTGGCGGATCGGCGCGAGCGGGAGCGTCGAGTGCGTTGCACGCCTCGATCCGCAGCAGGCGCACGAGGCGGCCGCGCCCATCGCCACCGCTGCAATCGGCCGCGCCGAGGAGCAATGGCTCGACAGCGACGACCTCGTCGCGGCGATCCCGATCTCCCGCTGGCAGCAGCCGGTGGCGGCGCTCGTCGCCTTTCTTCCGCGCGCCCCACGGCTCGGGAACGCCCGGACCGGCGCGTCGATCGTGCGCGCGACGGCCACGCGGCTCGCGCAGGTGCTCGAGCGCGAGATGCTGCTCGAGCGCAACGCCGCCCACGACGAGATCCTCACCGCCACTGCCGACCGCCGGCTCGCGCGCCTCGGGTACGACCTGCACGATGGCCCGACGCAGGACCTGATCGTCCTGGCCGGCGATCTCGAGCGCCTCCGCCGCCAAGTCTCGGAGCACGGGCTCGTGGACTCGCGGATCGATGCCGCGTTCGCGGAGCTACGGCGCCGGATCGAGGCGACCGACGAGTCGCTCCGTGAGCTGGCGCACTCGCTGCAGCCCCAGACGATCGTCGAGCGACCGCTGGACCTGCTGCTCGGCCGCGAGCTCGACCAACTGCGCGACCGGTACTCGATCGACGGGACGCTCGAGATCGACGGTGACCTGCACGACCTCACAGCGACGCAGCGCATCACCATCTTCCGCACGATTCAGGAGGCGCTCACGAACGTCCGTGAGCACAGCTGCGCCACGGCGGCAGGCGTGCTGGTGACGGTCGACGAGCATTCGATCGCCGTGCGCGTCTCGGATGACGGCGTGGGCTTCGACGTCGCGACGGCGCTCGAATCCGCGCGCCTCCGCGGTCGCATGGGCGTCGCCGGAATCGGCGAGCGCGTGCGCATGCTGGGCGGGATCTTCTCGATCGACTCGCGGCCGGGCGGCCCCACGGTCGTTCGCGCCACGCTTCCGCGCTGGCGTCCTCCCGTCGATCAAGGATCTGCATGAGGTGGAGGAGAGGACGCTGGTGGCAAGAAGCGATCGGAGCGCCGACGACCGTCCTCGACGAAGACGGCTTGAAGCGGCGGTCGCCGGCGCTCCTCCGGACCTCAGCAACTCCGGGTTGTCGACCGATGTTGCTATTGATGTCGAGATGAAGGTTCTGATCGCGGATGACCATCGGCTGATCGCCGAGGGGATCCGGCGAGCGCTCGACGAGACGGACGACTTCGAGGTCGTCGGTGAAGCGAACACCGGCAGCCAGGTCATGCCGCTCGTTCGTCGCACGACGCCGGATCTCGTGCTGCTCGACCTCCGTATGCCGGGGATGGACGGGCTCGCATGCCTCGAGCAGATCCGGGAGCATCACCCCGAGATCAAGGTCGTGATCCTGTCGGCGTCGACCGACCCGAACCTCATCCAGACCGCGCTCAAACGAGGCGCATCGGCGTTCGTGATCAAGAGCGTCAACCCCGTCGACCTGCCGTCGGCACTGCGCCAGGCGATCGAGGGGACGGTCTTCTCGGCGATCGGCCAGGACGCTGCCGCCGAGGCAGAGGCGATCCGCGAGTTCGGCCTCACCGAGCGCGAGCTGACGATCCTTCGCGCGCTGTCACGCGGTCTCTCCAACCAGGCGATCGCGAAAGAGCTCTGGCTTGCCGAGCAGACCGTGAAGTTCCACCTGACGAACATCTACCGCAAGCTCGGAGTCGGGAACCGGACCGAGGCGGTCCGTCTCGCCTACCAGCACGGTCTGATCGAGAACCCGCTCTACGACGGCCAGTAGACCGAGGCCAGACGCCGGCGAGCTTCTTACGCGGGAGGCTTCAGCTCGTCGAGCAGCCGTGCGACGAGCATGCGTGGCAGCGCGGAGCCGCCGGCCGCGACATCCCGCAACGCAAAGACGAGACGGTCGGGATCCATGTCCTCGAACAGGACACCGGACGCGCCGCTCCTGACGGCTTCGATCGCGAGCTCACCGTCGTTCGAGTCGTCGCTCGACATCAGGAAGACGACCGCCAGCCTCGACCGGCGGGCGCGGGCCTGACGCGCGGCCGCCAGCGCACCGCCCGGAAGGGCCGCGTCCACGAGGCAGATGTCGGGCCGGCCGAGCCGGACCGCCGCCACCAGCTCGCGGGCCGACGACGCCTCGCCGACGATGCGGAAGCCGTGGCCCTCGAGCCGTCCTCGCACTCCGAGTGAGAGCAGCGGATGCCCGGAGGCGATCACGACCGTGAGCTCGGCGCTCGATGGTTCCGTGGTTTGGACGCGTGCAGACATGCCGGCAGGGCCCCCCATGCGCTTGAGTTTCGCCTGCTCGGAGCGGTCACGGGAGGGGCGAACGGCTAGGCCGCGCCCCCTCTTCGGGTAGGCCCATCAGCCACGGGAGGGAGTGCCTCAGTGCTCGCGCATGAACCCTTGGCGGGCTGCGCTGACGAGCGCCACCGCCTCGGGGAAGAGCACCCGCATCGCATCGCGGAGGGCGGCCGCCTGCTGGTCTGCAGGCCCCTCGACGGCGACCTGCGAGAGTGCTGCGGCTGTCAGTTCGACCGCCGTGTTCAGGGTGAGCGTCGCGAACTGCTCGCGCTGGGCCTCCTGCACCGTCTCGGCCTGCTGCTCGGCGAACTCACGCAAGCCGCGGAGCAGGTCCTCGGGGTCGCCCCCGAAGGGGAACCCGAATCCACTGCCTTCCATAGCGGTCACGTTAGCGGAGCGGGAGCGTGTAGCCGCGCTCGACGTCCCGCACGAACCCGTCGACGGCCCCGGAGCCCGAACGCAGTGCGGCGGCGAAGGGCGACGAGACGTCGCCGAGCGCACGCTCGAGTGCGGCCGTCGCAGTCCCGACGCTGTCGAGGTAGCGTGGCGAGGCGACCCGCGGCGGTGCGCCGATCTCGCGCTCGAGCGCATCCGCAGCGTTCTCGGCCTCTTCGATTCCCTCCGGCTGCTCGACCATCCGCAGCCGCGCGAGCTCCTGGCGGAGCCCGGCCAGATCACCGCCGCCGGCCACGTCCGCAGCCAGTTCACAGAGCGCGACGATCGACGCGACGCTCCGTACGTCCTCCTTGCGGTCGACCTCCCGGCCGTCCCCGTCGAGGACGAGCCAGCGCGTGTCCTCGACGCCTTTCAGCGCCACGAGATAGAGGCGCAGAGCGTCCCGTGGCTCTGCTGCGAGGACGCCGGTCACCTCACCGTGCGAGGCGGCCGCAGCCGCGGCCCGAGCGAGATCGTCCTCCAGCGTCATAGCGTCGGGATTGTGTCCGATCGGGGTGGAAGGGCTCTGTTCAAGCCAATCTCACCCAGCCGCCGGACCGATGTAGATGCGGGCCATTGATCCGTTTGGCCGATCAGGAAACGGAAAACTCGGCGTAAACACTCTGCTGATCCCGTTTGCCGGGATCCGTCGGCGGAGAGCACAGCCCGCGGCTCCCTCGTTGTGGCGGGGGAGCCAATCCTCTCGTTCCCTGTTTATCGAGCACGGGAGCGGAGAACACGGCCTTCGCCGGAGGCCGGCCCTGGGCCTGACGAGGGAGGGCGGTCCGGGGCCGGCGCGGCGACGTCGGGTGGTGGCTGCCACCAGCCACGCGGCGACGCTAACAACGTGCCTCTCAAGAAATGCTAAGAAGTCGGCGGCGTACCGCTGCACGCGGTGTCAGACGATGCGGGGGATCGCGACGCCGTTACCACGACAAACGCGGTTCGATCTCTCCGCGTGTCGCGGCTGTTTCATAGAGTCGTGATTGTGGATGCACCCGTTCTGTTCGCGCCGATCGGACCGACCTACGACAGATGGGCATCGATCCTCTCCTTCGGGCAGGACCCGCGCTGGCGGCGTTTCCTGGTGTCCCGGGTCGACGCCGGTCCGACCGACACCGTCCTCGACGTCGCGACCGGGACGGCTGCGGTCGCGCTCGAGCTCGTGCGCCAGAAGGACTGCTTCGTCGTCGGCGTCGATCGAACGCCGCAGATGCTCGACGAGGGCCGGAGACGCGTCACGCTCGCGGCGGCGGCGAAGAAGGTTCGGCTGATGGAAGGCGACGCACGCGAGCTGCCGTTCGAGGACGGCACATTCGACGCGGTGACGTTCACCTACCTCCTGCGCTACGTCGACGATCCAGAGGCGACGCTGCGTGAGCTCGCTCGCGTAGTCAAGCCGCGCGGAACGATCGCCGGGCTCGAGTTCGGCGTCCCTGACGGCATCTGGCGGCCGGCCTGGGAGGCCTGGGTGCGCGCCGGGCTTCCAGCGGCCGGCCGGCTGATCGGGAGCGGCTGGGACGAAGTCGGGAGCTTCCTCGGCCCGTCGATCAGAGAGCACTACGAACGCTGGCCGCTCGACACCCTCGTCTCCTTCTGGCGCGAGGCGGGCATCGAGAACGTCGCGTACCGGCGGTTGAGCCTCGGAGGCGGGATCGTGACGTGGGGACGCCGGAGGAGCTGAGGCCCGCCTGGTACGCGCTGCGCCGAGGCCGCGCACGCGACTGGGTCACCCTCCTGCATCCTCCGTACACGCTCTGGCACCTCTCGTACGTCGCGCTCGGCGCCGCCCTTGCACCCCAGTTCCACACCGATCGACTCGTGGCGGCGCTCGTCGCCTTCCTGCTCGCCCTCGGAATCGCTGCACACGTCCTCGACGAGCTCCGCGGGCGGCCGCTCGGCACGGGCATCTCGCGACCGGCGCTGATCGGTGCGGCCGTCGTCTCGCTGGCAGGCGCCGTTGCGATCGGGATCGCAGCGGCCGTCGCATGGGGAGCAGGCCTCCTCGCGTTCGTGGCGGTCGGCGCGATCCTGGTGCCGGCCTACAACCTCGAGTGGTTCGGCGGCCGGATTCACACCGACTGGGGCTTCGCACTTGCCTGGGGTGCTTTTCCCGTGCTCACCGGCTACTTCGTCGAGGCCCAGACGATCCGGGTCGAGGCCGTGATCGCGGCGGGATACGCGACAGCCGCGAGCCTGATGCAGCGAACGCTCTCGACCACGGCGCGGCGGGCACGGCGGGTCGACAGCGCTCCCGAAGAGGCCGCGTCGGCAGAACGGGCCCTCAGGTTCGGAACGGTGGCAGTGGTCTGCGTTGCGGCCGCCGTCGTCGCCGCCCGCCTACGATGACGCCGTGACCGCAGCCACCATCGTCGCCATCGTTGCGGCCGTCGTCGCGATCGCTGCGGTCGCCGCGTGCTACCGCATCCTGGGGCGCGTACGCGAGCAGGAGCGGCTGCTCGACCGTGAGCTCGAACAAGGACGTGCGCAGTTCGACGAGGTCGTGGCGAAGGAGATCGAGGAACGCAAGAACGAGCTCGAGCTCACGCTCGCGCGCGAGCGCGCCGAGTCGTTGTCGCAGCTTGCCGAGGAGGAGCGTCGAATCGCAGCCGAACGTCGTCTCGATGTCGCCGAGCGCGAGCGCGCCGGCGGCGAGCAGCTCGCGGCCCAGCTCATCTCGGCCCAGAAGGCGATCGAACAGCGGCTCGCGAGTTGGACGAGCGACATCGAGAAGCTGCAAGAGGGATTGACCGAGGAGCTGCGCCGGCTCGAAGGCCGGCACCGGCAGCTGATGGCGGAAATCGAGTCGCGGATCGGCCAGGACGCGGAGGGCCTGCAGAGCCAGCTCGAAGAGCAGCGTCAGCTGATCGCCCGGCAGCGCGACGAGCTGACGCGCTCCGCCCAGGGGCTGGTCGAGGCGGCGAATGCGGAGCTCGAACAGCACGGCGCAGAGCGGCGGCGCGCACTGCAGGAGATCGCCGACCGGCTGCGCCGGCGCGAGAGCGAGCTGAAGGAGATCATCGACCGCGAGAGCAGCGACGCCGCGGTGCGGATCCAGTCGTCGCTGGGCGACATCGAGCGTCGACAGGTGGAGCAACTGCAACGTGTCGTCGCCCGTGAGACGCAGCGTTACACCGAGGCTGCGTCACAGAGCTTCGACACGACGATCCGCGCGGCCCGTGAGGACGCTGCGCGCCGGCTCAGCCGCGAGCTCGACCTCGCGGTCGAACGGTTCGCCCGCCAGGCCGAAGGCGTCCTGACGGAGCGACTGACCGTCGTGACCGACGCGGCCGGCAAGCGAATCGAGGATCGCATCGGCCGCACCCGCGGCGCGCTCGAACGTCAGCGCGACGAGGCGCTGCAGGCGCTCGAGGACCGCGCCCATTCGGTCGAGTCGGGGCTTCGTGACCGACTGCACGAGATCGCCCGTGATGCCGAGTCGGAACGGAGCGTTCTCGAGTCGCGTCTGCACGACCTCCAGCGGCGACTCGACGAATTGGCTGCGCGGATCTAGACCTACCGACGGTGCGCCAATTCAGCATTCCGCCCAACTTTCATGGGCAGGGTTCGTCTAGAGGAAGGCGAATCGCTCACATCATGGCCCAGACCATTGAACACGTACAGACGGAGCGCGAGAAGGTGGAATCGTGGCGGTTGCACGTGTTGATCGAAGCCGGGTATCCCCTCACACTGGCCGAGAAGCTGGCCCATTCGGAAGCTGATCTGCACCGAGCCGTCGAGCTGATCCGCGCCGGCTGCACCTTCACGACCGCGGCCGAGATCCTCCTTTAGAAAGCCCAAGCCGAGGCTACGATCGCCTCGTGAAGGTCGAGGCGACGGAGGTCGACGGCAGGAAGGTCTATGCGGTGCGCGCGTTCTCGCAGGGCGTCGCGTCGTGGCTCAGCCGGCTGCCCACGGTCTGGGTCGAAGGCGAAGTGACGGAGCTTCGCCGTCAGGCGCGCTGGGCCTCGGTCTTCTTCACGCTCAAGGATCCCGACGACGGCGCCTGCCTCGCGGTGCAGATGCAACGGACCCGGTTCGACGCGCTCGAGCTCGGCCTCGCCGACGGCGAACGCGTCCACGTGTTCGGCCGACCCGAGCTGTACGAGCAGCGCGGCGAGCTTCGCCTGCGCGCACTGACCGTGGAGCGCTTCGGCCTCGGCGCACATCTCGCCGCGCTCGAGCGGCTGAAGCGGACCCTCGCAGCCGAAGGTCTCTTCGACACCGCGCGCAAACGAGCGCTGCCGCGCTTCCCACGGCTGATCGGTCTCGTCACGGGCAACGACGCGGCGGCGAAGCGCGACGTCCTCACGCATGTCGCTCAGCGTTTCCCGCCGGCGAACCTCGTCGTGGCCGAGACCTATGTGCAGGGCCCGCGCGCGCCCGAGGCGATCGTCGCGGCGATCGGCGAGCTGTGCGAGCGTGGCGTCGACGTCATCGTGCTTGCGCGCGGTGGCGGAAGCTTCGAAGATCTCCTGCCGTTCTCGGACGAACGCGTCGTCCGCGCTGTCGCGACGTGCCCCGTGCCGGTCGTCTCGGCGGTGGGGCACGAGCAGGACACACCGCTCTGCGATCTCGCCGCCGACGTGCGCGCGTCGACGCCGACCGCCGCGGCCCGGTTGGTGGTGCCCGACGCTGCCGAGCTGCGGGCTGCGCTCGCTCGCTCGCGCGCTGCGCTCCACCGCGGCGCGGCCGTCGCGGCCGAGCGGCACGCACAGCGCCTCCTCCAGGCGCGCGAACGGCTCGGGCGCGCCCCTCTCTTGACGCTCGAGCGCCGGCGAAGCAGGCTCGACACGACGCACGCCCGGCTCGTCGCGCTCGGTCCGCGCTCCACGCTCGAGCGCGGCTACGCGATCGTCCGCCGCGGCGACCAGGTCGTGCGCTCAGCGGCCGAGGTCGCGAGCGGCGAGCACATCGACGTGCTCGTGGCCGAGGGAACGTTCGGAGCGACGATCGAGTGACCGGCGAGCCGACGTTCGAGGAGGCGCAGCGTGAGCTCGATTCGATCGTGGAGCGACTCGAGCGGGGCGACGCCGACGTCGACGAGCTGACGAAGCTCTGGGAGCGCGGCGAGGAGCTCTACCGCCTCTGCGTGACGAAGCTCGACAGCGTTCGCGGCAGGATCGAAGAGCTTTCACGCACGAGCGAGAGCTAGCCCGAGCGCGACGAGATCCTCCGCCGCGCGATCGGGGTTCCCCGAGAGCGGGTGCGCGTCGAGCCCCGGAGCCACGCGTCCCCCGAAGAGCTCGCAGCGCGCGCCGAGCGCGCGGCAACGGGCGAGAACGGCGCCCGGCGCCTTCCCTTCGAAGGTCGTCGCGTCGACCGTGCCCTCGCCGGTGATCACGAGCCCGGCGCCGCGGGCGCGGTCGTCGAACCCGACGAGGTCGAGCACGAGCTCGGCTCCCTCGACCAGGTCGGCGCCGAGTGACGCGAACGCCGCCCCCAGCCCACCGCCCGACCCGGCACCGCGGAGGTCGCGATACGGAGCGAGCTCGGACATCGCCGCCAGCCGCCGCTCGAGCTCGTCGATCGCCGCCGGGTCTGCGCCTTTCTGCGCGCCGAACGCCCGCGCGGATCCACGTTCGCCGAGCAGCGGATTGCGAACATCGCACGCGGCACGGACGCGGACTGCGCTGAGCCGGTCGCCGAGGGTGGCGCGCAAGCCCGCGCCTCCGTCGACCGTCGCGGTCCCTCCGATGCACACGACGAGAGCGCGAGCGCCGGCCACGAGCGCTTGCTCGATGAGCTCGCCGAGCCCCGCGCTGGACGCCTGAAGCGGATCGCGGTCGGCCGGAGCGATCAGCGGCAGGCCGAGTGCCTCGGCGGCCTCGACAACGGCGGTGCCGTCGGCGAGCACGAGCCAGCGCGCCTCGACCGGCCGCCCGAGCGGATCGGAGACGACGGCCTTCTTCCATTCTCCGCCGAGCGTCGCCTGCAGGACCTCGGCTGTTCCCTCTCCACCATCCGCGACGGGAACCTCACACGCCTCGACACCCTCGACGCTGCGCAGCCCGAGCGCCAGTGCTGCGGCCGCCTCGAGCGGGGTGAGGACGCCTTTGAGGCTAGCCGGAGACGCTAGCGCGAGCACGCTCGGGACGTTCGACCTCGTCGACGGGAACGTCCTCGGCCGGCGCCCGCGCGGGCCCTTCGAACTGCTTGAGCATCGCGTACGACAGTCCTTCGCGCGCAAGGAAGATCGTCCCGATGCCGATCCCTACCGATGCCTCGATCAGCTGCAGGCCGATGCCGAACGCAAAACCGTGTGCGTAATCGACGCCGTAGCGCGTGAGCGGCAGCGCGATCGCGGCCTGGGTCAGGCCAACGTTGCCGGGCCAGAGCGGAAAGATCGTCGCGACGTTCATCAGCACGAGCACGAGACCGGCGGCGACAAACGGCAGGTGGAGGTGAAATGCGAACATCGCCGCCCAGACGGCGAGCAGCTGCAGCGTCCACCCGGCGAGCTGGAACGCGCCTGCCATCGCGGCCGCGATCGGTTGTCGCATCACGCCGAGGCCCTGCCGCGCGCGATCCCAGAGCAGTCGCAGCCGCCCCATCCCGTCGACCGCCGAGCTCTGGTGCATGCGTGCCAGCATGAGAGCGATCAGGAAGAGCACGACGCCGACGGCGAGCGCGACCTCGATCGACAGATACGCCCACCTCGGGATCCGCGCGAACAGGAGCACCCAGACGACGAGGGCGATCATCGGGAACAGATCGAACATCCGGTGGGCGAACACCGAGCCGACCAGACGGGGCGTGGTGCCGCCACGGCCCGGCAGGTGGCGCCGCAGCACCGCGACGCGGGCAAGCTCGCCGACCCGGCCCGGCAGGACCGCGTTTCCGAACAGCCCGACGCAGAAGGCCGAGAAGACGAGCGGATACCGCGGGTGTGGCGGCGGCATCGACTGCTTGATCGCAATTTCCCAGGCGAACGACCGTGCGAAGACCGAGAGCACGTTGAACAGCAACGCGACGATGACCCACTCCCAGTTCATCGCGGTCAACGCGTCGTGAACCGGCCTCCAGTCCGGCCCGCGCCAGATGATCAGCCCGATCGCAACACCAAGCACGGGCAGCACGAGGAGGATCCGCAACCTGGGATCGCGGATGTTCACGCCGCGACCTCCTCGTACGCCTCCTCGAGACGTCTCGCGATGTCCTCCCACGCGTAGTTCGCGAGCGCATGCGCGCGCGCCGCAGCGCCCATCTCGACCCGGCGCTCCTCGTCCGACAGCACGTCGATGATCGCCTCCGCAAGTGCGTCCGGATCGCTCGGGCGGACCAGGACCGCGGCCTCCGGTGTTGCCACGGCCGCGTATCCGGGAATGTCCGATGCCACGGCCGGCGTCGCGCACGCGAAGGCCTCGGCGAGGACGAGCCCGAAGCTTTCACCCCCGAGGGCAGGGGTGACCGAAACCTTCGCTCGAAGCAACTCCTCCGTTCGCACGTCGTTCGTCACGATTCCCAATACGTCAATGCCTGCGTCGTCGACTCGAAGCCGCGAGTGAAGCAGACGGTACTGCAGCGGATCCGTGCCGATCAGCCGAAGTCGCGCCCCGGTCGCTTCGTGCACCTGCGGCCACGCTTTCAGCAGAGTCGCCAAGCCCTTCCGAGGATCATGGCGCCCGATGAAGACGACGTGAGCGTCCCGATGCTGCGGATCCGCTTCGTTCGGAATCAGCACGCCGTTCGGGATCACCCGATACTCGCCCGGGAGCCAGTGCGCGGCGGATTCGGCGGCCATCGGGGAGACGGCGATCCGCAGGTCGATGCGGTCGATCAGGAACCCCCAGAAGTGGACGCCGTACCGCAGCCAGCCCAGATCGCCGTGAGCGTGCCAGGTCGCGACGATCGGGCAGCGGGCATAGGCGAGTGTCGCGACGCACACCGCCGGCGTCATCGGCTCGTGCACGTGGACGACGTCGAACCGCTCGTCGGCGAGGGTCTGGCGGATGCGCGCGATCGACCGCGGCGAGAGCACGATGTTCGGCAGTGACCCGTTGGCGGGCACGACGACGGATCGGCCGATCGGGATCACGTTGGCCGGAAGGTTCCCGTGGCGGCCGGTGCGCGGGTGCAGAAAGCGGGTGAACCTGCCGGGCGGATCGTGCCCCATC
Source organism: uncultured Thermoleophilia bacterium (assembly GCA_963713155.1). Classification (GTDB taxonomy): domain Bacteria; phylum Actinomycetota; class Thermoleophilia; order Gaiellales; family Gaiellaceae; genus PALSA-600. The sequence continues at coordinate 310,499 of CAVQKS010000013.1, forward strand.
ACGAGCTTCACCTCGTGGCCGCGGCGGCGCAACGCGTCGGCCTGGTGCTCCGCATGCTCGACGACGCCGCCCCAGTACGACCACGAGAACGGAACGACGATCCCGATCTTCATGCGTATGCGGCGGCGAACGCGCGGCCGAGGCGTTCGGCGCCGACCTCGATCGCCGCATCGTCGACCGCCAGGGACAGGCGCGCCCATCCGGCCCCACTCGGGCCGAAGCCCTCTCCGGGCGCGACTGCCACCCGTTCCTCGAGGAGGAGGCGTTCGGCAGTGAGGCCGTCGGGGAGCCGCACCCAGACGAAGAACGTCCCCTCGCAGACGGGCCGTTCGGGAAGCGCGGCGCTGATCACGTCGCGACGGCGTTCGTAGTCGGCGACCCGGCGGGCGACCGAGTCCTGCGGACCTTCGAACGCGGCGATCGCGGCGGCCTGGAGCGGCATGAAGATGCCGACCCGCGTATGGTCGTTGAACAGGTTGACGCGCTCGACGATCTCGGCGCTGCCGACGACGAAACCGATTCGCCATCCGGCCATGCCGTAGGTCTTCGACATCGACCAGAGCTCGACTCCCACGTCCTTCGCCCCGGATGTCGACAGAAAGCTCTGCGGCCGCCGCCCGTCGAACACGAGGTCGATGTACGCCGCATCGTGGACGACGGCCCCACCGGTGCGCCTCGCCCAGGTGACGGCACTCTCGAACGTTCCCGGCGCGACGCAGACAGCACACGGGTTCGAGGGGTAGTTGAGGTACAGGGCGGCCGCCGGCGGCGCGTCGTCGAGCTCCGGTGCCCACCCTCGCTCGGGATCGAGCGGCACGGTGGCGAGCCTGGCGCCGGCGAGCGCCAGTCCCGACGGGTAGTCGGGGTAGTACGGATCCGGGAGCAGGATCGTGTCGCCCTCCTCGGCCAGCGCGAGCGGGAGCTCCGCGAGGGCCGTCTTCGTGCCGGGCACGACCGCGACCTCCGTCTCCGGATCGAGCTCGACGCCGTAGTCGCGCCGATACCGCGCGGCCACAGCCTCACGAAGGCGTCGCATGCCCCGAATCCCGGCGTAACCGTGGACGCCGTCGCCGAGCGTGGCCTCGCGCAGCGCCTCGACGACATGCGGCGGCGGCCCGACATCGGGATTGCCACGGCCGAGGTCGACGAGCGGCGGACCGGCTTCCGCCGCCGCTTCGGCGACCCGACCGAGCAGCTGGACGAAGAACTGCTGCGGCAGTCGGTCCAGGCGTTGCGGACGGACGCCCACCGTCACGGGACTTTACTGCCCGCCCGGGGGTCGCCCCTGCTCTCGTTAGAGTCGGAGGGATGGTGGACGAAGGCCTTGCCGAGCTGCACACGCACCTGGGCGGCTCGGTGGCGTCGGACATCATGTGGAGCCTCGCGCACGAACAGGGGATCGCGCTGCCGACACGCGACTACTGGGAGTTCGACCGGATGGTCACGGTGTCGGACCCGAGGGGCGTCGCCGACCTCGACGCGCTCGACCGTATCTACCACCTCACGGAGCTGATCCAGAGCTCGCCGCTGGCAGTCGAGCGCAGCGTGCACGCCGCGATCGGCGGCGCCTACCGCTCACAGCGGATCACCACGCTCGAGCTTCGGTTCAACCCGATGAAGCGCAATCGCGGCGGCGAGCGCGACCTCGACCACATCATCCTCGCCGCCGTGCGGGGGCTCGACCTCGCCTCGCTCGAGTACCCCCAGGTGCGCGCGGGGCTGATCCTGATGATGGATCGGACGTTCACGCCGCAGCAGAACCTGATCATCGTCGAGAAGGCGCTCAAGTACGCCGCGCGCGGGATCGTCGGCGTCGACATCGCCGGTCCGCGTCCCGGCGGGACGAGGTTCGACTACACACAGTTGCGCGAACACGTCGAGCTCGCTCGCAACGGTGGCCTGGGCGTGACGATCCACGTCGGCGAGGAGGGCGAAGAGCTCGGGCTCGCAGAGACGGCCGAGGTTCTCGACTCTCTGCGTCCCGACCGCATCGGCCACGGCGTCCTCGCCGCCCGGGACCCCGAGCTGATGGCGGCGCTTCGAGACGCGGACGTGACGCTCGAGATCTGCCCGACGTCGAACCTCCTGACCGGCGCGCTCCCCGACGAGGAATCGGTTCGCGACACGTTCAGGACGTTTGTGGAGCACGGCGTCAGGTTCACGATCGCGACGGATGGCCCCGAGATGATGCGAACACATCTGCGCGACGAGTTCGAACTGCTGCTGCGGATCGGGGCGCTCGATGAGGACGAGCTGCAAGAGGCGAACGAGCGGGGCCACGAGGCCTCGTTCATCGGCACGTACGAGCCTGCGCGAGCGCGCCGCCTCTGACCCGGTCAGTTACACCCTTTGACCTATGGGGATCATGCGCCGGCGCCCGTAGCCTGCCCCGCATGCAGGCACTCCATGACCCCTTCATCATCACGGCTCGGCAGCGACAGGTTGTCGAGCTGATCGCGCAAGGGCTTTCCAACGACGAGATCGGCGTCGTTCTCGGGATCTCCCCGAGAACGGCGAAGGCGCATAGCGACGCGCTGCGGCAGAAGCTCGGGGTGCCGCGCCGTCGCCAGATTCCGGTGGCGTTCCGCCTGCTGACGGGTGAGGACCCGCTGGCGACCCGCTTGGCGTCGGCAAGAGCCGACAACGGGGGCTGACGGCGAAGCAAGCGCCCGCGGCGAAACCCTCCGCCGCGGGCGCCGGCCCCCTTGTCGGGGCCGGAGACGTTGTAGGTTCTCCCGTAGCAAGAGGGGAGCGAACAGGCAGGAGCTGGCAGGCATGGCCGCGACGGCTGTTCAGGACGGCCCGCGTCGAGAACGCGGGATCATCGATCGACCGCGACTAACCAAGATGCTCGACGAGTGCGAAGCCAGGGTGATCCTGCTCCTCGCACCCGCCGGCTACGGAAAGACCACGCTCGCCCGCCAGTGGGTGAAGACGCTTTCCGGCGCGATCTGGGTATCGGCGACGCCGGCACATCGCGACGTCGTGACGCTGTCCGAGGATCTCGCTGCAGGGATCGATGGGCTGGGTGGCAGCGCCAGCAAGTTCATCCGCGAGTACCTGAGCGCGCAGAGCAATCCGCAACGGTCGGCCAGAGGCGTAGCCGCCGCTCTCGCCGACCAGATCAACAAACAGCGCGTCCAGTGGATCGTCATTGACGACTACCACGAACTCATGGAGTCGCCGGGGGCCGAGCAGACGGTCGATTACCTTCAACGCCGGTCGAGTCCGCGGTTCCTGATCGCCTCCCGCCTGCGGCCACAATGGGCGAGGTCCACGCCAGGTCGTGTATGGCGAGTTGACAGAGATTGGAAGAAACGAGCTTGCGATGACTCAATCGGAGTCGACGCAGGTCCTAGGTCGCCGAACCGAGGTCGAGGAGTTAGTCCGCCAGGCTGAGGGGTGGCCTGCGGTTCTAGCTCTGGCGGCTGCCGTAAAGGACGCCGCACCGGTACCTGGGATGCTTCCGTCGACCCTCTACCGGTTTCTCGCAGAGGAACTATTTCAGGCTGCTTCGCGGGACTTGCGCTCGCAGCTAACCACCCTCGCATTGCTGCCCGATATGACCCGACGCACGATTGAAGAAAACCTCGGCGTCGACTTCGACGAACTGATCCTCCATGCCAGAGATCTCGGTTTCGTGTCCGGCGACGAGCGGCCCGACCTTCATCCGTTGCTCCGCGAATTTCTCCTTCAGAAGCTGTCTGAACGACCATTCGCCGAACGTGAGGTTCGCAAAGCGATCAATTACTGCCTCCGCTGTGAACACTGGGATCGCGCGTTGACACTGATAGGCCGATTCGGGTTCGACGACCTCGTCGAGCCGGCACTTCGCCAGGCGTTCAAACCGCTCGCGAGAAGCGGACGCGTCGGAACCCTCTCGGCGTTCGCCGAAGCGGTCCGAACAGCTCCGAACTTTCCACCACCCGCAGTCGACGTGATCGGCGCCGAGGTCGCTTTGCGCGATGGGCAGCTCGAACTGGCGGAAGACCTGGCACTCCGCGTCCGCGCCCAACTCACGAAGACGGATCCATTGAGATCAAGGGCGAGCACTATTTCCGGACACAGCAACTTCTTGAGTGCTTCGTTTCCCGAGGCGGAGGACGACTTCACAGACGCGCGCCAAACAGCTCTTGATGAGCATGACGAGAATGAGGCACTTCACGGCCTTGCCCTGGCAAGAATCTTTGGCGAGCGTCCGAACGGCGATGAGATCGTCACTGAACTTATTGGCCGTCGACACCGATCGCCAACTCACTTGCTGCGTGCCGCGACGGCGGAACTAGCGCGTCGGCGGTTTGGCGAAGGGATCGCTGGCCAGCTCTGGTTGGACGAGCCGCTTCATGCGCTTCCGCAGGTCGAGGACCCACGCGCACGAACAGCCTTCACGTACGCGGCTGCTTACACGCTTGCACAGAAGGCCGACTATCGACAGGCCTTAACCTGGGTGGAGCGATTCGAAGCAGACGTTGAAGCATTTGATCTCGAGTTTGCGAGGCCACATGCCGCCTGGACTGCAGCTTTGATCCGGCTTGGACTTCGACGCTTCGGGGAGGCAGAACGGCTCTTGCAGACCGTTGAGGACTCCGCAGCGGCGATCCAGAGCGTCAGCCATACGTGCAACGCACGCATCCTAAGAGCCCGCTTGCGACTCCAGACAGGCGGCGCCGACGACGCCCTGAAACTGACCGAGAGCCCTCCGCCAGCTCGGCTAATTCCGTCTTGGCGGGCAGAACAATTCGCCACGAGAGCTTTGGCTCTGGCGTGCGCCGGGGAGGAACGCGAGGCTGCTCGGGCGTCGGCTGATGCAACCGCTACCTCGACTGCCGTCGAGGTAGCAGTGCTTGGCGGCGTCGGCCCAAGCCGTCTCGGCTGCTCAGCGCCAGAACGGGCAGCCCGCAGTCGATCTGATCAATCTCGCCGACAGGCTAGGTGCCTGGGACCCATTGGTTTGCGCATGCCGGGCCTCGCAAGAGCTTGCAAACGCCTTGGCAGCTGACGCTTCAAGCCGTCGCCTACTCGAACCGCTTTATGCAGCGTCAGACGATCGAGCACTGGCGCGGCGAGCCGGATTCCGGACTCGTGCTACGCGAAGCCCCATTGAGATTCTCTCCCCACGCGAGTGGGAAGTACTTGAGCTCCTAGCGAAGGGCATGCGGAATCGAGACATCGCGACCGCGCTGTTCATCTCTCAGTCGACCGCGAAGGTTCACGTCCGGAACGTTCTTGCGAAGCTTGGCGTTCGAAACCGAACGGAGGCAGTCACGCGCTATGAGATGTTCAGAGCGACTGCATAGGCAGCTTCAGGTTCCGGCTCAAGCAACGCTTCGCTGTCCATACTGAGAACGTCGATATTGAACTCGGCGCCCTTGGCAAGCCGATAGTCCTCGTTCGCTCCCGCGAGAATCGCTTCAAACGCAGCAACCACGGCGGTGTCGAACTGGGTCTCGACGGCCTGAGCGAGACGGAGCCGCGCAACGCGACTGGGCATCGCGTCTCTGTAAGGACGGTCAGACGTCATAGCGTTGTACGCATCGGCGACGGCGATTATTCTGGAGAGCACCGGAATTGAGTCGCCGACGAGACCGTCGGGGTAGCCCTGTCCGTCGATACGCTCGTGGTGCGCCCGGACAATTGCTGCGATCTCGGAGTACGTATCGACATTCGCCAGGATCCGCTCTCCGATCTCAGAGTGACGCTGCATCTCCCGGCGCTCCTCAAGAGTAAGGGCCCCGGGCTTCTCCAGAAGTCCAGCTGGAAGCCCGATCTTCCCAATGTCATGGACTAGTCCGCATAGGTGGGCCAACTCCTCCGTCTCGGAACCCAACTCCATCCGTTTCGCGATGTCTCGCGCGTAGATCGCCACGGCCGCCGAATGGCCAGCTGTGTAGCGATCCCTTGCATCAAGAGTGGCAATCAGGCCATTCGCAAAGGACAGGTTGGCCGCCTTGAGTTGCTCGTTCGCCAGTCCGAGGTCGTAGCGAGCCGCCGCTGCTCCTCGTACATCAGGAACCAACGCTGGGCCAACAGTGCTGGCACGAAGAACAACGGGAGAGTCCACGGCGAGACGTCGCGATAAGCAAGCACGAGGAGAGTCACCGCTGGTGCATAGAGCGGAACCGACGCGATGATCACAGGGAAGAGTTCGCCGGCTGCGTCGATGCCAGCGCCCGTTCCCACGAAGGCGGTAGGTCGTCGAAGCAACCCCGCATCCGTACCTCAGCTACGAGGGCTCCGATGGTCGCCGCTGCGATGATCTCGCCGACTCCGGCTGACATAGTGCGGCGACGGCTGCCGCCGCACCTGCGGCGGCAGCGCCGGTCAGCGCCCGCGTCCGAAAGGTAAGCGAGACTCCCACAAAGGGGATGAGAGCCCGGCGACCGACGCCCCGAAGACAACCATCGCCGCTAGCGGGCCGAACAGGACGGCAGCAAAGACCGCCGGCAGTAGCGAGATCGAGACTTGAGTTCCCGCCCGAGCGAGATCTACCGCGCTCCGCCGACGCGGCCACAGCCGCAAGAGCGACCACGGCCACCAGTTCACGCGAGACGACCCGCCGTAAACGAGCGGCATGCAGCCACGCCGAGGCGAGCCAGCATGACAATGGCGACGTAGACAGCTAGTGGAGCCGTCAGACCTGCAATGCCTGCTTAGAGCGGTCGGAATGACTTGCATATCCCCCATTTGGGTTATAAGCTGTCCGTTGCCGTCAGTCCCAATGAATGGGGGAACCCAAGTGCGCAAAATTGTTGCGTTTGTCCGCCGCGGCACCATTGCCGGTGGCGCCGCTTCCTGGTAAGGCTCGCGTAGTTAACTGGGTCTTCCATCCCTGGGCGTCACCCGTTTAGGGGATTGTCCACAGGTAGGTGGAAAACCTGCCCGGGCTGGTCAGTTAATGAGCCCACGCCGGAAGCCAACAGCTACGGCGTGGGCTCTGCTGCGCGCTTGAAGCTTCGCAAGCAGGTGTCTGACGTGACTTTTCACGGTCTCCTCGGAAAGGAAGAGGCGGACACCGATCTCGCGGTTCACGAGCCCGTCTGAGATCAGCTGGAGCACCTCGATCTCGCGTGCGGTCGGCTCCTGCTCGAGCTGGGGCAGGGGAGACTGGAACGGGATGACCTCGGCGACGTTCGCGTCGCGCCTCGCGGCGACCGACTCGAAGCGCGCGCGATGCTCTTCGTAGCGCGACAGGATCTCGTTGCGCTGGGCAGCGTCCACAACAGGGCTATCGGCCTTGGCAAACGGCTTCTTTAGGACGAATCGTCCCCGAACGAGTGAGCGCCGCTCACCCGTCTGCCCGGCTGGCAGGCAAGCTCACCCACCGACGCCGCCGAGCCTGGAGAAAAGCCGGTTCTAGCTCCTCGACCACCCCGATGCCGCCGTCGCGGCCCGTCGCGTGCAGGATCCACCCATTTCCCAGCCAGAACGCGATGTGATCGGCACCGGCCTCCGGGTCGCCGTAGGTCACCAGATCACCCGGTTGCGGATCGCTGACCTGTTCGCCCGCTTCCTCCTGCTGATCTGAGTCGCGAGGAACGAGCCGTCCGACCCTCCGATATGCCATGTGGACGAGGCCGGAGCAGTCGATGCCCGCTTCGGTCATGCCGCCCCAGAGGTACGGCGCGCCGAGATAACCCCGCGCGACTTCGACCGGCGTCCCGTCCGCGTCCGCAACGAGCTCACCGTCCCCGTCTTCGAGCGCCTCACTCCGGATCCAGCCCGGATAGTCGTACGCGGTCCGTACGAGCGCCCAGGCACCCTGGCTTCGCTCGACCTGCAGCGGCTCCCCTGCAAGGGCCTGCGTCACCTGTTCGGCGTCGTCGCGCGGCTCGGCCCGGACCGACGCGACCGCGACGGCGCACTTCAAGCGACGTGCCTCGCGATCTTCTCCTCGAGCATCGCCCGGACACGAGGCCAGTCGTCGTCGATGATCGAGTACCAGGCGGAGTCGCGGATCGAATCCGGCAGCACCATGTGCTTGCGGAAGATGCCCTCGAACGTGCCGCCGATGCCGAGCAGGGCGCCCCGTACGCGCACGTTTCGGGCGTCCGTCTTGAACTCGACCCGCTGGAGGCCACAGCGGTCGAACGCGTTGCGGAGCAGGAGGTACTTGGTCTCGATGTTCGCACCGGTTCCCCACTGGGCACGCTCGAGCCACGTCCACCCGATCTCGGTGCGGCGGTGGACCGGCTCGATGTTCAGGTACCGGGTGGAGCCCGTTGGACGGCCGTTCACGACCACGGCGAACGGGATCTCCGTGGTCGACTCGAGCGCAACGTCGAACCAGCGGTCGAAGCCGAGCGAGTACATGTTGGTGAAGCGATGGATCTGCGGGTCGCGCTCCGCCGCTTCCCGCAAGCCCTCGCGGTGCGTCTCGGCGATCGGCTCGACCCGGACGATGCGACCGACGATCGCCCCCTCCGGCCGCAGGGCTGAAACCACCGACTCGGTCACGGGAACCCTCTCACGGTCGACGACAGTAATAGGGTCTACGCCGGTGGCTCGTGTTAACCCGCACCTTTTGTCGCTCGCGGTGATCCTGTTCGCGACCGTGGTCGCGACGGCTGCCGGAGCGGCGAGCCCACCCAGACTCGCAGGCTGCGTGCCGGGGTCACCGGCAACCGTCAGGCCGAAGAAGATCATCGTGGCGTGTGGCGACGCGAACTTCTACTTCACGAATCTCTCGTGGTCGTCGTGGAACGCGAAGCACGCGATTGGAACAGGCATCGCGACCGTCAACGACTGCAAACCGAACTGCGCAGCAGGTCAGTTCCACACCTATCGCTCCACCATCACCTTGTCGCGCCCGCGGTCGTGCGCGGGGGGCCAGCGCGAGTTCACGCGGATGGCCTGGCGGTTCCCGGCGACGTTCCCTGCCGGGATCGGGCGGGCCGGCTCGCAGTCTGTCCCCTGCCGTTAGCGAAGGCGAACGGAACGGTGCCTGGCACCGAAGTGCCAGGCACCACACCTGGTCGACTGCTAGGCCGCGAGCCCTGCGAGCTCGCGCAGGGCGGCGAGACGCGAGAGCGCCTGGCCTTCGAGCTGACGCACGCGCTCACGTGTCAGGTCGAGCTCGTGGCCGATCGCCTCGAGCGTCCACGGTTCGCCCTCGAAGCCGAACCGGAGCTCGAGGATGCGCCGCTCCCGCTCGGGGAGGGCATCGAGCGCCTTGCGGATGTTCTGTCGGCGAAGCGACTCCTCCGCCTCGTCGAACGGATCGGCGGCCTCCCGGTCTGCGAACAGATCGCCGAGCTCGCCTTCGTCGTCGGCGCCGACCGTCTGATTCAGCGATACCGATGCGGACGCAGCCGACAGCGCTTCTTCGACGTGCTGAATCGGCAGGCCGGTTGCCTCGGCGAGCTCCTCCTTCGTCGCCTCGCGACCCAGCTCCACCTCGAGCCGGCGGGCCGCGCGTGACAGCTTCTGCTGACGCTCGACGACGTGCACCGGCACGCGGATCGTGCGCGCATGATTCGCGACCGCACGCTGCACGCTCTGGCGGATCCACCAGGTCGCGTAGGTCGAGAACTTGTATCCGCGCCGCCAGTCGAACTTCTCGACCGCGCGATTCAGGCCGAGCGTGCCTTCCTGAATCAGGTCGAGGAACGGCACGCCGAGCCCGCGATAGCCCTTCGCGATCGATACGACGAGGCGTAGGTTGGACTCGATCATCCGGCGCTTTGCGCGCCCGTCGCCACGTTCGATCGCCTTGGCCAGCACGACCTCCTCATGGGCGGTCAGCAGCTTGTGCTTGCCGACATCCGCCAGGAAGAGCTGCAGGCTGTCCCCGGCGCCCGACGGCGAGTCGGCCTCGTAGACGACCGGCTCCGCCTGAACCTTCGTGTTCTTCTCCTCGACGACCGGCTCGCGCACTTCAAGACCAGTGCGCTCGAGCTCGCGCATGATCTCTTCGACCTCCGGCTCACCCAGGTCGTTCTCGACCGCGAACGCCTCGAGCTCGGCCGGTTCGATCCAGCCGCGCTCCTCTCCCGCTTCGATCAGCGCCCGCGCACTTTCCGTCTCAAGCAGTTCCGTCAGCTGGTTCTGAGTCAAGTACTCGATGTCCTTTCGTTTCTGCTCCCGGCTCCCCAAACCTTCCCACCATACGGGCAGACGGCACCCGCTTCCAGCGGCACTTCAGCGGCAGTGCACCTGAGCCTCAAAACGCGTGCGGAGGCCTAGGCATTCCACTCCCGTCCTGCTGAGTATGGACGGTAGCGCGTCAACGATGTTGGTCGGAGCTGTTTCGAACCTGTGAATCCCGCTACGAGCCTGGAAGAACCGCTACGACCGACCACGGCGGGTCTTCTTGGCCTTCTTGGCGGGGCCTCGCTCGCGGCGCTCCTGGAGGAGCTCGCGGGCCCGCTCGGCGCCGATCTCCTCCACCGAGTCTCCGGCCCGCAGGCTGGCGTTCGTCTCGCCGTCGGTCACATAGGGCCCGAAGCGGCCGTCCTTGAGCACGATCGGCTTCCCCGACACCGGATCGTCTCCCAACTCCTTGAGCGGCGGGGCCGCGGCGCGCCGCCCGCGTGGCTTCGGCGCGGCGAGCAGCGCGAGCGCGTCATCCAGCGTGGCCGTGAAGAGCTGCTCCTCGGACTCGAGCGAGCGGGTCTCCGCCCCCTTCTTGACGTAGGGGCCGTAGCGGCCGTTGGCGGCGACGACGGGCTCCCCGTCGGCCTCCCCGAGCGTGCGAGGCAGCGTCAGCAGCCGGAGCGCCTCGTCGAGCGTCAAGGTCTCGGGGCTCATTGTCCGGAACAGCGACGCCGTGCGGGGCTTCGACTCACCATCGACGACCTCGGTGACGTACGGGCCATAGCGCCCCGCGCGCACCACGACGGCGTTGCCCGAGTCGGGATCGACACCGAGCTCACGCTCCTGCCGCCCCTGAGCGAGGAGCTCCTCCGCCCGAGCCGGCGTCAGCTCGTCCGGCGCGATGTCGGGCGGGAGCGTCTGGCGCTGCCCGTCGCGCTCGAGGTACGGCCCGTAGCGGCCGACTCGAACGACGATGTCGCTGCCCGGGATCGGCAACGTGTTGATCTCGCGCGCATCGATGTCGCCGAGGTGGGCGACCAGCTCCTTCAGTCCGGTGTCGTCGTCGGCTCCGAAATAGAAGCGGCGCAGCCAGTCGGTGCGAGCCTCGTCGCCCGCCGCGATCTCGTCCAGGTCGTCCTCCATGCGGGCGGTGAACTCGTAGTCGACGAGCCGTGCGAAGTGCCGCTCGAGCAGGTTGACGACGGCGAAGGCGAGAAACTCGGGAACGAGCGCCTGGCCCTGCCGCCTCACGTAGCCGCGATCGAGGATCGTGCCCATGATCGCGGCGTAGGTCGACGGGCGGCCGATGCCGCGATCCTCGAGCGCCTTGACGAGCGTGGCCTCGGTGTAGCGGGCAGGCGGCGAGGTGGAATGCCCTTCCGGCTCGAGCTGCGTCGCCGCCAGCGAGTCGCCCTCGGCGAGCGGTGGCAGACGCTTGTCCTCGGAGTCGTCCGCAGCCGGCTCGTCGCGGCCCTCCTCGTACGCGAGCAGGAAGCCGCGAAACGTGATCGTCGTCCCGGCTGTCGCGAACTCGACCTTCGTGCCCTCGGCGGCGGTGGCGCCGATCCGCACTGAGACGGTGTGCCCGCGCGCGTCGGCCATCTGCGACGCGACGGTCCGCTTCCAGATCAGGTCGTAGAGGCTGAACTCGTCGCCGGAGAGCGCGCGGCGCACCTCGTCCGGGGTGCGGAAGCTGTCTCCTGCCGGCCTGATCGCCTCGTGTGCCTCCTGGGCGTTTTTGACCCGGCGCTCGTAGCGACGTGGCTCTTCCGGCACCGCCTCGGCTCCGTACAGCCGCCGCGCCTGATCACGCGCCGCTGTGAGCGCCGCCTCGGACAGCGTCGTCGAGTCGGTGCGCATGTAGGTGATGAATCCGTTCTCGTACAGGCGCTGTGCGACCCGCATCGTCTGCTGCGACGAGAGCCGAAGCTTCCGGCTCGCTTCCTGCTGCAAGGTCGACGTCATGAACGGGGCCGCCGGGCGGCGCCGATATGGCTTCTCCTCGACCGAGGTGACGGCGAACCCCGCGCCTTCGAGCGAACCGGCGAGCCCGCGCACGTCCTCCTCGGCGAGCTGCACAGCGTCGTCAGACTTCAGCACGCCGTCCGGGCCGAAGTCGCGGCCCTGGGCGACGCGGCGGCCGCCGACCGACGACAGGCGCGCGGTGAACGCGCCGGGATCGAAGGTGCCGACGATGTCCCAGTACCCCGCCGCGACGAATGCGATCCGCTCGCGCTCGCGCTCGACCACGAGGCGGGTGGCGACGGACTGCACCCGTCCCGCCGACAGCCCCTGCATCACCTTCCGCCAGAGAACGGGCGATACCTCGTACCCGTACAGACGGTCGAGGATGCGCCGCGCCTCTTGCGCGTCGACCAGCGACTCGTCGATCTCGCGCGTCTCGAGAAGCGCCCGCTCGATCGCCGGCCGCGTGATCTCATGGAAGACCATGCGCCGCACCGGGACCGTCGGCTTCAGCTCCTGCACCAGGTGCCAGGCGATCGCCTCGCCCTCGCGATCTTCGTCCGTCGCGAGCAGGAGCTCGTCGGCCGACTTGAGCTTCGCCTTCAGGTCGGCGACGACCTTCTTCTTCCTCGCATCGACGACGTAGATCGGCGTGAAGTCGTCGTCGACGTTGACGCCGAGCCGCGCCCAGGGCTCGTCTTTGACCTTCGCGGGAATCTCCGATGCGCTCGTCGGGAGATCGCGGATATGGCCGATCGACGACTCCACGACGTAGTCGCTCCCGAGATAGCCGGCGATGGTCTTGGCCTTCGCCGGCGACTCGACGATCACGAGCTTCTTGCCGTTCGCGGCAGGCATTTGGCGCGGCCACCATAGCGCCGAGCCCGGATCCGCGATACTCGCCGCCGGTGACACGTCCTCCGCGCCCGAGCGCGTTCTACTCCCTCGCGGCCGCCGTTTCCTGGCCGGTCGTGCACTTCCTGTACCGCTTCAAGGCCTACGGAACCGAGCTTCTGCCTGCCGAGGGCGGCTACGTGCTCGCGGCCGGCCACGCGTCGAATTTCGACCCGTGGGCGCTCGGAATCGCCATCTGGCCGAACCGCTTCCTGCGCTTCATGGCGAAATCCGAGCTCTTCTGGTTCCCGCTCTCGACGCTCCTCGCCGCCGGAGGTGCGTTCAAGGTCGAGCGTGGCTCGGCCGACCTCGCCGCGATCGAGACCGCGGTCGAGCTGGCCCGCGCAGGCAACGTGATCGCGATGTTCCCGGAGGGGACGCGCCGGCGAAAAGGATTGCGAAAGCGGCGCGAGGCGCAGGCCCACACGGGCGCCGCACGCATCGCCCTCGAGGCCGGCGTCCCGCTCGTGCCGGCCGGGATCAAGGGCACCGACGGCCTGGCACGGCTTCGGCCGCTCAGGGTGCGCTACGGCGCTCCGATCGCTCTCGACGACCTCGACCGCGGCGACCTTCGCGAGGCCTCTCGCGTCGCGACGGAGCGGCTGATGCTGGCGATCGCCGATCTGGAGGCGAGCCTGTGAGCGAACAGACGCTGCTGGCGATCGACGGAGACTCGCTCGCGCACCGCGCCTACCACGGGCTGCCGAAGCAGCTGAAGGACGGCGCCGGCCGGCCCGCGAACGCCCTGATCGGGTTCGCGAACTTCCTGCAGCGGCTGTGGGACGTCGAGCAGCCGGATGCGGTGATCGTCGGCTGGGACACGCTGGAGAAGCCGACGTACCGGCACGTCGCCCTGCCCGCGTACCAGTCGGGTCGGGAGTTCGAGGACTCGATCCTCGAACAGCTCCACCGCCTTCCCGAGCTCGTGGTGTCGTTCGGCTTCCTGGTCGGCAAGGCCGACGGCTACGAGGCCGACGACTTCCTCGCGGCAGCCGCGGCGCGCTGGCCGGGCCTCGTCGTGGTCGCAACGTCTGACCGTGATGCCTTCCAGCTCGTCTCGGACCGGGTCAGCATCCTGCAGCCCGTCAAGGGCGTGAGCGAGCTCGCGCGAATCGGCCCGGCGGAGGTGCGTGAGCGCTACGGCGTCGAGCCCGCCCAGGTGCCGGACTTCATCGCGCTGCGCGGCGACGCGTCCGACCGTATTCCCGGCGCGCCGGGGATCGGCCCGAAGAAAGCAGCCGACATCCTGCGCCAGCACGGATCGCTCGAGCAGGCGCTCGCGGACGGCCGCTTCCCGGCGATCGCAGACGACCTCCGGCTGTACCTGCAGATCGCCCGCATGGACGCCGCCGCGCCGCTCCCCGACCTCGTCCCGACCTCGCCCGACTGGGGGCAGGCGGCCCGCTACGCCGACGCGATCGGGCTCGGCGCGCTCGCGGGGCGGCTCGGGGAGCGCGCTGACGCGCACTGACGTCAGCCGAAGCAGACCACGTAGACCTTGCCGGTGTGCGATGCAGCCCCGTCGAGGTTGTCCAACGAGACCGACCAGCCGTCATCCGCCGAGGTCGGCGCGCCGTCGAGCCCGAGGACGCCGCCCTGCAGGCCAACGCCGCCGTCGGTGAGGTAGCCGCCGCCGACTGCCTTCTGGCCGCTCGCGCAGCTCGCCGTCACCGTCTGCGTGTCACCATCCGTGCCGCTCGCGTTCAGGCTGAACGTCTGGGTGTGCACCGCGACCTGCGCGCTCGCGGCAGCACCCTGCGCTCCGGTCGGGCCGGCCGGGCCCGGGGCTCCGCGCAGGCTGGCCTTGATCTGCGTCGGCGTCTTCCCGCCGAGCTTCAACGCGTTCGATGCCGTCGCCGCGGTGATCGCATGCCGCGCGAGCGGGACGATCCCGGCCGCCACCGCGCCCTCGCTGAGCGCCACGAACAGCGCGATCAGCGCCAGAACGAATGCAGGCCCCCCAAGGTTCCGTTTCATCCGACGACCCCCTTGCAATCAGATTGGCCCCGGACAATAGCCCCCGCGTTGGGCTATGTGTGTTGTGCCGAGGCCCTCCTCGATCAAGGCCCCGGCACGACGTGATTCGGGCGCTCGCTACCCCAGGCAGACGACGTAGACCGTGCCCGAGTGAGGGACGTTGTTCTTGTCCTGGTTCGCGAGCAGGATGCTCCAGCCGTCGTCCGCTGCCGTCGGCTTCAGGTCGAGGTTGATCACGGCAGAAGCACTGTCGCTGTCGTAGCCGCCGCTGATCGCCTTCTGCCCCGCGCCGCAGCTCGCGACGAACGTCTGGTTGGCGCCCGCGTTCAGTGTGTACGCGGTCGTGTGAACGCTCACCGCCGCCGATGGGCTCGACCCCGCCGGGCCTGCAGGTCCTGCAGGCCCCGCAGCGCCGGCCGGCCCGCGCAGGCCCTGCGGGCCTCGGGCGCCTTGGAAGCTCTTCGCGAGCTGAGCCCGCGTCTTGCCGCCGAGCTTGAGAGCGTTCCCGGCCGTTCCCGCGGTGATGGCGTGACGGGCAAGCGGAACGATCCCTGCCGCGACGGCTCCGCCGCTGAGCGCCACGAACAGCGCGATCAATGCCAGCAGGAACGCAGGCCCACTCAGTCTGAACTTCATCGGTAGAAGCCTCCTCGTTTGGATGTCTCTGAGCCGGCCGACGACCGTGACTCTCCAGGCATTGTCGGCGCGACTGCCCAGAATCCGTAGGACGCCCGGTCTTTGCAAAGGTTGGCATCGTGAGGCTCCAACTCCAGTCACCGCACTGACGCGAGGCCATCGTCGACCTCGTCAGCCACACCGCCTTCTCGCACCTGCACCCAACGGGGACTCACCCGGAGTCGCAGCAGCGGCTTGCCGTTCTCCAGCAGCGCTTCGCGTTCGCCGAGTGCGCGCCGGGGTCGGTGGAGGACGTGCTGCGCTGCCACACGGCCGAGCTCGTCGAGAAGGTGCGCACCACCAACGGGCTGATCGACCCCGACACTCTGTGCACTCCGACCAGCTTGGAGTCGGCGCTCCTCGCCGCCGGCGCCGCGATCGAGGCGGCGACGCGGAGCGGGTTCGCTCTGGCGCGGCCGCCGGGGCATCACGCAGAGCGGAACCGCGCGAAGGGGTTCTGCCTCTTCGGCTCGATCGCGATCGCCGCACGGTGGGCGCAGGCGAACCTCGGAGTCGAGCGCGTCGCGATCGTCGACTGGGATGTGCACCACGGCAACGGCACCCAGGACGTCGTTGCGGACGACCCGTCGATTTTCTTCGCGTCGCTGCACCAGTGGCCCTTCTACCCGGGCACCGGCGGGCCCGACGACCAGTCCGAGTCGGTGCTCAACATCCCGCTCCCGGCAGGAACTGGTGACGCCGCCTACCTCGAGGCATGGCAGCTCGTGGAGCGCGCGGTGGCGGGATTCGCACCCGAACTGCTGCTCGTCTCCTGTGGTCTCGATGCCCACGTCGCCGATCCGCTCGCCGACCTCGCGCTTACGGCCGACTGCTTTCGCGAGCTCGCGGCGCGCACGACGCAACTCGCACCTCGCGTCGCCGCTGTCCTCGAAGGCGGATACAACCTGCGCACGCTGCCGTCACTCGTCGAAGCCGTCCTCGCGGGCTTCGAAAGCTGAAGTTCTTATGCCCGGCGCGCCGCGGCTAGTGCGTCGACCGCTTCGCGCCGCGACGACACGCCGAGCTTGCCGAGCAGGCTCTTGACGTGCGAGCGGACCGTGTGCTCGGAGATCTCGAGCATCCGCGCGATCTCGTCGGTGGCGAGGTGGCGTTCCAGGAGCAGGAGTACCTCGGCCTCGCGCGCCGACAGGATGGCGGCGATCGAGTCGGGGACCGTCTGTGGTGTGTCGCCTTCACGAACCTGCTCGAAGAGCCGACGGGCAACGGCGCCCGAGAGCGGCACCTCGCCCTGCTCGACGCCGCGCAGGAACGCGACGATGCGTTCGGGCGGTTCGCTCTTGAGCAGGTAGCCGGCCGCCCCGGCCCGGATCGCGCCCATCAGGTTGCTCTCGTCCTCCGCGGCCGTCAGCACGACCACTGCGCACCCCGGCGCGGCCTCGCGCAGCCGAGGCAGCGTCCGCAGGCCGTCCAGCCCCGGCATCGTCAGATCGAGCAGCACGAGGTTGGGCTGCAACTCGGCCGCCAGCCTGATCGCCTCCTCCCCGCCGGCAGCCTGGCCGCAGACGTCGAAGCCGTTGTGCGCGAGCAACCCTGAGAGGGCGTCGCGCGTCAGCGGGTGGTCGTCGACGATCAGGATCCGGGAGGCGGTCATCGCTCGAGCCGATTCTGCCGATACGTGGAGCGGTGGACCACGACCGCTTCATCGGCCTGCTCTGGGGGCAGGTGATCCTCTTCGCCCTCTTCGGCGCCTCGTTGGCGCTCTTTCTCGCCTACCCGCAGCTGCGCGTCCCGATCTACGTGCCGGAGCTGAAGCTGACGCTCGAGACCGTCTTCGTCCTGACCGGGGCCCTCGTCGCCGTCCTCAGCGCAACGCGCTTCTCGGTCGAGGGGAGCCGGTTCGACTTCCTGATCTTCGCGGGATTCTTCGTGACCTCGCTCTCGTTGTTCGCGTTCACCGTCGTCCCGGCCGTCGGCGGCTTTGCCGGTCGCTCTGCCGAGCTGTGGGCGGGAATCGTCGGCGCCATCATCGGCTGGGCACTCGTCGCGACCGCGAGCTTCGTGCGCGGTCATATCGTGTGGCGCACCGATCTGATCGTCAGGGCCATGGCGCTGGGCGTAGCTGTCCTCGGTGTCGTCTGGCTCGCGTTCCGCTTCCTCGTCCACACGTTCCCGATCCTCGACGTCGGCGGGAGTCCGTCAACGCTCACCTCGCTGACGTCCGCGCGGGCTTCGTTGGTATTCGTCCTCCTCGTTGCCGTCGTCGGGTTCACCGTCCGCTTCCGCAAGAGCGGCGACAACCTTGCGCTCTGGCTCGCGCTCGGCGGCACCCTGACCCTCTACGCGACGCTCGACTTCATGCTCGTGCCGGTCGCCCGCCCGGGCACCGTGACGCTCGGCGACTACATCCAGCTGTTTGCCTACGGCGTCCTGCTCGTGGGAGCGTGGCGCTCGATCCGGGCCACCGAGTTCGGTCGCGCCGTCGCCGAGGAGCGCGCGCGCCTCGCGCGAGAGATCCACGACGGGCTGGCGCAATATCTCTTCGCCGTCTCGACGCACGCGACCATGCTCGAGTCGGGCGCCGACCCGGCGACGACGATCCCGCGCCTCAAGGAGGCGGCGCAGGCCGCGCAGCAAGAGGCGCGCTACGCCTTCCTCGCGCTCTCGTCGGCCGCCGGACGCTCGCCGTTCGACGCGGCTCTTCGGCGCTACGTGGAGTTCCTCATGAGCGACGGCGCGCTGACGGTCGAGCTGCACATCGACCCGAAGATCGTGTTGCGCCCCGACGAGCAGATCGAGGTGTTCCGCATCGTGCAGGAGGGGCTCGCGAACGCCCGCAAGCACGCCGGCGCCAGCACGGCCCTGGTCGAGATCGGGGCCCGCGCCGGCTTGCGGTTCGTCGCCGTCCGCGACAACGGCGACGGCTTCGAGCCGGTCGAGGGCGGAGCCGGGCAGGGGCTCACGAACATGCGCGAGCGCGCCGCAGCGATCGGCGGAAAGCTGTCGCTGAGCTCCATCCCGCGCGGCGGAACCTCCGTCGAAGTGGTGCTCCGCGCGTGATTTTCGACATTCTCTGCATGTGCCGAACGTCGCATTGCGCCTGCTCGGGGGCTTCTCCGCATCGGTCGACGGTGAACCGGTCGGTCCGCGGGCCTGGCGGCTGAAGAAGGCACGCGAGCTCGTCAAGCTGCTCGCGATCGCCTCCGGGCACCGCCTGCACCGCGAACAGGTGATGGACGCGCTCTGGCAGGACCACGACCCTCGGCGCAGCCGCGAACAACCTCTACCAGTCGGTCCACGCCGCGAGGCGCGTGCTCGGCCAGTCGGCGATCGCCGTGAGCGACGAGGTCGTCTCGCTCTCCGCCGAGGTCGACGTCGACGTCGACCGGTTCGAGCGGGCGGCTGCGCTGGCCGGACGCGAGCGAACCGCCTCCGCATGCCGCGCAGCGCTCGCGCTCTATGCGCGGGGACCTGCTGCCCGAGAACCGCTACGACGACTGGGCCGAGGAACGGCGTCACCAACTCGAGGGGATGCACCAGACGCTGACGCGAGAGCTCGCGGCGCTGCCGAACGCGGCGGGCCTGGGTGCGCTCCGCGCAGATGCGAGCTCGTTCGTGGGACGCGGGCACGAGCTCGGCGAGTTGCGGACGGTGCTCGGCCGCACGCGACTGCTCACGCTGACCGGTACGGGTGGGGCCGGCAAGACGAGGCTGGCGCTCGAGCTCGCGCGCGGAGAGCAGTCACGGTTCGCAGACGGTGCAGTGCTGGTCGAGCTGGCAACGCTGACCGATCCCGGCACCGTGCCGGTAGCGGTCGCCGCCGTGCTCGACGTACGCGCGCTCGCCGGGCAGGGATTGCGCGACGCGATCGGCGAGTTCCTGGCCGGCCGGTCGCTACTCCTCGTGCTCGACAACTGCGAGCACCTGATCGGCGCCAGCGCCGATCTGGTCGACGGGATCCTTCGCGGGGCGCCCGGCGTGACCGTGCTCGCGACGAGCCGCGAGCCGCTGCGCATCCCGGGCGAGGTCGTCTTCCGCGTGCCCTCGCTCGCGATCCCCGATCCGGAGCAGCCGCTCGCGCCCGACGAAGCTGCTGCGCTACGAGGCGGTCCGGCTCTTCGTCGACCGTGCCGAGGCGGCAGCGCCCGGCGTTCGCGCTCGACGCGCGGAACGCGGCCGACGTCGCGCGCATCTGCTTCCGGCTCGACGGCCTGCCGCTCGCCCTCGAGCTCGCCGCCGGTCGCCTCGGTGCGCTGAGCCCGAGCTCGATCGCCGAACGGCTGGACGATCGCTTCCGACTGCTCCAGGCCGGGAGCCGGACCGCGCCGACGCGGCAGCAGACGTTGCTCGCGACGCTCCAGTGGAGTCACGACCTGCTCGACGACGACGAGCGGGTGCTTTTCCGCCGGCTCGCGGTGTTCGCGGGCGGGTTCGTCCTCGAGGCAGCCGAGTCGGTCTGCGCCGACGACGTGCTCGAGGCGCCGGATGTCGCGAACCTCCTGGCGCGCCTCGTGGAGAAGTCGCTCGTGTCGGTGAGCGATGCGGATGGCGAGTGGCGCTACACGCTGCTCGAGACCGTCCGGGCATACGCACAGGAACGCCTCGCGGAGGCAGGCGAGGTCGCGTCGCTCGCGCGCCGCCATGCTGCCTGGGCCACGGATCTGGCTGAGCGCGAAGGCGGATCGGCGCGCCTCGACCGCGAGGCGGCGAACCTCCGCGCAGCGCTCTCCACCCTGCTCGCCGACGATCCGCCGCAGGCGCTGCGTCTGTGCGTGGCGATCTGGCCGTTCTGGCTGCGACGGATCGATCTCGGCGAGGCGCAACGGCGCTTCGCCACCGCCCTCGCCGCCGCGCCCGAACGGTCGGCACTGCGGATCCAGGCGCTGTTCGCCGCCGCCGCGTTCGACTTTCGCGCGGGGACGCTGGCGGACGTCATCGCCAAGGCCGAGGAGGCCCTCGCGATCGCCGCTGAGCTCGGCGACCGGCGGTCGGAGTGGCGCGCCCTCGAGGTCCTCGGCGAGCACGCGATCGCGCTCGACGCCGGGGGCGACGCAGAGGCCTGGCTCGAGCGCGGGCTCGAGCTCGCGCGTGGCGAGGGCTTCGCCGGGGCCGAGGCGCTCTGCATCTACACGCGTCGGCGTCGCACGCTGGATCCTCGGCGACTTCGAGGGCGCGGAGGATGCTGCTCGCCGAGAGCCTCGCAGCGCTTCCGCGCCGTCGACGATCCGGGCGAGCTGATCTCGTCGCCGATCAACATCGGCGAGATCCGCGGCGGAGCCCGGCGACCCGGCCGGGCTGCGCGTCGTGTTCGAGGAGACGCTGCAACCGTTCATCGAGGTCTCGTGCACGGCAGCGGCGGGTTACGTCCTCGCGAACCAGGCCAGCATCGCGCGCATGCGAGGCGACCCCGAGCGAGCCAAGGCGCTGCTGATCGAGTGCGGCGAGCATTTCGAGCACTCGACGACCAACGTGGGCGTGCCAGCGCGCTCGTCCGGCGCGCCTACCTCGAGCTCGCCGGAGGCGAGGTCGATGAAGCGCGTTCCCGGCTCGAACGCGCACTCGAGATCCGGTCGTCGCTGAACGAACGTCGCGGCGTCGGTCTGGTCCTCGACAGGCCTCGGCCTCGTCGAGACGCTTGCGGCAGACTTCGATGCTGGGGAGACGCGCCTCGCGGAGGCACGCGAGCTCTTCCGCCGGGCCGGCGACCGGTGGGGTCTCACGAGCTCGCTGTGGCGCACGGCGGAGCTCTGGCGTGCGAGGGACGGCTCGACGACGCCTGGTCGGCCCTCGAGGAGGCACGGCAGGTGGTGACCGCGACCAACCGCAGCCGCTGGCTCGGACACGCCGATGCTGCCCTCGCGCAGTTGGCGTCGCTTCGCGGCGAACGAAAGCTGGCGTTGTCGCTCTTCAGTCGGCGCGGGATCTCTACGAGGCGTCCCACGACACGCTGGGGCTGGCCGCGGTCGAGCGGCAGCTCGTCCTGCTTGCCAAGGCGCCGCAAAGACCGCGCAAAGGCGCGCCCGTTAGGACTTCGTCCACACGCTCGAAGAAAGGACGGACGACATGACGGAAATGCTTGCTCCCGTGCTCGGCGAGGCGACAGTGCAAGAACTGCGGGATGCCATGAGGGGCGAGGTTCTGACAGCAACCGACGAGGGATACGCAGATGCATGCCAGATCTGGAACGGCACGCACGGCGACCGACGGCCTGCGCTGATCGTACGCTGCACGGCCCGGCCGACGTGATCGCGGCGGTCGGCTTTGCGCGCAGCAACGACCTGCCGATCGCGGTTCGCGGCGGCGGGCACAGCATCGCCGGCTTTTCCACCTGCGACGGGGGAATCGTGATCGACCTCGGGCAGATGCGCAGCGTGCATGTCGACCCCGAGTCGCGCGTCGCGCATGTCGCGGGCGGTGCGACGTGGGGCGACGTCGACCACGAGACGACCCTGCACGGGCTGGCGACGACGGGCGGGCTGGTGTCGACGACCGGTGTCGGCGGCCTCACGCTCGGCGGCGGCATCGGTTGGTTGATGCGCCGTTACGGGCTCGCCTGCGACAACCTTGTCGGGGCCGATCTCGTGACCGCCGACGGTCAACTCGTGCACACCAGCACGACCGACAATCCCGAGCTCTTGCGCGGGCTGCGGGGCGGCGGCGGCAACTTCGGGATCGTCACCCAACTCGAGCTCCAGCTGCACGCGGTCGGGCCGATCGTCTACGCCGGCCCGATCTTCTACCCGGCCGACGCGGCCAAGGCACTGCTCGAGCTCTACCGCGAGTGGGCGCCGAAGGCGAGCGACGACGTGACGACGTTGATCGACCTGACGACGGCGCCACCGCTGCCGGTGATCCCCGCGGAGTGGCACGGCAAGAAGGTCGCGGCGCTGATCGGGATGTCCGCCGGTCCGGTCGAGGACGGCGGAGAGCTGATCGCACCGTTCCGCGACGTCGCGGAGCCGGTCGCCGATCTGTTCGGGCCGATGCCGTACACGATGATGCAGTCCCTGATCGACCCGCTCTGGGGCAAGGGGACTCGCTCGTACTTCAAGGCCACGAACCTCGCCCGCCTCGACGACGCCCTGATCGCCTCGCTCTGCGAGCTTCATCTGGCAGCGCCGGGACCGCAGTGCGAGATCCACGTGCATCAGATGGGCGGTGCGATGAGTCGTGTCCCCGAGAGCGCGTCGTCGTTCGGCGAACGGTCGATGCCGTTCGTGCTCAACGCGGTCACTGGGTGGCACGATCCGGCGCAGGACAAGGCGCACACGGACTGGGCGCGGTCGGTCGTCGCCGCGGCCTCGGACGCCTCGACGGGGCGCGCGTACACGAACTTCCTGGGCGACCGGGACGCTGCGCGCTCATCGTACGGCGACGAGACGTACGCGCGGCTCGCAGAGCTGAAGGCCGAATACGATCCGACGAACGTCTTCCGGCTCAACCAGAACATCGAGCCGGCGGCCTGAACCATCCGGAGACCTCGGTGCCTGGCATGGCGGTGCCAGGCACCGATGATTTCGTCCCGGCGCGGCCGTCTAGAGGGGACATCGATCGAGGAGGACTAGATGCCCGGCCAGATCGTGCACCTCGAGATCCCGGCTGACGACACCGAACAGAGCAGAGCGTTTTGGGGCTCGCTCTTCGGCTGGCAGTTCCAGACCTATCCCGGAGGGCCTGGCGAATACCACATGACACAGATCAGCGAGCAGACGGGCGGCGCGATCACGAACATGGAGCCCGGCAAGCGCGGCACGCGCCCGTACTTCGACGTCGCCGACATCAACGCCGGCGCGGCGCGCGTGAAGGAGCTCGGCGGCGAGGCCGACGAGCCGATGCCGGTCCCGAACATGGGGTGGTTCGTGACCTGCCGCGATCCGCACGGCAACGAGTTCGGCCTCTGGCACACCGACGCATCGGCCTCGATGTAGGGACGAGAACGACTGAGGGCCACTTGCGCGGCCCTCAGTCGTTCATGCGGCCGGCCGAGGACGCGACCACTCGAGCCGTGCGGCCTCGAGGCGTGCCTGCCGGCGGGCCTCGAGTTGCACGACCTTCGCGGGACGCGGCAACGTTGGCGGCGGTGCAGGAGCTACCTGCACGAGGCGGAGATGCATCTCCCGCTCCTCTCTGTGGTAGGGCGCTCGCCGCGCCCTGTGTCAGAGAGAGCGGTGAGCGAGGTCGAAGATGAGCTGCGGCGCCGCGGCGTCGAAATCGAGCAAGACCGAGTCGCGCAGCTGCGGGTCTGCCGTCCAACCTGGAGCGGTTCTAGAGCCCGGAGCTTCTCGTGTTGTCCACAAAAACTGCACAGCAAAGCCGAAGGCTTTTCAGCTCTCACTTTTTCGTGACGTAACACAGAGGGATCCTTCGCTCTCGGACGGCGCCTCACTGTGGATTTGTGCTTCTCAAACTGGACATCCTCCTCTTTGCTTCTCTGACGGTTCGTGCCCTGAAACGACGAAGGCGACCTCTGTGGGTCGCCCTCGATCACGCTGCTATGCGCTTTGTTTCCTAGCGCACGCACCTCGGTTCGAGGGCCTCGACGGGATCCGGCCGGCCGCCGTTGGTCGCGAGCAGCCACCCACACGACAACGGGTCGGCCTGGGTCGCTTCGGCGAACGTTCCTGCGGAGATCGTCTTGAACATGAATGTCAGCATCGTTATCGGAGCGCAGGATAGACGAAGCCGCGAACATCCGCAAGGGTCCAGCGGAGAAAAGATCTCGTCGATTGACGAGTCGCCTTCGAAATACGTCTGCGAATAATGAGGGCATACGGCACTGCGCTCGCTTGCGGCTGATCCGCGCCAGCCGGCCGCGCTTGCCATCATGTTCTCGATGAAGATCACGTCGATCACGCCGAACCTCACGCAGCTCACACGGCTGCACTTCGTCAACGCCTTCCTCGTCCGCGAGGACGACGGATTCACCCTGATCGACACGACCATGGGCGGGGCGGCCGATGCCTTGATCGCCGCCGCCTTGCAGGCTGGCGGGTCGATCCGCCGCATCGCGCTCACTCACGGCCACGGCGACCATGTCGGCTCGGTCGACGCGCTCAAGGAGAAGCTCGGTGGCGCAGTCGAGGTGCTCATGCCGGAGCTCGACGCGCGCATCCACGCCGGCGAGAAGATCGTCGCCGGAAAGCTCCCTGGCAGCTGGCCCACCCTCCGGACGAAGCCCGACGTCTTGCTCGCGGGGGGCGACCGCGTCGGCAGCCTCGAGGTCGTCGCGAGCCCGGGCCACAGCCCTGGGCATGTCGCCTACCTCGACACCCGCGACCAGGCACGGTCGCAGGCGACGTCTACACCACCTACGGGAGCGCCGCCGTCTCGAACCACTTCTACGCGCGCTTCCCGTTCGCGGCGATGGCGACCTGGGACAAGGCCAAGGACCTCGAGTCCGCGCGATCGCTCCGCGCGCTCGACCCGGCGATCCTCGCCGTCGGGCACGGGCCCGCTGTGCCGCAGCCCGGAGCCGCGATGGACCGGGCGATCACCCGCAGCTCGAAATAGAAAAGCCCCACCGAAGCGGGGCTTTTCCGTAGCAGGCCTGTAAGCCGGATTCTGTCGAGGGTGACCATCCCTCTAGGCAGCTACCCGGGCCCTGGGCGGGCAGCCTCGTGACGGGCCCTGTTCGCCTTGCACCGGACGGGGTTTGGCGAGCCGCCGCGTCGCCGCGACGCTGGTGGGCTCTTACCCCACCGTTTCACCCTTACCACCGGCGTCTCCGGAGAGATCTGTCGCCGGGGGCGGTCTCCTCTCTGTTCCACTTTCCGTCGGCTTTCGCCGCCTGGCCTTGCGCCAGCGTCCTGCCCTGCGGTGTCCGGACTTTCCTCGACGCGACCGCCGAAGCGACGCGCCGCGGTCACCCGGCCTGCACGACCAAGTCTAGCTCGGTCTGGAACGCCTCTTCGTCGCCCGCCTGGCTGCCGCACTCCGGGCAGAAGACGACGCCGGCGCGCGCGTGCATGACGAACTCGCCACACGTCAGGCACTCGAGCGACGCCCCGCGAAGCAGCGCGACGAGCTCCTGATCGAGCGTGCGCGCGAAGGACGTGACGTCGGAAGCCAAGCGCTACAGCTCCCGGAAGACTCCGACGACGCGGCCGAGGACCTGCACGTGCTCGGCGTAGATCGGCTCCATCGACGCGTTCTCGGGCTGCAGGCGGATCCGTTGCCCTTCGCGGTAGAACGTCTTCACCGTCGCCTCGTCCGCGGTCTCGTCGTCACCCGCGAGCGCGACGACGATCTCGCCGTTCCGCGCGTCCTGCGCCCGCTGCACGATCACGAGGTCACCGTCGAGGATGCCCGCGTCCAGCATCGACTCGCCCTTGACCCGCAGCAGGAAGTCGCCCTTCGTCGATGCGGGCATGGGGACGTACTCCTCGATCGACTGCTCGGCGAGCAGCGGCCCGCCGGCCGCGATCTCGCCGATGAGCGGGAGGCGGGTGACGTCGCGTTCGACGTCGACTGCCGCCGGCTGGGCGTCGCGCCGGTCGCGCCCGATCAACTCCAGCGCGCGCGGCTTCGTCGGGTCGCGGCGCAGCAGTCCGGCGCGCTCCAGGTTCGCGAGGTGCGCATGGACCGTCGACGGCGAGGCCAATCCGACTTGCTCGCCGATCTCGCGCACGGTCGGCGGATAGCCGTGCCGGTCGACGTACTCGACGAGAAAGTTCCAGATCTCCTGCTGACGGGCGGTGAGCACAGGTTTTCGCCTCCGGGTCGCTTACCGAACGTGTGTTCGACGGAAAGCGTAGAGGTTCCTGCGGACATCGTCAATCGTCGCTGCCATACCAGAGGCTTGATGTGGAACTCACGCACCCACGGCTAGTGCGTCAGACACGACGCGGCTCGGCCAGGTCGGGCTCGCCCGTAGCCACCGCTACGGGCAGCGCCCGCCCCGCCCAATCCGCTTGGTCTGACGCATCCCTGCGAGCACGCCGTTCCACATCAAGCCTCTAGACCCTGCCGCCGTGCTGCGCCTGGCCGGACTCGTCATCTTCGTCGCGCTCCTCGCCGCCCCCGCAGCCGGAGCGGCAAAGACCAGGCTCCCCGGCTTCCACTCGCCGTCCGGCAACATCAGGTGCTTCTACGTGCCCGGGCGGACGAGTGTCCTTCGCTGCCTGACCAGGCGGGCCGCGTACACCAAGCGCCTCACCACGTACTGCAATTCGCCGCCGATCGGGGTCGACTGGGCGGGGTTCGAGCTCACGCCCACGCGCAAGGGGGCCGTCACGTGCTCCGGCGGGGCCCTCTATTCGCCCGAGCGGCAGGTGCCGGTGTTCCTGAACCAGCCATACGGGACCACCTGGCGGCACGGCACCTACAGCTGCGCCTCGGAGCGAACCGGCGTCACCTGCCGCACCCGCTCGGGCCACGGCCTGTTCATCTCCCACGCGTCCTGGCGCGTCTGGTAGACGCCCACGAAAAGCCGCCCGCAGCCGGACGGCTTCGATGCGCTGGAGAGGACTTGAACCTCCACGGCCTATGCGGCCACTAGGCCCTCAACCTAGCGCGTCTACCAATTCCGCCACCAGCGCCTGAAGGCGGCCCTAGTGTAGCCGCGCGTCTGCAGCTACGAGATTGGTGCGAGCTCGCGCTCGAGCGTGGCGCGCTCGGCCTCGAGCCACGGCGGCAGCGACAACGCCTCGCCGATCGACTCGCGCGGCTCGTCGACGAGGAACCCCGGCCCGTCGGTGGCGATCTCGACGAGGATGCCGTCCGGCATCCGGAAGTACACCGACTGGAAGTACTTGCGGTCCTGCACCGGCGTCGGGCGCAGCCCGAGCTCGTCGAGGCGCACGTGCCACGTGCGCTCGGCCCCGTCGTCGATCGCGCGCCAGGCGATGTGGTGCGTCGTACCGGGGCCGATGAGCGCTGCCTCCTCGACCGGCTCGGCGAACTGGAGCGGGGCTTCTTCGTCGAAGAGGCCGACGTACAGGTCGGGGTTGCCGATCGCGACGACGTCGTGCAGGCGCGGCGCGGGCCCTGGATACACACGCAACCGCAGGCCGTCCGGATCCTCGAGCTCGACCTCGTCGCCGACGAGCGGCGTCTCGAGCCCGATCGACTCGAGCGTCCCGCGGCCGAGGCGCCCCGGTTCCGCCCGCGGCCACTCGAAGAAGGTGATCAGCGACCCGGGCGTGCCGACGCCGTCACCGAAGTAGAGGTGATAGCTGTGCGGGTCGTCGAAGTTGACCGTCTTCTTGACGAGCGTGAAGCCGAGACGATCGCGATAGAAGTCGAGCGTCTGCTGCGCGTCGGAGCACACACACGTGACGTGGTGCAGGCCCGTCAGCTGCATCGGTTACTCACTCTCGAAGTGTTACTGGAGCAGGCGGAAGAGCACGATCGTGTTGGTGAAGAAGAGCACCGCGACGACGACGGTGAGCCGCGTCAGGTTTCGCTCGACGATGTGCGTGCCGCCCTGCGACGCCGGCGTGAAGCCCATCCCACCCATCCCCGCGTCGCGACCCGAGTGCATCAGCACGAGCGCCACGAGGGCCGCCGAGAGCAGGACGTGGATGACGGAGAAGAACGCGAGCATCGCGCATGGAACTGTAGCGCCGCAGTAGCGTTGTCGCCGTGGACGAGGCCGAGGCGAGACAGAAGATCCACGACCTGATCCTGACCGGTGACAATCGTCTCAAACAGGGCGTTTCGACCGAGAAGATCCGGCAGAGCTACGAGCAGGCGCTGGCTCTTGCCACCGAGCAGGGCCTCGAGGAAGGCGTCCGGCCGCTGATCGAGATCAGGCTGGCCGACCTCGAACGGCTCGCTCGAGAATCGCCTCCATCCGACGCGCCTGGCGCTTGACGTCGTGCGCGGCGGCCGCCTCGCGGGCCGCCTCGTTGGGTCGCGGCAGCGACGCAGCCGTCTCGAGCGCGCGCGCGAGAGCGGGCAAGTCGAGCGGGTCGACGAGCACGCCCGACTCGGGCGAGACGAACTCGGGTGGCCCGCCGAATCGCGTTGCGACCACCGAGCGCCGGCAGGCCATCGCCTCGAGCAGCGCCTGACCGAACGGCTCGAGCAGCGCGGGACCGCAGACGACGTCGGCCGCCGACAGCCAACCAGGCACCGAGTCGTGCGTGACCCGGCCGACCACCGTGACGCGAGGCCGCCCTTCGACCGCCTGCCGCAACGGGCCGTCACCGACGAATGTCAGCGACCCACCGTCGACGCGTCCGAAGGCGTCGGCGAGCCGAACGACGTTCTTGCGTTCGGTCAGCGACCCGACATGCACGAACGCCGGCGACTCGAGCTCGGCGGCCGCCGGCGCGTCGTCGAAGCGCTCGAGGTCGACCCCCGAATCGACGACCTCGGTCTTGCCACGTGCCTCGGGTAGACGGTCGCAGAGCTCGCGCTCGAGATAGCGGGACACACACACCACCGCAGCGGCTCGCCGAACGACCCGCCGCGTGAGCGCGGCCACGCCGGGCAACGCGCCGATGTTGCGCACGTCGCGGCCGTGCGCGGTCACGACGAGCGGTGCGTCGAGCTCGGATGCGAACAGCCCGGCGGGAACGAGGAAGTGCGCCCAGACGACGTCCGGTGCGGGGCGCTCACGCCGAACGTTGCGTCGAAGCTCGAGGAACCTGCAGCTTGCCGCCGGCTCGACGATCGAGCACCGCGAGGTCGACTTCATGGCCGAGCGCCCGGAGCTCGGCCACGCCCTGTGCGACGAACGTCCCGAGATCGGGATCGTCCGGCCCCGGGTACATCTGCGACACGACGAGGACGCGCATCGGTGGCCCTTCGCTCAACGCGGAGCGCGCTCGCGGTCGTACTCGCCCCACTCGCTCGCGGAGGGCGCCGCAGATCTCGCCGATCGTGCACTGCGCCTGGAGCGCGGCGCGCATCGGTACCAGCATGTTGGCGTCGCCGCGGGCGGCGGCCCGCACCGCGTCGAGTGCGCTGACTGCCACGGCGGCATTGCGCTCGGCGCGGACGCGCACCGTCCGCTCGACCTGCCGCCGCTCGGCCTGCAGGGTCGAGCCGGTGCAGCTCGATCGGCTCCTCCTGCTCGTTCGCGTAGATGTTGACGCCGACGATCGGACGCTCGCCGGACTCGACCTGCTGCTGCCAGCGGAACGCGGCCGTCTCGATCTCGCCCTGCACGAAGCCCTGCTCGACCGCGGCGACCGCGCCGCCGAGTGCGTCCACGCGCTCGATCAGCTCCCACGCGCGCGCCTCGAGCTCGTCGGTGAGCGCCTCGATGTAGTACGAGCCGCCGAGCGGATCGGCGGTCGCAGTGGTGCCACCCTCGGCCTGCAGCACCTGCTGGGTGCGCAGCGCGATCGTCGCCGCGCGCTCGGACGGCAGCGCCAGCGCCTCGTCGAAGGAGTTCGTGTGCAACGACTGCGCGCCGCCGCAGATCGCCGACAGCGCCTGCACCGCAACGCGCACGACGTTGTTCTCCGGCTGCTGCGCCGTCAGCGTCGACCCGCCCGTCTGGGCGTGGAAGCGCAACGCCAGCGCCTTCGGGTTCGTCGCGCCGAACCGATCGCGCATGATCCGGGCCCACAACCGCCGTGCGGCCCGGAACTTCGCCACCTCCTGGAAGAAGTCGTTGTGCGCGTTGAAGAAGAACGACAGCCGCTCCCCGAACGCGTCCGGCGAAAGACCCACAGCGACCGCCGCCTCGCAGTAGGCGATCCCGTTCGCGAGCGTGAACGCAAGCTCCTGCACCGCGGTCGAGCCGGCCTCGCGAATGTGGTAACCCGAGATCGAGATCGTGTTCCAGCGACGGCATCCGCTCCGCGCAGTACGCGAACAGATCCGTCGTCAGCCGCATCGACGGACGCGGCGGGAAGATGTAGTTCCCACGCGCGATGTACTCCTTCAGGATGTCGTTCTGCACCGTCCCGCGCAGCGCCTCACCGCCGACCCCGCGACGCTCTGCGACCAACTCGTACAGCAGCAACAACAGCGACGCCGGCGCGTTGATCGTCATCGACGTCGACACCTCGTCGAGCGGAATCCCGTCCAGCAGCACCTCCATGTCAGCCAGCGAGTCGATCGCCACCCCCGTCCGCCCCACCTCACCCACCGCGCGCGGATCGTCGGAGTCGTAGCCGAGCTGGGTCGGCAGATCGAAGGCCACCGACAAACCCGTCTGCCCGCCCGCGAGCAGATACCGGTAACGCTGATTCGACTCCTCCGCCGACGCGAACCCCGCGTACTGGCGAATCGTCCACGCCCGCCCCCGATACATGTCCACATACGGGCCACGCGTGAACGGAAACTCGCCCGGCCCCTCGCCGGGGCCAACCGCGTCATCGGCCGTATAGACCGGCTTCACCTCGATCCCGGACTCCGTCTCGCGGCGGTCGGTGGCGGCCACGCCCGAAGTATGTCCGTCTCGCGTGAGCCCAGCCTGCCGCGGGATATCCTCGAAGCGTGCCGCAGGTTCACGTCCGCCTCTTTGCGGGACTGCGGGAGCGTGCCGGCTGGTCGCAGCGCGAGATCGACGCGCCGACGGTCGCCGCCGTCTGGCCCGCCCTCGGACTCGGCGACGAGCCCGCCGGGCTCCTCTACGCCGTGAACAAGGAGTACGCCGACCGCGACCGCATCCTCGCCGACGGTGACGAGGTGGCGCTGATCCCGCCCGTTTCGGGCGGCGCGTTCCTGCTCTCCGGCGAGCCGCTGTCGCTCGAGCGCGTCGTCGACGAGGTTCGCGACGAGGAAGCGGGGGCGATCGCGACCTTTTCCGGGACGACCCGGATCAGCTCGCGGGGCCGGCGCGTGACCCGCCTCGAGTACGAGGCTTATGAAGGAATGGCCGAGAACGTGATGCGGGGGATCGCCGAGGACCTCCGGGCGCGCTACAACGTGTCCAACGTGGCGATCCACCACCGCATCGGGCCGGTCGGCATCGGCGAGACGTCGGTCGTGATCGCCGTCTCGTCGCCGCACCGCGCCGAGGCCCTCGCGGCCTGCCGCGACGCGATCGACGCGCTGAAGGAACGCGTGCCGTTGTGGAAGAAAGAGGTCTACGAGGGCGGCGAGGAATGGATCGGACGAGGCTCATGAGCCGTAGGCTCGACGGAGGCTCAAAAGAGCGTAGGCACCGGCTTCGCCGGCGCCGGGAGCGGGCATGAGCCGTAGGCTCGACGGAGGCTCAAAAGAGCGTAGGCACCGGCTTCGCGGCGCCGGGAGCGGGCATGAGCTCCGACGGTTTTCGCGACTACGAGCCGGTCCAGCCGCGCGGGACCGACTGGCGCAGCCTCGGCCGGCGGATCTTCGGTCCGCTTCTCGCCGCGATCGTCGCGCTCGCGAAGTTCTCGTTCGTTCTGCTCAAGTTCTCGAGCATCTTCATCGCCGTCGGCGGCTACGCGCTGATCTGGGGGTGGACGTTCGCGGCCGGCTTCGTCTTCCTGATCCTCCTGCACGAGCTCGGGCACTTCATCGAGGCGAAGCGGGAAGGGCTCAGCCCAAGGCTGCCGGTGTTCATCCCGTTCTTCGGCGCGTACGTCAAGTACACGCGCGGCAATCCGTGGCAGACGGCGCGGATCGCGATGGCCGGGCCGATCCTCGGCGGCATCGCGAGCCTCGCCTTCCTGCTCGTGGGGATCGGGCAGGGCTCCGACCAGCTCAAGGCGCTCGCGTACTTCGGGTTCTTCCTCAACCTGATCAACCTCGCGCCGATCGGCTTCCTGGACGGCGGCGCCGTGTGGCGGTCGGCGAAGCTGCTCCGCCTCGGCGGCGGCCGCGGCAAGGCGACGTTCATCTACGTGCTCTACGGAGCGACTGCGCTCGCGCTCGTGATCGGCATGATCACGTCGCACGTGCCGCAACACCGCCTCTAGAACAGATGGACGATCGCCAGATCCTCGACCGTCCCGACGCGGCGAAGATCGAGGCTTCCGTCGAGAAGATCGCGGCCGAGTTCAGGGCCGGGTTCGAGCTGGTCGCGCGCATCGACCGGCCGGCCGTCACGCTCTTCGGCTCGGCGCGCGTGGCAGAGGGGAGCGGGCCCTACGAGGCCGCCCGGGCCGTGGGGCGATGTTTCGCAGAGGCCGGCTGGGCGGTGATCACCGGCGGCGGCCCGGGTGTGATGGAGGGAGGCAACCGCGGCGCGCAGGAAGGCGGCGGTCTCTCGGTCGGCTTCAACATCAAGCTGCCGCACGAACAGGGCGGGAACCCGTACTGCGACATCGCGCACACGTTCGACCACTTCTACGCACGCAAGGTCTGCTTCGTCCGCCCGTCGGAGGGCTTCGTCATCTTCCCCGGCGGATTCGGGACGCTCGACGAGCTCTTCGAGTCGCTGACACTGATCCAGACGCACACGATCCTGTACTTCCCCGTCGTGCTCTTCGACTCGGACTACTGGGGCAAGATGCTCGAGTGGATCCGCGGCGAGGTGCTCGCCGACGGGATGATCTCGGCCTCGGACATCGAGCTTCTGCATCTGACCGACGATCCGGACGACGCGGTCCGCCACGTGCTCGAAGGCCGCGAGCGCCGCCACGCGGCAGACGCCGCGTAACCTTCAGATCGACGACGGGATCACGAAGTAAGGCCCGGGCGGCGTGCGTCCAGGCCCGTAGACCGCGGTCGAGCTGTCCGGGATGTAGTGCGACCGGAAGATGTTGTGGCGGAGAAGCTTGCCGCCGCTGCGTGTACACGTCGCGCGTCACGGAGACGTCGAATCCGAGCTCCCCCGTCCCCGGCACGACCTTCATCGAGTGCGGGCGGTGCGTTCGGATCGACCGCGTAGGAGAGCGTCGGTCGCGTCCAGTTCGAACTTCGGCCCGGTGTGCGAGACGACCCGCCGACCCGACGGCGTACCGTAGAACGTGAACGTCAGCGTCTGGTCGGTGTACGACGACTTGATCAGCAGCCCGTTCTTCAGGTCGTTCCGAAACACGAGGTCGGGCCCGCCCCAGGCCACGGTCGCATCGCGGCCGAGCGGATAGTGCGAGAGGTAGAGATTGTGGTTGGTGCGCTCGAGGATGGGCAGGCCGAGCTCGAACGCGTCGTTGAAGAGGGTCGTCGCGGTCTGGCAGACCCCGCCGCCGATCGACGGCAGGACGAGCGAGCCGATGATCTCCTGACCCTCGAGAAAGCCGCGAGCCGCCGTGCGCGGTCCGACGACCTTGTTGTAGGAGAACGTCTCTCCGGGCTCGATCACGGTGCCGTCGATGAGATCGGCCATCAGGTGAACGTTGTGGATCCGGTTCGACGACGAGTCGCCCATCTGCGTCGTGAAGGAGACGAGCTTCGTCCTGATCCCGAGCGCCCGCGCGCGGGCCGTCGTCAGGTCGGGCTCGCGGGAGCCCAGCTCGATCCGCGCCACATGGTCTCCGTGTGCCGCGGTCGTGACGGCGACAGCGGCCTGCGTCGCCTCGACATCGCGTCCGGGCCGCGACGGCACGACGTGAACGGCGCCACCGACGACGGCGAAGTGCGCGTTTCGCGCGCGGACGAACCAACGGCCGAGGCGAGGACGAATCGTCTGCGCCAGCGTGTCTCCATCGAGGCGGACGGCGAATCGATGCGAGCGCGGAACGATGCGTAACGAATGCGCGAGCTGCGCCGTCGTGATCGCTCCGAGCCGGGCGCCGTGGAAGTCGACGAGGATCGGATGCGCGAGCAGATGCGGTAGCGGTCGAGGCTGCGCTGCGCGCCGCCGGATCTCGGCGCGCGGGATGCACGATCGCAAACGGCGCGGCAAAACTGATCTCACCGGCGGCAAGACGGCGTAGCAATATCGCGCGGTCGAGCTCGAGCCCGCTCGTCGCCGGCGTCGTCTTGATTGTGGTTCCGTCCACCGAGACCGTCGCCGAGACCGGCATGCGACCGGCGCGCGCGATCTCGCCGAGCACGTTGCCGGCTCCACGGGCCTGCGCGAGCGCCGGTGCGACGTCCACCCTCCGCGGGATGCAGAAGCCCGCCGAGGGAACCGGAGTCCAGGGCGCGGGTCGCGGTCGCTCGCGCATCGAGCGCAACCAGCCAGGTGCGAGGAACGTGGTAGGCGTGACCACCTGCGCGGATCGTGACGCGTGTCGCCCCCCACCGGCGAACGGCCTGCTCGATCTGCGCGCGGTCGCGGCCGCCGACATCGATCCCGAGCACGTGCACGCCGGGCCCCGCCTCGTCGCGGTATTCGAACGTCCGGACGGCGACGAACGCACACAGCGCGCCGAGCACTGCGACGAGCCCGCCGACCCAGACGACCCATCTCACGCCGACAGTGAAGCAAGGGCGGCGGCCGGGTCGTCTACCCTCAACGGGCAGATGGAGCTTCGGGACCTTCCGTCGGTCGACGAGCTGGCGAGAGACGTCGACGACCCGCTCGCGGTCGACACCGCACGCACCGTCCTCGAGCGGGCCCGCAGCGAGATCCGCGCCGGACGCGATCCCGGCGACCTCGCGTGCGCTGCTGCGAGACGAGCTCGCTCACGCCCGCCGGGCGTCGCTGCGGCGCGTGCTCAACGCGACCGGCGTCCTCGTGCACACGAATCTGGGACGGGCCCCGCTTCCCGGGCAGGCACTCGAACACGTCGCGCATCGCCTTGCGCGGCTACTCCAACCTCGAGCTCGACCTCGGCACCGGTGCGCGGGGCTCTCGCCAGGATCACGTCGCGGCGCTCCTCCGCAGGCTGACCGGCGCAGAGGCTGCCCTCGTCGTCAACAACAACGCCGCCGCGCTCCTGCTCGCCGTCGCCGCGCTCGCCGAAGGACGCGAGGTGCTCGCCTCGCGTGGCGAGCTGATCGAGATCGGCGACGGCTTTCGCATCCCTGACGTGCTCGAGCGCTCGGGTGCACGGCTCGTCGAGGTCGGAACGACGAACCGCACACGCGCCGACGACTACGAGCGTGCGGTGCGCGAAGGGACCGCACTGCTGCTGCGCGTGCACCAGTCGAACTTCCGGCTCGTCGGCTTCACGGAACGGCCGACGCTGCGCGAACTGGCCGAGGTCGCGCACCGGCACCAGCTCCCGCTGCTCGACGATCTCGGTTCGGGCGCACTCGTCGATCTCGGCGACGAGCCGACCGCTCGCAGCGCACTCGAGCAGGGAGCCGACCTCGTGTGCTTCAGCGGCGACAAGCTGCTCGGAGGCCCGCAGGCCGGGATCGTTCTGGGCGACGCCGAGCTCGTCGAACGGCTGCGCCGACATCCTCTGCACCGCGCCGTGCGCATCGACAAGCTCAGCCTCGCGGCGCTCGAGGGCACGTTGCTGCTCTACCTCGAGCCAGGGCGCGCGCTTCGCGAGGTGCCGGTTCTGCGGATGCTGCACGACGATCCTGATGCGGTTCGCGCGCGGGCGGAGCGTCTCGCCGCTGCAGTCGGCGGCGACGTCGAACAGACCGTGGCGCGGGTCGGAGGCGGAGCGCTGCCGCTCGCCGAGCTTCCGTCCTTCGCCTGCGCGATCGAGGAAGAACTGGCCACGCCGTTGCGCGTCGGCGACCCGCCGGTCGTCGGGATCGTCCGCGACGGGCGGCTGCTACTCGACTGCCGCACCCTCGCCGAGGACGATCTCGAAGAGGTCGTCGCGGCGGTGCGCGCACACCGCGCGTCTCCGGCGGCATCTGGCTGACGACGATCGCTGCACCCGACGCGTTGTCGACGACGGCGGCTTCGAGGTGGAGCGGCTGGGCGGCCGCATGATCGAGGCGCGATGCCGCTGACGGTCGGTACCGCCGGCCACATCGATCACGGCAAGACGTGGCTCGTCCGCGCTCTCACCGGGAAGGACACCGATCGCCTGCCGGAAGAACAGGCGCGCGGGATCTCGATCGACCTCGGTTACGCGCCGCTGGAGCTGCCGGACGGCCGGCGTCTCTCCCTCGTCGACGTGCCGGGTCACGAGCGTTTCGTACGCGCGATGGTCGCCGGGGCGTCAGGGATCGACCTCTTTCTGCTGGTGATCGACGCGCGCGAGGGTGCGCGCCCCCAGACGCACGAGCACCTCGCGGTGCTGCGGCTGCTCGGCGTCGAGCGTGGCGTGGTCGCGATCACGAAGATCGACGCCACCGACGCCGAGACCGTCGAGCTCGCCGTCCTCGAGGCACGGGAGCTCGTTCCGGGCGCCGAGGTCGTGCCCGTGTCGGCCAAGACGGGAGAGGGGCTCGACGAGTTGCGAGCGGCGCTCGCGCGCGTGCCGATCGACGAGCGCGACTCCTCGTCGCCGACGCGGCTCTGGGTCGATCGGGCATTCTCGCTGGCCGGCGCAGGAACGATTGCGACGGGGACGTTGTGGTCGGGCAGGATCGCACCGGGTGACCTGTTGCGCGTGGAGCCGCGTGGACGAACGGCGCGCGTTCGCACGGTGCACGTGCACGACGCGCAGGTCGACGAGGCGGCAGCCGGCCAGCGCGTTGCGGTGAACCTCCCCACCTTGCGGCGCGGTGACGTCGCGCGGGGGGACGTGCTCGTCGAGCCGAACGCGTTCCCGGTGTCGTACCGTCTTGACGTTCGTCTCGAGGAGCTCGAGCGCGTTCCACCCGCGGTCACCGTGCACATCGGGACCAAGGCGACGCCGGCGCGAGTCGCGCGAGCCGGCCCGTATGCGCAACTGCGGCTGTCGGAGCCCGTCGTCGCGGCGCGCGGAGACCGCGTCATCCTGCGGACGGACACGACCGTCGCCGGCGGGGTCGTGCTCGACCCGGTCCCTCCGAGACGGCTCGAGCGCGACCGACTCGAGACGCTCGAGCGCGGCGATCCGATCGAGATCGTGCGGACGCTCGTTCACGCCCCGATCACGGGGCGGGAGCTGGAAGCACGCGGCCTGCTGACCCCGCGGGAGCTGGCGCATGGGCTCGCCACGATGCAGTCCGCCGGTGACTACTACTTCTCACCGGAGTGGCTCGACGGGCTGCGGGCGGGCGTTCGCAACCGACTCGTCGAGCACGCCGCCGCCCATCCCCTCGATCCCGGGGTGCCCTGGCGGAGCTGCTGCCGGCCGAACCGTGGGCGCCCTACGTGCTCAACCTGCTCGACGTCGAACGTCGCGACGCGAAGGCCTACCTTCCCGGGGCCGCGGCGGCGCTCGGTGGCCGTGCGAGCTGCGGCCACCGCGCTGGAGGCGGAGCTCGCCGCGGACGAGGTCGTGCGCGTCGAAGACCGCGAGCTGGCGGCGTTCCTCGAGCAGGAAGGCCGCCTACGGCGCGTCGGGGATGGACTTGCCGTCTCGACGGCGCTGTACGACCGTGGCCGGGATCTGCTCCCGGGGCTCGGCGAGATCACGCTGCCAGGCTTCCGCGACGCGCTGGGTGTCGGTCGCCGCACGGCCCAGCTGCTGCTCGAGCGCTACGACGCCGACGGTCTGACCCGGCGCCGCGGCGATGTGAGAGTGCTCCGGCGCAGTCGAAATCAGTGATACTTCAGGCATGGGACTCAAGAGCTTCTTCAGCAGGTGGTCGAAGGAAAGCGACCGTGAGGCGCTCGAGCGGGCCGAGGAAGAGACCCGCATGACGCCGTACGAGCGTGACATCGACCAGTCCGAGGGCTTCGCCGGCCGCAAGACCGACTCGATGATCTCGAATACGTTCGCCGGGTCGGAGTCGCTCCGCTCGACCGGCGAATTCGACCGCGACCGCATCTGAACCTCTCGGCCACAGAATTCCGGAGACGCCGCGAGCGTCTGCTTCTGCATGTGGCAGAGCAAGGGCTCTCGGGCGCAGTGCTGTTCGACCAGCACTCGATCCGCTACTTCGCGAATCTCGGGTTCCTCGCGACCGAGCGGCCGGTTGCGTTCGTCGCGAACAAGACCGGGGACCTGGCCGTGTACGTCCCCGAGTTCGAGGTCGAGCGTGTGCGCGCCGAGACGGACTACGAGCGTGTCGAGTCGTACCCCGAGTACCCGGGCATCGAGCACCCGATGGTCATCCTGGCGCGGCTGCTCGCGGACATGGGGATCCGCGGTCCGATCGGTGCCGACAACGACGGTTATCCGGGGATCCTCGGTTACGAGGGGCCGCCGCTCAGTGAGGCGACCGGCCAGACCGTCGTCTCACTGGTGCCGAAGATCGAGCACATGATCGCGCGCAAGAGCGAGGCCGAGGTCGAGTTGATCCGGCAGAGCGCGCGTTGGTGCGAGCACGCGCACCGGCTGCTGCAGGAGTACACCCGCCCTGGAGCAACCGAGGCCGCAGTCAGCTTGCGAATCGCGTACGAGGCGACGCTCGCGATGATCGACGCGTTGGGCTCGTCGTTTGGCGGCCAGCTCGCGTCCTCCGACGGTGTGTCGGCGGGGTACCGCGGTCAAATCGGTAGACGCAGCGCGTGGGCGCATGCAATCGCGCACAACATCGAGTTCGCCGTCGGTGACGTGCTCGTCAGCGAGACGAGCGCGCCGGTGTGGGGCTACAACGCCGAGCTCGAGCGCGCGATGGTGATCGGCGAGCCGACGGACGAGATGCGACGCCTCTTCGATCACACGGTCGCAGCACAGGACGTCGCGTTTGCCGCGCTACGACCGGGCGTCGCGTGCGCCGACGTCGACCGCGCGGTGCTCGGCTACTTCGAGGAGAACGACTTGATGCCGTACTGGCGCCAGCACGTCGGGCACGCGATCGGTCTCCGCGACCACGAGGCGCCGTTCCTCGACGTCGGCGACGAGACGGTCGTCGAACCGGGAATGGTGTTCACGATCGAGCCCGGCTTGTACGACGAGCAGATCGGTGGCTTCCGCCACTCGGACACGGTCGTCGTGACGCCCGATGGGATCGACATCCTCACCGACTACCCGCGAGACATCGAGAGCCTGACCCTGCCGGCCTGACGGCGAGGGTGGCGAAATCGCCCAGGACGGGGGATGACAACTCACCTGCTGTTGGGGTAGCAGTTGCAGGACGGTCGACCTACCGTGAGCTCCGAAGTCACGTGGAACGGACACCGACAGGGGGCAGAGGATGAACGACTATCGGGTGCAGCAGCTTCAAGAGCTGCTCGAGGTGTCGCGTCGGGGAGACGCGAAGTTGAGCGTGCATCAGGTGGAGTCGCTGCTCGACTGGGACCAGACGCCCGACCCGGACGCGCGGCGGCTCAAGGCGATGATCGAGACGGACGCGGACGAGCCGGCCGAAGTGTCGGTGACGGGCATCGAACAGCGTTCGGGGTCCAGGCGCCAGCTTCACGCCGCGGAGGGGCGGCGCACCGTGCTCGGTCGGTTCCGGCTCCGCAGCCTGCAGCCGTAGCGACGGCACCGCTCCCCGCGGATGGGTGAAGCGTGTGATCGCCGAGCGAGTTGACCGAGCTTCGACCTACGCGCCGTTAGGGTGGGTCGAGCGTTCTAGACGACCAACTCGATCGGAGGATGCCGCTTGCTCGGAGACATCATCTTGGTGATTGTGTTATTGGGGTTGGTGGGCTTGGGAGGGTGGTTTTTCATTCGAGCGCTCGGCGGTCGACGCCGCTGAGGATTGAATCGTCGGTCGGAGACGCAACGGACTAGAGCGTCAGCGTCCGGTTCGAGCTTCAACGCGTCCTCCACCTAGGATTGACTTGCGTGGAGCGGCATGGGCCTGGTGGCTCAGCCGGTCTTCAAAACCGGTGAGGCGTGGCAACCCCACGCTGGGTAGGTTCGACTCCTGCGCCGCTCCGTCCAGGAGAAATACGCGCAAATCGCGCCATTTTCTCTCGCACGCGTACGGTCGGATCGTCACGATCTCGGGCGCAAGCGCCGCCTGCGTCGGCAATGGGCCGTAGCGCGGCGTACAGGACGATCGCGCGGACCATCGCGCGGACTTGCTGACAGCGCGCGGCAGAGCTAACGTATGCGACATCGCCGCTTCCTCCAAACCGCAGGGCAGCCGTCCCGACGCTCGCGGGTGGTTCGGGAGGGTGTTCAGTTGCGTCACTCGCGACGCGTGCGGCCTTCATTCCGGGCGGCGGCGTGCTCGTGCACCCCGACGCTATCAAGCACAGGTCTGGTCGCGCCGAGACCGAAAGCCGATCCGCAAGACGCTGCCCACACTGACCGCGGCGCTCGCGTGGCGGCAGGAAAGCCAGGTCGCCCTCCGGCGCGGGACGATGCGGGCACCGACCCAGATCACCGTTCGCCGAAGCAGCCGAAGACTGGCTCGCCGCCGCCGAAGCAGGCGTCATCCGCACCCGCTCGGGCGACGCGTACAAGCCGTCGGCGCTTCGCAGCTACCGGGAGGCACTCCGCAACGAGTCCTGCCCGCAGCATCGGCCACCAACGCCTCAGCGCCGTCACCCGCAACCAGATCCAAGACCTGGTCGACCGACTCGTCGCGCAAGGGCTCGCGCCGAGCACCGTCCGCAACGCGATCCTGCCGCTCCGCGCCATCTACCGACGCGCCCTCCACCGCGACGAAGTCGCCATCAACCCAACCCTCAAACTCTCCCTCCCCGCCGTCCGCGGCAGACGCGACCAGATCGCCGACCCGACCGACGCAGCCGCCCTCCTCGCAGCCCTCCCCGAAAGCGACCGAGCCCTCTGGGCAACCGCCCTCTACGCCGGACTGCGCCGAGGCGAACTCCAAGCACTCGACCTGGACCGACATCGACCTCGCAAGCCGGACTGATCCACGTCGAACGGCTCCTGGGACCTCCGCGTCGGCCTCGATCGAGCCCCAAAAGCCGCGCCGGACAACGCCGCGTCCCGCTCACCGACCACCCTCCGCCGCCACCTCATCGCACACCGACTCCGCCAAGGACGCCGGCGACCAACGGCTACGTCTTCACCAACACGCCACGGACGCCCCTTCGACCCCACCACCATCGCTCAACCGCGCCAAAACGCCTGGGACAACGCCGGCCTCAAGCCGACTCAGCCTCCACGAATGCCGCCACAGCTACGCCGCCTTCATGATCGCCGCCGGCATCAACGCCAAAGCCCTCAGCACCTACATGGGCCACTCCACCATCACGATCACCCTCGACCGCTACGGACACCTCCTCCCCGGAAACGAAACACCAAGCAGCCACCCTCCTCGAAACACTCCTCACCGCAGAGCAAGCGGTTTCCTAAACCGCGTGCGCAAGTTCGATTCTTGCCGGGGGCATCCTCAAACAGCCTAGCACGAGGGTAGAACTCCTGCGCGTGGCTCGGACTTCCCCGAGGCTCACATACAGAGCCAGCCCCCGTCGAGCGCGAGGTTGATGCCGTTGACTCCGCCGTTCTCGAGCAGGGAAACTTTTCGGATAAGGCCGGGGGGCTTTGAACGATCGGCAGGACTCACTTGTCTTGACCCGGTCGTAAACAGGAGCAGCGGTGGCGACAACCGCTTGCAGGTGGGGACTGTCCGACTAAGGGTGTAAGTCGCAGTTGCCTGAGCTTGCCGGCCGTGGGGCTGGCGGAAGGGAGCTGTGATGTCTGATTTGACTGAAGGCAGTGTCGGTCGACGGGAGTTGAGGCGTACGGTCGATGAGGCGCTGGCGCAGGAGCTGGTCGAGCGGGCGCGGTCGGAGGGCGTCGAGCTGGTCGGCCCGGGCGGCCTGTTGACGGGGTTGACGAAGACGGTGCTGGAGACGGCGTTGGAGGCGGAGCTGGATGAGCATCTCGGCTACCCGAAGCACGCGGTCGAGGGCCGCAACCGGGTAACTCGCGCAACGGCACGCGGTCGAAGACGGTGCTGACCGAGGTCGGCGAGGTCGAGATCGAGGTGCCGCGGGACCGGGACGGGTCGTTCGAGCCGAAGATCG
Source organism: uncultured Thermoleophilia bacterium (assembly GCA_963713155.1). Lineage (GTDB taxonomy): Bacteria > Actinomycetota > Thermoleophilia > Gaiellales > Gaiellaceae > PALSA-600. The sequence goes on from CAVQKS010000013.1 coordinate 352,617, forward strand.
TGCGCAAGCGGCAGCGGCGGATGGGCGGCGTCGACGAGCTGGTGATCTCGCTGGCGGCGAAGGGGCTGACGACCGGCGAGATCGCCGCCCACCTGGCCGAGGTGTACGGGGCCGAGGTCTCGAAGGACACGATCTCGCGGATCACCGACGCGGTGGTCGAGGAGCTCGCCGGCTGGCAGTCCCGGCCGCTCGACGCGGTGTATCCGGTCGTGTTCATCGACGCGATCCACGTCAAGATCCGCGACGGCAAGGTCGCCAACCGGCCCGTCTACACCGTCGTCGGGGTCACCGTCGACGGCGAGCGCGACATCCTCGGGCTCTGGGTCGGCGACGGCGGCGAGGGGCCAAGTACTGGCATCAGGTCCTCACCGAGATCATGAACCGGGGCACGGTCGACGTCTGCATCGTCGTCTGCGACGGCCTCAAGGGCCTGCCGGACGCGATCGCCGACGTCTGGCCGCAGGCGATCGTGCAGACCTGCGTGCTGCACCTGATCCGCAACAGCTTCCGCTACGCCAGCAAGGCCGACTGGGCCGAGCTCGCCAAGCGACCTGCGGCCCGTCTACACCGCCCCGACCGAGCAGGCGGCCAAGCGACCGGCTCGACGAGCTCGCCGAGCAAGTGGGGCGAGCGCTACCCGGCGATCGTCAGGCTCTGGCAGAACGCCTGGGCCGAGTTCGTGCCGTTCCTCGCCTACGCCCCGAGATCCGCAAGGTCATCTACTCGACCAACGCGATCGAGAGCCTGCACGCCCGCTTCCGCCGCGCCGTCCGGGCCCGCGGCCACTTCCCCAACGAACAGGCCGCCCTGAAATGCTTCTACCTCACCGTCCGCAGCCTCGACCCCACCGGCCGCGGCCGGCAACGCTGGATGCAACCGCTGGAAGCCCGCCCTCAACGCCTTCGCAGTCACATTCGAAGGACGAATCGAGATCAACAATTAACAAAAGAGACAACAGGACGTTACACCGAAAATCTGACAGACCCCCAAGATCGTCTCAGAACGGCTCGGCCACGCATCGATCGGCCTGACGTTGGACACGTACACGCACGTGCTCGCTTCGATGCAACAACAGGCCGCCGACGCCTTCGTTAACTCTTCGCGAGCGCCAGCGCCGCCTAACACCAAACCACAGTGTTGCCCCATTGACAACGGCAGACAAGGGTTCGACACCCGCTGAAAACTACGCAGCAACTACGCAGCAAATACGCGGCACGAGAACCTTCCAATCGGGATTCCTAAACGCTGCTACTACGCTAACGCGCTTGGAGCTGGTGGTACGAAGTGAGTAGTCAGTCGCGCACACGATCGCGGACAGCCTGCGTAGACGCCTAGATCCCCTGCACACGCCGGATGTAATCAGCCGCTCAGCCGGTCTTCAAAACCGGTGAGGCGTGGCAACCCCACGCTGGGTAGGTTCGACTCCTGCGCCGCTCCGTCCCCCAAATCACCTGCTAAGCGACACAATCAAGGGAGCCTGACGGCTCTCTTCGATTCCGCTTTGAACCGCTATGAACCCGCCTGTTTCGGGTGCTCACTGGGGCAAACTGGGGCAAGAACGCAACGAAAAGGGGGCGGGCGCTTACGCTCGCCGACCCCCGTAGTTCGGTTCATGCGGCGTTACCTAGGCGGCACTCTTGAGGTCGTCGAGGCTGACAAGCGCCCTAGTTGCCGCCAGCTCGATGGACTCGAGCGAGCCGGCGAACTGCATCCGGGTGAAGAAGTCTCGGAGCAGCTTGTCCCTCCTCATCCGGCCACGCTGTAGAGCGACGTCGGCTCTGTGGTTTCGCGGTCAGTCCTGGGCCGGTCCTGTGGGTGGCAACCGGCCCGCCGCTGCGATTTCCGCGAGGGTCTTTCAGCCGAACGACATAACCCCGCGGGTGATAGACAGTGCGCCTTTGTGGACCTACGGTCAGGACAAGGGCTGCCGCTCGTTCCGCGGCCCACCTAGGCCCAGCGAGAGGAGTACGAATGAGACTGCGTTCGATGCTGGCGTTGTGCGTCGCGCTGGTGCTGACGGTCGGGGTGGCCGCAGCGACGGCGGGCAACGGGAACGGTGGTAACTCGGCCGCGTCGCATGCGTGCCAGAAGGGCGGCTGGCAGAACCTGGTGCGCGCTCGATGGCACGTCGTTCACGAACCAGGACGAGTGCGTGTCCTATGCCGCGCAGGGCGGAACCTTGCAGCCGAAGCCAACCTGCACCACGGGCAGCGAAAACTTCTCCGAGGACGCGGTCGGGTCGAAGCCGACAACGTTCGCTGGCGGCACGATCGACACCCGCTACGGGAGCGCCGGGGGCGTCTACGGCCCTAACTTTGGTTTCTCCGCCAATTTCCTGTACAGCGGCTTTGCTGTGAACTCGTTCCAACTCACCTTCACCAACGCAGTCAGGTCGGTGCAACTGGACGCCCAACCCAACGTCTTCGGGACGGTCGATCAAACCTTGACCGCCTTCGACGCAGCAAACAACATCGTCGGTTCTGATACCGGATCGAGCGGCAACATTTTGACGCTGTCTGTCACCTCGACCGCGACCAACATCAAGTACTTCACGATCGCCACCGACGACCCCGACCAGGATGGCGTCCTCTTCTCCAATATCGTCTGGGGCTGCAACTGAACTGGCAACACGCAACGAGCAGCGGGCGGTTCGATAACGAGCCGCCCGCTCCAACGTTCGTTTCGGCGATCCGCAAGCCGAAGCTTCGGGTGAATGCCCTTACCCGCGGTGACGTGGCTATCAACCCTGTGGCTGGGATCAAACTTCCGGCCGTGCGCGGCAGGCGTGATCGCATCGCATCGCCCAGCGAGGCGGCCGAATTGCTCGAGGCGCTTCCGGATGAGATCCGTGCGGTATGGGCAGCCGCCATGTCTGCCGGGCTGAGGCTTGGTGAGCTTGGAGCTATACGCGACGAAGACGTTGACCGTGACGAAGGTGTGATCCGCGTCGAACGGTCTTGGGACGACGTTGCCGGCCCGATCGAACCGAAGAGCCAAGCGGGCAAGAGGAAGGTTCCGATCATCGCCACACTTCGTTCGTATCTGGCCGCGCCATCGACTCCGCAGTTCTAGAGGCGGTCTGTTCTTCGGTGACGGCTCGACGCCGTTCAACGATTACATCGTCAGCAAGGACGCACTCGCCGCGTGGACAGAGGCGAAGCTCACACCCATCGGCCCTCCTGCGCCGCTCCGTTCTGAGGAATACCGCCGTGGCCGGTCAGTTTCCGCATGGCAAGGGCGACGGCCTGGAATCGGACATTCTTCCCCCGGGTCGCCGGAGCGAGAGACTCTCCTGTTGGTGTTCCCGTAACGTGAGCTTGCGTAAGTGCGGATCGCGGTCTTCACCCGGTTGGCGGCGGTGCTACAGGGCATCACGCCGGTCATCCGCGATTGTGGCCATGAGGTCGTCGGAGTCGTGACGACCGAAGGGCCGTCCGGGCGGTATGGGCAGATGCCACTCTCATCGGTGGTCGACGCGCGTCCCGCCGGCGTCGACGTTCTCGTCGCCGACAACTCGACGCGGTTTGCACCGTTGCTTCGGGCACTTGAGCCCGACCTTGCCGTGTGCGGCGGTTTCCCGGTGCGAATCCCGGCCGACGCGATCGCCGTCCCTCCGCTCGGCGTCCTGAACGGCCATCCGGCGCCCCTTCCCCGCTATCGCGGTCCCAACCCGATCGGATGGGCCCTCCGGAACGGAGATCCCGATTTGGGGTTCACGTTCCACTTCATGGACGCGGAGTTCGACACTGGCCCGGTCCTCGTGCAGGGGACAGCGCCGCTCGCTCCCGCCACGCGCGCCGAGGACGTCCTCGACACGCTCTTCCAGCTTTGGACCACGTTGCTCCCCGAAGCGCTCACAGGCATCGAGGCCGGCGAGCGCGGCGCCCAGCAGAGCTCCGAGGGCGAGAGCTACGCCGGCTTCTTCGAGCCGGAGTTCGCCGAACTCGACTCGACGCGCCCGGCCGAAGAGGTACACCGACAGGTACGCGCGTGGTGGCTCGCCGCGTCACGCGACGGCGTCCACGGCCCACTAACCGAGCTTGAGCGGCGAACGCGTCCGCGTCCTGCGCAGCCGGCTCGACGACCAGGAAGGCGGCACTCCCATCCGCTGCGGCGACGGCCGGCAGCTCTGGATCGTCGAAACGGTCCCCGCCTGACTTGGACCACGACTGATGATCGGGCGCACGGACTTCACGGCGACTTAAACCGACGGCCGCGGGTGCGCCGAAGCTATCGGCGAGAGGAGTCGACCGCGGACACGTTGCAAGTCCTGACCGTGCCGGGCGCCTCGTCGTTCAAGGGAGGCGGAGGCCCTGGGACATGAGGGGGTGTCCCAGGGCCTCGCGCACCGCATGACCAGGCGGTCGCGGCGAAAGCGACCACCAACCCGACGCTAACTGGAGAACCACGCCTATGCAATCCCAACAGTTGCCTAGGCGCTGCTTGTTGAGGCTAAGGCTCCGAGTCTGAGGCGTTGGTCATCCGTTCTTTCTGCCAGACGCCCCCTTGAATCAGCCGCAGCACCGGCCGAGGGTCAGGCGGCGCAAGCAGCTCCTCGAGCGCAGCAAGGCGGCGGCGCATGTCGTCGATGTCAACCCGCTCGAGCTGATCGACGACGTCGCGCATATCCGCGAGCAGCGCGTCGAGCTGTGTGTTCTCCATCTCTCGATCATGCACGCGTCGGCTCGGACAGGCACGGACACGTTTTGGTCATTTCGAGGACCGGACGTGTCGCCAAAAGCCAACGTTTGAGTTAACTCAGCATCGTTTGCGCACACGGGTAGGTCTTCTCACGTCCAATCGCTAACGTTGACGCCGTCCGTGAGCCATCTGCGAGCCCCCGACGGCACGATCGTTTGCGAGCACGAGAGTGGACACGACGAACCGCCCGACGGTGAGCTCGTCACCTTCGAGGCGCGGCACGAACGTGATCACCGCGATAGCGTCGATGAGCACGGCCATTCGCACGGCCTCGTCGACCGGTCGATCCTGCGTTCACACGCGGGCGTCAAGGCGGTCGCGCTCAGCTTGGCCATCCTCGCCCTGACGGCAGGTGCCCAGGTCGCGATCTTCACCGTTTCCAACTCGGTCGCCCTGCTCGCAGATCTGATCCATAATTTCGGCGACGCGTTGACCGCGATCCCGCTCGGAATCGCATTCTTCCTCCGCAGCGTTCGCGGCGAGAGACTCGCCGGCCTTGCGGTCGTGCTCGCGATCTTTGTCTCCGCTTGCGTCGCCCTCGCTGAGACGATCCTGCGGTTCATCCATCCGCAGCATCTGAGCCACCTCTGGTTGCTCGCGGCAGCCGGGCTGATCGGCTTCCTCGGCAACGAGCTGGCCGCACAGGTGCGTCTGTCAGCCGGTCGCCGGCTCGCAAGCGCGGCGATGACGGCCGACGGTAAACACGCTCGGATCGACGGCTTCGTCTCACTCGGCGTCGTCGCCAGCGCGCTCCTCGTCGGGCTCGGCGCCCAGATCGCCGACCCGATCATCGGTCTGGTGATCACGACCGTGATCCTGAAGATCAGCTGGGACTCGTGGCACACCGTCCGCAACGCCGAGATCGACCTCGACCACATCGAGGAGGCAGACCACCGCCACGCATGATCGGGCCCCGTCTCTCAGACGAGGTTGGGGTTCAAATCTCGATGCTGCTCGGCCACTGCCCGTATTGATCCGTCGCGTACGCCGGGATCGACGTCGGCGGGCCGCCACGTATCCGCCCGAGCGCCTCGTTCCACTCCTTGGCGTACCCGTCCACGAAGGTGGCGATTTTCTCTCTGAACGTGGCCAGCGCGGCGTTGCACTTCGGCTGGGAGGGCGGGAACCAGGGGTCGAGACTCACGCCCCCGCCCGGGATCAGTGACGCATACGGTGTCGAGTACGCGAACGTAAAGACGAACGTCGTCATGCCTCCGATCGAGCGCGTGTTCGGCAGTACCTCGAGCAGGTCTGGCTGATCGGTCGGCTCGGGAATGTCGGCGCTCTGGAGACACGGCGGGAAGTTCGCGACGAACGCCAGCGCCGGGTTGACCGACGGGCTCAGGCTCCCGGCCCCGTGCACGTTGACGCGGTACAGGAGGCTGGTCAGCACCTCTTCGAGGTCGGCGCGCGTCTGGACGTCCGGCAATCCCTTGACGTTGCCTTCCAGGGAATTGCCGCTCGCGGTCAGCCATTCTTGCAGCGCGGCGTCGTTCGCCACCTCGCTGTCCGTCGGGTAGATGGCCGCGACGACCGCCTTCACGAACTCGTGCGTGTGCTTCCAGATCTCGAGCATGTACCCGACCACGGGATACGCGTCCCAGTCCGTGTCTTTCGTGAAGTCCTTGGCGTCGAGCTTGCGCGCTTTCAGCTCGTTGTGCGGGTCGTCGTCGAAGAACACGCGCTTCTCCGCGAACTTGTCGAGCAGCTCGAGAAGCGACAGGTAGCCGTCGACCGGCGTGGGCGGCGTGATCTTGCCCCACAAGAGCGTGAGCAGGGCGTAGTTGAAATTGATCAGCGACTGCGACTGAGGTCGCAGCAGCGGCCAGAGCCGGTGGCCGGCGGGAAGGTTGTTGTGCATCGTCATCTGCATCGCGGCCGTGACGCTGTGCCAGTGGTAGACGTGCCCCAGCCAGATGCCCCACACGGTGATCGAGGCCTTCGCCGCCTGGAGCGCCCAGAGCCAGGCGTTGTCGCCGCTGACGTAGAGGCGCGGTGGGACGCCCTTCGTCCATACCTCGATCGAGACCGGGGTGAGTGCCCTGGACGTGGGATCCTGCTTCAGCAGCGTGAGAGTGGCGGGGATGAAGCGCACGCTGCCGTCCGGCACGTGAAACGGCCCTAGCGACTCGAGGATGCGCATGTCGATCGCGTACAGGAGGCCGGCTGCTACCAGGTCGCGAACCTCGTCGTCCGCCCAGGCGTCGCCGAACTCCTTCGTGAGCTCGCCGAGACGGTCGATATCGACCTTCTCGAGGACGAGCAGGTTGAGCGGCAGGCCAAACTCCGCGATCGTCGGCCAGAAGGCGTCGTTCGCTGCCTTCGTCGCCGTCAGCGTCTCGGCAAAGGGCCCGACGAGGTCCTGCGAGTCCTGGTACACGTCCTCGTACGTGGTCCACGGCAGCGTGAACTGGCGTGGGTCGTCGAGCGGAAGCGACTCGCCGTAGAGGAACGAGTAGGCCGTCAGCGTCTGACCGCCGATCGTGTAATCGATGTCGAGGCCGCCATACGCGGCCGCACCCTGCTCAGCGCGCTGCTTCAGGAGGGCGACCGTGTTCTCGATCTGGGCGAGATCGGGATCTCCGACCTCGTCCGCCCAGTACGGGATCGCAGGACAATGGTCGAAGCCCCATTCGCTGCAGCGGGAGCTGCGCGACATGGTCTGACGCGTCTGGCGGAAGAGGGACGACCGGGCCGCCCCCCTCTGTCTCTGCTTGCGTCATGGCTTCTTTTCGATTCTCGACGATCAGCTCAGCTGCGTGCAACTGCCCCGTCGCTCACGATGGGCGCTGCGAGCGCTTCGATCAGGCCGTATCCGTGGGTGCGGGCGAGATCGAGTGCGCGTGCGGCATGCTCCCGCGCGCGGACGGGCTCGCCTCGGTCCGCAAACGACTGCGCCCAGCCGAGCTGCGACCGGGCCGACCACAACCGCAAGCCATTTTCGTCGTGGAAGCGGCAGGCGAAGGCGAAGTGCTCGTCCGCCTCGGTTGCCCGTCCCTCCGTCGCGGCTGCGACAGCCAGCCAGAGACGCACGTGGCCGTACCCGAGTAGCACCACTCCAGACGAACTGGTCCTGCCACGGCTCCATCAGCTCGTACACCAGCGCGGCGGCGTCGACCGCGCGCAAGAGCGACGCCGCCTCCGTGTAGAACGCGAGCGTGACGAGCCGCAGCGATGTCCCATCCGACCGGCTCCAGGCCGGTTTCGACCGCTTCCCGCAGGAGCGCGCGAGCCGCGTCCCGGCTCCCGAAGTGCGTTTCGTACAGGGCGGTCGACGCCGACCAGATCGCCATCTGCGGGTGAGCGTCGGCGGCTCGCCGGCTCAGCTCGATGAGCTGCTGGTCACCTCGGCCCTGGTAGGTGCGGACGAGCGCACGGCACTCCCCGAAGACCTGGAGCGCGTCCGGCTGGCCGGCCAGCTCGCCGAGCTCGCGAGCCTGCCTGGACAGTCGTTCCCCGGCTACGAGGTCGCCTTCGAGCACCGTCCAGGCGGCGACCCCCACCTGCGCGATCCAGCTCAGCGTGGGTTGGGCGAGAGCCGCCGCGAGCTCCTGCTGGCGGTCGCGTACGGCCCGCATCAGTGCGAAATCGCCGATCTCGCAGCTGACGTTCAGCAGCAGGAAATCAGCCCAGAACTCGAGCGCGCGATCCTCTGCTGCCTGGGCGGCGGCGAGCATGTCGTTCGCCATCTCGGCTCTCACGGAGAGCATGTCCGGCCCCCACAGGCCGTGGAACGCATGCTGCAGCACGCGCGCCCTGATCCTCGGATCGGGGACGTCGCGGGCGAGCGCGATTCCCTCCGTCGCGAGCGCCTGGCGCCGTGTTCGGTCGTGCTCGTAGAGCAACTCCTGCGACTCGAGCGCAAGCAGTTGTGCGCGCCGGCCTGTATCGACACGGTTGTCGAGGTCCAGCGCGCGTTCAATCGCCTCGACCCGGTCGTCGTCGAGGTGCCCGATGAGGCTCGAGAACCCGCGGGTGTTCGCAATTGCCGCGGCAGCGGCCAGATCGGCATGACGAAGCGATGACGCGATCCGGGCGGCATGCAGGAGCGTCTGGCGGTACGCGGGGTCGCCGGTCAGCTGCTGCGCCTCGCCGAGGCCGATCAAGGCCCGGCAACGTTCGGCGTCCTCGCCGGGACCGAGGAGACCGAGCGCGTCGGCGAAGAGCTTCGCAGCCTCCGCCGGCGCGAGGCTGTCGAGCGCGCGCTGCCCCGCGCGCGCGGAGTAATGCGCCGCCTTCGACCTGTCGATCGCCGCCAACCGCCAGTGCAACGCCAGCTCCGCGTCGTGCTCGCCCGGATCCGGCCCGTACAGATCCTCGAGCGCAAGCGCGACGCGGTGGTGCATGCTCGACCGCCGGGTCGCACCGAGCGTCTCGTACAACGTCTGGTTGATCAGCGAGTGCACGAAACGGAATCTGCCGACTTGCTCGGTCGATTCGTCCACCAGTGACGCCGCGACCGCAGCCTCCAGCCGATCCAGTAGGTCGCTCTCCGTCGTGTCCGTCAGTTGCACGAGGAGCTCGAGCTCGAACGAGCGCCCGATCACCGCCGCGAGCGTCAAGACATCACGCGCCTCGACTCCGAGCCGCCCGACACGATTGGCGATCACGTCGCGCACGCTCTCCGGCAGACCCAACGGCGCTGAGCGGTCGACGCTCCACCGCTCCGTCGCCCGGTCGTACAGGAGCCGTCCGGACTCGACCAAGCTGCGCAGCACCTCGCCGACGAAGAACGGGTTGCCGCCGGTCTCGCTCGCGATCTCCCCTGCGAGCACCAGCCCGTCCGCATCCAGCTCGTGCCCGGCAGCTGCGGCCATCACCTCGGACACCTCGGCTGTCCCGAACCCGTGCAGCGCGATCCGCTCGACACCCTCGAACCGCCGCAGATCCGCCAGCACCGCGCCCAGCGGATGATCCTTGGCCAGATCCGAATCGCGGAAGGTGACGATCACCTGGAGCGCACATGCGTCGGTCGGACGAGACGACGTGCTTGAGCAGCGCCACCGACGCGCCGTCCGCCCAGTGCAGGTCGTCGAGCACGAGGCAGACGGGCATGGACGCCGCCAGCTCCACGAGCGCCCCCGTGACGGCCGAGAAGAGCAGGAAGCGTTCGGTCTCCGGATCCGAGCTCTCCGGCTCGGGCACCTCGGGCAACCGTCGCGACAGCTCGCGCGTCAGTCGGCCAAGCTCGCCGCCGTGACGCGCGATGTGCCGCCCGAGCGGCTCGGACGGTGCGTGCTCGACCAGCTGCGAGCACACCGAAATCCAGGGCTCGTACGGCACCGCGAGCTCCTCCGAGCACGCACCCCACAACACGGCAAACCGTTCGCCGTGCGCGCCGTGGGCCGAGAACGATGCCAGGCGGCTCTTGCCGATCCCGGGCTCGCCGGAGACCAACGCGACCTGACGGGCCCCGGCACGCGCTTGGCTACGCAGGCGCTCCATGACCGCTCGCTCCGCCTCGCGACCAACGAACGCCGCCCTGGGCGCCGTTCGCAACAGCGCCGGCAAAGGCCAGCCACCGAGACCGGCCACCTCGCTTGCGAGCCTCGTCCACGGAACCGCGAACGCCTCGATCGGCTCGGAGAATCCCTTCAGCTCGAGCTCTCCGACGGAGTCGAAGCGGATGCCGTCGAGCCGCGCGGCCAGCATCCGCACCGTCGGTGACACCAGGATCCCGTCCGCGGGCGCCTTGTCACACAGTCGCGCCGCCTCGATCGACGGCATCCCGAAGTAGTCGCCGCCCTGAACCGTCGACTCGCCCGCGCCCAGACCGATGCGCACATGCAACTTCTGCTCGGCCCGCCGATAGCGGCGCTCGAACAGCTGCTGCATCGACACCGCACACCGCACCGCCGCCGACGCAGACTTGAACGCCACCTGCAGCCCGTCGCCCGTGTCCTTGACTTCCTGCCCGCCCGAGGCGCCGATCGCCTCGCGCAACAACGCGAAGTGCTCGTCCCGCAGCTCATCCGCGCGAGCCGGGCCAACCGACGTTGCCAACCGCGTCGAGCCGACCAGATCCGTCACCAGGATCGTCGCCAGCTCGATCGACTCAGACACCGTCACGCTCCCAAGTAAATCTCACGATCCTGATGTGTTCCCGGCGTCCGGCACTCGACGCGCTCCACTCTGGCATGCTCGCGCCCACCGATCGTCAGACTCATCATCGCTCGATGGAGCGTTCGCTCGATCCCTCCCGGCTCGGAGACCACCTCGATCGGCTCTTTCGGGCCGCCTGGGCGCTCTGCGGCTCTCGCGAGGACGCCGAGGACCTCGTCCAGGACACCTACGCGAGCGTGCTCGCCCGCCCCCGCCTACTCCGCAACGAGGACGACCTCGGCTATCTCCTCCGCGCGCTGCGCAACACCTTCCTGAATCGGAAACGCAGCGAACGCCGCCGGCTGCAGCCCGGACCGCTGCCTGAGCAGCTCGATCTCGTCGCCGACCCGCAGGCGCGCCCTCCGGAGGATGCGCTCGCGGCAGCCGAGCTCTATGCGGCGATCGCGGCGCTCCCCGACGATTTCCGCGACGTCCTCGTCGCCGTCGACGTCGCCGGACTCTCGTACAAGGAGGCCGCACACGCCCTGCGGATTCGCGAAGGAACAGTCATGAGCCGCCTCTACCGTGCCCGGCAGCAGGTCGTGCGCAAGATCGACGGCACCTCAGCCTGAGCTACCGGCCGCGACCGTCCCGACGAGCACCTTCTGCCCCGACGACGCCTGATCCCCGTCCGCGCGTTCGCGGGTGATCGACAGCGTCGGAAAGACTTTCGGGGACACGCCGGCCCACAGCGTGACCTTCTGTCCGTCGTTGAAGGTGCCGATCGGGACGAGCACGCCGGCTGGATTACGGAGCCACGCCTGGTAGAACCGCCCACCGTCGAGACGTGGGAGCCCGGTCGCATGGAGGGTGATCCGCCAACCCGACTCCGTCTGCTTTAGCGTCGCCTCGCCTCTCGCGCCTGGATCGAGAGCGGTGGGGCCGAGCGCAGCTTTCAGCTGCTCACCCGACGTCCCCGAGCCCACGACCACGAAGACGATCACCGCCGCGGCCGCGGCCGCGGCCACGCCGGCGCCGATCACGACCAAGCGGCGAGCCGGTCGAGTGCGGCTCGCGCGCTGTTGCTCCTCGATCCGCGCGCGAAGTCCGGCCGGCGCGACGACTTCTGCCGCGGCACTCTGCGCGAGCGCAACCGCGCGCCGCTGCTCGTCGAGACGGTCGGCGAGCTCGTTCGATCCGGCCACCTGCGCCTCGACCGGCTCTCGGCGGTCCGGCGCAAGCGATCCGTCTGCAAGCGCTGCCAACTCGACGATCTCCTGACCGCCGTCCTCCGCTTCTCGGCGGCGTCTCATCGACACGACGACCCGAAGCGTAACCCGGGACGGGCGCGGGCCGTTGGGCGCCGCGAAGGACCAGAGCGCAAGGCCTTCATGCCTTCAAAGACACCGCTCGCCCACGGCTATTCCCATTCGTCCGCATCCGAGCTCACCGCCTCCGGAATAAGCGCGCAACCTCGGTGTCTTCAGCGCACGAGAGATCAACTCACTCGGAAAGGACTTGAGATGAACGTACTGATCGTCGCACTGGACGCTGTTGTCCCGCCGAGGGTTGGGGACGCCGACGTCCTCGTCGTCGCGCCGGCGATGAACTCGAAGCTGCGCCACTGGCTGTCGGACGAAGATGCCGCCCGCCGCAGAGCGAAGGCGCTCGCTGACGCACTCGTCGAGTTGTTGGAGCGAGACGGCGTGCGCGCCGAAGGACGGGCCGGCGACTTCGATCCGCTACTCGCAATCGCGGACGCACTGCCGACGTTTCCCGCCGACGAGATCGTGATCGCAGGTCGCCCGTCACATTCGAACGGGCTCGATCAGCTCGTGTCGCGCATTCGCGACCGCTTCGCGCTTCCAATTCGCGCCGCCGATTCGCTCGCGGTCCCCGCGTAGGGACCGGCTGCGGAATAGACGGACGCCGGCCGGTGTCTGTAGCCGGCGACACCACAATCGGAAAGGACGGCAATGAGAACTGACAAGCAACTCAAACGGTCAAACGGGCGGGCCCGGTCGAAGCGGCTCGCGTTCTCGGCGATCGCAGCCGGCGCACTCGCCACTGCGACAGGCGCCGTGGCGGCTCAGGGGCACGCCTCACCGCATCGGCACGCCTACGAAAGCCTGCACAGGCTCGAGGACCCGAGGTCTGCGGAGGCCAGGCTCCAGCACGGCCTTCTCTCGATCGAAGGCACGCGAGCGGATGACAGAATCGCGCTTCGGCTGAAGGCCGGTGATCCGAACACGCTCCAGGTCGACTTCGGCGACGACGGCTCGGCCGAGTCCGAGTTCCCGCGCGCGAAGGTTGCGGCGATCGCGGTCGCCGCCGGTCTCGGGAACGACCTCATCCGCATCGACGAGAGCAACGGAGTTTTCACCGACAAGCTCCCGACGTTCCTCGACGGCGGTCCCGGCGACGACAACCTGGTCGGAGGCTCGGGAGCCGAGACGCTCATCGGGGGCAGTGGCAACGACCGGATCGACGGCAACAAGGGCAACGACCGGGCAGTCATGGGAGCCGGCGACGACACCTTCGTCTGGGATCCAGGCGACGGCAGCGACACCGTCGAAGGGCAGGACGGCAACGACACGATGCTCTTCAACGGAGCAGCCGCCGCCGAGCACGTCGACCTCTCCGCCAACGGCAACCGCCTCCGCTTCTTCCGCGACGTCGCCGGCATCACCATGGACACCGCCGGCGTCGAACAGGTCGACTTCAACGCCCTCGGCGGCGCAGACGTCGTCACCGTCCACGACCTGACCGGCACCGACGTCAAACACGTCAACGTCGACGAAAGCAACCCAGCAGGCAGCGGCATCGGCGACGGCCAACCCGACCAGGTCATCGTCGAAGGCACCGCCGGCAACGACCAGATCGCAGCCGCCGGTCGCAACGGCGCGGCGCGCGTGAGCGGGCTGCCCGCGACCGTAACCATCACGGGTGCCGAGGCCGCCACTGACACGCTCACGATCGACGCGCTCGACGGCAACGACCACGTCAACGCGTCCGGTCTTGCCGCAAGTGCCGGCAAGCTGGCGATCGACGGCGGCAACGGCAACGACGTGCTGATCGGGGGCGGCGGCGACGACGTGATTGCCGGCTCCGCGGGCAACGACCTCCTGGTCGGCGGCCCCGGGCAGGACACCCTCGACGGCGGAACAGGCAACAACATCCTCATCCAGTGACCGAGGCGGAGCGTCCTCGACGCTCCGGCGAGACCTGGAATCGACCGGGCGGGCGGCTGCAAGGGCCGCCCGCCCTTTGTCCTCGGTCGATCAGGGCGAGAGACAGATGGCGTACGAGTCGACTTCCGTCTGAATGAACGACGGCGCCGTCGCGCCTGCAAACCACGCGAGCCCGCTACCGCTGACGATCGGCTGTGAAGCCCACAGCGACAGGCCGTTCGTATGCGCTCCGCCCGAGAGGATCACGGTCCCGACCGGACACGCAGCCGTCGCGCTGCCGATCGTCCCCGCAGCCAGCGTCGTGGTCGCACTCTGAATCGAGAGCTTGCCGGAGAGCGACGTCGTTCCGGCGGGACCCGTCGGTCCGCGCACACCACGTGGTCCCGGCTGCCCTCTCAGTCGAGCGATCGCCCGGTAGGTGAGGTCGTTCAGGCCGACGCTGTGATCCTTGATCTGCGCGCCGGTGATGAGTCCGGTTCCTGCTACCGCCGAGCCTCCCAGTGCGACGCCGAGCGCGACCAGCGCGACAACCATCGCGGGTGACGGGAGCTGCCTGCGCACGTCTTCTCCTCCTCCGTTGGGCGTCCGGCTCACGCCTGGAAAGCTTCGCGGTACCACCGGACGGGTCGCACCGGGCAAGGATCAGCCGCCGCGGCCGTCACCATGGCATCGTGTTCTTCCGCCTGAACAGCTGGGAGCTGGCGCTGATCATCCTGGCCGTGGTGGGTGGCGCCACCCTCGCCGGTCACCTGCTCGGCCGCTACCTCCACGAGCACTCGAGCACCCTCCGCGAACCCTTCGGCGTCCTTCAGGCCGCGCTGCTCGGGGTGGTCGGCCTGATCCTCGCCTTCGGCCTCACACTCGCGGTCGGACGCTACGAGGATCGCCGCGCGGCGACGGTTACCGAGGCGAACGCGATCGGCACCACGTATCTGCGCGCGCAGCTCATCGCCGAGCCGGCTCGGAGCTGAGTCGCTCGACCTGCTCCGCCGCTACACGGACCTTGCCCTGGCCGTTTCGACCGAGGTTCCGAACAGCCCGGGGATGCGTCGCACCACTGCGGCCGAAGGGAACGTGCAACGGAAGCTGTGGCGGCTCGCCGGACAGGCGCTCGCGGTGGCGCCCGTCGCAAGCGCACCGCGCCTCTACGTCGACAGCCTCAACACGACCATCGACGACCAGTCGGTGCGACTGTCCACGCTCAACAACCGCGTGCCGGGTGCGGTGCTCGGTCTCGAGCTGATCGGCGCGGCGATCGCGCTCGGCCTGCTCGCCCTGCACATCTCCTTGCTCGGCCGCGGGCTGATTCCGATGCTCGCCGCCGCGGGGCTCGTGACCTTGCTGCTCCTGGTCACCTTCGACCTCGACAGACCGACCCGCGGACTCATCAAGGTGCCTTCGGCACCGCTCGTGGCGCTTCGTGCGTCGATGTCTCTGCCTCCCGCCGCGACCGGGCCGTAGACCTCTCGTCAGACGCGGCGCACACGAAGAATGTGTGCGGCCACCGAACCGCGAGCGCGTGTCGTCCGAATCTGCGTCGACATGACGGCCGGGCCCGGACGTGGAGGCCCGAGCTTCTCGAAAGAACGTCGAATCGGAAGGTAGGTCCTGATGCCTGGATTCATCGGTCTTCCCGAGCTGCTCCTGCTCGGGCTCATCGCCCTCGTGCTCTTCGGCCCCAAGCGGCTCCCCGAAATGGGACGCGGCCTCGGCAAAGGCCTGCGCGAGTTCAAGGACTCGGTCACCGGCGACCACGATCATCGCGACCAGGTCGAGCTGACCTCGGTCGAGACTGACCGGGCCGAACTGACACCGCCCGCGACGCTGCCCGCGCCGATCGAGGACCGCGAGCGTGTTGCCTAAGAGGCTCGGCCCACGTCGGCTCGCGCACCGCGAAGAGGTCACCGTCGTCGACCACCTCGAAGAGCTCCGCTCGCGGATATTCGTCGCGGGCGGAGCCGTCGTCATCTGCTCGATCGTCGGGTACGTAGCCCACCGCCGGATCCTGGAGCTGCTGATCGCGGCGCTGCCGCCGAATCACCGAAAGCTGACAACGTTCGGCGTGACCGAGCCGTTCACGACCTCGCTGAAGGTGAGCTTCGTCGCCGGCGTCCTGATGGCGCTGCCGTTCGTGCTCTGGCAGCTCTGGAACTTCCTCGCCCCGGCGGTCGACGGCGGAACCCAGCGGACGATCGGTCTCTTCACGTTGTTCGCCGGCGTGCTGATGCTTGCGGGGGTCGTCTTCGGCGACCGGATCGCACTCCCTGCGGCGCTCAAGTTCCTCACGAACTACGACAACTCGGTCTTCAACGTGCAACTCCGAGCAGCCGACTACATCTCGTTTGCGCTCCTCGTGTTCGCGGCCTGCGGAGCCGTCTTCGAGCTTCCGATCGTCGTGCTGGGGCTCGTGCGCGTGCGAGCGCTCAGCTCGGCCAAGCTACGCCGCAACCGCCGGATGGGCTATCTGATCGTCTGCGCGATCGGCGTTGCCCTCCCAGGTGTCGACCCGGTCACGACGATCGTCGAGACGATCCCGCTGCTGATCCTCTTCGAGTTTTCGATCTGGCTCTCGGCCATCTTCGAACGCCGCTGGTTCGCAGCTCCCCTGGTCGGCGACCCGGCCTGAGATCTGCGACTCGTCAAGCGTCGCTGAGACGGCGAGGGCGGCCCGACGGGGCCGCCCTCTCTCGCGCGCGCGTCAGAGTGCACGCCCGCTCAGTTAAGCGACGGGGTCGCGCTGTGCAAGGTTGGACTTCCGACCCCGCCGCCCTATGGTGAGTCGGTGCTCGTGCTCGAGGTCGATCCTGCTGGTCACGCTCGGAGCGGTCGTCACGCTGGGCTGCCTCACCGGCCGGCCCGACGACCGCCTCCTGAGGCGCCACGTGCAACAGCAACAGCGGCTCCGAAGGCTGGTCCACCTGCAGCCCGTCGACCCGGCGAGTCACCGCCGGGGACTCCGTGTGGCACTGGACGCCGGAATCGTCTTCGGCGTGCTCGTCGTGGCCGCCGGGCTCCTCGCCCTCGTCTGAACAGCCTTCCGCATCGAAAGGGTCGGGCGCATTCAGCGCGAATGTGTGGTGGCGTGGACGACGCAACGATCCGCTGCGCCAACTGCAAGGCGCTGCTCCGTCAGGCGGGGTCGGTGACCGAGATCCGGCAACCGTGCCCGATCTGCGGTTCGGTGAATCGGCTCCATGAAGTCGAGCTCAACCCGAGCGTCGTGGCAATGTCGTTCATCACCGCCAGCCCCGTTCTCCTGGGACGGACGCGCGCCGTGCTTTCCGATCTCCCGGAAGGGGAGATCACGAGCCAGTTGCGCGAGGTCGGCTTCCTGCTGAAATGGGATCAGCTGACCGAGCACGGCGAATGGATGCTCCGCATCTACCGCGGAGACGATCTGATCGACGCCGCGGTCGCATCGACAAGTACGAGGCACTCCAGGCCGTCGCCGAGTCGCTGCTCCCTTAAGAAGCGCCGGGAGCCGGGCGCCTCTATGGCAGGTTGGCGCTGTCCTGATGCAATGCCGCCAGGGCCATCGGCACCCACCCGCTGTCCCAGCGGTGGACCATGACCGTCGGCGTCTCGGTCGTGTGAAGGATGCCGTCGGACGTCAGCAGAGCGTCGTAATCCGACATGTCTGTCTGGAACGCCGAGTATCCGCCGATCCAGATGCGGTTCTGGCTCACGAACGGCGCCTTGTGGGCGTTCACGAACGCCGGCGTCAAACGGTAGTTCGCCTGGAAGTTCGCGTCGGTGCCGTATTCGTTCGCCGAGCTGGAGCCGAACTGGTCGTAAGACGTCATATCGGCCGGGAAGTCCCAAGACGCTGCGAGAGAGAAGATGTCGGGGTGTTTGAGCAGGAGATCCTCGGCACCGATGCCCGACTTCGAGAACCCGATCAGCCAGTTCTGCTCGTGTCCGCTCGTCGAGAGGTTCTTGGTCACCCAGGGCACCAGGTCCTTGGTCATGAACGTCTCGTACTGAAGATTCGGGTCGGTGGGATTGTCCGCGTACCACGGGTCGACCTCGAACGTCGGCGCGATGATCGTGAGGTTGTACTGATCCTGTGCGTCAAGCGCACGAAGCGTGTCGATCCCGTCGCCGTAGTCGGACGCCAGACCGCCTTCCACGGGAGCGCGTAGAGGAAGTTGTGGGGTACGCCGGGTGCTGGGTTGGTGGGCGCCAGCACCCGCACCACCTGCGGCCCATAGCCGTTGTCGGCAGAGACGACGCTGTAGGACGCGACGCCATTCGCGTCAGTCCCGGTGTACGTGATCTGGAACGTCGGGACGCTCGAGGCGGTGGCGGTCGCTCCCACCCAGTTGTCACCCGTCGCAGCGCCGAAGGTCATGATCCCGGGCGCCCCGCCGGCGATGCTGCTGTCAGTGGCACTGATCCGCACAACCCCATTCACGAGGAACGAGATCGTCGAACCGACCGCCGTCAGCTGCAATTGCGTGCCGGCAGCCAGCGCTCCGGAGTTCGAGGAGCTCCCAAGCTGGATCCACGTCCCGGCGCTGCGCTTGTAGAGCTGGAGTTGCTGGTTTCCGTTGTTCCAGAAGTAGATCCCCAGGTACATGTTCTGGCCGCCGTTCTGCATCCGCACCGCCGGCCCGATCCACTGCCCACCGGTCAGCTGCGTCGAGGTCACCTCGATCTGGGACGACTGATCACCCGGATACGTCTCACCGACGCGGATGTCGCCGGCCGTCGCGCTCGAACCGAGCACCGCCTGCGACGAGATCGTCAAGCCGCCGTCAGTGACGGCGGCCCAGTTCGAGCCCAGCCCACCGTTCGCGCGGTTGAAATCATCCGAGCCCGTCGACACGGTCGTGTCCGAGCAAGCGACCGCAACGCTGGTGATGTTCGCCGAGCCGACGGTCCCTGTGCCGCCCGAGACCGTGCAGGTTTGGGCGGTCGGGTTGCTCTTCACCGTCACGCCGTACACGGATCCCGACGCCAACTTGGTCGCGAACGTGAACGGCCCGTTCGCGGACACCGACAGGTCGTCGCCGCCGTTGTCCTGCAACACCACCGTGCCCGCCAACCCGGACACCGACCCGCCGACCGAGAACGTCGGTGCCGTCGTACAGCTCACGGCGACGTTGGTGACGTTGGCCGACCCGATCGTCCCCGAGCCGTTCGCCACCGAGCACGTCTGCCCGGACGGATTCGTCTTCACCGTCACGCTATAAGCCGCGCCACCAGCCAGCTGGGTCGCGAACGTGAACGGCCCGTTCGCGGACACCGACAGGTCGTCGCCGCCATTGTCCTGCAACACCACCGTCCCCGACCAGCCCGGACACCGACCCGCCAACCGAAAACGTCGGTACCGTCGCACAGCTAACCGCGACGTTGGTCACGTTGGCCGAGCCGACTGTTCCCGACCCGTTCGCCACCGTGCACGTCTGGCCAGACGGATTCGTCTTCACCGTCACGCTGTAAGCCGCCCCCGACGCCAGCTGGGTGGCGAACGTAAACGGCCCGTTCGCGGACACCGACAGGTCGTCGCCGCCGTTGTCCTGCAACACCACCGTCCCGGCAACCCCGACACCGACCCGCCAACCGAAAACGTCGGCCCGGCCGGAGTGACCGGCGTGGTCTGGTCGGCTTGGATCTGGGTGGCGGTGAGGGCGGTGTTGTAGATCCGGACCTCGTCGATCATCCCGGCGAAGAACTGGCCGTACAGGCTGTCGCCGCCGATCTGCAACGGGTTGGTCGACGTGCTGATCGCCCCGGCGTGAGCGGTCGAAGCGACCTGGGTGCCGTTCACATACAGCCGCAGGGTGGCGCCGTCGTAGGTCTCGGTCAGATACGACCACGTGTTGGCGGGCAGGGCAGCGGTGCCATACGCGTCGCCGTAGCTGCCGCCGGCGATCAAGCCGCCGTCGGGCTTCGAAGCGTTACTCGAGGTCGCCTCCAAGTAGTAGTTGTCGTTGCCCTTGTAGATCACGTCGCGCCAGTTGCCGTTGACGGTCGACGGGTCGACCCACGCCTCCAGCGTCATCGCGCTGGTCAGGTGCAGCGAGGCGGCATCGGGGATCGTCACGAGCGAGCTGGTCCCGTTGAACTGCAACGCCTTCCCGAACTTGCCCGTCGCCGCCCAGGTCGTATTCGCGACCGTCCCGTTATTGCCGTTCCCCGACTGATCCGTCACCGACGTCCCCGACCCCGCATCAAACCCATACGCCGCCACCAACCCCGACGGGCCCGTCGCCGCCGCACAGGTGACGGCGACGTTGGTGACGTTCGCCGAACCGACTGTTCCCGACCCATTCGACACGGTGCAGGTCTGGCCGGTCGGGTTGGTCTTCACCGTCACCGCATACGCCGCCCCCGACGCCAACGCCGTCGCGAACGTGAACGGCCCATTCGCGGACACCGCCAGGTTGTCGCCGCCGTTGTCCTGCAACACCACCGTGCCCGCCAACCCCGACACCGACCCGCCGACCGAAAACATGGGCGTGGCCGTGCACGTCACGGCGACGTTGGTGACGTTCGCCGAGCCGACCGTCCCTGAGCCGCCCGAGACCGTGCAGGTCTGGCCGGACGGGTTCTCTTCACCGTCACGCCGTACGCCGATCCCGACGCCAACTGGGTCGCGAACGTAAACGGCCCGTTCGCGGACACCGACAGGTCGTCGCCGCCGTTGTCCTGCAACACCACCGTCCCCGACAACCCCGACACACTGCCGCCGACCGAAAACGTCGGCGCCGTCGTACAGCTCACCGCGACGTTCGTGACGTTGGCCGACCCGATCGTCCCCGACCCGTTCGCCACCGAGCACGTCTGGCCGGACGGATTCGTCTTCACCGTCACGCTATAAGCCGCGCCACCAGCCAGCTGGGTCGCGAACGTGAACGGCCCATTCGCGGACACCGACAGGGCGTCGCCGCCGTTGTCCTGCAACACCACCGTCCCCGACCAACCCCGACACCGACCCGCCGACCGAAAACGTCGGCACCGTCGTACAGCTAACCGCGACGTTGGTCACGTTGGCCGAGCCGACCGTTCCCGACCCGTTCGCCACCGTGCACGTCTGGCCGGACGGATTCGTCTTCACCGTCACGCTGTAAGCCGCCCCCGACGCCAGCTGGGTGGCGAACGTAAACGGCCCGTTCGCGGACACCGACAGGTTGTCGCCGCCGTTGTCCTGCAACACCACCGTCCCCGACAACCCCGACACCGACCCGCCAACCGAAAACGTCGGCCCGGCCGGGCGTGACCGGGGTGGTCTGGTCGGCTTGGATCTGGGTGGCGGTGAGGGCGGTGTTGTAGATCCGGACCTCGTCGATCATCCCGGCGAAGAACTGGCCGTACAGGCTGTCGCCGCCGATCTGCAACGGGTTGGTCGACGTGCTGATCGCCCCGGTGTGGGCGGTCGAAGCGACCTGGGTGCCGTTCACATACAGCCGCAGGGTGGCGCCGTCGTAGGTCTCGGTCAGATACGACCACGTGTTGGCGGGCAGGGCGGCGGTGCCGTACGCGTCGCCGTAGCTGCCGCCGGCGATCAAGCCGCCGTCGGGCTTCGAAGCGTTGCTGGAGGTCGCCTCCAGGTAGTAGTTGTCGTTGCCCTTGTAGATCACGTCGCGCCAGTTGCCGTTGACGGTCGACGGGTCGACCCACGCCTCCAGCGTCATCCCGCTCGTCAGGTGCAGCGAGGCGGCGTCGGGGATCGTCACGAGCGAGCTGGTGCCGTTGAACTGCAACGCCTTGCCGTACTTGCCGGTCGCCGCCCAGGTCGTGTTCGCGACCGTCCCGTTATTGCCGTTCCCCGACTGATCCGCCACCGCCGTCCCCGACCCCGCATCAAACCCATACGCCGCCACCAACCCCGACGGGCCCGTCGCCGTTTGGGCGGGCGCTGCGGCTTGCGCGAGGAAAAGGATCGGGACGGCGAGCGCGCAGAGAATCAACCTGCGCACCGAACGAGCCTTCGGCCCTGCGTGCTTGGAGTGTGTTTTCATCGCCCGCCCCTTCTATCCCCCGATGCGGCCGCCACCGGCACGGAACCGCTCCTCACATGATGGCGCCTGGTGGGCTCGGCGCTACAACCCTCTCGTCGGGTGGGTTTCGCGACGAAGGAGCGGTAGTAGCGAGGATCTACCAGCGCACACGCCCACCGCGGCCGCGCGCGCGGTCGTCGACGAGCAAGCCCAAACGGGCTATCCGGGCGTATCTACGCTGAGCAGTTGGAGATGGGCGCCGGAATGTGGAACATGTAGTCCGGCTGGCCCAGCTTCTTCCCAAGGATGCACGTCTCCGTCAGGTCCCCGACCGTGCCGAGCACGTGCAGCGTCGGAGCCTCGTAGAGCGTTCCCCCCTGGTTCCCTGTGGCTTCTGCATCCATGCTCGGAACATACAGTCGCTCGGCACAAGTGCAACCAGACCTATGTCCAGTTCGACCACCACACAGACAAAATTCTCGCTCGGTGCGTACGGATTGCGCATCGTCGGCGTGCGAGGAGCCGACTCCGTGCTGGTTTCCGCCGCGGCGAGCTGGCCGGTCGTCGAGATCGCCGTCGGGATCGGTCGGCTCGACGCCGATGAAGAGTTCGTCGACGACGACCATTCCCGCATCAGGCTCCGGACCGGAGGCTGGATCGAACTGGACCGCGACCCCGGGCGAGCGCGCTACACGGTGCCCGCGCAGCTGTCGGCCGAGGAGCTCGTCCACCCGTTCCTGGCGCCCGTGGCGGCGGTCTGCGCGCATTGGCACGGAAGAGAGAGCGTCCACGCCGGCGCGATCGCCCTCGGGAGCACGGTCTGGGGCATCGTCGGTGACCGGCTCGGCGGCAAGAGCTCGTTGCTCGCCGCCCTCGCGCTCGCGGGTACGGATGTCGTCTGCGACGACGTCCTTGTCGTCGGCGGCCAAAGTGTGTTCGCCGGCCCGAGGACGGTCGACCTGCGCGAGGATGCCGCCGCCGCGCTCGGCGTCGGAGACGAGATCGGCCTCGCGGGAGCGCGGGAACGTTGGCGGCTGCAGCTCGAGCCGCTCGACCGTCCCCTGACGCTCGGAGGGTTCGTCTTCGCGCAGTGGTCCGACGACCTCGAGATGCGACGACTACCGCCTTCCGAGACGCTGGCCGGGCTCTTTCGCAACCGCAGCCTCCGCGTGCCGCCCCGCGACCCGGCTGCCTTCCTTCAGTTCAGTGCGCTGCCGGCCTGGGAGCTACGGCGCCCTCGGTCATGGGAATCCTTGCCGGCCACGCTCGAACTGTTGCTGGGCGTGCTTGCAGATGCTTGACGCGCGCGTTCGGCCTCGAGCCAGAGCGACTGGAGCAGGGTGTGGGGCCCTGGCGTGCCGTCCACCTGCCAGCGACGACGTAGCGCGTCGGCATCGACGATCTCGGGATCGACCCCCGAGCCGTCCCACGCCATCGCGAAAGCCCGGCTCGGACCGCCCCAGAGCGTTTCGGCAAACACCGCCTTCGAGGTACGCGACTCGAGGCCCGCCGGCAGCAGATCCGCGAAGAGCTTCGTCAGCGCCTCCGTGCGATCACGGAAGCGCCGCTCTGGCGGCAGCCCAACCAGCGTCCCGACGAAGGTTGGGTCGAGGAGCGGGTGGTGCATCTGGACGTCCCAGTCTGCTGCAAGCACGTCCAGACCACGCGTCCCGACCTCGAGATAGCGGAGTCCGAGCAGCCAGCTGAAGCGACGCCGCCACCGCAGGGGCTCTGCAGCCGCTTCCTCTGCGAGACCGGCGATCACCTCGCGTTGGACGACGGGCCGAAGCCAGTCCAGCTCGACCTCGCTGCGCGCGATGACGACGCGCTTCATCACGGCCGTCGGCGCCAGCGCCCCGGCCAGCCGCAGGGCGTCCCGCGGTTCCGGGCGTGCCCCGCGGGCGAGGACGAGCAGGATGCGAGACCATCCCGAGGTCGAGAAGACCTCGTCGCCGCCGACCCCGGTGAGCACCGACCCGCCGGCGGCCCGCTCGAACTGGGGAAGATGGAAGTGCACGTTCGCGGGCCAGAGGATCCCGTGCTCGAGCAAGCGTGCGCTGCGCCTGCGGGCCGATGCAGTCGAGCCCCTCCCCGATCCCTACGCGGACCCAGTCGTCGAGACCGAGGTGTTCGACGACCCGCTCCTGCCACTCGTCCTCCTCTGGGTCCGCATCGCCGGAGGGCCGCACGGTGACCGGGACGGGAAGCGGCAGCCCTTCGCGCCGCGCAACGTCGACCGCGAGCGCCAGCACGAGCGACGAATCGCGTCCGCCCGAGAAGCTGACGATGCACGGCGGCCGCGACAACGGCGCCACCATGCACGCGGCCAGTGCGGCCCGCGGCTCGAGACGAGAGGGGATCGGGCCGGGAATCTGCGCTCCACCGGGCAAAGGGAAACCGGCCGCGATCTCGAGCGGGCTCAGCATCCTTCGTATTAAAGGCGGTCGTCTGTCAGGCAGCGACCACGGAGCCGTCGCCGAGCGGAACGCGTGCTCCACCGGACGCAAGCGAAACGTCGACCGCCTCGACCATCCGTACAACTTCGACGCCGAGCTCCGTCGAGGATCGAGGGGTGGCGGCGGTGCGAACGGCGTCGCAGAAATCCGCCATCTCGAGCTGAAGCGGCTCCGCGGGGGGCACCGCCGGCGACACGATCTCGCCCGTCCGATAAGAGAGCCGGAACTCGCCGAACGTCTGCGGGTCGTTGAGCATCACGCCCGAGTCGAAGATCCTCACAGGCTCGTTGCTCACGTCGTCGTAGACGACCATCTTCCGTGAGCCGACGATCGTCGTACGGCGCAGCTTGCTCGGCGCCAGCCAGGAGAGCTCGACGTGTGCGATCGCGCCTTGCTCGTACTCGAGGTTGATGAACGCGATGTCGGGAATGGTGGGGAAGATGCAGCTTCGGCTCATCGCCGAGAGATGGGTCGGCGTCTCCTCGAGCCAGTAGCAGAGGATCGAGAAGTCGTGCGGCCCCAGGTCCCAGGCAACACTGACATCGGCCTGATGCAGCCCGAGGTTCACACGGCTCGTCGAGATGAAATAGATGTCGCCGAGCTCACCGGAGTGGATGAGGTCGCGGATTGCGTTCACCGGAGGGCTGTAGAGGAACGTGTGGCCCGGCATCAGGGTCAGCCCGCGCTCGCCCGCGACGGTCGCGAGCTCGGTGGCCTCGGCGACGGATGCCGCGAGGGGCTTCTCGATGAACACGTGCTTGCCCGCGCGGAGGGCGGCGAGCCCGAGCGGGTAGTGCGTCGAGACCGGCGTGGCGATCGCGACGGCGTCGAGCTCGGGATCGTTCAAGAGGTCGTCGAAGTCGCGGGTGCAGCGGACGGTCGGATACCGCTTGCCGAATGTGTCCAGACGCGACTGGTCGAGGTCGCAGATCCAACGGAGGTCGGCGCCGTCCGAGCTCGTTCAGGTTGCGGATCAGGTTCGGCCCCCAGTAGCCGAGGCCGACGACGCCGATCCGCACCGGCTCGGAGGAGAGCTCGCGTGGGAAGATCGCCGGCTTCATGCCGTGGCTCGCATGCGAAGGAGCGAGAACGGGGTCTTGAGGATCAGACGGAGATCGAGGCTCATCGACCACCCACGGACATAGGCGACGTCCATGTCGAGTGCCTCGCCGAACGTCGAACGGGCGCGCGCCGTCACCTGCCAGAGCCCTGTCAGACCCGGCGGGAGGAGGAACCGCTCGAAGTGGTGCTCGGCGAAGCCCTCCGTCTCGTAGTCGAGACACGGCCGCGGGCCGACGAGCGACATCTCGCCGGCGAGGACATTGAAGAGCTGCGGCAGCTCATCGAGGCTCGTCTTCCTGAGGAAGCGGCCGACCCGCGTGACCGAGTCGGAGCGATCCAGCTTGTAGAGCCCGTTCGAGTTCGGCGAGGCCTGGTGCGTCACGGTGGTCTCGATGTAGCGGCGGTGCACGTCCGGATCCGTGTCGGCCCGCATAGTCCGGAACTTGAGCACGGTGAAGGGCCGCATCTCGTAGCCGAGTCGGCTCTGCCGGAACAGCACCGGCCCGCGCGAGTCGAGGCGGATGCAGATCGCGATCACCGCCATCAGCGGGGCGAGCAGAATGAGCATCGGCACCGCAACGATGTAGTCCACCGCGCGCTTGAGCAGCATCGACGAGCGGGAGACGCTCGCAGGCGGGAGGCTGACGAGCGCGAGCCCTTCGAGCGTATGGATGCCGGCCTTCGGCCCGACGATCTCGAACAGTCGCGGAACGATGTCGATCTGGACGTCGTGCTTCCGGAGCTCGCGGATCGTGTCCAACAGCTCGTCATGCGTGGTCTCCGAGAAGGCGATGATCACGCGTTCGACGTCGAAGAGCGAGATGACCTCGTCGAGCTGCTCCGGTCCGCCGATCAGCGCGAGGTGCTCGAGCTCGGGCCGACGTTCTCGTGGATTCGCGTCGACGAATCCGACGAGGTTGATGCCGTACTCCGGGTGCTGCATGAGCTTGCGGGCGGCGAGCTGCCCGATATGACCGGCCCCGAGAATGATCGTGTTCTGGAGATACAGCGGGCTGCGCCGCGCGGCAGCACGGGCGAGCCCACGGAACGAGGTGATGAACAGAACGGCCAACAGCCAGAAGCTGACGAGCCGCGCGACATGCAGGTTGTCCGCGCGGACGGCCCAGGCCGCGATGAAGTACAACCATGCACCGAGCGTCACGAGGTGGAAGACCCCGATGACCTCGTCGACCGTCGAGTGGTCGACACGCTCCTCGTCGCGCTCGTAGAGCCCGTTCATCTTGGCGCCGATGATCCACGCGGCAATCGCCAGCGTGAGCACCCCGATCTCCAACGGTGGATCCGTCGAACTTGCGCCCGAGACGATCAGCTTGGCGAGGAAGTACGCAAGCAGCAGGCCCACGATGTCTGCGCTCAGGAGCGCGCGCTTGATGAGCCAGCCGCGGCGGCGCCGAGCGGTCAGCGCATCGGCCCGCGAGCGCTGATGCGCCGTCCGGGATTCCGGGAGCGCGACCGTGCGCTCGTGCAGCCCCGTCTTGAGGTCGAGGCCCATCATCGCCCCGGGCCCGACCATCCACATGCGTAACGATTCCCAGACGACGAGCCGTCCGGGCGTGATCTCACCCGACCCATTGCCGCAACGCTCCTCTCCACAAGTCGGGACCTCCCCTTCCCGCTCCTCAACCCTAGGATCACGCTCTTTACGAGGCCAGACCAGGGTTTGAAATACCCATCGGCGGAGCGGTACTGACCGTTTGGGGAGGTTCGGCCGCCGCGCACTGCTAGGAGCCAGCCAGAGATCCGGTCGTTTGAGTTTCCGGCGGAGCGGAAACAGGGAGCGCTGACTGTCGGTCAAGCCCCCTCGCCATCCCTCCAACGGGTGATGAGGGCATCCCCCTGTGCACCGATACCTCGCCCATCTAAAGAACAGGAGCCGTGCAATGAGGAGAGCCGCACTCCCTTGCAGGCGTCACCGTTGGGGCCTACTCATGGTCCCCTGTGTCGCCGGGCTGCTCGCAGCCTTCGTCGTCACCCCCAGTCCCGCCGCCGAGAAAGCCGCAACATCCCAGCAGCCCAAGCTGTGGGCGCTCGGCGTGAGCGCGGGCAAGGTGTCGTCCGTGAAGGTCGAGAAGCTCCAGTGGCTCCGGCGCCGCGGCATCCAGGCGCTCGTGGTCAACGCTTCAGCGCTGTCACCGAAAGCTCTCGCGAAGGTCACCGACCGAGCCGCCCATTCCGGCATGCTCGTGATCGCCGCACGCGGCTCCCTGCGGCCCGGAGCCTGCCCCGGCTCGACCTCGACGTTGCGCACGTGTGCGGTGATCGCCCAGACGCCGCGCGAGGCCGTGCGCCTCACCAGGCTGAACGCCTTCGACTACGTCGTCTACTACGTCCACAACCTGAGGCAGGTCAATTACCTCCGCGGCGTGAAGGCGGCGCACACGCAGTTGCTCGCGATCGTGCCGCCACGGCTGGTTCGCGCGATACGCGCCGATGGAAGTCGGCGGCCGCGAGCGCGAGCGGTGATTCGGCGCTCAATCTGACGATCAGGACTGCGCCGGCGGCCTCGCGCCCGGTGATGACTGCTCGACCTACTGAAGCGCT
>CAVQKS010000014.1:0-115049 GCA_963713155.1 uncultured Thermoleophilia bacterium
TCGGCTGCACGGCAGATCGCGCTGCCGCGCTTGATCACCTGCGCCTTCGTGAGCGTCTGCGTGCCGGCGAGCGCGGCCGGCACAGAGATGGCGATGGCGAGAGCGAGAGCGATCGCGAGCGTGCGGCGGTTCGTTGAAGCATCTCGGCTCCTCCTTGGTCGATGCGTCAAGGCTCGCGCGCGGAGGCGGTTCGCGCATCGGCGGAGGGGGCGGTTCGGTCTCGCTCGCGCGAGCGATCTTCGCGCCGCGCGTCTCGCTCGCACGGCCGATGCGGCCGCCGAGGGACGCGTCTATCGTCGGGGCATGCGTCGGGTTGCTGAGGGTGTACGGCGACGTCGTGCTGGCGGTGGTGGTCGCCGTCGTCTACGTCGCCGAGGTCTCGTTCGAGGCGGACGTGCACCGCCGGGAGCCGGCGGCGCTCGCGGCGCTCGGGTTCGCGGCGTCGCTGCTCGTCCGGCGGCGCTTCCCGCTCGTGCCGCTGCTCGCCGGCCTGGCGGTGATCGAGCTCGACAACACGGCGGTCAAGGGGCTCGCCGAGGCGGGGATCTTCCTCGTCGGGTTCATCGTCGCGCTCTACTCGGCCGGGCAGGTGGGCGCGCGGCCGGACGCTCATCGCGGCCGGTCGTCATCACCGCTGGCCGCGATCCCGCTCGCGGCGATCGAGCCGGGCCAGCCCGTCGGCTTCGGCGACATCGCCTTCTTCATCGTCTTCTTCGGCGCGCCGATCGTCGCCGGCCGGCTGTTCCGCCACCGCGCGGAGCGCGAGCGTGTGCTGGTCGACGAGCACGAGACGCGGACGGCGGAGGCGATCGCCGACGAGCGGGCGCGGATCGCGCGCGAGCTGCACGACGTCGTCGCGCACGCGATCAGCGTGATCGTCCTGCAGGCGCGCGGCGGTCGCCGCATGCTCAGCGAGGATCCCGACGAGACGAGGGCGGCGCTCGACGCGATCGAGCACGCCGGCGAGCAGGCGCTCGCAGAGATGCGGCGGCTGCTTGGCATGCTGCGTGCCGCCGACGAGCGGGCGGCGCTTGCGCCGCAGCCCGGCCTGGGACGTCTCGACGATCTCGCCGCGGAGGTCGCTGCGGCGGGGCTTCCCGGTCGAGGTGCGCGTCGAGGGCGAACCGGTCGAGCTTCCGCCGAGCATCGACGTGTCGGCGTACCGGATCGTCCAGGAGGCGCTGACGAACGCGCTCAAGCACGCCGGGCCCGCACGCGCGACGGTCTCGTCCGCTACGGCGCGGACGCGCTCGAGCTCGAAGTCGTCGACGACGGATCCGGGAACGGCAACGGCGGTGGCTCCGGCCAAGGGCTCGTGGGGCTCCGCGAGCGCGTCGGCGTCTACGGCGGCGAACTCGAAGCCGGCGCGAACCCCGAAGGCGGCTTCCGAGTTCGCGCCCGGTTGCCGCTGTCCGCCCGATGATCCGCGTTCTGCTCGCCGACGACCAGGGCCTCGTCCGCGCCGGGTTTCGGATGATCCTCCGCGCCGAGCCCGACATCGACGTCGTCGGCGAGGCCGCCGACGGGCGCGAGGCGGTCGAGCAAGCACGCGAGCTGCAAGCCCGACGTCGTGCTGATGGACATCCGCATGCCGGGGCTCGACGGCATCGAGGCGACCCGCCGGGTCACCGCGCTCGATCCGCCCGCCCGCGTGCTCGTGCTGACCACGTTCGACCTCGACGAGTACGTCTACGAGTCGTTGCGCGCCGGCGCGAGCGCCTTCCTGCTCAAGGACGCGCCCGAGCAGCAGCTCGTCGCCGCCGTCCGCGTCGTCGCCGACGGCGGCTCGCTGTTCTCGCCGTCGGTCACACGCCGCCTGATCGAGCAGTTCGCACGCCCGGCGCCGCCGGCGTCCGCGCGCGCTCGCCGAGCTGACGCGCGCGCGAGCAGGAGGTGCTTCGCCTCGTCGCGCGCGGCCGCTCGAACGCCGAGATCGCCGCCGAGCTCGTCGTCAGCGAGCACACCGTCAAGACGCACGTCGCCAGCATCCTCCAGAAGCTCGAGCTTCGGAACCGCGTCCAGGCGGTCGTCCTCGCCTACGAGACCGGCCTCGTGCGCCCAGGCGACCCGACCTGAACGAGACTCCTCCACGTGCAGACAGATCATTCCACCCGTTAGCCGGGTCGGGCCTGCTCCTGTCGGAGTGGCCCGACCCGGCCGGTGCGGCTAGGGAGTGCTTCCGGGCGTCAAGGAGACGCCGCGGAGGACCTCGCCCGAGGCCGCGCTGTCCGTCGTCGTGAAGCTCTCACCTGCCGCTGGGGCAGCTGCGGGCGGGTCGTCGGTGATCGCGACGAGCTTGTTCGGGTCGGCGCCCTGGTCGCCGTTGCCGCTGACGGTGGAGGTGATCGGCCCAGATGGTGACGCGTGCCGTCGCCGTTGACGCGGCCGGTGATGTTGCGCAGGCCGTCGGTGGCGGGCGACCACGGCAGGCCGGTGGCGGCGTTGTTGCCGGTCGGGTAGCCGGGGACGGTGTACGGCGCGCCGAGGTCCAGGCCCGTCTGCGAGCGTGTAGGCGAGGGTCCAGCTGCCGTCGCGGCGTTGAACACCCACTTCTGCAGGCCGGCGGTCGGTCTGCGCGGCCGGCGTCGGTGTAGGTGCCGGTCGCGGTCGAGAAGGTGTTGTCGCCGTTGCCCTCGTCGGCGACGTAGAGCGTGGTCGGCGTTGGCGAACCAGATGCCGAACGGGAACGACGGTCTGTGCGTCTTGCAGCGCGGTCGGGAAGCCCTTCAGGATGCACATGTTGTCGGCGTCACGCCCTGCGCGTCTGACAGCTGCGACGGCGTCGTAGGCGATCGGCGAGGTCGGCAGCTCGCGCCCGGCGCCGGGCAGGCCGACGCCGTTGCGGGCAGGCCGTGCCGGTGGTGTCGATGAAGTAGACCGTGTTGACGCCGTTGCCGCCGCTGCCCTTGGTGAAGTAGACGACGTTGTTGAAGATCGTCAGGCCGCGGAAGTTGGTGTCCTTGCCGACTTGTCGGCCTTGTCGCCGAGCTGGGTGATGTTGAAGCTGCCGACCGGCGTCGGGTCACCCGGGGTCTGCGCGCATCGAGCGCCTTCGCCTCGGGATCGATGATCTGCGCGCCCGCCCCGATGATGACGCCGTCCGGCTGCGGATTGCCGCCGTTGCCGGCGTTGCCGGCGGTGTAGATAGACGTTGGCGCCGCGCTGTCATTCAGGATCGCGGCGCGGCCGTTGTTGCCGCTGTAGGCGTTGGTCTTCGGTGAAGCGGAACTTGCCGTTGCTGTCGACGCTCGCCGACGACCCGGTAGTACGTGCCGGGCACCGGATTGGTCGGATCGACCACGCCGGGCGTGTTGGAGTTCGAGACGTCGATCGCGTTGACCGGCGCGAGGTAGCCCATGAAGGTGAGCCGCTGGCCGTCGGTCGACAGGTTCAGCGCGAGCTCGGACTTCGAGCGAGAAGCTCGTGACCATCTGATCCTTCGTCGGCGGCACGCCGTTCTGGTGCTGTTCGGCACCTCGAGCGAGTTGACGAGCGTCGCCGACGGCGTGATCTGGTCGAGGAAGATCTGCGAGGTGACGCCGAAGCTGCGCGTCGACAGTGTCGTTGTTGAAGACGCTACGGATAGGTGCCGTCGGCGATCGCGGTGACGCAGCCGGTCGTGCAGCCCGGCGGCAGCTTCATCCCGATCTGAACGTTCCCCGAGTCGCCGCCGTAGACGCTGCGGCTGACGAGCAGGTTCCCGGGCGTGAAGTAACTCGACCCGCCGGCGCGTGCAGCGGCACCAACCCACGCCGCACCTCCGAGCACGACAATCGTGAGCAAGACGAACAGTCCCACTCGTCTCACGATCAGACCCCCTCTCTGTTGGCGATGCCTGCCCCATACAACGATCCAGAATCCGGTACCGCTGCCGGGTTGCAGACCGGTGAACCGCGTCGGTCAAGATGGACGACGGCGCAGCGCGTGGCCACGACGAGCGGAGCGGTCGCCCCGCCCGCCGTTTGGCGCGCGTCTCGGTCTTTCAAGAGCTACTCAGCTCGCCGATCCGTGACACTTCGCGGAGCCGGTGTCGCTGTAGGTCGCAGGGGTGCCCGCAGCCCGCCTCGGCACTACGCGCCGCCTGACTGAGCCTGTTCAGGACTTGCGCGCCCGGAACACCTGGACGCGGGCCATCAACTGCGGGTGGATCCGCTTGTAGCGACCGACCGCGAAGGACAGCGACACGTCGTCGAACCTCGAGGACAACAGCGCGCGAAGATCGTTCGGAGTGAACTGCTGAAGGTGCGTCTTGTCCGTCTCGGGATGCCTGCCCGCCAGATAGCGGAGGCGGGACTTCAGGCGGAAGGCGTTCGGGACCGAGCCGACGAACCGGCCGCCGGGACGGAGGGCGCGATAGGCGTTGGCGACGGCCGCCGACGGGTCGGCCACGTGTTCGAGAACCTCTCCGGCGACGACGACATCGAACGTCTCGGGTTCGATCGGGAGCTCATCCGTGATGTCGGCCCAGAGCGTCTCGATCCCGAGTCGTTCTCGCGCCCTGGCGAGGGCTCCCTCGTCGACGTCGATACCGACGACGTCGTTACCCGTCGCGTAGTGCTGAGTGAGGGCGCCGGTTCGGCAGCCGAAGTCGAGGACGCGTAGCCCCGGACCACCGACGAGCCTGCCGAACAGCGTGGCGCGCTCGTCGGCGCCGAAGACGAACTCGTCTCGGGCGCTGTGATGTGAGCGATATTTCTCCGAGAGACGCTCGAGGTTGCCCATCGCGTCGAAACTACCAGGGACCGCGGGAGGTTCCTCGCTAGCCGTCGCCGTCGCCGGCGTTGCGGGCAGCGTTGACCCTCCGGCTCAACCCTGCGAGGTTGCCGACCAGCAGCGCGACCACGGTTACGAGATAGATCTGGCCCATGAGGGCCTCGAGCACGGCAACCGTGTGCCCGAAGTTCCCTGCTGGGGTGTAGTCGCCGTAACCGAGCGTGGCGAGGGTGACGTAGCTGAAGTAGAGGCGCAGCGACGTCGTACCATCGGTCCCCTGGGCGAAGAACGGCCCCGAGCCGAGCGCCGCTGCCGCGCCGTAGACGAACATGAACAGGATCCCGAGCAGGACGTAGACGCAGACCGCCCCCGTGATCGACTGCTGGTTGACCTGGCCCTGGTCGACGATCCCGACGCCGATCGCGACCACCGTCCCGAACGCGAGCACGATGTTGACGATCCAGACGGCCCCGACGAACCCGGTTCCGTTGTCCGTCAGCGACAGGACGAAGCCGACGAGACCGACCGCCGCGATGATCCCCGCGATCCTGAAGTCGCGCGAGAGACCCGATGTCCAGATGGCAAGCGTCAGGGTCGCGGCCTCGATGAGAACGAGCACGCCGCGACTCCACTGTCGATCGGGCGTCGATGCTGCGTAGAAGAACGTGATCATCACGAGCAGGAGCACCCAGCCGTAGCCATGACTCGACTTGAGGCGTGCCACCCGGGCGCCGGGGCGCCAGTGCGTTCGCCCGGACCAGCTCACTGCTGCGCGCGAATGGTCGTGCCGGCGAGGAAGTCGGCCAGCCCTCGCCGCCGCGCATCGAAGAGGATCGGCAGAAAGCCGGCGAACAGCGGAATGATCGAGAGGATCAGCCCGACGAACCGGACAGCAGAACGCGGAAACGACGGCGGTTCGCCACGGGAGTCGGTCACGTGGAGCCGCATCAGGATCATTCCGGGCGTCTCTCCGGCGAGCGTCCAGAAGAAGACGAAGTACGCGGCGACGACGATGAACCACCCGGCACCGAGGAGCGCATCGACCAGCCAGTTCGACCCGAGGCCGCCGGCGAGCGAGGCGACGAGCGCGATCACACCGCCCAGCACGAGGACGGCGAGTTGCGCGAGCAGTGCATCGATCGTGATGGCAACCCCACGCGTCGCGATGCCGCCGTAGTGCAGGTTGGGATCTGGCGACTCTCGGGGAAGGAGCCGCTCGTCCAACTGCCGCAACCGTTCGCGGATTTTTCCGACGAGCGCGCCCGCCATCGACGTCGTCTGCCGTGCGAGTGCCGCGCGGACCTGCGGACTGCTGAGCAGTCGATCGGCCACCTCGCCCGTGAGGCGACTGTCGACAGCCGACACGGCGAGGCGCTCGAGGGCCGGGTTGGCGAGCGCACGTTCGAACTGCTCGCGCGTGCGCTCGTCCGCAAGGACCTCGGTCACCAGCGCATCGATGTCGATCTGCTGCATCACGTCCGCGACGATGCGTTCGACGACGTGGTGCTCGACGAGCTTCTCCGCGAATGCTTCCGGGAGGGGGCCGGCGAGGGTGCGATCGACGGCGGTCTCGACCAGGGCGCGACCCTGTGCCGACGCCGCCTTCCCGTCGCTCCCGAGCGCGCCGGTTGCCCGTTCGACCCGGCTCGTCCCCACCATCCGCCCTGCGACGCGGAGGGGGAGGATCGCCACACGCCCGGCCCGGACGCCGATCCGGGCTCCGAAGACGACGGCCCCGACCGCGATGTCCTCCGGCCGGCGGCCTGCCTGTGGGTCGCGACGCGTCGGCAGCGGCGCGGGCGCTCCGGTCGTCTCCTCGTTACCGGGCATCTGTGCATCCTGGCAGACTCGGGACCGTGCCAGAGCTTGCGGCAATCAGCGCCGACCTCGAAGTCGCGCTCGAGCATGTGAGCATCCCGGCCTACGTGCTGGATCCGGCCGGCGTCGTCCGTTGGGTCAACGCAGCGGGACGCCGCATCGTCGGGGACGTCGTGGGCCGCCAGTTCTCATCACTCGTCGCGGACGAGGAGACCAGGCACGTCCGCGAGATGTTCGCGCGCAAGGTCGCGGGCCGGACGCTTGTCACCGACTTCGATTCCGTGGTCACGCCGCTGGGGGGCGAGCGGCTCGGGGTCCAGATCAGCTCGGTGCCGTTGATGAGCGGCGACCGCGTCGTCGGCGTCTTCGGGCAGGTGTCGCGCATCGATTGGGAGGCTCCTCCGCTCCCGCAACTCGATCTCACGCCGCGCCAGTCAGAGGTTTTGCGCTTGCTCGAGCAGGGCCGCTCGACCGACGAGATCGCGTCCGACCTGCACTTGAGTCGCGACACCGTTCGCAACCACGTGCGTGGGCTGCTGCGCTCGCTCGGCGTCAAGTCGCGGCTCGAGGCGGTCGCGCTTGCGCACGGCGACCTCGTGCACTGAGAAAATCTCTTAGCTCAAGAGAGCCTGCAAACACAGGGTTGTTGTAGGTTTTCCGCGGTCGCGGCGAGCCGCCGGGAGCCCCCCAACGCATCTGAGGAAAGGACCAACGTGATTCTTGCCACCAGTTTCTTGACGTTCCTGTGGAGCCTCATCGTCATCTTCTTCATGGTCGTCTACTTCATCATGTTGTTCACCGTCATCGTCGACGTCTTCCGGCGTCGTGACACGTCCGGTGGCAAGAAGGCGCTCTGGCTGATCTTCATCTTCTTCTTCCCGTTCGTCGGCCTGATCGTCTATCTGATCGTGAACGGTGACGGGATCGCACAGCGGCACGCTGATTCGAACCAGAAAGCGCAGCAGGACTTCGATTCGTACGTGCGCGACGCGTCGGGTGGTTCGGCGGATCAGATCGCGAAGGCGAAGGACCTCCTCGACAGCGGCGCGATCACGCAGGCCGAGTTCGACAAGCTCAAGGCGCAGGCTCTCGCATAGCCTGCCCGCTTCTCGCGTAGCCGCAGGGGCGCACGTCGCTCCTGCGGCTCCGTCGCGCCCGCCGATCAGCAGATAATCGGCGCGGCAACCCACCGCTAGGAGGAACGCAGATGGTACGAAGCGACGGTCGGTCGAGCGTCTGGACCGGATGGGTCGGGTTCGCCGCGATCGTGATGATCGTGATGGGCGGCCTCGACTTCTTCCAGGGGCTGATCGCGGTGATCCGGGGCCAGTACTTCGTCGTCACCGCCGAAGAGATCCTCTTGTTCGACTTCAGGACGTGGGGCTGGATCATGATGGTGTGGGGCGTGATCGTGGTGCTCGCCGGATTCGGGCTCCTCTCGGCGTCGGCCTGGTCACGGTGGTTCACGATCGTCATCGCGGGCGTGAACGTCTTCGTCCAACTCGGGTTCGTCGGCAGCTCGCAGTACCCACTGTGGGCGCTGACGGTGCTGGCACTTAACGTCATCGTCTTCTACGCACTGACCGTGCGCTGGGGCGAGGCGAAGTCGGGGCTCGGCGGAGCCTGACGATCGGGCGAGGTCCCAGGTCGAACGTGAGCCCGCTCGTCTTCTCGCCGCGGCTCGACCAGGTAGGGAACAGCGTCAGGGGCCGGCTGGTCTCACGGTCCCTGGCGCAGGCGCTCGTGCTCGATCTCTTCGTCCCGGCCCCGATGGGCGAGTAACCTCTGCGCGACCGACGACCCTCCGAGGAGAAAGGCAGGTTTCAACGATGACCACGATCGGCATCGACGAGGACAGGCACATCGTCGAGGCGTTCCAGGCAGCCACCCGGCTGTGGTGGATCTTCCTGGTGATCGGGACGGCCTGGCTCCTGTTCGCGATCATGGTCTTCCGCTTCGACTGGCGCAGCGTGAGCGCGATCTCGATCGTCTTCGGCGTCATCGTTCTCGCCGCCGCTCTCGATGAGATCTTGGCGGCCTTCGCGGGCGGGCAGAGCGGCTGGATGGTCGCACTCCGGCTCGTCGTCGCCGCGGCGCTCGTCGTGATCGGCGTGATCGCCTTCATCCATCCCGGCAACACCTTCGCCGCTCTCGCGGCGGTGATGAGCTTCTACTTCATCGTCAAGGGCGCGTTCACCGTCATCGTCGCGTTCGCGACGCGGAAGGACGCCGAACTGTGGTGGCTCGTGCTCCTACTCGGCCTCGCCGAGTTGCTGCTCGGCTTCTGGGCCGCCGGGGACTTTGGCCACCGGCAGATCCTGCTCATCGTGTGGGTCGGCGCCGCCGCGCTGACGCGCGGCATCGGTGCCTTCATCTTCGCGTTTCGGGTGCGCGACCTGCGCGAAGCCGCCTGAGGGGGAAGAAGCTCTTACAGCATGA
The DNA here is from genome assembly GCA_963713155.1 of uncultured Thermoleophilia bacterium. Classification (GTDB taxonomy): domain Bacteria; phylum Actinomycetota; class Thermoleophilia; order Gaiellales; family Gaiellaceae; genus PALSA-600. Next base: position 8,971 of record CAVQKS010000014.1, read on the forward strand.
GCAGTTGTGCCGCCCGGCCGCATGTCATTCTGTGAGAGCTTCTTAGGCGGCTTCGGCAGGTGACGCGCCGTCGGGGAGGGACGTTGTTTCGGGCTTGGAGGGAATCGCCGCCGACCAGGCGATCTCGCCGGCGCGCAGGATGTAGGCGCGCGCGTCGAGGGAGAACCGGATCGCGACCAAGCCGCGTTCGGCGACCCAGCGTTCGGCGGTGCGCATCAGCGCAGCGAGGTCGTCGTCGTCTCGCAGTTCTGCGCCGACGATCCACACGTCGTCCCAACGCTCGGTCCAGGCGATGCAGCTCTCGTGGAGGATCCGGGAGAGATCGTCGGCGTCGTCGGGTGAGGGAAGCTCGAACAGGACTGCGTCGGTCGCGAGAAGTGAGACGTCATTCATGGACAGAAGCGTCGCGCACACGGGGTCGCACCGGTATGAGCCGTTTGCGTCAATTGGACCCGGTTTGACGCGCGCGGCGGCGCCTTGTCCGGCGGGAGGATGAGATGAGCGACCACGGCGACGTGAGCGCGAACGGCGCACACCGGCAGCCGCCCCTGCTCGACGTCGGCGAGCTGGCAGCCGAGGTCGAGGGATCGGACGCGTCGAGTGACGGGAGAAGCTTCGAGCGCAAGGTGCTCGTGCGCGTCGCGGTGCTCTGCATCACTGCGATCTCGCTCTACCTGCTCGCGCCGAGCCTGCTGCAGGTGTTCTCGTCGTGGACGCAGCTGCGGAGCCTCAATCCGTACTGGATCGTCCCGGCCGTGCTGTTCGAGGCAGCGAGCTTCGTCTCGCTCTGGGCCCTGCAGCGCGTGGCGCTTCGGACGCGAAGCTGGTTCGCCGTCGCCACGTCGCAGCTCTCGGCCAATGCGGCCGGGAGCATCATCCCCGGCGGCGGCGCCGCGGCCGCGGCCGTGCAGTTCGGGATCCTCGTCCAGGCCGGAGTCCCGGCGGCCAACGTCGCGTCGGGCCTGGCAGCGACCCTGGCTGCGACGACGGGGGCGCTCTTCGCGATCCCAGTCGTCGGTGCGGTCGCGGCGATCGGCGGCACCGCCGCGCCGAGAGGACTGCGCGACGTCGCATACCTCGGCGCCGGCGCGTTCGTCCTGCTCGCGATCGCCGCCGTCGTCGCGTTCGCCTGGGACGAGCCGCTGCGGTTCGTGGGACGCTCCGTGCGCACCGCGGCCGGCTGGGTGAGAAAAGGCGACCGCTTCGCAGCGCTCCCGGAACGGTTGATCAGGCAGCGCGATCAGATTCGAGCGGCGTTCACCGAGCAGCCCCTGGTCGCCTTCTTCGCGACGATCGGGAAGTGGGCGTTCGACTACTTCGTCCTGATCTGCATCCTCGCCGCTCTCGATCTGCGGCCGGAGCCGGCGCTCGTCCTGCTCGCCTACGGCGCCGCGCAGCTGCTGAGCCTCATCCCGGCGACTCCGGGCGGGCTCGGATTCGTCGAGGCCGGGCTGGTTGGGCTGCTCGCCCTCGCCGGGGTGAATCCCGGCGACGCCGCGGTCGCAACCCTCGGCTACCGGCTCGTCAGCTACTGGCTGCCGCTGCCGGCCGGCCTCGTCGCGTACGTGCTCGCAAAACGCCACCGCTGGTCGGTGCCCCAGACGACGTAAGCGACACTGTCCTGGCGCTTCTGACGGCGCCGGCGCCCGGCGTTTGCGGTGGTCTGCGGGAGCGGCGCTATCTTGGCGCCGTGCTCGGTGCGAAGGCGAGATCCCGGATCCCGGCGCCGTGGCGGAGGGTGCTGGACTGGGTGCTCACGATCGGCATCGCGGTTGCGATCGTCCTCGTCTTCGAGGCCGAGGTGGCGAAGCCGTACCGGATCCCCTCCGAGTCGATGGAGCCGACGCTCCATTGCGCGCGGCCGGCGGTTGGTTGTGAAGCGCGATTCTCCGATCGCGTGATCGCCTGCGAGCTCTGCTATCGGTTCGCCGATCCGGAGCGCGGACAGATCGTCGTCTTCAACGCGCCGGAGGAGGCGGCTGTGAAGTGCGGCTCCGCCGGCACCTACGTCAAGCGGCTGATCGGGCTTCCCGGCGAGACGATCCACGAAGACGATTCGGCCCACATCTGGGTCGACGGCAGGCAGCTCCACGAGCCCTATGTGACCGCTGACGCCCGCGCGCAGGACGTCAACTTCCGCAACCACACCTGGCACGTTCCCAAAGGGTCGTACTTCATGATGGGCGACAACCGTGGCAGTTCGTGCGACTCCCGCACCTGGGGGCCCGTGCCCCGCGCGAGCCTGATCGGGCCGGTCGTGATGGACTACTGGCCGCCCACGCGCCTGAACTTCTGGAGCCCCTGAGGCAGCGGGCTTCGCAGGAGGCCCATCCGGGCGTAGACTTTTGTGTCCGATGTTTCGCCGCAGGGGCACTGCGACATTTGTTCTGTTGGTGCTGGTCGCCGAGGTCGTCGGGCGCAGCGCCACGACGCGGGTCGATCGCGCGCTCCACGTCGCGCCGCTGGCGCCGACCGGCGCCAACTACTACCCGTTTCTGCTCGTCGGGCTGAAGGCCGTCGTCGCCCTTGCGCTCGCCGCGCTGCTTGCGCGGATCGTCCGCGTCAGGGCTGCAACCGGCGCCGGCGAGCGGCTGCTCGCCGCGATCGGGCACCGCAATGAGAGCCGAACACCGCGGCTCCGGCCGGGGCTCTCCCCCAGGTCTGGCTCGCATCCTTCGTCGCCACCTCGCTGCTCTACCTCGTGCACTCCGACGCCGACAGCGCCGCCGCCGGGCGCTGGGCCGTGCTCGGCCCCTGGCTCCACACGTACGCACTGCCGGTGTTCGCCGCTGTCTCGGTCCTGGTCGCGGTCGCGTGGCGCTGCGCGCGCTGGCTGCACGAGGTCGAGGACTACGCGTCTCGCACGCTCGAGCGCGCCCGCCGGCTCCTGACGGCCCACCTCGTTCCCGCACTCCGCCGCGTTCGCGCAGCGGCCGACGCCGCTCCGCGGCGCCGCTTCGGCCTCTCGTTCGAGTCCGGCCGCCTCCGCTGCCTGCCTGACCCGCGGGCACGTCCCAGCCGTCCGCGGGCGACCCGGTGTCGTTCCCGACCTTTCGCGGAGGAGGAATGCAAGGTTCGTACGCTCACCAACTGTCGACCTCAGACGTCCGGCGGCGCAGCCGGCGCGCTCAGGTCATCTCGTTCATCGGCCCGGTCACCGCCGCCGGCGGCCTGATCTGGGCGATCCTGCAGCCCTACCGGCTCACGCTGCTGCACCCGCGCCACCAGGGCTTCTGGTGGCTCGTCGTCGAGCCGCCGCTGCTCGTCATCCTCGCCGGGATCGTGTTCACGCTCGTCGTGGCGCGGCCGCTGCTCGCCGACATGGAGGCGCATCATGCTTCCGCAGGCTGAGATGGTCCACTGGCTGTTCGCGACGGGGATCCTGCTCGTCGGGCTGTGCCTGCTGGCCGAGGCGATCGTCGGCTCCGAGGTCTGGCGGATGCGGCCGTGGCGGAAGTACCTCTGGCCCGGGCCTGGCGTTCGTCGCTCGGCGTTCTGCTGTGGCCCGTGATGGCGTTCTTCACCAACTCGGCGATCCACATGTACGCGCACGGGTCGTGGGCCGAGGTGCTGATGCTCGCCGGCGGCGCGGAGCTCGGGCTCGTCCACGGCCGGCTGAAGTCGCCGCTGTGGCGGCTCACGTGGCCGCTCGCGTTCGTCGTCACGGGGATCGCGTTCATCGTCCACGAGCAGAACCCGTGGTTCTTCGCGCGCTCGGCGTTCCTGCACCACCTGCTCGGGTGGACGTTCCTGCTCGCGGCGATCGTCCCGCTCGTGCTCGTCTGGCGGCCGAAGTCGCCTGCGCTGCAGTCGCGCTTCGCGCTCTCGATCGTCGTCGTCGCGGTGATGCTCTACTCCGACCGCGACGTGGCGCCCATCTTCGGCCATCTGTCGCCGCTCGCCGGGGCGCCGCACCGATGAGACGCCTCGCCCTCGTCGCGCTCGTCGGTGCTGGCGTTCCCGGCCGCGGCATCCGCGCACGCCACGCTGCGGTCGACGACGCCGCACTTCGCGAAGGAGCTGCAGCGCGGGCCGGCCGTGATCCGCGCTGCACTTCGACCAGGAGGTCAAGATCCTGCCGGGCGCGATCAAGGTGCTGAACGACAAGGGCAGCAACTTCGCCGGGCCCTCCGCACGTGCAGGGCACCAGCGTGACCGCAGCGGTCGGCAAGCTGCCCGCCGGGCCGTACACGGTGCGCTGGCAGGCGATCTCGGCCGACTCGCACGTCGTCTCCGGGTGTCTGGACGTTCGGCGTCCGCGTGCCCGCCGCGCCGGTCGACCGAGGCGTACGGCGCCGGGGGCCCGACGCGACACGGAGGCACGTCGTGCGCTGGATCTGGTTCCTCGGGCTCGCGCTCACGATCGGCGCGCTCGGCTTCCGGCTGATCTGCCTGCGGCGGCTCGCCGGTGCCGCGTGCGCTCGACCGGAAGATCGCCGTCGCGGCCGGGCTCGGCTGCGTGATCAGCCTGCAGGCCGGGATCGCGGCGTTCTCGCTGCGTGCGGAGGATGCGTTGCAGCTCCCGTTCGGGCGGTTCCTCTACGGCGACCTGTCGCCGATGGCGCAGACGCGGTTCGGCGAGGCGTTCGTGACGATGACGCTCGGTTTCGCGCTCGTTCTCGCCCTGGTCTACCTCGCGTGGCTGCTCGATCGCGTCGTCTTCTTCGTGCCCGCGTTCGCGCTCTCGCTCGTGTTCGTCGCCGGGCTCTCGGTCTCGGGGCACGACGCCGTCGACCCGGGCTCGTCGTGGAAGACCGAGATCGCAGACTGGGTGCATCTCTCCGGCGCGTCGATCTGGATCGGCGGCCTGGCGACGATGGCGGTGCTGCTCTGGTACGGGCGCGCCGGAGCTTCGCCGGGCGGCGTTCGCGAACTTCTCGCAGCTGGCGACGGTGCGTGATCGCGCTCGTGCTCGCTGCCGGCACGTATCTCGGGATCGTGCGGCTGCCGCACCTGCGCGATCTGTGGACGACCGGCTACGGCCAGGTCTTGCTGGTCAAGCTCGTCGCTGGTCTCGCTCGCGCTGCTCTGGGGCGCGTTCCACCAGTTCGTCGATCGGGCCGGCGCTCGACCGCGCCGATACGGGCTTCCTGCTCGCGCATCGGGCGCAGCCTGGTCGGCGAGAGCATCGTCGGCATGGCGGTGCTGCTCGTCGCAGCGGTGCTCGTCGATTCGAAGCCTCCGCCGCGGCCCCTGCCGCCGCCGGCCGCTCAGGCGGCCTCGCAACGGTGATCTGAGTTGCCGATCGAGTGTGGCCGCGGCCCTTCGTCGCGGTCACACTCCCGGGCATGCGTGTCCTCCTGGCAGCGGCCGCTGCGCTGGGGCATTCGTCGCGGCGCCGGCGACGCTCAAGGTCGACACCGGCGAGTCGACCTACGGGCTCGCGGCGGCCGGGGGCAGCGTCTGGGTCGGCGGTCTCGACGGCGGTGACGTCCTCCGCCTCGACCCGTCGTCCGGCAGGGTGCTGCGACGCATCAGCGCCGGGGTCCGCGTGTTCAACCTCGCGTCGGCGCCGGGCGCGGTGTGGGCCGTGTCGAACGTCACTCTCGACCGTGTCGCGGATCGATGCGACGACGGGCCGCGTCACCGCGACCGTTCGCGTCGGTGCAGCGCCGTACGACGTCGCGTGGGGGTTCGGGTCGGCGTGGGTCTCGAACTCCGGCGACGGGACCGTCTCGCGTATGACGGGCAGCCGCGTGGTGAAGACGATCAAGGTCGGCGTCGAGCCGAACGGCCTGAGCGCGATCGGAGGCTCGCTCTGGGTCACCGACCACACCGCCGGCAAGCTCGTGCGGATCGATCCGCGCACGAACCGCGTCACCGGTTCGCGTCGCTCTTCCCGGCGCCGACTGGGTGACCGGGGCAGCCGGGTCGCTCTGGGTCTCGCGAGGAGACGAACGTCGTTGCGCGCGTCGATCCGTGCGACGCTGAAGGTGCTGGGCCGCGTCCGCGTCGGGCGCAACCCGCTCGGCTCGGCGGTCGTGCGCGGGCAACTCTGGGTGCCGTGCATCGATGCGGGCGTGGTCGCCGTGATCGATCCGCACGCGGCGAAGGTCGTCCGCACCTTCCCTGCCGGGCCCGGCCCGATCGTCGTCCTGCCTCTGGGGCGCACGCCTGGGTCTCGCACTCCACGGGCAACGCCGTCTGGAGGTTCTAAGCTCTCGACGTGGAGCTGCTCGACTACCGCGACCGCTTTCCGATCCTCGAGTCGACGACGTATCTGATCAACCACTCGCTGGGGGCGATGCCGGCCGAGGCGGCGCGGCGGCTCGCAGGTGTTCGCAGACGAGTGGGCGACACGCGGTGCCCGTGCCTGGGGGAAGGCTGGTGGGCGACGCCGCTCACGGTCGGCGATCTGCTCGGCCGCGTGATCGGCGCGCCGCCGGGGACGGTGGTCATGCACCAGAACGTCACGGTCGCGGAGGCGATCGTCCTCTCGTGCTTCGACCTGAGGCAGCCGCGCAACAGGATCGTCTTCGAGGAGGGACTGTTTCCGTCCGTCCGCTACGTCCAGCAGGCATGGTCGCGTTTCGGCGCCGACGTGGTCGTCTGCGAAGACGCCGACGCGGTGATCGACGCGATCGACGAACGCACGCTGCTCGTTCCCGTCTCGCACGTCCTCTACAAGTCGGGCGAGATCCAGCCGGTCGAGCGGATCGTCGAGCGCGCGCGCGAAGCCGGCGCCTACGTCTGCCTCGACGCCTACCAGTCGGCGGGCACGGTTCCGCTCGACGTGACCGCGCTCGGCGTCGAGTTCTGCGTCGGCGGGTCGGTGAAGTGGCTGTGCGGCGGGCCGGGCGCAGGTTGGCTGTACGTGCGGCCGGACGTCGCCGAACGGCTCGAGCCGGCGTTCGCCGGGTGGCAGGCGCACGCCGAGCCGTTCTCGTTCGAGCCGGAGATGCGCTACGCGGAGGGCGCTGCGCGATTCCTCACGGGCACCCCGAGCGTGCCGGCGCTGTACGCAGCGAGCGCGGGCTACGAGATCATCGGCGAGATCGGCGTCGACCGGATCCGAGCCAACTCGATGCGGCAGACAGCGCTGCTCGTCGACCTCGTCGATGCCGCCGGGTTCGAGCTCACCTCACCGCGCGACCCCGCGATTCGAGGCGGCTCGGTCGTCTTCTCCGTGCCCGGATTTCCGGGCAGTCCATGCCGAGCTGTCGGCCCGCGACATCATCTGCGACTACCGGCCGGACGCGGGCATTCGCTTCGGTCCTCATTTCTTCACGACGGACGACGAGCTCCGCTTTGCGGTGTCGCAGGTGACGGAGATCCTCGAGTCCGGCGCGCATCGCGCGCACGCCAGCGCCGCGGCCGGCTATCTAAACCGTTGCGCGCAGCGTCTGGGCGTAGACCGGCGCCGTCGGCTCGTCTTCGTGCCGCAGGAACACGTAGGCCGGGTCGCGGATCGCCGGCAGCGGCCGCTGCGAGCTGCTCGTCCGAGTACGGCGGCTCGCGCAGGCGCAGATAGCGGAACGGTTCGGCGTCGGGGTCGTCGACGCGGACCATCGTCCCTCGGCGCCGCCGCCCACGACTCGTGGCGGAAGTCCCACGCGAGCTCGACGCCCGGCGGCGCGGAGCCCTCGACGAACGAGACGAGCCCGTCGTCCCGCGCGGCCTCGACGACGACGCGTACCGGCCCGAGCCGGTCGCCGAGCGCGAGCACGCGCTCGAGGAACGGCGTGACGCGGTCGAGCCGGGTCAGCGGGAGCTTGACCGCGAAGCGGAACCCGTCCGGTACCGCCGTCGGCCCAGCGGCGGAACTGATCCTCGCTCGGCAGGCGGTACCCGGTCGAGTTCAGCTCGACGGTGTCGAAGCGCTCGGCGTAGAAGCGCGAGGAAATCGGCGGGCTGCATCCCCTCGGGGTAGAAGCCGGGCGCCACGAGGGGTACGACCAGCCGGACGTGCCGACCCTGATCACGGTGCCGGCATACCAGGGAGTCGCAGGGGGATGCTGTCCGGGAGCGCGGACTAGGGTCCGCCGGCTTTGCCCGTGACCGAGACGACACCCGACAACACGACTCGACTCCTCGACCACGGGTTCGTGCGCCTCGACGGAGCGCTCGCCGACGACCTCTCGGTCGTGAACGCCGCCCGCGTCTCGTTCGCGCGCCGCAAGGACGGAGATGGACGACGTCCGACGAAGGGCTGATCCGCTTCCTGATGCGCGACCGGCACGGCACGCCGTTCGAGCACAACGCGTTCCGCTTCCACATCCGCTGCCCGATCTTCGTCGCCCGCGAATGGTTTCGACACCGTATTGGCTCGTTCAACGAGTTCAGTCTTCGGTATGCGAAGGCGACCGACGACTTCTACGTGCCCGAGGCCGGCGGACGTTCGCACGCAGGTCGGGAAGCCGGGCGCATACACCTTCGAGCCCGTCGACGAGGAGCTCGCCGAGGCGACCCGCGAGGAGCTGCGGGCGGTCTACGACCAGGCCTACAGGCGTACACGCGGCTCGTCGACCGCGGCGTCGCACGCGAGCTCGCCCGATCGGTGCTGCCGGTGGGTGCCTACACCCAGTTCTACTGGACGGTCAACGCCCGGGCCCTGATGAACTTCGTCTCGCTGCGCAATTCCGAGATCGCTCAGCTCGAGATCCGGCGCTATGCTGAGGCTGTAGAGGCGTTTTTCGCCGGGCTGATGCCCGTGACTCACCAGGCTTTCGTCGAGAACGGGCGAATGGCTCCTTAGGGACCTCTTACCCAGGCTTAATGGCGGCGGCGTCGAAGCCTTACAGACTTGTAACAATGTGTCACTAAGTTATGGCGGCCACGGGGGAATAGCTCCTGGATTCACGCCGTTTTCATCTTCGACAGAGGCGCGCAGGAGAAAAACCGCGCGCCCGTCTTCCTCGAAGACAAGAAGGAGCACGTTTTGACCGAACTCAGCATGACCACTGCTGTCGCCGAAACCCTCGAGCAACTCCTCATCCTCCGCGCCGAGCACGGATCGCTCACCCCTGTCGAGGTGGCCGATGCGGTGCTCGCGAACGACCTCGACGAGCAGGAGGCCGAGGCACTCGAGCTCGAGCTCGAGGCGCACGGCGCCGCGCCCGAGGTCGAGGAGGAGGAGCTTGCGCTCGACCTCTCGATCGGCGAGGCCCACTACACCACCGACTCGTTCCAGATGTTCCTCAACGAGGCCGGCCGCTACCCGCTGCTCACTGCGGCGGAGGAGGTCGAGCTCGCCAAGCGCATCGAGCGCGGCGACATGGCCGCCAAGGAGCGCATGATCAACTGCAACCTCAGGCTGGTCGTCTCGATCGCGAAGCGCTACCAGACGCAGGGCATCACGCTCGGCGACCTCGTCCAGGAGGGCGTCCTCGGGCTGATTCGTGCGACCGAGAAGTTCGACTGGCGCAAGGGCTTCAAGTTCTCCACGTACGCGACCTGGTGGATTCGCCAGGCGGTGCAGCGCGGCGTCGCCAACAAGTCACGCACGATTCGCATCCCGGTGCACGTCGTCGAGCGCGAGCAGAAGGTCGCCCGCGCCCGCCGCGAGCTGGTCGCGACGCTCGAGCGTGATCCGACGCCGGAGGAGATCGCGAAGCACTCGAAGCTTCCGATCACGCACGTCTACGAAGTCAGGCCGCCGCACGCGCGGTTGCCTCGACCGACATGCCCGTCGGCGACGACGGCGACGCCTCGTTCGGCGATCTGATCGCCGGCACCGGCCCGTCGACCGAGGAGGAGGCGTCGGCCTCCCTCCGCGACCTGGCCGTGCGCCAGGCGGTGGCGAACCTGCCTGACCGCGAGCGTGCAGTCGTCGAGCTCCGCTTCGGGCTCGTCGGAGACGGCCCCGCCTCGCTCGAGGCGATCGGGAAGCAGCTCGGGCTGACGCGTGAGCGCGTCCGCCAGATCGAGACCGACGCCCTGCGTCGGCTCGCACAGAACGAAGACCTCGCCGACGCGGCCTGAGGGCCGCGCCGGCGAGGCGCTCCTCCTTCCCTAGAACTCGCGCGTGGTGGGAATGCGCAGGATCTGGCCCGCGCCCGGACCGGCGAAGCCGAGGTTCGAGACGTACAAGGCCCCGTCGGGCCCGATCGTCATGCCCGTCGGGAACGAAAGCCCGGTCGCAATCGTCGAGGTGCCCCCGAAGAAGTTGAGTCCGGACGATCTTTCCCGTGCCGAGTTGTGCGGGCCCCGGGAAGCCGGGCGCGGTCATCGACTCGAGCACGTAGAGGTTCCCCCACAGATCGAAGTCGAGCCCGAGGATCGTGGAGAAGCCCGTCCTGACCACCGAAAGGTTGCCGTTCGTGGTCACCCGCATCAGCTGCGAGCTGCCGGGCACGACCGGAAACACTCCGAGGTTCCCGAGCGCGAACCCGCCGAACAGCCCGCCGCGCGCGATCGCGGTCGGGACGATATGCCCCTGCGTCGCCGACACGTCGACGACGCGGCTGATCGCCCCGGTGGCGGGATCGATCTGGTCGACCTCACCGTGGTTCGGCTCGACGGCGTACAGATCGCCCCTGAACGGAACCATGCTGTACCAGGTCCCGTCGGGCTCGAAGTCGTCCTCGTCGGGATTCGCGACGGGATGCGTCTTGAGGAACGCGCTCAGGTTCGCGATCGGCGTCGTCGTCCCGTTCGAGTTCACCCGGAGGATCGCGTTGTCGGCGTCCGCATGCCCGTGGGAGCAACCGGCTCCGGCCTCGAGCGCGTACAGCGTGTTGCCGATGAAGGCCACGTCGGCCACGCCGCTCTGGAAGTTCCGCGGCGGGGCGCTCTGATCCGACGGCAAGCCGCCGGCGACGAGCGACCGTGTCCCGCCGGGTGAGAAGCGGAGGATGTCCGAGGTCGACCCGCCCGTGTACGGGCCGATCGGCGGCTTCACCTGGGTGCACTGCCCGTCCGTCGTGGAGGTGGTGCCGCCGGTCCCGCCTTCGGCCACGTAGAGATTGCCGTCGGGGCCCCACTCGAGCCCACGCGGGTTGTTGAGCCCGCTGGCGAAGACCGTGAAGTTGCCGGTCCCTCCTGCCGCCGGCGAAGCTGTGACGAGCACTGCCGCGCCGAGAGCGACGACGAGTGCAAGGACGACGGTCGAGCGTGCTGTTGTCAGCATCTCTCCCCCTTGTCCGACCCCTGGTTTCTCGTGCGAAGCTCCAAGCTACGCCCCCTCGCCGTGAGGTTCAAGAGCCAGGCTCACCTGCCTTTGTAGGCTCGGCGGATGCACGTCGGCACTCACCTCGAGCTGCAGCTCCTCGTGTTGCTGGTTGCGCTCGGCGCGATGCTCGTCGTCTCGACCCTGGTGCGGCTGCCGCTACCGATCCTCCTCGTCGGGGGCGGCCTCCTCTTGAGCTTCGCGCCTGGCTTCCCGCAGATCACGCTGCCGCCGGAGCTCGTGCTCGTCGCGATCCTGCCGCCGCTCCTCTACTCCGCGGCGTTCTTCACGGGGCTCCGCGACCTGAGAGCGAACCTCCGTCCGATCGGACTGCTCGCGATCGGGCTGGTCTTCGCGACGATGGGTGGCGTCGCGGTGGTCGCGCACCAGGCGATCTCCGGCCTGTCCTGGGGCGCCGCCTTCACCCTCGGCGCGATCGTGTCGCCGACGGATGCGCTCGCGTCGACCGAGATCGCCCGGAATCTCGGCGTTCCCAGGCGGATCGTCTCGATCATCGAGGGTGAGAGCCTCGTCAACGACGGCACCGCGCTCGTGCTCTACCGGACCGCCGTGACCGCTGCCGTCGCGGGGACGTTCTCGCTGATCGACGCGAGCTGGCACCTGGTCGTCAACGTCGTCGGCGGAATCGCCGTCGGGCTCGCCGTCGGGTGGGTCGTCCGGCAGGTCCGGCTCCGCGTCAACGACCCGCCGACCGAAGTTGCGCTCGCGCTGCTGTCGGGGTACTTCGCGTTCCTGCCGGCGACCGCGATCGGCGTGTCGGGAGTGCTCGCTGCGGTCACGGTCGGCGTCTACATGGGCTGGTACACGCCGCAGCTGACGACTGTCGAGACGCGACTCTCCGGCAACGCCTTCTGGGAGATTCTCGTCTTCCTCGTCAACGCGCTGCTGTTCGCGTTGATCGGGATCCAGCTGCACGGCATCCTGAACCGGCTCTCCGGGCGCTCGACCGTGTCGCTGATCGGCGACGCGGCGCTCGTCTCGGCGGTCGTGATCCTGACGCGCGTGATCTGGGTGCCGATCATGACCTACGTCCCGCGGCTGCTCTTCCGGCGGGTTCGCGAGCGAGACCCGTACCCACCCTGGCAGTACCCGGTGGTGATCTCATGGGCGGGCATTCGCGGAGCGGTCTCGCTCGCAGCCGCGCTCGCGCTGCCGATCAACGTCCCGGGGCGCGACCTGATCGTCTTCCTGACGTTCGCCGTCATCCTCGCGACGCTCGTCGGGCAGGGCTTGACCTTGCCCGCGTTGATCCGCGCTCTCCACATCCCGGAGGACGACGGGGCGGATCGCGAGGACGCCAAGGCGCGCATCAAGGCCGCCGAGGCTGCACTTGCAAGGCTCGACCAGCTCGCTGCCGAGGACTGGGTTCGCGACGACACGGCCGAGCGGCTGCGTGGCTCATATCGATTCCGTCAGACCCGCTTCCGCGCGAGGCTCGACGGTCAGGACGACGACGGCGTCGAGGAGCGCTCCCAACAGTTCCAGCGTCTGCGCCGCGAGCTGCTCGCGGCCGAGCGTGATGCGGTCCTCCGCCTCCGCAACGAGGGTGTCATCACCGAGGACGTGATGCAGCGTGTTCAGCGCGACCTCGACCTCGAGGACTCGCGCCTCGATCTCTAGGTGCGGAGGACGACCGGGCCTGGGCTTTGCCGGCCACGCAGCTGCGACGTGATCACCCATCCGTCGACGCCGCGCGCCGACCAGGGGACGCTGAACGTCACATTCGTGGTCTTGCCGTGCACGCGGAACTGCCCGCACGCCTCCGTCGGCCGACCGCCGCGGGTCAGCCACAGCTCGTAATACGAGTTCCGGTTCTGCTGCTGCGGGAGCCCACGTACCTGCATCTGCATCGGCCAGTTGCCGGCGGCATCACGGTCGGAGATCTTCAGCACGGCGGTCGCCGAGTTGCCGTGGAGCGGCACGAGACGCGCGACGTCGAACGTCGCCGGCTGTGCCTTGGAGTGGCCGAACAGATAGCCGCCCCCGAACGCGACAAGCGCCAGAGCAGCGGCGACGAGGATGATGGCAGGACGCCTTCGGCTCGGAGGGAGTGGGAACTCCGCGACGTCGGCCACGGGCGGTCGCGTCGGCGGCTCGAGCAGCGCGGGTGGCAGGTCGGGCGGCGGGCCCGCCTGGACCAGCAGCTCGTGGATGCGGCGCAGCCGAAGCTCTTCCTGGGTGGAAAGGCCGTCGGGGTCGACGAGGTCGCGGAAGTCGGTCACATTCCCTCCAGGTCGTCGCCGAGGACCTCGGCGAGCCGCGCCAGCGCCGAGCGCGTGCGTGTCTTGACGGTACCGATGGGGATGCCGAGGTACTCGGCGACCTCGCTCTGCGACAGCCCGCTCCAGTAGGCGAGGGCGATCACCTCGTGCTCGCGCTCGGGCAGCTCCTCGAGGGCGCGGTGCACCCGCCACGCGACCCAGCTCTGCTCGGTGCGCTCAGCGGGGCCGGGCTCGTCGGCGGCCGTCTCCGGGATCTCGGCGGGCGTGTCGGAGCGGGCGCGGGCACGATCGACGATCGCATTCCTCGCGACCGCATAGAGCCAGGGCGCGCCTGGACCGCGTTCCGGCTTGTACGACCCGGCCGAGCGCCAGACCGACGCGAATGTCTCCTGGACTGCGTCCTCGGCGCGCCCGCGGTCGCCGAGCCGGCGCAGGGCGAAGCCGAACACCGGCCGCGCATAGCGGCGGTACAGATCCTCGAACGCCGAGCGGTCGCCGCCCGCGGCCCGCTGGATCAGCTCGCCGTCGCTCGTCACGACCGGAATCGTACGGAGTGTGAGCGCAACGACCATCATCCAGGTCTACGGAACGCTCGCTCCGCCGGATTTCAGCGACGTCCCGCCGTCGACGACGAGCGACGTGCCCGTCACGAACGTGGCGTTCGCCAGATAGGCGACGGCGTCTGCGACGTCCTCGGGCCGGCCGATGCGCCCGAGGAGCGTCTCGGCCGCCCGTCGAGTCTCCTGGCCGGGCTCGACCGCGACCGCTCCGGGCACGACTCCGCAGACGCGCACCTCGGGAGCGAGCGCCAGTGCCAGGGTTCGGGTGAGCATCGCCTGAGCCGCCTTGGCCGCCGAGTGTGCGGCGAACGCGGGCCAGGCGCGATAGGCGGCGACGTCCTCGACGATCACGATCGCGCCGCGCGACTCGCGCAGCGGGCCGGCAGCTGCCTGCGCGAGGAAGAAGGTTCCTTTGGCGGTCACGTCCATCGCGGCGTCCCAGTCGTCTTCCGTCAGGCGCTCGATGGGCTTCGCCGCGAACGCGTCGGCGGCGGCGTGGACGACGAGGTCGAGACCGCGGAGCGAAACGAGCGCGGAGTCGACCACGGCCGCCGCGCCGTCGGCCGTCCGGAGATCGCCGTCGGCGCTGCCGGCCGCGTAGACCGACCAGCCGTCCGACTCGAGCCGGGTCGTGATCGCGCGTCCGATCCGGCCCGTTCCCCCTGCAATCAGGGCGTTCCTGTTCGGTGTCTGTAAGGACATCGCAGCCCTGAGTAAAACACGCACCCCGGCGCGTGCTTCGGGCTCTTTCGATGGCCATGATCTGAGGCAGATGAGTAGCTCACCGACCCGGAAAGGCAGGACGCCTTCGATGCGCAAGCTGGTTCTCGCGTTCGCCGCAGCCTCGGCCCTGGCGGTCGCAGGCCCGGCCGGCGCCGCAAACACGACTGTCTCGATCTTCGGATCGGGGTTCAGCCCGAAGAGCATCACCGTAACCGCGGGCGACACCGTCACCTGGGTGAACCGTGACAGTGCCGATCACCAGGTGCTCGCGTCCGGCGGCCAGTTCGCGTCGGCGATCCTGAAGAAGGGGCAGAAGTACTCGTACACGTTCCGGAACACCGGGACGTACTCCTACGAGGATGAGCTTCATCCGAAGCTGACCGGGAAGGTCACGGTCAAGCCTGCGCCTCCGACGCTGACGCTGGCGGCGTCGGGGCTGTCGGTCGTCTACGGGACGAAGGTGACGCTGACCGGCACCATCTCGAGCCACGCGGCCGGCCAGCAGGTCACGATCTATTACCGGCCGTATCCGCAGCCGAATCTGATCCTGCGGACGACGCTGCTGACCGCGACCGGTGGCGTCTTCAGCTTCCTCGTCGAGCCACAGGTCCTGACGACGTACCAGGCGTCGTGGAGCGGCGCCTATGCGCGCTCCGGTGAACATTCAGGTGCAGCCGCACCTCTCGCTCGGCCGGTCGGGCGCGTGGCTGATCCATGTCTCAGGCGGCCGATCGTTCGCCGGGCGTAGCGTGCAGCTGCAGCGGCTCAACGCCGCGACCGGCCAGTGGGTGACGCTGCGCAAGGTGCAGCTCAACCTGAAGTCGTCCGCGCGGGTCGCGCTCACGCTCCCGAAGGGCGTGAACAAGCTACGGCTGACGATGTCGGTCAACCAGGCCGGAGCGGGCTATCTCGGCGCGATCGGCCCGGTCGTCACGTGGCGGCAGCCGTGACGGTGCCAGGCGTCGCGGGATAGACGCCGAAACGCCTGCAGTTGGGCGCAAACGCGGTGCCAGGCACCGAGGTGCCTGGCACCGGTCGCTTACCCGGCTGCGTCGAAGCGCCGGCCGACCTCGTCCCAGTTGACGACGCTCCACCACGCCGCCAGGTAGTCCGGGCGCCGGTTCTGGTAGTTGAGGTAGTAGGCGTGCTCCCAGACGTCGATGCCGAGGATCGGGGTCGCTCCGTCCATCAGCGGGCTGTCCTGGTTCGGCGTCGAGGTGACCTCGAGAGAGCCGCCCTTCACGACGAGCCACGCCCAACCCGAGCCGAACCGCTTCACCCCGGCGTCGTTGAGCTGCGCCTTCAGCGCGTCGGCCCCGCCGAAGGTCGACTCGATCGCACCGGCCAGCGCCCCCGAGGGGTCACCACCACCGGCGGGCTTCATGATCTCCCAGAACAGCGAATGGTTGGCGTGCCCGCCGCCGTTGTTGCGTGCGGCGGTCCGGCGATCCTCCGGCAGCCGGTCGAGCTGCTGGACGAGCTCCTCGATCGGGACTCCGTCGAGCTCGGTCCCCTCGACTGCCTTGTTGAGGTTGTCGACGTACGCCTGATGGTGCTTGTCGTGGTGGATCCGCATGGTCTGCTCGTCGATCGTCGGCGCGAGCGCGTCGTAGTCGTAGGGCAGGGGCGGCAGCTCGTAGGGCATCGCTTCTCCTTCGATTCGGGTCGTCCGACAAAGATATGCTCCGCGCCGCACCCCGCGAGCCACTGAGGAGAGACATGGCGCTTGCCTACAACCACGACGAGATCACGCCGCGCGAGCTCAAGCCCGCCCTGCTCGAGATGGAGGGGATCTCGCGCGAGACGATCGAGGCTCATTACAAGCTGTACCAGGGCTACGTGAACAAGCGCAACGAGATCCTCGGCGCGCTCGGCAGCGTCGATCTCGCGGGCGCCAACCAGGTCTACTCGGAGCTCCGGGCGCTCAAGGTCGACCTCGCCTTCGCGATCGGCGGGATCAAGAATCACGAGCTCTACTTCGAGCACCTGGGTGGTCACGGCGGCGACCCGGCCGGCGTTTTCGCGACGCTCGTGAGGCGCGACTTCGGGTCGGTCGACGCCTGGCGCACAGACCTCAAGGCGACCGGGCTCGCCGGCCGCGGCTGGGCGTGGACGGCGTACGACTGGGACGAGGGCCGGCTGTTCAACTACATCGGCGACGCCCAGAACACGTTTCCCGTGTGGAACGCGACGCCTGTCGTCGCGCTCGACGTCTACGAGCACGCGTACTTCATCGACTTCGGCACCGACCGTGGCGCCTACATCGACGCGTTCTTCAACAACCTCGACTTCGACGTCGTGAACGACTGGGTCCAGCGCTACGGCGTCAAGCCGTGACCGTCAGTCGCGCTAGCGTTCGGTCGTGAGCTTCGCGGCCGTCGTCCTGTTCGGGTACCTGCTCGGCTCGTGCCCGTGGGGCTACTGGCTCGTCCGCATCGTGAAGCACGAGGACATCCGCAAGGTCGGTTCCGGGAACATCGGGGCGACCAATGTCTGGCGCACCTACGGGCGCGGGCTCGGGATCCCGGTCGTCTTCCTCGACACGCTCAAGGGATTCATCCCCGCCTTCGTTGCGATGCAGTTCGTCTCGCCGCCCCACCTCGCGGGGATCGCCGCCGGCGGAGCCGCGATGCTCGGCCACTGGCGTCCGCTCTTTCTCGGCTTCGCCAAGGGCGGCAAGATGGTTGCGACCTGCGGCGGTGTGTTCCTGGGGGTTGCGCCCTGGGTGGCGCTGGCGGCGGGCATCGTGTGGCTCGTTGCGTTCTTCGTGCTCCGCTACGCGTCGGTGGCCTCGATTCTCGCGGGGGTGACGCTGCCCGTGGCGGCCCTGGCGTTCGGGTATCCACTCTCAGTGATCGTCTTCGCCCTGGCGGCCTTCGCCGCGATCCTCTTCCTGCACCGCGGGAACCTCCGGCGCCTCCGCGCCGGCACCGAGAGCCGCTTCACCTTCGGGCGACGGCCTCGCCATGCGTAAGGTCGCCGTCGCGATCACCGTCGTCGCGGCGCTCTGGCTCGTTCCAGGCGCATTCGCTGCGTGGTGCGGCTCGGGCGAGTCGAGCACCGACCGCCTTCCCGACTCGGTGACCGCCGAGCAGATCCACGCCATCGTCGCGGTGCCCGCCGATGCCCCCGACACGTTCGCGACGAACGCGAGCCAGCTCTCCGACGACGTCGCGTCGATGGTCTCGTGGTGGGCCGGCCAGGATGCGACGCGGATCCCGCGCTTCGACCAGGCGCTCTTCGGTAAGACGCCGTGCCTCGACATCTCCTTCCTGCGGCTGCCGGAGGCGACGGCCTCCTATGCGAACATGGGTGCGAGCGCAGCGTTCCAGCAGATCGCGGAGGATCTGATCTCGGCAGGCTTCGACGATCCCTACAAGAAGTACCTCGTGTACTTCGAGGGGCCGTCGGTCGAGGAGGACGTCTGCGGTGTCGGCGCCGGCGACCTGCTCTCGGGGCCGTCGTTCGCGATCGTGCTCACCGGCGGCTGCCCCGATGTCCCGACGGACACCACCGCAACGCACGAGCTACTCCACGCGCTCGGCGCCGTTCCGCCCGGCGACACGCACTGTCCCGCCGACCCGGGGCATCCGTGCGACTCGCCGACGGACATCCTGTACCCGACCACCGACGGCTCGCCGCTTGCGACCAAGGTCCTCGACTACAACCACGACGACTACTACGCCCATTCGGAGCCGTGGCCCGACGTGCAGGACTCGCTCTGGCTGCACCGGCTCGACGAGGCGCCGGTCTCACTCAGCATCTCGTTCGCAGGCGCGCGGCGAAGTCTCGAGCGAGTTGCCGGGGCTCGACTGCACCGCCGCGTGCTCGACGCAGTGGGATCCGGGGGCGCTCGTCACTCTCGACGCCGAGTCGTCCCGCTCCGACCGCTTCGTCGGCTGGGAGGGCGCGTGCACCGGCCGCGGCACTTGCCTGGTCACGCTTGCCCAGTCGAAGGCGCTGACGGCCACGTTTGGTCCGCTCCGGATCCCGCTCCGCGTCTCGACGAGCGGGAAGGGCACGGTCGCCTGCTCACCGGCCTGCACCAAGAGCTTCACCGCCGGTACTGCACTGCGGCTGAGGGCGGTGGCGGTGAAGGGGTGGAGGTTCGCCGGGTGGGGCGGCGGGTGCAAGGGCGTGCGCGCGACGTGCTTGCCCGCGACCGATTATGCGCTCAAGGTCACCGCGCGCTTCACGAAGAAGCGCTGAGCCAGTCGCGCAGCTCGGTGTGACGCTCTGCGACATCGCCGCCGAGCTCGCCACGCAGCTCACCGACGGTGCCGGAGCGTTCGGCGACGACGTCGTGCCGGTGGATCGTCTCCAGGTTCAGCTGCCGCGCCGAGACGAAGTCGTCGTCGGCGAGATCGGAGTATTGCTCGAGCGTGGCGGCGAGCGCGTGCCGGACGGCGTCCTCGACGAACCGAGGCTGGAGGTGCGCGTGCTCGACGACGAACAGCTCGTCCGGTCGCTTGAGCAGCTCGTAGACGGGTGAGCTCATCGAATGCTCGACGATCTCGACCAGGCGCTCGGCATTGATGCCTGCGTCCGTGCCGACGAGCAGCGTCCCGCAGCCACGCTGGTTGTGGGTGGCGAGCGGAACGAGCTCGAGGATCCGCTCGACGTCGGTGCCTGCAAAGCCGGCGTCCAGCAGCCGCTCGGCGGCCGCTCCCCGAACGAGTCCCTGCGCGCAGGGGCAAGCCATGATGCCCCAGGCTTCGACGCCGACCACGCGGCGCACTCGTCCAGGTGATGCGCAGGCGATGCCGATCAGCGTCGCGATCTCCTGCGTCGCGAGGCCGCTGACCGGGGTGCGGCGCGCGAGCGGGTACTGCGCCTCGATCCGGACCTCGGCGCGCAACGCCTCCTGACGGTCGACGATGTGCCGGGCGATGTGCTCGGCGAGGGTCTCCACCAGGAACGCCTCGCCGATCACGACCTCGTCGATCGCCTCGCCGAAGAGCTCGGGGAACCGCGACATGTGGACGCCCTTCTGCGCGGGATCGAGGTCGACCGTGCAGGAGATCTCGGCGGCGAACGTCTTCTCGCGGCCCTCGTGGCGGATCCTGATCGCCTTCTGCACGCCGGTCACCCCGGCACGCGTCAGCCCGAGCTGGATCTCGGGCTCGGAGGCCTGCAGATCGACCGTCAGCTCGTCGCGAAGATCTCCCATCGGGTAGAACCGTAGCGCGATGGAAGATGCCGAACGCTTCCCGCGCCTCGTGTCGCTCGCCTGCCATGACCTCCGGTCCCCGCTCGCGACCGTCTACGGTTTCGCGCGGACGCTGACACGGGCCGAGGGCTATGACGATCGGACGGCTCGATTCCTCGGGATGATCGAGACCGCGTCCGAACAGATGACCGAGCTGCTCGACGAGTTGGGCGTGGCGGCGCGGATCATGAGCGGCCGGTTCGAGCCGAACCTCCGCGAGGCGGACACGCTCGAGCTCGCGCAGTCGGACGACGCGCGGATCGAGGTCGGAGGGGAGGGCGCGACCGTCGAGTCGGATCCCGATGCGGCGACCTCCGCGTTGCGGTCGCTCGCGCTCGCCGCGCTCCGGCACGGGCCTGTCGAACGGGTTGGCTGGACCGTCGACGGCCGCGTGCTCGTGCTGTCGCCCGTGACCGCGGCCGCGGCGCCGATCGTTGCCGGCGACGAGGTCCGCGACCTGGGGGCGCTGGTCGCGCGGATGGTGCTCGAAGCCCTCGGCGCGTCACTCGAGCTCGACGGCGAGACGCTCCGTGTTCTGTTCTAGCCGCCGCCGGTCGCTGTCGGGGCGCCGCCGGTCTGGAGCTCCGGCCCGCCGGTGACCGGGCTCGGGTGGGCCCGCCGGCGCCGGTATGCCAGGAAGAGGCCGATCAGCGCGGCGGCGATCGCCAGGCCGATCGTGTAGTGGACCAGGCTGCGCACCGTGTCGGCGGCGTCCTTCTCCCATTCGCCCCGGTTGAGCGAGCTCGAAGTGGTCGAGTCGGGGAGCAGATCCTCGCCGTACGGGAAGCGCAACGTGTGATGAACCTCCCAGCGATGCAGCCGCGGGAACAGTGCGAGGCCGACCACGATCGCGGCGCCGCACGCGATGTAGAAGCCATGCGGGATGAACGAGGCGATCCAGCCGGCAAGCACGAGGATGAGCGGCGGGACGAGCGCGAACAGCCAGATGCGCGCCTCGTTCGACCCGGTCGGCTCGTGGAAGATGCGCGCGATGTGGCCGTGCGGCCGCGACCACTCGACGACGCGGGGCTTCTCGAGCGCGAGCGACGACGCCATCAGCGAGGCGAAGAAGATCGGCAGTGCCAGGAAGCCGGCCAGCCCGAGTGGCGCTCTCGTCGGGGGCACGAGCCGTCTCACAGCCGCCCTGCCTCGATCACGCGGGCCAGGAACTCGCGCGTTCGCGGCTCCTGCGGGCTCGAGAAGATCTGGTCGGGCGGTCCCTCCTCGAGGATCACGCCGGCGTCGAGAAAGCAGACCTTGTCGGCCACCTCGCGCGCGAACGACATCTCGTGCGTGGCGATGATCATCGTCATTCCGACCTCGGCGAGCTCGCGGACGAGACCGAGGACCTCGGACACGAGCTGCGGGTCGAGTGCGCTCGTGATCTCGTCGAGCAGCATCAGCTTCGGGCCCATTGCGAGGGCCCGGACGATCGCCACGCGTTGCTGCTGACCGCCGGAGAGGCGGTCGGGGAACTCGTCGGCCTTCTCGGCGAGGCCGATGCGTTTCAGCAGCTCGACCGCCTCGCCGCGCGCCTGGCGCGAGCCGAGGCGTCCGGTCTTGACCGGTGCGAGCATCACGTTCTGGATCACCGTCATGTGCGGGAAGAGGTTGTAGGCCTGGAAGACGATGCCGATCTTCCGGCGCAGCACGTTGACGTCGACCTTTCCGTTGGTGAGTGTCTGTCCGTCCACGGAGATGGTGCCTTCGTCGACGTGCTCGAGCAGGTTGATACAGCGTAGGAGTGTCGATTTCCCCGATCCGGATGCGCCGATCAGGCAGACGACCTCGTGCTCGCCCACGTCCAGGTCGACGCCCGAGAGCACGGTGTTGTCACCGAAGCGCTTGGAGACGTTGCGCGCTTCGACGAAGCTCACGTGGCCGCCGCGCGCTCGCGGCGTTCACGCTTCGCGATCAGGTGGTCGGTGAATCGTGCGAGCGGGATCGTAAGCAGCACGAAGAACACCGCAGCGACCGTGTACGACGTGAAGTTCGCGTACGTCTGCGAGTAGCCCTGCGCCTGGAGCGCGGCCTCGGCGACGCCGATCACGGAGACGAGCGCCGTGTCCTTCTGGAGGCCGATGAAGTCGTTGAGCAACGGAGGAATGACGCGGCGAACCGCCTGCGGGACGACGACGTAGCGCATCGACTGCGCGTACGAGAGCCCCAGCGAACGTGCGGCCATGCGCTGCGAGGGATGCACCGATTCGATCCCGGCGCGGTACACCTCCGTCACGTACGCCGTGTAGACGAGCGTCAGGGCGATCACGCCGTACGTGAAGTTCGACAGGCTGCTCAGGAAGTGCAGGTTCAGCGCCGGCAAGCCGAAGCCGACGATGAACGCGACGAGGATCAGCGGTGTGCCGCGAAAGAAGTCCGTGTAGACGATCGCCAGGGCGCGGAGCGGTTTCGCCCCGCGCCCCGGCAGGCCGCGGACGATGGCGAGCGCGAGTGCCAGCACGAGCACCAGCGACTCGGCGACCACCATCAGCTTCAGGTTCACCTTGAAACCCGCCCAGACATCCGGCAGCGACACACGAAAGTCGTGCGGCGAGAAGAACGTGTGGACGACCTGGTTCAAGGCCTATGTGGCTACTTCAGGACCGGGATCTTCGAGAAGTCGATGTTGAACCACTTCTTCTGCAGCTTGGCGATCGTGCCGTTCGCCCAGAGCTTCTTGATCTGGGTATCGACGATCGGCGTCAGGGCGGAGCCCTTGGGCAGAACGCCGCCGTACTGCTCTTTCGTGATGATCTGCCCGCCGACGGTGCCGTAGCGCGACGGGCGTGCCTTCTTCTCGGACGCCACGATCGGCGTGTCGAGGATGAGTGCGTCGCAACGGCCGATCTGCACTGCGACGAACGCTGCCGACGTCGACTGGTAGATCAACGGCGCCTTGTCTGGATGAAGCTTCTGCTGGATGTACTGGAGACCGGTGGTGTCGGTCTGCGCGCAGGTCTGAAGCTTCTTCAGGTCGGCGAGGGAGTGCGGTACCGGGGCCTTCTTCGACAGCAGCACGCCCTGGTTCGCGTCGAAGTAGGACGACGTGAAGTCGACCGTCTTCTTGCGCTGGGCGGTGATGGTCGCCTCCTGGAAGGAGATGTCGAACGACTTGTGGCCGGGTGCGAACAGCTTCGCCCACGGCGTGTAGACGTACTCGGGTGTGAGGCCGAGGTTCTTGGCGATCGCTGCGGCCAGGTCGACCTCGTATCCCTTGGGGTTGATGTAGCTCGAGCCGCGGATCTTGCCGTTCGCGAAGTTCACAGCCGGGTCGCCGAACCCCACGACCAGCTTGCCGGACGACATCACCGGCGGGGACGCGGTGGGCCGGGCCCAGGCGACGGCGGCGAGCGCGACCGCAAGCCCCGCTACCGCGACGAAAGCAACGAGACGCTTCACAGAGTTTCTCCTCCTCTAGCGTTTTGGAAGCAGGGGGGTCGGGCGATTTTAGCCCGTCAGTTGAGCTGATCCGTCACCCAGCTCTGGAAGGCGGCGATCAGCGGCTCTGCGTTCAGCAGCAGGCGTCCCTGCTCGAGCACGCCGGCCGCCATCCCGCGCTGCACCGATTCGACGAGGGCCGTGTCCTCGCGGCCGACCTGATCGTCGAAGGCGAAGAAATCGGCCAGCCACGCGTCGTCGGCGTCGGGGGCGAAGAAGTAGTCGAGGTAGCGCTCGGTCCGTCCCGGCCCGTTCGGGAGGATCGGGCCGATCGAGAGGTTCGGCGGTCCGGGGAACACGTTGATCCCGGTGTTCGGATAGAGGAGATGGAACTGGCCGCGCTCGCCTCCGGCCCGTGATTCGCAGTGCTGCGACGAGAACGTCGGGTGCGGCTCGAGCACGTACCGGTCCGGGTGCACGTCGACGACGGCGCTGAACCCCGGATGGGCGGTCGGGCAGTGGTAGCACTCGAGGAAGTTCTCGGTCACAACCTTCCAGTTGGCGTTCGAGCCGAACTCGACGCGCGAGTGGAAGGCGACCGCGTCGAGGTCGAGGTCGCGCTGGAGGATCGCCGGCAAGTCGCCGAGGAACTCGGCCAGCGGCGCGGCGTGGGGGTCGGGGTTGACGAACAGGAACGGCCCCCAGACACCGACGCTGGCCGGTAGGAGCGAAAGCTCGTCCGCGTCGAACCCGTTCTCGCGGTCCGATCTCGGTGCGGCGCGGAGCGTCCCGTCGAGGCCGTACGTCCAGGCGTGATAGTGGCACTGGATCGTCTCGCGCCGGCCGCAGCCCTCGGTGAGAATCGCCCCTCGGTGCCGGCACACGTTGAGGAACGCGCGCAGCTCGCCGTCTTGCCCGCGCGCCACCAGGACCGGCACGCCGCCGGCATCGGTGGCGAAGAACGACCCGGGCTGCGAAACCTGGTCGGCGCGTCCGCCGTATTGCCACGAGCGCGCGAAGATGCGCCGGCGCTCACGGCGCAGGGTCTCCTCGTCGCTGTACCAGGCGAACGGCAGCGTGTGCGCGTCGGACGCGGTCGACATGCGGCGATGCTACGTCGCCCGCAGCCCTGGGCGCGGACTAGGTTGACCGCATGACGGCGATGCGCCTGCCCGAGCGGGGACGACGCTGCTTCGACCAGCTGCCGGCGACGGTCGAGCGCCTCCTCGCCGGCGCTACGACCGGCCCTGCGCTGGACGAACCGCTCCTCCGCGGGCGCTTCGACCGGGTCGCGCTCCTCTACCTCGATGCCTTCGGCTGGACGTTCCTCGAGCGGCAGCAGGATCACCCGCTCGTTCGCCGGGCGCGAACGGACGGGCTCGTCGCGCAGCTGACGAGCCAGTTTCCGTCCACGACCACCGCCCACGCGACGACGATCCACACCGGTCTCCCGGTCGCCGAGCACGGGCTCTACGAATGGCATCTCCTCGAGCCGACCCTGAACCGGCTGATCACGCCGCTCCTCTTCTCGTTTTCCGGCGACCGCCAGCGCGAGACGCTCGCGGGTGTGCTCGATCCGAGGGTGGTCTACCCCGATGAGTCGCTCTACGGACGATTGGCCGCGCAGGGCGTCCGGAGCAGCGTGGTGCAGCCGGCTGCGTATGCGCGCGGAACGCCGAACCGTCTACTGCTGCGCGACGCGGCGGTGCATCCGTTCACGACGCCGATCCAGGGCCTCGCGGCGGCAGCTTCCGCTCTCGCGGCGACAGAGATCGGTTACGCGCTCGTCTCCCTCGACCGAGTCGACGGGCTGATGCACGACATCGGCCCCGACAGCCCCGACGTCGACCCCGCCTTCGCCGAGGCGTTGACGATGATCGAGCACACACCGTTTCCGTCCGGGACGCTCGTGCTCGTGACCGCCGACCACGGCATGGCACCGGTCGACCCGGTCCGCACCGTCTACGTCAACCAGGTCTGGCCCGAGCTCGCCGCCCACCTCGAGACCGGTGCCGACGGCAAGCCGCTCGCCCCGGCTGGCTCCAGCCGCGATCTGTTCCTGCACGTCCGAGACGGGCACGTCGGCGAGGTGCGCGCGGGGCTTGGTGACCGGCTCGACGGTGTGGCCGACGTGCTCGCTACCGAAGAGCTGATCGCGGAGGGCGCGTTCGCCGAGCCGTCGGCACGGCTCCGGGCCCGCCTGGGCGAGGTCGTCGTCCTACCGCGTTACGGCGAGGCCGTCTACTGGCACGAGCCCGGGCGCTTCGTCCAGGACTTTCGCGGCCAGCACGGCGGTCTGAGCGCGGAAGAGATGGAGATCCCGCTCCTCGCCTGGATCGCCTGACGATGCCGTGCTGGACGCGGGCACCTCGTCGTGCTGAGATGCACTCGTGCAAACGGGCCTCGAGGTGATCGGATGACCGTCGACGGGCGAGGGCAGACACGCCGGCGCATCCTGCGGCGGGCCGCCCTGATCGCGGCGGCACTGGTGTTGTTGACCCTCGTGCTCTTCTCGAGCGGCCACTGGATACTCGGGATCATCTTCGGGCTCGCCGCCGCCGCCGCGGTCTGGGTGTACCTGCAGGCCCGAAGCGTCCGCTAGGTCCGGCTCGTAGGCCCGACCTAGCCGGCGAGCTGTCGCGCGGCGGCTCTCTGCAGACCGGCGTCGTTGCCGGCCGAGTGACAGGCTCGGCACCTCGCCTCGTACGAGTCGCGCGCGCCGACCTGGATCGTCGCGCCGCCGAACGGTGCCGGCTGTCCGTCGAGGAGTCGCTGCGTCATCGTCGCCGGGCCGCCGCAACTGTGGCAGACCGCTTCGAGCTTGTCGACGAACTCGGCGACGCAGAGCAGCGTCGGCATCGCGCCGAACGGCAGCCCGCGAAAGTCCTGCGCGAGCCCCGCGGCAACGATGCGGGCACCGCTGCAGACGAGGTTCTCGATCGCGTCGACGATCCCGTCGTCGAAGAACTGGACCTCGTCGATTCCGACTGCGTCGTAGCCACCCGCGAGGCGCTCGACCTCGGCGCCGTTCCGCGCGGTGACGGCGCGCATCTTCGCTCCCGCGTGAGAGACGACATGGCCCACGTCGTAGCGCGTGTCGACGAGCGGCTTGACGATGAGCGCGCGCTGTCCCGCGATCTCGGCGCGTCGGAGGCGACGGATCAGCTCCTCGCTCTTGCCGCTGAACATCGGGCCGCACACGACCTCGAGCCAGCCTCCCCGCTGCGGCTGCGTCCTGATCACGGCTCGTGACCCTATCGAGGGCGTAGGACGGCTCACCCTCAACGAAGCAGCCGCGAGAGCCGGCGGTCCTTGAGCACGCGGCCGCCGGTCTGGCACGTGGGGCAGTAGTAAATGGTGTGCTCCTCGAAGTCGACGCGGGCGATCGGCGTCCCGTCGCGCGGGCATGGCTGTCCCAGGGCGTTGTGGATGCGGTAGGTCTTCGCGTCGTTCGCTCCCTCGGAGACGAAGCTCGAGACCGCGGCCGAGCTCACTGCGGATCGAGGTGGCGAGACGCTCGATCTCGTCCGTCGACACCTGTGTCGACAGCTGGTACGGCGACAGCTCCGCCGCCCACAGGATCTCGTTCGCCCAGGCGCGGCCGATGCCGGCGATCAGTCGCTGATCTCGCAGCAGCGAGTGCAGCCGGCGCGAGTCCGATGCGAGGATCGCGGCCAGATCGTCGGCGTCGATCTGGTCGGCCTCCGGGCCGAGATGCGCCAGCTCGGCCGCGGCGTCGGTCGGGGTGAGCAGCCAGACGCCGGCGCGCTTCTTCGATCCCGCCTCGGTCAGCTGGAGCTCGCCTCCGTCCGCGAAGCGCAGACGGAACATCGGCGTCTTGGCGCCTTTCGCCCCGGCCGCGACATGCTTCAGCCGCCCGGCGCTCATCAGGTGGACCATCAATACGAGTTCACCGTCCGACGTCGGGAGCAGGAAGCGCTTTGCGCGTCGCTCGACGCGAAGGGTGCGTCCGTCGAGCGCGGACAGCGGGGGATCGATCGTCTTGAGCGTCGCGACGTGGGCGGGGCCGGCGTGCTCGACCGGCGACGCCGTGACGAGCGGGTCGAGCTGACGGCGCCACGCCTCGACTTCGGGCAGCTCGGGCAGCGTAGGCTCCTCGCGGGCGAGTGATGGTTGACGCGATCAGGGTAGTCGTCAGGCGTGGTGCCGTCGTCGAGGCGGTGCATCGAGTCCATGCGGCGACGACGTGGGGCGAGTCGTACGGCGACCCGGCGCTGGCATTCCTGCTCCGCTCCTCGGTGAAGCCGCTGCAGGCAGTTCCGTTCGTCGACGGCTACGACGACCTCGACGCGGACGAGATCGCGATCGCGTGCGCTTCGCATCACGCCGAGCCGGCGCAGCTCGAGGCCGTGCGCAAGGTGCTGGCGCGGGCCGGTGTCACGGTCGACGACCTCGAGAACGGAACCCAGGAAGGTCGACCCGAGGGGAAGCTCGGCCACAACTGCTCGGGCAAGCACGCCGGGATGCTTGCGGCCTGTCGCGCGCACGGCTGGCCGCTCCATCCGTACCGCGATCCGGCCCATCCGCTTCAGCGGTGGATCGCGGAGCTCGTCGGTACCCCAGCTGCGATCGACGGCTGCGGCCTGCCGACCTTTCCCTCGACCCTGGTCGATGCGGCGCGTCTCCTGACCCGCACGCCGGCGCGCATCCGCGATGCGATGCGTGCTCGGCCGGAGCTCGTCGGGTCGGCGCGGGGCGCGCCCGACACCGATCTGATGCGTGAACGCGACGGCTGGATCGCAAAAGGGGGCGCGGAGGGGCTTTTTTGCGCGGCGCACGAGGACGGGCGCGGCTTCGCGCTGAAGGCCGAAGACGGCTCTTACCGCGCAATTCGCTCCGCGCTCGGCGTCCTGCTCGGGCTCGACTCCTTCCGCGAGGTTCCCGTGACGAACAGCCTTGGCGAGAACGTAGGCTCGGTCTCGGCATGAAAGTCTTCATCGTGAGCGACATGGAAGGCGTCGCCGGGATCGTCAAGTGGCAGCAGGTGACCGGCGGCCACACCATGTACGAGGAGGGACGCCGCCTGTATACGGGCGAGATCAACGCCGCCGTCCGCGGTGCCAAGTCGGCGGGCGCGACCGAGATCGTCGTGATGGACTGCCACGGCGCCGGCGAAGGATGGACGTTCAACTCGCTGATCCCCGAAGAGCTCGACGTCGACTGCGAGTACGTCGTCCAGAACGAGTGGACGGAGTACGTGGAGTACCTCGAACAGGGCGTCGACGCGGCGCTCTTCGTCGGGATGCATGCGATGGCAGGCACGCGCGACGGTGTGCTCGCGCACACGGTCAGCGGGTCGTCGTGGTGGCGCCTGCGCTTCAACGGGGTCGAGGTGGGCGAGACGGGCATCAACGCCGCGCTGTGCGGCACCTGGGGGTGCCCCGTCGTCCTCGTCACCGGGGACGAGGCGTCGTGCCGGGAGGGACGGGCGCTGCTCGGAGCCGGGTTGACGACCGTAGCCGTGAAGAAGGGGCTCGGCCGCTTCAGCGCCCGCCAGTACCCGGGGCCGAAGGCCCGCGACCTGATCGAAGCGGGCGCGAAGCGCGCGCTCGGCGACCTCAGCGCGGTCGCCGCCTACGTGCCCGGCACGCCGTGCGAGATCACGGTGGACTTCAACACGTCCGACCACGTCGAGCAGTACCGCTACCGCCCCGGTGTCGAGATCACGGAGTCCCGGCAGATCGTCTCCCGTGCCGACGACTGGTGGACGGCGTGGCGCCAGTTCTTCTTCTGACGGGCGTCTGCTAGCGCATTCCGGGGCGGCGAGTACGGTGAGGGAGCCGCCGTGATTCGTGCCTGGTCCGCCGCCGCGCTCGCCGCCCTCGTCTGCGTGGGCGCCGCCGGCGCGCGTTCGGTCTCCACGCCGCTTCCGCCGCTGCCAACGGGCTGGCCGCACACGCTGCAGCTCGGGCTCGCCGACCCGCCGGGCGACGCGGCGGCCCTACGGAAAGTTGCGCCGTTCGGCTTCCGCTACCAGTACCTCGCGGGCGGCGTGAACACGGGGCAGGGGTGGTCGACGTGGAACCCGAACGGGACGTTTGCGTCCATGTACGTCATCGACTCGTGGCGGCACGGCGAGATCCCCGTGCTCACGTACTACATGCTCCTGCAGTCGAAACCGGGCGGCGGCGACGAGGCGCACGCCGATCTCACCAACCTCCGCGATCCGGCGACGATGTCGGCGTACTGGAACGACGTGCGGCTGCTGTTCACGCGGGTAAAGGGATCAAAGCCTGTCGTCGTGCACGTCGAGCCCGACCTGTGGGGCTATCTCGAGCAGGCGGGCGCGATCGATCTCGCATCGGCGTTCGCGCAGGAGTGGGTCAAGCTACGAGACCAGCTCGCGCCGAACGTGGTCCTCGCGTACCACATGAGCGGCTGGGGGACGAAGCACGACATCGTCTACGAGAAGCCGCCCGATGCGACCGTCCGCGCGTACGCGGCTCAATCCGCGGCGTTCTACCGCTCGCTGCATGCGCACTTCGACGTCGCGTTCGAGGACTTCTCGGATCGCGATGCCGGTTTCTACGCGAAGGTCGAGAACAACCCGAATACCTGGTTCAAGCCGGCCGACTTCCATCGCCATCTGCTCTATGCGCAGACGTTCGTGCGGCTCGCCGGCGTCCGGATGGTGGCGTGGCAGATCCCTCTCGGGAACACGTTGATGCGCGCCGAGAACAACACGTCGGGCCACTATCAGGACAACCGCGTGCAGTGGCTGCTCGGCGAGGGGTCGCGCGCCCACTTGAAGCAATACGTCGCGGCAGGGTTCGCAGGCTTCCTGTTCGGAGGCGGCGCGTCCGGCACGACCTGCGCGTGTGACGCGGCGAAGGACGGGGTCACGAACCCGGCGCCGATCAACGGCAACACCCGGCCGTCGCTGTCGGCTGACGACGACGGCGGTTACTTCAAGGCGCAGGCTCGCAGCTACTACAAGGCGGGCGCGCTCCCGCTGCCGCAGTGACGCCGGTTCGTCGTCTCGTGTCTCGGCGACTCGATCACCGAGGGCTCTCCGTACTGGGACTCGCGACGTGGCATCGGCAACCCGATGGGGCAGTGGGAGCACTGGGCTGCGCTTCATCACCCCGAGCTCGAACTGCGCAACTTCGGCATCTGGGGCGAGCGCACCGACGAGATCGCCTCTCGGCTCGACGAAGCGGTGCTGCGGGCCGATGCTCTGGTCGTCCAGGGTGGGATCAACGACATCGCGCAGGGGAGGATGGTCGACGACGCGGCGAGGGTGCTCGAGGCGATCGTGGAGCGCGGGCTCGAGGTCGACATTCCGGTCGCGGTGTGCGACGTGCTCCCGTGGAACAACGGGTGGCCGGGCGCGGAGAGGCCGATCCGTGAGTTGAACGCGCACATCCATGCGATCGGCGTGCCGGTGCTGCCGTTCCACGACACGCTCGAGGATCCGGACAGACCGGGGCTGATGAAGCCCGAGTGGACGAACGAAGACGGCGACCATCCCTCGATCGCCGGCTACCGCCGCCTCGGCGAACTGGCCTTTCGCTACCCCTTCGGCGTCTGACCGCGGTCAGACGAACGTCTGACACACCGAAGAGCGCCGTCTTTGCAACGTGACCGTGACAACCAGGGTCGTCCGTGGCTTGGGTGCTCGCTCTGCGCGCCTTCGACCTTTCTCGTTTTGAGGCCAGCTTTTCGCGAGCCGACGGTCGTCGATGGGCGCCCGCTCTTGTCGGGGCGGCGTCGGACCCTCGTCTGACCGCCGTCGGACCACGGCGGTTCGTCCTCGCGGACGACGACGCGCCCCGCGTCCGCGGCTACCGTGCCTGCGCCATGGCACTGCTCTCGCTGCGCGGCGCGGCCAAGAGCTTCGGCTCGCGGTTGATCCTCGACGGCCTCGACTTCGACGTCGAGCCGAACGCACGCGTGGGCGTGATCGGCCCGAACGGCGGCGGCAAGTCGACGATGCTTCGCATCCTCGCCGGCCTCGAGACGGCCGACGCGGGCGAGCTGACGCAACGGCGAGGCCTCGTCGTCGCGTTCGTCCCGCAGCAGCCCGAGGGCGACGAGCGGGACGCAGTCGAGACGGCCCGCGCTGCGCGCTCCGATCTGCAGGAGCTCGAACGCGAGCTGGCGGCCGTCGAAGCGCAGCTCGGAGACACCGGCGGCGACCTGACGCGCATGACGCGCCTGCTCCGCCGCCAGGAGGAGCTGATCGAGCGCTGGACGGCCGCGGGCGGCCCCGGCTTCGAGGGGCGCGCACGGGCGCTCTTCTTCGACGTCGGCCTAGCCGACGACGACCTGGCGAAACCGACGCGCCTCCTGTCGGGCGGCCAGCGAAAGC
The DNA here is from genome assembly GCA_963713155.1 of uncultured Thermoleophilia bacterium. GTDB lineage: Bacteria > Actinomycetota > Thermoleophilia > Gaiellales > Gaiellaceae > PALSA-600. The sequence continues at coordinate 40,523 of CAVQKS010000014.1, forward strand.
TCGTCGCGCTCGCGGTCGCGCTGTTGCACGACCCCGACGTGCTGCTGCTCGACGAGCCCGAGGCCCACCTCGACGTCGAGGCGCGCGAGCGTCTCGAGGCGCTGATCGGCGCGTTCGACGGAGCCGCCGTCGCCGTCTCGCACGACCGCTACCTCCTGGACGAGACCGTCTCCGAGATCGCAGAGCTCACCGGCGGCCGCATCCGCATGTGGCGCGGCAACTACTCGGCCTACACCGTCGCGCGCGAGCTCGAGCTGCAGCGCCAGCAGCAGCTCTACGTCACGCAGCAGAAGGAGATCGCCCGCCTCGAGGAGGCGATCCGGCGCTTCGAGGACTGGGCGCGCCGCGTCGTCGACGAACGCCACATCAAGCAGGCGCGAAACAAGCAGCGGCAGATCGACCGCATGGAGAAGGTCGACCGTCCGGTGCTCGAGCGCCGCAAGATCGCACTGGAGCTGCGGCCTCATGCGCGCGGCGGGGAGCGGGTCGTCGAGCTCGTCGACACCGGCGTCGAGCTCGGCGGGAGCCCGATCCTCGCTGGTGTCGACCTGACCGTGCTGCGCGGCGAGCGAGTCGGCGTCGTCGGCGAGAACGGCGCCGGCAAGTCGGTGCTGCTGCGCCTGCTCGCCGGCGATCTCGAGCCGACCGAGGGCGAGCGCAAGGCAGGCCCGTCGATCCGCTTCGGGCGGCTGGCGCAGGACCGGCGGCCCGACGATCCGAACGCGACGGCGCTCGAGCTCGTGCGTCGCTCGGCGCCGATCTCCGAGGGGGAAGCGGTCTCGCGCCTGATGAAGTTCCTCTTCTCGTACGAGCAGGTGCGGCGGCCGCTGCGAACGCTGTCGGGCGGCGAGTGGACGCGCCTGCAGCTGCTGCTGCTGATGCTCGAGGGAGCGAACTGCCTGCTGCTCGACGAGCCGACGAATCACCTCGACATCGAATCGGTCGAGATGCTCGAGTCGGCGCTCGAGTCGTTCGACGGCACCGCCGTCTTCGTCTCGCACGACCGTTACTTCCTCGACCGCATCGCCGATCGCATCCTCGAGGTCTCCGACGGCGGTATGCGCTCGTTCGAGGGCGGATGGTCGAACTGGCGCCGGCGCCGGCAGGGCGTCTACGGCGAAGAAGTCAGCGCGACGCGCTGATCGGCCTGCTCGATCACAAGTGGATCGTGCGTCGCACAGACGACTGCCGCGCCCGTCGAGCGCGCGAGCTGCGCGAGGAGGACCGCGACCGAGACGGCGTTCGCCCCGTCGAGCCGTGACGTCGGCTCGTCGGCGAGCAGGAGGGTGGGGCGGGAGGCGAGCGCCCGCGCGATCGCCGCTCGTGCCCGCTCGCCTTGCGAGAGCCGCCCGACACGCTGAGTTGCGCGGTCGGTGAGCCCGACCGAGTCGAGCGCCGCGAGGGCGGCGGGGCGGTCGTCGATCCCGCGCACCGCGAGCGCCAGCTCCACATTCTCGAGCGCCGAGAGGTGTGGAATCAGCCCGACCTGCTGCCCGACGTACGCGATCTTCTCGCGGCGAAGACCTGCCCGGCCCGTGCGGTCGAGCGAGCCGCAGCCCGACACCGTCGACCTCGATCGATCCAGCGTCGGGCAGCTCGAGGCCGGCGAGCAGATGCAGCAGCGTCGTCTTGCCCGAGCCCGAAGGGCCCGTGACGGCGTGCAGCAGCCCACCGCGAAACTCGGCCGAGAGCCGTTCGAGCACCACCGTGCTGCCGAAACGCTTGTCGCAGATCGCGCACCGCGGCGACGACCTGCCGCCGGGTGGCCGACGGGACCGTGGTGGCGGCCGCGTCGGTGCCCGGCACCGGCCGATCGACGTCGCTGCCCGTGGCAGGCTCGACGACGATCGAGCCGGTCGCGAGACGCGCCGTCGCGTGCGTTCCGATCCCTGCGCGCAGGAGCAGCTCCTCCGGCAGGCGCAACCAGCCGCCGCGGCCGACCACGATCGTGTCGCTCTCGGCGCCGTCCCGCGGCCCACTCCTCCGACACGCGTCCGTCGCGAATGCGGACGATGCGGTCGGCGATGCGCGCCGACTCCGGGTCGTGGCTGACGATCACCGTCGTGCACGCGTGCTCGCGCACGAGCTCGGCGAGCGTCCCGTACACCTGGTCGGCGGTTGCCGCGTCGAGCTCGCCGGTCGGTTCGTCGGCGAGGAAGACGCGGGGGCGGTGCGCGAGCGCCGCGCACAACGCGACGCGCTGCTGCTCGCCACCGGAGAGCTGAGCAGGCAGCCGGTCGCGCTTCGACGCGAGCCCGACACGTTCGAGCAGCTCGTCGGCTCGCCGCAGCCGGTCGGACGCCGTTGCGCCGCGCAGTCCAAGTTGGAGGGCGACGAGCTCGCGTGCAGTCAGCTCGGGCGACAGTGCTCGCGAGTAGTGCTGGTCGGCGTAGCCGAGCAACGTCGACCGGTACCGCGCGAGCTGCCGCGCGGGCAGCTTTCCGACCTCCTCGCCGTAGACGCGCACGATCCCGGCGGACGGCCGGTCGAGGCCCGCGAGGATCCGGAGCAGCGTCGACTTGCCCGAGCCGCTCGGGACCGAGCACGGTGAGCACCTCGCCGTCCGCCACGCGCAGCGACAGTCCTTGCAGCGCCGCGGCGTCGCCCTCGGGCGTCGAGTGGACGCGGAAGACATCGCGCAGCTCGATCGCGGAGCCGGTCACGCCGCCGCCTCCGCTGCGCGAGCCGGCGCCCGTCCGCGCAGGCTCGTCGCCGCCGCGACGAGCACCACTGCGAGCAGCAGGTACACGACGGCCGCGACCGCGAGCAGCTGCCAGTCCAGCGACAGCCGAAGCGGGGGCTCGGGCTCGGCCGCCGCAGCGGTCACCGAGACGAGCGAGATCACGAGCGCCGAGAGGATCGCTCCGAGGATGAGGCCGCCCACGATCCCGAACACCGCGACGAGCAGCGCACGGAGCCGGAGGTGCGCGCGGATCGTCGACGGCGCCGCACCCTGCGCCTCGAGGTCGAAGAGCTCGCCGCGGTCGTCACGAACGTCCGAGACGATCGCGAGCACGAGCCCGACGAGCGCGAGCAGCAGCGCGACCGCCGCCGTCCCGGCGAGCGTCAGGAGCGCTCCGCGCGCAAGTGGATCCGACTCGAGCGTCCGCAGCGTGGCCGCGCGCGACGTGACGGTCAGCGCGGTGAACGGAGCGCGCTCGAGGCGCGACGCTGTTGCGGGCTCCTGTGCGGGCGCGACGTCGAGCCAGAGCTCGTCGGTGTTGCCGAGCCCGGGCGAGCGCGTGTCGAACAGCGTCGACATCGTCTGCCGGTCGGCGATCACCGCATCGCCGGCGATCGACGGGAAGCGGCGGATCACGCCCACGACACGCGCCGCGACCTGCTCGCCCTCGACCTGCAGCGGGATGATCCCGTTCGGGCCGGCCTCGGCGGCGACGGCGCGCGTCGCGAGCACCGGGATCGCGAGCCCATCCGTCGGTTGAACCGGCCGGAGGACGGCCGTGCCGGTCGGGTGTGATCAGGTAGCCGACGCGCGGCGGAGCGCCGCTCAGCGCCCCGGTCCCCCTGAAGCTGCGGAGCGCGTCGGGCACGGCCACGCCGTCGACTCGCGCCGTCCCGAACGTGGCGACGCCCTTCGCGCTCGGCTGGATCCCGATGCCGCCGTTCGCGGAGCCGTGGAGGTTGTTCGCCGTCAGCGTGAACTGAAGTTGCGCAAGCGTCGCGTGACGGAACGGGATGCGGCCGCTCAGGATCACCGTCTTGCCGCCGTTCGAGTGGCCGAGCGACACCGGCTGGTAGTCGTCGAGCGGCGAGCGGAAGATCGCGATCACCCCGATGTTGTCGCCGCGCACGGAGACCGGGAGCGTGAAGTGGCGTCCACGCGGCAGCGACTGTGTCCGGAGCGCCATGCTCCTCGTCGGTGTCACCCGGCGTCCGAGCTCGTTCAACGAGAGCGATGCGAAGTCGCGGCGCCAGCCGCCGGCGTCGGCGAGGCTCGGCGTCGGCAGGCCGAGCATCGTGAACGTGGCGCCGCTCGGGACGTTGCCGGTCAGGCGCAGCACGCGTTTCGGAGTCGCCGGGTACGCGGCTGCCGGAGCGCCGTGCAGGACCGGGATGAGCTGTGAGAGATCCTCCGTCAGCACGAACGACGCGGGCACCGTGTACGAGGCTTCGTCGTGCTGTCCGCTGATCAGCGTCGAGCGGTAGACGAGGGCGAAGAGCGCCAGCCCGACGCTGGCGACGAGGAACGTCGCCGCGATCGCTGCGTGGCCCGGGTTGCGCGCGAGCGAGGCCGCCGCTAGGCGGAGCGAGATCGGTCCGCGCCGTCCGAGGCGCCCGAGCGCGCGGAGCGCGGGCGCGAGCAGCCGCGCTGCCAGCACGGCCGTCGCGAACACGATCAGCGCGGGAACCAGCAGCAGGTATGCGCTCGTCCCCTTGCTCGACGCGAGCGCCGGCGCGCTGATCGATCCGCGTGCCCAACCGATGAGGACGATCGCGATCGCGCCGACGGCCGCCGCGTCGAGCGGCGTGAACGCGAGCCGGCCGAGCTGAACGGCGGGCGCCCGGACGGTCGCGTACAACAGGAGCCCGGCGATCGTCGCGGTGGCTGCAGCAGCGAGCAGGCCGTCCCGCGACAGGAGGCCGTGCACGACGACTTGACCGGCGGGTGAGCCCGCCTGCTCCGCGACGACGGCGGCGACGGCGCCGCCGAGCGCCCATCCGGCGATCGTTCCCGTCACCGCGAGCGCCGCCGCTTCGGCGAGCGTGAACAGCTCGACCTGCCAGCGTCGCGCGCCGAACCAGACGAGCCGTCGCCGCGCGTCGCCGACGTCGCGGCGCAGGGCCGACGCTGCGAGCACGGTGAACGCCGAGCAAGAGCGCTGCTCCTTCGCCGCCGAGGAGCAACAGCCGACGCGACGCCGCGGTGGATGCGGAGGCTGCCGCGGCCAGTGTGTCGGTGGGCGCCGTGACCTCGAATTCGTCCGGGCTCGCCTCGAGCGCCGCCGAGATCCGCTGGACGCGTGCCGAGAACGCGCCGACCGACCAGGGATGGATGTCGCCGCTCCGCACCGGCACGAACCAGGCGTAGGAGCGATAGAAGGTCTCGAGCTCCGTCGTGCGGGAGAGTCCGGCGATCCCATTGGCGATCACGATCGGCGACGGCTGCGGCGTGTGGTAGTGGACCGCCTGCGCGACCATCTCCGTTTGCGGGGCCGGCAGGACGAACGGTGCGATCGGCGCGCCCGGCTTCAGTGCGGCGCGTCCGACGAGGATCAGGTGGAGCGCCGGCGTCGACGGGATCGGGCCCGCCCCCTCGAGGCGGAGCACCTCGCAATGCGACGGGACGCACGTCGCCGGGAGCCGCCCGGAGATCAGCCGCACGTACTGGCCCAGTTCGTCGGCGGCGCGCAGGTTGACGAGGCGGCCCTGGATCGACGACTCACGGAAGAGCATCGCGGCTGCGGGCGGGGCGCCCGTCACCTTGCTGAGCTGCGGGACGACCTCCGCGTTCAGCCGCGGGAAGCTGTCGACCGCGCCGCTCCAGGTCACCTGCACCTCGCGATCGGCGGGCTGGAGCTGCGCGGTCGCGAGCGCGAGCGAGCGATCCTGCATCACCAGACGACCGCCGAGCACCGCTGCCAGCACCGCCGCGCCGGCGGCCACGCCAAGCGCGATCAGGAGCGCCCGCTCGCCGCCCGCCGCGAGGCGCGCCCCGACGAGGCGAAGCGGGAAGGCGATGCGTCGCAACGACACCGGTACTCCCATGGTACCGGTGTCTAGAATCGAGGGCAACGGTGCCACGTTACGACGTTCCGAAGGCTGCGCCCGAACCGCTGCGTGAAGTGCAGCAGTTCATCAACAGCGCGGACCTGGAGAACGGCGTCGATTGGCTGCCCGCCTGGCTCGACGAGCGTTCGCTCGCCGGCGAGCTCGACCGGGCCCGCCGGCTGCGCGAGGCGCTCCGGTCGCTGGCGCTCGCCAACAACGTCCTTCCGCTCGACGCGGAGGCGGTGTCGGTGGTGAACGACGCCGCGGGCCGGCTGGTGCTCGAGCTGTCGGCGAACGGGCGGCTCGGCGTGCGTGCGAATGGTGACGAGATCGACCGCATCGTTTCGCTCGCGTTCGCCGCGATGCTCGACGGCAGCTGGGAGCGGCTCAAGGCCTGCCGCAACTGCCACTGGTCGTTCTACGACTACTCGCCGAACCGATCGGCAACCTGGTGCTCGATGCAGCTCTGCGGCAACCGCAAGAAGACACGCGCATACCGGCGCCGCAAGGCGACCGGTTGAGGCTCAGGGGCGCGCTCTGCGGCCTCGCTCTCGCCTTCACGCCCGGCTTCAACATCGCGAACGTCGGTGCGGTCGCCGACCGGACTGCGCACGCGTACGGCGTCGAGCTCGCCGTCGTCGGCCTGTTCACGACCGCGCTGTTCCTGACGCACGCGATCTTCCAGGTGCCGGCCGGCCGCCTGTGCGATCGCTTCGGGGCCCGCATCGTGGGCGGCACCGGGTTGGCCGTGGTGGCGCTCGCGTCGGCATCGGCGCTCGCCTGGCGCGTGGCCGCGTTCGCGATCGGCATGCGGCTCGTCGCCGGTGTCGGCACGGCACTGTCGTTCGTCGCGGGCTCCGACTATGTCCGCTCGACGATCGGCACGCCTGTCGGGCAGGGGGCCTACGGCGCGGTCAGCGTGACCGCGGGCGGTCTCGCCCTCGCGCTCGTGCCGCTGTGGTCTTCGTGGCGCGCACCGTTCGCGGCCGCGTCGCTGGTCGCGGCGGTCGGGGTTTGTCTCGTCGCGCTTGCACCGACAGGGGTTCGGGTGCCGCGACGCTCGGCGGTAACGCGGGTCTTCGACCGTCGCTTGCGGCCGCTCGCGGTCTGGCACTCGGCGTCCTTCGGCCTGTCGGTGGTGGCGGGCAACTGGGTCGTCACGCTGCTCCACCGCGCCGGCGGGCTGTCCGAGCACATAGCCGGTCTTGCGGGCGGGCTCGTGCTGGCGGCCGGCATCGTCTCGCGTCCTCTTGGCGGGCGACTCATCGACCGCCCCGTCGTCGTGCAGTGGAGCTTCGTCGTCGGTGGTGCCGCCGTCGCGCTGCTCGCGATCGTCGTGAACCTGCCCGTCGCGATCGTCGCGTGCGCGGTCGCCGGCTTCGCCGCGGGCATCCCGTTTGCTCCGTCGTTCGCAGGCGCGCAACGCCTGCGGCCCGACGCACCGGCGGCGGCCACCGGAGCGGTGAACATGGCTGCGGCAGGGACGATCCTGCTTGCGACGCCGCTCCTCGGGCTCGCGTTCTCGCTCCCCGGGGAAGGGCGTATCGGGTTTGCCTTGCTCGCCGTGCTGTGGGCGGCCGCGGCGCTCACACGGCCACGCTGATCGCGACCCTTCGTCCGTCTGGCAGCACTTCTCGAAGACCGATGTCAGGTGCTCTCGTAGGCGGGGTCGGCCGGCTCGATGTCCTCGAGTCGGTCGACGCGGGCGAGCGCCGGGAACGCGCGGTGCCAGCCCAGCGCGAGCGCCACCGTCACGGCGCCACCCGCCACGACCGCGGGCACCGCGCCGAGCAGCGCCGCCGCGGCGCCGGACTCGAACGCTCCGAGCTCGTTCGACGCGCTGATGAAGACGTTCTCGACGGCGTTCACGCGTCCGCGAAGCTCGTTCGGCGTGGCGAGCGCGGCGATCGTCGAGCGGATGTTCATCGAGAACATGTCGACGAAGCCACTGACGGCGAGGGCGATCAGCGAAAGCCAGAACGAGCGGGACAGCCCGAACACGATCATGCAGACGCCGAATGCGCCGACGACCACGAGCAGGGTGCGCCCGGCGGGGCCGCGGAGCGGGCGGCGCGCCAGGCGGATCCCGGCGACGAGCGCACCGACGGCCGGCGCGCTGCGGAGGATGCCGAGCCCGAACGGCCCGGTGTGGAGAATCGATCGCGCGAACAGCGGCAGCAGCGCGACCGCGCCTCCGAAGAGGACGGCGAAGAGGTCGAGCGTGATCGCGCCGAGCAGGACCGGCGTGGCCCGGATCAGCCGGATGCCCCCGAGCAGGCTCTCGAGCCGGGGCGGCGGCTCCTCGGAAGCTGCGGTCGAGCGGGGCTCCGGGACGAGGAGCACCCACCCGACCGACGCGACCAGCATCACGACGGCGACGGTGTACGGCGCCTCGGGGCGGATCGCGAACAGGAGCCCGCCTGCGGCGGGCCCGGCGACGGTCGCGAGCTGGCCGGCGACGGAGCGCAGCGCGAGTGCGCCGGCGAGCAGGTCGGTCGGGACGATCTCCGGCGTCAGCGAACGCCCGGCGGGCGCACCGAACGCCTGCGTCACGCCGGTCAGCGCCGCGAGCGTGACGAACGGCCAGAGCTGGCGCGCGCCCTCGATCGTGACGAGCAACAGCAGCCCGGCGATCACCGCCTCGGCGAGGATCGACACGGCGAAGAGCCGCACCCGCGGCATCCGGTCGGCCATCTGGCCCGCGGGGAGCGCGAGCAGTGGGAGCGGGATGAACTCCGCCAGCCCGATCAGGCCGAGGTCGAACGCGCTCTGGTGGATCGCGTAGACCTGCCAGCCGACGGCGACCGCGACCATCTGCGTCGCGAACCCGGAGGCCAGAAAGCCGCCCCACAGCCGCCGGAAGTCCCGGTGTCGGAGCGCAGGGGGCAAACCGCGCTGCGGGTCTTCGCCGAAGGACGACACGACGGCGAACTCTGACGGCAGCGCCGGTTGCGCTGCGCTTTCTTAGGTCCTCCACAGGCGGTTCCAAGCAGACTCCGAGCACCCGTGGATTCCCTGGAGAGGTGACCTCGAACCCGAAGAAGGGAAATGACATGTTCAGCTCTTCCAGACGGCGCGCCGCAGCACTCGTCGCGGTTGTCGTGCTCGTCGGTGCCGGAGCCGCCGCCGTTGCCTACGGCCTCGGCGCGCACCGCGCCTCCACGACCGGCGCCGTCGCGACGACGGTGGCCTCGGCGCCCGCCGTCACGACCACCAGGACCGCCAACACGAACGGGCCCCTCTCCGTGGGGCAGATCGCCAAGGACGTCTCACCCGGCGTCGTCGAAGTCGACGTGACGACCACGAGCACCGGTAGCGGCACGCCGCAGACGTTCCCCGGCGGCGGCAGCAGCGGCACCGCTGAGGCAGAGGGAACAGGATTCGTGGTCGACACCGCCGGCCACATCGTCACGAACGAGCACGTGATCCAGGGCGCGAGCTCGGTGACCGTGACGTTCGACGACGGATCGACGTACAAGGCGACCATCGTCGGCAGCGACGAGTCGACCGACCTCGCAGTCCTCAAGGTGAACGCGCCCGCGAGCATCCTCCATCCGTTGTCGTTCGCCGACTCGAGCAACGTCGGCGTCGGTGACGGCGTGATCGCGATCGGCGATCCGTACCAGCTCGACGACACCGTGACGAGCGGCATCGTCAGTGCTGTCGGCCGCGAGATCACCTCTCCGAACAACATGCCGATCGAGAACGCGATCCAGACCGACGCCGCGATCAACCACGGCAACTCGGGCGGCCCGCTGCTCGACCTCGACGGCAAGGTGATCGGCATCACGGCGCAGATCCAGAGCCAGGGCGGCGGGAACGAGGGAATCGGCTTCGCGATCCCCTCGAACACCATCCAGATGGTGACCACCGAGCTGATCCAGACCGGCACCGCCAAGCACGCGCTGCTCGGGATCACGGTCCAGACGATCCCTGCGAGTCTCGCCGGCACGATCGGCGACGCGGCCGGAGTGGCCGTGAAGACCGTCGAGTCGGGTAGCGGCGCGTCCTCGGCGGGCCTGAAGGGCTCCACCGGATCGGTGACGATCGCGGGCATCCAGTATCCGACCGGCGGCGACGTGGTCAAGAGCGTCGACGGGACGGATGTGACGACCGCGGAGCAGCTCCGCGGGCTCATCGACTCGCATCTGCCGGGCGACGTGCTGAAGCTCGTCGTCGTCAGAGACGGGCAATCGCGTACCGTGTCTGCGACCTTGGGAACGCGTCCGGCGAATTCGTGACTCGGGGCAGGATCCTCCTGTTGGCGACCGCGGCAGTTGCCGCGGTCGCCGCACTGCCCCAGGTCGCGGCCGCCGCACGAAACGACGAACAGAGCTCGAACTGGGCCGGGTGGGCGATCTCCGATCCGAGCACGATCGCCGGCCAGCCGATCACCGGCTCGACATCGACCCTCTCCTTCACCAGCACGACCGCTACCTGGGTCCAGCCCAAGGTCTCGTGCTCAGCAGGCGAGCCCACGTTCTCCGCCTTCTGGGTGGGCCTCGGAGGGCTCGCGGCCGATGCGAACGCGCTCGAGCAGGTTGGCACGCAGGCGAACTGCACTGCAGCCGGAAAAGCGGTCTACAGCGCCTGGTACGAGCTCGTGCCCTCGGCGTCGGTGTCGGTGAAGTTGAAGATCCGCCCCGGAGACTTGATCTCCGCTTCCGTGAACGTGGAGCCGACCGGCATCCTCGTCCAGGTGAAGGACCGGACGCGCAAGACGAACTTCACGAAGCTCCTGCCGACTCCGCCCGCCACCGACTTCACCTCGGCCGAATGGATAGCCGAGGCGCCGTCGACCTGTGACGCGCAGCTGATCCACTGCCGCGCGCTCCCGCTTGCGAACTTCGGCACGGTGCCCTTCACGCGCATCGCGGCGATCGCGAACACCCATGCGGGAGTCGTGAACGACCCGACCTGGGCGTCGACGGCGATCGACCTCGTGCCCGATGCCACGAGCCGTTTCGGCGGGCTCGGGAGGTCAGGGACGGCGACGCCGACGGCGGTCGACGCCACCGGCCGCTCCTTCCAGGTCTTCTTCGGGACCTCGTAGGAGCGCCTCCCCCGGGCGGGGGACGGGGCGGCGCCGGCCGGCTGCCGATGCCGTTTCAGTGCAGTCCGCCCGGGAGGAGACCACGCGCACGCATGTGCCCTCGGCGTACGACGACGTCGAGCGCCGCTACCGGACACTGGTCGAACAGCTTCCGCTCGTCGTGTACATCGACGCGCTCGACGCGGCGAGCTCGAACGTCTTCACCAGCACGCAGATCGAGCCGCTCCTCGGATACACGGTCGAGGACTGGGAGGCCGACGCGACGCTCTTCGTTCGTACCCTCCATCCCGAGGACCGCGACCGCGTGCTCACCGCCCACGCCCGGACGCACGCGACTCACGAGCCCCTCTCGCTCGAGTACCGGCTGATCGCCTGCGACGGCCGGGTCGTCTGGGTGCGGGACGAGGGAGTGGTCGTGGTCGACGAGGACGGCAAGCCGCTCTACCTCCAGGGGTACCTGCTCGACGTCACCGCGGAGCGCGAAGCCCAGGCGCAGCTCCGGCAGATGGCGCTCTACGACACGCTGACCGGCCTCGCGAACCGGGCGTTCTTCCACGAGCAGCTTCAGCATGCGACGGCACTTCGCAAGAACGACGGGGAGCAAACGGCGCTGCTGTTCATCGACCTCAACCACTTCAAGGAAGTCAACGACCGCTTCGGGCACGACGTCGGCGACGCGGTGCTCGCTCGGCTCGGCCGCCGCATCCAGCAGACCGTTCGCGCAGGTGACGGGGCGGCGCGGCTGGGAGGGGACGAGTTCGCGATCGTCATCGCGGCCGTCACCGAGCCGGCCGAGGCGGCTCGTGCGGCCGAGCGCCTGCTGCAACGGATCATCGAGCCGATCGGGCTGGGGCCGGCGTTCGTCTCGGTCACGGCGAGCATCGGAATCGCGCTCGGCGACGAGCCGGAGCTCCTGCTCAAGGAGGCGGATGCGGCGATGTATCGCGCCAAGAGCCAGCGCGAGGCGGGCTTTGCGTTCTTCGACTCGGTTCTCGACCGGAGCGCCGTCGAGCGCTCGCGCCGGGCGTCGGAGCTCCGGCGAGCGGTGGACAGCGGCGAGTTCACGCTCGACTTCCAGCCGGTCGTCGATCTCGACTCGCGCACGATCTCGGGCTACGAAGCGCTCTTGCGCTGGCAGCATCCCGAGCACGGACAGGTCGGTCCGCTCGACTTCATCCCGCTGGCGGAGGAGACGGGCCTGATCGTGCCGCTCGGCAAGTGGGTGCTGGCCGAGGCCTGCCGGCGCGGAACCTCGCTGCACGCCGAGCTCGGCCGTGAGGTGCAGATGTCGGTCAACGTCTCGGCTCGGCAACTCCAGCACCCTGATTTCGTCGGCCACGTCGAGCAGGCGCTCGAGTCGTCCGGCTTCCCTCCTGCCTGCCTGACGCTCGAGCTCACCGAGACCGTGCTCCTGTCGTCGGGCGACCGCGTCGAGCAGCAGCTCGCGGCGCTCAAGACGATGGGGATCTCCCTCGCGCTTGACGACTTCGGCACGGGGTACGCGTCGCTCGCGTACCTGCGCCGGCTGCCCGTGGACATCGTGAAGATCGACCGCAGCTTCACCGCTGCGATCGACGGCATCGACGACGATCTCGTCCTGCTCAAGGGCATCGTCGACCTCGGGAACGCGCTCGGCCTGATCCTCGTCGCCGAGGGCATCGAGACAGAGCACCAGCGGCGCATCGTCGGCGAGCTCGGCTGTCAGGGCGCGCAGGGGTTTTACTTCGGTCGGCCCGCACCTGTTCCGGCCGTCACGACCTCGGTCTGAGAGCCGCTCTGCGCTAGCGCTCGATCAGCATGGCGGCCTCGAGCAGGTCGCGGGCGCGCCGCGCGGCGTTCGTGCCCTCCCGGCGGACGAGGATGGCCGGGATCCCGACCGCTTCGGCCCCTGCGACGTCGGCGACCTCGTTGTCGCCGACCATCCAGACGTCTGCCGGGCGGCCGGTGCCGTCGAAGGCACACGCGAAGGCTTCGGGATGCGGCTTCTCGAACCCGGTCGCGGCCGACGTGACGATGCGGTCGACGAGCGGGGTCAACCCGATCCCGGCGGCGATGGCGGGAAGCTCCGGGACGTGGTTGGACAGGACGACATGCGACCAGCCCCGCGCCCGCAGGCGCTCGAGGACGGGCGTCACGTCCGGGAAGAGCCTCCAACCGATCGCAGGATCGACGTAACGCGCGTGGGCGAGGCTTGCGAGCTCGCTCGCAGCGGCCGACTCGATCCCGACCCCCTCGTACGCGGCTGCGAGGAGCGCTTCCACTTGCCCCCACCACGCGTCCTCCTTCGAGAGCTCGTGATGGGCGGCCTCGGACCGGTGCCATGGAAAGCCGTTGCGAAGGAACGGGCGCAGATCGTCCGTCGTCACGCCGTGCCCATCGCTGTGCGCGTCGAGCGTCTCGACCAGGCAGCCGCTCCACATTCCCGGGCGCTCTGCGAGCGTGCCGTCGAAGTCCCACAGGATCACCCGGGTCATGCCGGGTCGGGCAACGCTCGCAACGTCACGGCTGCTCCCCGGCGAGGATCCGGCCGAGCACCGCGGTGTCGATGTTGCCGCCCGAGACGATGCACACGATCTTGCGCGCGCCCGTGACCCGGCCGGCGGTCGCGGCGGCGACGGCGAGCGCGCCGGCGCCCTCCGCGATCACGCGAACCCGCTCGGCCAGCAGCCGGACGGCTGCGGCCGTCTCGGCAGTCGGGAGCGCGAACGCCCCGTCGATCAGCCCGGCGGCGTGCGCCCAGACGCCGGGAATCAGCGCGCGGCTGCCGGAGCCGTCGACGAACGACGGCGTGTAGTCGACCGCGGTCGGCTCGCCGGCCGCGAGAGTCGCGGTCACGGGCGCCCCCGTCTCCGGCTCGACCGCGTAGAAGGTGACGCCGGGCCGCTCGGCCTTGACCGCGCTCGCGATGCCCGTGATCAGCCCACCGCCGCCGTACGGGACGACGACCGCGTCGAAGTCGTCGGACTGCTCGAGCAGCTCCAGCCCGATCGTGCCGTTTCCAGCCATCACGAACGGGTTGTCGACCGGATGGACGAACAGGCCGCCGACGCCCTCGTAACGGCCGTCGACCAGCACCTGCCACCACTCGTCGTAGGGCACGCGGATGACGGTGCCGCCGAGCCGCTCGATCGCCGCGATCTTCGTCTGCGGCGCATGCTCCGGGACGACGATCGTCGCCGGAACGCCGCGTAGCCTCGCCGCATAGGCGACGCCCTGAGCCATGTTGCCGGCGCTCGCTGTGAGCACGCCGTCGCTCAGCTCGGCGTCGGACGACTGCAGGATCGCGTTCCCGGCTCCGCGGATCTTGAACGAGTTCACGGGCTGCAGCAGCTCGAGCTTGAGCAGGATCTCGACGTCGCCGTCGACCGGTAGCGGCACGAGCGGCGTGCGCAGCGCGATGCCGTCGAGCACCTCGCGTGCGCGGAGGATGTCGTCGAGCGGGATCACAGAGCGACGACGGTGCCCGCGTTCTCGGCCTCGGCACCGGCGAGGACGTGCTCCGCGGCCGCGAGATCCTCGACGGCGAGCCCGAGCGATTTGAAGACGGTGAGCTCGTCGTCGCTCCGCCGGCCGTCAGCCGCGCCGATCAAGACCTCGCCGAGCTCGGCCCGGATGTGCGACTCGTCGAGCGCGCCTTCGCGCAACGGGAACAGGTAGTCGCCTGCCTCGTTGACCGTCGACTCGCGCCGGTCGACGAAGAGCGCGGCTGCCGACATCGTCCCCGTGTCGAGCTCGCGCGCCGTCGGGATGCTCGACCCGACTGCGTTGATGTGCACTCCTGGCTTGAGCCAGCCGTGCTCGAGGACGGGCTCGGCGGACGACGTCACCGTGCAGACGACATCCGCATCACGGAGCGCCTCCTCGACGGTGGCGACGCTGTCTGCGCCGTCCAGCGTCCGACCACTCGCGCTCCAGACGAGTACGCGGTCGAAACGACGGACGGCGTTCATCGCCTCCAGATGCGAGCGCGCCTGCGTCCCGGTGCCGAGGATCGCGAGGGTCGTCGCGTCCTCGCGGGCGAGCAAACGCGTTGCGAGCCCCGAGACGGCGGCGGTGCGGATCGCCGTGATTCCGCCCGCGTTCATGATCGCCCTCGGCGCACCGGTCGTGCCGTCGAAGAGCGCCACGAACCCCTGATGCGAGTCGAGGCCGCGGGCACTGTTGCCGGGAACGATCGTCAGCGCCTTCAGCGACCAGAGCGGTGCCTCGCCGCGACGGTGCGCCGGCATCAGGCCCATCAGGCTCGGTTCGTCCTGAGGCCGGACGACGAACCGCAGCGGGTTGTAGAGCTCCTCGCGGGCCAGACCCGCGAGCACGTCCGCCATCACGTCGATGCATGCGGGCATCGGCAGCAGTCGCCGGACGTCGTTCTCGTCGAGGATGCGGACCATCATGAGAAGAACCCCGCGATCCTGTCACGTTCGCCGGGGGAGATCGTCAGTCCGGCCGCCGTCAGCACCGGCTGCAGGTGCTCGGGCCGCATCGGGCCGCAGACGGCGCCGGCGACGCCGGGGCTCGAGAGCACCCAGGCGAATGCGAGCGCGGACATCGCGACGCCGCGAGCGTCGGCTTCGGCCTCCAGCCGCTCGAGACCGTCGAACACTGCGTCCGAGACGTACTCCGCGTACGGTCCGGGCCGCTGGGTCATTCGCGAGCCGTCGGGAAACGCCTCGCCGCGCCGGTACTTGCCGGTCAGCCAGCCCCCGGCGAGAGGCCCGAACGGAACGAAGGCGACCCCTTGCTCCGCGCAGAGCGGGATGACTGCCCCCTCGCCGCGGCGATCGAGCAATGAGTAGGAGTTCTGCACGAGGGCGGGCTTCCCGACCGCCAGCGCCGCTCGTAGGCCGTCCGCGTCGTAGTTCGAGAGCCCCCAGGCACCGATCGACCCTTCTGAGCGGAGCTCCTCGAACGTCTCGACGGTCTGCTCGATCGGCACCGCCGGGTCCGGCGCATGGGCGAGGTAGAGGTCGACGCGGTCCACGCCGAGGCGCTCGAGGCTGGCGGCAAGCTGGCGCCTGATCCGTTCGGGGGCAAGGCCCTCGTCGCCCGGCGTGCCGGTCGTCGAGTGGAAAACCTTCGTCGTCAGCTGGATCCCCTCGGGCCGCCGCTCGGCCAGCCAGCGCCCGATGAACTGCTCGCTCCGCCCGCCACCGTAGGCATCGCCGGTGTCGAACCAGTGGATGCCGCCGGCCCACGCCGCGTCCATGATCGCGACGGCCGTGTCCTCGTCGATCCCCTGGCCGAAGAACTCGGGCGCCGATCCGACGCCGCCAAAGTTCCCGCAGCCGAGCGCAACACCCTGGAAGGACATCACTCCGGCGGGTTGAGGTAGGTCAGCTCGTTGCGGACGTCCCAGAGCTCGGGGAAGAACGACTTGTGAATCAGCCGTCCCATCACCTCGACGGGTGTGCCCTGCGTCCCGATCACGTCGGCGCCGATCACGCGCTGTACGACCTTGAAGTGGCGCACCCGCCAGACGATCACGCGCTCGTCCCACTCGATCAGCTGCTCTGCGAGGTTGTAGAGCGCGTCGAACTCGCGGCCGCGCGTGTACACCTCGACGAGCGACAGTCCGGCCCGCTCGCGCGCCGCGTCGAACGCCTGCCCGAGCGGCGGGAGTCACGCGGCGGATCTCGCGGAAGCCGGGCGAGTCGAAGCCGCTGCCGTGGCCGAGCACCTTGCGCACCGTCGTGTACTCCCAGGGCGACATGTGCTCGAGCATGTCGAGCGCCGCGGTCACGAGCTTGAGGCAGTCGTTGGCGCGACGCAACAGGCGCAGTGCCGCAGGCACGTCGTCCACGTTGACGAGCCGCGTGCGCCTCCTCCACCTCGTTCCATGAGAGCTTCAGCCACAGCTCGGACGACTGGTGCACCGTCTGGAAGAGGAGCTCGTCGCGATGGATCCATTGGTCGCGCGTCTTTTGCAGGGCAAGCAGGTCGTCGGTGCGCAGGTACCGCTCGTAGTCGGAGCCGCCGTCGCCCGGCAGGATCGGCTTGGAAAGCCCGGGAGCCTCGGTCACGGCCGGCGCTCCGTGCCGTCGTAGATCTTCATCTCGAGCCCGGCGAGCGGGACGCCGCCGCGATCGGTGACGAGCCACGTGTCCTGCATGTACAGACAGGCCCGGCCGTCGATGGAGATCGCGTGCGGGTGCATCGAGAGCACCATGCCGCTCTCGAGCTCCGTCTCGTCGGCCTCGCCGATCTTCGGGAACTCGATCATCGTCATCCCGATCGAATGCCCGGTCACGTGACCGAGATGGAAGCCGCGGTCGAGGAAGCCCTTGGCGACCGCGCGATGCGCGTCGCGTGTCGTCGCGCCCGCGGTCAGAGCGGCCGGGGCGAGCGCGTAGTACTCCTCGTACGCCTCGAGCATCCGCTTCGTGTCGTCGCTCGGCTCGCCGGCGCAGATCGCGCGCGAGACCTCGACCCAGTGGCCGCCCGGCCCGGCGATCTCGAGGGACGGCAGGAGCATGTCGGTCGCCTCGACGGGTCGCGTTCCTGCGATCTTGAACTCGGGCAGCGCTGCTCCTCCCGGGCCGTCGAGCACCATGTCCATCGTCCAGCGCCCGCAACCCTGCGCGACGAAGTACTCCTCGCAGGGAGCCAGCATCTCGCGCTCCGTCCGGCCCGGTTCGAACGCTTCGAGGAAGACCCAGAAGCCCTCGGTGTTGATCCGGACGCTCTCCCGTACGGACTCGAGCTCGAGCTCCGACTTGACGGCACGAGCCGTGTCGAACGGGACGTCCCAGCCGACGAGCTCGCAGGCCCCCGTGAGCGCGGTGTGATCGCGGACGGTCATGACGTAGTCGAGGCCGTACACGCCGACGCGCTGTCCGCGGGCCCGGTCGGCGATCCACTCGCCTGGACGGTCCACGAACACCTGGTCGGCGATCCAGGTCGTCCCGTGCTCGCCGACGTAGCGGGCTTCGCTCGGGAACACGATCGCCGGCTCGCCGTCGAGCGGCAGCAGCACGTAGGCGTACCGGTGCACGATCACGAACCCGCTCAGATACGTGACGGCGCCCTCGAAGCCGGTGTACTCGTTCCCGCACACGACGACCGCGTCGAGCCCGTCGCGCGCGGCCGCTTCGCGAATGCGCGAGTAGCGGCGGTCGATCTCCGCCGGCGGAAGGCCCGTGTACGTCGTGCCCGTCACTGCTGCCACGACTGCTCCACTCCTTTCACGAGTGCCCAGATCGCCTCGTTCAGCGGGGTCGCGACCCCGTGCTCGCCCCCGAAGCGGACGATACCGCCGTTCAGGTAGTCGATCTCGGTCGTCCGTCGGGCCTCGACGTCCTGCAGCATCGAGGCCTTGTGGTTGTAGGCAACCTCGGGCTTGGCGGCGTGGTCGATCAGGTCCTCCGGGTCGGAATCGAGCTCGATTCCCTGCGCCGTTGCGACGGCCTTGCCCTCGGAGACGAGCCCCGAGACCAGCGCACGCAGGTCGGGGCGCTCGCAGACGCGACCGTGTGTGAGCCCGGTGAGCGCTCCGATCGGGTTCGTGGCGGCGTTGAAGATCACCTTCCGCCACTGCGGGCCGCGGGCGTCTGCGACCGCCTGCGTCGGCAGACCGGCCCGCGTGCACGCGTCGGCGAGCCGCTCGACCTCGTCGAACGGTGCGGGCGACGGCTCGAACGGGCCCAGCGTCGTATCGCCCTTGACGTCCCACTGCACGTGCCCCGGCTCGACGATCTTCCCGGCCGGGAACGTGGTGCCGCGGATCACGCGTTCGACGTGGAGGGCGAGCACCTCCTCGTTGCCGATCCCGTTCTGCACGGTCGCGACGCTGCCGTCCGCGAATGCTCCTGCGGTCGCCGCGATCGCTGCCTCGGTGTGCATCGCCTTGGTCGCGACGATGCCGAAGTCGCAGGAGCCGATCGCCGCCGGATCGGTCGTCGCACGCGGCCGGCCGAGCACGTCGCCGGCGCCGGAGAGGCGGAGGCCGTTCGCGTTGATCGCGTCGACGTGCGCCGCCGACAGGTCGTACGCTACGACCTCGACGTCGTCGAGGAGCGACAGGTTTGCGGCGAAGAGCGAGCCGACCGCTCCGCAGCCGACGACACAGATCCTCATGAGGTGTAGGAAGCCTCCTTTGCCTTGACGAGCCTGTAGACCGCGGTGTGCAGGGGCACGTCGACGCCGTGCCGTTGTGCCTCGCGGATGAGCGATCCGTTGATCGTTTCGACCTCGGTCGGCCGGTGCCCCTCGACGTCCTCGAGCATCGAGGGATAGTGGCGATGGCCACGTTGCGTCGCGAGGACGTTCATCTCCCACGGGTCCTCGTCGAGCTCGATGCCCACGGCGGCAGCCGTTGCCTTGCCCTCGTCGATCAGGTCGCGGACGAGCAGACCGAGGTCGCCATCCTGCTCGACCTCCGCGAAGTGGAAGTCGTGCGGCAGCTCGGTCAGGGCGGCGACGCCGTTCACCGTCGCGTTGAAGATCAGCTTCGACCACTGGGCGGGCCGCAGATCGTCGAAGCCGACGGCCTTGAGCCCGGACGACTCGATCAGCGCCGCGATCGCGCGTGCGTCGTCTCCGTTCGTGTCGCGGAAAGGCCCGATCCAGGTCGCCGTGTCGAGCACGTACTCGACGTGCGTGTCGTCGTGACGCGTGCCGCTCATGAACGTGACGGCCGAGAGCAGCGGCCAGTTGCCGTGTGCGGCGACGATCTCCTCGGCTCCGAGCCCGTTCTGCACGGTCATGACCGTCGCGCCGTCGAACTGCCCCTCGAGGCGACTCGCCAGGGTCTCGAGGTCGGTCCCCTTGCAGGCGAGGATCACGAGGTCGGGCGGCGCCAGGGCGGATGGGTCGTCCGCGGCAGTCACCCGCGCGACGAAGTCGCTGCGACCGGACACGCGGAGGCCGTCGCGCTCGAGTGCCTGCGCGTGGTCGGCGCGGCGTGTGAGCACCGACACCTCGGTGACGCGGGCGAGGTGGCCCGCGAGCAGGCTGCCGATCGAGCCGGCTCCGGCGACGCAGACGCGTGTCATCTCCGCCACCTGAGCACGAGCTCGCGGCCGTTCGTCAGGCCGCCCGGCCGGAAGATCAGGACGAGCGCCATCAGCGCCCCTTCGGCGATCACGCGGGTCCCGCTCGGCAGGTCGATCGTCGCCCCGAGGATCTTGATCCCGTTCTCCGCCTCCGCGAGGAACGAGTCGAGCGCGCTCACCGCCAGGGCGCCGACGACGGCGCCCCAGAGGCTGGTGGTGCCGCCGATCACGAGCATCGCGAGCGTGATGAAGGTCAGGTCGAGAAAGACGTCCTCGCTGTTCAGCGGCAGGAGGTGGACGTAGAGGCCCCCGGCGAAGCCCGCGATTGCGCCCGACAGCCCGAAGGCGACGAGCCGCTGCCTGTACATCGACACGCCCGCCGCAGCTGCGGACGCCGGGTCCTCGCGAGTGGCGCGCAACAGGCGCCCGTATCTGCTCCGTGCGTAGAGGAATGCCGCGACGATAGCGGCGAGTGCGCCGATGCCCGCCTGCCAGATGCCCGTGGTCTCGGGCACCGACGAGAAGTTGTTCAGGCCGGGGCCGATCTTGTCGTAGTACCGCAGGACGTTGTTCGTGATCTCGAGGACGGCGAAGGTGGCGATGCCGGCGGCGAGACCCGACAGCCGCATCAGCGGCAAGCCGACGACGACCGCGGCGATGCCGCCGACGAGGGCGGCGATCAGCAAGGACGGCACGTTGCCGACGGTGGTCCGCTGGAGGACTCCTGCGAGGCCCGGCATGATCGCCGTCTTCTCGGAGCGGGGAACGGTGAGGACGCCTGCGGTCCAGACGCCGAGGGCGACGAAGCTGATGTGGCCGAAAGACACGACGCCCGAGTTGCCGATGAAGACGTACAGCGAGACGACGATCGCGACGCTGACGAGCGCCGTGATGAAGTACACGCCGGTGGCCGGCGAGACGACGCTCCCCAGCACGGCCGTCGCGGCGACGAGCAGGCAAGGCGCGGCGACGATGGAGGCGGCGCGGGTCACAGGCGCGCCGCCGTCGAACGCCGGACGAACAGCCCGTCGGGCCGAACCAGGAGCACGATGATCACGGCGGCGAAGATGAACGAGGGCAGGTACTGGCTCTGCGTCGTCGGCAGCGCGCCGCCGAGCAGCCCGATCGCGAAGCCGATCGAGAACCCGCCGAGCGTCGCCGGGATCGGCCGGTTGAGGCCCCCGAGCACGACACCCGCAAGCACGACGATCGTGTCCTGGAGCGCGAAGTCCGGCGTGACGAGCGGGTTCTGTACGGTCAGCATCACCGCCACGACCGCGGCGAGCGCTCCCGAGACGAGGACGGCGAACGCGATCACCCTGTTCGCGCGAACGCCCAGCAGTCTCGACGTCTCGAAGTCCTGCGATGCAGCGCGCATGTGGAGGCCGACCGAGGTGCGCGTCAGCAGCAGCTGCAACAGCCCGAGGCAGACGATCGTGACGACGATCGCGACGATCGAGATCTTGCGGATGTCGACGCCGAAGATCACCCAGGGCTGGTTGAGCGGCGCGAGCGAGGTCGCGATCTTGCCGAGCGATCCGAACCAGACCTGCGCGATGTTCTGGAGCAGGAATGCAACGGCGAAGGTCGCGACCAGCATCACCGCGGGCGACTGGGTGCGCAGTGGGCGGAAGACCAACCGGTCGAGCAGAAGGGAAAGGGCGAGCACGACGGCGAAGCAGAGGACGATCGAGAGCCACGTCGGCCAGTTCCACTGCGAGCCGAGCGCGAGCGCAAACGCTCCGGCCATCACGAGCTGGCCGTACGCGAAGTTGACCAGGCGCAGCACTCCGAAGACGAGCCCGATCCCGATCGCCATCAGCGCGTAGATACCGCCGAGCGCCACCGCGTCGGCGAGCGTCTGCCAGTCGACCGTGAGGAAGAACGACAACGTCATGCCAGATAGGCCTGCACGAGGCGGTCGGTGTCGGCGGCGTCGTCCGGCCCGAGCGTGAGGCGGTGCTCGCCGTTCGCGATCACGTACGAGCGGTCGGCGAGCGCGATCGTCCGCTGCGCTCGCTGCTCGACGAGCAGCACGGCGACGCCGCCGTCGGAACGCAGCTTGTCGAGCGTCTCGAAGACGCTGTCGACGATTCGTGGCGCCAGCCCGAGTGACGGCTCGTCGAGCAGCAGCACGTCCGGCTCGGCGACGAGTGCCCGCGCGATCGCGAGCTGCTGCTGCTGGCCGCCCGAGAGGGCCCCTGCCTGCCTCGCCCGGAACTCGTGGACGACGGGAAACAGCTCGTTCACGCGCTCGACCGCGGCCGCCCCGCCCGCGCGGGCTCGCCGTCCGGCGAGGCCGAGCGTCAGGTTCTCGGCGACGGTCAGCTCGGCGAAGATCCGCCGCCCTTCGGGGACGAGCGCGACGCCGCTGCGTGCCACGGCTTCGGGGCGCAGCCCGACGAGTGAGCGGTCGCCCAGGCGCACGTCGCCGCCTGCGATCGGCGCCGCACCCATGATCGCGTGCAGTGTCGACGACTTTCCGGCGCCGTTCGGCCCGATCAGGCCGACGATCTCCCCGGCGTGGACCTCGAGCGACAGCCCGCGAACGGCCGAGACCGCGCCGTAGCGGACCTCGAGCGCGTCGACGACGAGCGAGCTCAAGCTTCACCGTCTTCGTGAACGGCACTCTCGCCCAGATAGGCGGCGGCCACGTCGAGGTTTGCGCGGATGTCGCGCGGCACCCCTTCGGCCAGTGTCCTGCCCTGGTCGAGGACGTGGATCCGGTCGCAGACGTCCATCACGAGCGCCATGTTGTGGTCGATCAGCAGCACGCCCGCGCCGTGCTGGTCGCGGACCTGCCGGACGACTGCTGCGAAGGCGGGCACCTCGGCCTCCGGCAGCCCGGCGGCCGGCTCGTCCATCAGGACGAATCGCGGCTCGGTGGCGAGGGCCCGCGCGACGCTGAGCCGCCGCTCGTCCCCATGGGCGAGCGAGATCGCCGGAACCTCGGCCTGGCCGTTCAGATCGAGCAGCTCGAGCAGCTCGGCCGCCTTTGTCGCTGCGTCGCGCGGCGAGGCTCCGACGCCGAGCGCCGACACCTCGACGTTCTCCCGCACGCTCAGCGAGCCGAACGAGTGGCTGTGCTGGAACGTCCGGGCGAGCCCGCGGCGCCCGCGCCGGTGCGCCGGCCAGCGCGTCACGTCGCGCCCGTCGAGCTCGACGCTGCCGCGCGAGGGCCGGTCGAACCCGGAGAGGACGTTGACGAGCGTCGACTTGCCCGCCCCGTTCGGACCGATCAGGCCGAGCACCTCGCCCCGCTCGAGCGAGAGCGTGACCTCGGTCAGCGCCTGGACTCCGTCGAAGGAGCGCGAGACGGCGGAGGCCCGGAGAGTTCCTCCGGGCCTCCCGTTCGTTGGTTCTGCCGTGACCGTCAAAGCCGAGTTAGATCTTGGGCACGACCTTGGCGACGACGAGGCCGACCAACTTCGGCACGTTGTTGTTGATCTCGATCACCCGATACTGGCGGCCGAACACGCTGTGGAGTTGCGGCGAGAAGCTCACGAGCCCCGACAGCGTCGGGACTTTCTTGAACTTCACCATCTGCGCCGCGAGCGCAGCGCCGTTCGTCGATCCGCCGGCGCGGCGGATCGCCGTCACCACGCCGTCGATCGCGGCCGGCCCGGTGATGAAGCCGCCGGTCGCCGCATGGACCTGCTTGGCGAGCTTGTTGATCGCCGGGTTCGGGTCGTTGCCGAAGCTCGACGCGTAGGTGACGAAGTAGTAGTTCGTCACCTTCGGGCTCTTCGGGAGCCAGTAGGTGCCGTCTCCCGCCCACGAGTTGAGGATCGGCGTGTTGTTCCCGAGCGTCCGCAGGCCCGTGACGAGCGGTGCGAGTGCACCGTAGGCGCCCGCGGTCGACGTGACGATCACGTCGGCTTTCGCGTTGTTGAGTCGGCTTACCGCGTTCTGCACGTTGTTCCCGCCGAACGTCGGATCCTGGTACGTCTCCTGGTCGGCGATCTTGCCGCCCAGCTGGAGCCAGCGTGCCTTGAACGCCTGGACGACGTTCTGGAAGTAGACGATCACCGTGTCCGTGGCGAGCGATGCGGTGCGCCAGCCGCGGCCCCACGCGTACTGCGCCATCGCGGACCCTTCGTCCTGGGCGACGTTGCCGAAGCTGAACGCCAGAGCACCCTTCTTGCCGAAGCGCTTCGGACCCATCTGGTCGGTGCCGATGCAGGGCGCGACCGCCAGGATGCCCCGGTTGATCGCCTCTTGCACCACGGGTGCGGCGAAGTTCACGTCGCACGTCGTGAAGATGATGCTCGCGCCCTGCCCGATCAGCTTGAGGGCGCAGGACTTGGCGATCGCCGGCTTGTTGCCCTGCGTGTCGCACGTGATGATCTGCAGCTTCCGCCCGTCGACGCCCCCCTTCGCGTTCACCTGGTTGACGCGCAGCTTCGCCGCGGCCAGTGCAGGCTGGTCGAACGGCGCCATCGCGCCGTTGCCGTCGGCCGCCCAGCCGATGATGATCGGCTTGGCAGCGGTGGTGCGTGCGGCCGCAGTCGCGGAGACCGCCACGACGATTGCCGCTACCGCGAGCACCACAAGCCCCAGGCGGGAACTTGTTCCTCTCATCTCTTTACTCCTTCATTGTCAGCCGCCGCAATTCGCGGTCGGACGGGGGACTGGGGGGCAAATCGGACTCCCGCGCCTGCCAGCACGCCAGGAAGGCGTCGCGCAGCAGCCTCGCAGCGTCGCCGGGGTCGAGGCGCCACAGCGAGTCCTCGTAGGACGCGCCGAGCGTTCCGTCGTCGGAGAAGATCTCGACGTCGTAGAGGCCCTCGAAGCCGGCCTCGTCGAGCGCGGCCAGGATCCGCGGTACGCCCGCCACTCCGTTGCCCGGCGCGGCACGGTCGGCGAAGCCACGCGTGGGAAGGCGCATGTCGGAGACGTGGACGCCGGCGAAGCGAGCGACGTGCTCGGTGATGTCGTCGAACAGCGTCTCCGTGTTCCAGAGGTGCCAGATGTCGAACTGCAGCGCCAGTGCCGGCAGATCGCCCGCGTCGCGGATCAGCTCCAACGCCTCGGGGACCGTCGAGACGATCGTCCACTCCTCGCCACCGTCGCGCTGGTACGGCTCGAGCGCGATGCGCAGGTCGAGCGACGCGGCCTCGGCGGCGATCTCCCGCAAGCCTTGAACGACGATCCCGCGCGCAGCGTCCGGATCGCGCCCGGCGCCGGTGCCGGTCAGGCAGACGATCCCGCTCGGCCGAAACGGCGCCAGCCGGTGCAGCGAGCCCAGGATCGCGTCGATGCGCTCCCGGGGATCCGCGGGGCCGCCGAGCAGCGGCAGCGGGAGGATGGAGGGCACGGCAGGAACCGCGGAGGCGCGGTCGAGCCCGGAGCGCTCGAGCCGGAGCAGCGCGTCGTCGTCGGGGCCGTCGCCGAGCTTCTGCTCCCAGATGCCGATCCCGTCGAGCCCGGCGGCACGGTATGCCTCGACGTCGTCGGCGAAGCTTGCCGTGAACGTGGAGATCTGCGAGATCGAGACCCGTGGCCGGGCCTGAAGAGCCTTCGAGGCCATTACCTGGATCCTCGCACAGGGTTTGACATCTGATCAAGCGCATGTGAGCCTCCGCCGCAGGTGCCAACGACACGCGAAACCGACGGCCGCCGGCTCCGCCATCGCACGATGGCCGAGTACGCCCTCGAACAGCTGCGCGAGGCGATCATCATGGGTGAGCTGCAGGCAGGCACGCCCCTTCGCCTCGACGAGCTGGCCCGTTCGCTCGGCATGAGCATCTCGCCGATCAGGGAGGCGGTGCGCCAGCTCGAGGCGCTCGGTCTCGCCAAGCATGTCCCGCACCAGGGGGCGCGGGTCGTGGCCCTCGACGTCGACGACCTGCGCGACCTCTTCGAGGTGCGCCTCGCGCTCGAGTCGCTGGCTGTCCGCCGTGCGGCCGAGCGGGCGACCCCGGCCCAGGTCGAGGGCGCACGACTCCATCTGGCCGACCTCGACGACGCGCGTGATGCCACGGACGTCCGCGGCGCGATGCGCGCCCACACCGACTTCCACTTCGCGCTCTACGACGCCTGCAGCGCTCCCTGGCTGCTGCAGATGATCCGCCCGGCGTGGGATCGCACCGAGCGCTTCCGGCCGGCGCTCTTCTCCGCGGCCGGCGAGCTGCAGGACCGTCACCGCGAGATCGACGGCCGCCTTCTCGACGCCGTCGCCGAAGGTGACGCCGAGAGCGCCGCCGCCGCCCTCTTCGAGCATCTCGACCTTGCCGGGCGCTTCTACGGCCCCGAGCTCGGCGATCGCGGCATCTTCGAGCGCTGAGCCGATCCGCCGGAGTTTGGCAAGCTGGCGGCTCTGACCAAACACGCCGGAGGTGTCTGAGGTGTCGGAAGCCCCGCTCTACGAATCGATCGTCGTCGGCTACGACGGGACGGAGCCTGCCCAGCATGCGCTGACGCGCGCGGCGACGCTCTCGAAGCTGTCGGGGGCGAAGCTCGTGGTCGTCGACGTGGCGGGGGCGGTGCCGATCGAAGGGTCGGACGGCGCCTTCGGCCTCACGCCCTACTCGTATCCCTATTCGTCGGTCGAGATGGCCAGGACCGCAGACGATGCGCTCTGGCACGCGCATCGCTCCAGAGTGGAGGAGTACCTCGCGGAACGCGGGGTCGAGGCGGAGTTCGCCGGGGTCGTCGGCCAGCCCGCCGGCGAGCTGATCGACGTCGCGGAACAGCGGAGCGCCGGCTTGATCGTCGTCGGCACGCGTGACCCCGGCATGCTCGAGCGCATGTTCGGGGGCAGCGTCAGTCAGGGCGTCGCGAAGCACGCGCACTGTGACGTCTTGATCGTGCGCGCCCCGGAGAGCGCCGCCGGCGACGAAGACGGTAGCTAGCCGCGCCGCTTCAGGCCGGCGAGCTTCGTCGCGAGGCGCTTCGGCGCGGTCGGCTCGAGGATCGCGTCGGCGACCATCGTCCCGGAGCCGGCGCCGAGGCCGGGGCCCGGGTGCGTGCTCGCTCCCACGTGCCAGACGCCGTCGACGAACGTGCGGTGGCCCGGTGCCGCGCCGAACGGGCGCCAGAGGAAGTTCTGATCGAGGGCGAGTGAGCCGCCGTACGGGTCGCCGTGCACGAGGTTCACGTTCGCGGACTCGAGGTCGGCGGGCGAGAGCACCGTTCGGCCGAGCAGCGCCGTCTCGAGGTTCGGGATCTGACGCGCGAGCCGCTTCTGGATGCGGTCGGCGTACCGTTCTCGCAGACTGTCGGTCCAGGCTCCGTCGCCGACGTGGAGCTCGTCCGCGGCGTCGCCTTTGACGCGCCACGGGAGCTCCTGAAGCTGGATCCACAGGAGTCCCTTGCCCGGCGGGGCCCGCGACGGGTCGATCGTCAGCGGCTGGCCGACGACGACCGTCGCCTCGGCAGGAAGCAGGCCGCGCTCGGCCTCGTTGACGGCCCGCGACACACCGTCGAGGCCGGGCGTCACATGCACGATCGCCGTCTGTCCGAGCCGCGCGTCGCCGACCCAGGCCGGCGGCTCGGAGAGCGCGAAGTGGATCTGCATCTCCGACCGTCCGTAGCGGAACCGTTGTGCCTGCGCCGCGAGGTCGAGCGGGACGCTGCCGAGCAGGCGGCCGTAGAGCTGCGTCGGGGTGACGTTGCAGACGACGATCGGCGCACGGAGCACGTCGCCGTTCGAGAGCTCGACTCCGGCCGCGCGCCCGTCGCGCGTGATCACGTGCGTCACGTCGGCTCCGGTCTCGCACGTGCCGCCCTGCTCGCGGATCAGCGCGACCAGAGCGTCGGCGAGCCGCGCGCCGCCGCCGCGTGGCACCGGCATCCCGCCCTCCTGCACGGCGACGGCGATCACCGCGGCCATGTAGCCCGATGCCGCCGCGTCCGGGCCGAGCCCGGTGTGCAGGACCCACGGTGCGAGCAGCCCATGCGCCCGCCCGGACGCGAAGGTCTGCGTCAGCCAGTCGCGGGCCGAGATCAGTAGCCCTGCTCCGAACTCTGCCGCGCCGCGCCGGCCCAGCCGCCGGTAGGCACGCAGGGCAAGCGCTGCGCCGTGCCGTGACCAGAGCTCCGTGCCGAGCACTCCGAAGGCGAGGTCGGCGTTGGGGAAGAACCCGTCGAGCATGCTGCGCCAGGCGGCGCCGTCACCAGGCTCGAGCCGGTCGAGCTCGGCGGCGTTCGCGTCGGCGGTGCGCAGCAGGAACGCCGCCTCGCCGTCGGGAAACAGCGTCGCTGTCGGATGCTCGGTGTTCAGATACTCGAGCCCGTGACGGGCGAGGTCGCCGTCGAGCCGGGCGTGCGCCGCGCCGCCGACCCAGAGCGGGTGCCAGGCGCTGAAGACGTCGTGGTGGAATCCGGGCTTCGTGATCTCGGCCGTCTTGATCGCGCCCCCGAGCCAATCGTTCCGCTCGAGCACGCACACCTGACGCCCGGCTTTCGCGAGCAGCGCCGCGCAGGCGAGGCCGTTGACGCCGCTGCCGACGACGATCGCGTCGTAAGTCCCTCCCTCAGCCACGTGCGAGGTTGCGGAACTCGTCGTCGGTGACGAGGCCGTGCTTCTGCATCCCCAGTTGCTTGACAGCGGCCAGCACCTCGGCGCGGCGCTCCTCGGGGATGTCGAGCCCAAGCTCTTCTGCCTTGATGCTGATCGAGTCGAGGCCACTCTTCTTGCCGAGCACGATCGACGCGCTCGGTCGCGACCAGCTCCGAGGAGTACGGCTCGATCGACGGCGGGTCGTGGAACTGGCTCGCGACCGCTCCCGCTCTCGCGCCGGTACAGCGTCTCACCGGTGACCGGCTTCCACGGCTCGAGGGCGTAGTCCGACAGCTCGCGCACGCGCTCGGAGACGGCGCGAATGCGGTCGAGGCGCAGGTTCGTCTCGACGCCGTAGAGCGCGCGCAGCGTCATGCGCGACCTCGCCCAGATTCGCGTTTCCGGCGCGCTCGCCCATCCCGTTGATCGTCCCGTGGATCCAGGTTGCGCCGGCGCGCACGGCTGCGGACGCGCTGGCGGTGGCGACGCCGAAGTCGTTGTGGCCGTGGAAGTGCACGGGCGTGCCGTCGAGCCACTGGATCGTCTGCCCGACGAGGTCACCGACCGCCTCGGGCGAGGCGATCCCGAGCGTGTCGACGACGGCGACCTCGCGCGCGCCGGCCTCGACGGCGGTCTCGTAGACCCGCCGGAAGAACTCGGGTCGGCACGCGTCGAGTCGACGCCGAAGAACGCCGCGTGGATGTCGTGCTCTGCTGCGAACCGCATCGCCGCCGCGATCCGCTCGAGCATCTTCTCGCGCGAACGCCGATCGCGTCGAGCTTCAGGTCGGAGATCGGCGACTCGATCACCGAGTGCGAGACGCCGAGCTGAGACGAGCGCCTCGAGGTCGGCCGGCACTGCGCGGGAGAAGCCCCACACCTCCGCCTTCAGCCCGGCGTCCGAGATCAGTTGCACGGCTTGCCAGTCGTCGTCCGAGACGCGCGGGAAACCGGCTTCGATCCGGTCGATCCCGAGCTCGTCGAGCAGCCGCGCGATCTCGAGCTTCTGCTGTGGGTCGAGCACGACGCCCACCGTCTGCTCGCCGTCGCGCAGCGTCGTGTCGTACAGGCCGACCCGCCCGCCGATCGCGTAAGGGTCGTTCAGCGAGCCGGTCCAGATCAGGTCCTGCATCGCACCACTCCGTCCGGGAACGGCGAGAGCTTCTCGGCGCCGGCCGCGGTGATCAGGAAGTTGTCCTCGACACGCAAACCGCCACCGCCTTCCCAGTAGCAGCCGGGCTCGATCGCGAGCACCATGCCCTCGACGACCGTACCGCCCCCGGCCTGGTGCGCATAGGGCGGCTCGTGCGCCCGCGCGCCGATCCCGTGGCAGATCGGATGCGACGGCTGGCCGGGGTAGCCGATCGCGGCGATCCCCTCCCGGACGAGGACGTCGAGCTCCGCCAGGCTCGCACCGGGCCTGCAGTGGGCGACGGCGCGCTCGTAGACCTCGACGAGGCCGTGCTCGAGCTCCCGATAGTCGTCGCGCAGGTCGCCCACGACGAGGTTCTTGGTGTGGTCGGCCCAGTAGCCGTCGGCGCAGACCCAGATCTCGAACAGCACCGGCTCGTCCTCGGTCACCGGCGAGGTCGCCCGTGGCGGTGAAGGTCTTGATCCCGCGCCCGGCCCAGACGAGCGAGAACGGGAGCGCAAGCTCGACGTCGTCACGCGCGGTGCCCTGCCCGTGCACGAATCCCTGCCAGATCGCGGCCGCCTCCGACTCCTTCATGCCGACGTCGAGCCTGCCGCGGACGTGCTCCGTCGCGTCCGCAGCGATCGCGTTCGCGATCCGCATGCGCTCGACCTCCTGCGGCGGTCTTCACGCTGCGAGCCTGCGCGAGCAACGGCGTCGCGTCGGCTGCGTCGGGAAACGCGTCGAACCACGCCTTCGTGAACGTCGTCGGCTCGCCGACCATGCGGTCCGACGCCTGGGTGCCGAGCGAGAGCTCGATCCCGACGCGGCGGTGGCCGCTCGCAGCCTCGACCGCGAGCTCGAGCGTCCGCGCGAGGGGTGGCCGCGGGTCGCGCTCGTCGTAGCCCCGCACGTACCGGACCTGGGTCGTCCACGCCGTCCGTGCGGCGTCCTCGGCCGAGGCTTCCAGGCAGATCAGCACCGGCTCGCCGTCACGCGCGAACACGCAGGCGTCGTAGCCCTTCATCCCCCAGAAGTTCGTCAGGTAGAGGACGTTGTCGGGTGCGCGAACGACGAGCGCGTCGAGCGAGTGCTCGTCGAGGAGCGCGCGGACGCGGTCGAGCTTGGTCTCGTCGAGCGGCCAGGTCACCAGCGAACGCGGGGAGGCGCGGGCGTGCCGTGCGCTTCCTGCCACGAGACGACCGGGTTGCGCAGCACGCCGATGCGCTCGATCTCGGCCTCGACCACGTCTCCCGGGCGCAGGTAGAGCGACGCGGCGTCCTCGCTGAAACCGGCGACTCCGGAAACCGTGCCGGTCGAGAGGACGTCTCCGGCGCTGAAGCCGAGCGGCGAGTAGTGGCTGATGATCTCGGCGATCGACGTCGACATGTTCCCGGAGTGGGAGCTCTGGCGCGTCTCGCCGTTGACGCGGAGCTGCATCGTCAGGTCGGCCGGGTCGGGCACCTCGTCGGGCGTGACGATCCACGGGCCGAGCGGGCAGAACGTGTCGATCGCCTTGCAGAAGCTGAACACGCCGGAGCGCATCTCGCGACGCTGGATGTCGCGGGCGGTGATGTCGTTGAAGATGACGTAGCCGGCGACGTAGTCCATCGCCTCCTCGGGGCCGAACCACTTGCCGCTCTTCCCGATCACGACCGCCAGCTCGAGCTCGTAGTCGAGCTCCTCTGTGAGGTGCTCGGGGTAGACGATCGGCTCGTTCGGGCCGATGATCGCGTCGACGTTCTGGAAGAAGACGATCCACGGTGCGATCTCGTGCGACCAGTTGACGTTCTTCGAATCGTCCTCGTGCTCGCGGAAGTTGCCGGCGGTGTGGAAGAACTTCTTCGGGACGATCGGCGCGCGCAGACGGACGTCCGCGAGCAGCGGCGCGCTCCGACGTGTCGTCGGCACCGCCACGCTCGAAGTACTCCCGCATCGTCGGGACGTCGAGCCGAACCACCTGGTCGCCGTCGATCCGTCCCACCTTTCCGTCGTCGTAGGTGATGAGCTTCATCCGCAGATCCTCTGCGCGACGAGCGCGTAGGTGTGCGCCGTCTTCACCAGTCCGTCGATCTCGAGGTTCTCGCCCAGTTCGACGTCCATCAGGCCGGTCGAGGTGCCGTAGTTGACGGTCGGGACGCCGTAGCGGGTCAGCGCCGAGGCGTCGCTGAACCAGCGCGTCACATCGCGGCCCGGCGTCTCGCCGTGCACCTCGGCATGAGCAGCGTCGATGGCCTGCACGAGCTCGTGATCCTCCTCGATCTCGGCGCCCGGTGCAGTGACGTACACCTCGCCCTCGACGCCGTGGTCGGGAAAACGCTCGGCGAGCGACCGGACGAAGTCGAGCACCTCACGCCTGGCGACCCCCATCGGCTTCGTCGGCGGCACGCGCACGTCGAGGAAGAGATCCGTGTGATGGGGTGTCCGTGAGACCCGCCACCCGAAGCCACCTTCGATCGCGCCGACGTTGACGATCGCCGGCGCGCCGCGGTAGGAGTTCGCCGGATCCTGCTCCCACTTCGGGATCCACTCCAGCACCGCCGACGTCAGTTCGTGCATCCGCAGGATCGAGTTACGGTCGCGACGGCCTTCGCTGAAGGCGGTGTGGATGAAGTCTCCGTGGGCCCGGATTCGCAGCCAGAGCGCGCCGAAGTGGCCAAGCACGACCTTGCCCTCGGTCGGCTCGCCGAGCAGGCACATATCGGCAACGCCGCCGTGCGAGACGAGGAAGCGCGTGCCGGCGGCGTAGCCTCGGTACTCCGCGCCGGTCGCGTCGCCGTACTGGCTCTTCTCGATCTCCCCGCAGACTGCGGCGATCAGGACGTCCCCACGCAAGCGGGTGCCGGCGTCCCGAAGCGCGCGCACGGCCTCGACGTAGCACGCGAGCGCGCCTTTCATGTTCGAGATGCCGAGCCCGTACAGGCGCCCGTCGCTGACGAACGCATGGGGCTGGAAGCCCGGAACTCCGCGTAGCCAAGGTTCGGCCCCCGAGTACGACGTGTCCATGTGGCCGTTGAACATCAGGCTCTTGCCGCCGCCCGTCCCGGTCCACGTCCCGAGCGCGTTCGCGCGTCCGTCCTCGACCTGCTGCCACTGCACGTGCAGGCCGAGCTCCTCGAAGATCGCAACCATCAGCTCCGCGAGCGGCTCCTCGTTGCCGGTGAAGCTATGCACGTCGACGAGCGCGCTCGCCGTGGCGACGAGGCGGTCGCGGTCGATCGCAATCGAGGACATCAGCGCACGTGCGGGAGCACCTGCTCGCCGAACAGCCGGATCTGCTCGTGGCGGTTCTCTCCCCAGAGCTCGAGCATCACGTGCGTGCAGCCGGCGTCCTTGTACTCCTCGATCGCCGCGATGCAGTCGGCGGGCGTGCCGGCGATCGGCTTGCACTTGTCCAGCAGGGCGTCGGACACCTTTGCCTTCGCGGCCAGGCGGCCGCCCTGCTCCATCGCCTCGGCGACCGGCTTGATCTCGTCCTGGTCGATCCCGGCGAGGTCGAGCAGCGTGTCGGCCGAGCCCTGGATGTTCTGCACCTTGTTGGCGAGGTACATGCCGGCGATCTCGCGCGCGCCGTCGCGCCCGGCGGCGCGGTCGGTGGCATGGATCGACGCGACGATCGTGCATCCGATGTCGATGTCGCTCGCCACGTTCCCGCGTGTGTAGCGGACGAAGGCAGGCGTGGTGATCGAAGGGGTCAGGCAGCCGTCGCCGATCTCTCCCGCGAGCGCCTGCATCTTCGGCGCGGTCGCGGCGACGTAGACCGGAGGGACGCCGCGAGGTGCGTGCGCTTCGGCCTGCAGCGCAGGGACGTCCGCGCTCCAGGTCGATCCTTCGTAGGTGAAGGCGGTGCCGCCGAGCACGCCGCGCACGATCGCGACCGCGTCGCGCATCGGCCCGAGCGTCTTCGAGGTCTGCATCTTCGCGTTGTTGAGGAAGATCTTCGATGTCCCGTAGCCGAGGATGAACCGGCCGGGGCCCGCTGCCTCTTGCACCACCCGCGCGTCCATCGCCACCTGCACCGGATGGCGTGTGAACGGCGAGATGATCCCCCAGCCGATCGTCAGCCGCGTCGTCTCCCGTGCCATGAGAGCCGACACGACGGTCGACGAGCGCGCCTCCATGCCGTGCTTGCGCCACCACGGGTACGCCTCGGCGAGCCAGATCGTGTCCATGCCCGCAGCGTCCATCGTTCGCGCCGACGCGAGCATCTCGTCGAGCGGCTCCATCGTCAGCTGCATGACGCCGATCCTGAATCCGTTCCTGGGCGGCTCCGTCGCTCCTCCGTCTGTCACTGCGCGTCCGCCGCTGCCGCCTGCACTTCGCGGTCGAGCGCGGTCAAGACGTGCTGGACCTGCTGGTTGACGATCGGCTGCAGGACACGCTGCCCCATCGACCCGACCGGTCCCGCGATCCGGACGTCGGCAGTCCAGTGCATCGCCGTGCCACCCTCGGGCGTGTCGGAGAGCTCGAACTGCGTGTCCATGCGCAGCATCGCGCCGACGCCCTTGCCCTGGATCGCCAGCTTCGCGTATTCGGGCTCGCGTTCCTCGACCTTGTCCATGTCGATCTTCATGCGCAGGCCGCCGAGCCCGAGCGGGATCTTGACGTTCGCGGTCCAGTGGGTCGCGTCGTGGACGTCGAAGTTCTCGACGCCGGGCATCGTCTTGGCCATCGACTCGGGGTCGTTGAGCACGTTCCAGACGGCGCTTCTCGGCGCCGCGAAGGTCTTGTCACCAGAGACGATCAAGCGACCGACACCGTGACCGTCGCGCCGGCCTCCTGCGGCTGGTTGAGCATCTCCCAGACGCGGTGGTAGGGGTTGCAGCTGTCCCACACGATCGCGTCGCCGTGGCCCCGGAGCGCGTCCTGGACGGCGGCGCAGACGGCATGGATCCCGGCTCCGCCGCCCTCTCCCATTCCCTTCGTGCCGAGCGGGGTGAACGGCGACGGGCTCTCGATGTTGCCGGTCTTGAGCGGCGGCATGTCGAGCGCGTGCGGGACGTGGTAGTCGTAGAAGTTGGGCGTCAGCAGGTTGCCGTCCTCGTCGTAGGCGAAGTGCTCGTGCACCGCGGCACCGAGCGCCTGCGCGGTCGCGCCCATCACCTGACCCTCGACGATCTGGGGGTTGATCCGCTTGCCACAGTCATCGACCGCCGCGTAGTCGACCAGTTCGTAGTAGCCGGTCTCGGGATCGATCTCGATCACCGCGACGTGGATCTGCGCGGCGTAGGTGAGCGTGAGGTTGCCGAACTTCCGTTCGACGTCGGGCACCTGGAAGGGCGGGCGATAGACGTAGCGGCAGTTGAGGGTCACGCCGAGGTCCTCGGGGAGGCCGGCGTTGTTCGCGTTGATGATCGCGCCGCAGGCCATGAACGGCAAAGCGGCGTCGGGGTTGTCCTTGATCCGCACCGTGCCCTCGGCGAGCTCGAGCGCCTCCTCGGGCACGCCGCCGAAGATCACCGAGGCGAGCTTCTTGATCTCGGCGGCGAGCATGTCGGTCGCGCCCTTCACCGCGGAGAGGCCGGTGACGGCGAACTGGGAGGCGTACGTCCCGGAGAAGCCGGCGTGCGAGTTCCAGTACGAGTCGTGTCCTGCCCGAACGTGGACGTCGTCGACCGAGCACTTGAGGATGTCCGCAACCACCTGCGCCGCTGTCGTCTCGTGACCCTGCCCCTGCGGCGTCGTCCCCAGCGTGACCACGATCTCGCCGAAGATGTCGAGCTTCACCGTCGCGACCTCGTTGTTGCCCGAGAACTGCAGCTCGGGGTTGATCATCCGAGACTGACCGAAGTTGTTCGTCCCGGAGTCGAGCGTCGAGCCGATGCCGAATCCGAGCAGCTTGGCCCGCGCCTCGGCGTCCTTGCGCCTGGCGTCGAGGCCGTCGTAGTCGATCAGCTCGAGCGCAACGTCGAGCATGCGCGCGTAGTCGCCCGAGTCGTAGACACAGCCGTTCGGCGTCTCGTAGGGCATTTCGTCGGAGCGGATGTAGTTGCGCTTGCGCACCTCGACAGGGTCGAGACCGAGCTCGTGGGCGACGATGTCGATGATGCGCTCGGTGAACCAGAGGTGCTGCATGCGCGAGTAGCCGCGGTTGGGCGACACCGGCGCCTTGTTGGTGGCGACCTGCGTGAACTCGAGGCGGATGTGCCGCCACCGGTACATCCCCGGGGTCACCTGCGCCCAGATCACGCCGCCGAGCGGCTCGTAGCGAAGCCACGCGCCCGCGTCGTCGAGCGCCTTCGTCCGGAAACCGAGCAGCGTCCCGTCTTCCTTGACGGCGACCTCGGTGTCGTGGAACCAGCGCTCGTTGCCGTGGGACATCGAGAGGTGGAAGTCGGTGCGCCACTCCGTCCACTGGATCGCGCGGTTCAGCTTGCGCGCGAGGAGACAGCAGACGACGAGCTGCGGGTGTGAGGTGATCTTGTTGCCAAAGCCGCCGCCGATGTCCTGCGTGACGAAGCGCAGCTTGTCGAGGCCGCAGCGCATCGCCGGCCCCATCATGATCGCCGCGAAGCCGGGGAACTGGTTGTTCGTGATGATCGACCACTGGCCGACGCCGCGGTTGTACTCGACGAGCGCGCCGTCGCATTCGAGCGGGGTCGAGTTGAAGCGGTGGAAGTGGAGCTCGGAGATCTTCACGACCCGGTCGGCCTCGGCAAACGCGGCATCGAGGTCGCCCCACTCGTACACGCCTTCCCACATCACGTTCGAGCCTGCGTCCTCGTGCAGAACGGGCGTCGTGTCGTCCTGGGCGTATCGGGCATCCGTGACGGCGTCGAGCGGTTCGTACTCGACCTCCACGAGCTCCGACGCGTCGCGGGCACGTTCGCGCGTGTCGGCGACGACCGCGACGATCGGCTCGCCGACGAAGCGCACCTTGCCGACGGCGAGCGCGTAGTCCTTCAGGTGCGCGCCTGGCGGCGTGGAGAGCTGGAAGAAGGGGTCGGTGAGCGCCGCGACCTCTTCGCCGGTCAGCGTCCCGTACACGCCGGGGGCCTGCTCGGCCTGCGACACGTCGATCGAGGTGATGTGCGCATGTGCATACGGCGAGCGCACGAAGTGCACGTAACCCATGCCGTGACGCTTGACGTCGTCGACGAACACCCCCTGGCCCTGGACGAGCCGGCGGTCCTCCTTGCGAGGGACGCTCTGCCCCGACCAGGTCTTCTCGGGCGCTTCGGTCTCGACGCGCTCCGGTGCGGTCGTCGTCGAGCTCACGCGGTAGCCGCCTTGACGGCCTCGAAGATGTTCCAGTAGCCGGTGCAGCGGCAGATGTTGCCCTGCAGCGCCTTCTTGATCTCGTCGTCGCTCGGATTGGGATTCTCACGCAGGAGCGCCGTGGCGCTCATCAGCATGCCGGGCGTGCAGTAGCCGCACTGCAGCGCATGATGATCCGAGAACGCCTGCTGCAGCTTCGTAAGCTCGTCGCCGTCGGCGAGCGACTCGACCGTCTCGATGGTCGCGCCGTCGGCCTGCACCGCCAGCAGCATGCAGCTCTTCACGAGCGTGCCGTCGACGATCATCGAGCAGGCGCCGCAGTTGCCGGTGTCGCAACCGATGTGGCTGCCGGTGAGGTCGAGGTCGTCGCGGACGAAGTGGATCAGGAGCTTGCGTGCCTCGACCTCGCGCTCGTAGGTCGTCCCGTTGATCGTGACGGCGATCGTCTTGTCGGTCGAGATCGGCACTAGCTGCCGGCCTTGACGGCCTGGTCGACGGCACGGACGGCGAGCACCTCGGCGAGGTGCGCGCGGTACGCACTCGAGGCGTGGACGTCGGACGGCGCCTCGAGGTTCGCCGCCCGGACGGTGTCGCGCACGGCCTGCGCGTCGGTTGACGGCGGCTCGAGACTGACCGGAACGGCGTCGACGCAGCCGAGCGCGACGCGGACGCTCCCGTTGACGCTCGCAGCCGCGGAGCAGATGCACGTGCCCTCGGCGCCGAGCGTGACGGAGGCGAAGCCGTCGGCTTTCCCGGCAGGAAGCGTGATTTTCGTCAGCAGCTCGCCGGTCGAGACCGCGGTCAGGTAGACGCCGAGAAAGAATTCCTCCGTCGTCACCTCGCGCTCGCCGTCTCTGGCTGCGATCGTCATGCGCGCGCCGAGCGCGACCATCAGTGGCGGTAGGTGGTTGGTCGGGTCGTTCGAGCAGAGGTTGCCGCCGATCGTGCCGCGGTTTCGTACCTGCACGTCGGCGATCTGGGCGCACACCTCGCCGAGGATCGGCCGCGCGCGTGCCTCGGCGCTCGCAACCAGCTCCGAGTACGTGGTCATGGCGCCGATCGTCAGCGTGCCGTCGGCGGCCAGGTCGATCCCCGTGAGCTCCTCGAGTCCGTTCAGATCGATCAGCGAGTCGGGCGAGGCAGCCCGCGCCTTCATCACGTTGATCATCGTCTGGCCCCCTGCGAGGGCCCGGGCGCCGTCGTTTTCGGCCAGCAGCTCGAGTGCCTCCTCGACGGAGGCAGGCCGCGCGTATCCGACCTCGCGAAGGAGCATGTAGCGGGTTTTATAAGATCTGAGCGACGCGCGTCGCAACTTCGTGCGGCTTGGTTCGAGTCGCGGGAGTCAAATCGCCGGGCGAGCGTCCGAGTCGACCTCGATGCGCCTGTTCGACTCGCGTGCCGCGAAATCGTCCGCCATCTCTTCGAATGTGACCCACCGGGCGCCTTCGTGCCCGTTGATGTGCTCGATCAGCCGCTCGAGCATCAGCAGCACCTGCGGCCGGCCGCTCACGTCCGGGTGGATCGTGAGCGGGAACACGGCATGCTCCTCCTCTCGATAGACGTAGTCGAACTGGTCGCGCCACAGGACTTCGAGCTCGCGTGGGTTGACGAATCCATGGCTGTTCGGCGACTTCTTGATGAACATCATCGGCGGAAGGTCGTCGAGGTACCAGCTGCCGGGGATCTCGATCAGCGCGGTCTCGCGCCCGCGCGTGAACGGCTTCATCCACGTCTCCGCGGGCTGCGTGTAGTCGATCGGCGTCCAGCTGTCGCCGACGCGGACGTAGTAGGGCCGGTGGTCGGTGTGCATCAAGCTGTTGTCGTACTTGATCCCGTACTCGAGCAGCAGCTCGTTCGTGACACGGGAGAACTCCCACCATGGTGCGACGTAGCCGACGGGGCGGCGGCCGTAGAACGGCTCGAGCACCTCGATGCTCCGCTCGAGCACTGCCCGTTCCTGCGCCGGTGACATTGCGAGTGGGTTCTCGTGCGAGTAGCCGTGCAGGCCGATCTCGTGACCGGCCTCGGCGACCAGTCGAGTTTCGGTCGGGAAGCTCTCCGCGGTGTGTCCCGGGATGAACCAGGTCGTCTTGAGCTCGTAGCGGTCGAAGAGCTTCAGAAGGCGCGGCATCCCGACCTCGGCGGCAAACACGCCGCGCGAGATGTCGCAGGGAGAGTCCTCACCGCCGTACGATCCGAGCCAGCCGGCGACCGCGTCGCAGTGCACTCCGAACGCGCAGAGAATCTCGGGCATGAGGCTCCTTTCGGGAACGGGTGGCTCGGCGGCGATCGGCAGAACCGCCGCGTCGCGAGCTTACGCACGTCAGAGCAGAAGTCCCATCTCGAGGGCGTCCCAGAGCTCCCCGTTGGCGCGCCGGAAGTGTCTGACACGACGGCCCTCTTCGACGAAGCCAAACTTGTCGTAGAGCGCGATTGCGGCCGCGTTGTGGGCAAAGACGCTGAGGCTCAGCTTGTGCAGGTCATGCTGCCGCGCCCAGTCGATCGCAGCAGCGACGAGCGCCGAGCCGACGCCGCGGCCGCGCCACTCGCGGGCGACCAGCATGCCGATCTCGCCGAATCCGAACGGGGTCACGTCGACGAACAGCAGGCCCACGGGGCCGTCGTCGACGGCGGCGACCAGTGTCCCGTCGACCCTCCAGCGAGCGGCGCGTGCGTCGACGTCGACAGGTGGCTCCGTAGCGATGCCCGTGTGCTCCTCCGCAACCGCGGCGAACAGAACCGCGAGAGCGAGCCGGTCATCCTCTCGGGCGGGACGAATCGTGGGAGGCTCGTCGGCCACCCGGAGATCCTCGCACCCCGAAGACGATCGCTGCGCGGGAGCTATCGAGCGGTGCGCAGCAGTCGCCGGTGCCGCTCGAGGGCGGCGAGGACGGCGTCGATGTCCTCCTCGGTGTTGTAGGCGTGAGGCGAGACGCGGAGGTTGCCGTCGCGCTCCGAGGTCACGATGCCGTCGGCTGCGAGGGCGTCGACGAGCCCGGGGGCATCCGTCGAGGCAACGCATACGAGCGCGCCGCGATGGTCGTGGGCGCGCGGAGTGACGACGATGCCTCCGAGGGCGTCCACGCCGTCGATCAGGCTGTCGGTCAGCGCGAGGACGTGCGCGCGGGTGTCCGCGATCCCGATCTCCTGCATCAGTTCCATGCCGGCGATGCCGCCGTAGATGGCGGGAATCGGTGGCGTTCCCGACTGGAAGCGGCGGGCGTTCGGGGCGGGGGAGTAGTCGGTGTGGTCCATCTCGAAGATGTCCCGGTCGGCGAACCAGCCTGTCTGCGTCGGCGTGAGTTGCTCCGCCAAGCCCGGGCGGACCCACATGAAGGCGAGGCCGGCCGATGCGAGCAGGTACTTCAGGACGCCGGCGGCGAGCACGTCGACGCCGAGCGACTCGACGTCGAGCGGGTAGGTACCGGCCGCCTGGTAGGCGTCGAGCACCACGAGCGCGCCGCGCTCATGGGCGATCCGGGTGATCTCCTCGACCGGGAGTCGCGTCCCGTTGCGGTAGCAGACGGCGGCGATCGAGACGATCGCGGTCTGTTCGTCGATCGCCTCCTCGAACCGCTCGACGGGGATCTCGGGCCCGTCGGCGCGCACGATCGTCACATGGGCGCCGCGGCGTTCCTGCGCGTGCCAGATCTGCCCGACGGTCGGGAACTCGAAGTCGGAGATCACGACCTTCGGCCGTGCGTCGAAGTCGACCGCGCTGGCGAGCGCGCTGACACCGGCCGACACCGAGGTCGTGACGGCCACGTCGTCCGGTTGCGCGTTGACGAGCCGCGCGAACGAGTCCCGTGCCGCCTCGGAGCGTTCGACCCAGTAGTCCCACGGTGCGCCGCGGTCGTCCCAGCCGTCGAGATAGTCGAGGTAGGCGGCTCGCACCGAGTCGGAGAGCGCGCCCTGCGAGCACGAGTTGACGTACACGAGCCGCTCGAAGATCGGAAAGCGGTGCCGGCAGCGTGCCGGGACCGACGTCACGTCAACGGCCAAGGTACGCCTTTCGAAGCTCCTCGTTCTCGCGCAGGTCCTGGGCGGGGCCCTCGAGAACGAGACGTCCGGTCGAGAGGACGTACCCGCGGTCGGCGATCGAGAGGGACACGTTTGCATTCTGCTCGACAACGAGGATCGCGACGCCGGATTCGTGCACCTGCTTGATGATCTCGAAGTTCCGTTCGACCAGGATCGGCGCCAACCCCATCGAGGGCTCGTCCATCAGGAGCAGCTTCGGGCGCGACATGAGGGCCCGTCCCATGGCCACCATCTGCTGCTCGCCGCCGGAGAGCGTGCCGGCCAGCTGGGAGCCGCGTTCCTGCAGGAGCGGGAACAGCTCGTACACGCGGTCGTAGTCCTCCTTCGTCCC
Source organism: uncultured Thermoleophilia bacterium (assembly GCA_963713155.1). Lineage (GTDB taxonomy): Bacteria > Actinomycetota > Thermoleophilia > Gaiellales > Gaiellaceae > PALSA-600. The sequence goes on from CAVQKS010000014.1 coordinate 81,520, forward strand.
GCCGCCCCGCAGGTAGGCACCGAGCTCCAGGTTCTCGTGCACCGTCATCGGTGCGAACAGGCGGCGGTTTTCGGGGACGATGGCGAGCCCGCGGGCGATGCGGTAGCTGGTCGGGCGGCGCGTCACGTCCTCCCCGGCGACGCGCACCGTCCCGTTCCGCGGTCGCACGATGCCGAGGATCGTCTTCAGCGTCGTCGACTTGCCCGATGCGTTGCCGCCGAGCAGGCAGACGAGCTCGCCGGGCTCGATGTACAGCGTCAGGCCCTGAAGGATGTGGATCTGACCGTAGTAGGTGTCGACATTGTCGAGCTCGAGCAGCGGAGCGGCGGCCGTCTCAGTCATTTCGAGTCCATCGTCCCAAGACCGAGGTACGCCTCGACGACCTTCGGATCGGTCGCGACCTCCGTGAAGGACCCCTCGGCGATCTTGATGCCGTGGTCGAGCGCGACGACGCGGTCCGAGATGCCCTCCACCACGTGCATGTCGTGCTCGATCACGAGGATCGTGTAGCCGCCCTCGGTGCGGAGTTTGGCGATCAGCTCGGTGATCTCATGCGTCTCGACCGGGTTCATCCCCGCGGCCGGCTCGTCGAGCAGCAGGAGCCTCGGATTCGTCGCCGTCGCCCGCGCGATCTCGAGTCGCCTGCGGTTCGCGTACGAGAGCGAGTACGCGGGCTGGTTCCAGCGGTAACCCATCAGCCGTTGTCCGAAGAACGCGAGCCGCTGCTCCGCGAGCTCGCCGATCTCACGCTCCTCGCGACGCATTCCGGGGGTCCTGATCATCGACCGGAAGATCCCCGCATGCGTGTGGCCGTACGCGGCCGCCATCACGTTTTCCTTGACGGTCATGTTCAGGAAGAGGCGCAGGGTCTGGAAGGTGCGAGCGATCCCGAGCCGGGTGATCTGGTGAGGCTGCATGCCGGCAATGCTCCGTCCTGCGAGGCGGATGTCGCCCTCGTCGGGGTCGTAGATGCCGGTGATCAGGTTGAAGAGCGTCGTCTTTCCGGCTCCGTTGGGCCCGATCACGCTGACGATCTCGCCCTCGTCGACGTGAAGATCGAGGCCGGAGACGGACATGAGACCTCCGAACGCGAGCGAGACGTTGTCGATCTCGAGCAGCCGCTCGGTCATCAGGTGATCTCGACCCGCCTCTCGCCCAGCAAGCCGTTCGGTCGCACGATCATCAAGACGATCAGCAGGAGCCCGAGGATGATGTACCGGGCCGGGCCGGGGTTCGGAATCATCAGGTTCTCCCAGACGAACCCGGCGAGGTAGAGCGTGGGTGGCACCGCGACGATGCGCAGCCAGCCACGGAGCTGCGTGACGCACAGCATCCCGATCAGCAGCAGCAAGTACGCCACTTGACCGACCCACGGAGCGAGCTGCACCGGGACGACGACCCAGTGCCCGAGCACGCCGGCGATCCCGCCGTGCGCGCCGTCAACCCACGCGTGATGGAACGACGCAGCAACGGCGTGGACCACTGCTCCGAAGACGGCCGTCGCGGCGACGACGACCGCGAGCCGGAGCGAGAAGCGGAAGATTGCGATCACGCCCACGATCACACCGAGGTAGAAGAGCGCGCGGGCCTGGCCCGGGTTCTGCAGGACCTGCAGCAGGACGCTGATGAGAATCGCCCCGAGCACGGCACCCCACTGGCTGCCGAGCCCGCCGAGAATCACCATCGCGTAGATGGTGATCATCACGACCGGCGAGAAGTTGAGTGGATAGACGCTGGCGTTGAGCGCAGTCGTCACCGTTCCGGCGAGCGCCGCGACCCCCGCACCCGTGGCGAAGCTCAGGAGCTTCAGCCAGTTCACCGGCATCCCCATCACCTCTGCCGCCAGTGCATCCTCGCGGTGTGAGCGCCAGGCGCGCCCCGTGCGGGAATGGTTCACGAAGCGCAGCGCGACGAAGATGATCACGAACATCACGATCGCGATGTAGTAGTAGGAGACCGCGAAAATGCCCTGGTGCTGCACAGCGAGGCTGTGCCCGAACAAGCTCAGCGGGTTGACACCAGAGATCCCGAACGAACCTCCGGTGATGTCGTGACCAAAGATCTGGTTGCCGTTGGTCGCGACCGTCTCGAAGAGCTCGAGGAAGAACAGCGTCATGATCGCGAGGTAGTCGCCCGATAGGCGCCGCGACGGTAGCCCGACGCAGAGCCCGACGAGCGCACCGATGATCGTGGCCGCCGGTATGAGCAGGATCGGCGGCACGTGGTAGCCGAACTTCGGCGAATCGAAGATCGCGTACACGTAGGAGCCGACCCCGAAGTACGCGATGTAGCCCAGATCGAGCAGGCCGGCCCAGCCGACGATCAGGTTCAACCCGAGGGCGAGCACCATGTAGATGACGGTCTCGAAGGCGACGAGGCGTACGTATCCGCTCGACTCGAACGCCGGCATCAGCGCCCCGGCGGCGACGAACAAGGCCAGCCAGGCCCACCATGGAACCCGGCGGAGCCGTTCCTCGACTTCGCCGATCCATACTGCGCGCGGGGCGCGCCGCTCGCCTGCGCGTGCGACCCATTCGTCCCGTCCGACTGCAGGCCCCGCGGCTGGTTCGGCTCCCGGGTCGACAGGCGGCGGCGTGGGGGGCGGGAACTCGGTCAACTCAGACCTTCCGGATGTCCACTCGACCGAAGAGCCCCCGCGGCCGGAAGATCATGAAGATGATCAGGATCGAGAACACGACGAGATCCGACCAGGCCGTTGTCCAGTAACCGGCGGTGTACGACTCGGCGCAACCGAGCAGGATCCCGCCGACCATCGCGCCCGGGATCGAGCCGATGCCGCCGATCACGGCGGCGGTGAAGCCCTTCAGCCCCGTGGTGAACCCGACGGCGGCGAACGTCGGCACCCGGAGCGCGAACATCACGCCCGCCGCACCGGCGAGGGCAGAGCCGAGGATGAACGTGAACACGATCACGTGGTCGATGTCGATCCCCAACATCGAGGCTGCCTCGCGGTCGAACGACGTCGCGCGCATCGCTCTACCGGTGCGAGTGCGGTTGACCAGGATCCAGAGAATGACCATCAACACGAACGCCGAGCCGATGGTGATGATCCGGAGCAGCGGGACGTGCACGCCGTCGAGGTCGAAACCGCGGAAGTAGAGTGCCCCGCCACTCAGGTTGTACGAGGCGTAGTTGAACTGCTGGGCCCCGAACAGCAGCTGCATCGAGTTTGCGAGGAAGAACGACACTCCGAGCGCGCTGATCAGCGGCGCGATGCGGGGAGCGTCGCGCAGCGGACGGTAGGCGAAGCGTTCGATGACGACGCCCAGGACCGCACATCCGACCATCGCCGCGCCCGTGACCAGCAGGAGCAGCAGCCAGACCGGAACCATCGGGTCGGATGCGCCGCCGAGCGCCTGGAGCACCCCGTATCCGATGAACGAGCCGACCATGAAGACGTCGCCGTGAGCGAAGTTCAGAAGCTTCAGGACGCCGTAGATGAGCGTGTAGCCGAGAGCGACCAGCGCGTAGACACTCCCGATCGTGAGGCCGTCGAGAGTGAGTTGGATGAAAAATTGCATGGCGCGCCAGACTAACTCCGAAGTAAAGGGGGCGGCCCGGTGAGAGACCGAGCCGCCCCCGCGATGTTCTACGAGCTAGTTGTTGACGAGCTTGTACTTCCCGTTGGACTGAATCTGGAAGATGAAGAAGTGGGCGTTCAGCGGGTCGTTGGTCTTCGTCGACCACTTGAATGTCCCGCCGAGGATCCAGTTCTTGATCGTCACCTTCTTCATGTTGTGGACGACATCAGCACGCTTGAGCACGCCGTGGTCCTTCGCACATGCGATCTTGATCGCGTTCAGCATGATCTGCACCGCACCGTAGGTCGGCGGCCCGAAGGAGCCCAGCGTCGCCTTGGGGTTGGCCTTCTGCCAGCCGGCGACGATCCCGGCGTCGGACGGGATGCCGCTGATGTCCGGAGCGAAGTTCGCCACGTAGTCGCCCGCATGGTTGAACTGCGCGGGTGCATCCGCACCGTCACCGCCGAACACGACGGCCTTCTTGCCCTGCTCCACAAGCTGCTCGGCGAATGTCTGTGCCGCCGGCGGCTGCTGTGTGGGGAACACGACGACATCGGTGTTGTTCGGCACCTTCGTCACGTACGCCGAGTAGTCCGTCGTGGTGTTCGGCGCCGACAGCCTGGTCACGTTGACGTTGTGCTTCGTCAGGTATCCGCTGATCGACGACGCCAGGCCCTGCGAGTAGGGCTCCTGGAAGTCGAAGACGACGACGTTCTTGGCCTTGAGGTTGTTCGTGATGTAGGCGGCCACCGTCGGGCCCTCGATGTTGTTCGCCGGGACGTCCCGGAAGAACGCGGGCGTGCCGAGCTTCTTGCCGTTGACCGCGTAGGTCAGCGGGATGTCGGTCGCCGACGGCGAGATCTGTGCGATGCCGGCGTGGTAGTAGGTCTGCGCCGACGCCTCGGCGTCACCCGATGTGGACGGGCCGATGATGCCGACGACGCTGGGATCGGCCGCATACTTCTGCGCCAGCGTCAGGGCCGGTGCTGCGCCCTGCTCGACCGGTGTATCGCCCTGGAGCAGCTGGACCTTCAGCCCCATCGTTTTCGGGAGAGTTGCGACGGCGTACTTCGCCCAGCTCAGCTGCTCGGTGCCGAGGAATCCGGCGCCGCCCGTCAACGGAGTGACCATCGCCAGCTTCAGCGTGCTCTTGCAGCTGACGCCGGCGGCGGCCGTCTGCACCTGGCGATGCGCGCCCTGCGCACTTGCGGCCGCCACCGTGGTGATCAGCACCACGAGGGCGAGGCCGATGCCCTTCTTCATCAAATTCCTCCTTGCATAGGGACGTGAGGGGGTAAACCTGTCCTAGCGTTAGACGTGCGCGACGGTCGATTTGTTCGCCGCGGGGCCGCCGCCTGGTGATCCTCCACCACCCCCGACGGCGGTGTCAATGATCAAATGTCGAGGGCGGCAACCCAGCCGGCGGTGTCCAGGAACTGCCGGAACCTCACTGCTTTGTCGTTCTGGACGCTCCAGACGTGGACGAACGGGACGTCGAGCGTCTTGCCGGTCTGCTTGGCGACGGCGCGGTAGCGGCCGATGACCACGATCTCGCCGCCGGCGTCCAGGAACTCGTCCGGCTCGGCCGTGAACCCGTCCCACCACTCGGCGTCGAGGGGGTCGAAGATGTTGCGCCGCACCTCGTCGATGCCGCGGTAGAAGCCGCCGTGGGGCAGCCCCTGGGCCTGGTGCCACTCGATCTCCGGGTGCATGTCGGCGAGCACGCCGTCCAGGTCGTCGCGGGCGAACGCCTCGTAGGAGCGCTGGACCAGCTCGAGATTTCCCATGCACGTAGGTTACGGCCATGCGCTATGCGATTCACGCCGACGATCGCGCCGACGGGTCGCTGCACGCGAACGAGCTGCTGACGCAGCGCGTCGTCGAGCTCGCAGGCGCCGAGCAGGTCGAGGACGCAGACGAGGTGATCTTCGTGCTCGACGGCGAAGGCGCGCTCGACGTGGAGGGCGAGCGTCATCCACTGCGACCCGGGACGGCCGCGTTCCTGGCCCGCGGAACGCGCTGGAGCGCGCAGCGGCGTTCGCGTCCTCTCAGTGCTCGTGCACTCACCGCTTCCGGCCTCGGCGCCGTTCGCGGTCCGCGACCTGACCGCTGCTGAGAAGGGCTCGGCGACCGCGGGCAGGCAATTCGTCCTGGGTGCCACACCCGAGATCGGCTGCGCCTCCGCGACCCAGTTCATCGGGCTCGTCCCGCCGGGGCGTGCGCCCGACCACTTCCACACCTACGACGAGGTGATCTACATCCTCGAGGGACGGGGCGAGCTCCACATCGGTGGAGACAGCGCGCCGCTTCGCGCCGGGAGCTGCGTCCATCTGCCGGCGCGCCTCGTCCATTGCCTGGCCAACACCGGCGACTCCGAGCTGCGGCTGCTCGGGGTCTTCCGTCCGGCAGGCTCGCCGGCCGAGGCCTATTACCCCGACGGCACGCTCGCCGTCGCCCCCGACCCGCAGGAGGTGGAGACGTAGTGCCGAGGATCGAGCGGAGTGCGCAGGTCGTCTGGGAAGGGAACGTCGCCCGCGGACAGGGGTTGATCACCGCCGCCACCGGGGCGTTCAACGAGCTGCCGTACACGCTGGCCGGGCGGATCGGGAACCCGGAGGGGAAGACGAGCCCCGAGGAGCTGCTCGCCGCCGCGCACGGCGGCTGTTTCACGATGTCGCTGGCCGGCGAGCTCGTACAGGCCGGGACCCCGCCGGGCCGTCTCGTGGTCGACTGCCGCATCGTGATGGACGAGGTCGAGGGGCAGGGGCACCAGATCGTGGGCTCGATCGTGACGGTCAGCGCGGAGGTCGACGGCGTCGACGAGGAGGCCATGCTGGACGCGATCGCGAAGGCCGACGAGGGCTGTCCGTTCTCGGCGCTGCTCAAGCGGGCGGGCGCCGACGTGCAGATCTCGCTCTGATCTCGTCTCCGTGCTCGTCGAGCGCGGGCGGCCGGAGCCGCGTGGTCGCAGGCGTACCCGCGAGCTGCACCGGGAAGGAGACCGTGCGGACGCCGTCTGTCTCGTCGACGACGTCGAGCCCGAGCGCGGCTGCGAGCGAGAATGCCTCGTCGAGCGCCTGAACCGGGCCGGCGGGCACCCCGGCCGCGCTCAGCTCGTCGCGCCATTGATCGCGGGGCCTCTCGCCGAGTTGAGCCTCGAGCCGCGCGCGTAGCTCGCCACGGTGCTCCACCCGGGCCGCGTTGGTCGCGAACCGCTCGTCGGAGGCGAGCTCGGGCACGCCGAGCACCTCGACCAGTCGTGCGAACTGGCCCTCGTTGCCGGCGCAGATCATCAGCTCGCCGTCTGCGGCCCGGTACGTCGCGAAAGGCTCGATGCTCGGATGGACATTGCCGAGCCGTTCCGGGAGCACCCCGGCGCCAAGCCAGCCGGTCGACTGATTCGCGAGCATCGCCAGGTTCGCGTGCAGGAGATTGACGGTCAGGCGCTGGCCGCGCCCGCTGCGGTCGCGTGCATGGATCGCGGCGAGCGTGGCCACCGTGGCATAGAGAGCTGTCACGACGTCGACGATCGCGACGCCCGTCTTCGACGGAGCGTCGGGCGGGCCGGTCACGCTCATCAACCCGCCGACCGCCTGGACGAGCGGGTCGTAGCCTGCGAGTGCCGCGCCCTTCCGCTCGCCGAAGCCGGTGATCTCGCTGTAGACGACGCGTGGGTTGACGGCGGCGACTGTCCCGTAGCCCAGCCCGAAGCGCTCGAGCGTGCCCGGTTTGAAGTTAGCGACCACCACGTCCGCGCGCTCGCACAGCCGACGTGCGAGCTCGCAGTCGGCGGCGTCGCGCAGGTCGAGGACGATCGAGCGCTTGTTGCGGTTCGCGGCGTGGTGGTAGGTGGCGCGGCCCTCCGCATCCGCCGGCGGCGACCAGCGCCTCGTGTCGTCGCCTTCGGGCGACTCGATCTTGATGACGTCGGCGCCCAGGTCGCCGAGCGTCTGCGCGACGAGCGGGCCGGCAAGCACCCGGGACAGGTCGACGACGCTCAGGCCGTCCAGCGCGGAAGCCACGGAGGGTGATTATCAAGGCGCGGGCTACGCTTGGGTGTCGTGAGCATCTTCGTTCTCGTCGTCGAGGACGACGGGCCGATTCGCCGGATGCTCGAGCGCACGCTTGCGGCCGAGGGGTACCGCGTCTCGAGCGTCGGCGACGGCGGTTCCGCGCTGGCCGCGGTCGAGCGCTCGGTTCCCGACCTGGTCGTGCTCGACCTCGGCCTTCCGGGCCTCGACGGGTTGGCCGTCTGCCGGCGCCTGCGCGACCGCGGGCTCGCCCTCCCGATCCTGGTGCTCACCGCCCGGGACGCCGTCGCCGACCGGGTCGCGGGCCTCGATGCAGGCGCAGACGACTATCTCGTCAAGCCGTTTGCCGCCGAAGAGCTGCTCGCCCGCGTCCGGGCGCTGCTGCGGCGCGGCGAGACCCCGGGCGAGGTGCTCGCCTACGGCGACCTCGTCTTCGACGTCGAGACGCGGTCGGCCCGCCGCGGTGGCATCGAGATCTCGCTTCGGACGCGGGAAGCGGATCTGCTCGAACTGCTGCTCCGCAACCCACGCCGCGTGATCACCCGCTCGCAGGCGCTCGAGCGCGTGTGGGGCGACGCCGCCGCGGCGAGCCCGAACGCCGTCGACCGGTACATCTCCTATCTCCGGCGCGCGCTCGGATCGCCGTCGCTGATCGTGACCGTCCGCGGCGTCGGGTTCATGCTCCAGCGTTGATGCCGAGGTCGCTCCAGGCCCGTTCGATCGTTGCGGCGTTCCTCGCGGTCCTGCTCGCGCTCGTGATCGTGGGGGTGGGCATCGACCTGCTCGTCGGCCGTCACCTCCACCGGTCGCTCGACCAGGCGCTGCGCCGGCGCGCGGTCGAGGTCGCGCAGCTGAGCGCGTCCGCTCCTGCGCTGCTGACGACACCCGGCGCGCTCGACAGCTCGATCGGCGCTCAGGAGATCAGCGTGGAGGTCGTCGACCGCCACGGCCGCATCGTCGCCCGGTCGCTCGGGCTCGGCGGGCGCGTGCTCCCGGTTCAGCCGCTCTCGCGGCGCGTGATCGCGAGCGGCACCGGCAGGTACGCAGGGGCCGAGCTCGGAGGCAGCGACCTCCGCATGTACGTCGCACCGCTCGCCGACGCGGGCGGGCCGGCGGCAGGCGGCGCGGTCGCGGTCGCCGCCTCGACACACGATCTGCACGAGACGCTCGCCGACGTCCATCTGGTCGTGCTGCTCGCGGCCCTCGTGGCGGCTGCAGCGGGTGCGGCAGCGCTGGCACTGCTCATGCGCTCGGCGCTCCGTCCGCTCGGCCGGCTGGCCGGCGCGGCGGCGGAGATCGAGCGCACCGGCGACCCGCGGCGCCGTTTGCCGGTGCCAGACGCGGACGACGAGGTCGGTCGGCTGGCGCGCACGCTCAACGGGATGCTCGGCGCGCTCGAGCGCTCGCGCGACGCAGAGCGCCGTTTCCTCGCCGACGCGTCACACGAGCTGCGCACGCCGCTGACGGCGCTCGTCGGCAACATCTCGTACCTCGCCCGCCATGGCGCCAGCCCGGAGCTCGTCCAGGAGCTCGAGCACGATGCCCGCCGGCTGGCGCGGCTGGCAGACGACCTCCTGGCGCTGTCGCGCGAGGAGGCGGCTCCGCCGCCCGACGAGGTCGTGCGCCTCGACGAGATCGCGCGCGACCAGGCAGACGTCGACGTCATCGCACCGCAACCCGTCGCGGTGCGTGGCGACCGGGCGGCGCTGGAACGAGCCCTCGCGAACCTGATCGAAAACGCACGTCTCCACGGCCATGGGCGCATCGTGGTGGAGACGAGCCGCGCCGGCGACGTCGCGCTGCTCGCCGTCGAGGACGAAGGTGCGGGTGTGACCGGCGAGGAAGCGGACCGCGTGTTCGGGCGCTTCCAGCGGGGGAACGAGCACGGCCCGGGGTCGGGGCTCGGGCTCGCGCTCGTCCGCGCGACTGCGGAGCGGCACGGCGGGCGCGCCTATGCCGAAGGCGCACGGTTCACGATCGAGCTTCCCGGTCTCAGAGATGTCTCAGAGTCGCGCGCTACAACGGCGATGGCCCAAGAGAAAGGAATGCCGTGAGCTTTCTGCGCAGAATCTCCACCCGAAGCCTGATCGTCCTCGTCGTCGCCGTCTGTGTCGTCGCCGTCGGAGGCGCGGCCATCGCCGTCGCCTCGGGCGCCGGTGGGCCGACCCCACCCTCGAAGCCGCTCGACCAGGCGGTGCAGGACGCTCTGGCGGCGACGCCGCCGGCAGGGATCACTGCGCGCGTCACCTTCACCAACAAGCTCTTCCCGTCCGGCGCCCTGCTCGGTCAGACCGGCTCTGCGCTGATGTCCGGCGCCTCGGGCCGGCTCTGGATCACAGCAGACGGCCACGGCCGGCATCGAGCTCCAGTCCGACGCCGGCGACGTCCAGATCGTCTGGGACCCACAGTCGATCTGGGTCTACGACGCCTCCTCGAACACCGTCTACCGCGCCGACCTTCCGGCCGGCAGCAACACGGACTCCTCGGCCGGCGGCACTCCGCCGTCCCTCGCCGAGATCGACAATCTCCTGACCGAGCTCGGCGTCCACTGGACGGTGTCGGACGCTCTTCCGACGAACGTCGCCGGCCGGCCCGCCTACAGCGTCTCGGTGTCGCCGAAGCACGACGGCGGACTGCTCGGATCCGTCGAGCTCGCGTGGGACGCGGCGGCGGGCGTGCCGCTTCGGGTCGGTATCGACGCCCAGGGATCGAGCTCGCCGGTGCTCGAGCTCGCCGTGACGGACATCTCTTACGGCGCTGTTGCGTCGTCCGACGTCGACATCTCGCCGCCTGCCGGCGCGACGGTCGTCGACCTGAGCAGCGCGGGCTGCGGGGCCGGCGGGCGGAAGCGGCACGCCGGCGATCACCGGTCTCGCAGCCGTCCAGGCCGCGGCCGATTTCCCGGTCGTCGCTCCTTCGACGCTGGTCGGTCTGCCGTTGCGCGACGTGCGCCTGACGGGCGGCGACACGGCGATCGCGCTCTACGGCCAGGGGCTCGGCGGGATCGTGCTGATCGAGCGGAAGGCCGATTCGTCCACCGGCCAGGCCGGCGGAATGCTCTCGAGCCTGCCGACCGTCTCCCTCGACGGGTTGACCGCCCACGAGCTCGCGACGCAGCTCGGCACGGTGCTCCAGTGGCAGTCGGGCGGCACGAGCTTCGTGCTCGCCGGCTCGCAGCCGGCCGCAGCCGCAGAGGCCGCGGCAAGGGCGGTGAAGTGAGCCCGGCTGCGCCGGTCGAAGCCCTCGGTCTCGTCAAGCGTTACGGAGACATCGTCGCGGTCGATCACGTCGACCTCGTCGTCGAGCCCGGCGACGTGTTCGGCTACCTCGGCCCGAACGGCGCCGGCAAGACGACGTCGCTCCGCATGCTCCTCGGCCTCATCCGCCCGACCTCGGGGTCGGCCCGGCTCTTCGGGCACGACCCGCTGATCGACGGTGCGAAGGCGCTGGCCGGGGTTGCCGGGTTCGTCGAGGGCCCGCGCTTCTACCCCTATCTCTCGGGCCGCCGCAACCTCGAGCTCCTCGCCGACTACGACGATCCCGTCTCACGCTCGCGGATCGACGAGGTGCTCGCGCTCGTCGAGCTCCGCGACCGCGCCAAGGATCGCGTCGGCGGCTACTCGCACGGCATGCGGCAACGGCTCGGGATCGCCGCTGCGCTGCTGCGGCAACCGCGTCTGCTGCTCCTCGATGAGCCGACCACCGGACTCGACCCTGCCGGCATGCGCGACATGCGTGATCTCGTCCGCCGGCTCGCGAGCGAGGGAATCACGATTCTGCTCTCGAGCCACCTGCTCTACGAGGTCGAGGATCTGTGCAACCGCGTCGCGATCATCCGCAAGGGGCGGATCGTGTACCAGGGCGCGCTCCGGGATCTGCTCGCGACCGCGTCGAGCAGCTATCGCCTGCGGCCGGTCGAGCCAGAGCGCGCGGCCGCCGCCCTGCTCGCGCAGCCCGGCATCGACGTGGTGGAGTCGAAGGACGGCGAGCTCCGCTTCACCGCCGACGAGGAAGCGGTGGCCGCCCTGACGCTGGCGCTCGGACGCGCCCGCATCGCCTTCACGGCGCTCGTGCCCGAGACCGCAAGCCTCGAGGAGCTGTTCCTCGGAATGACGGACGGCGAATCGTCGGACCACGACCGCGTCAGCGACATCGCCGTATGACCGGGGTCGTCCGCGTCTACCGCTGGGAGGTCGCAAAGCTGCTCGCGCAGAAGCGCACGTACCTCGGGCTCGGGGCGGCGGTCGCCGTCCCGATCATCTTCGTCGTCGTGCTCCTGCTCCAGACGGGCGGGCCGACCGACGTCCCACTCGGGCGCTCGATCCGCGACACGGGGCTCGCCGTGCCGTTCGTCGTCCTCTTTTTCATGTCGATCTGGGGCCTACCGCTGATCACGTCGCTCGTGGCGGGAGACATCGTCGCCTCGGAGAGCCACAACGGAACGCTGAAGACGATCCTGACCCGCTCGCGCGAGCGCGGCGAGGTCTTCACCGGCAAGGTGCTCGCGACGGCGACCTACACGATCGTGCTCGTGTTCGCGATGGGGCTGGTCGGTGTGGCCGCCGGGAGCATCGCCTGGGGGCTCAACCCGCTCACGTCGCTGTCGGGGACAACGGTATCGCCGGCGCACGGCTTCGCCCTGCTGCTCGCGAGCCTCACGATCTACGTGCTGCCGCTCGCCGGCGTCGCCGCGTTCGGGCTGATGCTGTCGACCGTGACACGGAACAGTGCGGCTTCGGTCGTCGGCGCGTTGATGTGGGCGCTGCTGATGCAGTTGCTCGGTGTCCTGCCGGGCCTGCAGGGTGTTCAGCCCTACCTGCTCGGCACGCAGTTCGACGCCTGGCACGGCTTTCTGCGCGTGCCGGCCGACTGGGTGCCCGTCACGCGCGCACTCTGGGTGTGCGCGTTGTACATCGCCGTCCCGTTGATCGCCGCCTATCTCGTGTTCCTGCGCAGAGACGTCGCGGGCGAGTAGTCGTCAGTCGAGCTCGACCCTGACGTCGACGCCGCGGGCCTGCTGCGCGGACTCCCACGCCCGCACGCGCAGGTAGATCGCGACGCGCATCCCTTCGGCCGAGTACGAGCCGAGAACGCTCACCCGGATCACGCCCGGAGCGAGCTCTTCGGCGAGCACGTCGCCGTGGCTGCGCAGGTCGGCGAGGAGATCCTCGGCGAGCGCTGGGTCGTTGAGATGAAGCGTCGGCATCGTGACCTGCGCGCCCGTTTCGGGCCCGCATCTCTGGTGTAAACCGCAGGGGCACACCGCACACCGGCCGTACGGCTGGACCCGCCTAGCCTCTAGCCAACGTCGAGCGCCTGGCGGATGGCGTCCGCGAGGTCGAGCTCGCGCCCCAGCGCGACGAGCGCCGTGACCTCCGCTTCGCCGAGCGGTTCCTCGAGCGCGGCGAACGTCCGGTCGTATCCCTCGCGCTCGGTCCCGCTCAGCTCGACGCCGATCGCGGCAAAGAGCTCCGCCGCCGCGCCCAGCAGGCGGGCTGCGCTCTCGAACCGCGCGGCACCGAAAGCGAGCTCGGCCGACGTCTCGAGCGCATACGCGATTACCTCCCGGTATCCGAGGCGCTGTGCGAGCGCGAACGCCTCGTCGAGCAGCGCTCTCGCGACGTCGAGATCGCCGAGCGCGATGTGTGCGCGCGCGAGGTTGTGCAGCGAGACGGCAAGCCCGTCGAGGTCGCCGAGCGCCCGCTGCGCGGCGACGGCGCGTTCGCCGAACTCGGCGGCCGTCTCGTTGTCGCCCCGGAGCTCGGCGATCGCGGCGAGGTTGGCGAGCGCGACCGCCGCTCGCTGGTGGTGACCGAGCGCCTCGAACAGCGGGAGACTCTCGCGGTATGCGGCGGCAGCGCCGTCGAGGTCGCCCTCGGTGCTGGCGACCGCGCCGAGATCGGCGATGCAGCGGGCGATGCCCTCGTCGTCCTCGAGCGTCCGGAACAGCGCGAGCGCCTCGCTCCAGAGCCGGCGCGCCTCGGCCAGATCGCCCTGGCGGTACGGGAACGTGGCGCCGTCCGCCAGCACACGCGCCCGCAGCCGGTCGTCTGCGTGCTCGGTGTCGGCGATCGCGCGCTCGAACGCGCTGCGCGCCTCCTTCGAGAAGCCGCGCACGACCCAGAACCAGCGCAGCGCGGTCACGAGGCGCCCCTCGAGCTCGGCGTCGGCCGTTTCGACGGCGAAGGCGAGCGCGGCACGCAGGTTGTCGTGGTCGGCCGCGAGCAGGTCGAAGTGCCGGTCGTAACCAGGTTCGGCTGCGAGAATCGCCGTGTTCGCCGCCTCCGCGACCGAGACGAAATGCTCGGCATGGCGACGTGCATAGAGCCGTTCCTCGCCGCTCTCGCGAAGCTGCTCGGTGGCGTATTCGCGGATCGTCTCGAGCATTGCGAATCGTGGTGTGTCGACGGTCGTTCGGCGGAGCAGATTGCTGTCGACGAGGGCACCAAGGTCGGCGAGCACATCGGAACCGATCACGATCTCGGCGTCATCGAGCGTGACGCTGCCGGCGAAGACCGAGAGCCGCGCCAGCAACGCCTGCTCCGACTCGTCGAGCAGGCGATAGCTCCAGTCCAGAGTGGCGCGCAGCGTTCGCTGCCGCTCGGGCATGTCGCGCGCGCCCTCCGTCAGCAGGTCGAGTGCCTGGCCGAGCCGTGCGGCGAGCGCCGCGGGTGGAAGCACGCGACTACGGGCCGCCGCCAGTTCGATCGCCAGCGGCAGGCCGTCGAGCCGCCGGCACACCTCGGCGACGTGCGCGACGTTCGTGTCTGTCACGGTGAAGCCCGGGTCGACCGCCGCTGCGCGATCCGCGAACAGGTGAACGGCGTCGTCGGTGTCGAGGGTGGGGACGCGGTACTCGTGCTCGCCTGCGAGCCGCAGCGGGACGCGGCTCGTCGCGAGCACCTTCAGCCCGCGCGTCGCGGCGAGCAGCGCGCCGACGTCGGGGCCTGCTTCGTGTACGTGCTCGAAGTTGTCGATCACCACGAGCGGCGCGCGCTCGCGCAGGTGGTTGCGGACGGCCGAGATCGGATCTTCGACACTCTCGGCGATGTCGAGCGACTGCGCGATCACTCCTATCACCAGCTTCGACTCGGACACCGGCGCGAGGTCGACGAACACGGCACCGTCCGTGAGCTCGCTTGCGAGCTCCTCGGCGGCAGCGAGTGCGAGCCGCGTCTTGCCGACGCCACCGGGGCCGGTGAGCGTGACGAGCCGCACGTCGGTGCGTCGAAGCAAGGCGTCGATCGCCGCAATCTCCAGCCGCCGTCCGACGAGCGGCGTCGGCGCCGTCGGCAGGCGCAGCTCGGGCTCGCGCCGTATCGACGGCCCGGCGAGCGACGGGTCCTGCATCAGCACCGCCCGCTCGAGCTCTTGCAGCGCGGCGCCGGGCTCGACGCCGAGCTCGTCGATCAGAAGCGCGCGGGTCTCGCGGTAGGCGTCGAGCGCGTCCTTCTGCCTGCCCGCGCGATAGAGCGCGAGGATCCACTGCTCGCGGAGACGTTCACGGTACGGATGCTCGGCGATCAGCTCGTCGATGTCGGCGAGCACTGCATCGTGTCGCCCCAGCCGAAGCTCGGCGTCGTTGCGGAGCTCGAGCGCGACGAGCCGGCGCTCGTCGAGCGCCTCGGCGCTGCGCGCGACAGGCTGGTCGTCGAGCCCGGCGAGCGGCGAGCCACGCCATAGCGCCAGCGCGCCGCGAAGATCGTCCGAGGCCGCGGCCGGGGATCCAGCGTCGAGCGCCCGCGCGCCGCTCGCGAGCAGGCTCTCGAAGCGGTCGACGTCGAGCTCGCCGGGCTCGACGACGACCCGGTAGCCGTTGCCGTGCGTCTCGATGCGCTCCGCGCCGAGCGCGCGGCGCAGCCCGTGGACGTAGACCTGGAGCGAGGCCGCAGCCGACTCCGGCGCCTCCTCGCCCCACAGGGCGTCGACGAGGTGCGCACGGCCGAGCACCACGCCGCGGTGCAGGAGCAGCTCGGCGAGCAAAGCGCGTTGCTTGGGCGCGCCAAGGGCGACGGGCTCGCCGTCGCGCAGCACCTCGACCGGCCCGAGGAGCCGGAACTCGATTCCTTGCAGACGCACCCCTTAAGTCGACCCCAACGCGATCTTAAGTGCCTCGGCGGATCGTCTTCTCACCGGCCGCACGGTGGCGGCCATACCCGAAGGAGACCTCCATGATCCGCGTAGGCGAGACGATCGAGAATCCCGTTACCGGCGAGCGCATCGTGTTCCGGAAGACGTCCCAGGAGACCGGCGGCGAGGCGGTCGTGATCGAGACGTATGTCCAGCCCGACGGCTTCGTGGCCGCCGCGCATGTGCACCCGAGCCAGGAGGAGCGCTTCGAGGTGCTCGCCGGCACGGTCGGCTTCAAGATCGGCCGCAAGAAGCGCGTCGCCGGTCCGGGCGAGCGGATCACCGTGCCAGCCGGCACCGCGCACCGCTTCTGGAACGCAGGCGACGACGTCGCTCACTTCGTCTGCGAGGTTCGGCCCGCCCTGCAGTTCGAGTCGCTGCTCGAGACCATGTTCGCGCTCGCCGCCGACGGCAAGACCAACAAGAAGGGGATGCCGAACCCGCTGCGCCTGGCCGTGATCGCCCGTGCGCACTTCGACACCGTGCGACTGCCGTTTCCGCCGGCGGCGATCCAGCGCGTCGGGCTCGCCCTCGGTGCGCCGATGGGTCGCATGTTCGGCTACACGCCCGTGTACGACCCCGACCTCGAGGCTCCCGTCGCTCTCGGGATCTGAGCGCCGCTCAGTCGTCGAGCTCGACGAAGCCGAGCTCCAGCAGGTCGCGCAGGGCATCGATCGCCTCGGCGCGCACGGCCGCCTCGGCCTTGCGCGGAAGCCCGAGGCGTTCGATGCCCTCGCGCAACGTCGCCACGCCGTCGAGCGAGGCGAGCGCGTCCGCGACAGCGGGAGCGCAGGTGAGGTCGGGATACGTGCCCTCGTCGAGCAGGAGGCGCGTCTCGCGTTCGCGGGTGTGCGGATCGAGGCGCGTCTCGAGCGTGACGTTGTCCGTCAGGGTGAGCTCCTCGTCGACGAGGTCGGCGTCGCTCTCGAGGCCGGCCAGGAAGGCGTGTGCGGCGAAGGCGCGCTCGATCTGCGGGCCCGCGTGCTCGAGTTCGTCGGCGGACGCCGGGTCGACTCGAGGCGGATGCCTGAGCCCCGGTCGCCGCCGGAGCAGCACTGCGCCCTCCGTGATCCAGCCGACGCCGAGCTCGCTGAAGTACTCCGTCCACCGGTCGAGCGCGTCGCCGAGCGCGGAGTCGTCGTCGAGGAGGTGATCGTTCCACGTGGACGCATGCTCGAGCGGGTCGGCGCCCGCGAGCCCGAGCACCCACGCGTCGCACTCGTTGCCCTCGAGCCACTCGAACACGCGGCCGTCCGGATCGTCCTCGGACTCGGCCAGCCAGCTGACGAGCAGCGTGGCATGGCCGTCGTCCGCGAGGGCTGCCGCGGCGCCGGACACGACCCGTGCCGAGAACTCGTCAGCCGGAAGCCCGCCGTCGCGGTATTGCCACTTCGTCTCCGGAGAGATCACGTAGGGCGCGTTGCAGGTGATGAGGTCGAACGACTCGCCGGCCACGGGCGCGAACAGGTTGCCAAGGCGGGTCTCGACGTTGTCGAAGCCGTTCAAGGCGGCGTTGAGCGCGGTGAACGCGAGCGCCCGTGGATTCACATCGGTCGCCACGACGTGGGTCGAATGACGTGCGGCGAGCAAGGCCTGGGCGCCGTTGCCCGTGCCGACATCGAGGGCCTGCCCCACCCGCCGTCGTGGCGTGAGCGCCGCGCACCACGAGGCCGTGGGCGTGAAGGCGGCCACGTATCCGGGAGGATCGGCCGAGCCGCTCGGGAAGGCGTCGCACGCGAGCAGCAGCCCCTCGACGGGCATGATACGTCCGCGCGGCTCGAGCTTGTCACCGCTGCGCACGGCCAGGCCCACCGCGGCGAGTGCGTCGACGCCTTTCTCACCGAGCGCAGCCTCTGCCTTCGTCGTCGGTACCGGCAGCTGCAGCAACAAGAGGCGGACGGCCGTCGCGAGCGGCGAGTCGGGCAGCCTGCGATCGAAGACGGGAACATCGGCGGCGTCTGCGCCGGGGCCGTCCTCGCCGAGCAGGTCGACGACTCCCCGTTCGCCGTAACCGACGGCGTCGATGGCCTTGCGGGCCGTCGCGGCGGCGGCGCGGTCTGCGACAGGCTCCACGCGGCGACTCTAGTTCCTCGGTGCCCGGCACCGTGGCGCCAGGCACTGCCTTGGCTAGCGCCAGGCGTCGAACAGGCGCTCGACTGCGCGCCGGCTCTCGCGGCGCGAGAGGACGTACAGCCGGTCTCCCTCTTCGATCAGCGTCGAGCCGCGGGGCGGCAGCGCCTCGCCGTCCCGCACGATCACCGCCACGAGCGCGTCGCGCGGCAACTCCAGATCGCGAACGTGGCGGCCTGCGACCGCCGAGTCCGAGGCGACGCCGAACTCGAGCAGGCCGCTGCCGAGGCTGTCGACGGCTGCCACTTCGAGTGGCGGCGAGTAAGAGCCGTGCGGTCCGCCGGTCAGGGCGAGTCTCCGCGCGAACGGCTCGAGCGTCGGCCCCTGGATCAGCGCCGATGCGACGACGACGAAGAAGACGGCGTTGAAGATCGTCCGGCTCTCCGGCAGTCCCGCCGCCTGGGGGTAGGTGGCGAGAACGATCGGCACGGCGCCGCGCAGGCCTGCCCAGCCGAGGAGTGCGCGCTCGCGCGTGCCGAAGCCCTGGAAGATCGTCGACAGCCAGACTGCCACCGGACGCGCGATGAAGAGCAGCACCGCGACGACTGCGAGGCCGGGCAAGACGACTGCGCCCAGCTCGTGCGGGAACGAGAACAGACCGAGGACGATGAAGAGCCCGACCTGCGCCAGGAATGCCAGGCCGCTGTGAAAGTTGACGAGCGTTCGGCGCAGCCCGGTCGTGGCGTTGCCGACGAACAGGCCAACGAGATAGACGGCGAGAAAGCCGCTCCCGCCCGCGATGTCGGCGAGGCCGAAGCCAATCGCGCCGACGCCGACACTCGCCACGGGCGCGAATGGGATCGCGAGCGTGGGGAGGCGTGCGAGGAGCCAGGCGGACGCGGCCCCGACCGCGAGGCCCACCGCGAGGCCTACTGCGAGCTGCCGCACGACGAGCTCGGCAAGGTCGAGGACACCCGTCGCGCTGCCGTCGACCCAGTGGATGAGTCCGATCGTGAGCGCGACTCCCATCGGGTCATTGGCGCCCGACTCGCCTTCGAGGACGCGCGCGAGCCGGCGGCGGAGCCTCGTCACGCGAAGCGTCGAGAAGACCGCCGCTGCGTCGGTCGACGCGATCACCGCGCCGAGCAGGAACGACGCCGACCACGAAAGCGGGAACACCGCTTTCGCCACGACCGCTGCGATCGACGCGGTGACGACGACGCCGACGGTGCTGAGCGCCGCGGCGGGAACGACGACGGGCCGGAGCGCGCGCCACGGCGTCGAGATTCCGCCGTCGAACAGGATCACGGCGAGGCCCGCGATTCCGACGGTCCGCGCGAGGTGGACGTCGGAGAACTCGATGCCGCCGACCCCGTCCGAGCCGAGCAGCATCCCGAATCCGAGGAACACCACCAGCACCGGGACCCCTGCACGCCCGGCGAGCGTCGCGGCCGCGACTGCTCCGAGCGCAACCGCACCTACGATCAGGATCAGCGTCCCCGGCTCCATCGGCCTCCCGGTCGAGTGGTGGTCAGGTCGTCGATGCTTGTCTTGTCTGTCTACCCGAGCAGTGGCGCCGGCACCGTCCTCTCGGGAGGTCGAGATCGCCAACCGCCGACAATCGCTAAACGGAACTCTTTAGTGGAGGGCTTATCAGGTGCCGGTAAATTCCTCGGTCTACGAGGAGCTGATCCGTCGCGGCCACAGGGCCATCGGTACCGACCGTGCTTACGTCGTTGGCCGCGCCTAGGCGCGCGGCGCGTACTGGACGCTGGTGAAAGGCCAGTCGGATTCGAGCCACTCACTCACGGTGCGCCAGAGCGCGGTGTCGAGGTGCGCGTGGCTCTCCCGCACCCACGAGAGGGCGCAGGCGTCGTGGTCGTTGTCGGGCTGCGGGTAGATGTAGACGCACCCGATCACGTCGCGGCTCCTCGGGTCGAGCACCGTGTATGTGAACCCCTTCCGGTTGCGGAAGTCGTCGGCGTGGCGCTGCAGGTCCGCGCGGTTCTCGTCCAGCGTCATCTCTCGCGGCCAAGAGCCGTCGGGGTACCCGGGCGTCGCTGCGATGTGCGCCATCGACGACGTCCAGGCGTCGTAGTCCTGCTCGTTGTGCTCGGGCCCGAGCGGTTCGAGCAGGAACTCGGAGTCTCGCGACCGAGCGGGACCTCGAAGTCGGGCGGGACGAACTCGGCCACGGAACCGATCCTAGAACCTTGGCCACCGAGCGGCGCGCGACGCATCGGGTATCCGCTTGGCTCTACCGATGTCGGGGCCGAGCGGCAGCACGAGTGAGCAATGGCCCTTGATCAGGGTGTAACCGCTGTCGGCGTAGAGATGAAGGGCGGCGTCGTTGTCGTCTTCAGTCTGCAGGACCAGCCGCAGTGCTCCCGCCGCGGTCGCAGCCGCCTGAACCGAAGCGAGGAGGGCGCGACCAACTCCGAGCCGTCGGTATGTCGGTAGGACGAACAGGTCTCGGATCTGCCAGAAGTGGGCGAGCCGCAACGAAGCCGGAACTTCGATCGTGATCGCAAAACCCATGAACCTCTCGTTGTCTTCAGCGACGAACACGTGGAGGCGGCTCGTGCGGAGGTTCTCGTCCAACCAGCACGCCGATCGGGAGGTATCGGAGTCCTCACCGTAGTGCGCGCGATACCGATCGAAGATCTCGGCAAGTGCTTCGATTTCTCTGCGCGTCGGGATACCGAGAGTCCGAACAGAAAAAGGATCGTTGGCGGCTGGAGGACTGAGATGGGTGTTTCGACTCACGGCTCGAGACCTTCGGCGTCAGTCGCGGCTTGCTCGATTGCGGCTAGAGCGCGCTCGTCCAGAGGACCTAGGGTGATGACGCCGTTCGAAAGCGGCGGATCAGGGGGTACGAGCGTCACGTTTCGAAACGCTACAGCGGCGAACGACGCCTGAGTTTTCGGCCGGTTTTCTCGGCGCGCCGGTGCAGCTTTGCGCTCGGCTCGCGTGCGGGGAGAGCGAGCGCTACGGCGGGCGTCACCCGGTGGTTGAGTACGGCTCCGCCTTGCGGCCGATGCGAGCCTGAACTGCCCGAGGAATACTGAACCGGTGACGAGTCGCCAGCAGGCCGTTGATGTCGCGATCGTGGCGGTCGTTGGCGTCGGGTGCGCGGTTGAGGTGTGGTCGGCAAAGCATCACCTCTCGACTCATCTGACCGGTCCGCCGGTTGCGCTTTTCGTGGCGTATATGGTCGCGCTTGCTGCGCTGGCGCTACGGCGTCGCTTCCCGCTTCCTGCGGTCGCGGTCGCCGCGTCGGCACTCACGATCGAGTGGCTGGTCTTCGGAGCGTCGGAGGGGTTCGGCGTGTTCCTGATCCTGGTGATCGCGGGTTACGCGGCGGGTGCCTACGAGGACCGCGGTCGAGGCACTGGTTGGACCTTCGACCTCAACGAATTCGTGTACGAAGCGATGAAGGCGGGCGCGAGCGGCTTCTTGCTCAAGGACGTGCCGCGTGCACAACTCGTCGCCGGCGTGCGCACGGTTGCGGCGGGGGACGCACTCCTTGCCCCCGCGATCACGCGTCGCCTGATCGAGCAGTTCGTCAAACGGCCTCCCAGTTCCGTTCGCCCGCTGCCGCCGGCCATCGAGGCACTTACCGCTCGCGAGCTCGAGGTGCTCAAGCTCGTGGCCCGCGGCCGGACCAACGGCGAGATCGCGGTCGAACTGTTCATCAGTGAGGCGACGGTGAAGACGCACGTTGCACACGCGCTCGCCAAGCTCGATCTTCGCGACCGCGTCCAGGCCGTTGTCTTCGCCTACGAGTCCGGCCTGGTCGACCTGGGCGCGGAGTAGCACTCCTCCCGAAGCAGGAGACGGCTCAACCAGCGGCGGAGCCGCCCGCGTCACAGATCCACCTGCGCACCCGCCCAGCTCACCGCTGGGACCGAAGACGCAGCGCGGACGGCGCCTTAGCGTCCGGGCCGACAGCATCATCGGCAAGGAGGAAACCAATGCTTCGGACAGACGAAGATTCCTTGACACGGAAGGCGACCGGCGCCGGGCTAGGAGGCATCGCATTCAGCGTCTTCACGCTCGCCGCGGTCCAGGTCTCCAACGCCCCCGGGGGCAGCTACAGCGCCTCAGGGGTCGCCGCGTACCTGTCGCGAGGTCACCGAATCCCCGAGATCATCGTCTTCCATCTCGCACTGCTCGGCCTACTCGGCCTGATCGTTCTTCTGGCTCAACTTCGCGAAGCGGTCGGCGCCGCCGGCAACCTCCGCGCCGCCCAGGTCGTCTGGGGAACCGGGGTGGCCTCGGTCGCGTCGTTCGCAATCGGCTGGGGAATCGTCGGCGGCCAGGTGGTCGCACACCTCGAGGGAGGACGGGCGATCAGCGTCTCCCCGGCAGTCACCTACCTGTTCTCAGAGATCGGCGTCGTCTTCATCTTCGGCTGCGGGGCGATCCTGCCCGGATTCGCGCTGATCGTGCTGATGCTCAACTCAGGCGGGATCCTGCCCACTTGGCTGCGCAGCCTGACACTCGTCTGCGGCATCGCCGGTGTCGCCGGGCTCGCCTACTTCACCTTCTTCGTCCTCATGCTCTGGGGGATCGGAATGGGTGTCTGGCTCGTCCTAGCCGGTCGCCGCGGTTCGGTCGGTGAACTCGTCGCCCAACCGAGCGCATGAGGGACCCTGAGCCTCACCACAACGCCGACGCCTCCGCCTTGCCAGGGCTCCCACCGCCAAAATCGCGGGCGGTCGCGGCGAGAAACATTCGTCTTGGCAGAGTGTCGAATCCGAAGCGAGCCGTTCGTCTAAGACGTGAGAGGCGGCCGGAGAAGGCCGCCGGGAGACAAGGAGGCGTGCATGACGCGGTACCTGATCTCGTTCGATGACGGCTGGATGACCTTCCCCGAGGAGGATCTTCCCGACGTGTCCAAGGCTGCGATCGAGGTGATCCGGGAGGCCCAGGACGCCGGGGTGTGGGTTTATGGCGCCGGATTGGAAAGCCAGAGGGCGAGCATCGTGGCCACCGATGGGATGGTCACCGACGGTCCGTTCCCGGAGACGAAAGAGGTCATCGGCGGGTTCTCGGTCGTCGATGTGCGCTCACGCGAGGAGGCGCTGAATTGGGCTGCGAAGATCGCCGTCGCCTGCCGCTGTGCGCAGGAGGTACGGGTGATCCTGCCCGACCCGCCTGGGCTGGAGCAAGACGTCCCGCGGGCGCGCTTGGCGCATCAACCTGAAGCTGCCCGCTAGCACGCCCTTCCCCGGCTACACGGATCAGGCGAGCGCGCGTTCGAGAGCGGCGCGGTCCGCAGGCTCGCCGTGCGTCGGCAGCACGAACTCCACGGGCTTGTCGAGCAGCGGCCTCAGCCCGATCGCGACCTGCTCGACCGTGACCCCTTCCGGCAGCCAGCCGGCGGGGATCTCGAGCCCGTTCCGCAGGTTGATCAGCGTATCGCCGGCAATCACCGCGCGAATCCGCTCGCTCCAGAGCACGAGGTCGAGCTGGCCCTCACGGCCTGGATACGCCTCCATCCCGAAGATCGAGTCGCCGATCGCATAGCGTGTCGCCGGGACGAGTCGGTCCTCGGGACGATCGGGCGCCGGGGCCCACACGGGAAAGCCGAGCGATGCGGCGTCGCGCTCGTGCCACGTGGACGTGAGTACCGTGACCACCTCGCGCGACCCGAACAACGCGCGAACGTCGTCCGGAACGGAGATCGGGTCGATGAGGGTCAGCCGCTCGCCGTCGTCGATTGCGTACGCCGACACCGGGCCTTTCCATTCGGGATGCGTCGCGGTCCAGTGGTACACGCCCTCGGGGAGCATTCTCGGATGCTAAGCACTACCGACTCGTCGCGGCAGCCCGCACGTCCGTCGTTGTTACGCCAGGCGGCGGATCCACCAGGTGCTGAAGCCGACCAGGATGAGGGCGGCGACGAGGAAGATCGCGGTCTCGTAGGCCTGGAAGGCCCAGTAGCG
Source organism: uncultured Thermoleophilia bacterium (assembly GCA_963713155.1). Classification (GTDB taxonomy): domain Bacteria; phylum Actinomycetota; class Thermoleophilia; order Gaiellales; family Gaiellaceae; genus PALSA-600. The sequence goes on from CAVQKS010000014.1 coordinate 105,244, forward strand.
GCTGGCCGGTTGATAGGTCACGACTTCGTGGAATTTGGCGGAGAGTTTGTGTGATGCAGGCCTGGAAGGCCGCCTGGCTGCCGGGTCGTCCTCGACGCGGGCGGGTGTCGCTTGCGGCGGCGTCGCGATGTGGGGGCAGGCCCTGAGGAGGAACTCGCTGAGGGATTGTCGCGTGGCGACTCCGCCGGCCTTGTCGACGATCCGGTCTGAGTAGACCCAGGCGTTTGTGATATTCGGCGGCCCGGCGACGAACGTCACCGGCTGGCCGGGAGCGTTCGCCTCGAAGCCGAGGTTGGAGGCCGAGCTCAGTGCCGCCGCGATGTGTCTCGGGGCGATCAGGTGTGGCCGGATCCAGTAGGTCATGGCGAGTCGGGCGCCGACGAACGCGACGAGGGTGGTCGCCATCGCGGGCAGGGTGCGACGGATGAGCAGCCCGGCGGTAAGCCCGACGGCGAAGGCGAATGCGGCGTAGCCGAATGGGACGATGTCGCGCTCACCGAACGCTCCCGGCGCGAATCGGTTCACGCTCAGCGGCGAAGCGCCGTTCATGTTCACCTTGTCGATCGGACTGAACCACCACGTGATCATCAGGCTGAAGAGCCCGGCGACGGCGATGCTCGCGATACCGACGAGCCCGACCTTCACGGCCAGCCAGCGGGTACGGGTGACACTCTGCGTCCACGCGAGCCGGTAGGTACCGGTCTCGAGTTCGCGGGCGACGAGCGGCGCTCCCCAGAAGACTCCGATCAGAGCCGGAACAGCGAGCGTGGCCGGCCCGAGCACGTTGCGCAAAAACGAGTAATGGCGCAGGAACGTATCGTCGAGCGTGCCGCAGTCGCCGTGGATCTTGCAGGTGGCGAGACCGCTGATGTCATAGAGGTGCGCGAGGTTGTGGCCCGTGATCGCGAGGACGATCGCGAGGGCTGCAAGCGCGGCGAAGGTGGCGGCGGCCTGGGTCCGGAACTGGAGCCAAGTGAGCCGGATCACGGCCGAACCTGGGCAAGCGCTGGGCGGCCCGTCTTGCTGCTGCCGGCTGCGGCTCGGTCCATGTAGGCGAGCACGAGGTCTTCCATGGTGAGCTGCTCGACGCTCCAGGCGGGATCGAGGATCGGATCGTCGCTGCGCACGATCAGGGTGCTCTGCCGATCGGCTTGGATCGCCTCGATCACTTCCTGGTTTACGGGGAGGGTGTCTATGTCTCGGCGCGGTCCGACCAGCCGATGATGCGACGCCAGCAGTTGGTCGATCTCGCCGGCCACTTGAACGCGCGAGTTCACGAGGACGACGAGGTAGTCGCAGACGCGTTCGAGATCGGCCACCAGGTGGGACGAGAGAACGACGCTCACGCCATGTTCGGCGACGACCTCCATCAGGCCCCGCAGGAAGTCGCGCCGCGCCACTGGGTCGAGACTCGCGACCGGCTCGTCCAGGATCAGCAGTTCGGGCCGCTTCGCGATTGCAAGGGTGAGGGCGAGCTGCGCTCGCTGGCCGCCCGAGAGCTTGCCGGCGCGCTGACGGGGGTCGAGGCCCAGCTGTTCGATCCGCCGGTCGGCCTGCACGCTGTTCCAGCCGGGGTTCAGCCAGGCCCCAAGACGAAGGTGGTCGGCGACACTCATTCCCGCGTAGGCGGGCGTCTCCTGAGCGACGAAGCCGACCCGCCCGAGCTGGGCCGGGTTCTCGGCGGGACGCCGACCGAGAACCTCGATCGCGCCTGATGTCGGGTGCAGCAGGCCGACAGCCAGATGGAGCAGCGTCGTCTTGCCCGCACCGTTTGGACCAACGAGCCCGACGACCTGGCCGGCCGGGATCGAAAGCGTGCAATCGTTGAGCGCCCAGCGCCGCCCGTACTGCTTGCCGAGCCCGCTCGCTTGGAGAATGGCGGTCACGCTACGTTCTGCTCGGAGGAGGCCCGAAAGGTGTCACGGAAGAGAGCCTCGATGCTCTCGTCGTCGAGTCCCGCCTGACGCGCCTTGGCAAACCACCGTCCAAGGTCTCGACGCAGCGGCCCATGAGCGGCAACGAGCGAAGCATCGCTCAGAGTCCTCGTCACGAACGTCCCGACACCCGGACGAGCTCTCGCCAGCCCGGCGTGTTCGAGCTCTCGGTAGGCCTTGAGCACCGTATTGGGGTTGATCGCCAGCCGAGCAACCACGTCCTTGACCGTCGGAAGCTGATCGCCCTCCCGCAGCAACCCCAGCCGCAGCGCCCGCCGCACCTGCTGGACGATCTGCAGATAGGGGGAGACGCCCGAGCGGCCGTCCAGATGGAACTCGATCGCATTGGACTTATTCATCTAGTCTGCTAGTACAATATGGAGATGCCCGATTGAATGTCAAGTCCTCCGCCGGTGCCCGAGCAGAACCCGCAGAAACCGGCATGTTCCTGCTATAACCGGCAGGATGATGTTGGCGGCCGAGCGGAGAGACGAGATCCTCGCGAGGCTGGGTCGTGACGGTCGGGTCGTGGTGGCCGAGCTGGTTGTCGGTTTGAGCGTTTCCGAGGACACCATCCGTCGCGACCTGCAGGAGCTCGGTGCGATGGGGCTTCTGCATCGGGTTCATGGTGGTGCGCTTCCGTTGCCCCCGGAGGCGCTTCCTTTTGAGCGCCGGCTGGAGATCGGCCAGGAGGAAAAGCGGGCGTTGGCGATGGCGGCGTTGCCGCTCGTCGAGTCGGCTCGGACGCTCGTCCTCGACGGCGGTACGACGGCGGTTGAGCTGGCAAGCCGTCTTCCGTCAGAGCTGGGATGGGACGGTCGTCACGAACGCGCCGCCGGTAGCTGCGGCCTTGGCGGGCCATCCGGCGGCCGAGGTCGTCGTTGTCGGCGGCAGGTTGCTGAAAGAGGAGCAGGTGACGGTCGGTCCGGCCGCAGTCGACGCGTTTCGCGCGTTGCGTGCCGACGTCTGCGTGCTTGGCGTCTGCGCCCTCGATCCCGTGGTTGGTGCCACGACCATGGACGGCGAGGAGGCGCATGTGAAGCGGGCGATGGTGGGCTGCGCGGGGAAGGTGGTAGCGCTCGTGACGAACGACAAGCTGCATACCTCGTACCCGTGGGTGGTCGCCGGCCTCGAAGAGATCGACGATCTGGTCACCGACGGCGCCAAAGAACTCACGAATGCTTTCGTGGCGACTGGCGTGAATGTGGTGGCGGTATGAGTCCGCGGCTCTCGACCTTCCTCGTCTTTGGCGTCAACGGGGCGATGATCGGGACCTGGGTCGCGCACATCCCGTGGCTGCAGGATCATCTCGGCGTCTCGAAAGCGACACTCGGCCTTTGTCTGCTCTGCATGGCAGCCGGAGCTCTCGTTTCGATGCCGGTGACGGGGCACTTCCTCGACCGGCTCCCGAGCGCGTCGCTCACGCGATGGACGACGCTCGTGTTCTGCCTGATGCTGCCGCTGCCGCTGCTCGCAACGAGCGCGTACATGCTCGCGGCGATCCTCTTTGTTTTTGGAGCGAGTACGGGCGCGATGGACGTCTCGATGAACGCTCACGGCGTCGCGATCCAGGAGCGGCTCGCTCGGCCCGTGATGTCGTCGTTTCACGGTGGCTGGAGCGTCGGTGGCTTCATCGCCGCCGGACTTGTCGTCCTCGCCGCGGCGGCGGGGCTCGACCCGCGCATCGAGAGCGTGATCGTCGGCGTCGCCTTGTGGCTGCTGAGCCTTTTCATCACCCGACGGCTCGGCGCGTCGTCCACGCACACGGAGGGCCACGGGCTCGCGGTCCCGACCAAGCCCGTGGTCCTGATCGGCGGCCTCTGCTTCCTGGTCATGCTCGCCGAGGGCGCGATCGGCGACTGGAGCGGGATCTACCTCAAGCACAACACCGGTGCGAGTGCCGCCACGGCTGCGCTTGCCTTCACTGGTTTCTCGCTTGGCATGGCGACCGCCCGCCTGGGCGGCGACTTCATCAACGCGAAGCTTGGCGCCGGCAGGCTCCTTCGGGCCGGAACGGCGCTCGTTGCGCTCGCACTTGCGGGCGTGCTGCTGATCGGCCAGACCGGTCCCGCCGTCATCGGCTTCGTCCTCTGCGGCCTCGGAATCGCCAACGCAACGCCTCTGCTCTTCAGCGCCGCAGGACGAATCGATCCGCCCGGCCCCTCACTCGCAGCAGCCTTCACCCTGGGCTATACGGGGTTCATCGTCGGCCCGCCCGTGATCGGCGTCCTCTCCGACCAAATCGGGCTACCACGCACGCTGGCTCTGCTCGTGCTCTCCCTCAGCGCAGTCACCGTGCTCGGAGGCAAGGCCCTCACTGGACAGAACGACGAACCCGGACGCGAAACCACGCCCACCGTCGTCGAGCTCACAACCTGACCCGACTGAGCGGCAGCAGCTGGCTAGCTGCAGCTCGAGAACCGGGTCGCTGTCGAGCCGTCGGCCGGCACGCGCCAGGTCGACCAGCACTTCTGTGTCTTCGGGACGGTGTTGGCGAGCAGCTCGCTCGAGTCCGGCGACCAGACGGCGGTCGGCGCGTAGTCGAGCTGGAGGAGGCTTCGCACTTTCCCCGTGGCGACGTCGACGACGGCCAGCTTTCCTTTGCCGGTCTCGAAGGCGATCGACTTGCCGTCGGGCGACCAGCCGAACAAGGTCGAGACATTGCGGGGGACGATGGCCCGGCTCTTGCCGCCCCCGGCCGAGATCAGACGCAACGCAGCCGACTTCCCGGCGAAGGCGACGTAGGCGATCTTCCCGCCCGTGGGCGACCACAACGGATTCTGGCCGACTTTCACCAACTGTCGGAGGTGGCTGCCGTCCGTCTTCGCCGCCCAGATGCCGAACGTCTTGCCGGAGTCGTTGGACGCGTCGCGCTCGAAGGCGACCTTCGTTCCGTCGGGCGAGAGGCTCGGGTTGACGTTGTCGAGCTTCTTTCCGCCGGCCACGCCAACGACGGCTCCTGACTGAGCGTCAAGGATCGTCACCGGCCCCGCGCAGCTCAGGCACGAGGGCCAGTACTTCTCAGCCGCGATACGAGTTCCGGCTGTGTTCGAGGCGAAAGAGACGGCGTTGATCCGAGCGATCTTCTGCGGCTTGCTCCCGGGCGCGATCCGGAAGATCGCTCCGTCCCGCAGGTAGAGGATCCCGCTCCGCAACCAGACAATCGGGTACGGCGGGTCGGGGCAGCGCTCGCTGCACACCGTGTAGCGGAGCGGCTCCGCGTCCGTCCCGTCGGCGTTCGCGGTGCAGAGCGCCTGCAGGACGTCGTTCGGGTTTCGGTGCGCGTGCGCCGGCGGCGGCCAGCGCGTGCCGTAGAAGACGATCTGCTGCCCGTCGGGCGACCAGGTCGGGAGGCTCACCCGCAGGCAGGGCGAGATGGTTGTGGACGAGGCGCTGCTCGTCGTCGCGAGGAGCGCGAGAAGGACGGTTACCGCTAGGAGAACGCGACGGAACAGGCTCACAGGGTACGCCGCGACGCTAACCGGCCCCGTACGGAGGTATTCCGCTCGCGCACGACGCATCCGCACGCGTGGTGCGGTGCCCGGACCGGTACGCCGCCGGTCGCATCGGCCAGTCTTTCTCTTTGTCAGAGTGAGAGGCGATGCTGGTGGAGGCGACGCCATACGAGGGAGGCATGGGGTGAGGCGGTACTTGATTTCGTTCCCTAGCGACGCGATGGACTCCATCCCCGAAGAGGAAATGTCCGACGTCGACGCCGCCGCCCACGCGGTAGTCGACGAGGCCAAGGACGCGGGCGTCTACATCTTCAGCGGCGGACTGTTCGACGACGTGGTTCCCGTCATGGTGGCCGGGGACGGAACGGTCACGACTGCCACCTATCCCCAGACCAAGGACTTCCACGGAGGGTTCACGATTATCGAGGTGCCGTCGCGCGAGGCAGCCTTGGAGTGGGCGGCGAAGATCGCGGCCGCCTGTCGCTGTACGCAAGAGGTCCGCGAGTTTGGGTACGACCCATGCGTCTGATCGCGCGAAAGGAACCATCGCCTGGGCCAGCGTTCGCGGATGTCTCCCGAGAAGACGCGACACGGCGGTGGTGCTGACCTTCACGCGAAGTTTTCGCCGCTGCAAACAATCGTGCCTCCATTGGACGTTGTCATACGGCCACCGAAGCCTGAGGACGCTGAGGGTCTCGCGCGCGCTGGACGCGACCTCGCTGAGCAATACGCAGCGCGGGAGCCGGAGCGATTTCAGGTTCCCGACCCTGCCGCACAGGTTGCTGCGCTAAGCGCCGAGCTCGAGAGGCCGGTTCCGGAGCACGCCCTCTGGCTGGTCGCTGAGGTGGCGGGCGAGGCGGTTGGTGATGCGCACGCGAAGCTCCAGCGAGTCGGCGCAGGACGCAGCAGTTCTCGTGCTGCGCGACCAGGGGCGGCGACGCGCATACCTGGAGTACATGGCAGTTCAAGCTCGATACCGAAGCCAGGGAATCGGGGGTCGCCTGCTAGAAACGGTAGAGCAATGGGCGCGTGAGAACGGAGCCGAGCTCATCACCTTAGGAACGAACCTACGGAGCGACTTCGGCGCCGTCGCGTTCTACGAGAGGCACGGCTACGAACGGCAGGCCGTCATCCTTCGCAAGACCCTCGCGTAGTCACAGACATTTCCTTTCGCCGACGGCAAATTGTTTAGTGGCCTGGGCCAGCGTTCGCGAGTGCATCCTGAGGCTGCGCCTCACCCGGTCCCGTCGACCACCAGATGCACGCGATTAACGGGATCCTCTGCGGCTAGGTATCGCTCTTCCTCGGGCATCCATTCGGTAAGCCAGCGTTCTCGCGTGTCTTCGCCGCCACGCATAAGACCTCGGCGGAGGCGCAGCTCGTGTGGTGCGTCGATCCATAGCGTGAAGTCGTAGAAGTCGAATAGCTCATGACGGGTGGAGTAGTTGCCTTCGATGATCACGATCCCGCTGACCGGTACGGACTGCCATTCCGCTAACGCATCACTCGGCCAGTCGATAGCGTTGATAGAGCGCAGGCTCGTCACGTGAGAGTGGGGCGAGCACTTGTTCTCGTAAGCGCCGCCAGTCAAAGTTCCCGCCTATTTCCGCTTCGCCTCGCGAAGCTCGGCCTTTCCGTTCCTTGAGGCTGAGGTAAAAGTCGTCGAACTCGACGACGGTCAGATCGGATGCCGACCGCTCAAGCTGCCGCGCCAGAGTGCTCTTGCCGGAGCCGCCGCGCCCGTCTATGCCGACGAGGAGCGTGCGGTGCCGAGGCGGCACCTCGCGCAGGAGCGAAAGCAAGTCACTGGTGGGCAGAACCGGCGCAGGAATTCGAGCATTCTCGCGGTCCTTATCGCTCGGCTGGGCCAGTGATGCTTCTATGTCTGTCAAGTCGTCGGTGGCGGTCCGTGTTCGAGTAGCCGGTAGAGGCTGCGGGCGAGGTAGCGCTTGAGGAGCGGATTGCTTCGCGTAGTGTTTTGCCTTCTGCACGCGTCGTGCGATGTAGTCGAGGGTGGCCGGGTGTGTGCGTTTGCGTGTGACGAGGATCAGGTGGAGGGCGAGGTTGAGTTGGCGGTCGCCGACGCGGCTGAGTCGGTAACGGACCGTTTGACCGGAGGAGGCGGGGATCGGCCCCGCGCCGGCGAGCCGCGCGAAGGCGGCTTCCGAGGCGAGGCGGCCGTCGTGTGACCAGCAGACGACAGCTGTGCGGCGACGATCGGCCCGATGCCGGGCTCGTCGAGTAGCTTCGGGGCGAGTCCGCGGAGTAGCGCGAGGATCTCTCGTTCGAGCTCGCGTTCTTCGGCGGTCGCTGGCAAGGATGCGGCGGGCGAGCGAGCGCAGTACGAGCAGCGTCCCGCGTAGTTCTGGATCCGCGACCGTCGGGTCGGGGAGCGGCTGCAGCGCCGAAGCAGCTGCGCCAGGGAGCGGCCGCAACTCGCTGCGCAGCGCCTCAGGTGCGGTAATCATCAGGCCGCGGAGTTGGAGAGCGCGACCCGGCGCGCGTCGACGGCGCTGCGGCGAGTGAGCAGCGACACGCGCAGAGCCTCCTTCGCCGCCCGCTCGCGGCGAGGCCGGCCTCTTTCTGGCCGAGCGCGGTGCGGGCGGCACGGGTGGCGTCGAGCGCGTCGTCTTTGCCGCCGAGCCGCCGCTCGCACGGCCGCACCGGCCGACTCTCGTGCACCCGCTCGCCGCGGCCGGTTAGGAAGCGAGTGAGACCGGCACCAACGAGCCGGTTCCTTCGACCGCCCACCACGGCGCCGGGCGCATGCTCCTCGGCGAAGCTTCAACGCCTGCGCGTAGCCGTCGCGTTGCGTCCACACCGACCGCTACACAACAACGCGCCCGCTGACGACCTCGACGATCGCGATTGCGTGCGATCGCGGTGCGGGTCGACACCGACGATGTAGTCCAGCTGATCTGCGAGCATCCCACCGACCTCCCGAAAGTTGGGGGAACACAACCGGTAGGTCGGTCTGGGTAGCGAAACCGCGGGCGGCAGAACTGTGACGGGTCACGCGCTCAGAACGCGGACAGGCTTCTGATCAGGCCAGCAAGCGGACGCCAGGCCGACACCGGGCTCTCCGCTCGCACATCACTGGAAAGACACCCGCAAACGGGGTCATTCGAGAATCGAGTCACGAACAAAGAGCACCGAGCGTCAACCTGGCAACGCCCCAGACGGGACTCACGTACACTCACAGTTCGGGAATGACCCCTGAACCGGCTCGCGCGATGAACCCATCTGGGATGGGGCAATCGAGAGGGTGACGAGGTCCCGCATGAAACGGATGGGTTCTGGGTACATATTGATTGCAACCACGCCGTGTGCAGATTGCAACCACGCCGTGTGCATCTGACGGCTGACACTTAGGCAGCAATAAACCCAGAGGGGGTTCTAATGAAGCATGGGTTGTTCATCATCTGCGCTCTCGCAGTGGTGCTTGGCATCACCACGGGCGCGCTGGCAGGAGCGACCGCGAAGCAGACATCCCGCTTCTGCGTGTACATCGATCACCTGGATCGCGGAAATTCGTACCTCGACGTTTCTGTTGACCAAAAGTATGGGCACCAGACGTGCATCGTCGGCAAGCAGGGCGCGAAGGGCGCACCAGGTGCAAGGGTCCGAAGGGTGACACCGGAGCCATCGGAGCCACAGGCGCTCAGGGCCCGAAGGGTAACACCGGAGCCAACGGAGCTACCGGCCCGAGCGGAATCAACTCACCGCTCGTTTACAGCTTCGCGGGTGCTATCGGTCCGGATACCGGAGCCTGTTCCGACAGTGGGAGTGGTGCAGGTTGGGCGACCGATACCTTCGATGCGACCTACGTTGTCGCGATGCAGCCCGACGGGTCGTACGTCCTGACCAAGGTCGTGAAGGGCACCTTCGTCACTAGAGCCGGGGTCTCGCAGCCCAACCCGCCGACCGCGGACTGCGACACCGCCGCCTCGCGGCAGACGGGCGGCGTTACCGGGACGTTCTACGGAACGATGTCCGTCACTGTCCCGGCCAACTCGGGGTTCAACGCCTTCGCCTCGTGCGGAGCGCCGTGCTCGCCTCACACCACCGTCACGTCGGCGACCAGCGCCCAGAACGACGCCTTCGTGGCCGCGTTCTTCCGGGCGGGAGTGAGCGGCACCCTGACCGGGTACTCCTTCGTTTACGACGCGGGGGCGAACGGCCACATGGAGCAGGACTTCACCGGCACCGCTACCGGCAACATCACTGGCTGAGCACCCGGTATTAGCGATTGAGGCCGCGTCACGCGGCCTCAATCGCTTTCCCGAAGTGCGTGATCCGGCCGAAGCCGCAACGCCAGGCGTCGGCGGCCGCGACCACCTCAACAGCCGCGTCGCGTTCCGACAGATGCTCGCCACCGCGCGCTTCATGCAGTAGCTCGCTCGCCTGCGCCAGCGTT
>CAVQKS010000015.1:0-64036 GCA_963713155.1 uncultured Thermoleophilia bacterium
CGTGAGCCGCGATGCGGCGAAACGTGATTACGGGGTCGTACGACGATGCTCTCCAGGTCGACGTAGTGGCGACTCGGCGGCTTCGGTCTCCCTCCTCCACCGACTAGCAGCCGCAGTCTGATCATGCCGTCGGTAGAAGACGGCGACGCGCATGTGACCACGATGGACATCCGGATCAGCAATGGCGGGAGAGACGCGCTTCAGCAGGACCACCTGGGCTCCACGTCGCCGTAGTGCGAGCGCGGCGCAAACACCAGTCGCGGCCCGACCAGAAGGCTACGTACGCAAGGTAGGCTGCCGGCATAGCATTCCTGGATGTCTCAGGGCAAACAGTCAAGGAGTGGCGGCCTGGCGTAACGACTCGATTGATTGCCGCCGCTGCAAACGGGGCCGGACTGTGTGCGCGTTTGAGCAACGTTCGGAGCCTGGCACGGGCGCGGCGCCGCATCGCCACCCTGACCACGAGGAGCTTGTCATCGTTCTTGAAGGCGCTGCGGACTTCACCGTGGCTGGGATCGCTCATCGCGTTTCAGACGGTGCCGCAGTGATCGTGCCTGCGGGGGCTGTCCACAGCTTCAACAATCCGGGCCGTCGTCTTCTTCGCACGCTCGCTATTTCGGAAACGCGTCGCCAACAGTGATCTACGAGAGGCACCAGCGTCACGCTCGCAATCGGTAGCACCGGTTGCGGTACTCATCGAAGCCGGACTGCTTAGATCCTTGGACAGGGAACCCTGATGAATCTGCTCCAGCAAGACAACTCGCACGCCACGACGACGATGCCATCGGTCGGCCGGTGACCGTCTTCCGCAGGCCGCCGTATCTGACGGCGACGATCGTGACTGTTGCCGTACCGGACGTTCTTGAAGTCGGTATCGAGCGCGACCTCGGCTTAGCCGACGATCACCGAACCAACTGAGCCGCCAAGACAGAGCGTCGTTGAATCAAGGCGACGCCAAAACTGATCGAAGACCATGCCACTGACGCTCGCACGCGATCGCTTCGAATCTCTCGGCTGGTCCGTGGCCACGCAGTCCGATGACCTGCGTTGCGCTCGAGACTCACTCTGTGTCCGCTGACCCCCAATTGGGCCAACTTGCGCAGATCCCCGCGAAAACGCGAGTTCGGCGCGCTCGAGGAAACGCAGCGGAGATTCACCGGTTCGGCGCGCGATGCCACAGCGTGAGATGCCCTGAGTTCACGTTGGTACGCCGGAAGAACAAATTCTCGACGATCGAAGCTGTTGGAGCGGGCGAGGAGATGCGTGCGAACTCATTCGGCCGAGTCTCCGAGTGTTCGGACACGGTTGAGCTTGAAAATGTAGTCGCGGAGTCGTTGGACGGCGGGGCAGGCTGGTGTCCAGCCGCCGCCGTCGAGGACCGGTTCCTTGGCACCGGTGGCGGTGTTCGTTTGGCTGGTCGTGACGTAGCCGCATTGGAGGCAGACGGTGCAGATCGCGGCGAGGTAGGGCTGCGGCCGGGCGAGCATGCCGAAGGTCGCGCTCGACTGGCAGGCCTCGCACGGTAGAACGGCGTGTCGCCAGTGGGTCGAGTAGGGCGCCTGGACGCTGTTCAGGAACAGCCGGATCCACGGTGGCGTGACCGGCCGGCGCGGCGCGAGATGACCCTGCAGGAACAGGGTCAGCGGATCAGCTGGTGCGTTGCGTTGGCGGCGGTCGGGGAAGAAGGTCTCGATTCGTCCGCAGGCGCAGGTCGCAAGCCAACGTTCGCCCCACCCGTCGAGCGTGGACTCCCAGCTCGGCCGGCCGCCGCAGCCTTCACACCGCGTCGGGCACGGCAGCTGATCGTCGGTCTCCCCCACGTTGTCATTCGTGTTCTTGTCTTGTTCCATCGTTCTCCTCTCGGTTGTTGTCTAGGCGGACAGTGCTTCGAGCATTTCCGCGCGGACCGTGCTGTCTTCGAGGCGCGCGTAGGCCTTCTCGGTGATCGCGGTCGAGGCGTGTCCGAGCAGCTTCGACACGGCCTCCAAACGAAGCCCTTTGTTCACGAGGTGCGAGCCGAAGGTGCGACGAAGCGTGTGCGGCTTCAACTTGCGCGACAAGCCGGCGCGCTTGCCGACCCGCTCGAGCACGTCCTCGACGTACTGCGCCTTCATCGCCGTCCGATTCCGAGTCACCAGAAACGGCCCGTCCGACGCGTACAACCCCTGCGCCTTGGTGAACGCGACCCAAGCCTGGACCTGCAGGCGAAGCTCCGGCGAGATCGGCACCGACCGATAGCCGGCATCTGACTTCGAGGAACGAACATGGCCGTGTTCTCCGCCAGATCGAGATCGCGGTTCAGCAGCGACAGCGCCTCCGAAAGCCGAAGGCCCGTCATCCGAAGCAGCGAGACGATGATCCGCTCACGCTGGTTCATCTCCGCAGCCAACAGCGCGTCGTCCTCGTCCGCCTTCAGCCAATCGAGCTCGGCCGACGGTTTGATCGTCGGCGGCTCCAACGCCAACGCCGGATTGCGCAGCCGCTGCCCCTGCTCATCGACCAGATAGTCGAAGCGCTCCAGGAAGCGGTAGAAGCTCGCGAGCGCCTGCATCACCGCCCGCAGCGAGTTCGCCGACGGAGGGCGACCGTTGCGCTCCTCGGAACTGCTGCTCCCACTCGGTCAGAAAGCCAAACTCGATCGCCTGCGGCGTGATCTCCGCCAGCGTCCGATCGCCCGCCCACGCAAGGAAACGACGAAGCTCCGGCTCCCACCGCACGATCGTCGCCGCCGACCGATTGCGGCGCCTCAGATAGACGAAGAACGCCTCTACGAGCGCCTTCAGCTCACTTGAAGAAACACCAGCCATACTTGAAGAAAGTATAGCCTGACTTTAAGAAACGTCAAGTGTTTCTTGGGAAGAGCTGGTGCTCTCCCAACTGAGCTAACCGCCCAAAACATGCCTATTTGCAGGGCTTTTAATAGATTCCTAACAGGTTCTGCTCTCCCAATAGTTGCGGAGCGACCAATAAGACTACAGTCAGCGCGCCAACTCCCCACCCTCGACGGCCCAGGCAGTAGGCGGGTTGAGCGCGCGGCGTTCGGCTCACTGTTCGCCAATCGCGGAGAAAAGTCTCTGCCTCGCTCGCGGTCGAGCGGCCGTCCTAAGTTCGCTGCGAAAGCAGATACTCGTAAGCACGGAGTCGGATGAGTGTTCCAGGGGCCCGGCTGCTGGCGTCGCGCCGGTGGCCTCTTCTGACGGCGAATATTCTCCGACTCCGTTACTAGCCCGCTTGCTGTGTCCAGGGACGCCGAGCGCAGATCCGCCGGTGGTCGCAAATCCGCAACTCGAGGCCTCGAGGGAAAACCAACCGGCCGCTTCTCAGCGAGGGCGAGATCGTGAGCCGGGACGTCGAGGCCGGTCTCCCAGACGAGGATCGTTCCCCCCGATAGAACGAGTCAAGCAGGTCGTGAACGCACGTGCCGGCCATGCGTCCCGAGAGCCTCCCGTATCCCAACACGGGGCGGAATCACTTCCGCTAAGGCGGAAGCTCTCTCCCTTCTCGGCCGCTCCTCGACACAACTTCCGTTAGCCGACTCAGGTTCGGCGTGTCGCTTGAACCCGCCCACGCACGATTCACCTCTGCGCGCAGAGTCGCGCGCTCGTGCCGTTAGCCAGAGTCAGATTCACGACGCTTCCGGCAGATCACGTCACCGGCGGTGGCTGCGGCGTCGGGGCCGGCGGCACGACCGCCGACTGGTACGACTCCGCGACCGGCTGCTCGACGGGTGGCACGTGGTGCGCGGGCTTCGTCAACCACACCCGCATCGCAATGCTGTTGTGGTGCTCGGGCACGGCGTCGTAGTCGATCCAGACGGTCCAGCCGTTGTTGAATCCGTCCCGCAGCAGGTCGAGCATCCCGTGTCGAACCGGTTCGTTCCCGTCGTTGCGGAGCTGGAAGCCGTACGCTTCGGTCGGCCGCCCGACGAATTGGACGATGACTTCGACGTCGATCTGGTCGTTCGGAGGGCCGTAGCCGGTGCCGACATCGTGCACCCGCAGGAGGCTGAGTTGTCCGTTGACGTTGAGGGGCATGTTCCCTCCTAGGTTGCCTCGATGACTCGGATGATCTTCCCGGTGCGGCAGCCGACCCTGATGAATTCGATTCGGACGGGTCGGCTGCGGTTGAAGGTGTCGCGCAGGACGGCCAGCATTCCTTGGGCGGCAGGCCGATCGGCGTTGTTGCGCAACTGCATGCCGAAGGCCTTCTCCGGCTGGCTGTCGAGCTGAACGATCACCTCGGCGTCGAGGAAGTCGTACGGCGGGCCGTAACCCGTTCCCAGATCGTGAACGCGCAGGAGCGTGATCCGGCCGACGGCGGCCTGCAGACTGCCGATGGGAAACTCCCAATCGGGGGGCAGTGGGCTCACCCGAAGCAGACCTCGATTCCCGGTGCCGACGTACACGGCCCTGTCGCAGGCGACCCAGTCGTACGTGATGCTCGTCGGCTGAAGCGCCATCGAGGCCGTACGGAGGATGGGCGCCCATGAGCTTCCGTCGGTCGTCATGAACACCCCGGCGATTCCGGCGGCGAGCCGGAAACCGGGGCGCGAAGGATCGAACTGCATATCCCTGAGCACCGAGTCGCATGGATTGCCTGTGATCGACCACCCCGGGCCTAGCCCCGAGTCCGCGATCGCGAACGGGTACGCGCCTTCGTCGGTCGCGGTCCGCTCGAGACTCTCGTCGACGGCCCACGCCCGGCCACCGTTGTCCGAGCGGTAGATGTGGTCGTCACCGACGACGTAGAGGAGGTTCGGGACGGTAGGGGTCAACGTAGTAGCGGTTCGCGACGCTCGGTCCCACGCTGCGCGCGTTATGCGGGACGATCTGCGTCCACTCGGTCTCGCCGGGCGCAAGCCTCCAGAGACCGCGCGATCCGACCACCCCGTCGACGCTGGGCGCCGCGTTCCCGACGTAGTAGGTAGGCGAGTCGTGACCACCTGATGCCTGAACCGCGCTGACAAGCGGGTCCGGAAGCTCCGGCCCTACTTGGAAGACCTTCGCTCCGGCGCCCTCAGAGGTCGCGCTCGTCACCCAGTCGCTCGGGTCGTCGATCGAGCTGAGGGCAGTCGTCCGCAAGAGCACGACTGGGTCCTTACCGATCTGACCGGTGAAGCGGACGACGACTAGATCGCCGCCGGGCCGTGGGCTTTGGCCGTCGAGCGTCAGCACGAGTGGCCGGTATCCGAAGGCAAAGAACCAGCTCACGACGTTCCACCCAAACCAGGGGTGGCCGGCGGCATTTGTCGCCGTCGGAGGGCTCGGGATCTGCGCGAGCTGGGCGGTGCTCATCGCCGTGTCAGGAGGCCCGCCCGCCGGGTCGACAACGAGGAAGATCTCGCCCTTGCTCGTCTGGTCGGCACTGCTGCGCGGAGCGAACAGGACCATGCGATCCGGCTGTCGCGGATCGGCGAACGAGCAGTCGTTGTCGCCGCCGTCGTAGCAGAGGGTGTGCCAGCTTGTGCCGCTGTCTTTCGTGCTGAAACCTCTGTTGTCGCCGGTGCCGAGCGCGATGCCGGTCGCGCCGCCGGGAACGGTCGCGACACCGACGTTGACGACGTTGAGCGTCGACAGGTCTTTCGCCTGGCTCCACGTGCCGGCGCCGTCGGTCGAGACGACGATGCCACCGTCGTTCACGAGCAGTGCGCGCCCACGCCCGACCACTCCGCTCACGACGGGGACGAAGTCAGGCGTGAGCGCCAGGCCATGAGGATCGGGGTGACAGTTCTCATCCTCCACTCGCACCCAGTCCGTCGCGGTCGACGGCTCACCCTGGCAGGCATGCACCGACCGCAGGTCGCTGAGGATCAACGTGAAGGCGCCTTCACTGGTCACCCAGGGCACGACGAAGCTCGCGCCGCTGTCGGTCTGCGGCACCTGCGGCGGCGACGGGAACTGCGTCCAGGCGCCAGGGCCGGTCGAGGGCGGGTCCGGGTAGACGCCCTTCCAGAGCGTGAGATCGGCCCTGGCGACGTAGACCGTGTCGTCGTGCTGTGGGTGAATGGCGACCGCCTGTGCGCCGACACCGCGCGCATCGGTTGTTGCGCCGACGGTCTGGCCGTTCGGGTCGACGTGCCACGTCGAACCGCCGTCGAGGGACACCCAGACGTTCGCGCCGAACGCGTACACGCGGCGCCCGGTTGGGCCGGACGACGCGGCGGCCACGTGGAACACCCGCGGTGAGCCCGACCCGGAACCGGCGTTCGGAACGGTCTCGGACCAGGTGAGTCCGAAATTGTGGCTGATCGCCACCGCGAACTCGCCGGCGGCGTACACCAACCCCGCGTCATCGGGCACCTGCGCGAAGCACCCGACGAACCCGACGGTCGCGGCGCCGGCGACCGAGCCGACGAACTGATGAACGAACTGCCAGCTCTGGCCCCCGTCGGTCGATCGATAGATTCCGCCCTCGTTCGACACGCGTCCGTCGTTCCCGGTAGCCGCGAGAAGGACGTCGCTGTTCGTCGGATCGATGACGAGGTCGTAGACGTTCGTTTGCGGGAGAGCGCCGGGAAGCGTTGCGCCGCCGACGTGCGCCGCCTGCCATTCCGGGTGCCACCACGTCTCCCCCCCGTCGTCCGAGCGCCAGACGCCCGAGTGTCCCCCGAGATACGCGCGCTGCCCGTCACTTGAAAGCGACACACACAGGCCGCGCCCCGAGACACACTGGTCTCCCGCGCCAAAGAACCGAACGAAGTTGGCGGACGGGCTGACGTCTTCGACTCGCACGACGGACTACTCCTGACCGCGAACCGAGCCGACAGGCATCCGTTAGGCGTCCGACAGGGGTCTCGGCGCGCGGACCAGGCGCCAGCGGTGAGCCGCGAGACCCGAGAACACGACCGCACTGACAGCCGTCAACCCGACGACAGCCCACTCGAGAGAACCGTCGCCGTGATCCGGATCGATGCGGAAAAGCGCCTCGATCCAGTCGCTCCACGCGAGCGTGAGAACGAGCAGTCCAAGACTCAGAAGCGCCAAAGCGACTTCGATCTCAACCGACCGGGGTGCGTCGCGCATTACTGGGCCCCCCTTTTCGATAAGCGACGACCGCGACGCGACGCTAAACCTGGCCGCCGTGGCTTGTCAAGGTGCGTCGCCGTCGAGATCACCTCGACTCGCCGAAGCAGCCCGTGTTCGGCGAGCTTGGCCAGAACACCGATGTGGAAGAAGTCGGCACGGTGTCCGCCGCCGGAGAGCGCGAGTCCGAGCTTTGCGTCATCGATCGCTGTTGCTGGGATCGACCCGGGTTCTGGTTCGTGAGTTGACACGTGGCTGCTCCTTCTAGTAGAGGCCTGCGATCTGCGCGGCGATCTCGGCGGGCAGGTTGCGTTCTTTGGCGAGCAGCTCGGCGAAGCGGTGGTCGTCGTGGACGGTGAGCGGGTCGAGGGTGAGTGGCTCGAGTAGATCGGCGAGCGGCGTTGCCGGCGCGGCGAGCGGCTGCGGGGTTGGTTCGGCGGTGTAGTGGCCGTGCCGGTCGGGGAGGTGCGGGCGCAGGTCGACGCCGCCGAGGTCGTCGTGGTCGAGCACCAGGAAGACGCCGTTGTCGTCGGCTGCTGCGCGCGTCGAGTAGGTCGAGCGCGGGTTTGGCGGTCAGGTCTTTGGCGAGCTCGGGCAGCCGTGCCAGGCCGTCTTTGAGCAGCTGTGTCGCTTGTTTGAGGGTGAGCTTGGCGACGGTTGGGTCGCTTGTTGGCTGTGTCAGGTTGAGCAGTCGTTTGCGACCGGCGATCGTGGCGGCCTCGGCGCTGGTGGCGGTGGGTTCGAGCAGCCGTCGCATTGGTTGGCTGGCGCCGTAGCGGGGGACGCCGTTGATCACGACGAGCTCGACGTCGTGCTCGCTGCGTGTGAACAGGTGTGTGTGCGGGTCGCCGTTTTGGCCGCTGACGACGAGCAGGTCGGCGCGTTTGCCTGCTTCGAGCGTTCCCAGTTGGTTGTCCCAGCGGAGGATCTTGGCGGGGTTGCGTGTTGCGAGCGAGAGGAGCTCGAAGTCGGACAGGTTGGCGTTGGCGAGGGTGGCGGCGAGCCGGGCGATCTTCAGTTCGCCGAGCAGGTTCTTGCTGCCGCTGGGTGACCAGTCGGGGCCGAGCGCGATCGTCAGCCCGGCCTTGGCGGCGGCGGCGATGTTGGCGGTCTGCCCGTAGAGGAGCAGGTTGCTGAGCGGCGACCAGACCATCGACGCGCCGGCGTGGGCGAGCACGTCGAAGTCGGCGCTGTCGAGGGCGACGCAGTGGATGCCGGCGAGCGAGGCGGTGACCGCCCAGCTTCCGCTCGGCGCTTTGAGGGCGAGGAAGTGGTCGTGTGCTGCTTGGTTGGTGCCTTCGCTCAGGTGGAGGAGCAGGCAGGTTTGTTGCTTGAGTCGTTTGAGGAACTTGTCGCGGTCTTTGGCGTCGACGTCGGCGATGTGGTCGACCGCTTCGGGGAGTTCGGGGTCGTCGGTCTGTTCGACGTTGCGGACGATGCCGCGGTAGTAGTGCTGGATGCCGGCGTAGCTTGAGAGCGCGAGGCCTTGGCTGGTGGTGGTGCCGGCGACCAGGCATTTCGCTTCGACGTAGCGGACGATCGCGGGCACGTAGGCGGGGGTGTGGGCGAGCACCTTCATCGGGCCGGTGATCAGCTTGCGGTAGGTGTCGCCCTGCGCCCACTGGTCACGGTTGTCGTACTTCTTGGGGACGTCCCAGAGCTGCAGTGCGTTGTAGCTGAGGTGGTCGTGCAGGTCGATCAGGCCCGGGTAGATCGTCCCGTGCGTGTCGAGCGGCTTGAGCTGCTCGAACCCGGCCGGCGCTGGGGCGGCTGCGTCTTGGACGGCGCTGATCGTGCCGGCCTGGATGTAGATGGTGCCGTGTTCGATCACGGCGTTGGCGTTGTGTCATCGGCACGATCCGGCCGGCGAGCGCGAAGGTTGGTCCGTCATTCGGGTCGATCGGCGCGAGCGCGAACGTCGTTCACTTGGGCGCGGTCCAGGTGAGGGTGTGGCCGTCGTCGGGGCTTGGCCGTTTGACGCTGTCGTTGTGGCGTGGGTGGCCGGTGCGGCCGGCTGCGTCGTCGCCGAGGAAGCTCGGCACACCGAACGGCAGATCATGTCTGGGGATCGCCGCGTAGTCGCTCTCTTTGAACGAGGAGCCGTAGTTCGCGCCGCTGACGGTTCCGTCGGGGTCGGCTGTGACGATCCCGCGTAGCCGTTCGATCGCGCCGTGCCAGGCGCTGAGCAGCGCTGCTTCGTCGCGGCTGCTCGGATGCGGGATCTGCTCGAGATGCACGGCCGGTTTGCCCGGCCAGAGCGCGAACGCTTTCTGCGCGTTGACGCCGAACGCGACGACCGCTTGCACGTGCGTGGGCCGGACGCGTCGTAG
This sequence comes from uncultured Thermoleophilia bacterium, assembly GCA_963713155.1. Taxonomy (GTDB): domain Bacteria; phylum Actinomycetota; class Thermoleophilia; order Gaiellales; family Gaiellaceae; genus PALSA-600. The sequence goes on from CAVQKS010000015.1 coordinate 9,353, forward strand.
AACTGGTGCCGCCAGAGCTGTTCGTCGTGGGCGGCGAGCAGGCTGTCGACCTGGTCGCCGTAGCTGGGATGCAGCGCGTAGGGGAACGCGTTGATGCACAGGTAGGAGCTGGTCAGGCCGAGTTTGCTCAGGAACCCCTGGACGCGTTGGCCGGCGTCGCCGACCAGGGTGCGGTGCGCGATCCGCTCGGTCGGGCCAGGGTCGGAGGCGATAACGAGCAGCCGCGCCGACCCGTCGAGCCGGCCGCGGTAGAAGATCGGCTGCCAGGCCGTCCAAAACGCCTTCGGCGTGCTGGGCGGCGGGCAGTGGCCGCAGATCGTCGCGATCGCGGCCGGCGGGCCGGGATCGAAGCCTGCCGTGGCCATCTCAACGACCTCCGGGCTGTCTTCTTGGCTGTCTTCGTGGCTGTCGTCTTGCGTGCGGTCTTCCTCGCTCCGGTCGCGAGTCCGCGTCGCCGCGGCGGTTTTGCGCCGCCGGCTGGTCGTCTTGCGCCGTGGTGTGGCGGCGGGCGGCTCGACGGTGTAGATCGCCCAGAAGTCGCTGGCGAGTTGCGGGTCGGTCAGGTAGCCGTAGGGCATCGTGCAGTAGCCCTTGCTCCCCCACTTCGGCCCCCAGGAGTTGCGGACGATGAACCGCTGGACGCTGTCGTCGTAGCCGACGCCGAGCAACGGCGTGGCCGCCGATCAGCTTCTCGCCGGGCGCCGGCATCGGCACCTCGCCGCTGTCGGCGACCTGCTGGCTCATGAAGCTCTCGTAGACGGAGAAGCCGAACACGAACGGGTAGCCGGACGCGAGGCAGCCTTGCAGCTGGCGCAGGTTGTTCGCGAGCACGCTGCGATAGACGGTCGCTTGATGCTTCTTCGCGTCGCTGTAGGCGCTCCGTGGTGGCTTGTCGGTGAACTGGCCGACGTCGTACGGCCACAGCTGTTCGTCGCAGACGCCGAGCTTGGCGACGCTCTTGATCCCGTCGCGGATCATCGCGCCGCTGTCGCTGGCAATCGTGCCCTCGACCGCCCGCTCGTTGTAGTAGATGAACAGCCGCGACGGCATGAAGTCGGTCAGCTTCTGCTGCGTCTGGTCGTACTCGAACGCTGCCGCGATCGCGTTCGCGGTGCAGCTGCCCAGCTGTCCCTGGTCGTAGACGGGCGGCATCTTGCGGCGCAGGTCGACCTTGCTCGGCAGCGTCGCCAGCACCGCCTCCGGTGCGGAGAAGAGATAGTCGCGTGCGTCGGGAAGGTCTGGCAGCCAGCCAAACCGTTGCGGCGGCCGCATCGCCAACGTGCCGTTTACGAGCTCAGCGCTCATCTGTTCCCTCTCTTTCTCGTTTGCTCATAGAAAATTGCGCCGCACCGGGATGGAGCAGTTCCCCGACAAGCGGTTGGGATTGGTCGAGCTGCGGGCCGCATCAGCTGCCCAGCCCGGGGAAGTTGGGTGAGTCGAAGTGCTTGAGCTCGTAGGGCGGCCCCTGCGGCTGGTAGATCGTGACCGTGACGTAGTAGTTGTGGCCCTTCGTCGGGGAAGGCACCCAGACCGACCAGTCGCCGGCGTCGTCGTTGTTCGACGGGACGATCGTGTAGGCGCTATCCATCGCGTTCACGAGCGCGTTCGACGCCGCGTTCGAGAGCTGCCAGCGCAGCGGCAGCTTCTTGTGCCGGAGCCCGCTGATCTCGTAGTGGAACGTCACCATCACACCGACCCGGTCGAGATACGACTTGGTCAGCCCCGGTGGGATCGGGAGCTGCTGGCGTTGCAAGTAGCGCCGGAACGTGAACGGCTGGAAGACGCGCGTGTCGCTGATCGTCGCCTTCGTCACGTCGGGCGGCTGGCTGCGGCTTCCAGCCCGGCTTGAAAATGAAGACGAGCGCGACGATCCCGCCGACCAGCGCGACTAACGCAGAGGCCTGCGTCAGGGACGGGCGACGAAACCGTTTTGTTGCCGGTGCTGGTTCGGCCGGAGCGCGGCTGTTTGCCGGCGTCGTCATCGCGGCCTCGGAATCAGCACACCATGCGCCGGCAGCAGCAGCGTGCCGCCATCAGGGTTGACCAGCGCGACCGTCAGCCGGTACGGACCGGCCTTCAGCGCTCGCGGCACGACAAGACGCAACGCGTTCGTTCCGGGCTGCACCGCGAAGCGAGGCACGTGCCACGGTCCGCTGCCGCAGGATCAGCGCGAGCCGTGCCGAGGTTGCCCTGTTCGCGCGCAGCTTGACGAGCACTCTGCGCAGATGGCCGACCCGTTCGACGCCGACCCCGGCGACGCGCGCGGCGAGCGGGCACGGCTTCGTTTGCGCGGTCAACGTCGTTCGCGGCGAGCGGTTGCCGACCGCATCGGCCGCGTCGACCGCGAGTGCGTAACTTCGTCCACAGGTCAGGTTCGTGAACGTGTAACTGGTACTCGACGTGTCAGCCGAGACGGTGTTGAGGTAGACGCGGTAGCCGACAACACCGACGTTGTCGGTTGACGGCGACCAGCTGACCGCGACGCTCGTCCGGGTTGCGGCGGTCACCGTCAGCGCGCCCGGGGTCGTCGGCGGAGTCGTGTCGCGCGCGAAGATCGCTTTGATTGAGGTGACCGGGCCGACCGGGAACGTGCAGGTCGTCTGCGTCTTCGCACAAACTCCGTTCCAGCCGTCAAAGGTCGAGCCGCCATCAGGCGCGGCGGTCAACGTCAGCGGCTTGCCGTACCCGAACTGTCCGGAGCAGACGGTGCCGCAATCGAGGTTGGTTCCGGTCACGCGGCCGCTGCCGGTTCCCGACCGTTTCAGCTGGAACTGGACGCTGATCGTCGTCGGCAGGTTGAGTTCGTCGCCGCCCGCAAACAGCGCCCCCGCCCAGGTCGGCTCGTCGTTGACGACGATCGTGCAGGTCGGCTGATCTGCGGGCTGACAGCTCGGCCCCCAACCCTTGAACGCAGGCGGGATTGTTGTCGCCTTGTTTCGGCGATCTCGGTCAGCTTGACCACCGTCCCCGGCGCGAACTCGAAACACTGGTCGTCGGGCTGCGCATCACTCGGCAGCGATCCGCACGGTTTGCCGGGCGGGTCGGTCGTCAATTGCGCCGCGTCCGCCGGTGAGAACCGAACAAGCAGATGCAGCGGAGCGAACAGCGCAACGATCGACGTCGCGTCGTCGTTCAGCGACAGCGTGCAGCCACCCGTGCCCGGACAGTCCGGCGTACTCCACGAGCCAAACGAGCTCCCCTGGCCGCTCGCCGTCAACGTCACCGTCTGGCCACGGTTGTAGGTCAACGTGCACGACTGCTGCGACTCGTCGCTCGTGCACTGACTCTTCTTCGTTTGCGTGTCCGCGTCGAGACCTGGCGGGTCGACGGTCACCGTTCCGCCGAGCCCGCGTGGCGCGATTTGCAGCGTCACTGTCGCCGACGAGCGCGTGCCTGCTGCCGATGCGAGCGCAACCAGGACAAAGGCCATTAACAGGCCAGCTAGCGCCGCAGCAACGATCCTCGGAACGCCCACCTGTTGCCTCCGCCCGCCGCTCTCACTCACGTTGGCACTCAATTTCGTGCATGTCAAACGTTCAGAGCCACGAGCGCCGGCAGAAATACGACGAGATATCGCGTCGGCGGTCTACTTGACACCGTGACCGCTTCGTGGCAGGTTCGGCCGCGGCAGGGTTGAGTCTGCGGCGCAACCGACTTCACGACCGTCGGAGGGGAAGAGATGGGCGCCGCAGCGACTACGACCGTCCCAGACGACGATGCGCTGAAGAACCTTCAGACGAAGGTTGATCACATCGTCGTCTTGATGATGGAGAACCGGTCGTTCGACCACATGCTCGGGTTCCTGACGATCGACGAGGGCCGCACCGACATCGAGGGCTTGACGGCGGGGCTGTCGAACACGATCGGCGATGTGTCGTTCCCGGTGCATCCGGCGACGAGCACGAAGCTCGTGAAGGCGCAGGATCCGAGCCACGGCAGCCAGAGCGTCGCCGCGCAGATCGCGAGCGGCGCGATGAGCGGGTTCGCGCCGAACTACTCAGCGAACACGGCCGACATCCGCCCTACAAGGGCGACTCGCCGGCGGTCGTGATGGCCTACCACACCGCGAAGCAAGCTGCCGGTCTACGCCTACCTGGCCGAGCAGTTCTGTGTCTGTGACCACTGGTTCTGTTCGGTGCCGGGCGAGACGATGCCGAACCGCTGCTACGCCGTCGCCGGCGACTCCGGCGGCCAGATCGACGCGCTCCGGCCGCCGCAGCCCTACAACCTGAAGTCGTTCTGCCGCCACCTCGACGACGCGAAGGTGTGCTGGCGCTGGTACTCGCACGACTACGTGCCGATGCTCTGGCTGATCGACCCCGAGTACGGCGCTCTCAGACGAGACGATCCCGGCCTACTTCGACCGCAAGGACGTCTTCGGGCACCGCAGCTTCCTCGAACGCGCCGCCGCCGGCGACCTTCCCGCCGTCTCCTGGATCGACCCGAACTTCATCGACCTGACCTTCGGCCCGGCCGGCTCGAACGACGACCACCCACCCTCCGACCTGCACGCCGGCCAGAAGCTGGTGCTCGAGCTGTTCGACGCGGTCGCGCAGAGCCCGGCCTGGGAGAAGACGCTGCTCGTGATCACCTACGACGAACACGGCGGCTTCTACGACCACGTCCCGCCGCCCGCCAGCCGAGGACGACACGCCGAACGCTCCGCCAACTCGGCCCACGCGTGCCGGCGATCGTCGATCTCACCCTGGGTCGGCAAAGCGCCAGGTCGCGAAGACGGTCTTCGATCACACCTCGATCATCAAGACGATCCTCGCCCGCTTCTGCCGCAAACCCGACGGCACCGTCCCCGACATGGGCGCCCGCGTCCGCGCCGCCGAACACCTCGGCGGCGCTCCTCGCGAGAAGCCGCGGCCGCACGGCGACCCCGCGAGCGCAGTACCAAGCGCTGATCGACCAGACCCAGAACTGGGGCGAGAAGCTCGCCACGCACGCAGATCCTGCCGACCGCCGAAGGGATCCTCGCCGCGCCGCAGCACCTGACCGACTTCCAGGAAGAGTTCCTCGAAGCCCGCCACACCATCCTCGCCGAGCGGGCCTCCTTGAAAAAACCCTAAGCGCAGAACCGGAACGCTCGGAACAAGAGGACAACCAATGACCAGCACCATCACCGCCGTCTCCACACCAACCGTCCGAACAAGCCGAGGGTTGCGCTTACTGCAGGCGTCGATCAGCCTGCTGATCGTCGCCGCGATCATCGCGCTCGCGATCTGGGCCGCCACGTCCAGCTCGCTGATCACAGACCGGCACGGCCGGCTCCCCGTGTGGACGTTCCTCGGCTTGGCGGCGCTCTTGGCCGCGTTCACGATCCTGATCGGCTGGGCGATCAGCGGGAGCGTCGGCGGCGCGCCTGATCGATCCCAAGAAACAGCGCTACAGCCTCTCCCGGCTGCAACTAATCGCCTGGACGATCCTGATCCTGGCCGCCTACCTGAACGCCTTCATCGTCAACATCGCCGCCGGACGAACCAACCCGGTCGACGTCGGGATCCCCGGCCCGCTGCTCGTCGCGATGGGGATCAGCATCGGCGGTCTCCTCGGCACCCAACTCGTGCTCGGCTACAAGCAAAGCACAAACGGCAGCGGCTACCAGCACGACGGCGGCAGCCAGCTAGTCGTCCAACGCAACGACGGGACAACGACCAACCCGGCCACCGACCCAAGCGCACGCTCAGCAGTATTCAAAGCCTCCGAAACGCAGCTCAGCGACATCTTCAAAGGCGACACGGTCGAAACCAGCGGTTCGCTCGACCTCGGAAAAATCCAGCTCTTCTACGTCACCGTCGCACTCGTCGTCGGCTACGGAATCTACGTCGCAACCAACTTCGCCCACATTAAGACAGGGACCAGTGGCGGGATCGGCTCACTTCCCGCAAATCGACCAGGCCTTCGCTGCTTTGCTCGCGCTCAGCCAGGCGGCTACCTCTCAACCAAAGCAACCTCGTAACAGATGACGGTCACGAAACTCGACGCGGCGACCGGCAACCTGCTCGTCGCAGGCAAACGGGTCTTTCCGCTCGGCCTCTCCGACCCGCCGCCGGTCGACAGCAAGCGCCGAACGGGAAGCCGGCGTGGGCGGAGATCGCCAGCGCCGGCGCCAACTTCGCCCGCAACTACACCGTCTGGACGTCCGCCGGCGCGGGCGAGCAACTGATCGCACTCGGCCAAGAACTCGAAGCCGCACAACAGCACGGGCTGCAGATGTGGGTGGCGCTCGCAGGGCTCGACAACAACCTGGCGCGGCAGTCGCTGCTCGACAAGATCGTGAACACGGTCAAACCGCACCCCGGTCTCGGCGTCTGGAAGGGAGCCGACGAACCGGCACACGGGCACATCCCGGTGGCCGGGCTCGTCGCGGTGCGCCAACACCTCAAGACCCTCGATCCCGACCATCCGATCGCGATCATCGAGGCACCTCGCGCACCCGCCCCGGCGCCCAAGGCGCCCGACAGGCCGCTCACGGTCAGCGCGGTGAAACCATACGCGGCCGCCTGCGACATCCACGGCGTCGACATCTATCCCGTCTCGAAACCAGCCGGGATGCACGCGGGAGGACCGCCGGTCAACACCGACATCAGCGTCGTCGGCGACATGACCCGAATCCTCGCCCGCGCAACCGCACGCAAAGCGATCTGGACGACACTGCAAATCGCCTGGAGCGGCGTCCTCCCACCCCACCCGCTCGTCTTCCCCACGCTCCCACAAGCCCGCTTCATGGCCTACGACGCGATCACCGCCGGCGCCCGCGGACTCTTCTTCTTCGGCGGCCAACTCCCAGCAAGCGATGAACCCGCAAGACCGACAACGCGGCTGGAACTGGAGCTACTGGAACCGCGTCCAACGACCACTGCTCCGCGAACTCAGCGACCCCGCACACACCGCCGCCCTCACCGCCCCGCTCGCACCACACCAGGTCACCGCCAACGCCGCCGACATCGCCGTCAGCACCCGCCCAGACGACGGCATCCTCTACCTGATCGCCGTGCGACGAAGCCCGACCGAGCAGGGCAGCGTCCGCTTCAGCGGCCTACCCGCCGGCATCAGCAACGGCACCGTCCTCGCCCACCCCGGCGGAAACCCAGCCCGACCAATCACCGTCACCCGAGGCGCCTTCACCGACCCCGCGCCATTCAAACCGCACAACGCACGCGTCTACCGCTTCCCCGCCCACGACTGAAGCGCACGACGTGGCCGCGCTTCCGGCATACCCCTGGCCCGTGAAGCCATTCGACCAGCAACATCCGGTCCGCGGGTTCCTCTGCGACCCACGCATCTCCGGCGGCGGCAAGACCTTCCACTTCGGCATCGACATCGCAGCACCCGCCGGCACCCCGGTCTACGCGGTCGCCCCGGGCAAGGTGTCGTACGGGTCACCCGGCGACGTCGCCGCAAACGGTGGCATCGTGGTCGTCGAAGCCGACGGCCGCAACTTCGGCTACTGGCACGTCGCCCCCTCCGTCCAACCCGGCAGCCACGTGCCGCTGCACGGCCTGCTCGGCCACATCGCCGCCCAGCCCGAAGACTGGGGGCACGTCCACTTCGCCGAATCCAGCCACGACCCAAACGGCATCACCTACTGGAACCCGCTCCGGCCCGGCGCCATCAGCCCATTCCACGACTACGGCCCACCGGTCATCGACGCAATCATCACCTCGCTCCCGCCCCAAGCACTCAGCGGGCTCGTCGACTTCTCGGTCAAGACCCACGACAACACGCCAATCGCCGTAACCCAACCAAACCCGCCAGGCTGGCACGGCATGCCCGTCACACCCGCCCTCATCCGCTGGCGACTCACACGCAACGCCCAGCCGGTCGTGCTCCTGGCAGGTCGCGTTCGACCGCCGCACATCATTCCGACCTCACATCCAAGGAAACCCAGCCCACCGACATCAACTTCGCAACCATCTACACACCCGACACAACACAAAACAACCCCAACACCCCAGGCAACTATGAAGGACCCTGGGAAACTTGGAGGCTCCGATGCCAGGCTCTGTCCTGGCGGAAGGAGATGCTCCTGCGATGTCGAGACCGAGGAAGTACCCCGATGAGTTGCGTGAGCGTGCTGTGCGGCTGGTGTTCGAGTCGGAGCGTCCGATCGCGCACGTCGCCCAGGACCTGGGCATCCACAAGGAGGCGCTGCGGCAGTGGGTGCGGCAGGCCGAGGCCGATCAGCGGCCGCCGGCGTGATCTGCTGACGAGCGAGGAGCGCGAAGAGCTGAAGCGGCTGCGCAAGGAGAACGTCGAGCTGCGCCGGGCGAACGCGATCTTGAAGGACGCGTCCGTCTATTTCGCGACAGGAGCTCGACCCGACCCGGCGACGGTGACCCGCTACGTGGAGGAGCGGCGGGATGCCTTCGGGGTCGAGCCGATCTGCCGCGGCGTTGGGCGTGCCGGTGAGCACGCACTACGCGCGCAGATCCCGGAAGCCGTCCGCGCCGCGAGCTCGCCGACCGTCGAGCTGCTGGTCGAGATCGAGGCGGCCCGCAGCGGCCGCCGGCGCGTCTACGGCGCCCGCAAGACGTGGAAGGAGCTGCGCCGCCGCGACGTCGAGGTCGGCCGCGACCGGGTCGCCCGCGTGATGCGCGAGCACGGGCTCGAAGGCAAGCTGCGCGGCTGCAAGAAGCGCACGACGATCCCGGACGAGGCCGCGGTCGAGCGGGCCCGCGACCTCTTGCAGCGCGACTTCACGGCGACCCGGCCGAACGAGAAGTGGGTCGCCGACATGACCTACATCCGCACCTGGAACGGCTTCGTCTACCTCGCCTTCATCCTCGACTGCTACAGCCGCATGATCGTCGGCTGGCAGCTCGCGACGCACATGCGCGCCGAGCTCGTGCTCGACGCGCTCGAGATGGCCAACGGCCTGCGCCGACCAGCCGCCGGCCTGATCGCGCACTCGGATCGCGGCTCGCAATACACCAGCCTGACCTACACCGACCGGCTCGACGAGCTCGGGATCGACCCGTCGGTCGGCTCCAAGGGCGACGCCTACGACAACGCGATGGCCGAAGCGTGGGTCGCGACCTTCAAGAGCGAGCTCGTCGACGGCCGCCGCTTCCCCAGCTTCGAGCACGCCGAGCACGAGATCCTCGACTGGATCGGCTTCTACAACGATGAGAGACTGCACGAAGCACTCGGCGACTTGCCGCCCGCCGAGTACGAACAGATTGAATATCAAGACAGACAACAGCCCAATGGTGGCCGCCACCTAAACGAGCCTCCAACAGACCCAGGGTGGATCAACTCACCACTTCTGGCTCGCCCGCCACTTCAACACCAACGACCACCCCGACGGCACCTACCAGCTCGAAGTAGAAGCAAGCGACGTCCGCGGCAACGTCCGCTCAGCCGCCCTCAATGTGACACTGACCAACACGACCTAGGAGCGGTCGAGCATTTGAAGACTCCGCAGTCCGCCAAATTCGCCTCGCCGCCCGCTAATGATCCAGCGAAGTCGCGCGCGGGCGAACTGAGGGGCCTCTGGCTCAGGCGAGCGTTTGAAGCGGCCGACGTCGATCCGTCGCACTGGGATCCCGCGCTTGGTGCCGAGGCGAACCGGAGAACAATTCAGCGCGTCTACGACTACTACGGCCGCCTCTATCAGCAGCACCGACAGCTGCAGTGGGCCGCGATGGCCAACCTGATCGGGCCGTCGTTCTATGCCGGCTTCCTTGACGTCGGCACCATCCCCGATCGAGAGCGGGCTGTGCTCGTCGCCTTCGATCGAGGTATTACACGCGGCCGGCGATTGCGAAGCCGTCGGCGCGACTCCGAACCCGTCGCTCTCGCCGGATTGGGGTTCTTCGAGACCACCTTCCTGACGATGCAGAGAAAGATCTTCGAGGATCAAGCACTGATGCACGAGGCATATCTCGGCGGTGGTCTGACGGCGATCAGCGAACTCGCCTCGACAGGGATCATCGACCACGCGACGGCCGAGGCATGGAAGCAAATCGACTCCCAAGACGCTGCGGCAATCCAGCAAGGAAACCGGACGCTTCTGTACCGAGAGCAACACGACATCATCGATCGCTTCTACACAAACATGCGTGCCTACGATCCGCCGCAGGGACTCGCGTTCACCTACTTGCTCACACTCGCCGGCGCGCCAGCTATCCCAGGAGCGAACGGCTACGCCATCGTCTTTCCACTGACGTTCGTCACGGCGGCCGCACCCGGTCGATCACTCGAGCTCAGCACACCGCTTCCCGACGGAAACATCGCCCTGTTCCAGGACCGCTGGAACCTGATTGAGCGGGACACGCTGCCCGCATTCGAGCGGTTCATCAGCGACCACGCCGGCGAAGCCCAGGCCGTGATCGCACGTCCAATCGCTACCCGCGTCGGACGATTCCGGATGATTCATCGGCTCGCCGCTCTCGCAGCTGACCTCACACGCTGGCAGATCCGACTGAAAAGCCAGCCGCATCCGCCGCTCCGGCCGACCGTCGTCCACGCTCCTGGCCGACCAACACCAACGGCAGAACCGACCATCGACCTCTCGACCCCGCCAACGCGTGCCTCGGCAGGCCTCGCACCGATGAGTGACTACCGCGCTTGGGCGACGCCAAACGACAGCTTCCCGCTCACCGTCGACCTCCCCGGCGGCCGCAGCTTCAACAACAGGCCCAGCTCGCCGTCCTCCTCTGCCCCAGACCCACGCTAAACCCAACTCGGCTGACCATCAAGCTGCCACCAACCGACCTCGAAGGTGCACAATCGACCCTCGCCGAACTCGCGCGGGAGTGGCAGGCCGACGCGGCCGAAATAACACAGTGGGCTGCAGCAGCCTCACGGGTCACGTCGGACGACCACGCCTACAGCACCCGCGTCTTCAAGGCCGCACCGATCGACTTCCTCCGCCTCGAGTTTCAGGTCGAACACCACGTCATCGAACGGCAATACGTGCTCGATGTCCTGTTCAGCTGGAACGTCGAGGCGAACACCAGCGAGCCCAAACCGGCTAGCGCCTGAGTTTCAAGGCTCGCTGGACTTTGCGCGTGTGCACGATCGGAGGCGCCTTACCATCGTCGAGCGGCCCCGGCGGAGAGCCACGATCCCCGGAAAATGCGCGCGAGCGCGGACAACTCGGCCAACAGCGCATGGAGCTCGTCAAGATCGGGTCGGACCTCGTTAGCGGCGCGGACCTCGGCTGCAATGTCGGCCAGCGAGCTCGTCGGGTCGACAGAGAGGACGGTCAACCGCTCCTCGATGACCCGCAGACGTCCCTCAAGGATGAGAGCGCAGGCCGACCCCTCCTCCATCAGGTTACGCGGTTCCGTCTCGGTCACCGGCCGGTTGTCGAGAACGGCGCGCAGGCGTGCCTTCAGCGCGGCGTCGAGCGTCTCCGCCACGCGGCTGATTATTCCAGGTCGCATGCCGAGCAGCGGTCCTGCCCGTCGAGACAGACTGACCGAGTCTGGGAGAAACTGCGTCGAGTAGACGGCCTCCACCGAGACTGCATCTCTCAGATTCGTAGGCCCAACGCGATGAAGAACAACGCGTAGCAGCGGCGCAAGAACACGCACTCGACGGTGAAGAAAATCGCAAGCGACAATGCTCGCCGCTTGCGCGCGCAGTCCCAAAACAAATTTTTCCTCAGCGCCGCAGCAGGCGTCATCCCGATCACCGCCGGCGGCGCAGTCGCAAATGTCGGCGCCACCGCCGGCATTCCGCTCGCCCTCGGCGTCGGCAGCAACATCCCGCAATGTTCGCTCGCCTCCGGACTCCTGCTCATCACGAGCGCCAGCGCCGCCGCGCTCTCAGGACTCGCCGTTTACGATCGCGACTCGTGCGGTCACACGGATCGACGCACAGGCCCCATGCTGCAGGTCTAAGGACCACACGCTGACGCCCAGCATTCTCGACGCCAGAACCAGGTTAACAAACAGTGCTCCATCCACCGATCCAGTGAAAGAACCTCGAATCAATCCGATTGGCCGGGCGGCAGACCTTGCGCTCCCCCAACCATCAGCCGAGTTGACGCCTGCGCGGCGGGATCTTTAGACGCAGGATCACACGCATGGACCCCTGCGCCCGGTCGGCAGTTCCGATCGCGCGTTGTCGTCCTCCCCCCGCGTCGCGCGCTGCACGACCAGACCGCAGAAACATCCTCAATTTGCGAGTCTGGCTCTTCACAGCGTTTCCGCTCTTCCGACATCGGGCGTATGAGACGCTTGCGGATACGCGATCTCTGGCTCTGCCGCCCCAGACCTGCTGGAGTAAATCCCCGGCTTCAGAAGACTCGCCTCCGAAGGCCACAATCGCAACGACCGACGAGTTTGCCTAGGGGTAACTCGGCGACGAAGAGGCGTAGTGTCGTGCGCGAAGCGGTGCGGCGTGGTAGATGGGTGGTGGGGGAAATGGCGGTACCGCGAGAAGTTCGGGCAAGGATCGCTCAGTTCGCTCAGGATTCTCGTTTCGTCTTCACCGGGAGGGTGGAATGAACGAGGCTTCGTCGTTGTCCGCTCTGACGGCTGACTCGTCGACGTCGGTGGTTCGGGTCGAACGTGTGCACCGATCAACATCGGCGTTGCGGCAGCAGCTCGGGCAGGAGGTTACTGTACGGTCTGGGGTACTGGTCGATCACCTCGGGAGTCGCTTGAGCACATCCTTCTTTTCACGAACCCGGTTCTCTTTGGTCAAGACGGTTGCGGTCAGGGAGCATGGCTTTCTTGAGGAGCCGGCGGATCGGGAGACGTTGGACGCCCTTTTCGTCGCGTTGGGCGAGGAGATCGAGATAGCAGAGATGCTGAGGCACGGCGTTGACGCTGACGTGATCGTCTTCGGGTTGGTTACGAGAACGCATGCGACACCTGAGGCGTCCGGAGTCCCTGCCTCGGAACACGATCCGCTCTGGTGGATCGCCGAACTCGATGTCAGAGAGGTGCTGAAAGGCGACGTCGACGATGACGAACTTCGCGTTCGTTTCCCGAGTAGCCGGGATGTCCGCTGGTATCGAGTGCCGAAGCCGGTCAAGGGGGACGAGGCGGTGTTCCTTCTTCACCGAGATGGACTCGAGGTCGGCGGCGCATCCCTCGCCCTTCTCCATCCCGAAGATGTGATCGAAGAACACGAGCGGTTCCGAGAGGCGAGAAAGTGAAGCGGCACATTCGCGTCGTCAACATGATCCCGCGCTCGATGAGCGGCGAGACCAACCAGGACAGCGAACCCCAGCTGAACAGTCGAGCCGCACGAGCGGCGAATGATCGTTGGCACCACGTTTACACCCGACCCGGGCGGCGGCCCAAACGGGACCCGTGTTCGCGAGCTTCGACCACGGCCAGAACTGGACACTGGATCTCGTGATTCCCGGAGGCGAGCCGAACGACCAGTCGGTGCGCTTCGCCCACGGCGGTTCGCTCTATGCCGGGGTACTTCGCGGCGATGTCTTCCTCCGCATGAACATCCTCCGCAGCGCGCCGTATTCCCCGACGACGGTTATGCAAACTCTCCTGCAACGAGACTCGGTCGACCAGCCCTACGTGGCGGCGATTAGCGCGAACGGCAAGGATCGCATTTTGTTGGGGACAACGACTCCCAGGGCGGTTCGGTCGATCACTCTGCAGACGCACGGACAGCCCCACCGCCGGCCGGCTTCTCGCAGACGCTCCTCGACCCGCGTAGCCCGATCCGTGACTCCCCGTCGATCCGGCCCGCACCGCATCGCGACGGCACCGTCTACGCCGCCTATTTCAGCTGGAGACAAAGCGGCCCCGTCCTCGCTGACGTCGTCGTGGCGAGGGACGACAACTCCGGCAGCGGCGGCTCGCCGTTCACGGACCTGACCGATACCGGCGACGGATTGGCCGGCGTGCGCGTTGTCCTCTCAGCAACGATCCCGTGGTTCTTCTTCATCGGGAACGAGCGCGTCGGGAGCAGCCTTTCGATTGCAGTGCACCCGCGTCACAGCCGGATGGTCTATCTGTGCTGGGGGGACGACGCGGGTGGCAAGCCGACGCTGCACGTTCGGCGGAGCACCGACCGTGGTGCCACCTGGTCGGGAGACCTGGTGTCGATCGCCAACGCAACGAATCCCGCACTGGCGATCACCGAAAGCGGGCGTGTGGGTTCCTGTATCAGTTGCTCACCGGCTCAGGCGGCTCCCAACGTTGGGAAACGCACGTCCAGGTCAGTCGTGATGACTGGTCGACGCCGGCCGAGGACATCGTTCTGGCAAGGACACCGATGGACAACGCCACATATGTTCGACCCATACATCGGCGATTACGACGACCTCCAGGCCGTCGGCGATGACCTCTACGGAATCTTTTCGGCGCATAACCAACCCGACAAGGCGAACTTCCCGCACGGCGTCCGCTATCAGCGAAATTCCAACTTCGTCGCCCACCAACTGCTGGACGTCAACGGTGTCAGCCAGTCCCGAATTCGATCGATCCCTTCTTCTTCCACATCAGCTGGGAGCGCGAGCGCGGAAGAAAACGACGAGCGCGAAGAGTTCGTGCGCATCCGTGGCCTCCGTTACGAGCGCCTTGAGATCGACGAATTGAGCATCAGGGCCGGCAGCGAGCTCGCGGAGGGATGGGAAGGTCGACGCGGTCTGCTGCGTCGACTCGGAGAGGCTCGACAAACTCGGCGAGTCACTCAAAGAGGAGGGGCGCGACCATCGCCATGAACACTGACCGAGCAACTGCCACAACGCAGCGTCCACATGCACGGTATTCCTTGTACACGGTACTTTCGGCCGCTTCGCTCTTGGGTCTCGCCCTTGTCACCCTCGTCTGGCGAGATTGGATTGAGATCTTGTTTGGCGTCGACCCCGACCACGGGGAACGGATCGGTCGAATGGGTGCTCGTCGCGGCACTGTTCTGCGTTGCTCTGCTCGCCGGCGGGTTAGCGCGACGCGAATGGAGACTCGCGCACGCTCCCGCGTGACGACGTGCGGCGAAGGATCTGGGATCAGCGTGACCCCGAGCAGCCAAGAAGCGTCCAGATCGCAACGAACGGTGTTGAGCGCGTCGGGGTCGAGGAGGGAGCGCAGTGCCGGGCAAGCGCGCACAAGGGCATAGCCAACCGCAGTGGCCGACGGTGGAGGAGCAGCTGGCCGCCGCAAACGTCGTGCACGGGACGGCGCTAGAACAACTCGTCCGCGAGAACCAAGATTTTTCGCTCCTCCGCCGCGAAGAGATCGCCGATGGCCTCCGACTGCCCCCGTGGCTCAGGGTCGATCGGCGCAAGCAACATCCCGAGATAGAGACGTCCCCAGGCGATCCCGACGGGCGGGTACCCGCTTGCTCGGCACGACATTCTACCTGTGGATCGTCCACCCACCAGGGACCTGCAGGCTGACCCTGGCAACAACATCAGTCAAGAGACGGGGCAATGAGCGTCAACGTTCGCTTGTCGGGCGCTCAGATCACTCCTCGCGAGGAGTCAGACCTACGGTTTAACTACACCAACCTGCAACAGATCGTCGCCGCCTCCACCCATCTTGGCGCGACGCAGCCGATGCACTATTCGAACGACGGAGGGACGACCTGGTCACAGGCGAACCTTCCCGTTGCCGACGTCAACGACGTCCGCCAGGGTGACCCCGCGGTTGATTGGACGTCGGACGGTACCGCCTGGTCGCTTACGCTCGGCATAAGCGCAACGCTGGAACTCGTGTTGCGTTGCTTCAAGTCGAGCGACGCCGGCGCGACCTGGACATTCGAGTCGACCTTGCCCGGCGGTCAGACGGCAATGGACAAGGAAGCGTTCTGGATCGACCATCATCCGGCCTCTCCGCATCGCGACAACATGTACGCGCTGTGGCACAACGGCGGGCCTTGCTTCGTCTCGGTGCGCTCGGGAGGCGCCGGTGCCTGGGGGTTGCCACGACAGATCAGCGGAGCTGAGACGACCGGCACGGCCATCGGCTGTGACGTCAAGACCAACGCCAGCGGGGACGTGTTCGCGTTTCGGCCGGATACAGGTAGCCAACGGCTGTTCGTTGCGAAGTCGAGCGATGGAGGTGCGTCGTTCGCAGCGCCGTGGAAATCGCGACGACGGTGGGTACGTTCCAACTCCTGATTCCAGCGCAAGACAACCGCGGCGTATTGATCTACCTCTCCGGCGGCGCCTACCGAACAGCTACGGACGACCTGGTCTACGCGTGCTGGACCAATCTAGCTGGGGGCGGGCTGCAATCTCTCAAGCGACGAGCCTCGAAGTGACGTGACCTCATCATGTACGAGCCGGGTTTCGTTATCGCGCTCTACGAACGGCGGCTCAACCTGGGAGACGCCGACCAAGATCAACGACCAAGCCTCGAAAAACGATCAGTTCTTCGCCCCGAGTATGGCTGTGGATGAACAGAACGGTGAGCTGATGATCGTCTACTACGACACGGTCGACGATACGGGCCGGCTCATGGCCGACATCTGGATGCAGAGCTCGATCGACAACGAAGCCACGTGGTCGGCGCCCACGAAGATCACGACCGCGGCGACCGATGAGACTCGCAGCTACTGCGCAAAGTAACTTCCAATACGGCGACTACATCGGTCTCAGCGGCCATGCCGGTCGGTTCTTCGTGGAGGATTTGATCGCCGGAGTGGCGGCGTGGAAGAGATCTCGGGGTGCGCCGATCCAAATCCGGATCCAGCCGCCACGCGAGGGAGGACTCGTCGGCTCGATCGTGGGTGGTGTCGAGGTCGACGGGGGCGGCGGAATCATCATCGGTGGCCACTATCACCCCATTGACCCGTCGGGTCCATTTCCTCGCGGCGCTTGCGGTCTATGGCGCGGCTCAGGGGTTGCCGGCGCAGGCACGGATCAGCATCCAAAGCGAGGCGCTGCGTGTGATCCAGAGCGAGGTTGAGCAGCGGCTGGGTGAGCTAGCCAGCGAGGGTCAGGGACAGTAGCTGAACAGGCGACCGGGAGCTCGCGATGGAGAAGCTCGCCCGGCTCGTCGGCACCTAAGCCACCGTGCTGCGCAAGGCGTACGTCCACCTCGACTTCACCCCGCGCGACTGGACGACCTCCGCTCTTTCGGCACTCCTAGACGCCTGAACCACTCGGTCGGGGACGCGGGCTGCGCACGTCTGGCAGCTGACGCCCAGCCTGTCCGGTGAGCGCGCCGACATCGGAGCGCGCCTCGAGGCGATCGACGCCGACGAGATGCGAGATCTCGTCGAGGAGGCGTGGTCGCGGGCGGTGCCGCTCTATGTTGCGCAGGAATTCGGTCGTACGCGGGGCTACCGGTAGCTCGTCGCCAATAGAGCCGACCCCGTCACCGCGCCGGTCGACGACCTCCCACGCTAAAGCCCCGCCCTCACCTACGTCGACAACCGCGCAACCTACGATCCTGAGCCACTGCTCAGGCTCAGTCGCGTGGAAGAACGAGTTCGAATAGTTCTGGCTCCACCGGTACGAATCCCGAACGCTTGTAGAAGCTGCGAGCCGGCCGGTTGCTCTCCTCCACGACGATCTGAAGCGACTGCGCGCGCTCCGCGATCGCATACCCCTCTGCGTAAGCGAGCAGCCGGCGCCCGATGCCACGCCGCTCGTGGCCGGGCGCGACAAAGAGTTGCTCGACGACCATCATCCCCGCTTCCTCGGAGTGCAAGGCGACGTAGCCGGCGGGTTTATCGTCCTCGCGTGCGACGAAGATCACATCGCTGTTCAACACCTCGAGAACTCGCTCGTCGCTCCAGCCGGGCAGACCGCCAAACGTGGCCATCGCGAGCCCGAACAGCACCGGCAGATCCGCGTCCACCCGCGGTGCGACCTCAATCTTGGAGGCCACCAGAGCATCTCCCTCAAAACCCGTGGCGGACTGACGCATCAGACTCTGCCCGAGTCTACGCCCAGGAGCCACAGCGCCGATACCTGGCGGCCGTCCCGAGCTCGCGAACCCTTCCGGGCCCGCTAGTGGCCGCGCAACTGGTTACCGCCATCCCAGGTCGCGATCCCCGCCGGGATTGCGCTCGTCGCCGCGCTGGAAGAGATTTTCGTTCTCTCGTTGTAAGAGCCCCGGCTCTCCCAACCCCCAGACAGCTCGAGAGTCCGTCCTGTGTTCGTGGCGGCGCTATGGTCTGTGACCCGATGCCTGCTCGGCAGTTCGTCTGTGCCTCCTGCGGCGCGCACGTGGAACTCCCGAGCGCGTTCGCCGAGGGCGAGCCGCCTGCTTGCTGCGGCGTCGAGATGGAGGAACTGCTGCCCGAGCAGCCCAGGAGTCCTACAGGCCGGTTGACCAGGCCGCCGCGTTTACCGCGCGAAGTCACACGGCAGGTGCGGTGTCCGAGGTGCGGCGCCGGGCCAGGCGCGAAGTGTCGCCGCGACGTCGGCTCGGAACGTGAGGCCAGCCATGTGCAGCGGGTCCGCGAGGCGGCCGCGACCCGTTCGAACTGCTGACGACTCCAACCACCGCTGGGGTGTTGCCCTGTGCCGGGTTCGTACTCACCGACGGGAGGCTGACCGAGTCCCTCGCGAGAGTCGATCCGATGACGGTCAGACGTCTACTCCTCCAAGGCATCTGGAAGTTCGTCTCGCCGCCTCGCGATCGCGGCGAATTGCTCGTCGTACTCCGCGAGCCTGATCGGATCCATCGGCCCCAGCTTGCGCGCAGCGTCGGGTCGTGATGTGACGTAGGCGTACGACCATGCGCTCATCACGATCCGCGGAAGCAACACAAGCCGATGGGCAACGAGGTGGTCGAGCAACTCCCTCGTTCGGTTCCCGAGCACGACCACGAGCTGAGGTCGGCCGTGCTCGAGCTCCCAAGCGAGGACGGGTGCCCAGACTTCCGCGACCCCTAGCAGGTTCTCCCTCGCGGCCGCATTCCACTTTGTCGCGCGGTAACTTGACTTGACGATGTCGGTGACGTAGCAGCGCCATCCCCCAGGCGCGGCCTCACCGCCGGTCTTGAAACCGTGTTTGGCAAGCATCTGCCTGAACAGGCGGTCGCCAATGCTCACGTTCCACTGAGACTCGACGGTCGAGAACTCCCCTTCGCGCTCGAGTGCGTCAGGCTGGGGTACTCGGCGATGAACCAGACGCGGGCGTGTGGGTCGCCAAGGTATGCGGTCACCCAGGGAAACTCGGTGCGGTGGTCAGGCAGACGCGGGTTCGTGCGGAAGACGCGGTCGATGCACTGACGCAGTTCGCGGTCGAGCGCGGGATCGGTGGCGGCCTGTTGCGAAGCCACGGCAAGCACACTAATCCCAGCTCTGAGAGAGCGCCATTTCGTTTCTTCCCGCCTGCCCCAGCAAGTAGGTGGGTGAGCTCTGGCTCTACAAGTCGTCACGGCGGAAGAGTTTGGGCTCTCCCGCCTCGTCAGGCGTAAGGCTGCTCGCGCAGGCGAGGGTCGCCCCCTGCGGGGGTTGTCGTTTCTTGGGTGCATGGGGACGAGATAGTTGGCTGATGGTGGCGCCGCCAACTGGGAGGTATCCACCACGACTGAGCCGAGCGGACTCTCGACAGCTCACGCTCTTGTCGTTTAGATCCTTCCGTCATATCCGCTGCGCTGGGCCGGGTCGCGTCAGCGCCCGACGTTCGGATAGCCGTCTGGCCTTCGTTTGGGTGTTGGCCTAGACTCGGGCTTTATCTGGCTAGGAAGGGATCTTGCGGGCACTTGCCCTGGAGCACTGGCAGTCGGATGCGTTCGCAGTCTTCGGCGAGGTCCTCGCAGAGCGCGAGATTGCGGTCGACCGTGTTGTCGTCAGTGACGTAGTCAGCCTCCCCGACTGGCGGGAGTACGACCTTATGATCGCAATGGGCGGCCCGATGGGGGTCTATCAGGAGGCGGAGTATCCCTGGCTCGTCGGCGAGAAGCGCGCCATCCGTGAGGCGGTCAGCGCCGGCAGGCCGTTCTTCGGCGTGTGTTTCGGGGCGCAGCTCCTCGCGTCCGCGCTGGGGGCGGAGGTGTATCGCGGACCGTCCCGGAGCTTGGTCTCAATCCGGTGTTTCTGACGGAAGCGGCGCGCCGCGATCCGCTGTTCCGCGGCTTCCCGCGTGACCTTGAGGTCTTCGAATGGCACCAGGACGCGTTCGACCTACCGGAGGGGGCCGTCTGCCTCGCCCGGTCGCCCCGCTATGGCAACCAGGCTATGCGCGTCGGGCGGGTCGCATACGGCATCCAGTGTCACTTGGAGAAGTCGGCCGAGGACGTCGGGAGATCGCTCGAGGTGATGCCCGGCTCCTCGACGACCTCGTGCGACGCCACGGGGAGGGATCGGTCGAGGATTTCCTGGACGGGTACGCCGCACTCGTTCCCTTCCTGCAGGAGACGGCGAGGCAGCTCCTTCGGCGCTGGCTCGAGTTGAGCGGCGCCGTGAGCGTGGCGGCCTCGGCACGGCTGTGGGCGTCCCCGGTGCCCAGGCGTGAGCCACTGATCGGACGCGAGGACGAGCAGAAGCGCATCGAGAGGTTGCTCGCGGAAACACGCGACGGTCGAAGCGACGCGCTCGTCGTAAGCGGTGCGGCCGGCCTGGGAAAGACGGCGCTGCTCGAGTGGGCGATCGAGCACTCGAACGGCATGCAGGTTCTTCGAGCGGTCGGGGTCGAGACCGCCGCGGAGCTTCCCTTCGCCGGTCTCAAGGGCCTGTGCGCGTACTTGCTCGAGCGTCTCGATCTGCCTCGATCGCCGCACAACGAAGCGCTCGCCGTGGCGCTCGACCTGCAACAGCCGACGTCGTCCGGCGATCGCTTCACCGTCTACTCCGCCTTCTTTGAGCTGCTCGCCGAGGCGGCCACGGAGGCACCGCTCCTCGTGGTGGTCGACGACGTCCAATGGGTCGACGAGGCGACTCGAGAGGCCCTCGAGTTCGTGGTGCGCCGGGGCGGCCCGGCGGGGACCGCTCTGTTGTTCGCCGCTGAGGGTGACGCGTTCGCAGTCTCCGGAGCGGACTGCCTCGCGCTTCGACCGCTGGACGCCGCGTCGATGCAGGCGCTGTTCGACCGACGCGCGCCGGTCTCACTCGCTCAGACGGTCGCTGCGCGTGTCCTCGAGGTTGCCGCGGGCAACCCGCTGACGCTTCTCGAGCTGCCCCTCGCGCTCACGTCCCAGCAGCGGCTCGGCCTCGAGAGCGCGGAGGGGATCCTCCACGATCGCGCGACTGCCGAAGAGGCTTTCGTTCACCGGCTGACTCGACTTCCCGGTCCGGCTCGTGGGGCGGTGCTCTCGCAAGCCTGGACGAGGAAGCAGCGCTCGAGACCGTGCTCACGGCCTGTCGCGAGCTCGGGATCGGCGCATCTGCGTTCCGCGAAGCTGAGGAAGCCGGCCTGCTCCAGTGTCACCGAGACGAGCGTGGTATTCCTCCACCCACTCGTCCGGTCGGCCGCCGTGTACGAGGCGCCGCTCGCCCGGCGCCGCGCCGCGCATGCAGCTCTGGCCCGTGCGCAAGGCGGAGCCTGGGACGCGGACAGACGCGCCTGGCACCAGGCACGAGCGGCTGCGGCGCCGCAGGAAGCGGTCGCTGCAGACCTGGCCGAGACCGCGCGACGCGCGCGGGACCGGCGCGCTCACAGCGCGGCTGCGCGAGCCTTCGAGCTGGCCGCGCGCCTCACGCCCGATCCGCAGGAGCGAGCTCGTCGGCTCTTCGACGCCGCCGAGGCCGCGTATCTCGCGGGGCACGTCAGCGCAGCGCTCGACCACCTGGACGCCGCCCGCGCCGATGTCGCCGCTGGTGGGCTTCGAACGGAGATCGAACATCTCCGCGGCCGCGTGACCGCTCGCATGGGTTCCGCCGCTGCTGCCCGCGAGATCCTCGTCGCCGCAGCTGATCGATGCGAGGGGGAGGATGCGCGGCAGCGCGGCACTCCTCCTCGCCGACGCGGTGATCCCAGCACTGCGCAGCGGGCGGCCGGTTGAGGCGCTCGCCTTGGCGCGGCGGGCGCAGAGCCTGGCCGAGGAGGCCGATCCCGGCACACGGATCCGCTCGCGGCTCATGCTCGGGACGACGCTGGTCTTCACGGGCGACTTTGTGGCAGGCCGCGAGCTCGTCAGCGCTGCAGCTGACCTGGCCGAGGGCGTGAGCGACCTGACGGGCGAGCTGCAGGCTTATCTCGGTCGCGGTCTGCGTCTCGCCGGCTACCTCGATCGAGCTCTGGTGGTGCTCGGCGAGCTTGCCTCCACCGCGCGCGCAGAGGGCTCGCTGGGGCTCCTGCCTTACGTGCTGGCCCGTCTCGGGGATCTCGAGCTGGAGCGTGGCCGTTGGGCCAGGGCGGGCAGCCTGCTCGACGAGGCGATCCGCATCGCCCGCGAAACGGGTCAGGGCGCGGACGAGGGACTCGCGCTCGGCGCCCTGGGCTGGTTGGAGGCTGCGCAGGGCCGAGACGAGGACTGCAGGAGCACACGTCGCCGCGGCGCTCGAGATCGCCGATCGGCTCGGAACGGGCTCGCAGCTCGATCGCGCCGGCCCAGCGCTGGGTCTGCTCGAGATCGGAAGAGGGCGGCCGCGGACTGCCACCGCTCACCTCGAGAAGGTCGTACCGCCAGCAGCGAGAGCAGGGATGGTCCGACGCCGCAGTCAGTCCCCACGAATCCTCCGAATCTGATCGAGGCGTACATCCTGGACCGGCGTCCCATGGCTGCGGCCGAGCTGCTGGAGACGTTCGCGGCCGACGCCGAGCGTACCGGCCGCGCTTCGGCGCTCGCCGTGGCCGCGCGATGCCGCGGGCTGCTCAAGCATGGCGACGAGGCCGAGAGATGGTTCGCGGTGGCGTTGGCCCACCCCGAGCCCGAGGTCGCAGGCTTCGAGCGGGCCGAACGCGGCTGCGTTTCGGCGAATGCTTGAACGAGATCGGAAAGCAGGATCAGGCGCAAGAGCATGGCGCGGCCGCGCTCGCCGGCGTTCGAGCGCCTGGGCGCACGGCCGTGGGCGGAGCAGGCGCGGTCCGCCTTGCTCAGGAGCGCGCCGCGAAGCGCCAGCACGTTGAACGCCGGAACCGGCCGCGCGAACCCCTTGAGCGTCAGGGGCCCGACAGGCTCGACCTTGACCAGCTCCTCGGTCGCCGCGTGTACGCGAGCGCTCACGAGGATCTGGCCGCCCGCGGCCTCATCCGACAGACGCGCGGCTAGGTTCGTGACGGTGCCGATCGACGCATAGTGGAACAGTCCCGCCGAGCCGAAGGTGCCGAGCGTCGCATGGCCGAGCGCGATCCCGATCCCGACGTCGAGCTCGTGTCCCCGCTTCCTCCAGGCGCGGGCGAGCTCGCCGACCGCATCGCGCATTCCCAGCGCCATCCGGATCGCCTGCCCCGGCGGGTCAGGACATGGGAGTGGGTCGTTGAAGAAGGCGAGGATGCCGTCGCCGGCGATGTGGTCGAGCGTCGCCCCGAAGTCGGACACGAGTCTGGCGATCACCTCGTGGTACTGCCGTAACACCACGATCACCTCCTCGGGCTCCACGGTCTCCGCGAACGCCGTGAACCCGCGCAGGTCGCAGAAAACGGCTGTGATCTCCGCCCGGTGCGTCTCGAGCAAGCTCGCCTCTCCGTCCGAGATCACCAGGTCGACGACCTGCGGCGAGAGGAACCGCTTCAGCTGCCCGACGCGCTCGAGATCTTCGACCTGCCTCTGCACACGCGACTCGAGCGTTCGGTTGAGTTCCGCGAGCTCGTCCTGGAACCGCTTGATCCGCAGTAGCGATTGGACGCGGGCCAGGAGCTCGGATTGGTCGAACGGCTTCTGGATGAAGTCGTCGGCTCCGGCTTCGAGCGCGCGGACCTTCTCTTGGTTGCCGCTCGCCGTGATCATGATCACGGGGAGGAGCCGCGTCGACGGCCCCTCGCGCAATCGGCGGCAGACCTCGTAACCATCCATCTCCGGCATCAGGACGTCGAGCAACACGAGATCGGGGTATTCGGTCGCCGCCTTCGCCAGAGCGTCCGCGCCTGAGGACGCCGGAAGCACCGCATAGCCGCGCGGGGAGAAGACGGCATCGAGGAGTTGGATGTTCTCGGGCGCGTCGTCGACGACGAGAAGCCTGCCGGAGCTGCTCATCCGCTCGCCCCCGCTCGCGATTGCAACAAAGCACGAACCTGGCCAGGAAAGGCCCTGACGTCGATCGGCTTCTCCAGATAGCCATCGAAGCCGGCGCGGAGCAAGCGCTGGCGGTCGTCGGTCATCGCGAAGGCAGTCACGGCGACGACGACGATCGAGGCGGTTCGCACGTCGGCTCTCAGGCGGTCGAGCGCGCTGACGCCGTCTGCGTCGGGAAGCCCGATGTCCATGAGAATCAGCTCGGGTCGACGCTCGGCGGCGAGGGCCAGCCCCTCCGCGACGTTCCGGGCTTCGACCGTCTCGTAGCCGTGGTATTGCAGCAGGTCGCGAACGAGCTCCAGGTTCTGCTCGTTGTCCTCCACGATCAGGATGAGCTTTGGCTGCGTCATGTGGCCGCGGATCCCCGCGCGACCATGAGCCGGCGGATCAGCTCGAGCAGAGCGTCGCGATCGAACTCCGCCTTCCGGGCGAGATGGACGGTCCTGCCCCGGAGCAGTTCCTCCTCGGCTGCCGTCAGCGTCTTCGACGTCAGGATCACGATCGGGATCGTGCGCGTGCTCTCGTCGTCCTTCAGCTGCTCGACGACCATGAAGCCATCGGATACCGGCATGACGAGATCGAGCAGGATGAGGTCGGGCGACTCCGACCGCGCCAAGACGACGCCCTCATCGCCGGTTCGCGCCGTGAGCACGGTGTACCCCACAGGCTCGAGGACGGCCTGGAGAAGCTCGAGTGTCATCGGGTCGTCGTCAATCGCCAGCACCTTGCCGTAGGCCGGAAGTGGAGTTACCCTGGCCAGCGCCTCGAGCAGATCGACGCGCGTGACCGGCTTGACGAGGTAATCCGCGGCCCCGAGCGCCAGCCCCTTGTTCCGCTCGTCGAGCATCGAGACGATGACCACCGGCACGTCCGCGAGCTCGGGATCGGCCTTGGCCCGCGCGAGGAACTCCCAGCCGTCGACGCCCGGCAAACGAATGTCGAGGATGATCCCGAGCGGGCGCAGTTGCCGCGCGAGCTCCAGACCCTCCTCGCCTTCGCGGGCGACCGCGATGTCGAAGCCGGCCTCGGCGACGTAGAGCGACAGGAGGTCGATCGAGTGGTCGTCGTCCTCGACGAGCAGCAGGCTCGCGCCCGTCGCTCCGGTCCTCTACGTCCCTCGTCGGCTCCTGGCGCGGCTGGGCGCGGGCCTGCGCAGTCGGGAGCGAGAACGTGAAGCTGCTTCCCCTGCCGGGCTCGCTCTCCACCCACATCCTGCCGCCGTGCAACTCGACGATCTGTCGGGAGAGCGTCAACCCCAACCCCGTCCCTTCCGGCTTCGGCTCCGGCCCATGAGAGACCTGCTGGAACGCCTCGAAGATGGCCGCTTGGTCCACCACGGCGATGCCAATGCCGGTGTCCGCGACGCACACGCGCACCTCGTTGCCCGCCGCGTGCGCGCTCACGGTGATCCGGCCGCCCGGCGGCGTGAACTTCACGGCATTCGTCACCAGGTTGACGACGACCTGCGTGATCCGGCGCTCGTCGGCAGACGCCTCCGGAAGATCGGGTTCGACGTCGAGCGTCAGCGTCTGTGCGCGTCCGCTCGCCTGCTCGCGGACGAGCATCAACGCTTCTTCCAGGATCCCGTTGAGCGCGACGGGCTCGGTCTCGAGCTCCATGCGACCTGCCTCGACCTTCGAGACGTCGAGCACGTCGTTGATGAGGGTCAAGAGGTGCCGGCCGGAGTTGAGGATGTTCTGCAGGTACTTCTCCTGCTGCGGGTTCACCTCGCCGAACAGACGGTCGAGCAGCACCTGCGAGAAGCCGATGACTGCGTTCAGCGGCGTCCGCAGCTCGTGCGACATGTGAGCGAGGAACTCGGATTTGTGCTGGCTCGCGACCTCCAGCTCGCGGTTCTTTTCGTTGATCGCCTTGAAGAGCTCCGTACTCGCGATCGCGATCGTTCCCTGCGTCGCGAAGGTCGCGACGAGCTCGATCTGCGCGTCCTCGAACGGGTCGACCGCGTGCCGCCACAGGAAGACGACACCCGTAGGCACGCCGCCACTCAGCATCGGCACGCCGAGAAGCGTGCGGAAGTTGCCAAGCCGCTGTCCTTCGGGGAACGAGTAGTGGCGGTCCGCGAGAACGTCGGGCACCTGAATCGTCCGGCGCTCGAGCGCCACCCTTCCCACGACCGTGTCAATCCCCGGACGGATCGCCACTCCCGACACGTACTCGTTGTAGGCGTCGGACCCGCCGACCGAGCAGGCGAGCCGGTAAGCATCACCGTCGAGGCGCCAGATCTGACCGGCGTCCGCCCGACAAAGCGTCACCGCATTCCGAACCACGGTGTCGAACACGAGTCCCAGATCGAACGACGATCGTCCGATTACCTCCAGCACCTCGACGGTCGCCGCGTGCTGGCGCATTACCTCTGCCAACTCACGCTCGAGCGACCGAACCCGCGCCGCGAGGTCCGACTCAGTGTTCACCGCACCTCGCTTTCACCTCAAAGTGCACAGTGGCAACTCCACAGGAGAAGTATCCCCGGCGGCGGCGTTGCCGCCTAGATTAGTGCCGTATCCGTGGTCATCCCGGCTGGACAGATCGACCGGGACGGCTTCCATGTATCGGACATGCGCGCACTTGCCAGCGCGCTTGAGGCGGTGGCGGTGGCCGGGTCGGCGAACCTCGTGGACGGTGGAACCCGGGTGGGCACGTTCTCATGCCGGGGACAATCACAGTTCAGAGTCAGCGTCTGCCTTCTGGGTCGATCTCGACGGCCATGAGACTGTCTCCGTGGCGATGGATCACCCGCCAGCCGCCGTCTTCGCGCCGGTAGATAGTCGTGGCCCTCAGCGACATTTCCTCGGTCTCGCCGTCGATCTGGCGGGTGAGTCGTTCGAGTTCGACGGTGAAGCCAAGCGTGCCGTTAAAGCCGGTGGCGAGGTTTTCCGCGTCCCAGGTTTCGTAGTTGAGCGTCTTCGCAGCTGCGGTCAACAGTTCGCTCACGTCATGAATGCCGACCTGGTGACCTCCGACTCCTCCCATCAGGGAAACGTCGTCGGCGTGCGACCACAGCTCGAGGTACGGGCGCGGGTTACCGCTGGTGTGCTGTCGAAGCGCGCGATGACACTCTTCGATGAACTTGGCAGCCTCCGCGTCCGGTCTATCGCTCAAAGGTTCCATCGGGTCTCCTCCTTTGCCACAGTTGGCTTTGGCGATCCGTTGCCGCTCGTGCTTCACGTCGAACCGGTTTCCGACACGTCTTGCTGGGTGAGGAACGGGATCAACGCGTCGAGGATCTGTCTGGGCTGCTCTTGCAGGATCCAGTGTCCGGCCGGTCCGATCTCGGTTGTGCGCGGGTCGGCTGAGATCAGCTGCGCCTGCTTGGTCATCGCCGCAAGTGCTCCCGGGTCTGCGAGCGCGAGGTAAGGCACCTTGAGCGGTAGCTGCAGCCATTGTCGGTTGTCCTCGACGTCCTGTACGAAGGCGCGGAACCATCCGAGCGCTGCGCTCAGCACCCGTGGTCTCGAATACGCCTCGACAAAGGTGGCACGGTCGAGAGCGCTCAACGCCGAGCTGTCCTGGGCGTGGAGGTCGAAGAACGCGTTGAAGTAGTAGTCGAGGTTGTCGCCGATCAGCTTGTCTGAAAACCGCTCGACCGAGTGGAACGCCCACCACCAGTTCCACGCCTCTCCGGTCGGCAGCAATGTCTGCTCGAGCCAGCTCGGCTCCGGCACGACCACGGCGGCGATCGCAAGCTTCCTGATCCGCTCGGGGAACTGGGCCGCAAAGGCATAGGCGACCATCCCTCCGATGTCGTGGCCGACGATGCTGACGTCGGCCAGTCCGAGCTGCTCGACCAGGCCGAGCACATCGACCGCCATCGTCCGCTTGTCGAAACCTCCGGCCGGCACGCTCCTCGCCCCGACGCCTCGCAGATCGGGGACGATCACCGTGAACCGTTCGGCCAACCCGGGCATCAGCTTGTGCCACGCCCACCAGTTCTGAGCCCATCCGTGCAACAGCACGACGGCTGGCCCCTGGCCTCCACTCACACAGTGGACCTCGACGTCGGCGAGCTCCACCCTGTGCGAGCGGAACCCGGCAAGCCCGGAGATTTCACCGTTTACCGGAACAGACATTTCGTTGGATCCCTTTCTCTGTGGCGACATCGTTTTGACGAGGCCGCCGTACGATCACACAGTGCAGTCGGTCACGTTGGCGTTGCGGGGGAGCGGTAGAGCGGCGGCCGTGGCCACCTCTACATGCAGCGCGCCCTTAGCCGAGGTCCAACCTCGCCGACCCGTGTCAGAGTGACGAACTCATCGCCGAGCGACTCCTTCAGGTCTTCGCTTCTTACTGGCGAGCGCCTGACCCGCGAGCGAGGCGGCTATTTCACGGCGATGAGCTCGACCGTTCGGATATCGGGATCCTTCGCAAGGAGTTCCGGCCCAACCGTTCCCAACGCCGCAGGGATTTCACCCTCGAGATGTGCCGTGCGCGCCTCTTCGGTCTCGAAGGTGTCGAAGATCCCGTACGTGGACGCGTCCACCTTGAATGCGTACCAGGTGACGGTGCCTTCCTCGGCGACCGCAAGCGCACGGCCGCTCTCGAGGAACGCCGCCAGCTCGTCGCTCTTGCCGGGCTTTGCCTCGAGCAGAGCAAGAATTCCGAGTTTCACAGCCATGCCATCCCCCTTCAATCGATTCGAAGCGCTGACCGATCGCCGCGCCAGGGCCGGTCACTTACGTCATACACGCTCCGACGCGACTGGCGGGTCGCCGGCCGTAGCCCCATGTCTGTAGCGCAGGTAGCCAAGCTCGTCGGCGGTTCGTCCTCCAGGATGAGGCGTCCGGGGTCGGTACCTGATAGCGCGACAGCGCGCGGAACAGCTCGCGGCAAGCCTAACGCGGGTCGCCGCCTACGGGCTCTCAGTCGTTCGTTACGGGTGAGGACTGACCCAGCCGAGAGGAGAGAGCAGATGCCGAGCACGGTGCTGATTTCGGAACTGGCGATCGTGGAGCGCACCGACCCTGACGAGCCCAACCGGCGGGAACTCATGTTCGGGTTTGTTGTGTCGGGTCGTTATCTGAACGACTCATCTGACGGACTCGAATCGTCGACCCCTTCCTACGATCGGCGCCGCACGCGCCACCGCAACCTCTCGCGGCGGCGCGTGCAGAGGCACGCGAATGTTCTTAGGTGTGTGCGTAGTACGCGACGACGTTCCAAGTGAAGGTGCCGTCGCCGTTGTCGTTGATCGTGACGTGTCCCGAGATCGCCAGGTTGCACGCGGACTCGTCGAAGATAACGGTGTTGTAGTCGCTGCACCAACCGAGGTCAACCGCCGAATACGTGCCAGAACCAAGACCAACGTCGATCACCGTGAGGCAGGTCTCGACGTCCTTGACGAACCCGTTCGCCCCGGCCTTCTCGATTCGGTTGCCCGAGCATGTCGCCAGGTTGCCGGGATACGTCACCGAGAAGTGGTGGACCGTTGCGCCGCTGTCCGCGGATGCCGTACCCGCTAACGACAGCAAGCATCCGACGAACACGACAGGAACCAGCAGCCGCAGTTTCATGTTCAGCCCCTCCCTTGAGCGCCTTATGTCCTTCCTCTGTGGTGTGTCGGGAAGGTTTGTGAGCAGAGTCGCTCAGCGCTCTCAGTCGACCCTCAACTGATGCTCAAGTCGTCCACAGCTACACCCGGTGGTAGCTCTTCGAGCGGGGCTCGATTACAGTCCGGGGAGGGAGAATGGCGGCGGATCCCCTCAGTGTGCGGCTGCTCGGGCATGTGAGCGCTCACCGTGGCGAGCGTCGAGTCGATGTGACCGGCGCGCAGCGGCTCGCGATGTTGAGCATTCTGGCGCTCCGCGCTGGCGAGCGTGTCTCAAGCGCCGAGCTGATCGACGGGATCTGGGACGAGCAAGCACCGGACCACGCACGGCACGCACTCCATGTGTACATCTCAGAGCTGCGAAGGGCGATCGGTGCCGACGCGATCGAAACGCGGCGGGGCGGTTACCGGCTCTGCGTCGACGGAGAGCGGGTCGATGCATTGCTGTTCGAGCAGATGGTTGGCCGGGTGAACGGTGGGCCGCCGGCCCAGACACTCGCTGAGCTGGTCGAAGCCCTCGCGCTCTGGCGTGGACCGGCGCTCGACGGTGCAGCCGACTCCCCCGCTGTGCGTGCTGCCGCGGGGCGACTCGAGGAGGAGCGTCTCGCGGCGCTCGAACGCCGGTTTACCGCCGAGCTTGAGCTCGGCCACCATGATCAGATCCTCGGCGAGCTCACGTCGCTGGTCGCCGCGATGCCGCTGCGTGAATCGCTTCGCGCACAACTCATGCTCGCCCTCTACCGCTCCGGGCGTCAGGCAGAGGCCCTGGCTGCGTACCGCGGGGGCCACGCCCAGCTCGGGGAGCTCGGCCTCGAGCCGGGCAACGAGCTGCGGAATCTCGAACGGGCGATTCTTCGCCACGACTCGGCGCTCGCCGGAGCAGTAGCGGGGAACGGCCATCCGGCCGGCTCAGTCAACTGCCTGGACGACGGGACACTCCAAGCCAATGTGGCGTTCGCGGAAAGTTGGGCTTCGAGCCTGCGCAACTACGATCCCGCGGCTTTCGCCGCAGTCGCCGATCGGGCAGAGCAGCTCGCGTCAGCTTTTGAACAGGCGATCGAAACGGGTGCGAAGGAAGCGGGCGTGCGGTTGATCACAGCCACCTGGTTCTACTGGATCATCCGCGGAGCTCAACAGGAGGCGGATGTCTGGGCGCAGGCAATCCTGGCTCTGCCCGGAGACCTGACGCCGGTCTGGGAGATGGAGGGTGAGATCGCAGCGAGCGAGCTGGCACGCGTGAACGCTGACTTTCACCGCGCAGTCCAGCTCAAGAAGCTGGCCCGGCTGGCGGCCGAGAATCAGGGCGCGACCGATATCGTCGCCGGCCTCGACGCCGACCTTGCGCATCTCTCCATCAGGCTCGGTGACCTCAACCTCGCCGAGACCTATGCCCAACGTGCGCTCGAGCTGAGACGCAGCAATCCGAACGACATGTGCGGCGTCGGGCACGCACTGGTGGCGGTCGGCGAGGTGCACGAAGCTCGCGGCAATCTCATCGACGCCGTTACGGCATACGAGGACGCGGTCGCCGACCAGGAGGCGGCCGGGTTCGGCGGCGAAGCCGCGTTCATCAGGGGGCGACTGCTCGGCAGGGCGCACAGAAGGTGCGGGAACAAGAGGGCCGCGTATGGGGCCTACCGGCGCGCCCTGGACGATGCACAGCCCCTCGGCGACTACGGGACGGTCGCCTCCGCCTTGCAGGGACTCGCGTGGGTCGCGACCGTGCAAGGCGACCATCCGGGTGCGGTGCGACTGCTCGCCGAGGCCAGCCGGCCCGAGTGGCAGCGCGCGCTCGACCCGCAGGAGCGTACCGCGTTCGCCGAAGACGTCGCAGCGTTGCGTCGTGACGTTTCGGAAGCCGTGTTCGAAGCGGCCTGGCGGATCGGAACCGCGCGCGCGGAGCAATACAACTAACCGCTTAGCCAGGGATCTCGCGTGGCCGAACCAAGTCAGGGGCGCTACCAGACGGACCGCCAGTACTGGCTTCATCGGCGTCTCGTCCTCGCGACCGAGCGCTTGCGGGAAAGCCTTGCTGCCTCGCGCGTGCTCGCCGGAGCAGGTTGTCAGCCGGCTACCGCGAGGGTGTCCGGTTTTTGAGGCGCCGCCTCCTCGAACCAGTGACCCCCAGCTTGTCGATTCAATCTGGGGAGTGGCCTAGAACAACAAATACCTGCAAAAGCCGGCTTTCGTCACAGTTGAGTTGGTCAACTTTGGCCTCCGTTTGTCGGTCGTTTCCGACCACAATCCGACCACATTCGGCCGTCAGTATGACCGCTTCAGCAAAGGGAGCGAGGAGGCCGGTCTCGCCGAGATGAGGAGGAACCTGATAGCCGGCGCGAGCGGCGACGTGCTCGAGATCGGCGGCGGCACGGGCGCGAACCTTGAGTACTACCCCGGGGCGTGGGGTCGCTCACGATCACCGAACCGGAGCCGCCGATGCTGAAGCGGCTGGAGCGGAAAGCCCGCGAGCAGAACTCGCAGGCGACCGTCCTGCGCGCTCCGGCCGAGGATCTTCCGTTTGAGGACGCGAGCTTCGACACGGTCGTCTCGACGCTCGTGCTTTGCGGCGTCGACGACCAGCCGCTTGTGCTCCGCGAGCTCCGCCGTGTGCTTCGGCCCGGCGGCCGGCTCATCTTCTTAGAGCACGTTCGCTCGGACGACCCGCGCGTGGCGAAGATGCAGGACCGGGTCAACCTGGTCAACCGGTTCGTCGTGTGCTGCGACTGCAACCGTCCGACGCTCAACAGGATCCGCTCGGCCGGCTTCGAGGTGGCAGAGCTCGAGCAGACGGAGCTGCCGAAGGCGCCGCCGTTTGCCCGCCCGCTGATCATCGGCACCGCGACGGCGCCAGTCGCCTGAGCTACCGCGTCCTCATGCCGACGACGAAGGCCTGGTGCGGACAACCCGCGATCTCGAGGCGAAGCCAGCGTTGGCCGCAAGGCGAGGCGCCGCGGGACTCGGAGCGCGTGTGTTCAACGCGGGGGTGCCGGGTCGGCTCGCCAGGGTTGTGGCGTCTATCTCGGACGAGCAGCCGGCCGCTGCTGACGAGAGCGTCGACTGCTGCGGTCGCGGCGTCGCCGATGCGGAAGAGCGGCTCACCGTCGATCTCGCACACGGCCCGGGCGTCCCAATCTCGGGTGGCGCCGGGGCCATCGCTCCCGACTCGTGCGGATTAGCGAAATCACAGCGCCGCGCCCATCGCCGCCCTTCCCGAGAGCGACCAGCGCTCTCGGTGTTAGCCCTCTACGCAGGACTATCGGAGAGGCGACTCCAAGCACTCCCGCGGGCGTCGAGCGGTGGTCGAAGTGGACTGGAACGCCGGAACGCGCTAGAAGCGCGCGAAGCGCTCGATGTCCTCGTCGAAGTCGCGAGCCATCGCGTTGCTGATCGACGGCCGCACCTGGCTCGCGGCTTGGACGAAGTCGGCGGTCGTCGTCTCTGTGTCGTCGCCCAGCAGCGAGCGCTCGAATGCCGCTTGGGCGGCCTTTTGCGCGGCGAACTCGATGTCGGCTGCCGAGAAGTACTGCGAGCAGGCCGACAGTTCGTCGAGATCGATCTCGTCGTCCTCCGCCGTCGAGATCATCGAGACGTAGCGCGCCCAGATGCCTCTGCGGGCACTCGCATCCGGCGGCCCCACGGGGACGAGGTAGTCGAAGCGTCCCGGCCTCGTGAACGCATGGTCGAGGTCCCGCACCGAGTTGGTCGCGCAGACTAGGAGCCGCGACCCGCCGTCGCGAAAGTTCGGAATCACTTTGAGGAGCTCATTCGCGATCACGTGCGTCTCGGGGCGCGTCTGCCGCGCCGCGGCGATGTCCTCGACCTCGTCGATGAACACAACGACGTTGTCGAGGTACGTCAGCCGCTCGAACAGCTTGCGCAACGCACCGGCCCGCCCGTGTGCGTCGGTACCGGGTAGCTGGCTCGGGAAGACCTCCACGAACGGCCAGCCGAGCCGACCGGCGATCGCCTTCGCGAACGTCGTCTTCCCCGTGCCGGGCGGGCCGAAGAGGATGACCGACGACGCGGGCACGACGCCGTGCCGCCTTGCTTCCTCGCGCTCCGCCAGCGGCAGGATCACGCGCCGCTGGATCAGGTCCTTCTCGCGATCCATCCCACCGATCGCGAGCCACAGCTCCGCGGACGGCCAGTGCCCGCCGAGCTCCTCGATCCGCTCGTCGGCAGCGGTCGCGTGCAGCTGTCGCTTCTCGAGGTAGAGCGTGTCCTCGTGCAGCACGTAGCCCTTCGCCACGGCGGTCTCTGTGCCCAAACTGTCGCGCGGAGCGAGCATCGAGATCTCGCGCACGCCGAGCGCCTGCAGCCGCCGCTCCAGCGTCCCGAGCAGCAAGGCGCCGATCCCGCGGCGGCGCGAATTCGCCTCGACCGTCCAGCGTAGGATCCAAGCGCGTTCACCGTCGACCCGGGCCGCGATGGCGCCAATCACCCGGTCGCCGGCCAGCGCAACGAGGGCCGGCTCACGGGCGACGACCGCCGCAAGGACCTCGGAAAGCGAGAAGGCAAGCGCATCGTTGGACTCGGTGCTCTCCCAGAGCTCGACCGCCGCCTCGAGGCGGCTTTCGTCCAGATCACGGATGGTGGCATCCGCAGGAGTGACGATGGCGTCCAGTTCCAAGGTTGGAGACTAGCGTTTCGGATCCGAAACCGCCGAGCGAGCTAGGTTCAACGACGGTGGCGCGGCGGCCCACGCCGGCAGAGTGGTAGGCCCGCGACGGACCCCGGCGTCCGTGCGCTGATCTTGAAACTGGAACGGGAGAACCCAGCTTGGGGTTACCGTCGGCACCCTGCGGGACTCGGAATCGCCTGAGCGTGTGAGCGGGTGCCGGGTGCCAAGGTGACATCGCGAAAATGCGCTTTGCAGCGGCGAAGATGTCGATGTCAGCCTCGGCCACGCTTGCGACGGCGAGGATCCCCAGCCGACAAATCGGACCACAATCTGACCACGGGCGAAAACGCGGCTCCCTTTCAGGGTTTACAGCATGACCCCCAGCTGGCGGAGCTTGAGCTCTCACAACCTGCTGTTCGGTGGACGGAGCGCGTCGCTGCCGAGTTGACGTTTCGTTGAGTTGGAGACTGCATCGAGAACACCGCCGCCGCCCGCGGTGCGTCTCGAGGCGACCCCGCTCGCCCCGAGGCGCACTGCCTCCCACTCGTTCCCTTAGCTCGTGCTTACGTTGGTCTGCACGAAGTCCAAGTTGGTACTTCCTCCCACGACGTGGGCCCAATAGGTGATGAACAGATCGGTGGTGTCGCCATCGATCGGGCACCAATCTGAGCGGAACACCTGGCTCGCGGTGTGCTGGCCGATGCCACCCGCGCGGCTGATTACGTCGGTGCCGCAACCGATGTAGGCGGGGATCGTATAGAAGGTTGTCTGCGACTTGTTCCACGACAGGTCGGTCAGATTTAGCGACGCGTTCCAACACCAGTGCACTGACAGCGTGGTGTCGCCAAGGGTCTTCGAAGCGTCGTAGCAGCCGACCGTCACGCCGGCGTTGGTGCTGCTCGCGCCGATGCCCGCCACGACTGCGAGCGCCGCCGTCACGAAACAGATGACGACGATACGGCGACCGGCAATTCCTGCTCTCCTCACGAGAACCTCCTCGCCCCAAGCACGGCCTGCCTCGGGGGCAACTCTGAACCCGGTCGCCGACGAAAGCAACCAGGATGCACGCAGCGGGCTCTGAGCTGGACCGGGTTTGACGGGGCCGCGCGGGACACGGCTGTGGAGTCGTGTTTTCGGGACTCGAGCGGCCGCTAAGCCGAGTGCAATCCGATGTGCCGATAGAAGTCCGAATCATTCTTAGACGTCGCCGGCTCGCCTGGCTAGTTCGGGGTCCGGTGGTTGCCGGCAGCCCAGTCGCGCTTCACCTGAGGTCGCCTGGGGCGTCGCGGGACTCGGATCACGCATGCGTGTCACGGGGGTGCAGCCGCTGCCCTTGTTCATCGACCAGATAGTCGAAGCGCTCGAGGAAGCGGTAGAAACTCGCGATCGCCTGCATCACAGTCACGGTCGAAGGTCGACCGCCGAGCTCAGTCGAAAACTCCGGCCGCGAGAATTAAGCGTCGTTCCGCTGCATCGCGGCGTCGAACGCAAGCTCGGACGGGACGAAGTCGGCGCGCCGCACGAACTCGACCGCCTCGGCCGCCCCGAACTCGCGGTCCATGCCGGCGTCCTCCCATTCCACGGAGAGTGGCCCGGTGTAGCCGACCTCGTTCAACGCCCGGAAGAGCTCGTCGAAGTCCACGTCGCCGTGGCCGGGCGAAACGAAGTTCCAGCCTCGGTCGCGGTTGCCGAACTGCAGGTGCGAGGCGAGGATCGAGCGCCGTCCGTCGAGTCGACGCTTGGAGTCCTTCACGTGGACGTGGTAGATCCGGTCGCCGAACTCGCGCGCAAACTCGGCCGGGTCGAGGAACTGGTGCGCGAAGTGGCTCGGGTCGAGGTTGATCCCGAAGCTCTCGCGGCGCACGGCGTCCAACGTTCGCCTCGTCGTGACGAAGTCATAGGCGATCTCGGCCGGGTGCACCTCGAGCCCGAAGCGGACACCTTCAGCCTCGAAAACGTCGAGCACCGGTCCAAGCCGCTCCGCCACCTCCTCGTACCCGCGATCGACCTCGGCGAAGTCGTTCGGTGGGAAGGAATAGAACAGGTGCCAGACGGGCGAGCCGGTGAAGCCGTTCACCTGCGTCACGCCGAATGCCGCGGCCGCGCGCGCGGTGTCGGCGAGACGCTCGGCGGCGCGCCGTCTCACCCCGTCGGGCTCACCGTCGCCCCACACCTCCGGCGGCAGGATCCGCTCGTGGCGTGCGTCGATCGGGTCGCAGAGCGCCTGGCCGACGAGGTGCGCGCCGAGCGCCCAGCACCGGAGCCCGTGCAGCTCGAGCAGGTCTCGCTGCCGCGCCGCGTACCCGGAGTCGGCAAGCGCGGCCATCACGTCGAAGTGATCGCCCCAGCACGCGAGCTCGAGCCCGTCGTAGCCCCAGCCCGCCGCCTTCGCGGCGAGGTCGGCGACCGGCAGGTCGGCCCACTGGCCGGTGAAGAGCGTGACCGGTCTCCCCATGACCGGACCTTACGCGGCATACAGTGCAGCGCGTGGCGAAGGTTGCGCTCCAGCTCTACACGATCCGCGAGGAGTGCGACCGCGACCTCGAGGAGACGATCCGGCAAGTCGGCGCGCTGGGCTACGACGGCGTCGAGCTCTTCCAACTGCACGGCCACACGCCCGAACAGGTGCGCGGCTGGCTCGACGAGGCGGGCCTCGTCGCTGCCGGTCGTCACGCGCGCCTCGAGGCGTTCGAGGATGAACTGGAGACGCTCGTAGCGGAGCTCGCTACGCTCGACACCGACCGCGCCGCCCAGAGCTGGGCCGAACCGGAGGCGGTTCGTGAGCCGGGACCGCTGCTCGAACGGATGCAAGCGGCGGCGAGCGCGGCGCACGACGCGGGCCTCCGCTTCGGTTTCCACAACCATTGGACCGAGATCGAGCCGCTCGACGAGGGAGGCACCTTCCTCGACCGTCTGCGCGAGCTGCCCGCCGAGCTCGTGTGGCTGGAGCTCGACCTCGGCTGGATCTGGCACGGCGGCGGCGACCCGCTCGCTGAGCTCGAGGCGAGCGCCGGCCGCTGCCCGCATGGTCCACGTGAAGGACTACGCGAGCAGTGAGAGCAGCGAGGACGTCCCGGTCGGCGATGGGATCGTCGGCTACGACCGGCTGATCCCGGCTGCTCTCGAGGCCGGCGTCGAGTGGCTGGTCGTCGAGGAGGACGAGGTCGGGCCGCATCCGTTCGAGGCTGTCGACCGCTCGCTTCACGCCGTCCGGCGCTACGCGGAGCGTGCATGACATCGCCGCTACGGGTCGGCGTCGTCGGGTGCGGGATCATCGGCAAGCGTTACATGGGCGCGTCGGGCGCCTACGACGCGTGGCGACCGGTCGCCAGCGCAGATCTCGACACCGCACGCGCGGATGCGTTCGCGGCCGAGTTCGGTCTCCGGACGGAGACCGTCGACGACCTGATCGCGGACCCTGACGTCGATCTCGTCCTCAACCTGACGCCGCCCACCGTGCACGCGGCCCTCGTACACGCCGCGCTCGAGGCCGGCAAACACGTCTACACCGAGAAGCCCCTTGCCACCACCATGGCCGAGGGCGCGCGAGCTCCTTGCTGAAGCGGAACGGCGCGGCCTTCGGCTCGGCTGTGCACCGGACACGTTTCTCGGCAGCGCATACGAGACCGCGCGGTTGCTTGTCGCGGACGGCGCGATCGGAACTCCGCTCGGCGCGACCGCGACGATGCTCGTCGGCGGCCCCGACTCGTGGCATCCGAACGCGGAGATGTTCTATCGCGCCGGCGGCGGCCCGCTGTTCGACATCGCGCCCTACTATCTGACCGCGCTCGTCTCGCTCCTCGGGCCTATCCAGGCTGTCGCCGGCTTCACCGAGACGCCGACCCCACAGCGCACGCTCGGGGCCGGCCCGAGGGCCGGGCATGTCGTCACCGTCGAAGTGCCGACACACGCTGCCGCGGTTTTGCGCTTCGCGAACGGCGTTCTCGCCACGCTCACGGTCGGCTTCGAGTCACGCGAGCAGTACGTGAGCGGAATGTGCGTTTTCGGCACCGTCGGATCCCTCACCCTCCCCGACGCGAATGCCTTCGGCGGCGACCTGCTCCTCGCGATCGGCCGCGACGAGCCGAAGCCGGTCCCGTACGAGACCTACGGCGATCGCGACGCGCGCGGCCTCGGCATCCAGGACCTCGCAGAGGCACTCCGCGAAAACCGCCCGCACCGTGCGAGCGGCGAGCTGGCGCTCCATGTCCTCGAGGCGGCGGAAGCACTCGTGCGCGCCGGCGACGAGAGGCGCGTCGTCGAGCTGGACCCGCTCGGCGTCTAAGGAGTGTCCCGATTACGCGCGGGGCCAGTCGCCTCGTTGGCGTAGACGCGCCGGAACTGGATGGTTCGGCAGCGCGCGTACGTTCGCGGCCGATGGGGCGCTCGAAGTGGCTGGGTGTCACCTCCGCGGCAGGACCGCTCGCTCTGATCTTTATCGGCTGCCGGGTTTCCTCGAGAATGACGAAGAGTGCGAAGGCGGATGAACCCGGACGGGAATGAGCGCCTGACCGCCGCGGTCGGGGTGCTCCTGCTGATTCCGATCCTCGTCGAGTTGGCGACGATCGTCCTCGGCGTCCACACATTCATGTCGCTGCACGTGTTCGTCGGTCTTGCCTTGATCCCGGCCGTTCTCTTGAAGTTGGGGAGCACCGGCTGGCGCTTTGCCCGCTACTACACGCGCAGCCGCCCCTACGTGGCCCAAGGGCCCCCGCAGCTGGCGATGCGGTTGCTCGCGCCGCTGCTTGTAGCAGCAACGGTCATCCTCTTCAGCAGCGGCGTTGCTATGGGCGTGCTACACGAGCACGCGCTCCAGATTGCCCGTCGCCTCCACGGCCCCGCGGCGGTTATCTGGCTTGTGCTCGTTGGCGTTCACGTGGTCGTGTACCTCAAACGCGCCCTGAGCAGCAGTAGCGAAGACCTGCGTCTCACCACGCGTCGGGAAGTACAAGGAGCGACCTGGCGAAGCTACTCCCTCGCGGCGGCGTTGATACTCGGACTCGTGGTCGGGGCCGCAACCGTTACGGCCCAGCATCGCTGGGTCGACCTGCGCCACCACCACGATCGCCGCGACAACACTGCCTCGAAGGCCGAAACCCCGCACCCGCATTCGCGGTCGTGGAGCACGGTCCGTGGAAGTTGTTAGACACTCT
This sequence comes from uncultured Thermoleophilia bacterium, assembly GCA_963713155.1. Taxonomy (GTDB): domain Bacteria; phylum Actinomycetota; class Thermoleophilia; order Gaiellales; family Gaiellaceae; genus PALSA-600. The sequence goes on from CAVQKS010000015.1 coordinate 48,698, forward strand.
CCACGGTCGCCATCGTGGCTGACGCGTAGGCCCGCTGGGCGCACCTATCTTTCCGACCGCTCCGCGAGCCGGTACATGCGCAGTCGGCCGAAGTCCTTGGCGGCAGGCATGTGGCCGACGTACTCGGCGACGTGGCTGCTTCCCGCGAGCTCGAGTGCAGCCGCAAAGGCTTCGGTCACGTAGACCACACCCGGCGGCGTGACCGGCTCGACACGCGCCGTCCTGCTCACGTGCGACCCCATGAACGCGCGCGTTCCGAGCACCGGATCGTGCACGGGGAAGACGGGGGCCACGTGGCCGGCGAGGCGAAGGCCGAGATCCGTGGGAAGCCCGTGGGCCGGGAGGTCGAGCGCGGACATCGCAGCCTGGAGCGCGAGCGCGCAAGGGGCACCCACGGCGGCGTCCGACAGAACGACGTAGATGCCGTCGCCCCACGTGTTGCGAAACAGGACGTCCTCGCCGTGCTGGTCGAGCACCCGCGCGAACGAACCGAGGACGTGCTCGGCGAACGCAGGCAGCTGCTGGTCCTCAAGCTGTGAGAAGCCCCGAACGTCGCCGAACAGCAGCGCCCGGACGACTCGACCGGACGAACGGGGCGACCGCCCGCCGGCCTCCAAACGGCTTCTGGCCCCGGGCGCGACGACGTTCGTCCTGAGCCCTCGAGCCTGCCACGTCGCCACGTCGACCGCTGTTCCCGCCGCTCCGCGACCCGGCGCACCGTCCCAGACGGCCAGCTGCATCGGCTCGGCGTCGAGGAACCGGGCGCGCAGCAGGACGAGCCCCATCGCGAGCTCGGAGCAGTACCGGTAGAGGACGTCATCGCCGAGGAACGACCCTTCCGTGGCGTAGCTCACCTCGGCGGCGGCCTCCAGGCAGTTCTCGAACCGGCCGGTCCAGCCGGTGCCGGCATCGGCCACCGACGTCTCGACGAACTCGTCACGGCGAAACGGAAGGACGACATGAAGGTCGCAACCGCTCGCGAGCAGCGCTTCTGCCCAGAGGATGTCCGCCCCGGCGGCGAGCGACCCGTAGGCATAGGCGGGTCGTGCACGCGCCACCTCGCCGGCGATCGCCTCCTCGAGCGCCTGATCCCCACTCCGCTCGAGCCCGCCGATCCGGTGCCCGCAGTAGTGAACGACGAGAGGGCCGGCGAGGGGCGCGAGGACCGACTGGTCGATGCCCCTGAGCTCACAGACGAGCCGCAACTGCCGACGCGTGGTTGCGACCGCTGCGAAGTCGCCTTCGTGCGCCCCGGCAGCCCGCTCGACCGCGGCGGCCGCAAGCTCGACGTCGCCGACGAGGAGGAGCGCCTCGGCCTCGGTCGCGAGCGCGTAGTAGTCGGCGTCCTCTCCGCGGACGAGGATCCCGAGCACACGGCGGGCGAGGCGTTCGGCTTCCTCTGCGTCCCCGGCGACGAGCCTCAGCGTCGCTGCGTTGACGCCCGGATAGTACCCGCCTGTCTCCGTGAACACCGCCTCGTACAGCGCCGCCGAGTGGAGCGCCAGGTCACGGCGCCTCTCGCCGTCGGCGGCGAGCGCGACATCCTTCGCGATCCTCGCCTCGAGCGAACGGACATCCTCGCCCGCAACGTCCCCGAGCCCGTACTCCCGGAAGCGAGCCGCGGCCTGCGCCGTCGAGCCCGCACGCGCGAGCTCGAGCACGGCGCGATGGCGCAGCGCGACGTCGCGAGGATGCTCGGAGAGCCCGCGCTCCGCCAGATCGAATGCGGTGAGCAGCTCGCCACGCCGCTCCGCTGCCACCACCTCGCTCAGCCACTCGCTCGCTGCGCGCACGTTCGACTCAGCCGACTCCAAACGTGCGCGCTTCCTGCGCCGTCAGCGTCCGCGTGACGCGCCGGCGCGCGAGCGCGAGCAGCGCCTTCGGGCTCTCGCAGTCGGTGCACGCATCCCAGACGCGGATCACGTTCTGGCTGTCGACCGTGACGATCGATCGGCCGTCCGAAGCGAACGCGAGCCCGTCGTTGAGCGCGTCCGGATCGTCTCGGACGCGCAGCTCGCGGAGCGTGTGCGCGTCGTACACGCGAGCAGCATGGTCGAGGCTGACCGTCGCCAGGTAACGGCCGTCGGGGCTGTACGCAACGTCGGTCACGCCGCTCGTGTCGCCGGTGAGCTGCGCGACGATCTTGCCGGTGGTGACGTCCGCGATCGTCACGGTGCCGTTCCACGACGCGACCGCGAGTTGCGTCCCCTCCGGGTTGAAGGCGATCCGTGCCAGCTCTCCGCCGATGCTGAACGGGCGGCCGACGGTCTTGCCGGTAGCTACGTCCCATACGTGCACCTGCCCGCAGAAGCTCCCGCCTGCCACGAGCTTCCCATCGGCGCTGAAGGGCTGACTCCGCCAGCCCGACCCGCACGCGGTCGAGCCGAGGATGCGGCGCTTGCCGGTGCGCAGGTCGACGAGCGCGAGCGCTGGCCGGCGCGGCGGCGGCCCGTTGCGGCGCCGCAGGCCGACGCGCACCGGCGCGGGCGGGACGCCCATCGCGAGCAGCATGTCGTTCGGGCTGAACGTCGGCTCGCCGCCCTCCGGTGACGGCGCGGGAGGGAGCGTCCGGACGAGGCGCCGCTCGACGAGGTCCCAGATCCTGATCGGCCCTGTCGCGCCGTTGCCGACAATCGGGACGATGCCGGCGTAGCGCCCGTCGGCGCTCAGGAACTCGGCGTCGACGTTCACCGTCGGCGAGACCTCGAGCGGCTTCCCGCGGGTCGAGCGCGGCCCCCGCCACGTCTGGACCACGAGCGCCGACCCCCGGCTCGTCGGCCGTTCGAGGATCGCGATGAGGCCCGCGGCGGGATCCGCGAACGCGTCGAGGGTCTCGCCCGGGGCGATCAGCCGCTGCTCGTCCCCGGATGCACGCCAGATCCGCGTCGTCCCGTCGGCGGATCCAGTCGCCACGAGTCGCCCGTCCGGGCTGAAGGCGACGCCGACGATCGCCGCCGTCTGCCCGAGGTACGAGGCGAGTTGCTGACCCGTCTGCACCGACACGAGGCCCGCGGTGCCGTCGGCGTAGCCGTAGGCGAGACGCGTGCCGTCGGGGCTGAAGGCGAGCGCGGTCGACTGGACCGCGGTCACCTGGACGAGCACGCGCCGCAGCTTAAGCGTCGCAGGGTCGCGCAAGACGACACGGCCGACGTCGTTCGGGACCGTCCAGTCGGCGACGGCCAGGCTCCTGCCGTCGGACGAGAACGCAACGGCGGAGCCGGCGCCGTCGACGGTCTTGAGCACCCGGCCCGTGCGAACGTCGACGAGCGCGAGGCCGGGCGAATCGGGCCCGCCGTTGATCGCAACGGCGAGGCGCCGGCCGTCGGGATTGAACGCGAACGACACCGCATCTGGCCTGCCCGGATACGTGAAGCTTCGGCGCTCGCCCGTCTCGTAGTTCCAGAAGACGAGCCGGCCGACCTGAGCGACCGCCAGTACCGGCGCCTTCGGATCGAATGCGAAGACAATCTGACTGCTGTTCAGACGCGGCCCGACAGCTCGGACGCGCCCCGTCGACGGATCGAGCACGACGATGCCGTTGCGGCAGCACGCGGCGAGCGCCCGCCCGTCGGGGCTGAACGCCAGAGCGCCACCGAACGGATCGGCCCCAACGTGGATGCGACGGACGATGCGGCCCGTCTTCGCGTCGGCGAGCACGACGACGCCGCCGCACAGCCCCTCCGCGAGCAGGCGGCCGTTCGGGCTGAAGGCGACGCCGGGCGCCGCGAGTTGTTGCCCGCCGCACGTCTGCGGTCCCGCGTCCGGAAGCCGCAGGCGGATCGGCGACGCGTCCAGCGCGCCGCGCAGCGCGAACGTCGCCTCCGGCGTCGACTTCTGATGCAGGGCCGCGACCGCAAGCAGGATCGCGCGCTCCGGGTCGACGGCCGTCTGCGTCTCGCTCTCGGCGGCGAGCGCCTGCGACCGGGCCGTGTTGCGTGCGCTGATCGCTTGGTTCCGCGAGATCAGAGCGAACACGAGCAGCCCGAGCGACACGACCGCGACCGCGCCGGCAACCGCAAGCAGGGCTCGCTGCCGCCGCGCTGCGGCCTGCCTGCTCGCCGCGACGTACTCGCGCTGCAGCTCGGTCGGCTCGGGCTCCTTGCCGGATGCACGCCCGAGCCACGCCTCGGCCGCCGCCAGCTCCGACCCGCGCAGGAGGAGGCTCTTCTCGCGGCGCCGGTGTCCCACTCGAGCGACTTGACGAGCCAACGCGTATGTTCTCGCGCCCACTCGAGGTCGGTGTCGAGCGCCTCGAGCACGCGCTCGAGCGTAGGCTCGAACGCCGCACCGTCGCCAAACGCGATCCAGTTGCGAACGCGGATGCCCTCCGGCACCGCCTCGTCCGGAACCCTGTCGGAGCAGCAGCGGGACGATGCGCTTGTTCAACTCGAGAGCGTGCGTCGACCTCCTGCTCGCAGTAGACGGACGCGACCGAGTCGGGGCTGATCACGAAGACGAACCCGTCGCTCTGCTCGACCGCCGCTCGCAGCACGGCCGGGAAGACCTCCGCATCGCGAATCCCCTCGACGTCGACCCACACATCCTTGCCGCGCTCTTCGAGCCCGTCGACGAGTCGGCGCGCGAACTCGCCGTCGCGCCGCGAGTAGGAGACGAAGACGTCCGCCATCAGGTGCGCCCCGGGGCAACGCCCGCCCGGTGGGCCAGTGCAGCCGGATCGGTGAGCGTCGTCCTTCCGCGCCCCAGGCTGAGCGTGCCGCGCTCGCGCTCGGCGGACAGAACGGCGTTGACGGTCGCGCGCGACGTGCCTACGAGGGCGGCTAACTGCTCCTGGGTCAGCGGGATCACGGTGCCGGGCGACGCCCCGCCGTACGCCTCGGACACCTCGAGCAGCCGGCGTAGGACCCGACGCTCCAGAGCACCCGCTGCGCGTCCTCGGAAGAGACGCCGGGCGAGGAGCTGCCACTCCATCGGCCGAGTCTACGCCGACTGTCGTGCATTTGACACTTGGAGTGTCGAGCGCGCGAGCGACGCGACGAGCGGCCTCTCCTACCGTCGCTCACATGACCACCCAGCACAAAGACGGATCACACGACACGAGGAGGAAGGTCATGTCCGCACGGCATTCAACGAAGCTCGCACTGATCGCGACCACCTGCATGATCGCACTGACCGCAGGCGGTGCGGCACTCGCCCAGACGCCCGGCCAGTCCGACGCAACGGCCTCGGCGGCTCCCCTTTACGGCCGCGTCCTGTCGCTCGGCGACTTCCCGGGGTTCTGGTCGGTCGCCTGCCCGGTCGCCGTCACCTCTGCGGCGCAATGGGCGATGCACTCGGGCTCGGCGGACGGGCTTGCGGGCAACGGATTCCTGAACGGCCTCCGCGAGCCGCTCCGCAGCACGAGCGCCGCAACCCTCGGCTGGAGCATCGTGGCCCAGTTCCGGTCGGCGGCCGGAGCGCAGCGCGAGGCTCGGTCGGAGTTCGACCAAGCCCGCACGCTGGGCGGTACGTACTCGCAGTTCACGGTGCCCGGCATCGCCGGAAGCCACGGCTACCTGCTGCCGAATGGATCGACCTCGCAGATCGCAATCGTTTTCACGGCAGGCCGCTTCCAGTACCTGCTCGAGATCACCGGTGCGCACACCTCCGACGTGGCGACCCTCCGCGGCCGGCTGTCGAAGGCAGCGGCGACGCTCTTCAGCCGAGGTTCGACGCGCTGACCCGCGCCACCTCGCTCCACCGACGAGAGGCCCGCCAGGGCCTCTCGTCACGAACGCAGAGAACAAGCTGACAAGCAACTCGACTCACGCACTGCGAGCTTTCACACCGCCCAGATCGGAGTCGAAAGCACCGGCCGACATGCTCGGACTGGGCGAATGCATCCCGTCTACCGGCGGCGGACGGAGGCCTCGATCCGGGCGGAGCATGGGGTCAACGATTCGTGGGCTACAATGCACCGGCGTGTGCTTGTGCACGAAGCCGCCCGGGGCTCCGAGGTGCTCTCCGACTTACTGCTGACCTCGAGAGCGAGGAGCGCCACGCTTCCGCGTCCCGCATGAAGCTGAGATCCCTGCTCGGAGTCGCGTGGGCGCGTGGCCGCGGTCGCACGGTCGGGAGCGTCGTCTTCGCGCTGATCACTCTTTCCGGCTGCATCTTGGTCGGCCAGCGGTTGACTCACTCGAGCTGGCCTCTCGCCCACGCAAGGACGTTTCTCGTCGCCATCGCCGCCGTCTGTTACTTCACGAGCTTCATCGTGCGTGCGCGCGGCTGGCACCGGCTATTCCCGCCCGAGCAGCAGCCAGACCAGGCTCGCTGTCTCGCATCGGTCGGTGCCGCGGCCGCGAGCGGCGTGGTGCTCCCGTTCCGCCTCGACTATCTAGTCAAGATCGGGACGCTGCGCAGGCTCGGGGGTATCCGGATCGGGCTCGAGGCGATCACGCTCTCGATCGTCTCCCTCGGGATGGTCGACGCGGTCGCGATGCTGCCCCTGTCGATCTCGGCGACCGCGACGAGTTCGGCGAGCTTCCGGGGGCCGCTGCTGATCGTCGTCGCGTTCGGTTTCGGATGCTTCGCGCTGCTGTTGGCGAGCGCCGGCTCGCCAGCGTGCCCGTGCTTCGCCGCAGCCGCCACCTACGCCGCGTCTCCGAGCAGGTAGCGGCTCAAACAGCGGCCGGCGGTCAGGCGCAACGTGATCGTCGCCGGGCTCTATCTCTTCACCTGCTGGACGACGCGTGCGCTCGGCAGCGTGTTGCTGCTCACTGCTCTCGGCTTCCACTTCTCGCCGTCGACGACGCTCTGCGTGCTTTGCCTCAGCGCCGCAGCGGCGTCATCCCGATCACCGCCGGCGGCGCAGTCGCAAATGTCGGCGCTACCGCCGGCATTCTGCTCGCCCTCGGCGTCGGCAGGAACATCGCGATCAACTTTTCGCTCGCCTCCGGACTCCTGCTCATCACAAGCGCCAGCGCCGCCGCGCTCTCAGGACTCGCCGTCTCGATCGCGACTCGTGCGGTCACACAGAGACGCACAGCCGTGCTGCACGTCTAAGCGACCGCACGCTGACGCGCGGGCTTCTCGACGCCAGAAGCACCAGGGACTCAGCCGAGCAGAGCAGCCGTTGCGGCATCGCAGCCGATGCGGAGCGCCATAGCGAGAGCCACGCCACGCGCAAGCGAGACGAGGAATCCACCGGCGAACGCGTCGCCGGCGCCAAGCGTGTCGACGCGATCGACGGGTTGCACCTCAACCCGCACGAGGTCTTCGCCGCTCGCCGCGATCGCGCCGGCGCGGCCGAGCTTGACGCAGACGACGCGATAGCGCAGCGCGAGCGCCAGCGAGCCGCGTCATCGGCGTCGAGCCCGGTCAGCGTCCGGGCCTCATCGGCGTTTGCAAGCAGAACGTCGGCCGTCCCGTCGCCTCCAGGAAGCGATCGACACCGAACGCCGCAACGAGACGCGCCGACGCTGCATCGACGGCGAGGCCAGTCTGTTCGCGCGCGCTCGAGCGCCGTGCGCGCCGCGGCCTCCGGCCCCGGCTGCAGAAGCGAGTAGCCCGAGACCAGGACGGCACCCGCCTCGAGGCGTCGCTGGGAGATCGTGCGGTGCAAGGCGGACGCTCGCCCCGGGATCGGCGACGATGGACGTGCCTCCGACGACGACGACGCAGCCCGGTGCGCGCCTCGACGTCGCGCGCGAGCAACGGCTCGACGCCGGCCGCTGCGAGCGTGTCCGCGACCAGCCGGCCCGCGGCGTCCGCGCCGACGCGGCCAACAACCGCCGCAGTCGCGCCGAGACCGCGCGGCCGCCAGGGCCGCGTTGGCGGCCGAACCGCCCGCTCGCAGCTCGATGCGGCCGTGGACGCGACCACCGGCGACGGGCGCCGGGAGGGCCCCATCGAGCATCACGTCACCGACGGCGATCAGGTCAAGCGGCACGCGGCAGGATCCTACGCGGGAAGCTAATCTCACGAGGTGATCGCGAAGGCGCCGTTCGGAAGCACCGGCCACGAGAGCACGCGGACGCTCTTCGGCGCCGCGGCGCTCGGCTCCCTGACGCAGGACGAGGCGGACCCGACGCTCGAGCTGCTGCTCGAGCACGGCATCAACCACATCGACACCGCCGCGTCCTACGGCGACGCGGAGCTGCGGCTCGCGCCGTGGCTGGCGCAGCACCGCGACCGTTTCTTCCTCGCGACGAAGACCGGGCAGCGCGACCGCGCCGGGGCGCGCGAGGAGATTCGGCGCTCGCTCGATCGCCTCGGCGTCGATCAGGTCGACCTGATCCAGCTGCACAACCTCGTCGACGTGATCGAGTGGGAGACCGCGCTGCGCGAAGGCGGCGCGCTCGAAGCGCCGGTCGAGGCGCGCGACGAAGGCCTCGTCCGCTTCATCGGCGTCACCGGGCACGGCCTGACGGTGGCGAGGATGCATCGCCGCAGCCTCGAGCGCTTCCCGTTCGACTCGGTGCTCCTCCCGTACAGCTACGTCCAGATGCGCGACGAGCGCTACGCGTCCGACTTCGAGGCGCTCTCCGCCGTGTGCGCCGAGCGCGGCGTCGCCGATGCAGACGATCAAGAGCGATCACGCTCGCCCCTTGGGACGGCCGCGAGCAGACGACCGCAACGTGGTACGAGCCGCTGCAGCGAGCAGGACGACATCGACCTGGCCGTGCACTGGGTGCTCGGCCGGGCCGGCGTCTTCCTGAACACCGTCGGCGACGTGGCGCTGCTGCCGAAGGTGCTCGACGCCGCGAGCCGCTACGAATCGCGGCCGTCGGACGAGACGATGGACGAGCTCGCAGCGCGACGGAACCTCGTCCCGCTGTTCTCCTAGGCCAACCAGCGCGTTATGGTCTCGAGCTCGCGGGGCAGCGCGACCTCCGGCTCCGCCAGCTCCGGATGCCACCGCTTCTCCCACTCGACCGTCAGCCAGCCGTCGTAGCCCGCCGCGGCGAGCGCGGCAAGGCTCCCGCGTACCGGCACGTCACCCTCGCCGAGCGGGACGAGCTCCCAGCCGTCGCCGCGGCGGCGCGCGTCCTTCACGTGCACGAGGTGGATGCGCGTTCCGAGCGCACGCACGACGTCGTCCGGCGACTCGCCGACACAGTACGGATGGTGGACGTCCCAGAGCGCTGCGAGGGACGGATTGTCAACGCGGCGCAACAACTCGCCGACCAGCGCCGCGCTCGAGAAGCCATCGTGGGTCTCGAGCGCGACCGTCACTCCGAGCTGCCGTCGCGCGGGCGAGCCTGGGCTCGAGCCGTCGCGCGATGTCGTCGAGCGCCTGCGACTCGCCGCCGAACACGCGCACGGTCGACGCTCCCCACTCGGTCGCCAGCTCGAGCGCGGCAGGGAGCTCGCGCTCGAACGGCCGGGCCAGCTCGATCGAAGTGTCGAGGGCGACGAGCGGCACCCCGTCGAGGGCCGATCCGACCGACCGCCGCGTCCCTGCGTCAAGCGAGAGCGGATCGATCGGCTCGCCGTCGAGCAGCCGCAGCTCGAGCCCGTCGTAGCCGTATTCGGAAACAGCTTCGACCGCGCGCTCGAGCGTCCACGCGGGCGCCGCGAGATTCGAGAAGGCGATCCTCGTCAGGGCGTCGCGACCTTCCCGGAGCGGAGGTCGGCAAGCAGCGCCGCGTACGCGTCTCGGTCGACCGGCAGCGGCACGGCCCTGCCGGTGTGCGTCGAGAGGACGATCGCGTTCGCGAGCTCCAGCGACCAGAGCGCGTCGCGCGCCGGCACGCGCGGCTCGTTCCCGTGCGGATCGCCGCTGCGAAATCCGGTGCACGTCGAGGTGGTCGCCGCGCCCGGCCGGAAGCTCGACGCTCTCGCTCACGATCGCCGGCTGCTCGAACATCTCCGTCGCGCTCGGCAGGTGCTCCGAGAGCGGCGGCTCGAAGCGCTCGAAGGCGAGCGACTCGCCGACGATCTCGATCCGGCCGCGGTCGCCGACGAGCTCGATGCGCTGCACCCCCGGCTCGATCGTCGAGACAGCCAACGTGCCGACGGCGCCGTCCGCCGTACTCGAGCAGCGCCGTCGCCGTGTCCTCGGCCTCCATCGGCTGCGACCGCCGCCGCGACACGCCCCACACCGTCGCGGGCGGGCCCGCCAGGTGGCAGAGCAGGTCGAGCGTGTGCGGCGCCTGGTTCATCAGCACGCCGCCGCCTTCGCCCTCCCACGTGCCGCGCCAGCCCGCCGTGCGGTAGTACGCGTTCGGACGGTAGAGCGGGTCGACGATCGACGACGCGACGAGCGCCCCGAGCCTGCCCTCGCGATCAGCTCGCGGGCGGCGGCGATCACCGGCCGGAAGCGCTGCTGGAAGCACACGCCGAGCAGCCGGCCCGCGCGGTCGGCTGCGGCGATCATCGCGTCGGCTTCGCGCGCCTCGGGCGCGAGCGGCTTCTCGCACAGGACGTGCGCGCCCGTCTCGAGCGCCGCGATCGTCGAGCGCTCGGCGTGCGACGGGTGCGGCGTGGCAACGACGACGACGTCCGGCTCCAGCGCGAGCAGCTCGTCGATGGTCGGCGAACGCGCGGGCAGCCGTACGTGCTGCGCGCGCGCCGATGCGCGCTCCGTGGTCGTGCGCCGTGATCCCGACGAGCTCGACGTCGTCGAGCGCCGCGATCGCGTCGAGATGCATCTCCGCGACGACGCCTGCACCGATCAGGCCGTAGCGCAGCGTCACGCGAGCTCACGCGGCCTAGCGACGAGCGCAGCGCCGCGATGCAGTCCCGCGTCGCGAGCTCGCCGCTGCCGTCGCGCAGATAGTGCGTCTCGAACGAGAGATAGCCGTCGTAGCCCGCCTGCGCGAGACAGTCGAGCTGCGCCCGGAAGTCGACGATGCCGTCGCCGATCCGCGTCCACTCCCCCGCCGGGCTGACGTCCTTCAGGTGGACGTGCACGATGCGATCGACGATCGTGTCGAGGCCGCCGAGCCCGGTCCACGCAGCCGGGTCGAGCATCGCGGCGTTGCCCGGGTCCCAGATGAGGCGCAGCTGCGACGAGTCGGCACGCGTCGAGCGCGGCGCGCGCCTCGACGGCGGTGGCGACGTTGCACTCGTGCTCGTTCTCAAGCGCGAGCGTGATGCCCGCAGCATCGCTCGCGTCGCCGCCGCTCGTCGCAGCGCCGGCCGAGGTCGGGCAGTGCGGCGCGGGATCGGGCTCGCGCCAGTAGCCGAACGCGCGCACGACGGGCGCGCCAGGACCGCCGGGCGGAGCGCAGCGTTCGAGGCGAGCACGGCGTCCTGGTCCTCGCCGCGGTCGCACTTGAGGAACGGGGAAGCGAGCGCAGAGACGGCGAAACCGCGCCGGTCGAGCTCCTCTCGGATGCGCCGGCGAGCTCGGCGGCGAGTGACTCGACGATCTGACAGCCGTCGAGCGTGCGCAGCTCGACGGCATCGATCCCGAGCTCCTCGCAGACGTCCAGGGCCGGCGCGAGGCCGGGGTCGATCTCGTCGGTGATGACGCTCAGCCGCACGACCGTGCTTGTATCAGCCTGGAAATCAGGGATTGGAGTTTCGGTCTCGAGGATCGGGTCGCCGTCGTGACCGGCGCGTCCGGCGTGCTCGGCGGCGCGATCGCGCGCGGCCTCGCCGCCGCGGGCGCCCGGGTCGGCGCTGCTCGCGCGGCGCCGCGACCGGCTGGAAGCGCTCGCGCGCGAGCCTCGGGAATGCGCATTCGTCCTCGAAGCGGACGTGCTCGACGCGCGCCAGCTCGAGCGCGCCCGCGCGAGAGCTCGACCGCTGGGGCCGCTCGACGTCCTCGTCAACGCCGCGGGCGGCAACGTCGCCGGCCGCGACGATCGGCGAGCAGACCTTCTTCGAGCTGCCGTCGCGGCGCTCGACGAGGTCGTGAGGCTGAACTTCCACGGCACGCTGCTGCCGTGCCAGGTCTTCGGCGCAGATGATCGCGGACGGCGGCGTCGATCGTGAACGTCTCGTCGCTCGCGGCTCACCGCGCGCTCACGCGCGTCGTCGGCTACGGCGCGGCGAAGGCGGCGGTCGAGAACCTGACGCGTTGGCTCGCCGTCGAGCTCGCGCCGCGCGGCGTTCGCGTCAACGCGGTCGCGCCGGGCTTCTTCGTCGGCGAGCAGAACCGCGCGCTCCTGCTCGACGAGTCGGGCGCGCTGACCGAGCGCGGCGAGCGGATCGTCGCGGCGACGCCGACTGGGCCGCTTCGGCGAGCCGCACGAGGTCGCCGGCACCGTCGTCTGGCTGTGCAGCGCCGCCGCGTCGTTCGTCACCGGCGTCGTCGTCCCGGTCGACGGCGGCTTCGACGCCTTCAGCGGCGTCTAGTCAGCCGATAGGCGCGCTGCGACGAGCCCGTAGGCGAGCTCGTGCGCGAGGCGGCGCGCCTCGTCCTCGTCGAGGAAGCCGGCCTCGACCTTGCGCGCGAGCCAGCCGCACGTGCGGCGGCGCCAGAGGTCGTGCCGCGCCGGGCAGCGCCGTGAGCGCGCGCGCGTCGTCGACGAAGCCGGCGAGGTTGTAGATGCCCGCCGTCTCGACGACGCGGTCGAGGAAGCGGTCGATGCCCGCCGGGCTGTCGTGGAACCACCAGGGGCAGCCGAGCAGGACCGCCGGGTAGTGGCCGGCGAGCGGCGCGAGCTCGCGGCTGTAGGTGCTCTCGTCGAGCGTGAAGAGGATCGAGGGCGAAGCCCGGATCGTTGCCGCACGCCTCGAGCAGCGGCCGCAGGCCGCGCGTCCAGTCGGTCGCGACCGGGATGTCGGCGCCGAGGTCGGGGCCGAAGCGCGCGGCGAGCGGCCCGTTGTGGTCGCGGAGGCTGCCGACGTGGAGCTGCATGACGAGCCCGTCGTCGAGGCTCATGCGCGCGAACTCGTTGAGCATGTGCGCCTCGAAGCGGCGCGCCTCGGCGGGCGAGACGCTGCCCGCGAGCGCCGACGCGAAGAGCGCGGACGCGTCGGCGTGCGCGAGCCGCGTCGTGTCGGCGCTCGTCGCCGCGTGATCGGTCGCGGTCGCGCCGAGCGCCTTGAACGCCGCGCGCCGCTCGGTCAGCACCTCGAGAAACGCCGCGTAGTCGCCGACTCGCGGCGCGCAGCCTCGAGCTCGGCTAGCGCCTCGCGCCAGCCGGGGGCGTCGAGCGCGACGACCGCGTCGGGGCGGAACGTCGGCCGGATGCGGCCGGCGCGAGGCCGCGGTGGTCGTCGAGCGGCGCGCCCGCGGGGTCGGTGGTCGCCAGGCACTCGACGCCGAAACGGTCGAGCAGCGCCGCGCGGGGCGAACTCCGGCGTCGCGAGCTGCTCCTCGATCGCGTCGTAGATCGCATCGGCGGAGGCCGGGTCGAGGCGTCGTGGATCCCGAACACCGTCGCGAGCGTCTCGCGCAGCCAGAGCCCGGTCGGCGTGAGCGCGAACAGGTCGACGTTGTCGGCGAGCAGCTGCCAGACAGCCCGGTCGTCGACCCGCCCCGCCGCCCGTCTGCTCGAGCGGCACGCCCTGCGAGTAGAGCATCCGCACGACGTAGTGGTCGCTCGTGACGAAGAGCCGGCCGGGCGGCTCGAGCCGCGCCGGCGGGATCGGCGAAGAGCCGGATGTCGATGTGTCCGTGCGGACTGACGATCGGCAGCCCGGCGACGCCGCGATAGAGATCGAGCCCGAGCGCCGCCGCCCTCGATGTAGCGGTCGGCTTTCAGATCCGCCATAGCCCGAGCCCCGGGTTCGGGATGTCGATCGTCGTCGGGCAGGAAGCGCTCGAGCGCCTCCTCGAGCGGCAGGTAGCGGAAGCCGACGCCCTCGATCTCGGCGCGCGAGAGCTCGGGGCCGGGCGCGTAGGTGACATTGAAGCGCCCCTCGGTCGAGCCGTGAATCAGATGCGCGACGGCCGCGAGGTTCGCCGCCAGCTCGGGATCGCGGCCATCGCCTGCAAGCGCCGCCTCGCGGCCGCGATAGCCGTGTCGCCGGATCAGCACGTCCACGACGGGGTCCTCGCCGAACCGTGTCGACGCCCGGTGCGATGACGAAAGCTCGCCGCCGTCGGCCATCGCGAGTCGCGTGCGATAGATCGCCTTGTTCGCCGAGCCACGTCGAGCGGTACTCCTCCGGGTCGAGGTAGGCGACGCACCGGTGGAACGGAGCTCGACCGTCTCGATGTTGACCTCGGCCGAGAGCGCGACCGCCTCCCTGAACGCGTCGCCTCCCGTCGAGCGAGTGCCGCCTTCGCCGAGAAGACGCCGCGCAGGACCGGTCCGTCGTGCGCGCCTCGACAACGGTGAGCACGAACAGGACGCGGCAACGCGGCTCGAGGAAGCGGTCGAAGCCGAGGTCGAGCAGCTGCCGAACCGGCGCGTCGATCCGGCCATCGTGTGCTCGATCCCGTGGACGGCGCTGAAGAAGTGGCTGCGCTGAATCGTCTCGGGCCGCCGAGCCCGATGGAGACGTGCTTCGTGTAGCCGCCGAACCCGGCCACCTCGTGCGGCACGACCTGCCCGATCGAGACGACGAGGTCGTAGCTGTCGTCGACAAGCGCGCGGTTCGTGAAGAACGGCAGCGACAGCCCGAGCGGGCGCGCCGACGATCTCGTCGACCTCCTCCGCCGAGAGCTCGCCGATCCGCTTCACGTCGTCGCGCCAGTCGTGAAGCAGTAGGCGCGCCGGGCCGATCGCGTCGCCGAACATCAGCTGCGCCTCGGCCGGCCCGAGCGGCCGGTGCGTCCCGAGCGGCCGGCATCACGTCGCGCGCTCGACCTCGCTCGAGAACACCACGAGTGGCGCGGCGATCTCGCCCGCCCGGGAGTGCAGGCGCGTGTGGTCGGGCGGGACGACGAGCACCGGCGCGCCCCGCGTCGATCACGATGTCGGCCAGCGAGCTTCGCACGAACGCGACGAGCTCGTCCTTGCGGGATGCCGGCGGTCGGGCCGCCGACGGCGAGCAGCGGACGTCCGGTCGTCGTCGACACGCTCGCAGAGTAGGTGTTGCGACGAAGTCGCGAGCACGGCCGCCGAGAGCGTGGCGGATCCGACGGTTGGTTGCTCGCCTCGCGGAGGTCGGGCGGCTGCCGGTGGGCGTCAACCACGTGGTCGACATGATCAGAGCAGCCGCCAGGGCGTGACGATCAGCGTGGCCTCGAGCCCGGCCGGACAACCGGACCTTCGCTTTTCAGAAAGTGTGCGCGAGGCGATACTCGCTGCGGTGACAACCCCACACCACCCGATGTCCGACGCCTGGAGGCCGATGCCCGACCCGTCGATGTACGGATTGCCGCCCACGCCATAGCCCTGCGCGAAGTTCTCCCCAAATCCTCCGACGCTCTTTCCCGGTCCGAGCGACAGCTGCTACTTGACGGCTGGACCGCCTAGATTACGTCTCGTCCGGCCACGGCGGCCAGACCACGAATCGAGCTCATGACTACTTCACCCCGCCGGTCGCCGGCCC
>CAVQKS010000016.1:0-17695 GCA_963713155.1 uncultured Thermoleophilia bacterium
GGACTTACCGATCTAGGGGCCGCGGTGACGCTTGTCGATGCTGCGAACCTTCGTACCGCGGTCAGGACGCTCCTCGAAGATGGTGAATTGAGACGCCAGGCGGGTGCGGCGGCGTTGGAGCATGCTCCGCGCATTTCTCGCCGAATGCGGCTGCATCGGCACTTGTCGGCGTATACGGGAGGACTTCGTGAGCTCCGGATCTCGACGCTGATGGTGCGTTGCCGGGGGCGTGTCGTCGTCCGGTTAAGGGGTTTGCTCCGTCCTCCCCGGCTCAACTAGCTCGGCGAACCAGTCGAGGAAGGCGGTCGACTGGCGCTGAAGTGAGTAGTGCTCCTCCGCGCAGCGCGCAGCGGCAAATCCCATTCGTGTTCGCCGCTCCGGATCGTCCTCGAGCATTGAGACGGCGGCGGCCAGCGCATCCGGATCGCCCGGTACAACGAGGATGCCCGTTTGTGGCGTGATCTGCTCGGGCACGCCGCCAACCGCCGAGGCGACGACCGGAACTCCGCAGGCTAAGGCCTCGAGGATCGTCAAGGGAAAGGTCTCGGCCCGCGCCGCGTGGAGGTAGAGATCTGCGGCACGGAGGTACTCAACAACCCCGGTGTGAGGTAAGAGTCTCACCTCGCGAACAGTCATGCGTCCACGCTCGAGAGTCCGCTCACCGTCCGAGCCGAGAGCGAATGCCGTGATCCGTCCGCCCTCGCTCGAGCCGAGGCGCGTCAGCGCCGCGTCGAATGTCGCATAGTCCTTGAAGTCGCTCGTTCGTATGCCGTGGCCGGCGAAGACCAGGACGAGCTCAACGTCTTCGACTCCAAGACGACGCCGAGCGGCGACTCGATCGCCCAGCCGAAACATCGAAAGATCGACGCCGTTTGGGATCACGCGCAGCTCTTCAATCGCCGACGCCACGACTGAGCGCTCGAGGATCGAAGCCGGCCCCGGCTCGGTACGCCGAAACGAAGCAACGAGCGACGATAGATGTCGCGTTTTCGGCGGAGATTTCCTGCTGTTCCATCGCGGAGGAGCGCTGGATACACGCGGAGGTGAGGACACGAGCCGCAGGCGGCGAGCCAGCGCTCGCGCGGCTCTCGGCGCCGTGCCCAGTTGCGAGCCACATGTCGTGAGGCGTTACGACGACTGGCAATCGATGCGAGAGGGCAGCGAGCTCGCGGAGATCGAAGTATCCGCCATGAAGATTGTGGAGATCAGCGAGCTCAAAGGGAGGCCCGGGGACGTCCGCGAGCCGAGCCGTCGCCGGAAACCGAAAATCCTCTCGGCCTAGCACGGCGTCGATAGCGACACCGGGATCATCCGCCGCGCGCGCAAGTCGAGCGAGACGCGGATGTCCGCGCCTGCTCGCCTCTCCGTGGGCGGACCAGGCCAGGCCGCGGTTCTCCATTTCGGAAACACCAGCCTCGAGCGGACCGCTCGCGTGGCCGACCCTGAGTATGGCGTCGTGGCCGGCGAGTTTGTAGAGCCGGTGAAGCTCGAGCGCGACCCGCTCCGCGCCCCCGCCGACGTTCGAGCGACGACCTGAAGGATCCTCAGCGGCTCCGCCTACCAGGAACACGCGAACCAGCGAACGAGAACATGCGGAGTGAAAGAGCGGGATCGAGTCGCAAGATCCGAAGCGCAAGTTTTCGGGCGCGCCCGAGCCCGACTGTGCGGTTCAGCGCGCTCAGAACGCGTCGTGCCTCCGCCTGCTTGAGGGCCGACTTGTCAGCACCCGACGATGCGCTTCCGCTGAGAAAGAGGTTGAGTAGGTCGAGATACAGAGAGGCGGTTTCGACACGGATCGCTCGGAGGCTCGCCGCCGCCCGTGGAAGAGCGCACGCAGGTCGCGCACCTGCGATTCCGCGATGTCTATTTCCGGCAGCTCAAAGCTGATCGTGCGGGCGGCGACCCGGTCGTGCACGTCGAGTTGGTCGTCGCGGCGAACGGAGGTCATCTGACCATCATGGATGCGATAACGCACGAGCGGCATCGGGAGATTGGCACCGTCCGTGTGTCTCAGTACCCGCGACCAGAGGTCGTAGTCCTGGGCTGCAGGAAGTCGCGGGTCGTAGTTCAGGTTCGCTTCGACAAGTACTGCTCGACGGACAGCTACGGTGGGATGCAGAAACGGGTTGGCGAGAAGAGACCGCCAACGCACTGCAAGCGGGGCAGTTGGAAGGGACCACACCCCGTGGTCACCGTTTTTGTCGAAGACGGTGAGGCAGACCCGAGCACCCCGACGCCCGGGTGGTCGTCGAGATACGCAATCTGCCGTTCGATCCGGTCAGAAGCCGCGAGGTCGTCGGCGTCGAGGCGCGCGATGTATTCGGTCGTGACGGCGGCAAATGCACACGCGAGTGCCCCCGCGAGGCCTGGTTCCCCGGCGTTGGCCATTAGTTCGACCCGTTTGTCGACCCGTGCGAGTCCCTGCAGGATCGCGTGCGTTCCATCTGTCGATCTGTCGTCGACCACGAGCAGTCGGAGCGCTTGATAGGTCTGGCCGAGGACGCTAAGCACTGCTTCCTCAACGAAGTCCTCACCGTTCTGGACCGCGATGACGATCGTTACGCGTGGTACAGACACTCTTCGTGGCGTTCGAGCCACAGACCGAGGCATATGAGGTTCCATCGTGATTGAGCCGACGATGGGTAAGGAGTATTGTCCTCGAGGATGTGCATCAGTGGCGACTCGGAGCGCCGCACGCGTCGCTCGATCTCGCTCACATCCGGGCGCTCGAGCCATGCGGCGACCGGAGCGCCGAAGCCCTGTTGGTCCGTCGCCGGACGACATCCGGCCATAGATCCTTCGCGGCGGTTGCAAGCAAGGACTTCGAGGAGCCTCGGTCGAGTCGGACAGACAGCGGAACTGACAGGACGAAGTCGACGA
Organism: uncultured Thermoleophilia bacterium; assembly: GCA_963713155.1. Lineage (GTDB taxonomy): Bacteria > Actinomycetota > Thermoleophilia > Gaiellales > Gaiellaceae > PALSA-600. Next base: position 2,881 of record CAVQKS010000016.1, read on the forward strand.
GTTCCGCGTCGAGGAAGGGCGAGCGAACCTCCAGGCCGTGCGCCATTGAGGCCCGGTCAACCTTGGCAAGAATGTCACCTGGGAGATAGCAGCGGAGGTCGAAGTCGACCGCGCGATCGAGGCCGTCGATTTCGTTTCCGGGCCGGTAGAGCCGATCGAGGAGCGGCGTCGCATCGCCATTTGCATGTGCTACGCGGGGGCGTCGACCTCGTTCGCTACGAAGGCGATATGCCGATCGAAAGGATCACTGAAGCGTTGGTTGAGGCGTATCCCCTCGCTTTCGTGCAAGGCGCGTGCCACGCCTCCTTGTGACGCGACTCCAGCCTTGGCGAACGCGCGGGTGAGCAGCGTCCGACCTTGGACTCCCAATGCTCGGAGGTTCGAACCGCCGGCCTCATGCCCAGTGACGAGCGGGCGGTACCACTCATACCCGCCGAATAGCTCGTCGCCGCCGTCGCCGCTCAGGACGACCTTGACGTGCCGGCGCGCGAACTCCGCGATCAGAAACGTCGGGATGCTGGACAAGTCACCGAACGGCTCGTCGAAAGCGTCCGCGACGCGCTCGACGGTGCTCACCCACATCGATGTCCATCTCAAGTTCGTGGTGAGTCGTCCCCTGGGCCTCTGCCACGGCTCGAGCGAAGGGAAGCTCGTTGATCAGATCGCCGACCCGACCGAAAATGTGTTGAGCCCCTTGGCGTGTCGTGCCATCAACGCCGCCACCGTCGCTGAGTCGCGTCCGCCGCTGAGAAAGCACCCGACGTCGACGTCTGCAGCGGTCGTCTGCCGCTCGACCGCTGCCTCGAGCAATTCGCGCACCCGGTACGCGGCTTCGGTGACCGAGAGGTCGTTTGTCGAATATGTGGGCCGCCAGTACCTCTCGACGGAAAGCCCGCCCTTTGCCCATCTCAGACGATGGCCGGGCGGAATGGGCCGGACGTTCTCGTAGATTCCGATGTCGGCCGGCACGTAGTTGAGCGCGAGGTAGGCCTGAACAGCCGCCGCGTCGAGTCTCGGTCTGACCCGACCAGAGGCGAGCAGCCCGCGTACTTCAGATGCGACCACGAGCTCACGTTCCGACGGGCGACTCCAGTAGAGCGGTTTTTCCCCAGTCCGGTCGCGCGCTGCGAACGCCTCCGAGCGCTCGGTGTCCCAGATCAGGAACGCGAATTGCCCGTTCAGGTGGTGAACGACGTCCTGACCGTAGTGCTGGTACCCCTCGAGCACGACCTCCGTGTCCGACGATGTTCGGAACGTCCGTCCGGCTACGCGCAGTTGGTCGCGGAGGGCGCGGTAATTGTAGATCTCGCCGTTGAAGACGATCACGAGGCGCCCATCTGTCGAGGCCATCGGCTGCCGGCCGCCTGCGATGTCGATCACTGACAACCGCCTGTGGCCGAGCGCACAACCCGTGCCGAGCCAGACACCCGCATCGTCAGGCCCCCGGTGTGCCAGCACATCGGCCATGCGGGCAATGTCGTCCGCCGCGGCTCCGGTCGGAGAGATGATCGCTGCGATGCCGCACATGGGGCGCTAAGCCAGTCCGATCTCCGAGAACACCTTGCGGAAGCGTCCATGCCACGTGTGCTCCGCCCGTGCCCGCACGAGGCCAGCGAGGCGGATCCGCTCCCTAACGGCGTCGTGATCCAGGTAGTAGCGCGCCTTTTCGACAAGCTCGTCGGGGTCGGAGAAACAGACGATCTCGCGATCCGGTTCGAAGAAGTCATTCAACTCGTCGCACTCCTCGACGAGATAAAACGCACCGCTCATCGTCGCCTCGAAGTCGCGAAGCCGAACTTGCTTCAGAGCGGGGCCGTTGGTGTCGAAGCTTTCGACTTTGGTGAACCCGAGACTGATAGCGCTTCGGCTGTACATCTGGATGTATTCGAGATCGCCCAGTGGAGGTCCGCAGCGGTCGGCTGGAACCTTTGCGAATGGTGGTTCGGGTTGTCCAAGAACCGCTCGCTTGGCATGGCCGGCGACCCGACGCCACGACCGCAGGACGGGCGGCGGCTTGTCCCAATGGGGACCCCCGCGCGCGCGTCGACTCCAGCGTCGATCAGCTCGCGCAGGAACACCTCGCGGTCTCCGTACCGTTGCCCGACGAAGGCGACGTCATACGTGCGCGGCAGGTCATACGGTCGGTAGATCTGCGGATTTGCCGCCTCCTGGCAATAGATCGGCGTCGCGCCCACTGCGCGATAATCGTCGAGCCGGAAGCGCTCGGGGACCAGGCAGTAGTTGTAAGCAGGCGCAATCTCCTCGACGAGCGCGAACTGATACGACGCGTTGCAGTACCAATTCACGGTCACGGGCCCGGCGGCGCCGACATTGCGGATCGCCTCTGGTTCGACGTAGGACGAGTAGAAGTAGCTGAAGAACAGATCGACCGGCGCTCTTGCCTGGGCCTCCTCGAACTGCTTGATCAGCTGCTCGCTGAACCGGGGCCGGTTCTCGGTTGTGAACGCTCTCTGCTTCGGGTCCCAGGGGTCGAGGTTTCGGTTGAACTCGCTGTAGTCGAAGTCGAAGACGACGACGTCGTGCCCAAGGTCGACCAGCGGTTGGTAGAGATTCGCGTGCCAAAGAGTCGACGACGGCAGCGCCCCCTGATGCGCCGTGGCGGGAGCGGCGAAGAAGATCCTCACTGCGACGAAGATTAGCCAGGAGCGTTCCGGGCGCTCTCTCGGGGCATCCCGCCCGCGAACGCACCGACGGTTTCTAGACTCCGGGTTACGTGACGAAAGCGCTCGTCCACCGCATCCGTATGCATCTACCACCCGGTCTACGACGGGCCGTCCTGTGTGTCCCCTTCGTCCATGCGGTGGCTCGTCGGATCGATCCACTTCGCGATCCGGGCTATGTCTGGACACTCACAGGACCCCTCGAGGGGGCACGGTTCAGGGTCGCGGAGCCCTCCGAGCGCCAATACGTCACTGCACCCTACGAGCCGGCTGTCGTCGCGGCGGTCACGGCAATGGTCAGGCCTGGGATGACGTGCGTCGATGCGGGCGCTCACATCGGTTACATGACCTTGGTCATGGCTCGCGCGGCGCGAGCGAACGGTCGCGTCGTCGCCTTCGAGCCGAGCGAGATCAACTGCACCCGCCTGCGCGAGAACCTGGCGCTGAACTCGGTAGAGAATGCGACCGTTGTGCAGGCGTTCGTGTCGGCCGGTGATGGTCAAGCTCATCTGGCCGACGGCCCCTCGTCGTTCGAGCACCATCTGGGCATTGCCGACGGGGAGTCCCCGACGGCTCCGTCAGTGACCCTTGACCGCTACTTCGACCGCATGACCGTTGACTTTGTGAAGCTGGACGTCGAGGGTGCCGACGAGCTTGCCGTCCAGGGGATGATGCGCATCCTCGCTGAGGACAGACCGGCGGTGCTGATCGAAGATCACGGTGCGCCGACAGCGGCGGCGAAGGCGATCCTCGCCTCGCTGCGTTACTCCTTCAGCGAGATCGACGATGCTCATGTGCTTGCCGAGCCGCGTGATCGCCATTGAGAGCTGCGGTCGACGTCACTCCCAGTAGACCCGCGAGCTTGCGGGCGTAAGCAGGGATCGAGAACTCCTGCTCAAAACGCTCCCGACCCTGACGTCCGAGTTCCTCACGCAGGTCCGGATCCAGGGACAGGCGCTGGAGGCTTTCGGCGATCGCCTCGACATTGCCCTCGGTGAAGACGAGACCGGCTGGGCCGATCACCTCTGGAATGGCGCCGCTCGAGGAGCCGACGACCGGAAGGCCGATCGCCATCGCGTCGGCGAGCACGCCGCCGAACTGTTCCTTCCATGAGGAAGTGGTCAGGGAAGGAAGGACAAGGCAGTCGAGTGACGCGTAAAAGCGCCAGAGGGCTTCGCGATCGAGCAATCCGACATAGGAGGCGCGGCCGCGCAGGCCGGGATCCTCGAGTCTCGTTCGGACGAGCGGGTCGTTGTCGCTGCCCGCAAGTACGAGCTTGAACGAGCCCGGGAGGGTGGCGACCGCGGCGGCGAGGTCGCGCCATCCCTTCTCTGGCGTTATCCGGCCGGCGAACCCGACCACGAAGTCGTCGCGTTCGATCGGAAACGGCAGGGTGGCAGGCTCGATGGCCGCCGGCGGCGAGAGGGCTCCTGCGACCAGCACGTCGGCGGGGATGGAGTCAGGCATCCCGACTGCCCGCACCCCCTCCAACGAGGCAGTGGCGACCGCGGCGAGCGCGTCGAGGCGGGGCCAAAGTATCCGCCCCGCAAGACGGACCCGTCGACCTGCGCCCGAGAACAGGTTTTCGCAGACGGCGCAGACAATCTGCGGTTCACGCCGAAACCGTAAAGCGGCGAGGAGCTCGAGTGCGAGGAGATCCGTGGGTTCTTGCTGCAGCCAGATGGCGTCTGGTTGAAAGGCCCGTAACTCGCTGCGCAACCAACGGATGCGGCTGATGGACGATGCATCCGGGATTATCCGAATATCGATGCCTTGGCTGGTCGCATGGTCGAACCGAGCTGCTGGTGGACAGCCGGGAGCCCGGCCGTTGCACGGGCGAATGCGACGCCTTCGACGTCGTACTCCGCACAAAGGCGTTCGAAGGCGGCCCAATGAATCGGATAGAGCGCAAGCTCGCTGTAGATCGCGAGCCGCGGTCTCCGGCGACGGCGTGTCATCGACGAACCGTGGCCGCCGCCGAGCCCGCGCACCACGGCGTCCAACGCAGGTCGCTGCACCGAGCCCCGACTGACCACTCTTCGAGCTCATCGGGATCGTGAGTCGTCGCGAATGCGGGACTAATGGCATCGAACATGTCAAGGACCCGCCAACCTGGATCTGGCAGCTCTAGAAGCGGAAGGTCTCTGTTCGCTCTGTGATCGACGACCGCTCGCAGCCCGCGTAGCAAGCGAGCGCGGCCGAGCAGCTGCGCGGGCGGGTGTCCACCCCAGTGGGCGTATGAGGTGAGAGGCGGAATCCGATCTTCGTTCTCATTCGTTCCTGGACGCCCGCACCCGTGCGAGAAACGAGTCAATGAGCTCCCTTCGTCACCGAACGCCGCTTTCCACCTCGGGCTTCATTGCCTCGACGTGGTAGCCAATTGTGAATTCGGCGACTGGGATCACGCGATCGAGCTCAAGGAGGCGTTCTGTCACGTGCCGGTCGGCGAGTGCTCGCACGAGAAGGCGCGTCGGGTGCCAGCGTCGCAAACCGGAGCGAGCTCGGACGATGCTTTGCGCCCGCTCCAGCTCCTGTGCGAGCAGTTGGAAGAAGTGCCCGTTCGGTGTTATCGAAACGAGCGACAGATTGAACGACGCGAGAACCTCCTCGTAGAAGTGAGGCGTGAACCCCCCGTAGAAATGAAACGGCTCCTGGTGAAGACCAGACCCAAGCGGCGCAGAGAGATACAGCCGACCGCCGGGGCGCAGGATGCGAGACATCTCGCCGATGGCCCCGATCGGATGGAGCACGTGCTCGAGCACCTCGGTGCAAAGCACCGCATCGAAGGTTGCATCGTCCACTGGGATCGACGTGATGTCACTCGTGTAGTCGATGTCGCCGTAATCCCACGTCTCCTGGAACAGGCCATCGTTCGTTCCCGAGTAGGCGCCGAAGTCTTGCGATCGATAATCGCAGTGGGCAAACAGTTCTCGGTATCGACATTGTCCTGCACCGACGTCCAAGATTGCCGTGTCTGTATGCATCTGTGCCGCAATCGATGCGACCCAATCGTCGCGAGTCTGCTGATTGAGGAAAAGCGTCAATTCGTGTTATTCCGTTCGCCGGAACAAGAACAGGCCGCATCCGAATTCGAGTGCGTCGCCGGCAGATAGCTCGGTGTCGACGACATAGCGTCCGCTGTCGTCGACGAGCGAGAATTCGATGAGCTCGAGCTCTGGGAACAGCCTCGGGACCGAAGAAGCCGAATGGATTCGGTGCGCGTTGAAGCACGTCCGCTCGCGGCCAACGGGGAGAGAAAGGTAGAGCCGACCACCAGGGGCGACGATTCGTTGGAGCTCTAAGGACGCCTTGTGTGTTCCTTCAGGATCGACCGGGTCGCCGTATCGGCCGAGCCCGACGTGCTCTGTGACGTGCAAGCACGACACCGACTCTTGAGTCATGTCCTCGAGCGGCAAAGATAGGATCGAGCCAGCGATCGATCGAAGACGCGGTAGGTCGATCTCTAGTGGCCGGATGTCGAGAAACGTCACATCACTATGCGCTGTCAGATTGCAGACGAACCGAATGTCGGATCCGACGTCGACATGAGCAGTTGGAGCGGCTGAGGCGATTCTCGTCGAGGCCCAGACGGACTGATAGAGATAGTGCGCGTCGAAGCCCGTCGTAGGCGTCAGATCGTCGAGGCACGGGTAAATGTCTTCGAGAGCCGTCGAGTTCGGAGCCGCGATGCGCCGGTAGTCCGCGAACTCGCCGAAGAACCGGGGGTACTTGGCGAGTGACGCCATAGAGTTGGTGGCGTCGGCGATTGGCCTCCCGAGCGCCCGGCCAATTCGAACATCCTGCGGAGCCGCTCGATTCTGCGTGCCCGTTGCCTCAGTGTTGGAGCGAGGTGGAGAGTGGCTGATTCCCGCTCGCTCGGCACGGGTTGCAATGCCTTCATCGGCGACTCTCGGCGACCGACCAATGGTGTGATGGCACGACGCTCCCGATCTCGTCGGTGGGCGTAACGTCGACCCCGTTTCAAACGGATCGAACCGAAGTACGTCGAACGCCACCTCGCCGGACCAGTGGTCGAATGGTTGCACGCCTGGAAGGTGTGCGAGCAACGCAACGAAGTACACACCCTGGGCGAGTGGCAAGAACGGGATCTCGCATTGAGCGACGTCGCCCGGCTCGAAATACAAGCCTTGCATCTCCACGGACGAGATGTAGGTGACGGGGCGCTGGCGTCTGTCCGTGACGAGGATGTCGATGCCGAAGCGCCCGATGGTCGACTCGGGGTTCGTCTCTATCACGATCTGAAGCGGCTGTCCGTGACTCGCGAACCGATTGCCGTCGACTCCGCCAGTCTCGATACGCGCCCCTAGAAAGACCGGCACTGGGAACCGGGGGTTAGGCTTTTCCCGCACGAAGACCGTTCCGACCTGACCCAACGCCGACTGACGCTCCTCGTACGCGGACACGACATCTAGCGCCGGTCCATCATGAACGATGTGGCCGCTCTCGATGAGCATCGCGCGCGGGCATGTCGACAGGATCGCGTTCAGATCGTGGCTGACGAAGAAGACGGTGCGGCCGTCGCTCCGGCTCACCTCGCTGATCCGCCCGAGGCACTTCTCGCGGAATCGCGATCGCCGACAGCGAGCACCTCGTCGACGAGCAGGACCTCGGGTTCGAGGATGCGCGGCGACGGCGAAGCAGCCGGAGGCCCATCCCGCTCGAGTAGCGCTTCACGGGCGTGTCGAGGAACCGCTCGATCTCGGCGAAGGCGACGATCTCGTCGAACTTGCGCTGCGATCTCGGAGCGCTTCATGCCGAGGATCGCACCGTTGAGGTAGAGTTCTCGCGCCCGGTCAGCTCGGGATGGAAGCCGGTGCCGACCTCGAGCAGGGAACCGACGCGGCCGCGGATCTCGGCTCTACCCTCGGTCGGCTCGGTGATGCGCGCGAGGAGCTTCAGCAGCGTCGACTTGCCGGCGCCGTTTCGGCCGATGAGGCCGACCACCTCGCCCTGCTCGACCTCGAAGCTCGCGTCGCTGAGGGCCCACAGCTCGCGGATGTCCTCGTCGGGCGGCCGCTTCCCTACAAGCCGGCCCGCGATATTCGAGAGCGACTCCGGTCAGTCGCCCGTAGCCGGCCGTGTTCGCGCCGAGCCGGTAGCGCTTCCCCAACCCCTGTGCGGTGATGACGTCGCCATCAGATGATGTCGGCGAACGAGCCCTCTGTTCGCGCGAAAAACACGAGGCCACCGAAGACCAGCAGCGGGCGTCACCGCGATCGAGACCGAGAACTGCGCGCAGGGGATGTGCGACGTCGCGGCCGAGCCAACTGAACGCCTCGACGAGGCCGGCGAGCGGATTGAGGCCGTAGAGAGCGCGGAGATTCTCCGGGATAATAGCGCTCGGGTAGCCGATCGGCGAGGCGAACAGAGGAGCTGGACCAGAAACGGCATCATATAGGCGACGTCGCGATAGCGAACGTTCAAGGCGGCGAAGAAGATGCCGAACCGAGCAGCCGACGAGCAGCGCGAACACGGCCAGGAGCGGGAACAAGGCGAACCTCCACGTCGGATAAATACCCCAGAAAGGCTGGACCACGACCAGAAAGGGGAAAGCGAAGACAAGTCGATCCGGAACGAGGCCGCTGCGGCGACCGGGATAGGATAGCCGTGGGAAGTAGACCTTCGAGACCAGGTCTGATTCGACGCGACGACGCTCCGCGACGACGGCATTAAGCCCGTTCGAGCAGAACGTCCACGGCACGAGGCCAGCGAGCACGAAGATCGGGTAGGGAAGTCCGTCCGACGGGAGCCGGCGAGCCGCCCGAAGAAGAGCCCGAAGACGCCCATCAGCAGGATCGGCTGGATCAGCGCCCAGCCGACGCCGAAGAACGTCTGCTTGTAGCGGAGCTTTACGTCCCTCCGGGCCAAAAAGTACGTAAGTTCGCGATGCGCAAGCAGCGAGCGGATCCCCAGTGACCACGGGTGCCGCGGTTGGATCACAATCGTCGGCCCTGCCAGAAGCCAATCCGGACGGGACGGCCCCGAGTCGATGTGCTGTGCATCGAGGGGCTTGCCCGGTGCCTGGTTCGCTGGCTGCATTGCTAGTGGCTTGGGCCGTGGACCATGCTCGGCACGTTAGCGTCCGTTCGGGAAGGCGCCGCCGCGCGTCCCGTGACTAGACCACAAGAGGAGTCTCTGCGGCTGAGGAGTGAGGCGCGCGCAGATTAGTGAAGGCCATAGCTCGGCCCCTAGCTTGGACGTCTCGGTTTCACTGCATCTGGCACCGGCGGCTGCCCATTGAATCGATTTGGCGTGAGCCGGATGAGGTCGTCGCGAGCATCGAACCGATCGTTGCAGCAGTGCCCCAGTCCGGCGATCGCATCGAGGGACGGATTCTCGTTTCCGTCGAAATGCCGCGCCTCGTCGATCAAACCTCATGGTGTGTCGGCGCCGAGATCGAAGATCGCTGCGACCTCCGTTCGGACTGGACTCTTCACCCCCGCGAACCAGTGACGCCACCCGCGGAGTAGCGGCCGTCGAGCGGGTGTCGACGGCCACCGGGCGCCTCGGCTAGCTGCCGGCCACCCCGCCGCCTGATCTCTTCGACGACACCGGTTCGGTCCCACTCCTGGAACGTCGGCCCGCCGACGACGACGAACGGATCCCGGCTGCGTCCAACGCGTTCCGTATCGAGACCAGACCATAGAGATAGCCTCCTCGTCGGTTTCGGCAACGAGGTCGGACTTGACTACTGCCGACCGGGTCCCTGCCTATCGCGTTGGGCCCTTAGTGGCCCGCGTCGCCCGAGGCCTAACGACTAGTCGAGCCGCGTCGGCGAAAGAGACGTTGTCGGCAGCGACGAACGAAGAATTCCACAGACGTCCGAGCTCGTGTGACACGAGCCGAAGGTCTGCGGCGACCCCAGTAGCGCGTTGCAGTTCGATTTGGGTCTGAGAACGACCGAAAGAGCCAACCCTGTGAGGGTTCGCCCAAGTGTGACCAACGCGCGGTGTACGTTTCCCAATCCGTCGGGTGGCTCTCAGCGTTTGTTGAACGCAGCAAGGGATTCGCATGCGGGTAATGCTCGACGTATGACTCCGGCGAATCGACGCAACGCCACCCAAGCCCATCAAGCCTCAGCCCTAGGTCGCCGTCGGCATGGTAGAAGCGAAAGGACCGCTCGTCTGCGTAACCAACAGCTGCGAGCGCCTCGCGAGCGAAGAGGCCGTGGTTCACAAATAGGCGATCACCAAAGGTAACTCCGACCCTGTACTGCACTTCCTCTGACCAATTACGCCAGTAAAAAGCCACCGCTCCCACCCGCTCCCCGTCGGCCTCGAACCGACGTAGGCCGTTGCGGATCGCCCCGGGAACGAGGAGACAGTCGTCGCTGAGCATGCAGATATACGGAGCGGAGGCAGCCCGGAAGGCTACATTCATGAAGTAGCCCCATGAGTGACGCGGCACCGCCTTGCCGTGCCAGCGACCTCGATTGTGCTGCACAATCGTGATCACATCCTTTTGTCGGGCAAGCCAGCGGATCGTCCCGTCCTTGGAACCGCCGTCGATGACGATGATCTCGGCTTCGAGCGCGCGCATCTCCGCCCGCACACTCTCAATTGTCCGCTCGAGATACCAGCGTCGGTTGAGCGTTCCGAGGACGACCGACACCTGCGGAGCATCGTCTGTCGCCATGCTCTTGAAGTGTGTCACCGAACGATGCGCCCCACCTTGCCCTCAGGCCGCCGCTAGAACTCGGCTGCGACGGCTCGGGCGGCTTCCGCGATTGTCACTCTCCGTTACCGATTCCGGCGCCTACGGCGCGGCCAGTTATGCCGGAGGTCGCGGTCGAGTCCCGTCGCTCCCGCCTTTCGCCGTCTCGCTACTATTCGGGATCGCACCCAGAGCCGTCTCAAGATCGATCGCACTCGACGTACACGGCGCGTGGGCCGTTCGTGGCACAGAGTTCCCAGAGACATTGCGGGGACGGGCGCTCTCGGCCCGAGCGTTGGAGAGGTCGACGTTGCGTCGTGAGTGTCGCTGCGCCGCCCCTGCCTTCTTGACCACTCAAGCGCGACTGTCACGAGCGCCGCATCCGAGAGCGAGAGATCGTCATGTCGAGCTGCACACACCGGACCCTTGGCGCGACGGGTCAGCGCGAGCCTTTTGGGCAGCAAACACAAGCGGCGAAGGCGAAACCGCGACGAGGACTCGGTACCCTCGGCTCGCTGTGTTGACGATCTTTTCGCTACCGAAATCGTTCGAAGGCGAAGCCGCGGTACGGCAGCGCCGGGCGGTTGCGAGTTGGTCAGCGCTCAACGTCCCATCGTGCTGGTCGGCGACGATCCGGCGTCGGATCAGGCCGCGGGAGTTTTCAGCTCTGCACGTCGGTGACGTTGCCAGAAGCGAGTTGGAACTCCATCGCTCGGCTCCGCGTTTCGGAGCGTGAGGCGATGACGCCGCCCGGAATTCGGTGCTTCGTGAACTCCGACATCGTCCTGAACTACGATCTGCTTGTCGCAGTCAATGCGGTCGGCCCATTCCCGTTCCTGCTGGTCGGCCAGACACGTGAACTTTCCCTCGACGAGCAGAGCTCGACGATCCGGACCGACTCCGGAGCGCGCCCTGCGCGAGGGGCGCCTCCGCGGGCCGGCTGCGATCGATTGGTTCGTGTTTCCGAGCGGCTTGTTCGATCCTCTGCCGCCGTTCTTGGTGGGGCGCGCCGGGTTCGACAACTGGATGATCTGGAAAGCGCGACAGCTCGGGCCTGTCATCGATGCGACGGACGCGGTCGTCGCCATCCATCAGCCACACGACTACACGCACCTCGAGGGTGGCAAGGACGAGGCCTACTACGGCGAGGAGGCGAAGTACAACGTCGCCCTGGAGGCGGCAGGCGCGGATCTACACGCTCCACGACGCGAGCCACAAGATGCGCGCCGACCTTTCGATCCGTCGCAACCTTGGATCGGTGCTGCGAGCACGCGAGACCGCGAGGAAGATCGGCTGGAAGCTGGGCGTCCGATGAAGGTCGTCGGGGTATTCCCGGAGCCGACCTCGTACCGGTCCCCTCTCTTCGATCTGATCGACGAGCGGCCGGAGATCGACCTTGTGGTCGTCTACTCCTCGCGCTCGCTCGCGGGACGGACGTGGCGCGTAGCGAATCGCACCCCACGAGTTCCTCGCTGGCTTTCGGCTTCCTGGCGCCGCCAGAGTCCTGCGACACGACTATCGCATCACCCCGGGGGTGATCCACTCCCTTGAGCGGCTTCGTCCCGACGTGGTGGTCGTGTCCGGGTGGAGCACTTTCAGCTCGCAGGCCGCAATCGTCTGGTGCCGCCTGAGGCGAGTGCCCTACGTCCTCGTGGTCGAGAGCCACGACCGCGATCCCCGCGCCGCTTGGCGTGGCGTAGTCAAGAAGGCTGTTGTTCCTCAAGTCGTCCGCCATTCGGCCGGCGTATGGTCACCGGATCGCTCGTACGCGCCTCGATGATTGCGCGCGGGGCTCGTCCCGATCGAATTGCAGTGTTCGCGAACACGATCGACGTCGAGGAGTTCGGCCGGCGTGCCATGCGCTTGCGAGCCGACGGGCTCAGATCCGCGGGCAGCTCGGGTTCGACGAGGACGAGGTCGTGGTCGTTTGCGTCGCGCGACACGTCCAGGAGAAGGCACTCGACACGTTGCTGCACGCCACACGGTGGCCGGCCCCCCGGTTGGCCTCGTTCTTGTCGGTGACGGCCCGGAACGTCCCGGGCTCGAAACGCTTGCGCGAGCGCTGGGCGCTCGGTCGTTTTCACCGGTGCGATGGAGTGGGGGCGGATCGTCGAGACTTACGTCGCAAGTGATGTTTTCGCCCTTGTCTCGCGACACGAGCCTTGGGGGGTTGTCGTGAACGAAGCGGCGTCATGCGGGTTGCCGCTCGTCCTGTCCGAGCACGTAGGAGCGGCTCATGATCTGCTCCGGCCCGGAGAGAACGGTGTGCTTGTTCCGCCGGATGACGTTGCCGCTACGGCGACTGCATTGCGCGAGCTTGCAGGGGACGAGGATGAACGACACCGGTTCGGGCGACGCTCTCGCGAGATCGTCGCCGACTGGGGCTACGCGGACAGCGTCCAGGGTTTCGTTCGTTTGGTCAAGACTGCCGTCGGCGCCGCGTAGCTCCGCTGAGAGGTGCGATTATCGTCCGCCTGTGCCTGGCGCCGTTACACAGTTGCTGCGCAAGCGCCGGCCCTTGATCCACGAGGGCGGTCGGACTTGCGCGGGGTTATCGTGGGCGGCTCTCGAGTGGCTCGAGAGGCACGTTGACCCAGAGATGGCGACGTTGGAGACCGGTGTCGGGCTCAGCACGATCGTGTTCGCGGCCTCGGGCGCCAGGCATCTGGCCGTGACACCGGAGCCCGACGAGGAAGCAGGGGTTCGACGCGTCTGCCGTGATCTCGGCGTCGACGCGAATCGCGTCCAGTTTGTGATCGGCTCCTCGGAAGACGTGCTCGCGGAGTTGCCGCAAAGCGACCTCGACATCGTCCTGGTCGACGGGGCGCATGGGTTTCCCTACGCCATTCTGGACTGGTGGCACGCCGGACGACGGCTCCGGGTGGGAGGGCTGATGTTGCTCGACGACGCGTACCTCCCGCCGGTACTCGCCATCTTGGACGGCTTGCGCGGCGTTGCCTCGTGGCAGATCGAAGGCCCGATCAGCGAGCGAACGGTGCTTCTGCGGAAGCTGGGTCACGAACCTCCGCCGGGTGTCTGGCCGAGCGGTCGGTTCGGCGGCCGCGAGAGCTTCCGCTATCTGCCGCTCCGGCGACGCGTCGTCGCATCGACACGCCATCGGATGCTCTCGACGCGCATCGGCGAGTTGGCCGTGGACCTGCGGCACGTGAGGCGGGCGCAGCCGCACGACGGAATGGGGCCATCTTCTGACTGAGAACGCCCCTGCTGGTGACCGCCCGCGTCTCCTCGTGCTCAACCAGTACTACAAGCCGGGTGTCGAGGCGACGGCGAATCTCCTCGCAGATCTGTGCGAGGCGCTCGCGATGCAGTACGACGTCACCGTTGTCACCGGCCGTCTTCACGGGCGACCCGACTTGCCTGACTCGGAGGTCATGAACGGAGTACGTGTGCTCCGCACGCGCTCGACCACCTTCGATCGGACAAATCTTCGCCGCCGCGGTATCAACTACGCGACGTACCTCGCTGACAGCATCGTGCGGTCGCTGTCGATCGAAACCCCGTCGCTCGTGATGTGCATGACCGATCCGCCGATCGTCGGCGACCTTGCTGTTGCCGTCGCACGACGGTTCCGTGTCCCGTTGCTCGTGATTAGCGAGGACGTCTTCCCGGAGATCGCGACAGAGCTCGGTCGGCTGACGAATCCTGTGGTCGTCAGCATCCTGCGGCGGCTCGTCGCCTTCTACCTCCGTCGTGCCGACCACATCGTCGCGATCGGTGAGCGCATGCGTTCGCGGCTGATCGAAAAGGGAGCGCCACCGGACCGCATCAGCGTCATTCCCAACTGGGTCGATGCCAACGAGATCCAGCCGATGGAGCGTGGGAATGCATGGGCGGTCGAGAACGGCCTAGTCGGCCGGTTCGTCGTCCTGCACTCCGGCAATGTCGGTCATGCCCAAGACCTCGACAACCTCGTCCGAGCGACCACGCTTCTTCGCGACCTCGACCGTCTCGTCGTCCCGATCGTCGGCTTTGGGGCTCGATTCGGAGAGATCCGCGATCTCGCGGAGCGTCTCGACGCCGACAAGGTGCTCTTCCTCCCGTATCAGCCGCGCGAAGTGCTGCCCCAGTCGCTGGCGAGCGCTCACATCCACTACGTCGGGCTCGCGAAAGGACTTGCAGGCTTCGTCGTGCCGAGCCGCTTGTACGGGATCCTTGCCGCAGGGAGGCCGGTCATCGTGGCCGCAGACCCGGACAGCGAGACGGCGCAGCTCGTCACCGAGGTCGGGTGCGGCGTGACGATCCCCCCCGACCGGCCTGACCTGCTGGCGCGGGAGATCCGCGCGGCGCACGACGGCGAGCGCGATCTCGAAGAGATGGGCCGGCGAGGCCGGCTCTACGTCGAGCGCGAGGCCGACCGTCCGGTCGCGTTGGCGCGGTACAGAACGCTCGTCGCCAGTCTCGTCGCGAGCGCGGATTGAGCGAACCGGCGCGAACTACAC
>CAVQKS010000017.1:0-28401 GCA_963713155.1 uncultured Thermoleophilia bacterium
GGCAGCTCACACCCGCGCCCGGTGCGGTCTGCTTGTAGGTGCCCACGGACGGCGTCGAGATGCAGACCTTGTAGGTGTTGCCGGTGACCTGGCCGCCGAAGCTGTACGTGCCGTCGGCCGCGGTGGTCGTGGTGCCGAGCGAGTTGCCCGAACCGTCGTACAACGTCGCCGTCAGACCGGCCAGAGGCGAGTCGCCGGTGCTCAACCCGTCGCCGTTCGCATCGGTGAACGCCGTCCCGGAGATCGGGCGGCTGGTAGTTGCCGAAGTCGTCCGTCGCCTTGGCGCCCGCCGTCGTTGTCTGGAACGCATAGCCCTTGACGAGCTCACCGGACCCCGAGCAAGCGGCGGCTCCGACCTGAGTCTGGTTCCATCCCGTCGTCGCGGCGGGCGGCACCTCGCAGACGGTGTAGGCGGTGGTCGAGACCGGAACCGTGAAGCTGTACTTGCCGTCACCGGCCGTCGTCGTGTGGTTGGCCAGGGTCGTCCCCTTGTACAGGTTGACGGTCCAGCCTTGAAGCGGCGCGCTGTCGTCGTTCGCCGAGTTCTTGTTCGCGTCGCGGTAGACAGTGCCCGAGACCGACGCGGTCGCGAGGTTGTAACAGAAGCTCATGTCGTCCAGGCCGTCCAGCGTCTTTGTGCTGCCGTCCGAGTTGGTCTTCTGGGCGTCCGAATGCAGGTAGCCGTCGCTCGTGACGAAGCCACCCGTCACGCCGAGTAGTTGTAGCGGGCCGCATCCCGTTCGTTCGCGCCGTCGACCCCGACATCGACGATGGCAGCTCCGGTCGAGGTGAAGCTGAAATAGGTGTTGTTCGCGTACGCCGGCCACGACTTGCCCGTGCTGTCAGGGTTCCCCGGGTTCACTTTGAGCGTGAACGTCGCCCCTGAGGCCGAGTCGGTGTAGGTCTTGCTCGTCCCGTCCTTGATCCGGAAGCTGTAGACAGGCGCTCCCGACGAGTAGAAAACCTTGCAGTCGTTCGGCGCGTCGTTGACCGATACGTCGGTCGGAGTCACGCGGCGGTCGAAGCCGGCGGGATCGACTTGGCCGTCGCAGCGATCGCCGGCAGCACGACGAACCATGCGACGGCGACCAGCGCTCCCAAGAGCGCAAGACCTTGAACACTTCTCGTGCGTTTCATTCCGACTCCTCTTCCCCTGTTTCGCAGCGTGATCGATATTCGGACGCCACAAATCCCACCCAGGGGTGTGCCGCCGCAGGGTCGGAGCGTACAGGTGTTCGCGCCGCGCTACAGCCGCGAGACCCGGAACCGGCTGCGTACAGGAGAGCTCAGGGAAGTCGGCCGTCGGGATCTCGACGGAGAACGGCGGCGACCTACCCGATTGTGTCCTACCCAGACGGCGTCAGCGCTTCTACATTGGGAGGCAGAGAGGCCCACGGACACCGGCGTGAACGTCGGACGCATCCTGGCGGGCTTTCTGTCAATCCCACACAATTTGGAGAGGAACACCCGTGAAGAGGATCATCCTCGCGGTCGCCGTTTCGGCGCTCGCAATCATGTCGGTCGCCTCGGCCGCTTCGGCCTCGACGCCGTCCCACACACCGCCCGCGCCGATCACGAAGCAGCTCGAGGCGGACACCCACTACAACGGCGTCACCTACGCCCCACAAGTACACGATCACGATGAACCCGTTCGGTGGCTTCACCGGCGTCGCCAACGCCGGCTCGATGATCGTGCCCGGTGAGACCGTGCAGGGTGTGCTCACTCCGTTCGGGATCGCCATCGCCGGCGCGTGCCCGGCAAACGCCAACGACCCGAACTACACCTGGTCGTACGTCGGTGCGTACAAGGGCGGAGCCGTCCTCTGGCAGCACGACTCGCACGACCTCAAGTGGACGACCGACTTCACGGTCAGCTAAGGATCTTCGACAACTAACGGGTCCATAGGGGCGGCCTAGCGGCAGCCCTTGTTCGCGCAGCGCCCGCCTCGACGATTTCAAAGGGTGAGCACCGCTTGAGAAAACGAAAGCGCCGCGATGCAGCGTTTTCATCGAGTGGGCGGTACTGACCTAGAACGTTGCCGCAAATCCGCCGTTTCTCGACTCATGGGTGTGCAGCGGAGTGGGCGCGATCCGTACACGTTCGAGCAGACCCGTGCGATCGTTCTCGCGGCAGTCGACGAGGGCGTGGGTGTAGCGATCCGCTGTGACGATCTTCGACCGCTGTCCCACCCGCTCGCCGATCTCCGCCCAGGACGATCCCTGCTGATGGAGCAGCGAAATCCGTCGGTGGCGGAGGGCGTGCGGTGAGCGCGGATCCCGCCACTGAGACCAGCCCGACCCCGGCCTCCTCGATGCCCCTTTCGCTGATGATCTGCCGGGTGTACGGCGACGCGACTCACGGCCCGTCTTCAACTCCAAAGCAACCGGCGGAGTTTCGTCGACGGTGTCGAGAACGGCGTGCTCGCGGTCGACCCGCTCTAGTCACCGAATCAGCAATACGATCCGAGGTTCACGAAGTACGCGACGTGGATCTTCACGACTCGATGATTGGCGAGCTCGAAGCCAATGCTGATTCGCGGCGCCGCTGTTTGCGCGATTACGGCGAAGTCCACGTCAGCCTTCTGGCCAGAGACACGTTCGAGTCGTGAGCCGTAGGCGTTGCGCAGGGCCGAAAGGGACGAGCCGAAGCCGACGCGTCGATCGGTTCGAACGCCAGCGGTGAAACAGAACTCATGGAGGAGGATGTCGGACGCGCCGTCATTCGGGTCGCCAGCTTCTGATGTGAAGCCTGCAATGCCTCTCACCTTCCCAACACGGATCGTTCCGTGGAAATCAGCAAGATTCGGTCCTGCCACGAGGTGAACGGGAAGTGCGATCCTCCAAACCTGGCGCACCTGCTCCAAAGTCATCTCCGGCACGACGCCGCCGACACCATGCAAAGTCACGGGCGCTGGGAGCGTCCGCACGCTCGCGCCTACAGGGAGACATAGCGCGAGCGCCGCAAGCGTCACCCCGCCGAACACCCCGTGTCGACTCATCCGCCCAGAATGTCAGAGGCCCTCGTCAATTGAAAGCGCCGCGCGACGAAATGCTGCGACGCCAGAAGACAGAACCGTCGTCTCCGCGTCGCTGATCGCGAGGTGCGGTTGACCTAGGATCGCCGCTATGCCCGTCGGCCTAGAGTTCGTTGGGGCAAGTCGATCTGGCAGGCCTTGGTTCCTGTTCAACGGCGACGATCTCGCTGTTTGGGACGTAGCCGCGTCCGCTGAATTCGAACAGTTCACGGTGTTTCTCGCGCTTAGCGCTGATCGGTACACCGACCAGGAAATCAGTGACCTCGGAGAACGTCTGCGGGCGGCCGGGTTGGTGTACCTCTGCGCGTGGGGGCCCGACTGCGGCCGCGTTCACTTCCTCTTCGACCTTGTCTTCATCGCAGAGCAGGAGTCGGGTACTCGAGGATCGTTCCTCCTGACAACAGACCACGAAGACGAACCGTTGGCCGAAGGGCTCTGGTGGGCTCTCGACGCGCTGGGGGAAGACGTGGAAGATCTTCGGAAGAGCGCCGTCGTGATCGGGACGGATCGCGATGACTGGCGTCGAGAGATCCGATCATGGCTCGGCGACGTCGAAGAGCTAAACCGCCACGTCGTAGAGGACCTACCGGGCTGATCCTCTCGCGAGTGCGAATCGGTGGGGTGCCTCAGCGTTCGGGAATGTCTCCTGACGGCTACTGCGAACGGCTCTCGCCCCAGGGTAGGCGTGACCAGTACGGCGGCCGCTCTCGCCGGAACCTCTCGGCCGTCGCATAGACCTGCTCCGGATCGGAGTCTCCTTCTCCACACTGGCGCCGTAGCGCGCTGCGAGGTCCGACACCGGATACCGCACTTCGGGGCTTACGTGTGCGCCAACCATCAAGATCACGCACGACCCGTCGCCAGCTCCCACGAGGGCGTGCTCCGTCCAGGGAGGCGAATGGAAGAAGTCCCAGGCTCGGAGACAACGCTCCTCGCCCTCGACGAGCAGCCTGCACTCACCGGCCAAGACGAGGAACGCCTCTTGATTCGCCTCGGCGTGATAGATGCCGCTCTGGCCGGGCTCGAGGACGGTCACATTGATCCCGAGTTGCGCGAACTCGATCGGATGTTCGCCGTACTCGTTCGCGAACCAACAGGCCGCGCCCCGCGTCCCCGAAGAGAACCACTCGGCATCGCGCACGTTGACGACGAACCAACCCTCCGTGACGGGGGCAAGCCCGGAGCCAGCGTCCTCAAGCCTCGCCTCGTTCACAAACCGGATTCTCGCAGTCCAACGGACGCGCGTCTCTCATATGCGCCGGTGTTCAGGAATGTCCCCTGAGCGAGGCTGCCCTAACTCCGTCCGCTGGTTGCGGCCGTCGCCGCGTCGTCGTCGGCGGCCATGTCGGCCGGTGTCCGGACCGGGTTCGCGAGGAGAAGACCGGCGGGTTCCCGCGCGGAGCTAGGCCTGGACGGCCGTTCAGGTGTCTTCTCCGCGCCGAACGGTTGACTCCTATTGAACGATGACGGATAAATCCGTGATGAGGACGGGTCTCGTGATCGCAGTGGTTGTTGCGTTTGCTCTCACATGCGCTTCCCCCGGGTCAACGTCCGATACAGACGTGGCGGCTGTTGCGAGGTCGACGAGCGTCTCTTTCAGACTCGACAACGCGGCGATCACGAAAGCGCTTGAGCGCTTGAACCTCGATTCGTTGGACAGTATTGACGCTGTCGTGAACACAGGTCTCGCGCTGGAGATGGATATGAAGGTCCATAGGGCACTGCTGGCACGAACGTCGGCGTCGACGGCCGCCGGTCGGGCCGGCCGGGCGCTTCTGTTGCGAGCCTTGACGTCACTCGCCGCGAGCGGCGATTACATGCTGCGATACGGACGAGCCCTTGGGAGCGGCGCTTCAGCGAGCGTCTGGCAGGTCGACCGCAAGGGTTACGTCGCACAGAACCGCGAGGGTAAGTCCCTCGCACGTCGCGGTGCTGAGTTGGTCGGCGTCTCCTTCGGTTAGCTACGCGCGTCCTTGACGAGAAGTCCTATGAGGTTTTCCTCAAGGTGCGCGACGCTCGATGTGCCGGGGATCGGCAGCATCACCGGCGAGCGGTCGAGCAGCCAGCGCAGCTCGTGAGCTCGGGTCGCGCGAGCCCCTCGCCGAGCGGGCTCCACGGCATGAAGCCGAGCCCGTCCGCCTCGCAGGCGTCGAGCGACGTCCTCCGAGACGAGCAGCCCGCGGTTGTACTGGTTCTGGACCGTCGCGATCTTCGTGCACCGACTGCGCCTGGCGCAGCTGCGCGACGCGAGACGTTCGAGACGCCGATCAGCCGGATCTTTCCCGGCCTGACGCAGCTCGTCGAGCGCGCCGATCGACTCCTCGATCGGCACTTCGGGGTCGTGGCGGTGAAGCTGGTACAGATCGATCCGCTCGAGCCGGAGCCGGCGCAGGCTTGCGTCGAGCGCCTCGCGGAGGTGCTCGGCCGGCCGTCGCGGATGCCGCTCCTGGAGACCCGAGCCGAGACCGCCTTTCGTCGCGATAACGAGATCCGTCGGGATACGGGTGGAGCGCCTGCCGCGATCATCTCCTCGCTCCCGCCGGCGCCGTAGATGTCGGCGGTGTCGATCAGCGTGACGCCGAGCTCGACGGCCCGCCGCAGCACGCGCACGCCTTCCTCGCGGTCGTCGACGACGCGCATCGCGCCGAAGCCGAGGCGGCGAACCTCGAGCTCGCCGCCAAGCCGGAAGGTGAGCGTCAGTTCAGCCGCTCGCCCGTCGCCGGGGAGAACACATGGATTCGTCGTGGCGGATCGTGATGGTCTCGGGTGTCGCCTCTGGCGGGCACCGCGCGGGGGTCGATCCGGGCGACGATCTCCCCGACGTCGCTGACTGTCCTCGTGGCCAGGCAGCGACGCGAAGACGTACGCGTCCGCACCGAGTTCCTCGACGACCTCGCGGTCGACACGCAGGCCGGCATCGTCGCTCGCTGACTTCGACGGCGTCGGGACGGAAGCCGAGGACGACGCGTCCGTCGGCGTTGTGAGTTTGCCAATGCCTCGCGAGCGAGCGGCACGCGGTATCCGGCGAGATCCGCTGCTCCGTCGGCTGACCTCGACCTCGTGGAGATTCATCGCCGGCGAGCCGATGAAGCGCGGCGACGATCGGGTTGACCGGGTCGCGCGTAGAGAGCGTTGGGCGCGTCGACCTGCTGCAGGCGCCCGTCGAACATTACGGCGACGCGGTCGCCCATCGTCATCGCCTCGACCTGGTCGTGGGTGACGTAGATCGTGGTTGTCGCCGAGCCGGCGCTGGAGGGCGGCGATCTGCGTTCGCGTCTGGACGCGGAGCTGGGCGTCGAGGTTCGAGAGCGGCTCGTCCATCAGGAAGACCTGCGGGTTGCGGACGATCGCCCGGCCCATCGCGACGCGTTGCCGCTGACCGCCGGAGAGCGCGCGCGGCTTCCGGTCGAGGTACTGCTCGAGATCGAGGATCCGCGCGGCCTCGAGCACCCGCTCGCGCATCTGCGGCTTGGGCACGCGCGCCATCTTCAGCGCGAAGCCCATGTTCTCGGCGACTGTCATGTGCGGGTAGAGCGCGTAGTTCTGGAAGACCATCGCGACGTCGCGCTCCTTCGGGCGGCACGCGCTGTCACGTCCCGGTCGCCGATGAAGATCGCCACCCGTCGTCGACTTCTTCGAGGCCCGGCGACCATGCGCAGGCTCGTCGACTTCCCGCAGCCCGAGGGGCCGACGAGGACGAGGAACTCGCCGTCGCGCGATCTCGAGGTCGAGCGCGTCGACTGCCGGGCCGGTCCGGCCTTCGGATAGATCCGGGTCGCGCCGTCGTAGGTGACTGAGGCCATTCTCAGTCTCCTTCAGCCTTGAGCTCCCGGACGGTGAGGCCGCTGCATGACCCGCTGGTTGAGGATCAGGTAAGCACGAGCGTCGGCAGCACGGTCATGCTGACCGCGGCGAAAGTCGGGCCCCAGTGCGACCTGCCCGTACTGGCCGGTGAAGTTGAGAAGCCCGGTCTGGATCGTCCGTTTGTTGTCGTCGCTGATGAACGTCAGCGAGAGCAGCAGGTCGTTCCAGATGAAGAAGAACTGCACGAGCGCGACGGTGAGGATCGCGTTCGAGACCATCGGCACCGCGACTCGGAAGAACGCGCTGTAGATGCTGGCGCCGTCGAGCGTCGCGGCCTCGAGAATCTCGCGCGGGACCGCGCGGAAGTAGCTGGCCATCAGGAAGACCGTCGAGCGGCAAGCCCGAACGCGGTGTAGGTGATGATCAGCGACCAGAGCGAGTTGATCAGGTGCAGCGTGGAAGTAGATGGTGAACAGCGGCAGCAGCACCATCTGCAGCGGGATCAGGATCCCGGCGAGGAACAGAAGCAGGACGGCGTTGCGGCCGCGCCAGCGCATCACTTCGAGCGCGAACGCGGCGCCGCGAGCCCGAGGGCGATCATGAGGGACAGCGAAGGGAAGGTCGCGAGGACGCTGTTCTTGAAGTAGGTGCCGATGTGCCCGGTCGTCCACGCGACCGTCCAGTTGTGCAGTAGAGGCCGTGCGGGAGCGCCCAGACCGGGTGCGAGCGAGAACTCGCTGCTCTGTCTTGAACGACTGGAGCACGAGCCAGACGATCGGGAGCACCTCGACCACGAGCAGCAGCGCGACGCGCAACGCCATGAACGCGCGCCAGGCGCGCTGTCGCAGCGCGGCGCCGCGGACGGCGACGGCCGGCGCGAACGGCCGCTGCTGCACCGACGATCGTCGGCTCACGCCGTCACGTCCCTCCGCGCGAAGCCGAAGACCCCGAGCGTGATCAGCAGGCAGATCAGCGCGAGCGCCGTCGCGATCGCGCTCGCGTAGCCGTATTCGCCGTACGAGAAGGCGTTGTTGAACATGTAGAGCGTCAGCGGCGTCGTCGCCTGCCCGGGCCCGCCGTTGGTG
Organism: uncultured Thermoleophilia bacterium; assembly: GCA_963713155.1. Classification (GTDB taxonomy): domain Bacteria; phylum Actinomycetota; class Thermoleophilia; order Gaiellales; family Gaiellaceae; genus PALSA-600. Next base: position 7,925 of record CAVQKS010000017.1, read on the forward strand.
AGCGCGACGACCGAGTCGAACACCTTCAGCGTGCCGTTGATGCTGAAGATCAGCGCCGAGAACAGCACCGGGCCGAGCAGCGGCAGCACGACGTGGCGGACGAGCCGGAAGCCGGAGGCGCCGTCGAGGCGGGCCGACTCGAGCATCTCCTCGGGAACGTCGACGAGGCCGGCGTACAGGAGCACGGCGTAGAAGCCCATCGAGCGCCAGACGTCCATGATGACGAGCACCAAGAACGCGCTGCTGCCGCGTCCGAGCCAGTCCTGGATCGCGCCCGTCGAGCTGCGCCGCGTGAAGACCCGAGTTCACGAGCCCGTACTGCGGGGCGATCGCGAACAGCTTGGCGAACAGCTGGGCGACCGCGACCGTCGGCAGCACGACCGGGAAGAACACGAGCGTGCGGACGAGCGCTGAGCCGCGGCGCAGGTAGAAGACGTACATCAGCGAGAGCAGCAGGCCGAAGCCGACCTGGAGCACGGTCACGACGACGCCGTACTTGAGCGTGAACTTCGAGCGCTGTCCAGAACGCGGGTCGTGGATCAGCGTGCGGAAGTTCGCGAGGCCGACGTACTTGAACCCGGTGAGGGCGTTCCCGGAGAAGAACGTGTAGACGAGCGACCAGACGATCGGCGCGAGCAGGACCAGCGTGTAGACGAGCAGCGCAGGGCCCGAGGAAGACCAAGATCGCGCGTCGGTCTCGGAGGATTGCGTCCATCGAGCGGCTTCGACTCTAGGCCTGCGTGCCAGGCGGCGCTGGACACGGCGTCGTTGCCAGCGCGTGCCCAGCGCCGCCTGGAGAGTGCCTGCTAGCCGGAGATCGCCTGTCTGGACGGCAGCCATGAACTGCTGTGCGCTCATCTGGCCGGTGACGAGCGGTGCCGCGTCCTGCTGGGACACGGTCGTCGCCTTTGCGCTGAACAGCGCCTCGAACCAGAGCACCGGGTTCTTCGCGGTCGCGAGCTGCTTCACGACCAGCTTCGTCGCCGGCGAGAGGTTCGCCGGGAGCTTGTGCACCTTGAAGCCGGTGACCTGCCCCTTCTGCCGCATCGCCACGTCGCCGTAGTGCTGCGCGATGTACTTGAGCCAGAGCTCGTTCGCCGGGCGTCGAGCTTCTTCGGGTTGATCGAGGTCGGCTGCCCGGCGTTCATCGGGATCAGCGTCGCCGGACCCTTGCCGCCGGCGACATGCGGGAACGGGAAGAAGCCGACGTTCGCTGAGGCCGATCTGGTTCTGTCTTCGGGTTGTTGAAGTCAGCCGAGGATCCAGCTGCCCATGTAGAACATCGCGGCCTTGCCCTGCAGGAAGAGATCCTCCGCCGGGCCGTAGTCGAGCGACGCGACGCCCTTGCCGAAGTAGCCCTTCGCGCCGAGGTCGGCGACCGCCTGCGCCGCCGCGACGTACTGCGGATCGGTCAGCTTGGCCTTCCCGGCTATCGACCTTGGTCATCGCGTCGCCGCCGAGCTTGCTGAAGAGGTAGTTGCCGATCAGCCGGGTGATCGGCCAGCCCTGGATGCCGGACGCGGCGAACGGCTGGATCCCGGCCGCCTGCAGCTTCGCAGCCGCGGCGACGAGCTGATCCCACGTCGTCGGCACCGCGATGCCGTTGTCCGCGAAGATCTTCTTGTTGTACCAGACGCCCTCGATGTTGAACTCGAGCGGCAGCGACGAGCAACCTTGCCGCCGTAGATCTTCTTCAGAATCGCAGCCGCAGCCGGAACGAGATCGTTAGTGACGCCGAGCTTCGCGAACTCCTTGCCGACGTCGCGCGACCTGCCCTCTTGTTCATCTGGAAGACGGAGTCGACGGCCGGCGTGTTGTAGAGCATCGGCAGAGCGTTCTGGCTCGCGAGGAGCTGGATCTTCTGGTTGAGGTTCTGCTGGGGGACAGTCGTGTCGTTGAAGCTCGACCCGGGGCGATCTTCTTGTACTTGTTGGTCATTGCGTTCAGGAGGGCCGCCCAAACCGTGTTCTGGGTGATCGAGAGGTAATCGATATGAGCGGCGGGGTTCGTCTTGGCGGTGCGGCTGTTGCCCAAGGCTGCCGCGGCAAGCACCGACGCCGCAATGACGGCTACGGCGACGGTCCAAGCAAAAGGAGACGGCCACGTGGCCTGCCCTTCATCGAAAAAGCTCGTTGCGTGCGTGCTGCCATTTCGGCTCCTTCGTCGTCGACGGACGCCCGGTCACGGGCGGCAAGCGTGGTCGCGGATGAGCCTGGGGCGCGTCGCCGCGACGTTCATTAAAACGTTTCAGAGCGAGGTCTACTAGGTGACGGTCTGGGTGTCAAGCCTTGGCTGCCCGCAGGTGGCTCTGGCAGCCATCGGGCGATAGTGTGGAGGCGATGGCGCGGCTGACGATTCGCGACGTCGCGGAACGTGCCGACGTGTCACTCGGCACGGTTTCGAACGTGCTGAACAGACCGGAGCTCGTTGCGGAGCCGACCCGCCAGCGCGTCCTCGATGCGATCGAGCAACTCGGCTTCGTGCGAAACAACGCCGCTCGGCAGCTGCGCGGAATCAACAACGCCGCGATCGCGCTCGTCGTTCTCGACTTCGACAACCCGTTCTTTACCGAGCTCGCGCGCGGAGTGGAGCAAGCGGCCGCGGAGGCAAACCACCTCGTCATCCTCGCGAGCTCCGGAACGGCAGCGGACCGTGAGGACCAGGCCCTGCGACTGCTTGAGGAGCAGCGCGTCGCCGGCATCCTCATCTCACCCGCGACAAGCACACCGCCGCGGAGACTGAGAGAGATACGCAATCACGGCATCCCGGTCGTACTGCTCGACCGGCACCGCAAACGGGCCGACCAGTGCAGCGTTGCGGTCGACGACACAAGCGGCGGCCGGCAGGTCGGCGAGCATCTCGTCGAATTCGGCCACAAGCGGATCGGCCTGATCAACGGGCCCCGCCAGCTGAAGCCATGCGCCGAGCGCCGCGACGGCCTGGTCGAAGTCCTTTCCGCGCAGCGGCTGTCGACTCGACGCCGAGCACGAGATCGAGATGGGACGCAATGACGATCGAAGCTGGCGAGGCGGGGATGAACGAGCTGCTCGCCGGCGCCGACGCCCCGTCGGCCGTCTTCTGCGGGAACGACCTGATGGCGATCGGCGCCGAGCGGGCCGCGCTCGCGCACGGGCTGAAGATTCCGGACGACGTCGCGATCGTCGGCTACGACGACATCCGCTTCGCCGCAACCTCGCTCGTTCCGCTGACGTCTGTCCGGAACCCGGCCTACGAGCTCGGGTACCAGGCGGCGAAGCTGCTGATCGAAGAGGCCGCGACAATGGCGTCACACAGACACCGCAACCTGCTCCTCCAGCCGACGCTCGTCCCGCGGGCATCGACGACCGGGCGACCGGCGTAGAACGCTTGACCAGGGTTTGAAACGTATCAACCCATTTGGGGGTCGATGTAGGGCACCGAAGATCTACCGAGGGAGATCCGCAGACATGACGGCGAAGCGACGCAACCGAGCAACGAAAGGCAGCCGTGGTCGACGCTTCGTGCCGAGCACCGCAGCGACGCGCTCGGCGTCGCGAGCTCGACGCCGCGGCTGTCGTGGAAGATCGCCACATCGATCCCCGACTGGCGGCAAGGTTCGCTACGAGACTCGAGCTCACGCGCCGACGTGCAGGTCGATGCTCGAGCGGGCGCGGTCGAGTCAGACGGAGTCGGTGCTTGTCGACTGGCCGTTCGAGCCCGCTGCAATCGCGAGAGACGTCGAGCTGCGCGTCCGCGTCTGGGACCGACGGCCGGACCAGCTCGTGGAGCGAGCCGCTCGCGATCGAAGCAGGACTGCTCGACCCCGAAGACTGGACGGCCCGCTTCGTCACGCCGGACTGGGACGAGGATCTCGACGCCCCGCAGCCGTGCCCGTACCTCCGCAGCGAGTTCGAGTGCCGAACGAGCATCGATCGCGGCGCGGCTCCACATCACCGCCCTCGGCGTCTACGAGCCCTACATCAACGGCGAGCTCGTCGGCGATCACGTCCTCGCACCCGGCTGGACGAGCTACGACCACCGGCTACGCGTGCAGACGTTCGACGTCACTGAGCACTGTACGGCCGGGGCGAAACGCGATCGGCGCGATCCTCGGCGACGGCTGGTATCGAGGCCGGCTCGGACCGCATGGCGGGCGCAGAAACATCTACGGCAACCGCCTCGCGCTGCTCGCGCAGCTCGAGGTCGAGCACACCGACGGAACCACAACCGTGGTCGACACCGACGAGAGCTGGCGCGCCGCAACCGGGCCGATCCTCGCGGCCGACCTCTACGACGGCGAGACATACGACGCCCGGCTCGAGCTCGACCGGCTGGGCCGAGCCCGGGCTACGACGACTACGCCTGGGCCGGCGTACGAAGCGCTCGAGCGGGACCTCGCGACGCCTGGTGCCGCCGACGCGGCCCGCCAGTCCGCCGCACCGAGCTCGTCGCGCCCGTCTCGCTGATCGAGCGATCGCCGTCGGGCAAGACTGATCGTCGACTTCGGCCAGAACCTCGTCGGGCGAGCTCGGATCCGAGTGACGCGGCGAAGCGCGGACGGACGATCGTGACGCTCCGCCACGCAGAGATCCTCGAGAACGGCGAGCTCTGCGTCGGCCGCTGCGCCAGGCAGCCGCGACCGACCGCTACACCCTCCGCGGCGACGGCGAGGAGACCTGGGAGCCGCGCTTCACCTTCCACGGCTTCCGCTACGCCGAGATCGACGGCTGGCCGGGCGAACTCCGGCCCGACGATGTCGCGGCGGTCGTCTGCCACTCCGACCTGCGCACGGACGGGCATCGTTCGAGTGCTCGGACCCACTCGTGAACCGGCTGCACGAGAACGTGGTCTGGAGCATGCGCGGCAACTTCCTCGACGTCCCGACAGACTGCGCCCAACGCGACGAACGACTCGGCTGGACCGGCGACGTCCAGATCTTCGCGCCCACCGGCGCTGTACCTCTACGACACCGCCGGCTTCCTCGGCTCCTGGCTCGCCGACCTCGCGGCCGAGCAAGCACTCAGACGGCCGGGTCCCAATGTCGTCCCCGAGGTGCTCGACGGTCTGCGGCGCGGAAAGCACGACCACGACGCACCCGCAGCCGCGTGGGGAGACGCCGCGGTGATCGTGCCCTGGACGATCTATCAGACGTACCGGCGACCCGGCGTGCTCGAGCATGCAGTACGAAAGCATGAGCTCATGGGTCGACCTCGTCGAGCGTCTCGCCGGACCGAGCCGGATCTGGGACGCGGGCTTCCAGTACGGCGACTGGCTCGACCCGACAGCCGCCACCCGACCGTGCCCGAGAACGGCCAGACCGACCCGAGCCCTGGTCGCAACCGCCTACTTCGCACGGTCGAGCGAACTGATCGCCGAGGTTGCGAGGATCCTCGGCAAAGTCCGACGACGCGGCTCAGTACTCGGCTCTGCGACGAGAGTCGCCGCGGCCTTCCGCGAGCAGGTACGTGCTGCCGACCGGGCGACTTACGAGCGAGTCGGCGACCGCGTACGCGCTCGCCTCGTGCTTCGGGCTCCTTGCTTCACCCGACGAACAGCAGGCGCGCCGGAGAGACGGCTGGCGGAGATCGTCGCGGAAGCGGCTTCCAGATCAGCACCGGCTTCGTCGGGACGCCGCTCGATCTGCGACGCCCTCTGCAGCAACAGGCTCGAGTCGACGCACGCATACCGGCTGCTTCTGCAGCAGGACTGCCCATCCTGGCTCTACCCACTGACGATGGGAGCGACCACGATCTGGGAGCGCTGGGACAGCCTGCTTCCGGACGGCTCCGTGAACCCAGGGGAGATGACGTCCTTCAACCACTACGCATTTGGAGCCGTCGCCGACTGGCTCCACCGAACAGTCGCGGGACTTGCACCCGAAGAACCCGGCTACCGGCGAATCCTGATCGACCCGCGCCCGAACGGCGGCTTGACCAGTGCGCGCGCAGCTCTCGACACGCCATACGGCCTTGCCGAGGTCGACTGGACATCCGACGGCGAGCACCTCGAGCTGCGAGCGGTCGTCCCCGCAAACACCACAGCAACCGTGCGTCTCCCAGGCAACGAAACACCACTCACCGTCGGCTCCGGCACCCACGCCTGGCGGATCGCATCTGGCTCCGCCGAAGAACGCGAACTCGAACCGCTCAGTTCAGGACTCCTTCCCGACTTGTGAAACGTTTCATCAAACGGTATGGTGCGCCAACCCTTTTCGCTGAAGGGGCACCCATGGGAACGGGGTTTAACACTTTGAAGGCGGCCGAGAGGTCGCCTTCAAATTCTGGAGGAACGAACGAAACAGTCGGACTCAAAGGCAGCCTGGAGCATCCAGCGTCGACACGCCGACCCACCTGGCCCTCGAGGGCGAACGGCTGACTGAACCGTCGCCGGCTAGCAGGCAGCGAGGGCGAGAGCGATTCGCTCAAGCTCGAGATCGATCTTTTCCCAGTCTCGTGGAGCCAGATCGAGACTCATCGCCGCCGCTGAGTCTTTGATCGTCGCCGGCCGGCGCGACCCGGTCACGACCACCATGACGGGCGAAGAGCATAGGAGCATCGCGAGAAGAATCTGGTGCACAGACACCCTCCACCGGCGAGCGCACGCGCTGACCACCGCCGAGGTCGAAAGAGAGTCGGCGCAACGGTAATCGGCGAACGGGGCGTAGCCGAAGTAGAGGAGCCCACCTGCCTCGCAGAGATCGAGGACAGGGTCTCGAACGAACAGCCGCGCCGGATTCTGAACGGCTGCAACCTCGGCAGCGGTTAGGGCTTCCTCGGCTTGTTCTGCCGAGACATTTGAGACTCCAACAAGATCGATCTTGCCCTCGCTCTGGAGCTCGCCGAGCACCCCGACCGATTCGGCTAGAGGAACGTCGGGATCTGGCTTGTGAAGGAAGTAGAGATCGATCTGATCGACAGCGAGCGCCCGTAGGCTGGCCTCGCAGTTCCGACGGACAGTGTCTGGTCGCGCGTCGATGACGAGCCGATCGCCGACTCGGAAGTGACCACCCTTGGTCGCTACGATCGTCTGATCGCGAAGACTGTCCTCTCGAAGCGCAGCACCAATCAGGCGCTCCCCATACGATGGATCGTCGCGCGTCGTATATGCCGCCGCCGTGTCAATGACTGTCACACCCACCGAGACGGCTGATTTGATCACGCGCCGTGCTGCGCTAGTTGTGAGCGGTGGCTCGCCGAGCGACCACGAGGCCGTACCGAGCGCGACCCGCCCAACCTTATGACTCGCGAGCCGGGCGGAACGGGCAACAACGGGTAGCGAGGGTCGTTTCACCAAGGATGTGTCCCTCCAACATTCATCGGGCCGAGCCGCGATTCGTGCGTCGGTCGCGGTTTACGACGATGAGCGGGTGAGGGCCACACATCATCGATGGCCCTCACCCAGATCGCGCTTCGCTAGTGAATCCTGAAGGTGTCTTTCAGCTGACTGGCGGCGTCCGACGATCCGCCGACGAACGCGCCGTACGTGCCAGTCGCGGTCGTCCACGCCTTGGTAGTCGGATCCCAGTACGACAAGGGGTGATTGCTGGCCGACGGGTCGATGGTCAAGGTCACGTTTCGGAACGCGCCCGGATCGAGCGTCACCCGCGTGAAGGCCACGAGCCGCTCAGGCGGCTCCCCAGTTGAGGCTGGCAGTCCGAAATACACCTGCGCGACTTCGGTGCCGGCTCGGGTTCCGGTGTTGGTTACACGGAAGCGAATTTGAAGGAGATGGCTCCCGTCCGTGGTGGTCGGCGTCACCTGAAGATGGTCATAGGCGAACGTGGTGTAGGAGAGCCCGAAGCCAAACGGGAACAGTGGCTGGATGTTCTGGCTCTGATACCAGCGATAGCCCATATCCAGACCCTCGGTGTAGTTCACCTGGCGGATGCTCGTCCGATCGCCGGGAGGCCGGATTGGGCTGCCGTTCGCGAACACCCCGGGATACTGGGCCGGGGTCTGCGTCGGCAGATCGGCGGTCGATTTGGGGAACGTCACGGGCAGCTTGCCCGACGGATTGACGTCCCCGAACAGAAGGGAGGCTAGTGCCGGTCCCTGTTCGACGCCTGGGTACCAGGCTTCAAGCACGCTCTTGACCTGGTTCAACCAAGGCATCAGGACGGCGCTGCCCGTCTCCAGGACGACAATCGTGTTCGGATTCGCGGTCGAGACGGCCGAGATCAGCGCGTCGCCGCCATTGTCGAGGTTGAAGTTCGTGCGATCGGCACCCTCGCCCTCGGTGTAATAGCCGAAGACGAGTACTACGTCTGCCGCGCTCGCGGTTGCCGCTGCCGACGTGAGGCTGCTTCCGTTGTCAAACGTGACCGTGTCACCGTCCTGGGCCGCACGGGCCGTGATCGCGTCGAGCGGTGCCGTAAAGCCGGGATTGTTCGAGCATGCGGCGGACGGCTCACCATTGGACGTGCAGACGGTCTTCGCGCTGACGCCATTGGTCGGCGTGGCCGAAGCCGTCGGGCCGATGACGGCGATCTTCAGCCCGTGCCCGCTGATCGGTAGCGCCCGGTTGTTCTTGAGGAGAACTGCGCCTTCTTCGGCGATCTTCTGCGCCAGCGCTAGGTGGGCGGGAGTCGACGCGTTGGCGGCCGACGTCGACGGCATCGGATGGTCGAAGAGGCCGTTCGCGATCGCAGAGCGGATCACGCGGAACGCGGCCTCGTCGATCTGTGCCTCGGTAATCGTCCCGGCGGCCAGCGCGGCCTCGATGTTGGCCGGAGTGAAGAAGCGGGGCCGGTTCAGCTCCTGGTCAAGGCCAGCGGACAGCGATGGCGCCGTCGAGTGGACTGCACCGAAGTCCGAGACCACGAAACCAGAAAAGCCAAGCTCGTTCTTCAGGTACTGGGTCAGCGTCGTCGGGTTCTCGCAAGCGTAGACGCCGTTGATTTGGTTGTAGGAGCACATGACTCCGCCGGGCTGTCCCTCATGGATTGAGATGTCGAACGCGAGCCCATCGAGCTCGCGCAGCGTCCGCGGGTCGACATTCGAGGAACTGAGCTGCCGGTCGAGTTCCTGATCGTTTGCAATGAAGTGCTTGAGGACAGCCTCAACTGGCTCGTTCGGATTCCCCTGCTGGATGCCAAGGACGTCCTGCGCCGAGAGAGTTCCCGCGAGGAACGGATCCTCGCCCATGAATTCGGCGTTGCGCCCGCCAAACGGAGTCCGCGCAAGGTTGATCCCAGGCGCAAGCAGACCGTTCCGTTGCTCCCGGAACGCCTCATCACCCATCGCCTGCCCTTTGTCCCAGCTCAACTGCGTGTCCCAGGCAGCTGTCTCAGCGATCGGAACGGGGAACCCGGTCGTGATACCCGAAACGCCCGTCACCTCCCATGGGCCATCGGCGTACGTGATCTGAGGCGTGCACGGCACCTGTACGGGGTACGTCACGCCGCTGAAGGTCGTCTGGGTTGGGTTGTTCGCCGCCTGCTCGTCAAGCCAGCGAATCTTCTGTTCAAGCGTCGAAGCGTCGAGGAGCTCCTGCGCTCGCACATCAGGCGACTGCGAGGTGTTCATCCACGGACACGCCGGCGTGTCCGCCTTCGCTCGCGAGGTCGTACCTGGAAGAACAACGACCAACGACAGGGCTGCGGCCAGAACGATCCCACGGACCGTCCAGCTCCGGACAATGAGCTTCACGGATATCCCCTCCTATCGGAACCCGCCCAAAGCACAGGGCTACTCTTCCTTGAAACGATTCAGAACTTAAATCGTTTCAAAGCCACGAGCCGATGTCAAACCGAGAGCGTCATTCGGAAACACTTGCGCAGGTGAGATCCCAAGTCTTCGAGCCAGCCGCGGCGATACCTGACGAACCTTGAGCGGGGGGAGCTTCGCCCAGACCTTCGCGTACGCAACGGCCGGATCCGCAGTTTCTCGCATCACGCTCGCTCCGTAACGCGCCGCGACCTTGCAGACCTTGTAGACGACACCACCGCCGACGCCCCGCCCGCGGGCGCCGACGGTAACGACAACCGCGGACTGCTCACCACTCGCCACGATGATGTGCTCGGTGCCCGGCGCGCAATAGAAGAAGTCCCATTCCGTCAGCCGCCGTTCCTCACCCTCCACGATCAGCGTGCACTCGCCCGAAAGCACGAGAAGGCTTCCTGACCCTTCTCGCGGTGGTACATGCCCATTCGCTCGCCTGGCTCGAGCACGCTGATGTTTATCCCGAAGTGCGGGAACCGCCGCTTTCCCTCGAAGGTGCAGTACGTCCCGAGCGGCCCCTCCTCCTTCCAACGCGAGTCGCGAGCGTTCATGACAAACCAACCCTCGCCGTCGACGACGAGGCCGTGCTTGCTCATCCGGACTTGAGCCTCGGCGAGGCTGTCGTGACGGGTGGTGAGGGCCGCCGTGTTAGTGGCCCTCACCACCCATCCGGATCTCAGCTCAGCAGCCGAAGCACTGGTCCGGCGCGTTCGCCGCGACGAGCGAGTTCGTCAGCATCACCGGGGAGGTCGTGAACAACCCTCCGCCCTGCAGGGTGACTCCCGAGCTGCCCGTGACGGAGTTGTGCGTCACGAGGGTGTTCTCGAGGGTGAGCTGGACCGGCGGCCCCGAGAGGTCGACGCCGTTCCAGATTCCTCCTCCCTGCGACACGCCGGTGGGGCCGGACGCCTTGCCGACGTTGCCCGTGACCTGGACATTGCGCAGGTCGAGCAGGCTATTGTTGAAGATCCCCGCTCCCTGCGCGGATGCCGAGCCTGTAGTGCTCGACGCCGTGGCGGTGTTGCCACTGATGATGCGTGTCCTGCACCGTCACGAGCTCCGGGTCATTGTTGAAGTTGTAGACCGCGAGCCCGGCGCTCGCGTCGGCCGCACCGGCCGGACTGTTCTCCGGTTGCCGAGTTGCCGCTGATACGGGTGTTGCTGATCGTGCCGCCGCCGTCCAGTTCGAGTGCGCGTGCCGCTCGGGCCGACGTCGGCGGAGGTTGCCACGCTGGCGATGACCTGATTGTCGGTGACGAGCGTGTTGCGCATGTGCAGCTGGCTGTCTCCCATGAGCATGCCCGCGTCGAAGGCGATCGGTTCGCCGAGGAGGTCGGTCGCCGTCACCGTGTTCCCCGTCACGGCGGTGTTCTCAACCGTTGTCGGAACGCCGTCGCTGACGTGGATGCCACCCGAGTTCGCGTTCATGTCAATCACGTTCCCGCCGGCGAACACGGGCAGGTTGCTGGTCAGCGTTGCGCTGTTCGAGCTCACGATCGTGTTCCTCACCGTCAGCGAGCCGCCGTCCACGAACAGGCCGCCGCCTTCCGCGAAGCGTCCGTTCGGGACCACCGCGAGCGCTTGATTGCGGGCGACCAGCGAGTTGTTCACCGTGAGCGCCCCGACGACGCTGAAGATGCCGCCTCCGTCCGCGTCGCTTGCGACGCCGGCCGCGACGTTATCGGTGACTGTCGAGTTGTTCAGCGTCAGAGTCCCGGCGTTGTAGATGCCCCCTCCCCGCGCCTCCGCGAACGGGCACCGCCCGGCGGGACAGGGGGGACCGATCGGAGCGGTTGTCGTCGGATCGGCGCGGTTGCCTACGACGACGTGTGTTGTTGATCGAGACGGTCGCTCCGACGGTGGAAGTTCGCCGCGGCCGGAATGTCGATGCCGCCGCCGTGTGCGATCGTGCCGTCCCCGTGAGCGTCGCCGCCGCTGATCGTCATCCCGGAAAGCGAGACCGTCGGCTCGGTCGCTGCATCCGCCACTCCGATCGTGACCACCGGCCCGCCTCCTCGAATGATCGTGAGGGGGCCGGCACCGGTCAGGCTGATGCTCTTATCGATCGAGATCCCGCCGGCGAAGGTTCCGAGGCCGATCTGGATCGTGTCGCCGTCATGGGCCGCGTCGACCGCAGCCTGAATCGTCGCGTAGCAGTGTGGGCCCCCGCCTACGCACAGAACCGCCCCTTTCGAAGCCGACTGCGCGGCGCCGGCGGCGACCGTGCTGCCCACAAGCGCGAGGCACAACGTGAGTACCAACCGTTTCATGTCTTCTCCTTCGTAGGCAATTCAATGTCGGACGAGTGCTATCGCCCGGCGTGCGCGTTGCCTTCGATGACATCCCTGGTCCGCTTTCAGGGGTAACCCCGAACTGGCGGGTCAGGCGCGGAGGTACGTCAGAACCGCGAGGACCCGCCTGCTGCTCTCGGGCGAGTCCCGTAGACCGAGCTTCTGGAGGATGCTGTGGATGTGCGTCTCCACGGTCTTCGGGCTGAGGAAGACCAGCTCGCAGATGCGCTTGTTCGAGTGGCCCTCGGCCATCAGCGAGAGGATCTCGCGCTCGCGAGGCGACAGCTCGTCGAGCGGCCCGGGCTCGCGGGCGCGATTCAGCAACTTGTTCACGATCGCGGGATCGAGAACGCACTCGCCCCGGTGGATCCGCTGTAGCGCATCGCCCAGCACGCCCGCGTCGCCGACCCGCTCCTTGAGCAGGTAGCCGGTGCCGGCCGGGTAGCTCGCGAAGAGCGTCGCCGCATATCGCGCGTCGAGGTAGCTGGAGAGCAACAGCACCGAGGTGTCGGGATGCCTCTCCCGGATCTCCGCAGCCGCGCGCAGGCCCTCATCGGTGTTGGTCGGCGGCATCTTGATGTCGACGATGGCGGCGTCGGGCCGGGTGCGGGCGACAAGCTGTAGGAGGGTCTCGGCGTCCCCGGCCTCGCCGACAAGGTCGAAGCCGCGGTCCGCGAGCAGTCGTGCGAGCCCGGCGCGCATCAGCGCCATGTCCTCGGCGATCACGATCCGCACGGCACGCTCGCCTTGACGATAACGCCGTCGTCGCTCGACGCGATGCTCGTGGTGCCGTCGAGCGCGGCGACCCGATCGAACGCGTGCTCGAGATTGAGTGACGCCGTCGTCGCATCGACGCCGGGCATGCGAAGGGCCACGTCGAAGCGAGCCTGCGGCGACCTCGATCGCAGTCGAGACCGCCCGGCCGTCGCCGTGACGCTCAGCACAGTGCGCTGCGTCGAGAACCAGGCGGTAGGCAGCTGTCTCGACCGCCTGTGACAGGCGCTCAGTGCGGCACGGTATCGAGGCGCAGGGGAACCCGGCGTTGAGTCGGCGAGCTCTCGCAGCGCGGCATCGAGTCCGGCGTCGGTCAGCGAGGCCGGGAAGATCCCATGTGCCAGCACGCGCAGCTCGTCCAGGGCCGCGAGGATCTCCCCGCGCGCCCGGGTGAGCAGCGGCCCGGACGCCGGTGTCCGCTGCAGCGCGACCGAGAGTGCGATCAGCCGCTGCTGAGCGCCGTCGTGGAGGTCTCGTTCGAGTCGTCGCCGCTCTGCATCGCCGATCTCCACGATCCGGGACCGCGATGCGGTCAGCTCGGCGAGCTCGGAGCGGAGTCGTGCGCGCGACGAGGCGTGCTCGAGCGCGAGCCCGGCACTGCGTGCGGCCTCGTCGAACCTATCGACCATCGGGCCAAGCTCGGGAGCGTGGCGAAGCTGCGCAACGACTTCGCGTCCGCGCAGCACGTCCGTCACAACCGTCCCCTCCGGACCGGCTGGACCGGCCGGCCTTCGCCGTCGACCGGGCTGCCGTCGGCCCGCGGGAAGACGATCTGCAGGTCGTGGTCGCCCACGCTGGCGCCGAGCACTGCCTGCAGATCGTCTGCCGATGGGACGGCCTCGATCACCAGGCTCGTGATGCGGTGGCTGAGGAGCCGCGTCCGCATCAGACTCTGCCGCCACACCGACGCTGAGGATGCCCAGCGTCACGCACTCGGCGAGCCATAGGGAGTGCGTTGTGGAGTCGAGGAGGGGCGTTCCGCTTCGAGCCTCATGTGTGAAGGCGGCTGCCGCGAGCCCTGCGCTCACGGCCCCGGCGATCCCGACCGCCGCCGCCGTCCCGCGCACGGGAGTCCGCTTCGTGCCCATCGGACCCCCGTGAGCAGCGCGAGCGCAGCCGTCGAGGCGGCTGCCGCGTACATGCCGGTGCGGACGAGGTCGTCGTGCACGCCGGACGTTGCCGTGAACGAGCAGAAGGTTCCGAGGACAGCGAAGCAGCCCTCCGGCGCTTGGATCGAACGTGACCGCTGGTAGCACGCCGAGCCAGACGACGACGACGCCGAGGGAGACCCCCGCGACCAGGCCGTCTGGAACGAGGCGGAAGCGCTGGATGTGGAAGAGCGCGCCGGCGCAGGCGAGCGTCGAGGCGGTCGCACCACCGGCGAGTGCGGCTGTGAACAGGACCGCGCCGCCGGCGGCCGGGAGCGGGAGTTCGCCGAGGAAGAGCGCCGGGCCGGCGGCGGCCAGGAGAGCTCCTGCAAGCAACGCCGAGCCGCGGACGACGACGGCGACCCCGGCGGCCCACAGGCCGAGGCCGACTCCGAGCTGGAGGGCGAGCTCCCTGGTCGATGCGCCACCCAACGCCTGGTCGCCGTGTCGGCGAGCCTCGATCAGAGCTGCGATTCCGAGCGGCCGCCACGGCGGCCGATGCGAGGGCAGTCACGAGCCGCCTTTGAGGCGTCATCGTGGAGATCCTGACGGTGTTGACACGAGCGCGCCAGCAGGTTCAGGGTCAGCCCTGAGGGCGCGCCCCTCAAGGTGCGGGTGCGCATCGATGACAAGACGGCTGCTTCGGGCGAACATGGCTCGATGGCAGGAACAGTCGGGCAAGGAGCAGTGAGATGACACGTCTTGGTGGGCGAGCGGCACGCGCAGTCGCGCTCCTCGCGGCCGCGGCAGGCCTCGCCGTCGGAGGCTGGCGCGCAGGCTGCGCGGAGCGGAGTAGGCTCTGCATCGAGCCGCGACGATTCCGAACGGCGTCTACGTCGTCACAACGACGGTCGCGGATCTCCGTGCCGGCGGTGTTGTCGGCAAGGACTGGAACAAGGCCGTCACCTATGTGACGACGATGCACAACGGCCGCTGGTCTCAGATCCAGAAGCCGAACTATCCCGACCAGGGGCCGTTTAGCGGCACCTACGCAGTGCACGGCAACGAAGTGCTGTTCGTCATGCTGAAGGCTGGGGCGCACGGCCAGAACAGCGTCGTCGCGCCGGAGTTGGTGAAGTGGAGTTACTTCCAGCGGAAGCTTCGCTTCAAGATCGTACGGGTGGCGGATCCCGGCTCGGTCGTGATCTACACCGCCCATCCATGGATCAAGATCCGCTGATGACGACGCGGCTCCACCGGTGCGCCGCAGCTTTTGCCGCGGTCGGGCTGTCGGCCCTTGTCCTGTCCGCCTGCGGTGGCGCCCCAAGCGCGAACAAGTCGGGCGCGTCCGTGCGCAAGAGTGTGACGCTGCGGCTCGAGATGCCTGACGCAATCGATGCGCTCGGAGCGTTCTTCGCGAAAGCTGTCCGCACCCGTTCGCGAGACAGTGTGGAGATCCAGGTCGACATCGCCGGATACCCGAGCTGCATCGCGGCCCACGAGCTGGAGCTTGCACATGCACTCGAGTCCGGTCGTGCCGACATCGGGTATCTCGCGGCTCGAGCCTGGGCGGCAGACGGGCGCCCGGCGTTCAAGGCGCTACTCGCGCCGTTCGTCGTCACCACCGACCGGACGGCCGAGAGCCTTGCCGCCGGCCCTGTTGCAACGGAGATCCTGCAGACGCTGCCGTCGTCGGTCGTCGGGCTCGGACTCGTGCCTGCTGAGCCGCGAAGGGTGCTCGCAGTCCGCTCGCCGCTCACGCCAGGCGCGTTCGCCGGCCTTCGCATTCGAATCGTCGACGATCCGCAGACGGCCGCCGACTTCAACGCCCTGCGCGCACATCCGGTCCAGGGTGTCGGCTGCCATCAGGTCTTCCCGTTGCTGCGCGATCACAAGCTCGACGCTACGGAGTCGGACACCAACGCGATACTCGACAACGGCTACTTCGGCGTAGCCCACTATCTGTCCGCCTATTCGATATTTCCGAAGTTTCAGAGCATCGTGATCACGCGCCGCGTCTGGGATCGGCTGTCCGGCGGACAGCGATCGGCGCTACGGGCGGCAGTGGCCGATACGGTCGCCGCAGCGCCTCGTCTGCTGGCGAGCGAGGAGGCCAACGAGCTGATCGAGCTCTGCGAGGCCCAGGTCAGGGTCGTGGTGCCGAGCGCCGCCCAACTCCGCATGCTCGTCGCGGCCGCAAAGTCGGCTGTCACGACGCTGGCCCACGACCCGACGGCGTCGCGCGTCCTGGACGCCATCCGCGGCGTTCCCGGTGCCGGGGCGCAACGCACGGCGTCAGCTCTGCCCTCGGCTTGTCACTGATTCGCGTCGCGACGATTGTCACCGTGCTCGTGGCCGGGGCGGGTGCTGAGGCCGCCGCCCCGGGATCGTTCGATGCGCTGAAGCTCGCCGATCTGGCCGTCGGCGTGGGCTTTGGTTGCGGCGGTGCAGCGCTGCTCGGCCGTGCCCGCCGACCGGGCCTGCTTGGCGTGGCCGTCTCGCTCGCGTGGTTCCTCGGAACTCTGGACGGCGCTTCTAAATCCGCGTTGAGTGCGGTCGGGGCGGCGTTCCTGCTCGCCTATCGCGGCCCCTTGCTCCACCTGCTGTTGGCAGTGCCGTCCGGCCGCTTGCCGGGACGCCGGGCGCACGGTCTCGCTGCGGCAAGCTGGGGTGCCGCGCTGCTGCCGCTGTCGATTGCGCGTCCCGCGACGGCGGCAGCCGGAGCGCTCGTCGCTTCGAGTGTCCTCATTCGCGGGCGACGCGCGGCGGCCGACCGGAGGCCGGCGCTCATTGCGACAGGGTGTGCCGCCCTCGCGTTGGCCGCCGTCTGGACATCCGCCACAGTCGGAGTAGGGGGCGACACCGCATTGCTCGTTCTCAACGACCTCGTGGTGCTGGTCGCCGGCGCGATCGCGCTCACGGCCGCCGCCGGCTTGTGGGCGGGTGACGCCTCCAGGGCGGTGGTCGTCGAGCTCGGCCCCACGCGCCGTCCGGGCCGGCCGATCAGGGCGCGCCTAAGCCGGGTGCTCGCCGACCCGGAGCTCGAGGTTCGCTACGCGGTCGCGGGCGTCGGGTGGGTCGACGAGGCAGGTCGTTCCGCCCCCGACCCCGGTGACGATGGGCGTCCGGTTACCCGTGCGAGTGCTCCCGAAGGTGGGGAGGTGGCCCTAGTGCACGGCGTTGAGGGCGTTGCGGATCCGCGGCTTGTCAGAGCCGCGGCCTCCGCGGCGGCACTCGCGCTCGACGCCGCACGCCTCGAGGCCGAGGTGCTCGTCCGCGCCGCCGATGTCCGCGCCTCGCGAAACCGGATTCTGGAGGTCGCAGACGCGGAACGGCGATCGCTCGAGCAACGCCTGAATGACGGCGTCCTCGCTCGGCTTCGCCGCGTCGACCGGCTCCTCGCCTCGGTCGAAGGCGACGCCACGAGCGTCGAGCGGTCCGAGCTGCGGGCCGCAACCGCCGACCTGCTCGCGCTCAGCCAAGGGCTGTACCCGCCGGCGCTAGCCCGCGCCGATCTCGGTCGGGCCCTCGTCGAGATCGCCGATCGCTCGCCCGTCTCAACCACCGTCGAGGTCGAAGGCAACCTCGCAGAACTGCCCGAATCCCATCGAGCGGCGATCTGGTTCGTGTGCTCGGAGGCGCTCGCCAACGCGGCGCGGCATGCTCATGCCTCCCACGCAGCCGTGAGCTTGCGCGTCGGGGGCAAGCACGTCGCGGTCGAAGTCCGAGACGATGGCTGCGGCGGCGCCACGCTGACTCGCGGTCTCCTAGGCCTGGCCGATCGCATTGATGCCCTCGGCGGGGGCTTCGACCTGAACAGTCCGGCCGGCGGACCGACGGTCGTGTTCGTGCGGCTCCCGGTTTGAGCGGACCGCGAGCGCGACGACGCCGGGTCCCGCGGTAATCGAGTAGTTCGAGGGGGAGGACACTGAGGCACCTGAGTCTCCTGGTGTTCGACAGCCGCCTGCGACTGCAAGCCGCGACCCTGATGCTCTGAACGGTCAGAGAAGATTAGAGCGAGCGTTTCTAGCCGCCAATGAGGGCGTGGCGCTGCGTGCCGTCGGGCCGGACGAGGTCGAACCCGGGCACGCCGGTGGATCGCTTGACCGTGTAGGCGATCCACTGGCCGTCGGGCGACCAGCGCGGTGTGGCGCCCTTTCGGCGAGAGCTGGTGGTGGCAACGGCGGCGCCTGGTCACGCACCACACCGGGGCGGGGGTGCCATCGAGACACCGAACCAATCCCGGCCACCCCGCCAACGTTTTCGGAGAAAGCGTTCGCGGGGTCAGACAGCCGATGCGTTTTCTTCGAGGACACCCCCGCCCCCGGGGCGTAAGGTTCAACTCATGCGCGAACACAACTGTAGCCGGCGCGCACGACCGAAGCTCGTTAAGCGGATAATCGCTTCTCTGTTCGGCAGAGGGCCGCGGCGCTTCGAAGACCGCAGCGGTTGGGACGATCCGCCGCCCGACATTGGCGTCCGCGAACCTCGGCGCCCGCGGCCGCCAAGCTTCGGCGGCGCTGCTGTTCTCGACCCGCCGACGGATCACTGGTAATGCGGTGACTTCGGACTTACGCCGCCGCCCCCGACTTCGGTGTCCCTACGCCGGGGACTGGATCACGCCGAGCTGTCGGAGCATGCTGATGTCGTCGCGCAGCGCCCAGTGCTCGGTGATCTTTCCGTCAGCTATCCGGTAGATATGGACGTGATGGACGGTGTATGACTGGCCTTGTCCGTTGATCGCGTAGCCGAAGATCCTCGTATCGCGGTGGATCGTCCGTGTGATCGTCATGGAGGCGACAACGAGATCGCCTTCGGCGACCAGGAAGTCGATCACGTTCGCCCCCTCCGGCGCATCCTGCAGCTCTGCGGCGAGTCGCTTGAAGTCGTCGGTTCCGGAGCGGCCGGTCACGTGGTTGACCAAGTCCGATGCCAAGTAGCGATCTACGGCCGAAGCATCGCCCTCATCGAAGACCGCCTTCGTGTACGCGCGGACGAGCTCCTTATTCGCCTCTTCCATTTACGGATCGTGCCAGTGCACTCGATCCTCAGGGAACGTTCCGGAACACTGGCGCACGTCAGCGCGTTAGCGCCGCATACTTGGACGCGTGGCCGCTCCGCGTCTCGTGTTCCTCTACGGCCCGCCTGCGGTCGGAAAGCTGACTGTCGCCAGAGCGATCACGGACCGCCTGCCGTTCAAGATCCTCCACAACCACGTGACGATCGACGCCGTGAAGGAAGTGCTGCCGTTCGGGAGCGATGCTTTCTGGGGTGTCGTCGGACGCTTCAGACGCGATCTTGTCGCAGCTGCGGCGAAGGAAGATGTCGATCTGATCTACACGTACGTGTTCGCGCCGGGCGATGAACGGCACGTCGCCGACATCGTCTCGTCGTATGAGAAGGCGGGTGGCGCCGTCTCGTTCGTCCAGTTGCTGGCGCCGCGTGAAGTGCTGCTCCAGCGCGTTCTTGACGAAAGTCGGAAGCAGCACGGGAAGATCATCGATGCCGAGACGCTCGACCACTTGCTGGACGAGTACGACGACTTCACGGCGATCGCAGCTCCCGACAGTCTGACGATGACCTGGTCGCAACATCCGCGCGCGACGCCGCAGACCAGATCATCGACTACATCGCGAGAGACTAGGCACTGCGTCATTCCGGAACGCTGGCCCAGGCGACTTCCTAGAGGCTTGATGCGAAAGTGGGACGGTCTCGTACGCGGTTCGCGCGCAAGCTGCGCGGATCGCTACGGGCCGACGGACGGCGGAGCGCCGTCCTAACGGGTCGGATCCTTCGGCGGCGGACCCGGCGCAGGATTCCCAAATCCCGCACTCGAGACGGCGTCCTCACCGGCCCGCCGCGCTTCATGGGCGCCCGCCTTATGCAGCGCACGGTCAAGCGGTACTGCCGCCTGCTTTCGCGCCACTTCCCCCACGCGCTACGCAACGCTTGCCACATAGCCGGCCAGAGACTAGCACTCGGCTAAGCCGCTCGCCCGCCTTCGTCACAGATTTGAGGTCTGCACCGGGGTCTGCACGCGATGCGCTTCCGCGCGCTCCCCGTCACCCATGATCCGCGTAGCCAAGCCGTTTCGGCTGAGCTACGCGGATCTGAATGGGCGGTACTGGGCTCGAACCAGTAACCCCTAGCTTGTCGACACCACTGAGGCGTTCGCGTCGGTTCGCACTAACAAGAGCCCCGACCACTCAGGCGGCCGGAGAGAGGCCGAGCGCGGCATACGCCTTGCAGCGGACGCTCCGCCGATGCGCCGGCGAGAGACCGAACTCGACGACGAGGCTGAACAGCGACAGCTGAGTCGCCATGTAACTCGTGTTGAGCGCCGTCGAGAGTGCCGTCTCGGTGACCCAGACGTTCCGGGCCCCGTTCTGGACTGGTTGGCCGGTCGTCGGATCGGTTTGCGCGTAGGCAGTGTTGTTCGTCCCGCCACCCGGCTCGAGCTGCGCCTTGGGCGCGTCCGGCTTGGCCGTATAGATCCCCATCTCCGAGTACACGTATCCGCCCGTCGCCTCCAGCGCATGGATGTTCATGTACTGGGCGAAGCAACGCGCCTCGGTGCCCGTATCGATCGTTTCGGCGGCGACGGTGCAGCTTGGGTAGTACGAGTT
>CAVQKS010000018.1:0-18226 GCA_963713155.1 uncultured Thermoleophilia bacterium
CAAGTCGTCGAGCCGCGAGACGGTGTCGGCAAGCTGGCTGCTCATGAGTGTTCGCCTCGGCCGGCGGTCTGCAGTGTCAAGCGGCCCGGTTACACGGTGATAAGAGGCTTGGGGGGATAGGTGGGCACTTGGCCTAGAAACCCACATAAGCGTCATATGGTCTGCCTGGGTGCTCTGGCGAGAGGACACTCGCTCAGGCGAGCGGTTAGGTGGCGGGTGTGAGTGCGAGGGTGAAGCGGGCGCCGGTTGGTGTTGTTTCGGCGGTGGCGGTGCCGCCGTGGGCTTCGGCGGCTTCGCGGACGATGGCGAGGCCGAGTCCAGAGCCAGGGGTGGCGCGGGCGGCTGGGGAGCGGTAGAAGCGGTCAAAGACGCGCGTTAGGTCTTCTTCGGCGATGCCTTGGCCGTGGTCTTGGACGATGACTTGGCCGGAGCGAACGGTGATCTCGATCGGCGCGCCGGGCGCGCTGTCTTTGACGGCGTTGTCGAGGAGGTTGTAGACGGCGCGTTCGATCAGCATTGGGTCGACACGAACGGGGCTCGGTGAGATGGCGGTGACGAACATGGCGTCGGGTGCGCGGGCCTTGACGCGGTCGACGGCCGCGGTGACGAGTTCGTCGAGTTGGACGTCTTCGACGCGGAGCTTGCGCTCTTCGCCACGGGCGAGTTCGACGAGGTCGCCGATCAGTGCTGTCAGTGACCCGAGCTCGGCAGACGCTTCGACGAGCGCCTTGTGCGCCTCGCCTACGGGGAGACGATCTTCGAGCACGAGGTCGACGTTTGTGCGAGCCGCGGTGAGTGGCGTGCGGAGTTCGTGTGAGGCGTCGGCGACGAGGTGGCGTTGCGAGGTCACGGACGTCTCGAGGCTGGAGAGCATGTCGTTGAAGCGGAACGCGAGTCGGGCGAGTTCGTCGTGGCTGTCCTCGACGGCAACACGTTCGCTGAGGTCGCCGGTCGAGGCGACCGTTTCTGCGGCGGCTGTCAGTCGACGGATCGGGCGCAGGGCGGCGGCGGCTACGAAGGCTGCCAACGCCGCCGCCAAGGCAATCCCAGCGCCACCGATTAGGACGAGCGTGATCCCGAGGCGATGCAGGACGTGGTCGTTGTCGTTGACGTTCCGCCAGACCGCGATCGCACCGCCACCCTGAACCGGCACCGCGTAGATTCGGGCGTGGATCTGCTGACCGTGCGACGACACCGTCGTGTCCATGAAGAACGGCACCGACGTCTGCCCCGCCGCAAGCTGGCGGACTCGCCCCGGTACCGGAAGGTTGACGGAGAGCCGCCGTTGACGGCCACCGGCTGCACCACCGTGCCCGGCTCCAGCGGCCCAAGCGGCCGACCAAAGAGCGCTGCCTCAGCCCGTGCGCGCAGATCCCGATCAACCTGGCCCCGCAGATCACGTCCGACCGCTAACCAGGCTGCGGCCGACGCTGCCGCGACCGTCAACGCGATCGCCGCCGCCGTCATCAGGATCAGCTTCCGCCGAAAGGACACTCTCGCTTCGCCTCAGGCGAACACTCGACCACCGACCTAAGAAGCCACTAAGCCCACTCCTCAGGGACATTCCTGAACTCAATGTCATTCTCGGTCGGCGGTTGCGTCCGATGGGTGGCGCAGACTCGATCGGCGGCGGCTGACTCGATTCCGAATGTCGTCCCGTGAATGGTCTGACTTTCCAGCGTTGTGTCGCCGCCGCCGACCGAGACCGTCGAGCGTGACCTGATAGGAGCGTGGCTTTCGCCTCGATTGAGGTCTGTCCGCTCGCCGGTCGCCCCCAACGGCAATTTGGAGGCGAGCTAGATGATCGTGATCGGAGTGGACGTACACAAGCAGTCGGTGACCGCGGTCGCTGTTGACGAGGCCGGACGGATGCTCGACGAGCGCACGGTTGCCGTTGGCAGCGACGAATTGATCGGCTGGGCATCGGCGCTCGATGCGGAGCGGTTGTGGGCGATCGAGGACTGCAGGCTCTTGACGCCGTGGCTGGAGCGGCAGCTGCTCGGCCTGGGCGAGGAGTTGGTGCGGGTCTCGCCGAAGCTGACGGTGCCGGAACGCCGTGCCGGCAGGGTGCGCGGGAAGTCGGACCCGATCGACGCGCTCGCGGTCGCCAGGGCGGCGCTGCGTGAGCCGGACCTGCCGCGGCCGCAGCCCGGAGAGCGGGTGCACCGTGAGATCAAGCTGTTGGTTGATCATCGCGACGATCTCGTCGACGAGCGGCGCAGGATCCAGCAGCGTTTGCGCTGGCACCTGCACGAGCTCGACCCGACCCTGGTCGTGCCGTTGCGCAGGCTCGACCGTGCGAGCCAACTCGAGCGCGTCGGCCGCTGGCTCGCACGGCGTGAGCAGGACGTCCAGGTGCGGATCGCACGCGAGCTCGTCAACCGCTGCCGCTCACTCACGCGGGCAATCGAGCAGCTCGATCAGGAACTCGAACAGCGGACAGCCGCGACTGCGCCGGCACTGCTCCAGCTGCCAGGCTGCGGCGCCATCACGGCGGCGAAGTTGCTCGCCGAGATCGGCCCGATCAGCCGCTTCAAAACCGACGCTCAACTCGCACGCCACAGCGGCGTCGCACCACTGCAAGCAAGCTCAGGCAAAAGCCAGCGCCACCGGCTCGACCGCGGCGGCAACCGCCAACTCAACGCCGCCCTCTACCGGATCGCAATCACCCAGGCGCGCTACCACCCCGCCGCCCGCGCCTACCTCGAACGCAAACAAGCCGAAGGCAAAAGCAAACGAGAAGCGATCCGCTGTCTCAAACGACTGCTCGCCCGCACCGTCTTCAACACACTGAAAGCGAGCCCCACCTTGACATAGGAGCAACACCGGCGCAGCCAAGGCTCCCCAGCCAGCGAGCATGGCCAAGCCAAGCGGAGCAGCCTGATCTCGACCATCGGCTAGCGCCGCAGACCACCTCTGCGCACAATCTTCGATCGTGAGAACGAGGACGCTCGCCATCTTGGTGCTGTCCCTGGTCGGCGTGTCCGTCTCGGCTGCAGCCACCGCGCCGAACCCACAGTCGATGGTGTTGCGGGCTGCCGATGTGAAGACCCTGCAGGCTGGGCTCACGTCGAACAACGGCAGCACCGACCCGACCGACAACGACCAGCCAGGCTGGGTCAGCACCTGGAGGGTCTACTGGGCCGGTCATCGCGCCATCGGGCACCTGGACGACTGGGCCGAAAACTACGCGAGCGTTGCCGACGCCAAAGGCTGGCTGAGCGAGAAGAAAGGGCTGTTCAAGCCGCTCACCTACTGGCACTCGCTCAGTACCGGCGGAGCGATCGGAGACGCTGCCTTCGCGTACTCCTCGACGGTGCCGACTCCGAAGATCCTGCAGACGTGTGTTGACATCTATTGGCGCTACCGAACGGCCGTCGGAAACGTCAGTGCCTGCGGGAAACCAGGCAGCTTCGCCCCGACCGCGATCGTCCACCTGGCGCGGCTGCAGCAAGCACATACGCAAGTCGCCTTCCGCTAGACATCGCCCGGCCCCCGCTCAGGGGACATTGCTGAACACCGGCGCAGGCGACTCCCGTGTGGGTCGGACGTCGTAGATGTCGAGTTCGAGGTCGATTCTGGATCGCAGACTCCCGGCCGATGTTCCCGACGTTTAGGACGATCGGGCAGTGAGCTGCTCTGGCTGACGTGCAGGTGGTCGTGCTGCGTGGCAACATTCGACACATGAAGCGTGCCGCCGTACTGGCGTGCGCTGCAAGTGTGGTTGCCGCTGGGGCGGTCTCCGCCGGTGGCGGGGCAGCCCGTGCGCCGGTGCTCGGTGTTGTGTACGGGCAGAGCTCGGATCAGGTGGTGCGGCTTGATCCGTTGACCCTGCGGCCACTGGGTTCGCGCTCCGTGACGATCCCTTCGTTCGCGTATTGGGATCAGTCTCCGGGCGGCTCGCGCGTAGTGTTCGGGGGCCGCTCCGGCACGCTGCGGTTCGTTGACCCGGCGAAGCTGGAGGTCGTTGGCACGGTGCGGCTGCGGGCTTCAGTGATCCGCGGCTGGCCTGGGTTTCTCCTCGCGCGCTGCTGGTAGTCGATCAGGCGTCGATCGCGTTGGTCGATCCGGTCGCGATGCGGGTGCGGTGGCGCAAGACGCTGCCGGCGGCGGTCAGGCCGTTCTTCCCGGAGCGGGTAGCGCGCACATCTTCGGGGCTTGTCTTCCTCGTAGCCCCGATCGACGGCAGTGTTGGTGCGACCACGCTGGTCAACGCCAACGTCTCAGGGCGAGTCCGGTCCGTAGTCGTGGGCAGATCCATTCGGGCGCCGCGCAGGTGTCGCCAAGCGAGTCGTTGTTCACGGGTGCCGAGCCAGGGCTGGCCGTCGACCCAGTCGGGAACACGGCCTTTGTGGTCGGGGGAGATCAGACCGTCGCCACCGTCGATCTCGCGACGCTGGCGGTCGCCTATCACGATCCGACTCGAATGCTCGCCCGCGCTGACAAGGTGCTCGCAGGGCCGACTCGAGAGACCGCTTGGCTGGGGAACGGCCTGCTCGCCGTGACCGGGGAGAACGACAACGCTTGGCTCGACGCAAACAAGGCTTACCAGGAGTCCGTCGAGCCGGCAGGACTGACGATCGTCGACACCCGAACCTGGACGAGCCGGCTCGTGGATGCGGGGACGAGCAGGGTCTCGTTCAACGACGGTCTGCTGCTTGCGACTGGCGAGAGCTGGGACACGACCGCCGGCAGCTCGGCGTCGAAACCGATCGGAAACGGCCTTAGCGCCTACAGCCCCGCAGGGGTGCTCGCCTTCCACGTCCTCGGTAAGACGCCGGTTCAGGGAGTGTTTGTCACGGGCGGAACTGCGTACGCACTGGAGCCTGCGGCAACAAGCGTCGTCGAGGTCACTTCAGGCGCGATCTTGAACACGATCAAGGTCTCGCGCTCGGCGTCGGCACCAACGCCGCTGATCGAGTATCCGTAGCCCTGCTGGCGCAGGCGCAGGCCCGGACCTGACTTGTTTTCGATGGGCATTGTCGGGTGGCCCCGCTCGCTGGCAGTCGCCGCCGCTGCACTCGTGGCGCTCGGACTGGCCGCGTCGTCGGGTGCCCGTCCGTCGGGAACGCCTGCCCGATGAGCCACGTCATCTATCGCTCGTATGGCGGCATCGACAAGCCAGGGCTTGGAGCATCTGCCCTGGATCAAGTCCGCCCCCGACGGTGACTTCACGGCTCATCTGTTCTTCTACGGAGCGGTCCCCTGGGCAAAGAACATCTCCTGGGCGCGAGGATCTTCACGACCAGGAAGCCGCGCAACTTCAACCCGAAGGTGCTGTGGATCACCCGCACCCACGGCTACGGGTGGTGCTCAAGATGAGCGGCCAGCGGCTCGACGCACCTGGCTCGTTCTCCGAGACCTACAAGGCTTCGGCGACTACCCGTCATACGTCAACATCCCAGCGCCAGGTTGCTGGCGCGTCACCGTCACTACCGGCCCGGTCACCGGCAGCGTCGTCTTCTCGGCAACGGACTGACTCGTCCGCTCGGGGATTCGACATCTCAAGCCTTGGTGTGGAAGGTCGAGTAGGCGCATCTCCCGCGCCCGCACGTCGCGGTGCACTCGGAACGCCACGATCCCAGCAGGTGAGGTTGGTTCCGGTCTTCCACACCTTCTGGGCGCAGCACTGGCTCCGCACCGACCGCTCAGCATCTCAAGCACGCCGCTCAGGCGTCCTTTCCGAACGCTGGCGCAGTCAGCCGGGCCGTTCATGGTTCGATCGGTACTGCGTACCTGGCCGTCCTAACGCCCCCGTTTCGCTGCTGTTTAACGTGCTGGCCAGACGACGAATGAGTCGCTGCCGCTGTTGCGCTCGGGGAGTTGAACGGGGCGCAGTTTGAGTTGTTTTTGGCCGGGCTGCCAGACGGCTACGACGTTGTGCTGTGCGGTCGGGGCGAGCATGACGAGCCGCTCGCCGCGAGCCCAGGCCATGCTCGTGGCCTTCAGCGCGACGGCGGCGGGCATGCCAGGTAGATGTTGGAAGCGACGGATGGAAGGGTTGAGAAGCCAGATGTCGGTGACCTGCGTGCCGCCCCCCTGCCATGCCGGATCGGAGAAGGAGACGGCGATGAGCTTGCCGTCCGGCGCGACCGCTGTCTGGTCGACGCCGCCCTGGCTGCTCGGGCCGCCGACCCGGCTCGGCGAGGCCAAGCGCCAGTGTTCGCCGGTGCGGAGGTTGGTGAGTGCCAGTCCGCTGTTCGAGTCGCCGGTGAGGGCGAAGCCGTCCGCCAGCGCCCGGATTCCGCCGCCGCGCAGCAAGGTTCGGCCGGTGGCCGGATCGACGACCGAGCTGCCCTGCGCGAGCAGCCCTCCTGATCCCGTGTCGACCAGTTGCGTCGAGCAAGGAACCGGCCGTGCGCGTTGGCGAACGTGGCCGTCGAGCCCCAGCTCACGAAGCGTGCAGTGGCGCCCGTCAACGAAACTCTTCAGCCAGACCGCTCGCCCATCCGCCGACGGGGCGACCTCCCAGGCTGTCGCCAGGCGAGTCGCCTTCGCCGCGCCGTTGCGAACGACATAGATTTCGGCCTGCAGGAGGCCCCTTGTCCGGCGGGCGAGCCAGACGACGGCGTCCTTCCCCACCGGCAGCACTGAGAGAACAGGCTCGCCGGCAGTTGCAGGCCGGTGATGGGCGTCGACCTGCCGCTGTCGACGTCCACAAGGAGCGGCGGATCGTTCGCAACAAGCAGACGAAGTCCGGTGTGGCCGGTGAGGGTACGCCGTGAAGAGGCACGGCTCCGCCCCGGTGGCCGACCCGTCACCGCCGCGAATACAGCGACTAGGAGCCACCGGACGACCACGCCCATGTATCGAAGTGTCGCATGCGCCAAGGGACATTCGCCATGACGCTCGCCCAGGCGAGGTTGCCTTACTTGCCAGACCGAAGGCGTCCGATAGCGGCCGCTACCCGACCAGCCCCAGACACATTCGGGTCGCACTCGATTAGTGCGTTCTTAACGACGATGGCCCGCGTCAACGCTCCGCGCGGTCGACCGGGGATCGCGACTAGCAGCGGCGTCTATCCCTTGCTCGTTTCGTGCCTCGGCGGACCCTGAGGGAAGAAAGTCACTATCAGTGATAGGGGACTCTCGCACGCGTGCGGCCTGACCAGGGCGGTTACGTGACCCTCCGTGACCGGGAGCAGTCGTAGTCCGACTCCTCAAGGCGGCCGCAACGCGCGTCTCCGATTCATTGTCTCTCGGCCTCGAGACGAGTACACGGAGGAGAGCGACAGCCACCACCAAGCGGCGACCCCTAACAGGCACCGACCGTAATCACTCGTCAGCAGTATCCCCGACCGAGCACGTTCTCGAAGACTGGCGCAGGCGAGCCGAAGATGAGTTCTAGTAGTTGCCCCAGGTAGTCCAGCCGTGCGGCGTCTTGCCGAGGAGAAGTGTCACGTGTGAGCAGGCGTTGCAGGGCCCTTTCGGATTGGGTACCCCATCGCTGGAAAGATGACGCCGACGCCAACCGAACGCTGCCAGACGCTGGTGCCGCACTCGCTCTTGATCCATCTGCTCGGCAGCCAGTGCCGGACGAGAAACGGCTGGCCAACCTGGGCGCCGGCAAGCTTGATCCCCCAATGGCGTTCCCTGTCCCACTTCGCATACGTCGCCCCCAAAAAGACGGTTGCGGCGTGACGGGCCGTCGACTTGTACGTCGTCGGCACCGGCTGAAGGGCGAGCCGGGCATCTGTCGAACGTCCCGACTGGATTGCCGCCTGTCGCCCCCAGCGCCACCCCACATGTCATCGCTGCGACGACGACGCCCGCGAAGAAAACGACGCGGCCCCACCCGGAGCATTTCGCAATCGTAACTCCGGCCGGGTGACATTCCCGAACACCGGCGCTCGGCGACTGGCTCGGCCCGCGACTCAGTGAGCGAGGCAGTTGCTTAGGGGCGGCGTAATGCCGCGCACCTCGCAGAAGCGCATCTCGCCGGTCAGACGGTGGGTACGACGGTCGAAACTCACGCGCACTACCCTGCCGCGCGGCCGGGCCGCGTTCGAGGGTGCCGAGCACGTCCGGCAGACCGTGATCCACTGGAACTCCCACACCACGACGATCTTCCTCGGGTACGGAATGTTCCAGTTCGCGACGACGACGGGGCTCCCGAACACACGGGCGAGCGTTTGCGTTGCACTGGAGCCGACCCAGGCTGGGATGCCATCGCCGGGCTTCGCTGTGCCTGACGGCACAAATACGAGCACACACGCGAGAAGCACGAGAAGCAGCACTGTACGGCTGCGCACAACGCAAATCGTACAAGGGCTGCCCTGCCGCAAGGAAGCTCTGAATAGCCTCATGTCCACTATTACGCTCACGACGACCAAAGGTTCCGTGACAAGTCGGCGGCTGCGCTCGTCGAACACGACGACCGCTGGCCGTCATTGCCGAACTCAGTGTCATTCGCGGCTGGTGGCGTCCGGTGAGCGACGATCTAGTCGCGGGAAACCGGGACGCCTCGACCCCGATGCTCCGACAGACTCGACAATCCGAACAATCTCGCCAAACGCAAGCGGCTTCATAGACACGAGCGAGAGGTTAAACCGAACCTGACCTCAAAGGACATTTCCCGAACATCGCGCAGGCGACTACCGATCCGCGATGAGCAGAGTCGCTGTAGGACTTATCGGATTCCGCGATACGAGGAGCCGACCACGATCACGGTCATTGGTCGCCCCGCCCGATCGGCGTAGCGGCGGATCGCCGCTGGCATCGACTTCACTGCAGTGGCTCCGACGAACAGATGGCGCAGTTCTCGGGCGGCCGCTGGGCATCGCTCTGTCGTTGATCGACGAAGATTGTTGTGAGCCGAGTCGAGCGCGGTGCGTTCGCCACCCAGCCTGCTTGGAGGTGTCGTGTGGAGATCCCCAAAGATGCAAGCTTTCGCGCGACTCGACTCGCAAGTCCGGGACGGTGTGTCGCGTTCAGGACGAGGGCTGCGATCTGCCTGGGCGGAAGCAACCGCGCTGTCGCAGCCCCTTGCGTCTGCGCGGGTGCCGCGTTGAGAAGCGCGAACGCAACAATCGACATGGCGATCAACGCGGGCCACCGCGAACGGCGGCATGAGGCGCGGGCGTCCGTGATCATCTCGGAGCCGACTCTAGACCTCGGGTCATAGTGAGAACGACCGCCCGATCACTTCCCGAGCCCTGAGACTTGCCAAGGCTATGGCGGTGGCGCGGGAACGCCCGGCAATGTGAGGGTGCGTGTTGTGCCGTTGGTTCGGGTGACGGTCGACGGTGACGGTGCCGACGCTGCCGCCGTTGTACGGGAGGCTGATAACGAAGATGTTGTTCTCGACGACAGCGGTGTTGGTTGTGCTTGGTGTGAGGTCGGTCGGCGCGTTGGAGGCGGTGATTTGCTCGACGTCGTTTGCGGCGAGCCCGTCGACGAACTCTTTTCCGTCGACGATCGTGAGGCTTGGGTTGGAGATCGTGCCGCCGGCTGCGGTGAGGACGTAGAAGCAGGAGCCGGAGGCGTGGCTCAGGGCCTCGACGATGCAGAGGTTGTTGGTTCCGCGTCGGAACAGATAGACGGCGGGCGGCCCCTTGAACGGCAGTTGCGCGCTCGCCGGATCTGCACCCAGCCCCGCGACGACCTCGCTGACGCTTGCGGGCAGATCGGAAGCCGCAACAGTCTTATTGGGGGAGGTGAAGGCGACCAGGGTCGCAACGCGCGTCGGATGTGTGCGAGCGCCGACGTCGTGCCGGGCGCGAGGATGATGCTGAATCGTCGTCTCGGCCGACTTGCCCGGAGAGCGGTCTGAGTTGAAGCGCTCGAGGGCACGATCGCCGCTAGGCAGACAACAACGACCACGGCCGTAATCAGTCCCGCAGCCGGAAGTAGGCCGAATCGCATTTTGCGCGGTGCTGTTCGCCGGCGGCGCGCACTCGTCTCGCGTTGGCTCGCTTTGCTCAACGATCGTCTGCCAATCGGAGTCATCGTTCCGGTTCGCGATCGCGTCGAATCGCGCCGACAGCCGCCGGTCAGTCTGATCGATCATCGCTTGACCTCCTGTTCGACCAATGCTTCGGCGAGCACCGATCTGGCCTGCGCCAACGTCGCCGCCACTGTCCCGATGTCGATCTGGCAGACCTCGGCGATCGACGCGTAGTCGAGATCGGCGAAGTAGCGCAGGAACACGATCAGCCGCCGGCGCGGAGCTAGCTCACGCAGCGCCGCTGCCAGTGCCGGGTCCTGTTCGGGCTCGACGATCTGCGGATCGATCAGGGTCTCCCAAGCGGCTCGGCAACCGGAAGTCGCTTCTGCTCCAGACCGACCCGCAGCACGATCCGCCACACCCAAGCCTCGAGCGAACCCTCTCCGCGAAACTGGCCGCGCGCAGCCAACGCCCGCACAAATCCTTCCCTGAACAGCGTCCCGCGCCAGTTCATAGCTGCCCGTCACGGTCGCAAGCGTGTTCCGGAACGCCACATAGCGGCCCCGATAGAGAGCCTCTAACTCCCGGCCACGCTGATCCACCAGTTAGATCGAGGAGAAGCCTGCCAGCTTTCTTTAGTCGACGTCGCGATTGGTGAGGTTGGTGAAAGCTGGGGCAGGCGTGTTAGCGGGGCTCTCTTACCGTGCGAATGCTTGCGGGTGGTCGGGTGGAGACTGAATCCGTTGGTAACGACGACATCCTGTCAGCGCTAAACGTTTTGGCGGGGTGGTGCATCGTGTTGGGTGTGGCGTCTAGTCCTGTTGCGTCCGAGTTGGCGATCGAGGAGGTCTACCGGCGGCGCTACGCGAGTTTTCTGCGGCTCGGTTATGCGCTTCTCGGCGGCCGCGAGCAGGCGCGTGATGCGGTGCAGGAGACGTTTGCGATCGCGCTTCGGTCGCGGGAGTCGTTTCGCGGCGAGGGAAGCTTGGATGGCTGGCTGTGGCGGACGATGCTCAATACGTGTCGGCAGGAGCAGCGCCGTCCGGCATCTGATGCCGAGCGGGGATCCGCCGGAGCCGGCGGCGAATGGGCGGCCAGCGCGAGTGGCCGGAGTTGCGGGCGGCGATCGCTGTCCTTCCGGAGCAGCGAGCGACATGTCGTCTTCCTGCGCTATTACGCGCGACTGACGCAGAGCGAAGCGCAGAGGTGCTGGGTGTCCGGCTGGCACGGTCGCCGCGACGCTCAACCATGCCCGCGCGAAGCTGCGCGCCGCGCTCGAAACCGAGGTGAACCAGATGACCGACCTGCTCGAGCAAGCTCTGACGATCTCGTTCCGCGTTCGCCGAGACGCCGCCCGACTGGCCCGACGTGCTCGCCCGCGCCGGGCAGACCGCAGGACGCGCTGTTGCCGCTTGGCGGCGTCGTCCGCGCTGGCTCGTCGCGGCGGTTGCTGCTGGCGCTTGTGTTGGTCGCGCTGCTCGCGACGCCCGCGTTCGGCGTGCAGGGCTATGTGCTCGATCTGCTCGGCCGCAAGAACGTCTCGTTCGCGAACAGCCCGTCGGCGCCGAACGATGTCAAGAAGCAGTTCCACGACCTGCCGATCGGCGCGCCGCTTCAGCATTCCGCCGCAGGTCGACGCCGCCCAGACGCGCGTCGTCGCGACGTTCTCGATCGCCGGTCATCCGCGCAAGCTGTGGGTGGCTCCGACCCGGCAGGGCGGCTACTGCTACACGTTCGAGCGCAGCTTCGGCGGCTGCCGCCAGACGCCGGCGCGACCGTTCGATCGGCGGCAAAGGGCCAGTTCGGCGTCACCTGGCAAGGCGGCTCGCGGAAACCTGCGGCTGAACGAGTCGATCGTGACCCGCGTCGGCGGCGACATCACCGCTCCGGCCGCGGCGAAGATCACCGCGACCTACGCCGACGGGACGACGCACGACATCCCGTTCGTCTGGGTGTCGAGCCCGATCGCCGCCGGGTTCTACAGCTACGACATCCCGATCGCCCACTGGAACAAGCAGCACCGACTGCTCGCGCTCACCCTCTACGCAGCAACGGGAAGCTGCTCGGCCGGCAGACGTTCCCCTACGCGGCGACACGCCCGCGCGACCGGCGAGCCGCTCGCCGCCGCGCACATCACCGGGCCGAAGCAGCGCGTGCTGCCAACGAGCGCCGGACGTCCCGCCGTCAGCGCCGACCCAGACGAGGCTCAGCGGACGGGTTCAAGGTCGTCGTCGGCCACAACGGCGCGGTGCAGTTCACACAGATCGGCCAGACGCCGATCCTGAAGGAGCTCGTCGGCCAGAGCGCCGGGTTCAGCTGCTTCCGGCTCACGAAGGAGTTCGGCATCTTCACCGTCCGCGGCTTCGGGCAGGGCGGACGGTTCGCGCCGCAAGGTCGGGTTCGAGCTGAACGGCGTCGGCAGGCCGGTCGACGGCTGCGAAGTGCAGGCCTCGATCGGCCGCACCTGGCCCGACCGGCTGCACAACCGCGCCGCCGTCGAGATCCCGCTGACCGCGGCCGGCCGCCGCTTCTTCGCCGACCGCGCGGCCGCCCGCGACCTCGCGCTCTTCGTCCGCTCCCGCCGCATGCACCAACTCCGCAAAGAGCCCGCAGCCGCAGGCGAAGCGGGACATCGAAGCCGTCTACGGACGGGCAACCTCGCGCACAGCCCGATCCGGATCAGCGTCATCAACCCAACCACGCTCCGGTTCAGCGAGACGAGCCCGACCGGCAGACGGTTCCAGGTCACCGTCAAGAACGGCCGGATCAGCAGCCAGAACCTCAAGCCCTACGGTTCGTCTTCTAGCGCTCTGCAACGAGCTTCTCACGGCGCCGAGCGCGTCCCAGTAAAAGACGTGCGGTGTCATGAGCCCGGGGCGGATCTGACAGGCGGCTCGGGGACTCCGTTTCGTGCGCCGGTGGGTGCATTGGCGGCACAAAGCGCCTGCGGAGGCGACGCAGCGCGGTTGTTCAGACGGGTGACGTCCGGAGTTGGTTGCGGAGTGTGGTGAGTGCGGTGATTGCTTCGGTGCGGCGTTGTTCGTCGAGTGGGTGTGGGCTGAACTGCGCTTCTTCGTAGAGGCGGGTGAGCCGGTCGAGCGGCTGGCCTGCTTCGGCGTCGGTGCGGCGGAGGAACTCGAACGGTGTTTCCCATCCTTCGCGTGGTCTGCCGATGTGGGCGAATAGCTGCTCCATCCGTGCGTAGCAGGCGATGATCGCCCGTCGGAGGTCGGGTTCTGTCGGAGGTCGTCGAGTGAGGCTTCGATGTACTGTCGTGGTCTGCGCCGGGTCGGCTTCGTCGACTGTGGGTTCGGAAGCGTCAGGCGGCGAGGTCCGGCTGCCGGTGACGAGCTCGGCGCCGACGCCGGATCGAGAGCGCCCTACCGATCGGGCCGGCGGCGCCAGATCCAGATCGCGGTACCGATGATGAGCACACCGAGGGCGAGCCAGACCAGAAACAGTGAGGTCGGACGTCTGTGGCTGCGGGTTGCTAGCCCGCGATCAGCTTTCCCTGCGCGGCGGGGCCGTGGTTCCGGCGGCTCCGGCGGCGGGGCGCTGCCGCCGAAGGACTCGCCTTGGACGTAGCCGCAGTCCAGTTGGGGTAGCAGGGTGGCGGGGTGAAGTGCTGGTAGAGCAGTGCGACGGCGATCAGTGCAAGCGCGGTCAGGATGACCGGCTCCGAGGGCGGTTGCCCCGACTGGCCAGATAAGTCCGCCTGCGATCGGTGGCGCCAGACGGTGAGGGCGAGCAGCAGCGCGACGAGTGCGACGCCGGCGATCACGATCAGCGCGAACGTTCGTGCTGACCATCCGCTTTGGCCGGCGTGGGTCGACCAGGTTCGTCCGTGGGCGGCGACCGCGACGGCGGCGCCGAGCATGATCGCGAGGAGCGCCGGGAGAAGGTTCAGACGTGTGCGCGGCACGGCTCTTCGGGCTGGTGTCGACGTTCGAGTATCAGTGGTCGGTCGGGTTTGTGTGTGCGTGCGAGGAGGGTGAGCAGGAGCGTTGCGGCGATGGCGGCGACGATGCCGACTGGTTCCAGCCAGGCGCCGGAGACGGATGTGTGGGCGCCTTCGGCGACCAGGGCGGCAATGGTCGCTGCCGCCGAACGCGACGATCAGCGTGGTCGCCAGTCTTCGGACGAGTCGCTGCCGGGTGGGGGTGAGCAGGTGACTGGTGAGCGACCAGAAGGCGAGCTCCGCGGTCGACGACCAGGCCGCCGGCGTAGAGCGGCGGTCGCTGCCCGGCGAGGGGTGGGTATGCCCGGGTTGGAGTGCGATTTCGAGGGCGAGTAGGGCGAGCGCGGCTCCGACCGCGACGGCCGCTGGAAGGCGAGCCCGATGGTCAGCGTGATCATGGCGAGCAGCGCGAGCGTGAGGGGCGCGGCGATCGAGCCGCTCGTCGAGGCGACGGGATAGACGGCCAACGCGAGCGCGGCGGCGAGCGCGGCTGCGGCGGCGGCTATGCGGACTGTCGTTGTGGGCGTCGTCGCCATTGCAGGATCTGCTCGACTGGGGCTGCGAGCGGTTGGTCTTCGTGCCAGGGGACGATCAGGATGCCTGCGCTCTCGCACGACTGCTCTGTGTTGCCTGTCGTTGCAGGCTCCAGAGTCGGAGCGCGAGCTGCTCTGGCTGCGTCGGGCCGGCGGCGGGGATCGGAGGCGGGAGCTCGATGGCTGCGAGGTCGAGGCCGCGGGCGCGGAGCGCGAAGAGGGCGTCGATCGAGCGTTGGTCGGTGAGCGGGCTGATCGCGATCACGAGCGCGCGTGGCGGGAGCAGCTGCCGGGGGAGCGACTCGACGATGCGGACGGTTTCGCTCTCGACCGCGCGGGTGGTGAGTAGCGCTTCGATGATCCGGTAGCGCTGCCGGACGCCGCTGTCGGGTGTCAGCCAGCTGAGCTGGCCGCCGTAGGCGATCAGCCCGATCCGGTCGCGGCGGCGGAGGTGGGCCTCGGCGAGGCCGGCGGCTGCCTGGACGGTGCGGTCGAGCGTGCTCGCACCGTCGGCGCCGATATCGATCAGGGTGTCGAGGAAGAGGATTACCTCGGCGTTGCGTTCCGGGTGGTAGTCGTTGACGTGCAGTCGGCCGCGGCGTGCGCTGACCGTCCAGTTGATCCGTCGCAGCCGGTCGCCTTCGGCGAACTCGCGCAGGTCGGCGAACTCGAGCCCGTCTCCCTTGACCCGTGAGACGAGGTCGCCGCTCAGCGCCAGTGTCTCGCGTGGCGCGATCAGCGCGGACAGCTCGGCCGGTCGCGGGTAGACGCGCAGCTCGCGGCGGAGATCGGCACGCTGGCGTTCGAAGAAGAACCCGAGCCGGTCGACCGAGCGCAACTCGACGACCGCCGGACGGTAAAGCCCCCACCGCTCCGCCCGGATCGAGTAGTCGAGGCGGCGCTCGCTCGTCTGCGCGAAGCTGGACCGCGCGGCCGCGATCGTCGTCGCTCGACAGTCCGGCCTCGAGGTCGAGCACGACGTCGAGATCGACCGGCGTCGGCGAACGCAGCGCTCAGGGTCAAGCCGATCTCCTCGTCGCTGAGGGCGCGCTCCTGGTCGAGCTCGAGCCGGCAGGCGACCGGCTTCGGCACCGGTTGGACGACCGCGAGCGCGGCCAGTGCCGCGAACGGCACCGCCAACGCGGCGAGTTCGGGGCGGCCGGCGATCACCGCGGCGATCAGACCGAAGCTGGAGAGGGCGACGTAGACCGTGAACTTCGCTGAGGCGAAGACGCTCACGCCGAAGCAGAGATGTCCTCGGCGGCCGGGGTCGCGACCTCGCGCAGGCACTCGGCCACGATCTGCTCACCGCGGATCTGCTGCACCCACACCTCCGGCCGCAACACCAGCCGGTGCGCCAACGCAGGCACCGCGACCGCCTTCACGTCCTCCGGCGTCACGAAGTCACGGCCATCCAGCGCGGCCCGTGCCCGCGCGAGCTTGACGACCGCCAACGTTCCGCGCGGCCCCGCACCGAGCTGCACGCGACGGTTCTCGCGCGTGGCCGCCACCAGGTCGATCACGTAGCCGCCGACGCTCTTCGAGACATGCACCCGCTCCACCGCCTGCTGCAGCGAGAGGACGTCGTCCCGGTCGCACGACCTCCTCAGCGTCACGTCGTCGCTGCCGCGGGCCAGGCGGCGCTCGACCATCTCCCACTCCCGCTCCCGATCCAGGTAGCCGACCGACGACGCGCAACAGGAAACGGTCGAGCTGCGCCTCCGGCAGCGGATAGGTGCCCTCGTACTCGATCGGGTTCTGCGTCGCCAGCACCAGGAACGGCCGGCTCCAGCGGGCGCGTCTCGCCCTCGACCGTCACCTGCCGCTCCTGCATCGCCTCCAGCAGCGCCGCCTGCGTCTTCGGCGGAGCCCGGTTGATCTCATCCGCCAGCAACAGGTTCGTGAACACCGGCCCCGGCCGAAACTCGAACTCGCCGCGACGCTGATCGAAGAACGACGACCCCGTCACATCCGCCGGCATCAGATCCGGCGTGAACTGCACCCGCGAAAACCCAAGACCGGTCACCTGCGCGAACGAGCGCGCGATCAACGTCTTCGCCAACCCCGGAAAGTCCTCCAGCAGCACATGCCCGTCCGACAACAGCCCGAGCAGCACCAGCTCCAGCACCTGCCGCTTCCCGATCACCGCCCGTTCCACCTCATCGAGGATCCGGCCGCAGCGCACCTGCCACCGACTCCGAGCCGCTCATGCCAACGCCTCCAGCCGGTCCAGCAGACCGCGACAACTCCTCCGGGCTCACACCGGCCTCCGGCACCGACGCCAGGCCGGCCAGGCCGCACCAACCCCCACAACCGCGGCCCCAGCAGATCCGCCGCCCGCTCCGGCTGCGCCTCAACCACCACCCCTGCCGCAACAACAACCGCGACGAGATCGCCGCCAGCTCCGGCCGCAGGAACTGCTCAAAGTCATCACCCCGCCCCAACCCGAGCTCCACCTGCCGCAACGAACGCCCGAACCCCGACTGTCCCGCAGCGACACGTTGCGCCCGGCGCACCGCCGTCGCCTCCCGTGGAAGCGGCGACAACGACGACTGCGCGCCGCCCGACCAGCACCACCGCCGTCAACACCCCCAACAGTGCGACATACAGCTGAATCACACGGCCCGCCCATCCCGGGTCGACCAACACCACGCCGCCGGCGACAACAGCCCCGACGATCGCCACGACAGTTGGCCAGCGCCTCACGCCGCCTGCAACTCCTCACGCAACCGCACCAGCGCCGAAACCGCCCGGTCACGCATCGGCTCACCCACCGGATGAAGGCTGAACTTCGCTTCCTCGAACAACCCCGTCAACTGCCGCGCCGCATCCGCGCTCGCACGCAACCGCCGAAGCACCCGCTCCAGATACTCGAACGGCGCCTCAAACGGCTCACGACGCACCCCCGCCACCGCCAACGCCCGCTCCATCCGCGCATAACACGCGATCACCGCCCGCCGCAGATCCGTCGTCGCACGCACATCGTCCAGCGAGCGCGCCACCGCGTCCGTCAGCGCAGCCGCCAACGCCGCCGCCTCAGCCGCCTCCCCGACGACGCCCGCCGCCGCTCCCGCACAACCAGCGCCAACGCGACAGCCAACACCACCCCCGTCAGGCCGAGCAAACCCCACAACACCAGCGACGACGACCCCGAGCCCGCCGCGCCTCCACTGTTCGGACTACCGCCCGGAACCGGAACGCCGTACACATGAGGGACGTAGCTGTACGCCGGGCCGCAGCACGAGTTGTTCGAAAACCACTCCGCGCGATGACCAACCACGCCAACCAACAACACCAACAACACCAACGAGACCGCAGCCACACCAGCGACCAACTGAGCGCCCGGCGCCGCAACCAACGATCGAACAACCCCCGCGCCAACCGCCCACCCAACAGCAACCAGCCAGCGGCCAACCCACCAACCACCAACACCCCCAACAGACGCCCCGATAGGCCCGACCCGGAGCCCACCGCCGCCCACGACCGTCCGCCGCCGCAACCGCCACGACCGCGCCACACAACACCACAACCAACCCGGCCAACGAGCGCAGCTCCCGAGTCATGACCCACTGATTCTAAGACCGCTGGTGACACCGGTCGCAAAATCCGCGTCCACGACGTTTGCCGCAACGGCCAGCTTCTGCCCGTGACTCCGGTGCGGTGTCTTCAGCCCACGCCGGACCCACATCAGGTAACCCGGGGTCAGTTCCGGTTCCCCGGGCGACAACGGTCAGCGGACGCCCGCAAGTTGGCCGCGGCGCACCAGCCGTTGCCATTTTGTTCCCACACGCTCGCTAGCGTTGCCTCGCCAGAAACCAAAAGGCCCGCAAAAGCAGGCCTTCGATGCGAT
>CAVQKS010000019.1:0-46858 GCA_963713155.1 uncultured Thermoleophilia bacterium
GGCCGCCGAGCCAGGAGCCGGAGCCGGAGTGGGCAAGAAGCGGCGGCAGTCGACCTGACCGAGCAGTCCAGGGTCATTCGAGGGTGGGAGGGAGTTCGCGGGTTGACTGTATTGTTAGTGGCGCTCCGCAACTATTGGGAGAGCAGAACCTATAGGAACTATAAAGGCCCTGCAAACGGGCACGTTTTGGGCGGTTAGCTCAGTTGGGAGAGCACCAGCTCGACAAGCTGGGGTCACTGGTTCGAGCCCAGTACCGCCCATCGAAGAAAGCCCCGCAAACGCGGGGCTTTCGCTTTCTCAGAAGTCAACGCGCGGAGCACTTGTGTTCGCGGAAATGCTCGTCGCTGGGTGTCGTCGCCGCTGACAACGCGTGTCTAGCTCGAAAGACGCGTTTTCGGCCTCGTCGGGTTCCTCCGGCTGCATGGTTCACTGAGTCACGCCACAAGTGGAACTCCCGGCTGCTTCGAAGCGCGCCCGTCGTACTCGCGCTGCATCGTCTGCCTTCGGGCTGACGTGCCGATGACTCGCGCCCACTTGGTGCCCTAGTCGCTAGGCGGCGTCGCGTGGTCGAGCACGCACTGCGCGCAGCAACTATGTAAGTCTGGGGTCGCCAAGTAAGGGCAGACGCGAAGCGGGTCCCAGGTTGAGGCGAACTTTGACCATGCGTTCGGCGGCGTAAGGTCACCGTAGATGGAGGAGCTGGTGGAATTGTTTGCCGCCGAACTCGGTGCGATGTTGCAGGCTCGTGAGTTGTCCGCGACTGAGGTGGTTGGGGCGTACATGGCGCGGATCGAAGCGGTGAATCGGCGTGTGAATGCGATCGTCACGGTTGACTCAGAGGGCGCTCTCGCCGCGGCACGAAGGGCCGACGCGCTGCCGCGACTCGAGCCAGTCGGATTGCTCCATGGACTGCCGATTGCCATCAAGGACCTCGCAGACGTTGCCGGTATGCGAACAACTCTGGGGTCACCGATTTACCGGGATCGCGTTGCTTCGAAGGATGCTTCTCACGTTTCTATGCTTCGTGCGGCGGGGGCAATCATTGTCGGGAAGACGAACACCTCTGAGTTCGGGGCGGGATCACAGACGTTTAACCCTGTGTTCGGAGTCACTCGGAACCCGTACGACCTGACTCGAACCGCCGGCGGGTCGAGCGGGGGTGCAGCTGCCGCGGTAGCTGCCTGCATGGTGCCGTTCGCTGACGGCTCTGACTTCGGGGGAAGCCTGCGGAACCCGGCGAGTTTCTGCAACGTCGTTGGTTTCCGGCCGAGCGCGGGAATCGTGCCGCAGCACGAGGCAACAGACCTCTGGGATCCGCTGTCGGTGGTTGGTCCGCTCGCGCGGACGGTGCCAGACGCCTCGCTGCTCCTGAGGGGAATGATCGAGCGGGAGGCGCGCGCAGCATTTGCATCTAGTGGTTGGGACAGGCAGGAGGACGTGGTGCTTAAGGGCTTGCGTATTGCGTGGAGCCGCAACCTCGGTGATCTTCCGATCGAGGGAGCGGTGGTGTCAGCCCTTGAGGCGAACCTGCAGGTTCTCGAAGGCTACGGCTGCGTGATCGAGGAAGACCATCCACGACTTGTTGGCGCAGACGAGACGTTTCAGGTGTTGCGGGCGCTCGCGTTCGTCCGCGATCGTT
This sequence comes from uncultured Thermoleophilia bacterium, assembly GCA_963713155.1. Classification (GTDB taxonomy): domain Bacteria; phylum Actinomycetota; class Thermoleophilia; order Gaiellales; family Gaiellaceae; genus PALSA-600. Next base: position 1,640 of record CAVQKS010000019.1, read on the forward strand.
TGGATGACGTCACGAACCATCCGGAGCTGGTGAAGGACACCGTCATCTGGAACGTCGAAGAGGGACTGGCACTCGATGCCGCACGCATGGCTCGGGCACAACGACAACGAAGCGAGCTCTTCCGGTCCTCCGAAACCTTCCTGGAGAGATACGACGCTCTTGCCTTGCCGGCATGCTCAGTTCTGCCCTTCCCTGCAGAGGTCGAATGGGTGCGTGAAGTTGCCGGTCAAGAGTTCGACAACTACCTCGAGTGGATGCGACTGTGCACGCGAATCTCCGTTACCGCACATCCCGCGATCTCGATTCCATTCGCGTTCTCGGAGGATGGCCTCCCGGTCGGATTGCAGCTCGTGGGGCGGTACCGGCAAGACGAGAAGCTGCTTCGCGTCGCAGCAGCGATCGAAGCAGTATCACCTGCAGCGAGTCGCAAGCCAGTTCTCGCAAACTCGTGAGCTGACCCGCGGGTGTTCCCGAGTTTGGATCAAGCTGAGAGAGAGGCGGCGACTTCGTCGCTTAGCGCTATCTCGTCTGCGCCGATCACGGCGTCGACTTGTCTGGCACTGCGGAAGCCAACGATCGCGCCATCGACCGCGGGGTGACGCAGCGTCCAGGCAAGCGCGACGGCTCCACCTGAGACGGCGTGAAGCTCATCAGCGACTTTGCGGAGCCTCGGGACCAGTTCGAAGCTGCGCGCGAGCTTCTCCTGGGAAAACCGTGGGTCGTTCTTGCGCCAGTCATTCGCCGGAAGCGCGGCGAATCGCTGCTGGGTCATCGTGCCGGTGAGCAATCCTGACCCCATCGGCGAATAGACGATCACACCGATTCCCGCCTCTTCTGCGAAGGGCAGGAGTTCCGCTGCGGCTTCGGGCTGCATTAACGAGTACGCCGGCTGAATCGTCTCGACCGGTGAAATGACGCCAATCCGCAGAAGCTGCGTGACGGCGAAGTTTGAAACGCCAATGTGGCGAACCAATCCCTCTGCTCGGAACAAGACGAGGGTCTGCCAACCGCGTTCGATGTCCTGTTCTGGGAGCGGTCGGTGGGGCGTTACAGGTGAAACGATCATCCCGGCGCCTGGGGGATTCCCTCGAGTTCGCGTCGCAGCGACTCCGGGTCGAGATTGAACGTGACAGAGCCATCTGCCGCCCTCAGTGCCGAGCACTTTGTGAAGAGCAGCGGCCGCCGAAGGAGCCCGCGGATCGCCTGACCGACGATCGTCTCGGAATGGCCCCAGCCGTAGGCGGGCGCAGTATCGATCCAGTTGATGCCGAGCTCGAGCGCGCGTTCGAGTGCGGCGCGAGAGTGCCCGTCATCCTGCCCTGACCACCCTTTGTCGCCACTTGTCGCCGCCTGCCGCCCAGGCGCCGAAGCCGAGCCGGCTGATCTCGAGAGCCGTTACTCCGAGGCGTGGGGTGTCGCTGGAGACGGATGCCGATGCGGATCAAGGAGTCCTGGGTGTCGTCAGCAGTTCGTAGCCGCCGTCGGTGACAAGCGCGAGGTCTTCCATGTGGTAGCACTCGCCTTGGTCGGGGAAGATGACCATTGGCTCGACGTTGAGCACCATCCCTGCCTCGAGGGGCGTTTTATTGGCGGGCTCGAGGATCGGTGCTTCGTGCAGTCCGATTCCGAGACCGTGACCGACGTGTGGCATGAAGAATGGCAGCTTTTGACGTGCAGCCTCACGCTTCACGGCGAGAAAGACTTCGCGTGCTGGGCGGCCAGGTTCCATGGCGTCGTAGCCTGCCTGCTGGATAGCGCGGAGAGCTGTTGTGATCTCCTCTTGACGGCTTGTTGGCTCCCCGACGACGCCGACGCGGGCGAGATCGGAGTTGATCGCGTCGAAGAAGCGGGCGCCGAGATCGACACGCCAGATCTCGCCCTCCTGCAGCGGCCGGTTGGTTGCCTCGACATGGGCGCCGGTGGCGCGGCACCATGCGGCGAAGACCATGAAGTTGTAGATCCCGCCGCCCGCCATCATCAGCCTCGTCATCTCAGCGCAGATCGAGAGCTCACTATCCGCAGGCTTTGCTTCCTTGGCCGCTGTAAGTACGGCTTGGAGCGTTGTCTCGGCGGCGTAGCGGAGCATGTCGACCTCCGTGTCGGTCTTGACCGATTGGAGGCGCTCGAGTTCGTCGTCGATCGGGACGAGTTCGGTGTTTGGGAGCCCAGCGCTGAGCTCGTGGTGGGCCTCGCTGGGGAGGCGCCGGGCTTCGAATCCGATGCGGCTGTTCGCCCCTCCATGTTCCTTCAACAGCTGCGCGGCGGCCTTGGCGGGAATGTCGACGAACTCTGTGTACTCATGGACGTCGACGACGTCGGATTGCTCTCGCGCCATCCCGGTCTCGATGCTGCAGAGCAGAAGCGCCGGCAGTCGATCCCGGTACTGGATGAAGAACTCAAGGCGATCAGGAAGGGAGACCTGCGTGATGATGGTGGTGCCGGCGAAGTAAGAGACACCCTGGTAGGAGGTTAGGAGGACGACATCGAGGTCGAGGCGTTCCATCAGCGAGCCGAGCCTTGCTCGTTGCTCGGTGCGGTCGGTCGTCTTGGTGGGAGCGGTCATATGTGTCCCTTCAGGTCAAGGCGAGAAAGCCGCTGTCAGATTGGGATGTTGTGTGTGCCAATCGGTCTCACCCTGGTAAGCGTGACCGATCCGAAAGAGGGCAGGTTGGCCGAACGGTCGCCCGAACAGCTGCATTCCGATCGGCAGCGTGGCCCGGCTGAAGCCCACGGGGACGCTGATCGAGGGGATCCCGACGACGTTTGCAAGGAAGCAGTGGTGGATGAATGCCGAGAGCGCTGTTTCGCCGCTGCCGGTGAGGTCAACCGAAAGTTGGTCGACCGGCATCGTTGTCAGCGGGAGGGTCCAGGCTGCGGGCGCGTCGAGCCCCTTCTCGTCGAACGTGCGTCGGACAGCCTGCTGAACGACCCTTCGAGCTCGCTGCGATCTGACGTAGGCCGTGGCAGGGACGAGCTCGCCGAGCTCGAGCATGACCCGCGTCTCGCGGACGTAGGCATCGCTGGCAGCACGGAGAAGGCGTTGATGCCATTCGCTCGTGTCGCCGAGCAGGACCGACATTCCCGCCGAGACGGAGAGATCGAGCTCTTCGATGACAACTTCGGGACCGTTGCACCGAGTTTCTTGAGGACAGCGAGTGCGTCGTCGACGCGATTTTGGACGTCGTCGGTGACGGCGTCGTAGAAGAAGTACCTGCGGTCGACGCCGATCGTGACGCCATCGAGTCGTCGACCCAACTGAGCCGTGTAGCTAGGCACGGGTTCGTCGAGTGCCAAGACGTCGTTCGGGCCTCCAGGCCCGGCGATGGCGCCCAGCATCAGGGCGCAGTCTTTCGCGGTTCGAGTGAGCGGCCCGACGGTGTCGAGCGAAGGGGTCATCGGGAACACGCCGTGGTTGCTCACCCGGCCGTAGGTCGGCTTCAGCCCGACGACGCCGTTCACCGATGCCGGAACCCGGATCGAGCCACCCGTATCGGTGCCGATGGCTCCAAAGGCCGAACCGACGGCAACCGCGACAGCCGAGCCTGCGCTCGATCCACCCGGATAACACGCGGGTCCCAGGCATTTCGCGTCGCTGGCACGTCCTGGCCGTAGGCGAACTCATGCGTCACCGTCTTGCCGACGATCACCGCGCCCGCCTGGCGAAGCTTGGCCACGACGACAGAGTCGTATTCGGGCGTGAGAACCCTCCTTCAGAACCCGCGAGCCTGCCTGGGTGGGGAACCAGCCGTGAAGCAGAGGTCCTTGATGCGCGACCGGAATGCCGTGCAGCGCACTTCGCGGACTCCGCGCTGCCAGTTCGGCGTCGGCGCGTTCGGCGTCTTCGATCGCCGAGTCGCGCATGACACCCGTGTAGGCGTGGACCGAGGAATCGGTCGCATCGATTCGATCGAGGATCGCCTGGGTCAGCTCGATCGACGTCGTGTCGCCGCTTCGCAGACCCCTTGATGCGTCAGCGATTGAGAGCCAACAGAGTTCGGTCATCGCCAGCGAGGGTCGAAGGAAACGATCGGCTCGACGTCGTCCAGCTCGAGTGCGCGCAAGACTGCGGCAGCCGAGAGTTGGTTCTGTGCTGCTCCGGCGAGCAAGGCGAGGTCTCCGTCGGGCACGACGAGGCCGGCGAACGCCGCGATGCGCTTGATGAGTTCTTCGTCGACTGGTTGCAAAGACATGGTGGGAGCGTCGGGGTTCGCCGCGGTTGTGACGCCGCGGCGAACCCGTCTGCGGATCGTACTTCGTGTTGCGACCCTTGATCTTTCCGAACTTCTGCAGGATCCCGTACTTCGCGAGGTATTGGTTGTTCGATTGCAGCGGCGGGAGCTTCTTGACGTTATTGCCGTTGTAGTAGTCGTTGACGTTGCTCTTCGTGAGCATGACCTGCGGCGCAGCCGTCAGCGGCGGGGTGCTTGCACCGTCGGCGATTGCGACTGCTTCGCTGAGGATGTATGGCGCCCAGTCCTCGAGGAACAACGCGCCTTCAACGATCCAGTTCGGATCGGTTCGGAGCTCTTGCATGCCGTTGGGTGCTGCGCCGAGGCCGCCGGTGAGGATCCTGTTCCCGAATCCGGCCTGCTTGAGCGCGTTGTATGCGCCCTGACCGCAGTCATCGTCCGAGCCGTACAGAAGGATGTTGTTGCCCTTCGGAATCTCGGGGATGATGTTCTTTGCTGCCGCGTAGGCGCCATCGATCGTGCTCTTGCAGTCGATCTGGATCCCGTTCTTCCCGCCGATTGTGGTCGTCTGGGGACCGATCGATTCAGGGGTGACCTGCTTGAAGTACGGCAGGACACTCGCCGTCGAAACGTAGAAGTATCTGGGTCCGTTGTTGACTTCGCGGCCATTTGCAGCCGCGATCACCATGATGATCGTCGTGTTGTGCCCGTTCCAGCCGCGGGCTTTGGCGACCGGGTCGATGACGTGGGCGGCACCGAGGCCCATCGCTTCGTTCGACAAGTTGAACCAGTGGCAACCCTTGATCTGCTGGTTCACCGCCAGGCAGGGGATGTGCGCCCTTGTGAAGGTTGCGCCGACGGCGTTCCCGACTCCGACGACGGTGTTCCAGTCGACCGCGACGGTCGGCTTGTCCTGCACCATGAGGCCGGCGTTGCGGAGGGCTGTGGGTCCGTCGAGGTTGTTGTCGAAGCGGGTGATCTTCATCCCCAGCTTCGTTCCGTCGGAGACCATTCCGTCGCCGACTGTCTTGAAGATCCCTACGGCGTCGTCGGCGCTGCCGAATGTGAACGACAGCTTGTTGAAGGGAATGTTCGCCGACGTTCGCTTGTGCGCGCCTGCTGCACTTCCTGCGAGCGCAACAGCCGCGACGATGATGGTCGCCAGAGCTGCTGCGGCACCGATGCCGTAGCGCACTGACTTGCTGCGGGTCATCTACCCACCTCCCGTTGATTGAGAGCATCCTGAGAAGCCTCGTCGGCGGTCTCCCCGCCTGAGGATTCAGACTGAACGACTTCTTCGTATCTCGAGCGCTTCCAGACCGCGTCTTGGACGTGTCCACGGACCCCGCCGAGCCCGACTGCCAGCAGCAAGATCGCTCCTGTTGCGATCTGCTGGTAGAAGGTCTGGAACCTGCATCAACGTCATGCCGTTGGCAACCGTTCCGAGCACCAGCACGCCCAGGACTGTTCCCGGTATCCCGCCTGTTCCGCCTGTGAGTGAGGCGCCGCCGACGATGACCGCGGTGATCGATTGGAGGTGGTTGGCTGAGCTGGCGACTGTCGGGGCGCCGGCTAGGAGCTGATTGGCGAGCATCACCCCGGCGAAGCGACGAAAGGCCGCCGCTGATCATGTAGACAGCCCGTCGTTACAACATCGACGCGCAGCCCTGCCAGGCGGGCGGCCTCTCGATTGCCCCCCATCGCGTACAGCATCCGGCCAAAAACGGTGTACCGAAGGATCAAGAACATGACGATGCTGAAGGCGAAAAAAGCCCGGAAATGCAGATCTGAACGCCTAAGAAGTTGTTTCCGAGTGGCGCACCAGGTTGGGGTTGTTCAGCGTGATCGTGATCCCGTTCGAGGACGACGAAGGCGAGGCCACCGATGATCGACAAGGTGTGCGAGTGTCGTGATGAACGGGTTGATCTCTGATCTGCGTAATGATCAGCCCGTTCGAGCGAGACCGACGCCGAGGCCAGCCGCAATCGCAAGTCCCGCGGCGGGGCATACATGCCATAGCCGGGCGTTGCAAGCGGTGACGTAGATGATTCCGCCGAGCGGAACGGTGCCGCTGACCGAGAGATCGAATCCGCCCGAGATCAGCACGTAGGCCTGTCCCAGCGAGACGACCCCGACAACGGCGACGTTCGAGAGGATGTTGAGCAGGTTCGAGGTCTGCGCAAAGTTCTGCGCGCGGAACGAGAAGAAGATCAGGAGCGCGAGAAAGAACCCGCCGACGCCGAGCAGTTGCGATCCGTTGAGGATCGTCTGTTCAACTGACGGGAGCCGTGACCTCAACGGTCTTGAGACGGTGGTCGTCATTGCTTCACCGCCCCGTGCCGTGGTGGTCTCCTCGGTTGCCAGTGCGAGTGCGTTGGCGCGTGTTTTCTCGGAGCCGTGTGAGGTCGCCGACGAGTCTCGCCGTCGCGCATGACAAGCAGCCGATCGCTGACGATCACCGCTTCTTCCGCGTCCGTTGTGATCAGGAGAACGGCTGTTCCTCGCTCCATCGCTTCGTCTTTGAGGTACTGATGGATTTCGAGCGCGCGCCCCCACGTCAACGCCGCGGGTTGGGTTCGTTGAGCACGAGGACAACCGGGTGAACCTCGAGCCTGCTGCCGAGCATCACCTTCTGCTGGTTGCCGCCGCTCAGTGACTCCACCGACTGGCTCACCGTCTTGCAACGGATCGCGAGGCGGTCCTCCATTCGGTCGCCTTGCGGCGCTCAAGACGGCGGTTGAGGATCCCGCCGTGCGAGACGCTGTCGAGGATCAGCAGGCTCAGGTTCGACTCGACCGACATGCCAAGAATGAGGCCGTCCCGTTTGCGTTCGGCGGGGACGTATCCGATTCCAGCTCGCTTCGCCTCGCCGGGGTTCTTGAATGGAGCGAGCTCCTTGCCGTTGCAGAGAATCCGGCCGTGGAAGTCGCCGATGCGCCCACCAAGCCCTTCTGCTACGACGTCGGCTCCCGACCCGCGCGGTCCGAACATCCCGAGGACCTCGCCTCGTCGAAGCTCGAAAGTCAGATTTTTGATGTTGGGTAGCCCCGGTCGCGTGTATCCCGTGACGCTCAAAATAGGAGGGCTTGCCGAAGGAAGTTGAACGACTTCCGCTTGGAGCTGACGTTCAGCGCGGACGATCGAGACTCCGAGCATGTGCTCGATCAGCTGCGCCGTGCTTGTCTCGCTCGGCCGAGTGTTCCGCGACCGCTCGGCCATTGCGAAAGACGACGATGCGATCCGCGATCTCGAACACCTCATCAAGACGGTGTGAGATGAAGATCACCCCGACGCCGGCTCGGCAGAGTTGGCGCAGAACGCGGAACAGGTTCGCCGACTCTTCCTTTGTCAGTGACGCAGTCGGTTCGTCGAGGACGATCAGGTTCGACTGGCGCGCCAGGGCCTTGAGAATCTCCGTGAGTTGGCGTTCGGCGAGGCGGAGGTCGGACATGGGTCGCCTGACGTCCAGCGCGACGCCATACTCCTTGGCGATGCGAGACGCTTCCCGCTGGGCTGCGTTGCGGGTCGTGACTCCGAATCGGTTCGGCCAGCGACCGATCAGCAGGCTGTCCGCGACGTTCAGGTTGGGGAGATAGGTGAGTTCCTGCGGGATGTACGAGATGCCGGCACGCAGCGCTTCGCGGGGCGAGCGGAGCTCGAGCGGCTTGCCGTCCAACCGGAGTTCCCCGCTGTCGGGACGGATAGCGCCGGCGAGAATCTTGGAGAAGGTTGACTTGCCCGCACCGTTCTCTCCGACGACCGCCACGATCTCGCCCGCCGCCAGCTCGAAGTCGACGCGATGCAAGGCGATTTGTGCGCCATACCACTTGTACAACGCACGCGCTTCCAACCGCATCGGGGTGGATCCCGAGCCTGGAGCGTCGTTCATGCCGCGGCACTATAGACTAATGGTCGAACCATTGCTAACTAGTCTGAAACACCGTGTCTAAGCCGTTTAGCCCGATTCAGAAGCAGCGGAACTTCGAGGAAATCCTCGTGCAGTTGCAGGGTGCGTTCACGCGCGGTGAGCTGTCCCCGGAGACCGCCTACCGGCGGAGCGCGACCTTGCCGAACAGTTCGGGGCCTCGCGTACTTCGGTGCGTGAGGCTCTGCGTGTGCTCGAAGCGTTGGGCGTCGTGCAAGTGAAACCCGGCGCGGACAACGGCGCGTTCCTCCTCGCCGAGCCCGGACGAGCATTTCGAGACCTCCTCGACTACCAGCTTGCGTTGCGTCAGATCAACATTGCGAGCCTGGTCGAGTTCCGGATCGTGATCGAGTCATGGGCAGCACGCGCAGCGGCCGAACGAGCTGACGATGCAGCGTTTGAGCGCATGACGAACCTGATCGTTCTCATGAAGCACGCGCCGCTGTCCTATGTCGGATTCCACGACTACGACGCGAACTGGCACCTCGAAATTGCGCGCTCAACCCAGAATCAGCTGTTCGCCCTCGCGCTCGAAGGCGCACGGACGACGATCGAACGCGTCATGGTTGGCGCTGTCGCCGGAATGGTCAACTGGGACACGATGCGAGAACGGATCATCGCCGAGCACGAAGCGATCCTCGAGGCGCTCCGCGAGCGCGACGGCGTTCTTGCATCCGAGCTGATGGCTGCTCATATCCGTAATCTACGCCGAACAGGTCTTTTCGGTCACCGGAGGCGAGGTCCGGCTGGTCACGCCAGTCTGGGAAGTCCCAAGCCACTAGCCCCAGCACTCCAGCGAACAGGAGACGGCCATGGAAGCTGTTACGCACGCGAAGAGAGACGTTCACGCAAAGCGCTCGAAGCTCGACGAAGTATTGCGCGAACGCGATCTTGCCGCACTCATCTTGTCGTCCTATGAGGCCGTCTCCGTGTTCGCGGGGACAAACATCATCACGCAGTTCGCCGTTCAGGATCGCTTCGAGTTCGCGATCGTCACGCGAGATGGAGACGCGATCTATCTCGCTTGCAATCTCGAGACGCACCAGGTGCGCAAGCAAACGGACATCGCGGAGATCCGTGAGTACGTCGAATTCGAGGAAGAGCCAATGGCTGCACTCACGCGGGTTCTCGGTGAGGTGGGGTTAGCTCAGGCCGGGTCGGCATCGAGTCCCGCAGGATCCGCTGTCTCACGCCAACGTGCTTCGAGAGACCGCTCCTCGGTTGCGAGTTCGTCTCGATCGATCGTGAGCTTGACCTGCTCCAGGCGATCAAGGACGCTGGGAGATCGGGATGCTCGAGTACGGTGCGCAAGCCACCCTCGGTGCGGTCTTCGCGGCTGCTTCCGAGGCGTCTGCGGGAACGACAGAACGCGAGTTCGCCGCACAAATGTGCGCCGGGATGATGCTTCGGGGCGGGTTTCCCGAGTTTCTCGTGCTCGCGACCGCCGACAGCAGCCTCGAGACACACGCCGAGGCTCGCGACAAGCCACTCGAGGAGGGTCGTATCTGGCGCGTTGACCTCGGTGCACGCTTTGACGGCGGCATCTTCTCCGACCTCGCTCGCACCGGCGTTGTCGGAGAACCGACCCAGGACCAGGAGGACTTGCTCGCAGCCACCCGCTCCGCGCAGCAAGCAGGATTCGACGCGATCGAGCCCGGACGCCCGGCCAAGGACATCTTCCACGCAGTCGCCAACGAAGCGAAGAAGCAGGGACTGCCGTTCACGATGCCTCACGTCGGCCACGGCCTCGGGCTCGGGCTGCATGAATTTCCGCTCCTCGAGCCGGCGAACGATGCACCGCTCGAACCCGGCATGGTCCTGAACATCGAGCCAGGCGTGATGTTCGCAGACCGCGAAGAGGTCTACCACACCGAAGATCTCGCGCTGGTCACAGACGCCGGCTACCGCCTACTTACGCAGCCACAGGAAGCCCTGCTGCGCCTCGGGCCGTCGTGAGCGCAGACGAACAAACAATGCGAGCGCTCGCCGACGTCGCCGGCATCGCTGTTCCGACCGAGGACATCGACCCGTTGCTGGCCGCGCTTCGCAACAACCTCGAGGCGGCGCAGACGCTGGCCGCGGTCCCGCTCGCAGACGACGAGCCATTGTCGCTTTCGACCCCCACTGGCCATGAACACGACACCGAGCTCACCCTCGCCGAAGCCGGCGATCAATGCCGATCCAGAAGCGTCTCCGCGCGGAACTGCTCGACGGGACCCGTTTTGATCGAACAGACAGAGCCGTTTGTTCATGCCTACGCCGGGCTCATGACCGAAACCGCACGACACGAGTGCCCAGGCCGACCGCGAACTCAGCGAAGGGAGGCTGAGGTGGGCCGCTTCATGGCATCCCGATAGGTATCAAGGACCTCTGTTACACGAAGGGATTCCCAACCGAAGCGGGATCCGATGTTCTTGCCGGGTTCGTCCCGGACTTCGACGCCGCCGTTGTGACCAAGCTTCGTGAAGGCGGAGCTGTCCTGATCGGCAAGACCGTGACGCACGAATTCGCGTACGGACAAAACGTGCCGCCAACCCGCAATGCCTGGGACATCGATCGCTATCCGGGAGGATCGAGCGCAGGATCGGGCGTGGCTGTCGCGATCGGAACCGCCTTCGGCGCGATCGGTACCGACACCGGCGGGTCGATCCGCGCGCCTGCCTCCGTCAACGGCGTGGTCGGGCTCAAACCCACCTTCGGACGTGTGAGCCGACGCGGAGTCGTCGCGATGAGTCCCTCCATGGACACGGTTGGGCCGCTCGCCAGAACCGTCCGCGATTGCGCCCTTCTCCTCTGCGCAATCGCGGACGGCGAGCGGAACGACACAACGGCGTGGGCCGAGCCCGTCCCTGACTACGCGAAGGAACTAGCCCAGCCGGTTCAAGGACTGACGGTCGGAATCGAACGGCGATTCTTCTTCCCCGACGAATCCGACCCTGAGATCAATGCCGCATTCGATCAAGCGGTCGACGTACTCGCTGGCGTAGGCGTCAACGTTGTCGAGGTCGAGATTCCCGAGCTCGAGTACGCGACACCTGCCGGGGTGGCTGTTGTCGTTGCAGACACCAGCGACTGGCATCGCGACTTCCTGCGCAGTCACGCAGCGAAGTACGCCCGGGACACCCGCGTCATGCTCGAACTCGGCGAGCTCATGCTCGCTCCTACCTATATTCGAGCCCAAAAGGTGCGCCGTCACGTTCGAGAGGGAGTGCGGCGAACCTTTGACGAGCATGGCCTTGCGGCCCTCATTGCGCCGACAATCCCGATACCGACGCCAACGATCGAAGAACTCTCAGCGGACACATCTGTCCGCGGAGACATCGCCCTCTCCCTGCTCCTCAGGCAGAACATCTTCGCGAACGTCATCGGGGTGCCATCATTGAGCGTGCCATGCGGCGTCACCGGAGACGGAATGCCGATCGGCATGCAGCTGGTCGGACGACCGTTCGCCGAATCAACCGTGTTTAGGCTCGGCCACGCCTACGAGACTCAGACGAGCTGGCACACCAGTCGGCCCACGCCACACCTCGCGACCACGTGACTATCGTCATCTCACGCACGGACGTCGAGAAACTCCTCGACATTCGAGCGTGCATCGACCTGATGAAAACCGCACACATCGCCTTCTCGCGTGGTGAGACAGTAATGCCCTTGCGTTTAGTCACCCGCCTACGCGACAAAGGCCTGCATGCAGTCATGCCTGCCTGGATCGACGCCGGGCCGGTCTTCGCGGTCAAGAGCATCGCCAGCTTTCCGGCCAACGCAGCTCGAGGACTTCCCATCGTCAACTCAACGATCCTTCTGTTCGATGGCCAGACCGGTCTGACGAAGGCAGTGATGGACGGAACGCACCTCACCGCAGTCCGGACAGCCGCCGCGTCGGCGCTCGCCACCGATCTACTCGCCCTGCCGGACGCCCACCGCCTGACACTTGTCGGGTCGGGAGTCCAAGCCGAAAGCCATCTCGCCGCAATCGCCGCAGTACGAGACATTGAGTCAGTCACCGTGGTGTCACGGTCATTCCTATCCGCTCAGCGCTTTGTCGATCAACAGTCGACCCGTCACCCGGCTATCACCTTCCGCGCGGAGATCTCGCATGACGACGCGGTGCGAAGCGCCGACCTTGTTTGCACCGTCAGTTCGGCCCAAGAGCCGGTATTCGACCCGAACTCGATCTCCCCAGGAACACACATCAACGCCGTTGGGTCGCACACTCCGCAGAGCCGGGAGATTCCAGGCGAGACCATGCGGGACGCGCGAGTCATCGTCGATCAAAAAAGCAGCGCTCACCGAATGTGGTGACTGCCTCATCGCGATCGCCGACGGCCTCTTCGATGCGGACCATGTCTCAGACGAACTCGGCGAAGTACTGACAGGAGCGAGACCCGGTCGCCAAGGCGACAGCGAAGTAACCATTTACCAGTCTTGCGGCATTGCGATTCAGGATGCCGTCGCGGCCAACATGGTCTATGAGCGCGCTCAAGAACGCGGCATTGGGTTCGAAGTCGAGCTGAACTGAGCCCACCGACGCATCGCGTCTAGGACGGGAGGCCCGAACTTCGTGATCGCCGCTAGGCTGAGACGGACGAGCCGGACTCGATGCGCCGTCGAGTGCAGCAAGGCAACGCGATCTCCGCGTCCGGCGCCTGCCCAGTACTTGTCGCCCCCCACAAACGCGCGCGCAAGCGGCTTCGTCGCTGACCCCCGGCCAGCATCCTTAGAGGCTTCGGTTAGTAGACGGTTTCGGTGACGAGTCCGATCGCGCGCGCTGGTTCGTCCGAGTCGTTGCGGATGGCGTGAACGTGTGATGAGGGCCAGACGGCGGATTCGCCGGCGGTCATTGGGTAGTCGGTGTCGTCGAGGCGGAGCACGAGGTTTCCCTCGAGGACGAGGAGAAAGTCGAGGCCAGCGTGTGTGACCGGTTTGTCCTGGCTGTGGGGCGCGAGGGTGGCGAGTAGGAGCTCGAGGTTTGTCCCGGGGATCCGAGTCGCTGTCAGTTCGATTCCGTTTCCACGTCGCATGCGGACGTGTTCGTCCGGTCGGATGAAGCGTGGCTGTGATTGCCGAAGGGAGTAGCCAAGGAGCGAGGCGAGGTCGTGGCCGAGCACTTCAGCGATGAGTGAGAGTCGACCGACTGAGATGTCGGATTCGTCTCGTTCGACGGCGCCGAGGAACGAGGCAGAGAGTCCGGCTCGTTCGGCCAGTTGACGGACTGAGAGTCCACGCTGCCGCCGAAGTTGGCGGATGACGTTTCCAATTTGAGGGCCGGCGCGGTGGCCGTCCGTGGCTTGTTGTTCGGCCTCGGGTGGCTCGGCGAGGGCTGCGGAGCCTGCTTGAGCGGGGGGTTTCTTCGGCATGTCGGTGAGGCTACAGAGTTCGAGTTGCACTGTGACGATATTTCGGTCAGTGTTACGAGATTCTGGTTCACAGCGCATCTGCGCGCGGCAGCGCTCAACACGTTGACTGCCACGGTCTTTGGATCGCGGGAGTAGAGGGGGCGTTTGAGGGGTCGCATTCGCCCGAAAGGAGACTGGCTTGAGACCGCATCGCTGGGTTGGTTTGATCAGCCGGAAGGGTTGGCTGTCGGTAGGTGTGCTTTTGGTTGTGGCGGCGGCTCTCGTTGGGGTCGCCAGGGTGACGTCAGCGGCGGCTCATCCGTCGGTCGCTGCTGCTGGGTCGAGCAACCTTCGGCTGGCGATCACTGGCGCCCCGGATCCGTTCGACCCGGCGTTGTTGGGGGATAACCGGTCGATCGAGCTCGCCCAGAACGTCTATGAGGGCGTGCTTGGAGTGAACAACAAGGCGCAGATCGTTCCGGACCTCGCCTCCACGTGGAGCGAGTCGGCGAATGGGCTGGTGTACACGTTCCACTTGCGTCACGGGTTGAAGTTCGAAAACGGCGACCCGATCAGTGCGGGTGACTTCGTCTACACCTTCAACAGGTCGCTGAGCCCGAAGACCGCTGCGGGAGCAAGTTTCTTCCTCGCTGACATCAAAGGCGCGAACGCCGTCTTGAACGGGAAGGCGAAAGCCGCAAGCGGGATCAAGGCGATCGGCACGTACACGCTTCAGGTGACGCTTGCGCACAAGGCGGGCTACTTCGCAGCTGAGATCAGCCGTTGGCCGGCCTGGGTCGTCGATCAGAAGGTGATCGCGAAGTACGGCAAGAACTGGATCACGCCGCCGCACAACATCGGTTCGGGCGCCTATGAGCTGACTGGCCAGGTTGGTAACCAGCAGTACACGTTTACCGCGAACCCGAGCTACTACCTGGGTGCACCGAGCATCAAGCAGGTGTCGGTGACGGCTGTTCCCGACTCGACCGCGGCGGTCGCCCGGTATCAGGCGGGCGAGTTCGACGCAGTGATCGGTCTGTCAGCGGCCTCGATCCTCCAGGTCAAGTCGAACCCGACGCTCAAGGCACAGTTCCACAGCACGCCGATCGAGCGCACCGTCTGGCTTGAGATGAACAACGCCAAGCCGCCGTTCAACAACCTCAAGGTGCGCGAGGCGTTCAACCACGCGATCGATAAGAACGCGATCATCCAGATTGCGCTTGCCGGCGTGGGGACACCGGCGAACTCATGGCTTCCGCCCGGGATCCCGGGAAACGTGACCGCGCAGCATGTGGCGGGCACCTACAACGTTGCCCTCGCAAAGCAGTTGCTCGCGAAGGCTGGGTATCCGAACGGCAAGGGTTTCCCGGCGATCGATCTTCACTATGGGATCAACTACGGCGAGTACGCCGAGGTGTATGAACTGATTCAGGCGCAGCTCGAGAAAAATCTCGGGATCAAGGTTGGGCTCAAGGAGTTGCCGATCAATGCGTTTAACAACGAGCTGACCAGTCCGAAGACGCGGCCGGCGTTGTGGTCATACACGTTCGGCTTCGACTATCCGGATGCGCAGGAGCTCGACGAGTACCTTGGCATCACGGGCGCTCCGTACAACTACGACGGCTACTCGAACAAGCAGTACGACAAGCTCGTCGCCGAGGCGAACGCCGACTCGAACCAGGCGATGCGGGCCAAGCTGTACGCGCAGGCTGAGAACGTGCGCCTCGCCGACGCACCGACTATCCCGCTGTACTTCGTCAACCAGAACTGGCTCGTCAAGCCGAACATCAAGGGCTTCGGCTACAGCCCGCTCTACATGCATCCGTGGCGGCAGGTCTCGATTCAGCCGTGACGGTCTACAGGGTGGCTCGATCCTCGGGTCGAGCCACCCTTCTGCTAGAGCCGTAGGAACGAGTGGGCCGCTACCTCACACGTCGTCTGCTGACGTTGATCCCGGCCTGGTTCGGGGTGACCGTGCTCGCGTTTGCGTTCGTGCATTCGATCCCAGGCGGCCCGTTCGACACCGGAGCTGTCCGGCCGGCAGCGACGACCGCGATTCTCGAGGCGCACTATCACCTCAACCGGCCGCTGCCGATCCAGTACCTCCTTTACATGAAGGGCGTCCTCACGGGCGACCTCGGCCAATCGATCGTCGAACCCGGCTTGCAGGTCTCGACGATCATCACGCAACGGTTCCCGACCTCAGCTGAACTCGGCCTTGCGGCGCTCTTTGTTGCACTCGGCCTCGGCATACCGCTCGGCCTGATCGCGGCCGTAAAACACAACAAGCTCATCGACCGGCTGATCATGATCGGCTCGACGATCGGCTATGCGATTCCCAATTTCATCCTCTCGATCTTCTTCATCCTCGTTGTCGGGCTCTACCTCAATCTGCTTCCGCTCGGCGGCTGGGGACGGCCATCGCAAGTGGTTTTGCCGGCGCTCGCGCTGGGGCTCCCTTGGGCGAGCTTCATCGCTCGACTGACCCGTTCGAGCGTGATCGGAACGCTCCAGCAGGACTACGTCCGGACGGCGCGGGCGAAGGGCGCGGGCGAGAGCCGCATCGTCGTTCGTCATGCGCTCAGGAACGCGCTGATGCCGATCACAACGGTTACGGCACTACTGATCGCGGAGCTGATCACGGGGAGCCTCGTCATCGAAAACCTCTTCTCGATACCGGGGATGGGTCAGTACCTGACCGACAGCGTTCTCGGATCGGACTACACGATGACGCTCGGGCTGATCATCTTCTACGCGACGATCCTGTTCATCGCCAACGTCGTCGTCGACGTCGTCTACGTCTGGCTCGACCCAAGGATCCGCTATTGACCCAGAGCGCATCCACTTTCGACGAACTGAACACCGCGCAGACGGATGTTGACGTCCGTGCGCGCTCGCCGTGGGCGGAGTCATGGCGACGGCTCCGTAAACATCGTCTCGCGGTCGCGTCCCTCGTCTATCTCCTCGTGGTCGTGTTTGTCGCGGTGTTCGCGCCGCTACTCACGAGTGCCAGCTACTCGGCGATTGGATTCACACCGCTCGCTCCCGGCGAGCCTGCATCACATCATGGGCACCGACGAGCTCGGCCGAGACATGTGGAGTCGCGTCGCATACGGGGCCCGGATCTCACTGATCGTCGGCTTCGGAAGCCAGGCGATCGCTCTAGCGATCGGGCTTCCGCTCGGCGCGATCGCCGGCTTCTACGGCGGAGCCGCCGAGACAGCGCTGATGCGTGCGACCGACATCATGTTCGCCCTGCCCAGCATTCTCGTCGCGCTCCTTTTCGTGACAGCGTTCGGGACGACTGTTGGCGTACTCACGTTCGCGATCGGCTTCGCGACATGGCCGACGCTCGCCCGGCTTGTCCGAGCCGAAGTGCTACGGACGAAGCAACTTGACTTCATCGAGGCCGCCGAGTCGATCGGCTGCTCGCGTGCACGAATCCTGCGCGTGCATGTGCTTCCGCACGCGATGGGCCCGGTGATCGTCCAAGTCACGTTCGGTATCTCGCAGGCGATCTTCACGGAAGCGTTCCTCAGCTTCATCGGGCTCGGCGCCCAACCGCCCGCACCAAGCTGGGGTCGGCTGTTGGTCGACGGCTTCCAATACATCCGCACCTCGCCGCACCTTGTGATCTTCCCCGGCCTCGCGCTCTTCCTCACCATTCTCGCCCTCAACACGCTCGGGGACGGTCTCCGCGACGCATTCGACCCGCAACAAGACGACTAGAACCCAACACCTAGGAGGTCTGTGATGACCAACGAACAAGCGTGGCCCTGGCGAATGCTCGTCAGCGGCGTCTTCGAAGACGGCTGGATGAACGCAACCGGCGACGAACGCCAACAGGCATACGTCAGACTGATCAAACTCCATCGCGACTGGCAGACGCGCGGCGCACGCCTCATCTGCACGATGGACGACCTCGGAAGCGCCGGCCGCCCAGGATCCGAACGCGCCAACTTCTACGAGACCTGGGAGATCCCCACACCAGAGATCGTCCACGACCTCCTCGACGGCCTCTGGTCAAACACGCACGACCTCCCGCTCACCATGCACTTCTCGCTCCGCGTCTCGATTGGGAAACCAATCATCAGCATGGAACGAGACCTCGGCGGCCCACAACTCGCCACAACCGCAAGCGCCGAAGGCGAAATGCCACCGATCCCACAATGACCGCGCTACCCCTTCCTCTCACGAGTTCGCTACTGGGGGGCCCGTGAGCAGACAACGCGTCACCGACGGCGGACCATTCGAACTCACCGCCGGCTACTCCCGCGCCGTCCGGCATGGCAACCACATCTCCGTTAGCGGAACAGCAGCGCTTGGGCCCGATGGCGTCCTGTTCCCCGGTGATGCCTACCGGCAAGCCAGTGAAGCCCTCCGCCGCGCCCTCGAAGCAGCAGCAAAACTCGGCGCGACAACAACAGACGTACACCGGACGCGACTCCTCCTCGCACCGGGCTGCGACTGGCAGGCAGCGATAAGGGCACACGGCGAAACGTTCGCGCCAAACGGACCCGCCAACACCACCTACTACGTCGCCGGCTTCATCCCCGACGGAGTCCTCGTCGAAATCGAACTCGACGCCATCATCCCGGTGTAACAGGCGTCGCACGCCAACGACCCCGGCGTGAGAGTTGTGGGGTCACCTCGTGGAAAGAGTTCGGAAAGGAGCACGCACCCAGGTTGGCGCGCCATCCGCCGGTCATGCCAGTCACAGGTCCAGCACTACGTCGTCGCGTGGTTGTGAGCAGCAGATGAGCGCGCTGCCGTCGGCGGGGGGTTCGACCGGGTCTGGGTTGTATTCGACATTGCCGGCGATGAGGGTGGTCTCGCAGGTGTGGCAGACGCCGGTGCGGCACGACCAGCGGACGGGTGCGTCGCATGCTTCGGCGAGTTCGAGCAGACTGCTGTAGTCGCTGTTCCACGGGATGGCGAGGTTGCTGCGGGCGAACTCGATCGTCGGCCCGTTGCCCGGCTTGCCGGCGGGCGGGTGGGGGGCCCTTGCGGGTGTCGCTGCGATGCCCGGCGTCAGGCCCGGCGCTGGGCCGAACGGTTCGGTATGGATGCGTGAGGCGTCGAGCCCGATCGCCGCCAGGCCCGCGCTGATCTCGTCCATGAAAGGCGCGGGCCCGCACAGATATGCCTGGGCATCGCGGGGTGGCTCAAGTTCGGCCAGCAGTGATCCGGTGAGACGGCTCGCGGTGTCGAAGTCCCGGCCTTCGACATCGCTCGGACCTGGACGGCTGTAATACACGTGCCTGCGTGCGTTCGGGAGCGAAGCGATGAGAGCCTGGGCCTCGGCGGCGAACGCGTGCTCGCGGTTGTTGCGTGCGGAGTGCAGGAACCAGATCTCGCGATCGGAATGCTTCTCCGCCAGTGCGTGGAGCATGGCGAGAACCGGGGTGGCTCCGATCCCGGCACTGATGAGCAGGACGGGTGCCTGAGTCAGGTCGAGAATGAAGGTGCCGCGGGGTGCTGCGATGTCGAGTTGGTCGCCGACGGCGAGCCGGGTGTGCAGATAGTCGCTGGCGATGCCATCGCGTTCGCGCTTGACGGCGATGCGGTAGTAGCCGGCATCAGGCGGTCCAGAGAGGGAGTAGCTGCGAAGCACCGGCCTGAGCTGCTTGTTGGGCTGGACTCGCAGAGTGAGCCACTGGCCTGGGCGCACGGTTGGTAATGCCGCGCCGGTCCGGTCCTCGAGGCGTACGGAGATCACCGAGTCGCTTTCGCGGGTGATTGCGGTGACCGTCAGCTGACGAAAGCCGGGCCAGGCGGGCGGTGGGCTCGTTGCCGCGAGTCCAGCGTTGCCGCTCCCGGGCTCTTCCTCGAGCAGAGCGCGGAACGATGCCTGCCAGCCGGGGCTAAGGGCGGGGATCCGGAGCGCTCGAAGCAGTTGTTGGCGCGAGTGGCCGGGTAGGTAGAGCAGCGCGTCGGCCTCGGCGACAGGCATCTGTTCGGGGCCCGAGGCGAGCTTGATGATTTCCTCTCCCGCTTGTACCTCGCCCTCCTCGAGGACGCGGAAGTAGAAGCCCGGGCGGTGGTGTGAGACGAGCAAAGCGGGAATGCGCGGGTCGTTCATGCGGATCCCGACGCGGTAGCACGTGACTCGGGGTTGTGTCACCTCGAAGACCGCGGTGCCGATCTTGTAGCGGTCGCCGATGCACACCTCATCGTCACTAAGCCCATCGACGGTGAAGTTCTCGCCGAACTGTCCGTAGACGAAGTCATTCCGGCTGAGCTCGCGCTCCCAGTACCGATAGGACTCGATCTGGTAGACGAACACGGCACGCTGCTCGCCGCCGTGTCCCGCCCGGTCGCCTTGACCGTCGCCCTCGATGTTCAGCTTGCCGACTCGGCGGTGACCCTCGACGGGATCTTTGAAGACGCCGGTAAAGACGTTCTTCCCTCGCCAGGGCACGTTCTTTGGCATACCGATGTTGACGGACACCAACGTGCCCACGGGCTGGGCGGACTCAGGTGGCTTAGAGCGCACGCTCACGCGCTGCCCGCGGCGCCGTTGTTCCCGCGACAATCCGTGAGCAGCCTCACCACGAGTGGAATCTATGTGGTGAAGAGCGACGGCACTGGGCTCCATCGCCTGGTCGTGGCTCATGACGATCTCTACCTCCTCGGTCCACCGACCCGGTCGCCCCACCTGTTCAAGGCGAGCCGTCCGCGGGTAATGAGTGCTGATGGGTGAAGAGACGCTGATCCTCCCCGCTCGGTACCGTGACGCGACAAGGGTCGCGCGCGGCGGGATGGGTGACGTCTACCGTGCGATCGACAGCGTTCTCGGCCGGCCGGTGGCCGTGAAACTGCTTTCCGAGCGTTTCGCGGCCAACGAGGACATCCGCAAGCGCTTCACGCGGGAGGCTCTGGCGGCGGCGCGGCTCTCCGCTGACCCGGGCGTCGTGACGATTTACGACGTCGGTGAGTCGAACGGCCGGCCGTTCATCGTGATGCAGTATCTCGCCGGTGGCTCGCTCGACGATGTTCTGAAACGAGGAGGTGCGCAGCCGCCGGAGCGTGCGCTGGCTTGGCTCGAATCGGCGGCCGGCGCGCTCGACTACGCGCACCAGCACGGCGTCGTTCACCGCGACGTGAAGCCCGCGAACATCCTGCTCGACGACGAGGGCTCTGTGTACGTTGCCGACTTCGGCATCGCCAGCGCGGCGGGGCTCGACTCGCTGACGCAGACCGGAACGATTCTCGGCACCGCCGGCTACCTGGCCCCTGAACAGGCAGAGGGCCGTACGGCCGGACCCGCGGCCGACCGGTACGCGCTCGGTGTCGTCGCATTCGAGCTCCTGACGGGCAGACGCCCGTTCGAGACGGAGTCAACCGCCGCCGAGGCTGCGGCGCACGTGGGCGCGCCTGTGCCGTCGATCTCGAGCAGCGGGCACGGAATCCCTCGCGAGGCAGACGCGGTGTTCCGGCGAGCTTTGGCGAAGGCGCCGCCGGACCGATTCTCGAGCTGCGCCGAGTTCGTCGCCGCGCTTCACGACGCGTACGCCACCGCCGCTGGACCAACACGCATCGCCGCGGCGCCCGAGCAGCGCCCGGTCGATTCTTCAAGACGCTCCTGGCGGATGCCGCTCGCCGCCGGCATTCTTGCCCTTCTCTTGCTCGCCGGAGGAGCCGTCGCGGCGTTGATCGTCGACGGCGGACGTCGCGAGGCGAACGCGCCGACGCGCATCACGGTGACCGAACAGGGCACGACGGTACGCGAGACCGTCACGGCGCAGACAACAACCGCGCAGACCACGACCGCGAACCCGCCGGCCCCGAGCCAGAGCGGTGCAGCGCTCGCGCAGCAGGGATTTCAGAAGCTGCAGGAGGGCGACACAGCCGGCGCGCTTGCGCTCCTGGAGCGGGCGGCACAGAAGCTCCAGGGGACGAACTCGCTCGGCGAAGCGTACAACGACTACAACCTCGCCTACGCGCTCGCGAGGATTCAGGGCTGCTCAGCGGAGTTGCTCCAGCTCCTTGACGCGTCGCAGGCGATCCAGGGTCACCGCAAGCAAATCGACCAGCTCCGCAAGAGCTGCAAACGCGGCGCCGGCGGCGACAACCGCAACGGCAACGGCAACGGGCAAGACTGATCCGGCACGTGGTCGGGAGGAGGCGGTCGATCCCCGGTTAACGAGCGTCTTGCACGCCTGCACGCTTCGCCAGCGCGGCAGGATCGACGATGCTCGTCTGGCCGCGGTGCAGCTCGACGATCCCGCGCGCCGCCTCTCTGCGTAGCACCCGGTTCACCGTCGCGCGCGACGTCGCGGCCAGGCCCGCGATCTCCAGTTGCGAGAGCGGGATGACCGTGCTGGGTGCGCCCGTTCGGTACAACGCGTTGAGCTCGTGCAGGCGCCGCAGCACACGAGTCTCCGCGTCGAGGAAGAGCGCGTCCGCGTACAGCTCGCTGATCCGCCTCACACGGGCGGCAAGCAAGCGCGCCAACACCTCGTGCACCGCCGGGTACTCATGACGCAGTCGCGTGAAATCCTCCCGCTGCACCGCGTAGGTCTCGCCTGGCTCGAGTGCGGCGACGGTCGTCGACCGGTGCTGCTCGACGTCGAGGAGCGCCAGCTCACCGAACGCGTCTCCCGGCCCATGTACCGAGACGGTCAGGCTGTCGCCGAGATTGCTGTCCACCCTGGCGGCGAATCGGCCTTGGGCGATCAGGTGGAGCGTGTCGGCCGGATCGCCGCGGTGGAATACCACCTCGGCGCGGCCGAAGCGGCGCCGCTCGGCGATCGCAACCAGACGCCGGAGCTCCGGCTCGGGGAGTTCGCGGAAAAGGTCGCCTCCGAGCACCGAGATGGAGTGTGACGTGCGCGACACATGGTGTGTCAAGCGCGCACACGAGCGCAAGAGACCTTCGCCCGCTTCCGTCCAGTGGACATGACGTGCAGAACCCCCAGAGATCGAGCAAGGGAGACGGAGAGATGAAGCGCCATCGGAACAGGATGAAGACCTGGCTGACCACCGCCGTCGCCATGGCCACGCCGCTCGCACTCGCATCAGGCGCCTCGGCGATGAGAGCAGTCGATCCCGGAACCCCCGTCGCGGCGCGCCGGGTGCCGATCGCCGGCAACCCCGGCGGCCTCACCGGAACCCAGATCGGGTTCGCCCTGGCTGCCATCGTGGCCCTGACGCTCGTCGCGCTCGTCTACGCATACGGCGCACGCACGCGCGACCGACTCGCAACCTCGCACTAACCCCAAGTTCGGAGACGGCGCATGAGGAGGGCGGCAGCAGTCGCCCTCCTCGTGCGTCGCCTATCGTTGCTCGGGTGCACGACTGGCATCTGCACGAGACGGCGGCCGACTGGGATGCTCGAGGGGCTGAGCACCTCCCGACACGTGTCGAGCAGCAGGCTGTATTTCTGACGTTGGTCGCAGCGTCAGAGGTCGGTGACGGTGCCGTCCTCGATCTGGGCATCGGCTCGGGCCTCGTTGCGGAGGCGGTGCTCGACGCGCTGCCGGATGCGCAGCTCGTCGGGGTCGATTTCTCTGCGGCGATGCTCGACCTCGCGCGCGTGCGGCTCGGCCGTTTCGGGTCACGCGTCTCCCTGCTCGACCATGACCTCTCGACGCTGGGTTCGATCGCCTTGCCCGATCTGCGCTACCGGGTCGTGTTCTCGATTCAGACGATGCACCACCTGTCCGACTCGGACAAAGCAGCTGCGTTCGCCTGGGCGGCCGAGGTTGTCGACCCGGGAGGCTTGGTCGTGATCGTCGATCGCGTGAAGGTCGATGAGCTGCTGTTTCGCGATTGGGCGGCCGTCTGGGGCCGGCTCGGCTCGAAGACCCCCGAGACCTATGCCCAGCACGTTGATGAACTGGCGCAGGCAGGTGACCGGCCGGCGCTTCTCCAGGACCAGCTCGCATGGCTGGAAGGCGCCGGCCTCCGCGCCGGTTGTCTTCACCTCTATGGCAATCGTGCGGTCATCGTCGGCCGAAAGCCCGAATAGCCGACCGCGTCCCGCAAGGAGATCAGTCGAGGCAGTCCGTGATGGTCAAGCCAACGGATGCGTGACCCCGAAGCGCTTGCAGAGGCCCGGCACGCTGTCGGGATCCATCTCGAGCGCGTATCGGGCGCAGAGGTCGGCGAAGCTGGCGAGATCAGGCCCGCCCTCGGTCGCGTAGACATCGGCGAGCTCGCGGAAGAAGTTCTCGAATCCGGCGGGCGAGATGATCTCGATGATCTCGCACGGTGTGTCGCCGGCGTTCCAGAACGTGTGCCACTGGTTGCGGGGCTTGAACACCCACGTCCCGGGCTCGGCCGTGACGACGTCGTCGCCGAGCAGCGCGCCGAGCGTTCCCTCGAGCACGTACGAGTATTCGTCCTCCCGCGTATGCCGGTGCAGTGGCGCCGCGAGCGCGCGTGGCGCAAGCGGGTGGTGAACGACGGAGAAGCGCTCGCCGGCCTCCGCACCTTCGATCTTCCAGACGATGCCGAGCCCGCCCAGTTCGACCTGCTCACTGCCGTCCGCCGGAATCGTGACCCTGTCGACCTGTGTGCTCATGCGATCTCCTTTGGATAAACAGCAGTTGTTTACTAGAATAGGAAAGCTACAGACCGCTGACCGGGGCGTCAACAACGCGGAGCGCGAACGATGACGAGGAAATACGAGCTCAAGCAACGGGCTGAAAGCCTCGCCGCGACGCGCGAGCGGATCGTCGGGGCAACCGTCGAGCTTCACGACTCGCTCGGGCCGGCGCAGACGACAATCAGCGCGATCGCCGAGCGTGCAGGCGTCCAACGCCTGACCGTCTACAGGCACTTTCCCGACGAGCGCTCCCTGTTCGAGGCGTGCTCGGCTCACTGGACGGCCCGGAACCCCAAACCCGATCCTTCCTCCTGGGCTGCCGTCGACGATCCGGAAGCGCGCCTGCGAATCGCACTCACCGAGATCTATGCCTTTTACCGGTCCACGGAGGGAATGACCGGGAACATCGTCCGAGACCTACCGATCTCGCCCGTCCTGCAGGAGGTCGCGGCACCGCTCACCGATTACTGGCAGGCAGTCCGTGACGTGCTCGACCGCGGCTGGAACTCCCGCGGGCACAAGCGCGCTCTCGTGCGGGCCGTGATCGGCCACGCGATCGAGTTCGAAACATGGCGCTCGCTCACGGGCCGACAACGCCTTGGCGACGGCGACGCAGCCGAAACGATGGTGAGCCTCGCGCGCGCCGTGCGATCCGGATAGCACTATGTGAGGGTGAAGACCGACAAATCGGGGCGCACGAGCGCCGGGATCCTGCTCTGGCGAGCACGGGAGGATCGTCTCGAGGTGCTCCTCGCCCATCAGGGCGGCCCGTTCTGGGCCAAGAAGGATCTCGGCCACTGGACGGTGCCGA
Source organism: uncultured Thermoleophilia bacterium (assembly GCA_963713155.1). Lineage (GTDB taxonomy): Bacteria > Actinomycetota > Thermoleophilia > Gaiellales > Gaiellaceae > PALSA-600. Next base: position 26,454 of record CAVQKS010000019.1, read on the forward strand.
AAGGAGAGGCGGAGCCGGGTGAGGAGCTCGTCGACGTGGCCCGGCGGGAGTTCGCGGAGGAGACGGGCGCACAAGTGCCCGACTGTCCGCTGATCGCACTCGGGCAGATCAAGCAGAAGTCGGGCAAGGTCGTGCTCGCGTGGGCGGTCGAGGGGGATCTCGACCCGGCGACCGCCGTCAGCAACACCTTCGACCTGGAGTGGCCGCCGCGTTCCGGCGTCATTCAGGCGTTTCCCGAGATCGACCGCGTCGAATGGTTCGACCTCGACGCGGCGCGCCGGAAGCTCAAGGCGGCGCAGGTTCCATTCCTCGACCAGCTCGAGGCGGCGCTCGCCGAGAATCCGTGACCAGACGACGTGCCGCTTCGATCCTCTCGACGGCGGTGGGGTGGCTGAAGAACGCGAGATAGATCGGTCTCGGCGGGTCGAGGTCCGAGAGGTTGGACGTCGCGAGCGAGCGGTGCGTCGCCTCGAACACGGCGAGGTCGTTGGTCAAGTCGAGTGAGAAGCGGTCTGCCTCGCGTTCCCAGCGCCGCGACAAGGCGGCGCCGAACGGCATCCCGACGAGCTCGAGCGTCGCGGCGAGCAGCAGGACGAATGCGACGACACGTGGGTCGCGGGCACCGCCGGGCGCCCCGATCTGCGTGCGCAGCTCCGGCCAACGCAGCAGTGCCCAGAGCAGAAGGACGAAGCCGGCGATGCCGAACATGCCGAGCAGCATCGCCTTGACGAGATGGTGCGCTCGGCGATGCCCGAGCTCGTGTGCCAGAACGAGCCCGACCTCGTCCGGCGTCGCCTGCGCGAGCAGCGTGTCGTAGAGAACCAGACGGCGGGTTCGACCGAGCCCGGACACGTAGGCGTTTGCCTTCCGGGTGCGCCGGCTGGCATCGGCCACCAGCACCTCCTTGATCGGGGTCTGCGCCCGGTCCGCGAGCGCCCGGAGCTCGGTTGCCAGCCGTAAGTCGTCGAGCGGGCGAAAGCGATTGAAGAGCGGCTCGACGACGAGCGGCGCGACGAAGCCGAGCGCGAGCGCCAGCGTCGCCCCGCCGGCAGCCGCGACCACCGGCCAGACTCGCGGCAGAGCACGCGCGGTTCCGACGAGACCGACGAACGCAGCGGCCGACAGCACGACACCGAGCGCGAATGCCTTGGCGCGGTCGGCCGCGAAGCCGGCGAGATCCTGGGTCGAGAACCCCCAGCGGCGCTCCCGCACGAAACTCGTCCAGACCGAGATGGGCAGCGCGACCACCGTCGTGACAGCATCTATCAGCGCTGTGAACCCGACGACCTGCGCCCACCACGACCATCCCTCCACCCGATCGAAGAGCCAATCGCCGAGTGGGCCGAAGGCGATCAGCCCGAGCACCACGAGTTGAAGGGCGAGCTGAGTCGCCGCGGCCGCGTACAGCGGCCGGTGGTACCGCCAGGCCCTCGCGACCTGCTCTTCGCCGAACAGCTCGACCGCGTTCTCCCTCGTCATGCAACAAGGAATACCGTCAAGGCATGTGGCCCGTCGTTGCGACCGCGATCTGCTGGGGGGTCGTGATCGTGGTCTGGATCGCCGGGGCGGTCTACGGAGCACGGGGCCCCAGGACGGAACGTCAGGGCTACAGCGGCGACGCGCTCTGGCGTGTTGCGGCGGCGGTCGTCGTCGTTGTGCTGGTTCGATTCGCGCGCCACGACCTGCAGCGGCTCGCAACCCACTCTCTGTGGGTCGAGCTCCCGGGGTTCGTGCTGCTGGTCGCCTCGACCGTGTTCACGCTGTGGGCTCGCGTGTCGATCGGGCGGATGTGGTCGGCGACGCCGAACATGCTCAAGGCGGGCCACGAGCTGCGAACCCACGGCGCCTACGGCGTCACGCGCCATCCGATCTACACCGGTCTCTTCGGCATGCTGCTCGGCAGCGTCCTGCTGAACGGCCTCGGCCCCGCCTTGGCGTTCCTCGTGGTGGGGGTCGTCGTTCTCGCGACGAGGATCCCGGTCGAGGAGCGCCTGATGACGAAGACGTTCCCCGACGAGTACCCGCGCTACCGCGAGCGCGTGCCGCGGCTCGTTCCCGGCCTCAACCTGCTCCGTCGCCCTCGATGAGATGGAAGAGGGCGGCCCCCGGTGCGGCGGCAGCTGGGGCCACCCCCTCCGAGCGTGTCATTGAGGGCACGCTGTATCTCACTTAAGCTCGATCTCGCCGGGACGCAATCCCCTCTTGCGGCCGTCAGGGCAGCGCGAGGAGCACGTAGGCGTGGACGACGTCGGACTTGCCCTTGATCCGCAGTCCTGTCTTCGCCTCGACGACCGCGCCGTCGGGCAGCTGGTCGTACGTCTCCGGGCCGATGAGCACTCCGCCGGCAGGCGCCAGGCTCTCGAGCCTCGAGCCGGTGTTGATCGTGTCGCCGACGAGCGGATACGCGACATGGCCGTCGCCTCCGATCTCCCGCAGCACCGCTTCGCCGCTGTTCACGCCCACACGCAGTTGCGGCCATTCGGGATGCTCCTTGGCGAGCGAGCCGAGCTTCTCCTGCAGCGCCAGCCCCGCTCGCGCCGCTCTCAGCGCGTGATCGGGTTGGTCGCCGCGGCTGTTGAAGGTCGCGGCGAGGCTGTCGCCGATGAACTTCTCCAGCTCGCCGCCGAACTGACGCGTGATCAACGGCGCAGCTGCGCCCCAGTAGGTATTGAGCACCGCGGCGGCCTCGGCAGCTGTCGATCGCTCCGAGAACTGCGTGAACCCGACGAGATCGCCGAAGAGGACGCTGATGTTCTGGCTCCGTTCGCGAGTGGTGGGGAGGTAGAGGTGGCGGAAGCGCTCGTCACGCCACTCCCGGCGGGCGGCCAAGCCGATGACCAGGTAGGCGGTGACGATCAGGCCGTGCCACTCCCACCAGCTCGCATGCCACTTGCGCTCGCCGGTCAATGCGACCCCGATCATCGCCTCCGACAGGAGCAGGAAGCATGCGATCACGGCGACCGGCAGCACCTGGCGGTCGTGGCGGAAGATCTTCCAGTAGCGCGCGGCGCTGGCCGCGTAGACGACAGTGCCGACGATCGCCAGCACGGCAAGCAGGCTCCCGCGCGCCGCCTCGCTGTCGGGCGCGCGCAGCGGCGGCAGGTCGAGGACCGTCCACACGAACCACGCCGCCATCGCCGAGAGCACGAATCCGCGCAGGAGCGTCCGATGCCGGACGATCGACGGCCCGAGCGCCGGGCGGACGTCGACGAACGCCGACCCGAACGCGAACACCGCGCTGACGAGCAGTCCCACCGGGATCGCAACCTGGAAGCCGGCGTGCTCCTTGGTGAAGAGCACGCCCGCCGTTCCGAAGGCGTGCAGACCGATGAAGCCGCCCGTCGCCATGAACGCGAGCGAGAGCAGCAACACGCGGGCATCGCCACGGCGTTTGGCCGCCTCACCCGCGGTGTAGCCGAGCACGAACGCCAGGATGCCGACCGCCCCGAAGATCACGAAGTGGGCGCGGTAGTTTTCGAAGTGCGGGTCGAACTGCGAGCGCAGGAGCAGCGAGACGAGCCCGATCAGCGGCAGGGCGGCGGCCGCAAGCCAGATCGCGACCACCGCCGCCGATCGCGCTCGCTGCCGCTCACCGTCCCCGCCGCCCAGCATCCCCTCAAGCTAAGGCTCGCGCCGCGCCGGCAAAACGGGAGCAAGAACGATCCTTGCGTCGTCCTCGAGGACGATTTGCCCGCAATCCGCCCGGATCCTGGTGCAGCCAACTTGGATCCAGCAATCTCGCCGAAATGGCGCAAACAGCCCCCTTTACCTGTTGAAGGGATGCTGTTAGGATCCGAGATCATGAACAATGGGATCCAAGAGGAGGCTGCCATGCCCGATTCGCGCGTCATTGCAACGGTCATTCGGATCCAGGCGATGCCGACGATCGTCACCGAGCGGCTCATGAGCTCGCTCGCCCAGCAGGGGGTCGACGGCTCGGTCGTCACGACGGGCTCCTGCTTCGAGCTTCAGGTGCCGGGCGCGGAGCCGCTCTCGCTCGGCCGGCGCGTCTCCGCCGCGCTCGACAGCCTGGTGCTGACCGAAGGACGGTCGCTCGTTCCCGAGCAGATCGGGCCTACGAGCTTCGTGCTCCGGCCGGCCGCGGGATGACCGCGCCGTTGCAGCACGCGCCTCGGCTCGCGCCGACCCCTGGGAGCGTCGGTCGTGGGCTCGGCGGACGTCCGCTTCGAGCACCGCGCATTCGGCCGGTCGCAGACGCCGACCGGCACCTCGTCCTGACGACGGCGGAAGTCGCGGAGTGCACGTGCCCCGAGTTCTGCGAACGCGACCATGACGTCGACTAGGCACGAGCAGGTTCGCCGGCTCGACGAGCAGTGGCGCGACGACGAACGGTGGTCGGGGATAGAGCGGAGCTACGCCGCCGAGGACGTCGTTCGCCTGCGCGGCTCGGTCGTCCCTGAGAACACCGTTGCGCGGATCGGCGCCGAGCGCCTCTGGCGGCTCCTCACCGGCCAGGACTACGTCGCCGCGCTCGGGGCGCTCACCGGCGGCCAGGCGGTGCAGATGGTGCGCGCCGGGCTCGAGGCGATCTACGTGTCCGGGTGGCAGGTGGCCGCGGATGCGAACCTGGCCGGAGCCACCTATCCCGACCAGAGCCTCTATCCGGCGAACTCGGTCCCGGCGCTCGTGCGACGGCTGAACGCGGCCCTGCAGCGCGCCGACCAGATCGACTGGGCCGAGGGACGGGAGGACGTCGACTGGTTCGCGCCGATCGTCGCCGACGCCGAGGCGGGGTTCGGCGGCGCGTTGAACGCGTTCGAGCTGATGCGCTCACTGGTCGAGGCCGGCGCGGCTGGTGTCCACTTCGAGGATCAGCTCGCGGCCGAGAAGAAGTGCGGTCACCTCGGCGGGAAGGTGCTCGTACCCACGTCGCAGTTCATCCGGACGTTGAGCGCAGCGCGGCTTGCAGCCGACGTCCTCGATGTGCCGGCCGTGCTCGTCGCCCGCACCGACGCGCTCAGTGCCACGCTGCTCACCAGCGACATCGACGAGGTCGATGCCGCGTTCGTGACCGGCGAGCGGACGAGTGAGGGCTTCTTCCGGGTGCAAGACGGGCTCGGCTCGGCGATCGCGCGAGGGCTTGCCTACGCGCCGTATGCGGACCTGATCTGGTTCGAGACCTCGACGCCCGATCTCGGCGAGGCCGAGACCTTCGCGGCCGCGATCCACGAGCGTCACCCGCGCAAGCTGCTCGCCTACAACTGCTCGCCGTCCTTCAACTGGCGGCAGCACCTCGACGAGGCCGAGATCGCGTCGTTCCAGCAACGGCTCGCCTCCTTCGGGTACCGCTTCCAGTTCATCACGCTGGCCGGCTTCCACTCGCTGAACGCCGGGATGTTTCACCTCGCACGCGGCTACCGCGACCGTGGGATGGGTGCGTACGTGGAGCTCCAGGAGCGCGAGTTCGCGCTCGAGTCGAGCGGTTACACAGCGACGCGACACCAACACGAGGTCGGCGCGGGCTACTTCGACCAGGTGATGACGGCGCTCTCGGGTGGTGACAGCTCGACGCTCGCCCTGCTCGGCTCTACCGAGGAGGCTCAATTCGGGTAGGTCGCCGGGAGACGGGAGGCGTACGATCGTCGGACGTGAGCGACAGCACCAAGGCCGACGACATCGCCGTCTTCATCGAGGAAGCGATCGTTTCGGGAGAGCTCGAGCCCGGATCGGTCTTGCGCCAGGAACAGCTCTCGGAGCAGTTCGGCGTCTCACGCACGCCCGTCCGCGAAGCGCTCCGTCGCCTCGCTGCGCTCGGGCTCGTCTCGTTCGTCCCCAATCGAGGCGTGCGCGTGCGGACGCTCTCCCACGACGAGCTCGAACAGGCATTCCTCGTTCGGGCCGAGCTCGAGGCTCTCGTCACCGAGCTCGCCGCGCCGAAGCTCACCGCCGAAGGGCTGGCGGACCTGCATTCCTGCGAGCAACGCTTCGCCCGGTTGACCAAGGAGCTGCGTTCGCGCGAGCCCGGCGGCGACCGGCGCTCGTTGATGGCCAATTGGATGCGCGCGAACCACGCCTTTCACGACGTCATCTACCGGGCGGCCGACGTGCCCTACATCGAGGCGATCGCCAAGGGGTCGCGGCGCACGTTCTCGGGCCCCGCCGTCTGGGCACCGGTCGACGAGGAGCTCGACCGTCTCTACGCTCGCAACCAGGCCGAGCACGCCGCCATCCGGCAGGCGCTCGTCGCCGGGTCGGTCGCGGGCGCCCGCGGGCTCGCGCACGAGCACGTCATGCACTCCTTCGCGCTCCTGATGTCGATCCTCGAGCACGTCGGGGCGGACTGGGCGCAGTCGCGCTGAGCCGCGTTCCCTCGCCCGGGTGAGCGGACCGAAGCCGCGCCGGGCCGATATCTCCGAGAAGCAGTGCGGTCTACGCACCTTTCAAAGGAGATCGAGTGAAGCTCAAGATCATCGTCGTGATGCTCTGCGGCGTCGCGGGGGCGGGCGCCTCGTTCGCCTTCGCCGCCGGCGGGTCGCATGGACCCAACGCACCTTGTCAGCGTGCGGTCGTCTTCGGCACGGCGTCCGCGCCACAGACGCTCACGGTGACCGTCGCCAGGTCGCCGTTCAGGTGGCGAAGCCTTCCTGCGGGGAAGACCGTGAACGTGTCGATCGGCTCCACGGGCCAGACGCTTCGCTTCAGCGGCGAGGGCTGCCTCGGAAGCGACGGGACCCTCACCGTCCGCAGCGCGGTGCTGCACGCCGTGATGCCTCATACGGGGAACGGCGACGCTGGGAAGGGTGACGACGGCCAGCCGACGACCACCACGACGACGGATGGGGGCACGACCACCACGTCCGGTGGCTGAACGGCGAAGCTGGACTTCTAGACCGGCGAGCGTGCGGGGCCGACCGCCTCGCACGCTCGCCAGACTCCTCAGCTGCCTGCGTCCTCTGCGCTCGCGTCGAATCCGCGCGTCACGCCGACGCGCGAGCGTGCGAGCTCGTGTGCCGAGTCGTGGACGTTCGCGTTACCCAGCAACGTCACCAGGAACGTCTCGCGGTCGAGCGCATAGAGGTGAACGTCGGTTCGGGCGCTCACCGATGCCGTCCTCGGAACGTCGTACATCAAGGCGATCTCGCCGAAGCCGGCCCCGCGCCCGAGCGTCGCGAGTTGCCGTCCCGACGCCGTCACGTCGACCTCGCCGTCCGCGATCACGAAGAAGCGGTCGCCTTCGTCACCTTCGCGGATCACGTCCGTGCCGGCCGCCACAGAGACGGGCTCGAGCGATCGCGCGAGCGTCTCGAGTGTCGGCGGGGTGAGCGGTGCGAACATCGGCATCGAGCGTAGGAGCTCGATCTCGACCACCGGGACGGTTGCATGGCGGTCGATGTCGAGCAGCCTGCGACCGGTCAGAAGCGCGACGGCCGGGAGGATCGCGCCGACACCGACGAAGGCCGCCGGAGCTCCGCCGAGCCACACGAGCGCCGGGGCGAGGAGTGACCCGACGGCGAAGGCGGCCATCTGCAGCCCTTCGAGCAGCCCGAAGATGCTCGACAGCAGGCCCGGCCGCGCCACGCGCTGAAGCAGCGTGCGGCCCGTCACGTCGAACGTCTTCTCGGCTCCGCCCGCGACGATCAGCAGCGCGACGGCACCGGCGACGCCGGACGAGACGGCCAGCCCGATGAACGCGATCGACCAGACGCCGATCGCGAGGACGAGCGGGCCGGCGAGGTGCGTCCGCCCGACGAGGCGCGCAGTGACGACGACCGCCACGACGCTGCCGACTCCCGCAGCACCGGCGAGGTAGCCCGCCCACGAGCTGGTGCAAGCAGCGCGGCCGGAACGAGCATCGCCGCTGCGACGACGCCGGTCTCGGTGACGCCACCGCGCGAGTAGGCGTAGACCAGCATTGCGATCCACGTCGCCAGCTCGGCGCTGTTGAACGCCGCATACGCGAGCTGCACCCGGCGTATCGCCCGATTCCGAGCGACGAGCCCGAGTACCTGAACGACGACTCTCACGCCGCCGGCTGCGTGCAGGCGACGAGCACCGCTCCCGAAGCGTCGAGGAGCTGGAGCGACTCCGCCTCGCGCCGAAACCGCGTAGCTCGTTCCAGGGCGTCGAGAAACGCCGCCTCCTGCTCCATCACCCCAGGTGGCTCGGCGCAGAACATCCGAGTCGACGCCGCCGCGATGATCCTGAGCCCGTGGTGGTCGTTCTCGTAGCCCGCCGTGAAGCGATTGCAGCCGGCCGAGCCGAAGACGCGGCCGTCGGCGCCGAACTCGATGCTCGGCGACGTGCCGTCCACCGGCGCGACGAGCGCACGGTTGCGGACGACCGCTGTGACGGTCCACGACCCGACCGGAGAGGACGCCGCTTCACCCACCTGCGGGTCGGGACCATAGGCGATGAGGACGAGGGAGGCGGCCGGCCGCGGCCGCCTCCCTCCAGTGGCGCCTCCACCCCCAGAGTGGATGCCTACCGCGTGCGCGGTGAGAGCCGCGCGTGCGAGAGCGCCACAGCTGTGCCGCCGCCGACCGTGACCGCGGCTGCAAGCACCCAGCCGACCAGCGCCCAGTCGACTCCGCCCGAACTGCCGCCGCCGAGGGCGAAGGTGCCGTTCGTGCCGCCGGTGGACGTCGACCCGGTTGCGGTACCGACCACCCGCGTGAACGGCAGCTCGTTCTTCGCCTCGGGGACGGGCGCGAGGTCCGTGGCCGAGGCAGTCCGTACGACCTGGACCAGGACCCGAGCGTCGACAGGGCGGGTGAACGGCGACATGTTCTTCGGCTCGGCGTTCGCCGCCCCGGCCACGAAGGCCCCGACGACCGCAACCAGTGTGGCGAGAACGACGATCCTGCGACTTGCATCCATGGTTGGTGCCTCCTTCGCTTCGGGCCGCGAGCGCGACCTGATGCGTGGAGACTTCGTCGTGTCGCTGACGGGGCGCTTACGAGCCGCTGACGCCCGGCTGACCGGGACAAGTCGTGCGATAGGGGCCGCCGACGAACTGCCGCCACTCGCTCTGGCTGAAGTTCCGCCCCGCGAGCGCGCATGCGTGTTTTTCCAACGCGGCCGTCGCTGTCGGCCAGACCGAGCCCGTCCCATCCATCCACACGACGACGAGCCGGCTTCCGTCCGGTGTGAACTTGGCGTTCCCCCACCAGGGAGCGGACCCCGGCAGATTGCTACCGAACTGTTGCAGCGTCGAGGTCGTCCAGAGCTTTGCGATGCCGTCCGAACCGCCGGTGGTCGCGAACGTCTTGCCGGACGGGTCGAACGCGATGCTCGACACCGGGGCCGCCGCGACCGAGGTCGGCTTTCCGATCTCCTGTCCCGATACCGGGTTCCAGAGCTGGACGATGCCGGCCCAGGTACCGGTTGCGAGCGTGCCGTTCGGCGCGAATGCCACCGCGTCGTAGCCGGTCAGGCCCTCGGTCGTCACGGTTCGGATCGTGTCACCCGAGCGGGCGTCGTAGACGGCGACCGTGTTGGATTCATTGGCGGCGGCGACCCAGCTGCCGTCGTGGGAGAACGCGACGGCGTTGACCCAGCCTCGCCTGGTCCTGTGCTTCCAGAGCAGCCGTCCCGAGGCGACTTCCCAGACTGCCGTCGTCCCGTAGCGCCAGGGAACGGTGTACGGCGTGTGGTTGACGTCACCGGCGGCGAGAAGCGAGCCGTCGGGCGAGAAGGCGAGGGTCGTCACCGCCTCCCCCTCGTTGTTGATCGACCCCAGCCCGCGCAGTGACCGGACTAGCCGCGGACGGGCGGAGACGTTCCAGAGTTGCACGTGTCCCTTGCCGCCGCTCACGGCGAGCAGCCCGCGGCGGCCCCAGGCGAGCGCGCCGATGTCACCGCCGGTCGACACGGCAAAGGCCGCGATGGGGTTGGCGGTGCCGGTCGCGAAGATGCCGATGCGCGTTCGCGCGACTCGGTAGGCGAAGCGCCGGCCGTCGGGAGAGACCGCGAGCGGTGGCGCGACCTCCCGCTCGTCGGGCCCCACCGTGAAATCGGGCCCGGTCGACGTCCCGAACGGCCGCCCGAATCGTCGGCCCGTCCCGACGTCCCACGCGAAGATCGCGCCGTCGAGGCTGCACGAGTAGAGGGTCTTCCCGTCCGGGCTGAAGGCGAGCCCGAGCACACGCGTCGCGTGCCCGGTGAGGCGGTCGACGATGCGGCCCGAGGGGAGCTCACGCACGATCACGGTTCCGTCCTGATCTCCGACGGCCAGCGTGCGACCGTCGGGACTAAGCGCGACCGAGTTCGGGATCCCCGGGTCGACGGTCGGCAGCGTCCTCGACCTGCCGGTGTTGATGTCGACGAGTTGCCCGGCGCCGCTCGGTGAGACGATCGCGAGCCTTCGCTGGTCGCTCCCCGTCTGTTGGTACGGGGCGATGGTTTCGGGGAGCCGCAAAGGGCGAAGCGGGCGAAGCGTCCGGGCGTCGAGGATCAATGCCTTGTCGTCGCCGACCACCAGCAGCCGACCACGCGGAAGCGCCTGCAGGACATCGGCGCCGCGCATTCCAAGCGGGCGTGCGCTGACCGTCCGCTGATCCGTCCGTAGGTTCCAGTCGTCGACGAAGGCCTCGCCGTCCGATCCGTCGGGACGGGTGAGGCAGTAGGTGACGACGAGGGTGTTGCCGGGACCGAACGCCGGTACCTGGGTCCCGCAGGATGACTTCGTCAGGAACTGCTTGTCGAAGCTCAGCGTCGCGATGGGTTTCAGCGTCCGGGCGTCTCGCAGGGAGAGCTCGGGCTGCTTGACGCCGGCGTACACGACGAACCTCGAACCGTCCGGGCTGAAGCGCGGCGCCAATCCGTAGCCGAGGTGGGGGATCGCCGCCCGGAGTCGGTGGGCCGCGAGGTCGTAGAAGCGGATGGTGCCGGCGTTGTCGGCCACTCCGAGGGTGCGCCCGTCGGGACTGACGCTCAGCTGCTGGGGTCGTGATGTGATCGGCACCGAGAACGTCGAGATCGCGGCCGGGGCGCGGAGGAGCGTTGCCATGAGCGTCCCTTCCGTCTGCGACGACGGACTGAGGTTCACGGCCTCGCGCGCGAGCAGCATCGCGCGGTCGAGGCGCGGCTCGGTGAGCGCCTCGGCTCCAAGCTGGCGGGCGAGGGCGACGCGCGCCTCCCGTCGTGCACTGCCTCGCTGAATCAGCGCCGCACCGCCCGCAACCAGCGCCAGCACGAGAAGGGCGAAAATCGCCCCGGCGAACGTACGCAGACGGCGGTTGCGCTGCCGCTGCTCCAACAATTCCTGCTCGCCCGCCTCGCGGCTCGCCGCGACAAATTCCTCCTCGACGGGTGCGAGCTCACTCTCGTGCGCGGCGTGCCAGTCGAGGACCGCGGCGAGCCGCGGGCCGCGGTAGAGGTCGGCAGGTTCGCGGCCGCCGTCGGCCCATGCGGTCGCCGACGCCCTGACGTGTTCCTCGAGACGCCGCGACTCGCGCTCTTCGTCGAGCCACTGCCGCATGCGCGACCACTCGCGCAGGAGGGCCTCGTGCGCGATCTCGATCGACCCCTCGTCCGCGATCAGCAGTCGAGCTGTGACGAGCGTGTCGAGCACGGCCCCTTCCTCTGCTCGGCGCTGCGTCAGTTCGCCGGCGGGAACGCGCCGCCGAACCGCGTTGTCCGCGTCGCCCGCGGTGAGACGCAGCATCAGCGTTCGGGCGATCTGCCTGCCGTCGTCGTCCAGGCTCTCGTAGGTGGCCTCGGCCAGACGGCCGACCGCGCCGCGAACACCGCCGACTTCGCGGTAGTCGCCGAGCCGGAGCGTCGCATCGTCACGCCGTCGCCACAGCTCGAGCAGCACGGTCTGTAGAAGAGGAAGCCCGCCCGGCTCGCCGCCGACGTCTCCGACCAGTGCGTTGACGAGCACCTGCTCGACGTGCAGTCCCGCGCGCTCGGCGGGGAGCGTGATCGCGCGTGCGAGCTCGTCCGGCTGCATCGGCCCGACGAGGACGTGGTGGGCGGAGAGGAGCTCGGCGAATCGCGGGTAGGTCGCGCAACGCCCGTAGAAGTCGGCTCGGAGTGCCAGCGCGACGATCGTCCGGCGGTCCGGATCGCGCGCCGCGTTGACGAGGGCCTCGAGGAACGCCGCGCGCTCCGACTCGTCGTCGCACACGGTGAACAGCTCCTCGAACTGATCGACGGCGACGATGCGTCCGGTCACCGGGACCGGGGATCCGTTCGAGCTCCGCGACGGGGTGCGCACCCGGCCGCAGGACGACGGTCGGCCAGCTCTCGCTTCCGGGGAGCGCGCCTGAAGCGAGTGCGCGCAGGAGGCCGGCGCGCAAGATGGACGACTTCCCGATGCCGGACGGTCCGACGATGCCCACGAGCGTCCCCTCGGCAAGCCGTGCAACGAGCTCGTCGACGATCCGCTCGCGGCCGCAGAAGAAGCGCGCATCACCGAGCTCGAACGGCGCAAGCCCCTTGAACGGGCAGATCGCGACGCCGTCTTTCGACTCCGGCGGCGTGTGTTCCGAGTCGAGCGATGCGTCGTGCGTCAAGATCGCGCGCTCGAGCTCCTGCAGGGCGCGGCCCGGCTCGAGGCCGAGCTCGTCGCGCAGCAGCGTACGAGCCTCGCGATACGCCTCGAGCGCGTCGGCCTGACGGCCCTCACGGTAGAGCGCGAGCATCAGTTGTCCACGCAGGCGCTCCTGGAAGGGGTTCGCCGCGACGAGGCACTCGAGCTCGGCCACGTGTCCGGTGCCGTCGCCGACCGCGAGCTCGGCGTCGATGCGGTCCATCGTCGTCGCCAACCGAAGCTCCTCGAGCCGGCGGATGTCGGCCTGCGCGAAGTCGAGCTCGGCGATGTCCGAGAGGGGCTCGCCGCGCCACAGCGCGAGCGCATCACGTAAATGGGCGGCCGCGCTCGCGGGATCGCTCGCCGCGAGCGCCTCCTGTCCGCGCGTGCGAAGAAGCTCGAAACGCTGAAGGTCGACCTGGTCCGGTGCAACGTCGAGCAGATAGCCGGGCGCCTTCGTGAGAACGGCGCGGCTGTCGCCGAGCGTGCGACGTAGCCTCGATACCGCCTGCTGCAGCGCGTTCGCTGCGCCGGCACCCGGTCGCGGCCCGAAGAGATCGTCGACAAGCCGGTCGGCCGAGACGACCTTCCCGCGATGGAGGACGAGCGTGGCGAGGAGCGCGCGCTGGCGTACACCGCCGAGCGGAAGCGCAGCACCGTCACGACGAACCTCGACCGGCCCCAGCACCGCGAACTGCAGTCCGAGCGGCGCCCCGCCGTTGTCCATCGATCGATTATGAGGCGCGTTGCCCGGTTCGTCTACGCGGGGGCCGGATCGCCGGCGGGCGGGGTCCCACGCAGCGAGCGTGCGAACCGCTCGAGCAACTGACGCACCTCTGCGTGCTGCTCGGGCTGCCAGTCCTCCAGGAAGCGTTGGAGCGCCTCTTGCCGCGCCTCCGCCATCTTCTGAACCGCCTCCTCGCCTCGTTCGGTCAGCCGCACGCCCGGTGCACCCTCGACGAGACCGTGGGTTTCGAGGTTGGCGAGCAGCGACGCGACCCCTTCGGGCTGCAGCTTGTAGCGCTCGGCCAGCTCGTCCCCGGTGACGGCATCGACCTGGTCGATCCGCAGGAGGAGCCACGCTTCACCCGGCGTGACGTCGATCCCTGCGGCGCTCGCCAGGCCCTCGTAGACGACGTGTTTGTTCTCTCGGCGAGCGAGCTTGCTCAGCCGCGCCTCGAGTTCGTCGAGTGAGCTTTCGTCCCGAGGCGACGCGAAGCTGTCGCCGATGCCCTGTTCGGCGACTGTTTGGCGCAGCGGCCGCTCTTCGAGCAACCACGTGAACGCGAACGCCGCGACGGCGAGGAAGGCCGCGATCAGGAAGACCGGATGGAGTGCCGAGGCGTAGGCGTCGACGTACGAGTCGCGGATCGCCGGCGGAAGCTTCCCGATCTGCTCGGGGCCGAGATGCGACGGCAGCTGGGCTGCCGCGCCGGGAGGGAGATGGGCGGCAAGTCTGTTCGCGAACTGGTTCGTGAAGATCGCGCCGAAGATCGGTACGCCGATCGTTCCGCCCATCGATCGGAAGAGCGTCGCGCTCGCGGTGGCGACACCGAGGTCGCGGTAGTCGGCGGCGTTCTGCACGGCGAGGATCAGCACCTGCATGACGAAGCCGAGGCCGAAGCCGAGGACGAGCATGTACAGGTCGGCGAGCAATGTCGAGGTGCCCGGCGTGAGGCGCGACAGGAGCAGGAGGCCGACGACCATCAGGCCGGTGCCGACGATCGGGAAGACCTTGTAGCGGCCGACGCGGGAGATCAGCTGGCCGCTGCCGATCGACGCGATCAGCACCCCCACCATCAACGGCAGCATCTGCAGCCCGGACCGGGTCGGGCTCGCCCCGCGCACGACCTGGAGGTAGAGCGGGATGTACGTCACCGACCCGAACAGGGCGAAGCCGACGATGAAGCCGACGATGCTCGAAACCGTGAAGACACGATTCGAGAACAGCGACAGGGGCAGCGTCGGCTCCTTGGCGCGGCGCTCGGCGACGACGAACCCGACCGAGAGCACGACGCTGAGGACGAGCAGCGCGAGCATTTGCCACGACCACCACGCGTACGTCGACCCGCCGAGACTCGTGTAGAGGACGATCGACGTCAGTCCGCCTGCGAGCAGCGCCATCCCGAGGTAGTCGATCGCCCGCTTGACGCGAACGGTCGGCGTCGAGAGCACGACCTGCAGCACGATGAACGCGACGACGCCGATCGGGACGTTGACGTAGAAGATCCAGCGCCACGAGAGGTGATCGACGAACAGGCCGCCGATCAATGGGCCGATCACGGTCGAGATGCCGAAGACGGCGCCCATGAGCCCCGAGTACCGCCCGCGCTCGCGCGGTGAGACCACGTCCCCGATGACGGCCTGTGTGCTCACCATCAAGGCGCCGCCGCCGAGACCCTGAATGCCGCGGAACGCGATCAGCTCCGGCATGTCACGGCTGAGCCCGCACAGCGCCGACCCTGTGAGGAAGACGATCAGGGCCACCTGCAGCACGAGCTTCCGGCCGTACATGTCGCCGAGCTTTCCCGCGACCGGCGTCGTGATCGTCGACGTGAGCAGGTACGCGGTGACGACCCAGAACAGCTTGTCGATCCCGCCGAGGCTGCCCGCGATCGTCGGCAGCGCCGTCGAGACGATCGTCGAGTCGAGCGACGCCATCAGCATCACGAGCATCAGCGCGCCAAAGATCGGCCGGACCCGCGTCGACGACGCGAACGGGATCGCCAGTGCCTGCGCGCTCGCGGTCACGATAGGACTATTCCACCATCTAGCGCCGACCGAAGAGCGCGATCGCGATCGGTGAGAGCACGATCGCGCAGATCTCGGCGACGACCAGCGACGGTCGATCGTCGATGCCTGTCGCGGCGATGCTGGCGAACGCGTAGGCCCACGCGACACCCGCCGCCAACAGGACGAGCCACGCGAGCAGCAGCTCCGAGACCGGGGCACGGCGCGCTCGAGGCGATGCCGGCGGCGGCGGCACCGCGAGGAGCGGCCGCAGGCGGGTCAGGAGCTCGCGTTCGTCGAGCGCCCGCGGCTTCCACTCGGCGATCACGAACCGTTGCGCATCGATCTCCTTCCTGAGCTCGACCACGTCCCGGCGGGCGCGCCGCGCGCGGAAGTGGTGGCCGGCCTTGCTCTCCGCCATCATCCGGTCCTGCGCCGCTTCGAGGAGATTGAGATCCACGAGCAGCCGGAACTGAGCTCGGAAGAGCCGTGACGAGCGATACGGCATCCCAAACGGATTCTCCCGCGGCGGCGCTCCTCCTCGTCCTTCTCTTAGGCTCCGCGGGTGCGCATCTTCGTGATCGTCCGTCACGGCCAATCGCTGCTCAACGTCGAGGGCATCGTCAACGGGGATCCGGCGCTCGATCGCGGTCTCTCCGAGCTGGGGGTCGAGCAGGCGAGGCAACTCGCCGGTCAGATCGCCCATCTGCCGATCGACGTGCTCGTCGTCTCGCCGTTTCCCCGCGCCCGGGAGACCGCCGACATCGCGCTCGCGGGGCGCAACGTTCCGTCCGAGATCGATCCGGACCTGGGCGACGTGCGGATCGGCGGGCTCGAGGGCGGCTCGCTCGCCGACTACCGGCGGTCGCCGGCGCACCTGAAACGTGACGTCGCCTTTCCAGGCGGGGAAAGCCTGAACGACGCGGCGAGGCGCTACGCCGCCGCCTTCCTGCGCCTGTGCGACCGGCCCGAGCCGACGACGTTCGTCGCGTGCCACGAGATCCCCGTGCGCTACGCGATGAATGCCGCCGCCGGCAGCACCGATCTCGACCGGCCGCTGCACGACGTCGCGAACGCCACGCCGTACGTGTTCGACGAGCCTGCGCTTCGCAGGGCAGCCCTACGGATCGCGGAGCTCGCCGGCTAGACGGGCTCAGCCCGGGAGGGTCAGCTTCGAGCGGACCGTCGGCTGCGCCCGGTGGCCGCCGACGATCGGCCACACGACCCACTCGTAGCTCCCCCGGGGCACCGAACCGGCCGGGCCTCTCGCGCCGGTCCGCACGGCGATGATCAGGCTTGTCTGGCGCGTGCGCACATGGAGCACGGGCTTCGAGTTCCGGAGGAGCTCCATCTCGTACGCGGTGGCGCCGGCCGTCGGGGCCCAGGCGAGTTTCTCGTGGGTCGTGGCGGAAGCCGGCGGTGGGGTGGAGGGGCTCGTCGACGTCGGTTTTGGCTTGGGCTTCGGCTTCCGTTTCGGCGTCGGCTGTTTACTCGTCGTCGGAGCGACCGGCGGTGCTCCCGCGGTCGTCTGTGGGTGTGTCGTGGGCACGGTCGAGGTGTGGTGCTTCGCCGGCGAGGTGGTCGTCTTCGCCGGCGACGTCGTCACCGGGGCGACCGTGGCGGTGACCGGAGGTGGTGCAGGTGTCGACGACGCGGGCCGGCCGATGTGCCCCGTGGGCGCCGGGTCGATCACGTGCCCGGTCGACGGTGTGGAGGTGCCGCGTGGAAGCAAGATGATCGTCGCCGCCGCTGCAAGCGCAGCACCGGCGAGCGCTGCGATGAGGAGCGCGAAACGGCGCCTCCGCCCGTGACCGGCGGGCGCGGTGGTCGGCGGCTCGACCGGCTCGGACAGGGCGTGCACGGGTGCGGGCTCGGGCGGCCGCGGCAGTGGGGCGATCCGCAGCGCCGGTTCCGGCTCCGGCTCAGCCTCCGGCTCCGGCTCAGCCTCCGGCTCCGGCTCCGGCTCCGGCTCCGGCTCCGGCTCGGGCTGCGCCTGCGCGACGGCAGGAGCAGGGAGCGGAAGTGAGGCAAGCCGATCCCGAAGATCCGGATCGACGAGCACGAGCTCCGGGCTGACCACGTCCTCGTTCCCGGCCGTCTGCTCGGCAGAAACGGGGGGAGATGCAGTCTCTGACATCGGCAGAGCGAACGTCTCGCTGGGTTCGGTGGTAACAGACATCCAGCCCTCAGCTGGTTGGCCGCGTCTGCCTGTTACTCCTGCCCGCAGTCTGCCAAGAAAAAAACCGCCTGGCGCGGGGGGCGCTTTCGTCCACCCCTCCGACCGGCCCGTTCGCGCTTGCGCGCGCCCCAGTCGCTCGGTGGGATCTCGACCTACTCGCGCTCCGCGCCCGGCGGGAGCCGCAGACTATCCGCGGCCGATCGCGGCGCGCAAGCATCGGTCGCGAGGAAAAACGCGCTCGTTGCGACTCCGTGTCTGGCGGGCGGAACGAGCGGCTACGATCGGGCGTGATGGCGCGCGCTCTCGCAGGGGTCGCAGCGTTCGTCGTCTTGGGGGCGCTCGCCGCCGGCGCTACGGGTGCGCCGCGTGCCCAGACGAAGGCGCCCCAGGTAACGCTGATCGGCGACTCGGTCGCCGACGCGATCGCGCAGACGAGCACGGCGCTCGCCGAGGTGCGTCGGGAGGTCTCGCTGAACGTCCAGGTGGCTCCGTGCCGGCGACTCGCGGGCGACAGCTGCCCGTACAACGGCGTTCGGCCGCCCAACGTGATCCAGCTCGTCCAGTCGCTCGGCGCGTCGATCGGGCCGAACGTCGTCGTTGCGGTCGGCTACAACGACCACGAAGACACCTATCCGCAGGATCTCCAAAACGCCCTGGCCGCGCTCGAGAGCGCCGGCGTCAAGCACATCTTCTGGCTCACCCTGCGTGCCGCGCGGCACCCCTACCTGACGATGAACGGCTGCGCTCGAGGCGGCGGTCGCGAACCACCCCGAGCTCACGATCGTCGACTGGAACGTCTACTCCGGAGCCACCCCGACTGGTTCCAGAGCGACGGCATCCACCTGAACGGGTCGGGTGCCCAGGCGATGGCGACGCTGATCCACAAGGCGCTGGATACCGGCGGTGTCGCGCCACCGGACGTTCGCGTCAGGACCTCCCGCCTGCCCGTTGCGACCCGGAACGCGGCCTACTCGGCACGGCTCGTGGGCGGCGCGGCATCGGGCCGTACCGGTGGTCGCTGCTCGAACGCGCGCCGGCCGGCCTGCACCTGGAGGCCGACGGTGTTGTTCGCGGCCGTCCGCGGGGGGCCGCCGGGGCCTACACGTTCAACGTGCGCATCACCGATTCGACCGGCACATCGTCGACTCGGCGACTCACCCTCCGCGTCGTCCGTTAAGGCTGCGGCGGGCCGATGCTGTTCCCGACCGCCACCTTCGCAGTCTTCTTCATGATCGTCCTGCCCGTCTCGTGGGCGCTGCATGCGGCACCGGCGCGCATGGATGGGCTGGATCCTGCTCGCGAGCTACGTGTTCTACGGCTGGTGGGACTGGCGGTTCGTCTTCCTGCTCGTGGCCTCGACGGTGGTGAACCACGTCTCGCCGTCGGCATATTCCGGTCGGCGACGGCAGCGGCGCGCAAGGCGCTTGCTCGCCCTGGCCGTCGTCTTCAATCTGTGCCTCCTCGGCTACTTCAAGTACTACGACTTCTTCCTCAGCACCGCCTACGACTTCTTCGGCCGGCTCGGCTTCGACCTTCGCACCGCGTCAACGTCGCGCTGCCGGTCGGCATCTCCTTCTTCACGTTCACGATCACCTACGTCGTCGACGTCTACCGCGGCGAGCTCGTCCCCGCGTCCTTCTCGCTACGTGCTCTTCGTCTCGTTCTTCCCGCACCTCGTCGCCGGCCCCATCGTCCGCCCGCGACTCTCCCGCAGCTCGAGACCCGCGCGACCCTCGTCGCGCGACGACACGAGCGCGCTCTTCCTGATCGCCATCGGCCTGTTAAGAAGGTCGTGATCGCGAACCAGCTCGCGTCCAACATCGTCGACGGCGTCTTCGAGGCCCGACCGGCTTCTCGTCGCTCGAGGTGCTCGGCGCGTCTACGGCTACGCCGTCCAGATCTACTGCGATTTCTCCGGCTACACCGACATCGCGATCGGGCTCGCGCTGCTGCTCGGGTGCGTTCCCGAAGAACTTCGACTCGCCGTACAAGGCGGCCTCTCGGACTTCTGGCGCCGCTGGCACATCTCGCTCTCGCGCTGGCTCCGCGACTACCTCTACATCCCCCTCGGCGGCAACCGCGGGCCGGGTCCGGACGTACCGCAACCTGATGCTGACGATGCTCCTCGGCGGCCTCTGGCACGGCGCCGCGTGGACCTTCGTCGTCTGGGGCGGCATCCACGGCACCGGCCTCGTCGTCGCGCGCGCAGCGGCGGGCGGCGCGACCTCCCCGCGCCGGATCCCCCTGTTTACAAGGCCGGCTCCTGATCTTCCACTTCGTCTGGTTCGCGTGGATCTTCTTCCGCGCCGAGTCCTTCGCTCGACGCGTGGCAGATCCTGCAGCGGCTCTTCGACGCGTGGGGGCAGCCCTCGCCGCTCGTCACGACCTCCGTCGTCGCTCGCGATCGTGTTCGGCATCGGGGTGCAGTACGTCCGCCCGAGCTGCGCTCACGTGGATCGAGCTTCGGTTCGGCCGCCTCGCGACCGTCCTCCAGGCCGCCTGTCTGGCCGTCTGCCTGCTGGTGATCGACGCGCTCGGGCCGCAGGGTGTCGCTCCCTTCATCTACTTCCGCTTCTAGACACCGATGAGACTCCCGCCCCAATCAGCCGCTCGCAGCGTCGCCGTCTGCCTCCTGACGCTGATCTTCGCGGCGCTGCTCAACGCCAAGGGGATGCGCAAGACGGCGGAGATCCAGCAGCCGGGGCTCCGCCGCGACATCGGGCTTGCCGTCGCGCGCCCGCTCGTCGACGTGAGCAGCTTCCTGCACCTGACGGCGCCGCGACACGGGATCCAGGTGGCGCTCGGACGTCAGAGCTGGGATCAGATCGATAGCCAGGTGCACTTCGCACTGCCGCCGGCGCATCCAGCGACCATCCCGTCGCGGGTGAAGCCGCACACGCACCGACGCCGCTCCGCTCCCGCGGTTCACCGCGGCACATCCGCTGCGGGTGTGGGTCGCGGGCGACTCGCTCGCCGAGGTCCCGGGCCAGGGCCTTCAGC
>CAVQKS010000020.1:0-460731 GCA_963713155.1 uncultured Thermoleophilia bacterium
GCAACGGCCTGCTCAAGGACGCCGTCGACAGCTGGGAGCCGGGCCAGGACATGCGCGAGCTGACGAACGACCTGTGCCTGCGCACCGACGGGAAGATCCAGAAGGAGGATCTCGACGCGATCGTCCAGTGGGCGCTGAAGGTGCGCGAGATGTACCTCGACATCGAGTCACGCCGCGAGGACACCCGCGAGGCTGCGGTCGACTCCGTCCGCCGGCTCGAGCAGACCTGGCAGCTGTTCCGCGACCTCGAGCCGAAGATGGTCGTGAACGACGAGCAGCTGTTCCGCGAGCTCAAGGACCGCTTCGGCTCGCCGTACGGGTTCGGCGTCTACTTCCGCGGCGGCATGGGTGCGGAGTCGATCCGCGACCTGCTCCGCGACCTCGACCTCGACCACGAGGCGGCGTCCTCCGCGACACGATCAAGACGTCGAAGGGCCAGAAGCAGCAGCGCGCGATCAAGCGGCTCAAGGTCGTCAACGCGTTCATCAAGTCGGAGAACAAGCCGGACTGGATGATCCTCGAGGCCGTGCCGGTGATCCCGCCGGAGCTTCGCCCGATGGTGCAGCTCGACGGTGGCCGGTTCGCGACCTCCGACCTGAACGACCTCTACCGCCGCGTGATCAACCGGAACAACCGGCTGAAGCGGCTGCTCGACCTCGGCGCGCCGGAGATCATCGTCAACAACGAGAAGCGGATGCTGCAGGAGGCCGTCGACGCGCTGTTCGACAACG
Source organism: uncultured Thermoleophilia bacterium (assembly GCA_963713155.1). Lineage (GTDB taxonomy): Bacteria > Actinomycetota > Thermoleophilia > Gaiellales > Gaiellaceae > PALSA-600. The sequence continues at coordinate 732 of CAVQKS010000020.1, forward strand.
GCCGCCGCGGCCGCGCGGTAACCGGGCCGGGCAACCGCCCGCTCAAGTCGCTGTCCGACATGCTGAAGGGCAAGCAGGGCCGGTTCCGCCAGAACCTGCTCGGCAAGCGCGTCGACTACTCGGGACGCTCGGTGATCGTGTCCGGCCCGAACCTGAGGCTGCACCAGTGCGGGCTGCCGAAGCTGATGGCGCTCGAGCTCTTCAAGCCGTTCATCATGAGCCGGCTCGTCGAGCGGAAGTCCGTCCAGAACATCAAGGCGGCGAAGAAGTACGTCGACTCGATGACGCCCGAGGTCTGGGACGTGCTCGAGGAGGTGATCGCCGAGCATCCGGTGCTGCTGAACCGCGCTCCGACGCTCCACCGCCTCGGCATCCAGGCGTTCGAGCCGGTGCTCGTCGAGGGCAAGGCGATTCAGGTTCACCCGCTCGTCTGCCACGCGTTCAACGCCGACTTCGACGGCGACCAGATGGCCGTGCACCTTCCGCTCTCGGCGGAGGCGCAGGCGGAGGCGCGCATCCTGATGCTCTCCTCGAACAACATCCTCTCGCCGGCGAGCGGACGCCCGCTCGCGACGCCGACCCAGGACATGGTGCTCGGGATGTACTACCTCACCTACTCCGAGCACGACCTGCCGTCGCTCGAGCCGTCCGACCTCAACCCGCGTCCGCGGCGCTTCGACTCGGCGGACGAGATCGAGGTCTCGCTCGAGATGCGGGGCGTCGGGCTGCAGGAGCCGATCGAGTTCCGCTTCGACGGCATGCTGCACCTGACGACGCCGGGCCGCGTGCTGTTCAACTCGGCCGTCTACCGGGCGCTCGACGAGCTGCTGCCGCCGAACGAGGCGCTCGAGTACGACTTCGTCAACCAGACGCTCGCGAAGCCTGACACCGATCGCTACGTCTTGTCGTTGTCGGACCGGTACGGCGCGCACACACTGGCGCCGGTCCTCGACACGATCAAGACGCTCGGCTTCCGGTACGCGACGCGCGCAGGCGTGACGATCTCGAAGAACGACATCGTCATCCCGCCCGACAAGGAGAAGATCCTGAGCGGGTACGAGAAGCGCGTCGAGGAGGTTCACCGCCAGTACGACATGGGGTTGATCACCGACGAGGAGCGGCACGAGACGATCGTCAACATCTGGACGGAGGCGACCGACACCGTCGCCGACGCGATGCAGGAGAACTTCACCGAGCTGAACCCGGTGTTCATGATGGCCAACTCCGGGGCACGCGGCTCGTTCAAGCAGATCCGGCAGCTCGCCGGCATGCGAGGCCTGATGGCCAACCCGAAGGGCGAGATCATCGAGCGTCCGATCAAGGCCAACTTCATGGAGGGCCTCTCGGTGCTCGAGTACTTCATCTCGACTCACGGCGCCCGCAAGGGGCTCGCGGACACCGCGCTGCGCACCGCCGACTCGGGGTACCTGACCCGCCGTCTGGTGGACGTGTCGCAGGACGTGATCGTCCGGGAGCACGACTGCAAGACCGACGACCACGTCGTACTCCCGCTGCGCACGGCGGAGGGGTTCAACAAGTCGCTCTTCGGCCGCGTGCTGGCGGACGACGTCCACCGGCCGCTCGCCTCGGGGAAGCCGGGAAGACCGTGCTCGCCGAGAAGGACCAGGTGGTCACGCTCGCCATGCTCGAGGAGCTTGTCGGCGGAGCTCGGGGACGAGCTCGAGATCCCGGTGCGCTCGGTGCTCAAGTGCCGTGCAGAGACCGGAGTCTGCAAGACGTGCTACGGCATCTTCCCGGCGACGGGCGAGATGTGCGAGATCGGTGACGCGGTCGGCATCATCGCCGCGCAGTCGATCGGCGAGCCGGGCACGCAGCTGACGATGCGCACGTTCCACACCGGCGGCGTCGCCGGCTCCGACATCACGCACGGCCTGCCGCGCGTCGTCGAGATCTTCGAGGCCCGCAACCCGAAGGGTGCCGCGGTGCTGGCGGAGGTCGAGGGCCGCGTCGAGGTCGAGCCGACCGACCGCGGGCCGAAGGTCACGATCCATCCGACGGAAGTCGGGAAGGACGGCGAGCTCGCGGATCCGGTCGAGTACCAGCTGCCGCGGCGCACCCGCCTGCTCGTGACGAACGGCGAGGTCGTCGAGCCGGGCGATGCGGTCAACGAGGGCTCGCAGAACCCTGCCGACCTACTCGCGCTCAAGGGCTCGACGAACACCGAGCTCTACCTCGTCGGAGAGGTGCAGAAGGTCTACAAGGGCCAGGGCGTCGAGATCCACGACAAGCACATCGAGCTGATCGTGCGCCAGATGCTGAAGAAGGTGCGCGTCGAGTCGGCCGGCGAGACCGAGCTTCTGCCCGGCCAGCTCGTCGATCGCGTCGTGCTCGAGCGCGAGAACGTCCGGGTGAAGAAGGCGAAGGGCGAGATCGCGACCTACGAGCCGCTGATCCTCGGCATCACGAAGGCGTCGCTCGCGACCGAGTCGTTCCTCTCGGCCGCCTCGTTCCAGGAGACGACCAAGGTGCTGACGGACGCGTCGATCGAGGGGAAGGTCGACCGCCTGCTCGGGCTGAAGGAGAACGTGATCATCGGGAAGCTGATCCCGGCGGCGACCGGCCTCAAGCGGTACCGGTCGATCGAGATCGCCCCGTCGGAGCCGATCGTCCGCGAGGCCTACGAGCGCGACGCGCTGCTGCAGGCGCTCGAGGAGATCGGCCAGGACGGCGGTGCGGTCGGCGACTTCGGGGCTCTCGGGCTGAGCTTCGGCGGCGAGCCCGGCTCCGACTCGGTGACCTCCCACGAGGCCGGCGAGGCCGAGGAAGTCCCCGAGGTCGACAGCCCGCTCGACGACTGACGTTGGTTTGGGGGAGAGCCTCCGGCTCTCCCCCAAACCCCTCACCGACGGCTCGCAATCAGGAGCGTCGCCGGTCGCGACCGCGGCCCTTGAGCCGGCCGGTGCGGTCCCGGTCACTGCGCGCGCGTGTTACGGCCGCCCCTCGCCGACGCCGTAGGCGACGACCTCGCGCACTCCGCGGCCCGGGCGCGGCGCACCGGCACCGACGAGCAGGAGGTCGCCCGAGACGGCCGGGCACGAGTTGATCCCCGCCGGCATCCGCGTCTCCCAGAGGACTCCGCCGTTCGAGGCGGCGAGCCCGTACAGCCGCCCGTCGTACGTTGGGGCGAAGACGACGTCGTTCGCGACGGTCGTGCAGCCGGTCGCGGGCGACCCGAGCTGGCGCGTCCAAAGCTTCGTTCCCGCCGGCTGCGAGCGCGGTGACGACCCCCTTCCCCGGCCGCAGGTCGGCCGGCGTGTGAGTCGTCACCGCGCTCTCGCGCATGCAGCGCTCGACCACCGGGACGAAGAGCCGCCCATGCGCGTACGACATCGGCGTCAGCACGCCGCCCCAGAGGCCCGGGACAGACGAGAGTCGGCCGCTTCGGCAGCGGGCCGAGGTCGTGGAGATGCGTGCCGACCGCCTGCGACCAGCGCCGTCGCCCGTCAGCCGGTTCCATGCGACCACGCGGCCCGCTTTGCCTGCGCCATAGACGGCGTTGCCAACGACGATCGGCGAGGCCTCGAAGTCGTAGTCGCGCACGTCGTGGCGGCGCACCTGGTCGTACCAGAGGAGCGTTCCGGTGCGGGCGCGGAGCGCGACGAGCGCGTCGGTGTAGAGCGTGGGACCAGGGAACACTCCGCCGTTCGGGCGCAGCCGCGTCCCGCCCCACGGGTCGGGGTTCGCGATGCCGACATAGAGCACGCCGCCGGCGCCGAGCGAGGGCGTGTACCACGCGCCGCCGCCGCCGGCCGACGGGTGCTGCCACGGCGTCCCGGATCGTGTCGAAACGCCAGCGGACCCGCCCGGTCCGGGCGTCGAGCGCGTAGAGCGCGCCTCGGCCGCCCGGTGGAAAGCCAACAGTCGACGTGAAGACGAGGCCGTCCGCGACGAGCGGCGCGATGTTGACGAACTGCTCGGTGCGCGAGGTGAGTCTCTTCGCCCACACGCGGCGCCCGGTGCGGCGGTCGAGCGCGAACACGCTCGTGTCGGTTGCGCCGTAGACGCGCGTCGCCGTCACCGCGAGCCCGTTGGGCCCGTCATTCGGCGCGCGCTGCAGCCAGCGCCAGCGGATCCGGCCCGTCCGTGCGTCGAGGGCGTAGACCGAGGACGAGAGCGTCTGCAGGTAGACCGTCCCGTCACGGACGACCGGCGTCGACGCGAACGAGCCGAACGGCGAGCCCGGCGGCAGAAGGAAGCGCCACCGCACGCTCAGCCCGTCGACGGTGCGCGACGAGATCGCCGTGCCGGCGGAGGCACGCGTTCCGCGCACGTCACCGTTCGGCTGCGGCCAGCCGGTCGCCCCGGCCGAGCCGGCCACGAGGAGCGCTCCCCCGACGACGGTCGCGATCCGGAGCGCCAGGCCGCCGGTCAGTTCAGACGACGGGGCCGCCGCGTGGCCGAAATCGAGACGACGCCCCATAGAGGACCACACTATCACGATGTAAGGGACGCCTTACACGACGCTTTCGCGTGGGTTACCTCTACGTGAGCTCGGGGATCGCGCCGCGCTACCGCGGCGGCGCCAACTCGCGTTTGAGACGACGCTCTGCGCTGGGGCGCTTTCCTCAGCCTGTCGGACCCGCCCCCGAGAGTTCGTCGACGAGGCAGTCGGCCCAGCCGACGATGGTGAAGCCGAGGCGTTCGAGGATCGGTCGTGACATCGCCCCGGCTCCGACGGTGAGCGCCGGGGTGCCGCGCTCGACGGCTGCCTCCCAGCGCGCCCGGACGAGCGCCCTGTAGGCACCCTGCCCGCGACGATCCGGCCGAGTGCCCGCGCCGCCCAGGAAGACCGCGTTGTGGCCGAAGTACGCCGCGCCGAAGGCCACGACCTCCTCGTCGAGGAACGCGAGGAACGTCGCGTTCGGTCCGTCGGTGGAGTTGAACGGCCAGAGGAGATCGGCCCGCTTCTCGAACGCGCGACGCATCCCATCATCCATCTCGAAGGCATCGGCGGCCATCAGCTGGGCCGCCAGGAACTCCTCGAAGCTCTCGACCCGTCGCGCCAGCACACGAGGCGGTCCCGGGGGTGGCGCGGAGAGTGCAACCATCGCTGCGTCACGAGCCTCCACTCCCGGCAGGTCGCTCGGCCTCATCCCCAGCGCCTGCAGACGCGCTGCGAGATCACCGGGAGACGCCTCCTCGGGAACGACCCAGACTCCCTTCTCGCGTCCCTCGGAGCGCAGGAACCGGCGCACCTCCTCAACGACCGACGGGACCTCCAACTCCTCCAGTCGCTCCGGGAGGACTTGGGCGACCGGCAGACCGGCGAGCAGAGTCACGACCACGCCGGCCACCGACACTTGACGTGTCGGATGCCCAGGCGGCGGTGCACCGATGTCCTGCGCGGGAAAGATGGCCGCCCGCCTGATCGCTTCCGGAACGCTCACCCGCCAACGATCGCGCACCAACTCATCCGCCGTCAACGTGCTTGTCCCCCGTCCCTAGTGGCCGCGCTTTGTCGGCCATGCAGGCTGGTTGAGCGCGAGCGGCGTCAAGTGAGCACTGGAATCGCCGCGAACAGGGCCTCTAGCCGAGCGGCGGAAGCAACGCTTGGCCGTCTAGACGAGTTGGAAGTGGACGACCTGGGTGTTCTTGTAGATCGACGGCACCGACGTCATCTGCCCGTGGGCGCCCAGGTACCGGCCTGTGCCACCGGTCACGGGAAGGACGATCTTGCTGAAGTTGCTGCCGAGTTGCGCCGGGCCCATCGCGATCATGCTTCCGTGAGCGAATTCGAAGTCGCCCTCGCAGATCGCTTCGTGGGCGAAGTTGAACGTGCAGGAGTAGATCGCGGTTCCGACGCGTCGCGTGAGTTGAGGGCCGGAATAGAGCGTGAAGGCGAAGAGCGCGTTGTCGCCGGCCCGGCCGCCCTTCTTCCCCGCGTTCGCCTTCGGAGGTGGTGGAACGATGTCCGCATTGAACGGGTTCGCCTTGAGCCCGCGCGCGCGGTCGTCGGCACGGTTGATGAACTGCGCCCGCGTCGGCTTGGCGTAAAAGAAGAGGGAACGTCCGTCCGTTGTAGCCCGCGCGGTCGGAACCGCAGCTGCAGCCGCAGCAGTAACGAGTGCAGCCAGTGCTACGGGGAGCGCTCGACTCATTTCGGCGTTCCGGTCACTTGGAGGTCGAAGCGCTGTGAGTTTTTGGCAGCCGCCACGGAGTCCACTTGCCCCAGCGCGCCGAAGTACGCGCGCGTGCCGCCGGTGATTCCGAGTGTGAAGTGGGTTTGGCCGAACCGCACGAGCCCGGATGCGAGCACGAGGCCCTTGGGGAGGTCGAAGTACGAGTCGCAGGTCGCACGTTTTCCGAACTCGTAATAGCAGGTGAACAGCGCCGTCCCGGTCGGCTTGGTGAGTTTTGCGTCGGCAAAGAGCTTGAACGTGTAGAGGATGTCGTCGCCGGGGAAGGGGCCTTGGCCCTTCTCCTTCCCGTTGTCGTTGAGGATCACGGCCTCGGACTTGAATTTGAACGGGTTGGTCGCCATCCCGCGGAGCCGGTCGTCAGCGTGATTCATGAACTGCACCGTTTTGGGAGTCGCGTAGACCCTGAGCTTGTGCGACGTCCGCGAGGCCCCCGACGCAGCCGTCACCGGGAGGGCGGCCGCGAGCAGCGCCACGGCTGCGAACAGACACCGCGTGGAGGTCGTGCGACTCATCCGATCAACACGAAGTCGATCCGCTGAGCGTTGTGCGGGGCGGCGACAACCTTGGCTTCGCCTCGGACACCGAGATACTTCTCGGTGCCGCCGGTCACGACGATCGTGAACCCCGACTTGTTGAAGTCAACAGGGCCTGAGGCCACGAGCGTGCTCCCGGCCGCGAGCTTGTAGTACGACTGGCAGAGAGCGTGCTCGTCGTAGTTGAAGTAGCAGGTGTACACGGCTGAGCCAGCAGGTCGCTTCAAGCTCCGGTCGCTGTACAGCTTCAGGGCATAGAGGGCGATGTCGCCTGCGTTGGGCCCGTTCCGGCGGCCGGAGTTCGGAGGCGCCAGCCTGTTCTGGGAGCTGTTCAGAGGGTTGTTGACTTTCCCGCGCACCGAATCGTCAGCGCTGTTGATGTACTGCAGCCCTGTGGCCACGCTGTAGACCGTCAGCACCCGATGACCGGTCGCACCGGCACGCGCAACGAACGCAGACGCAACGACCAGCCCGAACACGGCGACGAGAAACGCCGCCTTGCGAACACGGTTCCAAGCCGGGGTTCCCGCTGCACCTCTGAAGGCGTTCACGTCTCGGAGTGACGCGACAAGGCCAAAACCTTTATCGCCGTCTCAGCCGGTCTCTGTTCGAACCCACTCGCTGCTGCGACATGCCGCGTCACGCGTCGCGGCCTACGGTCCGCGCCGTCACGGCCGTAGCCGCCGGTCACCACCAGCGTGTAGTGGGTGGCATCGGCGTTCAGTGTCCCTGAAGCGGTGAGCCGCACCCCGTTCTCGAGGGCAACGGCGCCGTTGCAGTATGCGTTCCGGTCGAAGCCGTACTGACAGCTCATGAGCGCCGACCCGGCGGTCGTCTGGAGCCGGGCGGTCGTGAAGAAGTGGAAGGACACGAGGGCCTCGTCTCCAGGCAGCGGGGCGTCGGTCACGTACCGCTTCGCATCCCCGTGAAAGGCCGCGTTTTGAACGTGAAACGGTCCGCCGCTCAAAGATCGCACGATCTCTGCAGTTTCCCGTCTGGTGCTTTGCACGGGGTTGTCGAGAAACCGTGCCTGATCCGCTACCGAGTACAGGACGATCCCGCTCCCGTCGCCCAGATGAAGCACCAACCGGACCGGCGCAGCTCCTGCTCTCGGATGTCCTGCGTCCTGAAACAGCCGTGCCCAGCTCAAGCCCAATGCAAGCGATAGCACAGCAACCCCGCTTGCAACGATCGCGTACGAACGATATCCGGACAGTCGAAAGCGCCTCGAGCGCCTGACGACAGCCTCCCAGTCACTTCGGTCAATGGGTTCGTCCAGGCGGAGCAGCCGACTTCGCAGCGCCGAATCGAGCTCAGTGAGCATCTTCCGTCGTTCGCGCGTCCAACTGCGCTGTCCGGACATCAGTATCGCCTCGATCCGGCAAGACCTGTGCTCGTGAGCGCCTCGGCGATCGACGCGCGCGACTGCGCGATCGAAGCAGCGACGGTTCCCTCGCTGACTTCGCAAATGACGGCGATCTCCCGGTACGTCATATCGGCGAAGTACCGAAGGAAGAAGATCAGCCTCCTCCGGGGAGGAAGCGCACGCAGCGCCTCTCGGAGCTCGGGATCATGCGCCGGCTCGGGCAGCTCGGCCTCGATTACCTCGCCCAACGGTGCCGGCTTCGCGCGTCTCCGCTCCTCGCGCGCCACCCGAATCGCTATTCCCCAGACCCAGGCTCCGAGGGGCGCGTCGCCCCGGTATGTCTGCCGTCGTGCGAGCGCTCGCGCGAACGCCTCCTGGACGACGTCGTGCGCGAGTTCGTAACTGCCCGTGGCAGCCGCTAGCGCACGCCGAAACCCGAGGTACCGCTCACGATACAGCGCCTCGAGTTCCTTCTCGAAGCACCCACGCTTCAAGGATACGTCACGCCTTCTTGTTCGGGAGGAGCCTGAGACTCCCGTTCTGGAGCACCTGACACATCGCGCCGGGCTTCGAGAAGACGTTGCCTGCGTGGGCTGTCATGATTGCCTGGCCTTTCGCAGCCTGTTGCGGCCCGTACCGAGCAAGCAAGGTGGTGTCGATCGAACCTGGGTTGATGCTTCGACCGTTCCGCTTCAGCGTGCCACCCGACAGGACCGGTTGGACGGTGCCGAGGTGGAACGTGCTCTTCTGTTGGTCACTCGTGAGGTTCATGTTGAGCCAGGCGTAAGGCTCGGCGGCAAGCCACGGGATCCAGAAGACGTAGACCTCGAACGTGGTCGGGTTCTGCGATGAGAGGCGAACCCGGCACGTCGCCGGGACGCGCTGAACCCACTTCGTGATGCTCACGAGCTGGAATGAGATATTCGAGTTCTGCAGCCCGTCAAGGGCGGTTTGAGCAGCTTGTCGTTCGCGGGCGGTGAGACCACCTGAATCCACCGCGCCCTGAGCGAGTTGACCCGGGTCACCGGCGTGACTTCCCGCAACCTGCGAGCGCGCGAGCACGCCTGCCGCGGTGACGACGAGGAGCCGCGCCCGCGCGCCGAACGCGCGCGCCCGTCATGGGGAGTTCACCCTCACTGCCTCACTTGAGGTAGCCGGGGATGCGGTCGAAGACGAGCGTCGCGGTGCGCATCGTGGTCGTCCCGAGGCTGCCCCCGAGATCCTTGTCGGTCACGAACGAGATCGTCATGGTGCCGCCGTCCCCCAGGCAGGTGCAGCTCGGAGGCTTCAGATCGACGTTGTCGCAGAGAACGTTCGGGAGAAGGACGACCGTTCGGAACTGGTTGCCACCGAAACCTTCAGGCCCGCGGCGGTGCAGTGGCCTTCGCTGCTTCCGAGCACCTTGACGATGTGCACGCCCGAGAGGCGGATACCACTGGAACGAGTTGATGGCGCCAACGTTCGAGGTGTTCCCAACCGTGATCTGGTAACGATTCTTCCCGGGCAGGAAAGACAGCGTCGTGCCGAGGTCGGTCCGTATCACCACGGGATCGATGTCCACAGGAATCCCCCCGCCGATGATCGGGACCTGGGGTCTCGTGACGGTGAGCGGCGCCCACGACCCGGTTGTCCGCGTCGGTTCCACGCCGGCGTGCGCGTCCGTTGTCGGCGTGCTCCCGTGTCCGTTGGTGAGGATGAGCGCAGCAACCACGCCGCCGGCTGCCACTGCGCACGCTGCCACTACGCCGACGAGCTTGGTGCGCCCACGCCGTCCAGCCATGTGCGAAAATCATACCGAGGCCGACGGTGTAGATTGGGGGCGCAGATGGTCGACTGCATGAGAGGCGTCGCGTGGTGAGGCGCTGCGCCGCACGTCCGCGGAGGTCACGCGTTCTGATGCTGGTCGTCGTCGCGGTCGGGGTCGTCCTGGCCGTAGCCTCCGCCGCCCCGGGTCAATCGCAACGGTCATCGGCACAACCGACATGGCTCTTGTTCACCGCCGATCCGACCGGGCTCGGGGTCGACCAGATTTTTCGAATCACGCTGTCTGGCAAAGGTCTCAAGCAGCTCACGAGAGGCGCGTATTCCTCTGACGCCCCCGCGTTTTCGCCCAACGGGAAGCGGATCGCCTTTACTCGACTTGGAGTAGGGATCTTCAGCATGAACATCGATGGGACGGGCCTCCGCCGCCTGACGAGTAACGGCCGAGACAACAGCCCCGCCTGGTCTCCGGACGGCAAGCAGATCGCTTTTCTCCGGCCCGCTGTGAGCGGCTGGAGGATTTACGTCATGTCGGCGTCCGGCGCGGGAGAGCGGCAGCTCCGCCTGGCGCCTTCCGCCGGGCGTCCGTCCTGGACAGCAAGCGGGCTCGTGATTCCCACCCAGGGCGACCTCGCGAAGATCGATCCTCGATCCGGTCGGGTGCAAAAGCTGTTTGGCGCCCGCATCGACGCGACCGGCGGCATGGACACGACCGCTGTCTCCCCCGACCTCTCCACCCTGACGTTCGTGGGCCCCCGACCGCCGGATCCCGGGGACAAAGGCTGCGGCGAAGGTGTCCCGTGTGCGGTGTTCGGGCTCTACATCGAGAGTCTTCACAAGAACAAGACGCCGCGGATTCTCGAGCGCGATACCGGACCGGCAACATTCTCGCCCGACGGAAAGAGCCTGGCGTTCGTGGCTCGGAATCATCGGATCGTTCTACGGCTTCTCGCGAACGGCAAGTCGAAGTCCGTCCCGACCGGGAAGATCACTCCGACGACCACCAGCCCTCCGGCCTGGCAGCCGCGCTGAACCGTCGAGTCGGCGGAAGCGCCTTCAGGTGACCCTGAAGGCGCCTACGACCTTGCTCTTGTGAACGTTACCGAGCCAGGCCGGTAGCAGTCCGCGGTAGGTCAGGTACAACAGAATCCGCTTCTGCTGGTTCCGTCCGAGCTTGACGACGAAGCCGGTCCCGCGGTGATGGGTCAGTGAGACGTCTCCGAGGGCGAACACGCGCGAGCTCGTCGCGAGATTGGACAGAAGGAAGATCGCGGTCTGGCCGCGTCGCGCGTGCGTCGGGCTCATCGTGATGCCCTTGTTCGTGACGGTGACACGAACCGTCAGATACGCCCCGGGGGCCGTGGTCTGCGGACGAGCAGATCCTTCCGCTACCAGCCCAAGAAATGCGAGAGATGCCGCGAGCAGGATTGCCGACATCCGGAGATCTGTCCGCCCGCTCACGGGGACCCGGAGGCTCGGTCGAAAGTCGTTGCAGGCGCAAAGGCCATCACCTGTACTCTAGCTCGTTGCTTTGCCCCTCAGCGCGCTCGATACGCGGAGATTGCGCGCTCGAGTAGCGGTGCCGCGCGCGTCCAGTCGGATTCGAGCGCCGCACCGACGACCACGCTGGCCGTCGTATTCCCCTGGATGAAACAGGCGATCTCGCGGTAGTGATTGGCGTGACTACGGGTGGTGTAGCGGTCGATCACGCAGGACCCGACCGCGTCCAGAAAACTCAGCCCGAGGGCAGCTGCATCTCGGTGCACTGAGGTCGACTCGCCCCGATTGCGCGCGATCCGGAACTGCGGCCAGTTCCCCAGATTCTCGGCGCCCTGTTGCGGAGTCGAGTTCAGGTACACGAGGATTCTGCCGCTCTTGTCGCGCGTGCCGACCGACACGGACGTGCGGTCACCGTTGATCACCGAGAGGGAAGGCGGATACCAGAGCACCGCGCCACCGGCCGGGAGACTCGCGTGCTTCCAACCGGCAGGCGCGGAGGCAGGCACGAGCCAGCGGAAGGGTCGGGGGTTCGCGGATGACGCGGAGGACAGGGTGAGACACAGGGACCCCACGAGCACGAGGCTCGAGACGATCCAGAGACGCCCGACGGGAAACATCGCAGATTCGCTACCTGACGCTACGAGGATAGGGGAGAGTCGACGGGCATCCGCCGACTCTCCCACGTTGCTCACCGGGTACGGGCCGGTCGGGCTCTAGATGCAGCCGTCGCCGTCGTCCGGGCCGCCGGCGTTCCCGTCGCCGTCGCCGTCATCGTCGCTGCACGAGCTGCCCCCGCCGCTGGTCGTCGTCGGCGTGGTCGTCGTCCCGCCGCCGCCGCCACCGCCGCCGGCGCTCGGCTTGTGCTTGATGAGCGCGCCCGCCGGAGTCAGGACGTACCAGAGGCCGCCATTGAGGTTCAGCGCCTGACCGGTGGCGACGCCGGCCTTGCGGTCGCCGAGGTAGTGATAGAGGGGCCAGTGGTTGTACGTCACCACGCGTCCGCCCGTCGAATCCTTGTCGCTGCCGAGCAGCGCACTTTTCGCACTACCGGCGACCGCGAACTTCGCCCCGGCCGGTAGGAACACCGGCGGCCAGATCTTCGCGCAGACGCTGTGGCAGGTCACCGACTTACGCTTGTCGGGCGCGAACATGTAGAGCGTCCGCCCACGGCTGTCGACGATGATCGTGCCGAGCCCGGTGACCGACCGAGTCGAGATCTTCAGTGTCGATGCGCCGTGCTTCGACGCGTTGTCCGCTGCCAGAGCCACGGCCGTCCCGACAAGAACCAGCGCGACGACCGAGCCGACCGCCAAGAGCGTTTTCACCCGCATGAGCTACTAGACCTCCCTGACCTGGACCGTGATTGAACTGACGACGACGTTCATAAAACCCCTCGAGCGTCCAGACGCCGAGCGAGCCGAACGCCGACACGCTATCAGTCGAAAAACAGATTTGACGCGCGTTTTACGTCTGCGCTGACCTGCCGGCGCACACACGAATGCGGCCCCGCAACGCGTCGGGCTCGGGACTCCGCCGAAAAGCCTTGCGGGTCCTATGTGACAGGCATAGAGTCTCTCGTTGCCCAGTCAACCTTCTATCTCGTAGCCCAGCCAACCCTCTATAGAGTTTCGTTGCCAGAGTCACGTTGCCCCAGTCAACCTCTCCTGGCGCGTGTGTCCCGAACAGGCTTTCGAACTGGAGGCATAGATGAATCGGTCTCGTTGGTTACGTGGGGGAGTCGTTTTGGTGCTTGCAGTGACTGTCGGTGTGCTAGCGACCGCGGCGCAGTCGGGGCGTGCGATCCCGAAGACGATCTCGGCTGCTCCGGCGTGGACGGACGCGCAGCTCAGCGCTCCGGCGGGGAACAACTGGCTCGAGTTCTACGGTGATCTCTCAGGAGACCGGTACTCGTCCCTCAATCAGATCAACCCGTCGAATGCCGGGTCGCTCCAAGAGGTGTGGCACATGAGCCTCGGCACCTGCACCGCCTCGATCATCGCGGGTAACCCCGTCGTTCCCGGTGCGCCCAACGGGACGCCCAACAACCCCACGAACTGCGGCTCGATGGAATCCAACCCCGTCGCGATCGACGGTGTCCTGTACACCACCAATGCTCCGCTCGGGCAAGTGTTCGCAATCGACGCGGCCACGGGCAAGATCATCTGGGAGTACACGCCTTCGTACGCAGGCGAGACAAACCTCAACGGCACCTCCTACAGCCCCGGCAGCGGCGGAAGGCTGCCCGGCGTGGCGGTCGCGGAGGGCAAGGTGTTCGCCCCGCTCCCCGACGGTCGTCTCGTCGCTCTCAACCAGACGACGGGCACGTTGGTCTGGGAGAACAACGTCGGCTCCTACAAGCTCGGCAACCGCATCTCGACCGCTCCGATCTTCGTCGACGGAATGGTCATCGTCGGCGACGGCGCTGGCGACAACGGTGGGCCGGATCCGAACCTGACGGCCTTCTCGGCCGCCAGCGGCGCCCGCATCTGGAGCTTCAACCCGATCCCGCAGCAGGGACAGCCGGGTTACAGCACCTGGTCGAACAAGAACGGCAACGGCAGCACGGCTTACGGCGGCGGTGCGTTCTGGCAGTCGCCGATCATCAACACGAAGCTCGGCCTGCTCTTCGTCGGCACGGGCAACCCGGAGCCGTGGAACTCGCGCGGCGCGGGCACGAATCTCTACACGTGCTCGATCGTTGCCCTCGACCTGCACACCGGCAAGATGAAGTGGTACTTCCAGCAGGTCCACCACGACATGTGGGACTCCGACCTGCCGAACAACGGCGTCCTGTTCACGGGCAAGTTCACGGTCAACAAGAAGGTCGTGACCCGGCCGGCAGTTGCGTACGTGAACAAGGTGGGGATGACCTTCGTCCTCGATCAGGAGACTGGGAAGCCGCTGATCCCGGTGAAAGAGGTCAAGGTGCCCCAGGACAAGGCTCCGGGCGTGAACACCTGGCCGACCCAGCCGGTCCCGGCCACGCAGAACGTCCTGTTCAATCCGGTCAACAAGGAAGGCATCCCGTGCACGACCCCGACAGCCGCGACCGCGCAAGGCATCCCGTACGCGACCGCGACTGCACCTGACGGCAAGCCGTACAAGATCGGCTGCGCGTACACGCCCTGGGATACGACCCAGTACGTGGTGACGCCGTTCGAGATGATGGACTGGCCTTCCAGCTCGTACGCGCCGTCGATCCATTCGATGGTGACGTGCGGGGTCACGGGACGCGCGACGGCGCAGGAGCAGATCCCGATCGCGTCGCAGGTACCGGGTGTCTTCGGCGGTCTCGGGGCCAACCGGCTCGGAGTCGCTGACGGCTCGACGCCTGGCGCAAACTCGGGCAACTTCACCGCCCTCAACGTCCAGACCGGCAGGTACACCTGGCACCAGCACTGGTCGGCGATCTGCTACTCCGGGTCGGCCAACACCGCCAGCGGTATCACCTTCGTCGGCCACTTCGGCACAGGCGACGGCTCGCAGGGTGACGGATACCTCGAAGCGGTCGATACGAAGACCGGCAAGTCGCTCTGGCGGTCGGCGGCCATGCCGTACCCAGTGTCGGCGGCCCCGATCGTCTACTCGGTCAACGGCAAGGAGTTCGTGACCGTCGAGGACGGCGGCTCCGGCCACAACGACGTTACGCGCCCGTTTGGGCTCCTCGATCCGCGGCGCATCCGTGGTGACGACGTCTATACGTTCGCACTGCCGTAACCAACCGCTGATCGAGAAGAGCACTCGAGACGAGTGATCTCACGAAGGGCCCGGCAATGCCGGGCCCTTCGTCGTGAGTACGGCCTCGGACCGGCTCCGCGAACATTCGGTTGGAACCTCTAGGATCGGCGCGGTGGGCCGGTCGGGAGTGTCGAGAGGGCTTCTCGCCGCGTGTGTCCTCTCCGCGCTCCTGGTGGCGCTCCCTGTGCTGATCACGATCGTGCAGGCAGTTCAGGGAGGGTTTTCCGCGGCGCGTGCGACCGTCGGATCGCACTCGACCCTGACGCTCGTGCTTCATTCGATCGAGGTCGCAGCCGTCGCGACACCGATCTGTGCGGGCCTGGGTGTCGCGACGGCATGGCTCGTCGAGCGGACGAAGCTTCCGGGTCGAGGGTTCTGGGCAGTGATCTTCGTCGCACCGCTGACGATCCCGCCGTTCGTGACGAGCTACGCGTGGGCGTACTTCGGCCCGTCGTTCCAGGGATTCGTCGGCGCTGCGGGAATCATCGCGTTCACGTACTACCCGATCGTCTTCCTGCTGGTCATGGTTTCGCTTCGCGGCCTCGATCCCGCGCTCGAGGAGACAGCGCGATCGCTCGGGCTCGGTGGGTGGAAGACGTTCTTCCGCGTCGTGCTGCCGCAGGTGAAGCCGGCCCTGTACGGCGGCATGCTCCTCATCGTCCTCGACGCGCTCGTCGAGTTCGACGCGTTCGTCGGCCTGAAGTTCCAGACGTTCTCATTCAGCGTCTACGCGCAGTACCAACTCGGATTCAGCCCTTCCGGGGCGGCCGCGCTTTCGCTCGCCTCGATCGCACTCTGTCTCGTGCTCCTGTTCGGTGAGGCGAGTCTCCGCGGGCATGCGAACTACACACGTGTGAGCCAGGGCGCGCAGCGGACGCCGGATCGGTACGGGCTCGGACGAGCGACGATCCCCGTGCTCCTCGGGCTGGCTGCGCTGAGCGCCATCAGCGTCGGGATCCCGGTCGGGATGCTCGTTCGCTGGTTCTCCGAGAGCAGCGGCGCCGCGCTGTCGACCGCGTCGGGAAACCTCAGGTACCTGTTCCCGGCGACCATCACGTCGATCGAGATCGGAGCGGCCGCCGCAGTCGTTG
Source organism: uncultured Thermoleophilia bacterium (assembly GCA_963713155.1). Classification (GTDB taxonomy): domain Bacteria; phylum Actinomycetota; class Thermoleophilia; order Gaiellales; family Gaiellaceae; genus PALSA-600. The sequence goes on from CAVQKS010000020.1 coordinate 16,882, forward strand.
GCCTTGTGCTCGCGCTTCCGATCGCGGTCGCAGCGGTGCGGAGCCACGGACGTGTCGTCACAACGCTCGAGCGCACGACGTACCTGGCTTTCGGGCTTCCGGATCTCGTTGCGGCGATCGCACTTGCCTACGCGGCGAGCCACTGGCTGCACTCCCTCTACGGCAGCTTCGCGTTGCTCGTCTTCGCCGAGGGGATCCTCTTCGTACCCTTCGCGGTGGTCGCGCTGCGCGCGTCCCTCGGCCAGCTCCAGCCGTCGCTGGAAGAGTCGGCACGGTCGCTCGGCTCCGGCGCGCTCGCGAGCTTCTGGCGGGTGACGATGCCGCTCATCCGGCCCGGGGTCGCCGCCGCACTCGTGCTGGTCTTCACGTTCACGCTCGGCGATCTCTCCACCGCACAGGTGCTGCTGCCCGTGAACCTCTACACACTCGGAACGGAGTTCAACGCCAACAGCTCGACGGTTGCGTTCACGGCGGCGTCGCCGTTCGCCGCAGTCTTGATCGTCCTCGCCCTCGGCGCCGCGTACCTCCTGATGACCCGATTCGGCCGCGTCCGGACGGCCACTCGGCGCTGACACATGGCCGACCTTCGGTGCACCGCGATCTCTGCCTCGTACGGCCGGCGCACCGTGCTCGCCGGCGTCGACCTGGTGGTTCCCGAGGGCACCCTCACCGCCATTCTCGGATCGTCAGGCAGCGGAAAGACGACGCTGCTGCGAGTTGTGATGGGCTTCGTCGCTCCCGACAGCGGAGTCGTCCGCGTCGGCGATCGAGTCGTCGCGGACCCGGGGCGCATCCACGTCGCACCGGACAAGCGCGCCATCGGTTATGTGGCGCAGGAGGGGGCGCTCTTTCCGCACCTGACGGTCGCGGAGAACGTCGGCTTCGGCCTTTCGCGCTCCGAGCGGCGGAGCCGGCGGCACGTCGAGGAGGCGCTCGATCTCGTGGGCCTCGAGCACGGCTATGCCGAGCGGCTACCGCAGGAGCTTTCAGGCGGTGAACAACGCCGGGTCGCGCTCGCACGCGCGCTCGCACCGGGCCCGGCGGCGGTGCTCCTCGACGAGCCGTTCTCCGGGCTCGACGCCGCGTTGCGCGCGGAGACCCGCTCTGCCGTTCTCGGCGCCCTGGCCGCGACGGGGGCGACTGCCGTCCTCGTGACGCACGACCAGGCGGAGGCGCTCTCGACGGGCCGCGAGGTCGCGGTGCTCCGCGACGGCCGTTTGGTGCAGACGGCCACACCGCCGGCGCTGTACCGGAGGCCGGTCGATCTCGACGTGGCGCGGTTCGTCGGCGAAGCCGTCGTCCTTCCCGGTGAGGCCCGTGGGGGGTCGGTAACGTGTCTGCTCGGGGAACTCGCCATTCGCGGCGAGGAGACGAATGGACCCGTGCAGATCATGATTCGCCCGGAGCAGATCAGACTTCAACCAAGCGGCGACGGTCGAGTCGCCGCGCGAGTCGTCGGAAAGAGCTTCTTCGGCGCGGAGACAGAGCTTCGTCTGGAGCTCCTGAACGCGGCGGCGACGCCGGTCGTTGCGCGGACCTTCGACGAAACCGCGATCGAGGTCGGTGACCGAAAGAGCATTGTCGTCGAGGGGCCGGTCGCGGTCTACCGGCCGTGATCAGACGCTGCGCGTCGATCATCGTTCTCGTCGTTGCGGCCGCGATGATGGCGGGGTGTGGATCCGGCGGCGGCGGGCGTTCGCTCGTCGTGTACAACGGCCAGCATCTCGAGCTCACCCGGACACTCGACTCCGCCTTCCAGCGCGCAACGGGGATCGGCGTGAAGCTGCGAACCGATGACGGCGTCGTCCTCGCCGACCAGATCTTGCAGGAAGGCCACTCGTCGCCCGCGGACGTCTATCTCACCGAGAACTCGCCCGAGCTCGTCGAGCTCGCGGAACACGGGCTGCTCGCGCGCCTGCCGCAGTCGGTTCTGACGCAGGTTCCTGCTCGAGACCGCGCGCACGACGGAACCTGGGTCGGCGTGGCGTTGCGCGTGAGCAGCCTCGTCTACAACCCGTCGCTCGTCTCCCGCTCGCAACTTCCGCATTCGATCCTCGATCTCGCCCAGCCCTCGTGGAAGGGGAAGGTGGCGATCGCTCCCATCGACTCGGACTTCCCGCCGGTCGTCGGAGCGGTGATCGCCACGAACGGTGCGAATGCTGCCGCGCGTTGGCTCACCGGACTGAAGCGGAACGCCGACGTCTATCAGACCGAGGAGTCGGTCGTCGCCGCGGTGAACCGCGGGGACGTCGCGAGTGGGATCATCAACCAGTACTACTGGTTCCGGTTGCAGCGCGAGATCGGGAACAGCGCGATGCGGAGCGCGCTCTACTACTTCCCGAGCGGCGACCCCGGCTCGATCGTCAACGTGTCCGGCGTAGCGGTGCTCCGCACCGCCCGGCAAAGTCGAGACGCACAGCGGTTCGTCGCGTTCCTCGTCAGCGCGGCAGGTCAGCGGCTGATTGCGCACGGCGACGATTTCGAATACCCGGCGCGGCCGGGGGTGACCCCGAACGCGGCACTGCCTCCGTTCGGGCGCATTGCGCACACGAGCCTTCAGGCTTCCCGGCTCGGCGACGATCGCGAGGCCGTTCAGCTCATCTTCCACACGAACTTCGGCTCATGAGCCGGTAGCGACCGCCCACAGCGAACGCGTGCCCGGCGAGAGCCCGGACAGCGGCAAGATTTGCGAGGGCGGGGGCAGCGTCCCGGTGTAGCGCAGCCTGAAGTTCGTGAACACGAGCGAGACGGTCCCGAGTCCCGCGCCGGGGATCGCTTCGTCGATCCTGCTCACGTAGCCCGGCCCGTTCACCCACACGCGCAGAGACAGCCGCGGCGACGCGCTCGCGCGCAACTCGCTCCGGATCGCCGCCGCGAGCGCAGCGAGGTGAGCGCGTTCCGCCGCCGCCCGCGCCTTTCGCAGGTCGACAGTGACCCGATACTCGTCCATCGGCAAATGCCCCGCAACACTCGAGCCGACATGCGTGGAGGCCTCCGCCCCCCACGCGATCTCGTCGAGCGGAAGCTCGGCCGACAGCCCCTCCGCCTGACCCGCCAGCGCGTCCGCTCCGGATAAGCGGGCCGAGATCCAAGTGCCACCTCCCGGTGGCAGTCCGGCCGGTGGCGGCTCAGGATCGACGAGCACTGTCGTCGGCGTCAGATCGAGCGACAGGATCTGCGAGCCGCTGTCTCGCCGCTGCAGCGCGAGTAACTCGTAGCCGAGCCGCGCGTCGAGGTCGAAGGCCGCCCGGCCGCCAACGATCCGGATGGACGGATCGAAGAGCCGCGGCCGCTCGAATGTCATGTCGTACCGGACCCAGTGCAATGCGAGCGTCTTCCTCGCGGCACCCACAACCTGGTCGGCCGGGTTGCCTCTTGCGCCGCATCCGGCGAGTGCGAACGCTACGACGGCAAGCGACACCCAGCCGTTGAAACGCCTCTTCACCCTCGTTTCTAGCCGCGAACGACGGCGAGTCCCTGCGGCGCGTCGCCGGGCGGGATGTCCGGCCAGACGTCGGTGTCGATCGGGCCGCCCGGGCGTGCCGCGCTCGGCTGGAAGAACGTCGAGTAGTCCTCCCAGACGCGGAGCGGCTTGCCCGCGACGGAGCCGGGCAGCACCAGTCGGAAGCTTCCGTTTGCGCTCGGCCACGTCGCCGACAGTGGCTTCACGACGCCGTTCGGTCCCGAGACGCCGACGATCGTCCCCTCGTAGACAGCGCCCGGGAAGGACGTCGGCGTCGGAAGCGCGAGCGGCGCGCTCGTTGCGCTCGGCAGTCGGACGTCCATCGTCGCGCTGTGCAGTTCGGAGAAGTTGACGTTCTTGCCTGTCGGCGATGCGTATGAGATCGCGCCCGAGGCGACCTGCACCGTCAACGGCACCGGGTCGTCCCCGGCTTCGTCCGACGCTGTGAAGAAGGAGACGTAGTGCCCGTTCGCGTCGCTCGGAGTCGAGAACGTCCAGAAATCGCGGTCTTGGGTCCGGGTCACGACGGTCGCGCCCGCGACCGGCTTCCCGGCGGCGTCGGTGATCGTCCCAGACAGGCGATACGTATAGAGCACGACCGGCGGAGGCGTCTCGCCGTTCGCGTACGAGAGCCGGCCCGTGAGCACGACCTGCCCGCCGCTCGAGGTCACGTGCAGTGCGCTCACCTTGTAGCCGACGTTGAAAGCGCCGGACGCGCTGATGAGCGCGCGGCGCTGCGCCGCGGTGAGCGGGCGGCCGGCCACGGTCGCCTTCGCGAGCCTCACCACTCGGACGATGTGCCGCCGCGGGATCGTCGTGTCCACCCGGTAGGAGAAGCGGCCTTGTGCATTCGTCCGCTCCTGCAGGGTGTAGTTGTCGACCTGCATCGCCGCGCCACGCACAGGCTTGCCGCCGAGCAGGAGCGTCCCGCCGACGAGCTGCGTGTTGGGGTCGTTCGCGCTCCAGAGCCGCACCCCGAGCGGAGCCGCGGTCGAGATCCGCGCCGGGCCGCTCGCGACCGCGGCTTCGGTGGTGCGCGCCGCGACGGGTGTGTCGACGACGACGCTCGGAGCCTGTGCGGCGGAGGGAATGAGCGCGCGGTCGAGCTGCGGTGGCGGCGAGGGCTTCTGCGAGCCGCCGAGACCGAAGACCTGAAGTTCGGCGGCGATGCCGCCGTTCGACGAGGTGGGGGTCCCGCCGACGGAGATCGCCAGGTACTCCTTGCCGTCGTCGCCCGTAAAGACGGTGGGGCCGGCGGCGATCTGGTGTCCGGTCTGGAACGTCCAGAGCACCTTGCCGGTCTTCGTGTCGAAGGCACGCAGCACGCCGTCGCCGCCGCCTGCGAAGCCGAGGCCGGACGCCGTCGTCGTGACTCCGCCTCGCTCCGGCTCGGGCGTCTCGAACTTCCACACGCGCTTCCCGGTGTTCACGTCGATCGCGCTGATCGAGCCGTGGTCGTGCCAACCGGGGAGCACTGCGCCGAAGTTTCCGTTTTCGAGGCCCAGGAAGACACTGCCGAGCACGAACTTGTTCTTCTTCTGACTCGGGGTCAGCTTTGCCTGTACCTCGACGGATGCCGTCTCCGCGGCGGCGTTGATCACGTAGTCGGTCGCGGGGTCGTACGAGGCGGGGGAGTAGTTCAGGCCGCCGATGCTCGACGGATACACGGCGACGGGCTTGCCTGGCTGGAGCGCCGGATGCTCGATCCGATCGAGCACCTTCACCCGCTCGTAGAACGGCTGGCCCGTGCTTGCGTCGAACGCGTACCAGACGCCTTCCATCGTCGCGACGGAGACGACGTGGCGCACCTTGCCGCCGACCTTGCCTGTGTAGACGAGGGGCGGCTGCGAGACGTCGTACGACCATTCGTTCCCCGCGATCAGCTGACGCCACCACTTGATCTGCCCGGTTTGAAGGTCGACGGCCACAAGCGAGTCGGTGCGCGGGTTCGTTCCCGGACGGAGTGTCGGGAAGTAGAGCGGCGTCGCCGACCCCGTCCCGAAGAAGACGGTGTTCGTCGACGGGTCGACGGTGACCGGCGTCCACACGGCGCCGCCGCCGACGACGCGGCTCTCGGACCGCCAGCTCTGCTGCTCGGGCGGGATCGTCCACACCGGGTTCGGCCAAGCCGGACGCAAGTCGGTCGTCCACGCCATCACGTACCCCCGTACCCCGTACTCGGAGCCTGCGGCGCCGGCGATGACGCGGTTGCCGGCGCAGATCGGCGCGCTCGTCTCCGAGTACCCGTAGTTGGAGGCGGCGCCGGGCACCGCCTTGCCGATGGCCACGCGTCCCTCGAGTGCGCCCGTCTTCGCGTTGAGCTTGTTCAGATGCATGTCGAGCGTCAGCAGGAACAGCGCGCCGTCGCAGTAGGCGAGGCCGCGGTTCGCGACGATCCCGAAGTTCTTGAAGAGGCCGCTGTTCGCAGGCTTGAAGTGCCAGATCACCTTGCCCGTGGCGCCGTTGATCGCGAACACCTGCGCGTCGTTGGTCGTCTCGTAGAGGGTCCCACCGATCGCGAGCGGGTACGACTGTTCACCGCGCCGGACGTCCTTGTCGAGACTTTGGAGATTGATGTCGTAGACGCGCCCGAGTTGCGACACGTTCGACGGCGTGATCTGCGTCAGCGGTGAGTGCCGCATGTTGTCGGTCGTCCGGCCGAAGCTCAGCCAGTCACCGGGAGCGGTCTGGCTGGAAGCAGCCGTGCCGCCGCCGGCGAGGAGCAGCAGCAGCAGCAGCCCTGCCGAGACGAGTGCGAGCACAACGTTCTTCATGCGGAGACCCTCTCATTCGGGCGGCCTGCGCCGGAACGGTAGCGCCGAGCGGGTCGTGATGGGGGAAAAATCACGATCAGAAGCACGAGCGCGGCGACCGCCGGCACCGGGGCGAGCGGAACCGTCCTCGTCTCGACTCCGACGGGCGCGCTCGGTCCGACGCCGACGGCGTGGCGGACGAAAGCGGCTGCGCTCTGCCCTCGAGGATCACCAAGGGCGGACTCGAGCTCGTCCACTGACCGGCGGCCGCCGGAGGGATCGGGTCGATACCCGGCTTCGGGCTTTCCCGACGGAGCCCAGACACGGTCGCTGCCATCGCCAACGCGGACAATCGCGAGGTGGACGCCGTGGCTCGCGAGCATCGACGCCGTCGCCCCGGGGTCGAACGGCGCGCTCTCGCCGTCGGTCAGGAGCACGACCACTCGTTTCTGGACGCCGTCCGGAAAGAAGCCGTTCGTCGCGAGCGCACCGAGCGCGTCGAAGTTCGTCGCGACGGTGCTGACGTTCTGCGGCGGCGGATCCTCGACTTGGACGCTGGTGACGGTCGAGTCGAAGGCGGCACGGTTCGGTGTCGGGAACAGATTCGGGAGAACCCTGTCGGTGAACGTTGCGACACCGATCGGTAGGTCACCGAACTGAGCCCCGAGTTCGACCGCGAGCCGCTTGGCCCGCGCGAGCCGCGTGAGCGACGTGGGGGAGGGCGCGGCGGCCATCGAGCGCGACGTGTCGAGGACGACGAACAGCTGCGCGTCGGTGCGCGAGTCGAGACCGCGATGCGTGCGGAGCACCGGCTGCATCGCTGCCAGGGCCAGGAGCGCGACGATGCCGGCGATCGCAGCTTCGCGTCGGTATCGGCTGGGGCCTGTTGCCGGTTGCAGCCGCAGGACGTGCCGCACCGATTCGATGCGCCGCCCGCTCACTGCAAGCGCTGCGAGTGGGAGTACAGCCACGAGCGCAAGGAGGGCGGCGAGCGGAGTCAAGAACGCGAACGTCAGGGCGAGCATCAGTAACCCTCGCCTGCGGTTCCGGCGCTCGCGCCGCTCCGGCCGAATCCGTTCGGGCTGTTGCCGGCGTTCGTTCCCGACCGGGCGCCTGATGCCTGGAGAGCGCGGAGCGCGAGCTCGAGGTTGAACGCCGCATCGACGTTCTGGGGGTTCAGGCGGGCTGCGTTCGTGAACGCCTGGACAGCCTGGTCGGCTGGATCGAGCACCCCCGCCGGCGCCTGTGTTGCACCCCAGGCGAGCACACCGAGCAGATCGTCGGCCTGCGATGCCTGCCGCGACCCGGACCGTGACCCCACCGTTGCAAGCGTCGACTCCGCCTCGGCGCGAACCTGGGACCGCCGGAGCCCGTTGTCGAAGCCGTAGGGGGTGCGTTCCGCCCGGAGGAACGAACGCACCGCGTTGCCGAGGGCGACGTCGTTCGAGGTGCCAAGGACATACTCGGCGGCGCCGCCGAGCAGCGTCGCCGGCGGGCGAGAGCTCGCATGCTCCCACCGTCCCGCGTCGATTGCGAGCGCGATCAACAGAGCGGCGGCGGCGAATGCTGCACCGACGACGAGCGCGCGGGTCACGCTGAGCTCCAGGTCAGGCGGGCCGACCACAACTCGTTCGCGGCCAGCGCGAGCGCCGTGAGCACCGTGAGGATGCCGAGCAGCGGCGGGATGCGCGGGCCGTGCTCGACGCTCCGCTGCCCCGGCAGCGTCGCGTTCTGGATCGTCGCCGCACCGGCGAGCAGCTTGGTGAACAGCTGTTGGTCGTCGGGCTCCGGGTTGAGTGCGACGACCCGGACGGGGATCTTGAGCTGACGATAGGCGAGCGCCACGCTCGCGAGGCTCTTCAGGTCGCCGCCGTCGTCGTTCAGGTCGCTGACCAGGATGGCAGTCGGGTGCGCGAGGCGGTCGTTGCGCATCAGTTGCAGCGCCATGCCGAGCCCGGCGGAGATGCGCGTCCCTCCCGAGAACGTCTGGGTCCACGGATTCGGCGGAAGCGCGGGCAAGAAGCCACCCTTCGCGGGCGGGAGCGTGAAGAAGCGTGCATACGGCCGCAGTTCGGCCGACGGCGTCCCCGGGGGCAGCGCTTCGTAGGCGACGTCGGAGAAGATGACGAGGCCGTAGCGGCCGTTGGTCGAACTGAGCTGGCGCAGCGTCTGGCCGATGCGCTGAAACGTGTCCGTGGAGATGCTGGCCGAGAGATCGAGGACAACGACTCCGTTGCTCGCTTTTGGCAGGAACCGGAAAGTCCGGCCCTGCGGATGCGTTGCCGCGGCCGCCGCTCCCGCGACAAGGGCCACCAGGGTGGCCACGAGGAACACGCGGATGACTCTCGTCCGACGGCGGGCGCGATCGAGACGAGCGACGTCGGCGAGCGGGATGCGGCTGCTCACCCTGGCGCCTCGATTCGCCGCACTAGCGTCTCGATCCGGCTTCGCTCAGGTTCGCGCTCCGACCATGCGAGCTCCAACGCTTCGCCGGCGGGGTCACGACGCTCGAGCGATCGTGCGAGCAGGTCCAACGCGAGCCGGCGGTCGTCGGCGCTGCGGCCGATCGATGCCTGAACGAGTGCGAGTGCGCGTTCGAGCGGGCTTCGACGGTCGACACGACGTGGGACGAGCCGCCGCATCGCCGGCCACGACGCAAAGATGCCGATGGCGACCAGCACCGCTGCTGCAGCGAGGAGAACGGCTCGCAGGTCTTGCGGACGAATGCGATACGCCGGCGGTGGGAGAGACGTCTCGCGTCGGAACGCGCGCCCCGGGTCGGAGACCTGCTTCGCGGTCGTGCGCGGGACGACGACGAGTCGTCGGCCGCCCACGTTCACGGTGCGCAGGGCGGGGCCTGGTACGCATGCGGGATCGAGGCACTGGAGCTCGTAGACGTTGCCGTGATGGCCGCGTACGGCGAACGGCGCAAAGTCCGGCGTGCCGGGTCCCCTCACCGTGGCCGTCACGATCTGCCCGAAGTGAGCCGGGTTCGGCGAGAGTGCGACCACGACGGCCGCTGCAACTGCTGCGGTCACCGCCGTCGCCGCCGCCGGCGCCGTCGCTCGGCCCACTGCAGGAATGCGCGGTCGACCGCGGTCGGGTCGGATGTCCCGAGCACGATCGGGTCGAAGCCGAGCAACCTGAAGCGGGATGAGAGGCGGTCGAGTCGTTCCTCGTTCTCGCGCGAAAGCCGTGCGCACTCGGCGGCCGTCAGACGGACAAGCGCTTCGTCGCTGTCGCCGTCGACGCCGGCGAACGGGATCAGGACACCCGGAACCCGAGGGAAGTGCTGTTCCCAGACCGGATCCTGGACGATCACCGGCACCACATCGAGCCGGCCTCGCCGGAGGACGGTCCAGGTGCTGTCCGGCACGTCGTTGAGGTAGTCGGAGAGGACGAACACGAAGCTGCTCTGGGGAAGCTCCGCGCGGCGGTTTGCAACCCCGTTGAGCAGGTCCCGAAGGCTGGCAGGGCTCGCGTCGAAGGATCGCTTCCTGGCGCGATCGAGGATGTGGCGCGGCGCGAGGGCGCCCGGCGTCAGGATGTGCGCCCGGCCGCCGACTTCATCCGCGTAGCCGAGCTCCGCTCGCGCCGCCACCGCCGCGAACGCGATCGCCTCCGCCGCCCGGGCGACGGCCGACGGCTTCGAGAGCCACGGGAGGCCGCGATCGTAGAGCGCCATCGACGGCCGACGATCGACGACGATCATCACCCGCGGGGATTCCTCTCGGTACAGCTCCCTGACGACGAACTCGTCGGAGCCTCGTGCGGCTGAAAGCCGCGCTGACGCGTACCAGTCGATCGTCGAGACTGGATCTCCGGGAACGTACGGCCTGGTGCCTGCGACATCCGAGCCGCGCCCTCGCCGCGAGCTGCGGCTTTCGCCGAACGGTGTCCCGATGAGCTGCGGCCTGGAGAGGAGGGGGAAGGTTCGGCGGCGGTCGCTCACTGGCCGACTGCAGCCTCGGGCGTCTCCCAATCCGGGGCCGGTCTGGGAGCGGCGGCAACGCATCCCTCCCACACTCGATCTGCGATCTCACGTGACGACGGCTCGTTCTCGGCGAGATACTCGGCGGTCAGAAGAAGCCGGTGCATCACCACCGGGGCGAAGAGTCGCTCGACGTCTGCGGGCTCCGCGTGGTCGCGGCCCTTGACGAGCGCGAATGCGCGCACCGCTCGGTCGAGCGCCAGCGACCCTCTGACCGAGGCGCCGAGCGCGACAAAAGGCAGCGCCCGCGTCTCGCGCACGAGATCGACGATCCAGCGGCGAAGCAGCGGATCGACGTAGATGTCGTCGATTGCGTCCTGAAGCGCCTCGACCTCCGCTCTTTCGACCGCCGGGCGCAGCGATTCGAGCGGGTGCCCGCCGTACTGCCCCTCGACGATCTGCACCTCTTCGTCCGCGTTCGGGTAACCGAGGGCCGTGCGCAGGAAGAACCGATCGAGCTGCGCCTCCGGCAGCGGGAACGTCCCCTCCTGCTCGATCGGGTTTTCGGTGGCGAGGAGGATGAACGGGTCGGGCAGCTCATGGGCGACACCGTCGACCGTCACCTGGCCCTCGGCCATGGCCTCGAGCAGCGCGGATTGCGTCTTCGGCATCGCCCGGTTGATCTCGTCGACGAGCAGGACGTTTGCGAACACGGGCCCTGGGCGGAAGTGGAACTCCCGGTCGCGCTGGTCGTAGATCGTCAGCCCGGTCACATCCGTCGGCTGCAGGTCGGGAGTGCACTGGATCCGGGACGCATCCGCGCCGCCGATGCTCCCGGCTACGGCGCGAGCGAGCACCGTCTTCGCCGTCCCGGGGACGTCTTCGAGGAGCACGTGGCCACGGCAGGCGAGAGCCGTCAGCACGAGTGCGACCTGCTCGGGCTTCCCGACGACGACTGTCTCGATGTTGGCCCGCAACCGCTCGAGCGTCGCCGCGGCGCCTCTCAACCGCTCCTCCACGGCGGAATCGTACGCATGCCGGCCGTTTCCCATCGACGCGTTTGCCGCCCGGGCTCCCGCGGCCGACCCCGTGTTTGCAGCGCCGAAGCCGTTTCGCTACCATGCCCGCCGGTTCGGTGGGGGCTGCCCCGTGCGCTCCCCCGGCCATCCGTCTGTATACGACCGCGTTCTCTCTCGAGAGCACGCACGAAGGAGACTCGAGTCTCAGCATGCCGACCGTCAACCAGCTGATCCGGAAGGGCCGCGCCAAGAAGAAGGCGAAGGTCAAGACGCCTGCCCTGGCGGGCGCTCCGCAGCGCCGCGGGGTCTGCACGCGTGTCTCCACGACGACGCCGAGGAAGCCGAACTCCGCGCTGCGCAAGATCGCGCGCGTGCGGCTGACGAACGGGCTCGAGGTCGGCACCTACATCCCCGGCGAGGGGCACAACCTGCAGGAGCACTCGGTGGTGCTCGTCCGCGGCGGACGTACCAGCGACCTGCCGGGCTTCCGGTACAAGGTGATCCGCGCGGCGCTCGACGCCTCCGGCGTCGCCGACCGCAAGCAGGGCCGCTCCAAGTACGGGGCGAAGCGGAGCGCAGGCTGATGCCGCGCAGAGCAGAGATTCAGCCGCGCCCGGTCGTGGCCGACCCCGTCTACGAGAGCCAACTCGTCACCCAGCTCTGCAACCGGGTGATGCTCGACGGCAAGAAGTCCGTGGCCGAGCACATCGTCTACGGCGCACTCGAGAAGGTGGGCGAGAAGACCGGCCGGCCGCCTGTCGAGGTGCTCGAGCAGGCCGTGAAGACGGTCACGCCGGTGCTCGAGGTCAAGTCACGCCGCGTGGGCGGCGCCAACTATCAGGTGCCCGTCGAGGTGCCGCAGCGGCGCGGGCGCACGCTGGCGCTGCGCTGGCTGGTCACCTATTCGCGCGACCGCCGCGAGAAGCACATGGCCGACAAGCTGGCCGGTGAGATCCTCGACGCGCTCGAGCAGCAGGGGAACGCGTTCAAGCGCAAGGACGACATGTACAGGATGGCGCAGGCCAACAAGGCCTTCGCCCACTATCGCTGGTAAGGACTGGAGAAGGTGGCAGCAACAGAGACACGCGTGGGGCTCGACCGCGTCCGCAACATCGGGATCATGGCGCACATCGATGCGGGCAAGACGACGACGACGGAGCGGATCCTCTACTACACCGGCCGCACCCACAAGCTGGGTGAGGTGCACGAGGGCGCCGCGACGATGGACTGGATGGCCCAGGAGCAGGAGCGGGGCATCACGATCACGTCGGCTGCCACGACCGCGTTCTGGCGCGACCATCGCATCAACATTATCGATACGCCCGGGCACGTGGACTTTACCGTCGAGGTCGAGCGGAGCCTGCGCGTGCTCGACGGCGCGATCGCCGTCTTCGACTCGGTGGCGGGCGTCCAGCCACAGTCCGAGACGGTCTGGCGCCAGGCCGACAAGTACAAGGTCCCGCGAATCGCGTTCATCAACAAGATGGACCGCACCGGCGCGAACTTCTTCGCCGCCGTGCAGTCGATGCGCGAGCGCCTCGGGGCAAACCCGGTGCCGATCCAGATCCCGATCGGCCAGGAGGACCAGTTCCGCGGCGTCGTCGACCTGGTCGAGATGCGGGCCGTGATCTACAAGGACGACCTCGGCCAGGAGTTCGACGTGACCGAGATCCCCGCCGAGCTCGCCGAGCAGGCAGCCGAGTACCACCACCAGATGATCGACGCGATCTCGCACTTCGACGACGAGGTGCTCGAGGCCTACCTCGAGGACGAGTCCTCGGTGGCCCCCGAGATGATCCGGCGCGCGGTGCGCGCCGGAACGCTGACCGACGAGATCACCCCGGTCCTGCTCGGGAGCGCGTTCAAGAACAAGGGCGTACAGCCGCTGCTCGACGCCGTCATCGACTACCTGCCGAGCCCGCTCGACGTCCCCCCGGTGACCGGGATCGACCCGAAGACCAGCGCCGAGGCCGAGCGGAAGGCCTCGGAGGACGAGCCGTTCAGTGCGCTCGCCTTCAAGGTCATGTCCGACCCGTACGTCGGCAAGCTCACGTACTTCCGCGTCTACTCGGGCAAGCTCAAGGCCGGCGACCGGGTGCTCAACACCACCACCGGCAAGACCGAGCGCGTCGGCCGCATCCTGCAGATGCACGCGAACCACCGCGAGGAGCGCGATGAGATCGGCGCAGGCGAGATCGCGGCGGCCGTCGGGCTCAAGACGACGACGACGGGCGACACGCTCGCCATCGAGAACGCGCCGATCGTGCTCGAGTCGATGACCTTCCCCGAGCCGGTGATCTCGGTTGCGGTCGAGCCGAAGTCGAAGGCCGACCAGGACAAGCTCGGGAGCGGCCTCGCGCGGCTCGCCGACGAGGATCCGACCTTCCGCGTCACGTCCGACGAGGAGACCGGGCAGACGCTGATCGCCGGCATGGGCGAGCTGCACCTCGAGATCATCATCGACCGCCTGAAGCGCGAGTTCAACGTCGACGCGAACGTCGGCCGCCCGCAGGTCGCCTACCGCGAGACGATCTCCAAGCCGGCCGAGAAGGTCCAGGGCAGGTTCGTCCGCCAGACGGGCGGCTCGGGCCAGTACGGCGACGCGGTGATCAATCTGTTGCCCCAGGCGCCCGGAGCGGGGTACGAGTTCGTCGACAAGATCGTCGGCGGCAAGATTCCCAGGGAGTACATCAAGCCGGTCGACGAGGGGATTCAGGAGGCGATGGGCTCGGGCATCCTCGCCGGCTACCCCGTCGTCGACGTGAAGGTCGAGCTCATCGACGGCTCCTACCACGACGTCGACTCGAGCGAGCGGGCGTTCAAGATCGCGGGCTCGATGGCGTTCAAGGAGGCGATGAAGCGGGCGAAGCCCAAGCTGCTGGAGCCGGTCATGGCGGTCGAGGTGACCACGCCCGAGGACTACCTCGGTGACGTGATGGGGAACCTCAACTCACGGCGCGGCCGCATCGAGAACATGCAGCCGGTCGGCAACGCCCAGGTGGTGAAGGCGTCGGTCCCGCTCAGCGAGATGTTCGGCTACGCCACCGACCTGCGCTCGATGACCCAGGGGCGCGCAGACTTCCACATGGAGTTCGACCGGTACGAGGAAGTGCCGGCATCGATCGCCGCCGAGATAACCGAACACGACAGAGTTTCTTAGACCCACGGGTCCCAAGTCAAAGGAAGGAAGGAATGGCCAAGCAGAAGTTCGAGCGCACGAAGCCGCACGTCAACGTCGGCACCATCGGGCACATCGACCACGGAAAGACCACGCTGACGGCTGCGATCACGAATGTGCTCGCCAAGCAGGGCGGCGGCGTTGCGAAGAGCTTCGCCGAGATCGACAACGCTCCCGAGGAGCGGCAGCGCGGCATCACCATCAACACGTCGCACGTCGAGTACGAGACGGCGAACCGGCACTACGCGCACGTCGATTGCCCCGGCCACGCCGACTACATCAAGAACATGATCACGGGCGCCGCCCAGATGGACGGCGCGATCCTCGTGGTCTCGGCTGCCGACGGCCCGATGCCGCAGACGCGCGAGCACATCCTGCTCGCACGCCAGGTCGAGGTGCCGGCGATCGTCGTCGCGCTGAACAAGGCCGACATGGTCGACGACCCCGAGCTGCTCGAGCTCGTCGAGCTCGAGGTGCGCGAGCTCCTCTCCAAGTACGAGTTCCCCGGCGACGACATCCCGGTCATCCAGGTGTCGGCGCTGAAGGCGCTCGAGGGCGACGAGGCGTGGGAGGCGAAGATCGTCGAGCTGATGGAGGCGGTCGACTCCTATATCCCGGAGCCGACGCGCGACGTCGACAAGCCCTTCCTGATGCCGATCGAGGACGTGTTCACGATCACCGGCCGCGGCACCGTCGTGACCGGGCGCGTCGAGCAGGGCAAGATCGAGGTCGGCAACGAGATCGAGATCGTCGGCATCCACGAGAAGGTGGAGAAGACGGTCGTCACGGGCCTCGAGATGTTCCAGAAGTCGCTCGACTTCGCCCACGCGGGCGACAACGCGGGCGCGCTGCTCCGCGGCGTGAAGCGCGAGGATGTCGAGCGCGGCCAGGTGCTCGCGAAGCCCGGCTCGATCACGCCGCACACGCAGTTCAATGCGGAGGTCTACGTCCTCTCGAAGGACGAGGGCGGGCGCCACACGCCGTTCTTCAACGGCTACCGGCCCCAGTTCTACTTCCGCACGACGGACGTGACCGGCTCGATCAAGCTGCCCGAAGGCCAGGAGATGGTCATGCCGGGCGACAACACGAACATGGAGATCGAGATGATCCAGCCGATCGCCATGGACGAGGGCCTGCGCTTCGCGATTCGCGAAGGCGGCCGCACGGTCGGTGCCGGCGTCGTCACCAAGATCATCAAGTAACGAGAGCTGAAGCAGACATGGCACAGGGAAAAATCCGGATCCGCCTGAAGGGCTACGACCATCAGCAGCTGGACCGGTCGGCCCAGCAGATCGTCGACACCGCGCAGCGCAGCGGCGCGACGATCACTGGGCCGGTCCCTCTGCCGACCGAGAAGAACGTCTACTGCGTGATCCGCAGTCCGTTCAAGGACAAGGATTCGCGCGAGCACTTCGAGGTGCGCACGCACAAGCGCCTCATCGACATCCTGAGCCCGACACCGAAGACGATCGACCAGCTGATGCGGCTCGATCTCCCGGCGGGCGTCGACATCGAGATCAAGCTCTGAGGACGGGACGGACGTGGCCAAGGGAATCCTCGGACGCAAGCTCGGCATGACGCAGATCTTCGACGCGGAGACGGGACGCGTCACCCCCGTGACCGTGATCGAGGCCGGCCCGTGCCCGGTCGTCCAGGTGCGGACCGAGGACGCCGACGGCTACGAGGCCGTGCAACTCGCCTTCGACGCGGTCGCCGACCGCAAGCTGACGAAAGCCGAGCGCGGCCACCTCGCGAAGTTCAAGGTCGGCGCGCACCGGAGGCTCGTCGAGTTCCGCGGCGGCATCGACGGCGCGGTCGAGGGCGAGACCGTCACGGTGTCGCTGTTCGAGCCCGGCGACAAGGTCAAGGTCGCCGGGATCGGGATCGGCAAGGGCTTCCAGGGAACGATCAAGCGTCACAACTTCAGCTCGGGCCCGCGCTCCCACGGTTCGCACAACATCCGTAAGCCCGGCTCGATCGGCGCGTCGGCGACGCCGTCGCGCGTGTTCAAGGGCATCAAGATGGCCGGCCGCATGGGCGGCAAGCGCGTCACGCAGCTGGGCCTGACCGTGCACGACATCGACGCCGAGCGGAACCTGTTGCTCGTCAAGGGTGCGATCCCCGGCCCGAAGAACGGGCTCGTCGAGGTGCGAGGCTGATGGCGAACGCACCGCAACTCGACCTGTCGGGCAAGAAGGCCAAGGACGTCGCGCTCGAAGAGAGCGTGTTCGCCGCCGAGGTCAAGCCGCATCTCGTGCACGAGGCCGTGCGCTCCGAGCTGAATGCGGGTCGCGCCGGCACGAACGCGACGAAGAGCCGTAGTCTCGTCTCCGGCGGCCGCGCGAAGCCGTGGCGCCAGAAGGGAACCGGCCGCGCGCGCCAGGGCACGATTCGCGCGCCCCAGTTCACCGGCGGCGGTCACGCGTTCGCCAAGCAGCCGCGCACGTTCACGCAGAAGGTCAACCGCAAGGCGGCGAAGGCGGCCCTGCGCTCGGCACTCGCAAGCCACGCCGGCGAGGGGACGATCGCGATCGTGTCGGCCTCGTCGTTCGACGAGCCCTCGACCAAGGCCGCCAAGGGCTTCGTCGAGGGAGCCGGCCTTCCGACGCCGCTCGTCGTCGTCGCCCAGCCGGAGGAGCAGGCGTTGATCAAGAGCTTCCGCAACCTCGAGCGGGTCGCGATCGTCTCGCCCACCGAGCTCGAGGTCGGCGCCGTCGTCTGGGCGCGTTCGCTGCTCTTCACCGAGGGCGCGCTGCCCGTCGTCACCGGGAGGGCGCAGTAATGCACGCCTCGCAAGTTGTGCTGAAGCCGATCGTCTCCGAGAAGAGCTACGAGGCGACGACCCGCGGCAGCTACACGTTCAAGGTCCACCCGGACGCGCACAAGACGCAGATCCGCCAGGCCGTCGAGGAGCTCTTCAACGTCAAGGTCGAGCGGGTCAACATCGTCAAGGTGGCCGCCAAGCCGAAGCGGCGCGGCCTGTACCGCGGCGTGCGCCCCGGCTGGAAGAAGGCCGTCGTGCAGCTGCGCGCCGGCGACACGATCGAGATCTTCCAAGGAGCGCAGATCTAGTGGCCCACCACGCCACATCTCACGGCGCCCGGCGCGCGATCACGCTGCGCCATGCCGCGTCCTCGGTCGCGCCCGTGCCGACTGGCACGAACGCTCCCTGCGTCCTTGCCTGGCTTGGTGCTCGCACCCCGGGCATCCGCTCATGTAGCGAGGTGAACCACTGATGCCCGTCCGGAGGTTCAAGCCGACCAGCCCCGGCCGCCGCTTCATGACGGTCTCCGACTTCGCCGAGGTGACGAAGTCGAAGCCCGAGAAGAAGCTGACCGAGAAGCTGACGAAGAAGGGCGGCCGTAACAACAACGGTCGCATCACGACGCGCCACCAGGGCGGCGGTCACAAGCGCCGCTACCGCGTCGTCGACTTCAAGCGGACGAAGGACGGGGTGCCGGCAAAGGTGGCCGCGGTCGAGTACGACCCGAACCGCTCGGCCCGCATCGCGCTGCTCCATTACGCGGACGGCTTCAAGAGCTACATCATCGCCCCGGCCGGGCTGCGGGTCGGTTCGTTCGTGCAGTCCGGGCCCGATGCCGACATCAAGCCGGGCAACGCGCTGCCGCTCGACAACATCCCCACCGGCACGCTCGTGCACAACGTCGAGCTGAAGCCGGGCCGCGGCGGGCAGATGGCTCGCTCCGCGGGCTCGGGCATCCAGCTCGTCGCCAAGGACGGCGGTTACGCGACGCTGCGTCTCCCATCCGGGGAGATGCGCCGCGTGCTGCTCACCTGTCGGGCCACGGTCGGGCAGGTCGGCAACGTCGACCACGGCAACATCACGGGCGGCAAAGCCGGCCGGAGCCGCTGGCTCGGCAAGCGCCCGACGGTGCGCGGCTCGGCGATGAACCCGGTCGACCACCCGCACGGCGGCGGCGAGGGCAAGTCGAAGGGCGGCCGCCACCCGGTCACGCCGTGGGGCGTTCCCACTCTCGGCAAGCGCACCCGGCCGAAGCACAAGGAATCGGACAAGCTGATCGTTCGCGGCCGTCGCCGCGGGAAGGACAAGCGGTGATCGTGGACTTGGCGGAGATCACAAACAGCGGAGGTACCGGCTTTGCCGGTGCCGGAGCGGGATCATGAGTAGAAGCTCGAAGAAAGGGCCCTTCGTCGAGGAGCGGCTGCTCGGCCGCATCGAGGCGATGAACACGTCGGGCTCCAAGCAGATGATTCGCACGTGGTCGCGGTCGAGCACGGTCTTCCCGCAGATGGTCGGGCACACGATCGCGGTCCACGACGGCCGCAAGCACGTGCCCGTGTTCATCTCGGAGCAGATGGTCGGGCACAAGCTCGGCGAGTTCGCTCCGACGCGTCACTTCCGCGGGCACGCCGGTGATCAGAAGACCCAGGTGAAGAAGCGCTAGTGGCCGCAGCGACCGAAACCGTCCGGACCGTGCAAGCGGTCGCCAAGTTCGTTCACGTGTCGCCGCGCAAGGCGCGCCTCGTGACCGACCACATCCGCGGGCGCAGCGTTCCCGAGGCGCGGACGATCCTCGCCTTCACCGAGCGCGCGGCTGCGATCGAGGTCGAGAAGGTGCTGCGCTCGGCCGTCGCGAACGCCGAGTCCAACCCCGAGCTGTACTGGAAGGGCGACGAGCTCGTGATCGCCGCCGCGTACGTCGACGAGGGGCCGACGATCAAGCGCTGGCGCGCACGCGCGCGCGGCCGCGTCGCCCGCATCCGCAAGCGCACGTGCCATATCACGATCAAGGTCGCCCAGAGGGAGACGAACGGCTAATGGGACAAAAAGTTCATCCGGGCGGTCTGCGTGTCGGCGTCATCCACGACTGGAAGTCGAACTGGATGGTCGGCAAGAAGGAGTTCGCCGGCGCACTGATCGAGGACATCCGGATTCGCGAGCACATCCTCAAGAAGCTGTCGCACGCAGGACTGTCGGACATCCTGATCCGCAAGGACAAGCAGCGGATCACGATCGACATCTACACCGCGCGCCCCGGGATCGTGATCGGAAAGTCGGGCGTCGAGGTCGACGCGCTGCGCAAAGAAGTGCACGCGATGACGCAGAAGAACGTCCACATCAACATCAACGAGATCAAGCGCCCCGAGCTGGACGCCAAGCTCGTCGCACAGTCGATCGCGGAACAGTTGCAAAACCGGGTTTCATTTCGCAGGGCGATGAAGCGCTCGCTCGCATCGGCCATCCGTTCCGGCGCGGCCGGCGTGAAGGTTCAGTGCTCCGGCCGCCTCGGCGGCTCCGAGATGAGCCGGTCCGAGCAGTACTCGGAGGGGCGCGTCCCGCTGCACACGATCCGCGCCGATATCGACTACGGCTTCGTCGAGGCGAAGACCCCGACCGGCCGCATCGGCGTCAAGGTCTGGATCAACAAGGGCGAGATCATGCCCGAGGGCTACGGCGTCCCCGGCGGCACCCGTGAGACGCGGCTCGGCGACCAGGACACGGCCCGCCGCCGCGGCGGCGTCACCGAAGGGCTCGGCGCCTCCCGGGAGTCGGGTCGCGGGCGCCAGCAGGATCGCGAAGGGCTTGGTCCGGTGCGGCGCGGCCGCCCGGGACAGCGGAGCGGTGGCGGCCGTGGCCGTGGTGCCGCCTCCGGTTCGACGTCGGGCGCAGGCCGTCCGCCGGCCTCCACCTCGGGTCGTCCGCCGTCGGATCGCTCGCGCGGCTCCGCGACGCAGTCGCCGCAGTCGTCGCGCCGCCGCCCGCCCGCCGAGCAGCCGCCCGCGGTCGACGAGGCAACGACGGCGCCCGTCGAGGAGACGGTCGTCGAGACGCCCGAGGCCGCTCCGAAGATCGAGGCTCCGGCTCCCGAGGCCGCTGCTCCCGAGGCCGCTGCTCCCGAGACTCCTGCCGAGGCCCCCGCTCCGGAGGCCCCCGCGGGGCCCGCTGCGAAGAAGCCGGCCACGCGCCGGAAGAAGGCTGAGGACTGATGCTGCTCCCGAGGAAGACGAAGTTCCGCAAGGTGCACCGCGGCCGCCGCCGCGGCGACACCAAGGGCCAGGCCTCCGTCCAGTTCGGGGAGTACGGCATCAAGGCGCTCGAAAACGGCTGGGTCACCAACCGGCAGATCGAGGCCGCCCGGATCGCGATGACGCGCAAGATCAAGCGCGGAGGGAAGGTGTGGATCAACGTCTTTCCCGACAAGCCGTTCACCAAGAAGCCGGCCGAGACGCGCATGGGCAAAGGAAAGGGCTCGCCGGAGGGCTGGGTCGCCGTCGTGAAGCCCGGCCGGGTGATGTTCGAGCTCGCAGGTGTGTCCGAGCCGCTCGCCAAGGAAGCGCTCCGCCTTGCCGGCCAGAAGCTCCCGATCAAGACGAAGTTCGTGACGCGCGAGGGCGGTGATCTGTTTGCGGGCTAAGGACATGCACGACCTGACCGACGACGAGCTGCACGACCGGCTCGCGGACACGCGGCAGGAGCTGTTCAACCTCCGCTTCCAGGCCGCCGCGGGCGCGCTCGAGAACACGGCGCGACTGAAGATGGCAAAGCGGGAGATCGCGCGCATCTTGACCGTTCAGCACGACCGAAACGTGAGGGTGAAGAGCTAGATGGCGGACGAAGAGAAGAACGAGACGACGGACGAGCAGGTGCCCGGCACCTCCGCCGCGGACGAAGCCTAGGAGGCGCCTGCCGCCCGGCGAGGCTGCCTGGCACCGAGCCCGCGGACCGAAGCCGAGCCTGCTGCCGCGGAAGCTGAGCCTGCCGTCGAGGCAGAGCCCGAGCCAACGGTCGAGGCAGAGCCCGAAGCGCCGGCCAAGCCGACACGCTCGCGCAAGCACGTTCCGCGCTCGCTGCGGCGCACGCGGCCGCGCCCGAAGCGCGAGCCTGCCGTTCCGCGCAAGCCGATCACCCGGACGCCGAAGCCGGAGGGCGAGCGCGGCCGGCGCCAGGAGCGCCGCGGCGTCGTCGTCTCCGATGCCGGGGACAAGACGATCGTCGTCAAGGTCGACGTGATCAAGAGCCACCCGCGCTACAAGAAGGTCGTGCGCCGGAGCGTCAAGTTCCACGCCCACGACGAGCAGAACTCGGCCGGCGTCGGCGACACGGTGCGCATCGTCGAGACGCGGCCGCTGTCGAAGACCAAGCACTGGCGGTTGGCCGAGATCGTCGAGAAGGCGAAGTAGGGAGACGATGATCCAGCAGGAGACACGCCTGAAGGTCGCCGACAACACGGGTGCCCGTGAGCTACTCTGCATCCGCGTTGCGGGCGGCTCGAAGCGCCGTTACGCGCGTGTCGGCGACATCATCACCGCGACCGTCAAGAGCGCGGCCCCGCAGGGCGCGATCAAGAAGGGCGAGGTGGTGAAGGCCGTCGTCGTGCGAACGAAGAAGCCCTTCGGCCGCGACGACGGGACGCTGATCGCGTTCGACGAGAACGCGGCGGTGATCATCGACAACCAGCGGAACCCGCGCGGAACGCGCATCTTCGGGCCGGTTGCCCGCGAGTTGCGCGAGAAGAACTTCATGAAGATCGTGAGTCTGGCTCCAGAGGTGCTTTGAGATGGCGTTGAAGATCAAAAAAGGCGACACCGTGCAGATGCTCACCGGCAAGGACCGGGGCAAGCAGGGGCGCGTCCTCGAGGCGCTTCCGCGCGACCGCAAGGTGCTCGTCGAGAACCTGAACATCCAGAAGCGCCACCGCAAGCCGCGCCCGATCCGCGACGCGAGCCGCATGGGCGGGACGCAGATGATGCCGGGCGGGATCATCGACCGCGCGTCGACCGTCGACATCTCGAACGTGATGGTCGTGTGCCCGACCTGCAAGCTGCCGACCCGCATCGGGTATCGCTTCAAGGAAGCCAAGGGCGGCGAGGCGGTCAAGGTGCGCGTCTGCAAGCGCGACGGCTGCGGCCAGGAGATCGACCGGTGAGCGTGACCGAGGAGACCTACGTGCCGCGGCTCAAGCAGCGCTACAACGACGAGCTGCGCCCGAAGCTGAAAGAGGGGCTCGCGCTCGAATCGGTCATGCAGTCGCCGACCGTCGCGAAGATCACGCTGAACATGGGCGTCGGCGAAGGCAAGACGGACGCCAAGCAGATCGACGCCGCGCTCGAGGAGCTGACGATCATCGCGGGCCAGCGCGCCCAGGTGCGTCGTGCGCGTAAGTCGATCGCGCAGTTCAAGATCCGCGAAGGGATGCCCGTCGGGGTGCGCGTGACGTTGCGCGGCGATCGCATGTGGGAGTTCCTCGACCGGCTCGTGTCGATCGCCCTGCCCCGCATTCGCGACTTCCGCGGCCTGAGCCCCGACTCGTTCGACGGCCGGGGCAACTACTCGCTGGGTGTGCGCGAGCAGATCATCTTTCCCGAGATCGACTACGACAGCATCAACCAGATCCGCGGCCTCGACGTCGCGATCACGACGACTGCCGTCGACGACAACCAGGCCCGGGCCCTCTTGACGGAGCTCGGTCTCCCGTTCGCGGCGGAAGGGCAGAGGAGCTAACGGATGGCGAAGAAGTCGTTGGTCGTGAAGGCCGCGCGGCCGCAGAAGTACAGGGTTCGCAACTACACGCGCTGCAACCGCTGCGGTCGTCCGCGCGCCGTGTTCAAGAAGTTCGGGCTCTGCCGCATCTGCCTGCGTGAGCTCGCCCACCAGGGCGTGATCCCGGGCATGACGAAGAGCTCCTGGTAGGAGGACCGAGAACAGACATGCTCACCGATCCAGTCGCAGACATGCTCACCCGCATCCGCAACGCCAACAAGGCGCTGCACGATCAGACCGAGATGCCGAATTCGAAGCTCAAGGTCGAGATCGCGCGCATCCTCAAGGAGGAGGGCTACATCCGCGACTTCCACATCGCCGAGAGCGGAACCCATCCGACGCTGGTGGTCGAGCTGAAGTACGGCCGCGGCCGGGAGCGGGTGTTGACCGATCTCAAGCGCGTGTCGAAGCCCGGACGGCGGATCTACGCCGGGAAGGACCGGCTGCCGCGCGTCCTCGGCGGCATGGGCACCGCCATCATGTCCACCTCCCGCGGCGTCGTCACGAGCCGCACCGCCGAGCGGGAGGGCATCGGCGGCGAAGTGATCTGTTTCGTCTGGTAGAGCCTGATGAGTCGTATCGGCAAGAGACCCATCGACGTGCCCGCGGGAGTGACCGTGTCGGTCGACCCTGGCCGTGTCACGGTGTCCGGGCCGAAGGGTGAGCTCGCGCAGGTCGTGCCTTCGCGGATGGAGATCGCGCAGGAGGACGGCACGATCCTCGTCACCCGGCCGACCGAGCGCGGCGAGGATCGGGCGCTCCACGGGCTGACGCGGACGCTGATCGCGAACATGGTCGAAGGCGTGACCGTCGGGCTTCGAAAAGCGCCTCGAGATTCAGGGCGTCGGCTACCGTGCGGCTATGGCCGGATCCGATCTCGAGCTGCAGGTCGGCTACTCGCATTCGGTGAAGATCAAGCCGCGCGAGGGCATCTCGTTCGAGGTGCCGGTCCCGACCCAGGTGATCGTGCGCGGGATCGACAAGCAGATCGTCGGTCAGACCGCCGCGGAGATCCGCAAGGTCCGGCCGCCCGAGCCCTACAAGGGCAAGGGGATTCGCTACGAGGGCGAGTTCGTGCGCCGGAAGGTCGGGAAGCGGGCATGAGCAGCGGCTTGTCGACGAGGGAGGCTCGCCTCCGGCGTCATCGGCGCGTGCGCGGCAAGGTCCGCGGCACGGCCGAGCGCCCGCGCCTGGTCGTGTTCCGCTCGAATCGCGGCATCTTCGCGCAGCTGGTCGACGACGACTCGGGCCGCACACTGGCCGCCTCGTCGTGGCTCGACATGGGCAAGGCCCGCGGCGACAAGACGGCGCAGGCATCCGAGGTCGGGAAGGCCCTGGCCGTGGATGCGAAGAAGGCCGGCATCGAGCGCGTCGTGTTCGACCGCGGCGGCTACCTGTTCCACGGTCGCGTGAAGGCGTTGGCCGACGGCGCCCGTGAAGGAGGACTCGATTTCTGATGGCGATGGACGTTGGCGAGACGAGAGAGCTGAAGGAGCGCGTGGTCGAGATCAACCGCGTGGCCAAGGTGGTCAAGGGCGGACGGCGTTTCTCGTTCACCGCGCTCGTGGTGATCGGCGACGAGGTCGACCGCGTCGGGATCGGCTACGGGAAGGCGCGTGAAGTGCCGCTCGCGATCTCGAAGGCCGTCGACGACGCGAGGAAGAACCTCTTCACCGTGCCCAAGCACGGTCAGACGATCACCCATGAGTCGCTCGGCCGGTTCGACGCCGCCCGCGTCCTGTTGCGCCCGGCCTCGCCCGGCACCGGCGTCATCGCTGGCGGCGGCGTACGCGCGGTGCTCGAGCTCGGCGGCATCCGCGACGTGCTCGCGAAGTCGCTCGGGACGACCAACCCGATCAACATGCTCAAGGCGGCCGAGGTCGCGCTGCGCCAGCTGCGGCGGCCCGAGGAGGTCGCGAGGGCGCGCGGCAAGACCATCGCCGAAGTGCTTCCCTACAAGGCGCCGGTGGAGGCTCCGGAGCCGGCAGACGCCAAGGAGGTGAGTGCTGATGGCGAAGCTCAAGCTGACGCAGGTGCGTAGCGGGATCGGCCAGTCGCATCGCCATCGCGGCACCCTTCGTGCGCTCGGCCTCGGGCGGATCGGCAAGCAGTCCGAGCAGGAGGCCGGCCCCGTCGTCGATGGCATGCTGCGGAAGGTGCGCCATCTCGTGAAGGTCGAAGACGCGTAGTGCCCGGCGAGCTCAACCTGTCGAACCTGAAGCCCGCCCAGGCGCGGAAGGCCCGCAAGCGGGTCGGCCGCGGCATGGGCTCGGGCAAGGGCCGCTACTCGGGCCGCGGGATCAAGGGCCAGAAGTCGCGCGCCGGCTCACACGCGATGCGTGCCGGGTTCGAGGGCGGCCAGATGCCGCTCGCCATGCGCACCGCGAAGCTGCGCGGCAACACCTCCGCCGACGCGATGCCGATCGGCCCGTTCCGGACCGAGACGCAGGCGATCAACGTTCGCGATCTCGATCGCTTCGACGCCGGTGACGAGGTCACGGTGGAGACGCTGAAGGCGAAGGGCCTCATCCGCTCCGTGCGCAAGGACGTCAAGCTGCTCGGCTCCGGCGAGCTGACGAAGAAGCTGACCATCACGGTGCACGCCGCCTCCGAGACGGCGCGCGAGAAGGTCGAGGCGGCGGGCGGTTCGCTCACCGTTCTGCGCGAGCCGCAAGGCGCGCAAGCCGAAGAACCTGAAGCGCCGCCCGGAGGGCCGCACGCGCTCGGCCGGCGGTGCCGACGACGAGCCCGCGGCGGAGGAGAGCTAAGCGATGCTGAGCTGGCTCGCAAACGCATGGCGCGTGCCAGAGCTCCGAAAGCGCCTGCTCTTCACGGCGTTCATCCTCTCGGTCTACCGCTTCGGCTCGTTCATGCCGGCGCCCGGCGTCGACTCGGCGCAGATCGAGAACTTCTTCAACAACAACGGCGGCTCGATCCTGGGCCTGCTCAACCTCTTCTCCGGGTCCGCGCTGTCGCGATTCTCGATCTTCGCGCTCGGGATCATGCCGTACGTCACGGCCTCGATCATCCTGCAGCTGCTGACGGTCGTGATCCCGTCGCTCGAGCAGCTCCAGAAGGAAGGCGAAGCGGGCTACGCCAAGATCAACCAGTACACGCGTTACCTGACCGTCGTGCTCGCCGCCGCGCAGGCCGCCGGGTACGCCTACCTCTTCCACCGCGAGGGCGCGCTGTCCGGGAACCCCGGGCGGCTCGTGCTGATCATCGTCACGCTCACCGCCGGCACGACGTGCCTGATGTGGATGGGCGAGATGATCACGAAGCGCGGGATCGGGAACGGCATCTCGCTGCTGATCTTCGCCTCGATCCTCACGTCGGCCCCCGCCGGGATCAACGCCTGGATCAACGGCGGCCCGCTGGAGAAGCTCTTCTTCCCGCTGATCGCGCTCGGCGTCGTCGTCTCGGTCGTGTTCGTCCAGGAGGGTCAGCGCCGGATCCCGATCCAGTACGCCAAGCGGGTCGTCGGCCGCCGGCAGACGACCGGCGGCTCGACCTACATGCCGCTCCGCGTGAACATGGCCGGCGTGATCCCGGTGATCTTCGCCGCGGCGCTGCTCGCGCTGCCGCAGACGCTCAGCTCGTTCCTGCCGGGCACGCAGACGTTCATCAACACGCACTTCACGCCGGCCTCCAGCACGTATCTCCTCGTCGAGGCCGCGCTGATCGTGACCTTCACGTTCTTCTACACCGCTGTGCAGTTCAACCCGGTCGACCAGGCCGACAACCTGCGCAAGAACGGCGGTTACATCCCCGGGATCCGCCCGGGCCCGCCGACGGCCCAGTATCTCGACCGCGTCCTGACGCGGCTCACGCTGCCCGGCTCGCTGTTCCTGGCGACCGTCGCAGTGCTGCCGTCGGTCTTCATCAACCACTTCGGCTTCTCTCAGGCGACCTCGCGCGCCCTGGGAGGCACCTCCGTCCTGATCGTGGTCGGCGTCGCGCTCGACACGATGCGCCAGATGGAGTCGCAGATGATGATGCGCTCGTACGAAGGGTTCTTGCGCTGAACCTCCTCGTGCTCGGCCCTCAGGGCGCAGGCAAGGGCACGCAGGCGCAACGCATCGCCGCCGAGTTCGGCATCCCACACATCTCGACCGGCGACATGTTCCGCGCCGCGATCGCCGAGCAGACGCCGCTCGGGCGGCAGGTGCAGCCGATCCTCGACCGCGGCGACCTGGTGCCCGACGAGCTGACGATCGCGCTGATCGGCGATCGCCTGTCGCTGCCGGACGCCGCCGACGGCTTCATCCTCGACGGGTTCCCCCGGAACCTCGAGCAGGCGAGCGCGCTCGACGAGCTGCTCGAGTCGCTCGACCGCCGGCTCGACGCGATTCTCTTCTTCGACCTGCCGGACGGCATGGCGATCGAGCGGCTCACACGCCGCGCCACGCTCGAGAACCGGACGGACGACACACCGGAGGGGATCGAGCGGCGCCTCGGCATCTACCATCGGGAGACGGAGCCGGTGGTCGAGCATTACCGGTCGACCGGCACACTCCTTCCGCTCCAGGCGGGCGGGGAGATCGGCGAGGTCTGGGCCGAGACCCGGGCCGCGCTCGAGGAGCTTCGAAGGACGCACGCGTGATCATCCGCAAGAGCCGCCGCGAGATCGAGACCATGAGCCGGGCCGGCGCGGTCGTCGCCGGCACGCTTGCGCTGCTCGAGCAGCACGCGCAGCCGGGGGTCACGACCGCCGAGTTGGACGCGATCGCCGAGGACTTCATCCGCTCGCATCGCGGCATCCCGACCTTCAAGGGCTACAAGGGGTATCCCGCCGCCACCTGCTTGTCGCCGAACGACATGGTCGTTCACGGCATCCCAGGTCCGGGCGTGCTCGAGGACGGCGACATCCTGTCGGTCGACGTCGGCGTCACGCTCGGCGGCTTCGTCGCCGATTCCGCCTGGACGTTCCCGGTCGGCACGATCTCGGCCGACGCGCAGAGGCTGCTCGATGCGTGCCGCGCGGCGCTGGCCGCCGGCATCGAGCAGGCGACGCTCGGAAACTCCGTCTCCGACATCTCGCGGGCGGTCCAGGAGGTCACCGAGAGCGCCGGCTTCAGCATCATTCGCAGCCTGGTGGGGCACGGCGTCGGGCGCTCGATGCACGAAGACCCGCAGGTGCCGAACTTCGTCTCCGCCCACCGCGGGCCGGAGCTCCGCGAGGGCATGACGATCGCGATCGAGCCGATGATCACGGCCGGCGGGCCGGACGTCTTCCTGCACGACGACGGGTGGTCGATCTCGACGTCGGACGGGTCGCTTGCAGCGCATTTCGAGCACACCGTCGCGGTCACCGCGGACGGCCCGCGCGTGCTCACAGAGGCAGGGGTCCTGGTACGATGACGATCCGCGTCGGCGGGCGAATGCCTGCACGCGCACGTCCCTTTCGAGGAAGCTGAGTCTGATGAAAGTCCGTCCGTCCGTGAAGCCCATGTGCGAGCGGTGCCGCGTGATCAAGCGGCACGGGCGCACCATGGTCATCTGCACGAACAACCCGCGTCACAAGCAGCGCCAGGGATAAGGAGCGAGATTGGCCCGGATCGCAGGCGTCAACCTGCCGAATCAGAAGCGACTCGAGATCGGTCTGACCTACATCTACGGGATCGGTCAGCCGTCCGCGCTCAAGATCTGCGCGGCGCTCGGGCTTTCGCCGGACACGAAGGTCCGCGACCTGACGGAGGACGAGGTCGCGAAGCTCCGCGACTACATCGACGCCAACCAGCAGGTCGAGGGCGACCTGCGGCGCGAGCGGACGCAGGCGATCAAGCGCCTTTCCGAGATCGGCGCCTATCGCGGCCTGCGCCACCGCCGCAACCTGCCCGCCCGCGGCCAGCGGACGAAGACGAACGCCCGCACGCGCAAGGGCCCGAAGAAGACCGTCGGTCGCGGCAAGAAGGCCAAGTAGCGTGGCGCCTCCTCGTAGAGCCGCGACGCGCGGTCGCACGCGCCGCCGCGTCCGCAAGAACATCGCGATCGGCCAGGCGCACATCAAGACGTCGTTCAACAACACGATCGTCGCCCTTACCGACCACGAGGGGAACGTGATCGTCTGGGAGTCCGCCGGCTCGGCCGGCTTCAAGGGCTCGCGCAAGTCGACGCCGTTCGCCGCGCAGGTGACGGCCGATTCGGCCGCGCGCAAGGGCATGGAGCACGGCCTGCAGAAGGTCGAGGTCTTCGTCAAGGGGCCAGGCTCCGGGCGCGAGACGGCGATCCGCTCGCTCCAGGCCGCCGGGCTCGAGATTCTCGGTGTCAAAGACGTCTCGCCGCAGGCCCACAACGGCGTTCGGCAGAAGAAGCGGCGCAGGGTCTAGCGTGGCCAGAGACCGTTCACCGAAGTGCAAGCAGTGCCGGCGCGAGGGCATCAAGCTCTTCCTGAAGGGCGAGCGCTGCCTGACGGAGAAGTGCGCGATCGAGCGCCGGTCGTACCCGCCGGGCGAGCACGGCCGCGGCCGGATCAAGCAGAGCGAATATCTCCTCCAGTTGCGCGAGAAGCAGAAGGCACGCCGCTACTACGGCCTGCTGGAGACGCAGTTCCGAACGTACTACGACAAGGCGAACAAGCAGGGAGGCATCACGGGCGACAACCTCCTGCGGATGCTCGAGACGCGGCTCGACAACGTCGTCTACCGGCTCGGCTTCGCGGCATCGCGCGCTCAGGCGCGGCAGCTCGTGCGGCACGGCCACTTCCGGGTCAACGGCCGCCGCGTCAACATCCCGAGCTACCAGGTGACGCCGGAAGACGTCGTCACGCTGAAGACGGGATCGACCGCGGAGCAGATCGTCCGCGACGCGACCGATCTCACGGCCGCCGTCGCACCGTGGCTGCAGGCAGATCACGACGGCCTCTCGGGTACCGTGCTCAAGTGGCCCGAGCGTGCCGAGATCGACACGCCGGTCTCCGAGCAGCTGATCGTCGAGCTCTACTCGAAGTAACCAGCTCGACCGAGGCAGCCAAGCGTCGGTAGGCCCGGCCCGAGTTTTTTCAAGCTAGCAGGGAGAAAGGAAAAGATGGCAGTACGCGCGACCGACTTCCAGGTCCCGAAGATCACCCACGAGGAGATCACCGAGCACCACGGTGTGTTCGTGATCGAGCCGCTCGACCGCGGGTTCGGCTACACGTTCGGCAACTCGCTGCGCCGTGTGCTGCTCTCGTCGCTCGAGGGCGCCGCGGTCACCTCGGTGAAGATCGAGGGCGTGGCCCACGAGTTCACAACCCTGCCGGGCGTCCGGGAGGACGTGACCGACATCATCCTCAACCTCAAGCAGCTCGTCTGCATCCTTCACGGCGAGTCGCCCGAGGTCGAAGTGCGGCTGACGAAGCGCGGGGAAGGCGTCGTCACGGCCGCCGACATCGAGGCGCCCGCCGATCTCGAGATCCTGAACCCGGACCTGGAGATCGCCAACCTGTCGTCGAAGGGCCGCCTCGAGGTCACGCTGACGATCGGACGCGGCCGTGGCTACGTCCCGGCCGAGGGTAACCGCGGCCAGGCGCACACCATCGGCGTCATCCCGGTCGACTCGATGTTCTCGCCCATCAACCGCGTCTCCTACGACGTGGAGGCGGCACGCGTCGGGCAGCGGACGGACTACGACAAGCTCGTCCTCGACGTCACGACCGACGGCTCGATCGATCCGAAGGATGCGATTGCCGAGGCGGCCGAGATCCTGATCCGCCAGCTCGCGATCTTCACCGACCTCGACCGCATCGAGCACTACCGCGACGCGGTCGTCGACGGCGACGGCGCCGGCGAGGCCGCTCCGTCGCTTGCCGGCGGGATGGAGAACTTCCCGATCGAGGAGCTCGAGCTCGGCGTTCGCTCGTACAACTGCCTGAAGCGCGTCGGCATCGAGACGATCGGCGACCTCGTGGTCAAGTCCGAGTCCGAGCTGGCTGCGATCCCCAACTTCGGCAAGAAGTCGATCGAAGAGGTCAAGGAGACACTCGCCCAGCACGGGCTGACGCTTCGCGGCGGCAGCACGAACGGCGCAGGGGTCGAGTAGCCGGATCGTGCGCCACCAGCGGACAGGGAAGAAGCTCGGGCGCGATGCCGCGCACCGGAAGGCGCTCTATGCGAACCTCGCGGGCGCGCTGATCGAGCACGGGCGCATCCGGACGACGGTGACCAAGGCGAAGGCGGTGAAGCCGCTCGCCGAGCAGATGATCACGCTCGGTCGCCGCGGCGACCTGCACGCGCGGCGCCAGGCGACGGCCGTCCTGCGCTCGCGCGACGTCGTCCACAAGCTGTTCGCCGAGGTTGCTCCGCGGTTCAAGGATCGTCCGGGCGGATACGCGCGAATCGTGCGCATCGGCCCTCGTCCCGGCGACGCGGCCGAGATGGCATACCTCGAGCTCGTCGACGAGGAGTACGTCGCGACCCAGCGCGAGGAGCGCGCGACCGCGGCCCCCGCCGTCGCCGAGCCGGAGGCCGAGGAGGCCGAGGTCGGACGCCGACGTCGACGACGACGAGGACGAGGACGGGGCCGACGAGGGCGACGAGGACGAGGGCGACGAAGAGCCGGTCGACGAGGCCGACGAGCCCGAGACTCCCACCGAGGACGAAGCGAAATAAGACTGGTGCCTGGCGCCTCGTGCCAGGCACCGACCTTCTAGGCGCCGGAGCCGATCAGGGCGCCGACGACGGCGATCACGGCGCCGCCGATCGATACCGCGAGCAGCGATCGTGCGAAGCCGGTGTCGAAGAAGCGCCAGCGCAAGATCGCCAGGCCGACGAGCTCGAAGGCGACGACGATCGCCGCTGCGATCACGGCGGCGCGGAACTGGGTGATCAGGAACGGCAGCGTGTGGAGAATGCCGCCGATGAAGGTCCCGAAGCCGGTGATCGCCCCGCGGAGAGCAGGACTGCCGCGTCCGGTCAGCTCGCCCGTGTCCGAAAGCCCTTCCGAGAAGGCCATCGAGATGGCCGCACCGATCGCCGTCGCCAACCCGGCGACGAACGCGGCATGCGAACTGCGCGTGTAGAAGGCGATTCCGAAGATCGGCGCGAGCGTCGACAACGAGCCGTCGATCAGCCCGATCATCGCCGGCTGGACGCGCTGCAGGAGGAAGCTCTGCTCGGTGGTCACGAGTAGAGTATATCGAACGGTAAGCAAGTGAATAGAGCATATGGAACACCTTACAAGAGGAGTCAGGAGCCCCTGACGTGCGCCTCAAGCTGACGCTCGAGTACGACGGCACGCGTTTCCAGGGCTTCGCCTCACAGCCCGGCCTGCGCACCGTGCATGGCTCGCTCGAACAGGCGCTGGGCAGCCTCTACAGGCTCACGAGCGCCTCACCGTCGCCGGTCGTACCGACACGGGCGTACACGCACTCGCCAACGTCGTGTCGGTGGAGGTCGAGGGCGGTCCGCCGGTCGCCCGCACAGCGCGGGCGTTGAACACGGCGCTGCCGGCCGACGCTGTCCGTCGTCGCCGCCGAGCAGGCGGAAGGCGACTTCAGCGCGCGCTTCGACGCGCGCACCCGCTCGTACCGCTATCGCGTCTACCGCCGCCGCGAGCGCTCGGCGCTCGAGGCCACGCGCGCGCTCTGGCATCCTCGGGCGCTCGACGTCGCCGCCCTCGACGCGAATGCGCAGACGCTCGTCGGCGCGCACGACTTCCGCGCGTTCACGCCGACCGAGACGCAGCACGAGATGTTTGTTCGCCACGTCGAGAGCGCCGGCTGGCTGGAGGCCGGCGACGATCTCGTCGTGTTCGAGGTGACCGCCGACTCCTTCCTGCGCCACATGGTGCGGACGCTGGTCGGGACGATGCTCGAAGGGCTGCAGTTGGAGCCGTTGCTCGGCGGGCGGCCGCGAAGCGAGGCAGGCGCGACGGCACCGCCGCACGGCCTCTACCTCACCGGCGTTCGATACAAGTAGTCGGGTGAGCCTGCGCTACCCGGTCGTCCTGTTCGACCTCGACGGCACCGTCGTCGACTCCGGCGGGATCATCCTCGCGTCGATGCGCCATGCGACCCGGACCGTGCTCGGCCGGGAGTTCAGCGACGAGGTGCTGCTCG
Source organism: uncultured Thermoleophilia bacterium (assembly GCA_963713155.1). Lineage (GTDB taxonomy): Bacteria > Actinomycetota > Thermoleophilia > Gaiellales > Gaiellaceae > PALSA-600. The sequence continues at coordinate 49,786 of CAVQKS010000020.1, forward strand.
CGAACGTCGGCGGGCCCGGGCTGGAGGCGCAGATGGAGGCGCTCGGGCCGGGCCGTACCGCCGAGCTCGTTCGCGTGTACCGCGAGCACAACGAGCCGCTGCACGAGACGCTCGAAGGCTTCGACGGCATCGCTGCGACGCTCGAGGCGCTCCACGCGCGCGGGCACCGGCTCGGAATCGTGACCGCGAAGCGCCGCTCCACGGTCGAGCTGGCGTTCGCCCGCCTGCCGTTGGCACACCTCTTCGACACCGTCGTCGGCGGCGACGAGACCGAGCGGCACAAGCCCGATCCCGAGCCGCTTCGACTTGCGCTCGCGCGACTCGGCGCCCAGGCTCCTGACGCAGCGTACGTCGGAGATTCGCCGTACGACATGCAGGCGGCGCGTGCGGCCGGCCTCCACGCTGTCGGCGTGACGTGGGGCGGTATCCACGAGCGGGAGGCGCTCGCCGACGCGGACGTGATCGTCGATCGTGCGGAGGAGCTCCTGGATGTCGTCTAGCACGGCCGATCGCGCCGCAGAGCTCCGCACCCAACTCGCGCGGTGGCTCCACGAGTACCACGTCCTCGACGATCCCTCGGTCGACGATGCGACCTACGACCGCGCGTACGACGAGCTCCTCGCGCTCGAGCGCGACCACCCGGATCTTCAGACGCCTGACTCGCCGACACAGCGAGTCGGCGCGCCGCCCTCCGACCGGTTCAGGAAAGTGCGCCACCTGACGCCGATGGGCTCGCTCGAGAAGGTGACCGACGAAGCGTCGCTGCGCAAGTGGGCCGACGACGTGGCGAAGCGACTCGACGATCCGGCTCAGACGGTCGCGTACGTGATCGAGCCGAAGATCGACGGTCTCGCGATCAACCTCACCTACGAAAACGGCGTACTCGTGCGCGGTGCGACACGCGGCGACGGTGAGGAAGGGGAGGACGTCACCGTCAACCTGCGGACGATCCCATCGATCCCGCTCCGGCTGCTGGGCGACTCGCCGCCGGCCCTCGTCGAGGTGCGCGGCGAGGTGTACATGCCGCTCTCCGGGTTTCGCGACCTCAACGAGCGGCTGCTCGCGGACGGCAAGAAGGTCGCGCCGAATCCGCGTAACGCCGCAGCCGGGTCGCTGCGCCAAAAGAACTCGAAGATCACCGCCGAACGGCCGCTGTCGATGTGGGCCTACGGCATCGGCGCGCGGGAGGGGCTCACGCTCGAGTCGCACACGAAGACACTGGAATGGCTTCGTTTGCAGGGATTTCCGACGAACCCGTTCGCCGAGCGACTCGAGTCGATCGACGCTGTCGCCAAGGCGTGCCGCGACTGGGAGCTCCGGCGCGCGAAGCTCGACTACGAGATCGACGGCATCGTCGTGAAGGTCGACTCGCTCGCTCAGCAGCAGGCACTCGGCTCGCTCCACTCGCGCCCGCGCTGGGCGCGGGCGTTCAAGTGGGCGCCGCTGACCGCGGTCACGCGGCTCGAGCGGATCGCGGTGCGGGTCGGTCGCACCGGAGCGCTGAACCCGTGGGCGATGCTGGCACCGGTCGAGGTGGGCGGGGTCACCGTCTCGCGCGCGACGCTGCACAACGAGGAGGACATCAACCGCAAGGAGATCCGCGAGGGCGACGACGTGATCGTCCAGCGGGCCGGCGACGTGATCCCGCAGATCGTCGGACCCGCTGGGCCGCACCGGCGGGGGACGAAGCCGTTCCGGATGCCCGAGCGGTGTCCGCTCTGCGACACCCCGATCGTCAAGCCGGAGGGCGAGGCGATGCACCGCTGCCCGAACCGCGCGTGCCCGTCCCGCGGGCTCGAGTCGCTGATCAACTGGGTGCAGGCGGCAGCAGACATCGACGGCGTCGGTGAGCAACTCGTCCGGCGGCTGTGGCAGCTCGGCCTCGTTCGGTCGCTCCCGGACCTCTACCGCCTGACGAAGGAGCAGCTTCTCTCGCTCGACGGGTTCGCCGAGATCTCGGCCACGAACACGATCGCCGCCATCGAGCGGTCGAAGGAGATCCCGTTCCGCCGTGTCCTCTTCGGGCTGAACATCCCCGACGTGGGCTGGGTGACCGCTCAGAACCTCGCGCGGCACTTCGGGAGCGTCGAACGGCTGGCGGCCGCGTCGCAGGAGGAGATCATGGAGTGCCCCGGGATCGGCCCGGAGCGCGCCGAGGCGATCGCGGAGTGGTTCGCCGACGAGGCCAATGCAGCGCTCGTCGCGGAGCTCGAGGCGATCGGACTTCGCTTCGAGGCGGACGAGGACGACCGGCCCGTCGAAGGTCCGCTCACCGGACGGCAGTACGTGATCACCGGGACGCTCGAGACGATGTCGCGCGAGGAGGCGCGGGCGGCCCTCGAGGCGCTCGGCGCGAAGGTCTCCGACAACGTCTCGAAGAAGACAGCGGCGGTGTTCGTCGGCGAGTCGCCGGGCAGCAAGGTCGCGAAGGCCGAGAAGGCCGGCGTGCCGCTGCGCACCGAAGCCGAGCTGGCGGCCCTGCTCGCCGACCCGGCGGGCACGACTGCTCATTCTGTGAGAGCTTCTTAGCCTGCGGGACCGGCGGCCGCCGCGAGCGCGGTCGCGAACCGGTCTTCGGCCTCGTGCGCGGACCAGTACGAGACGGGGCTGCCGTTCTCGACCACCGCGAAGGCGTAGCGCGCGCGCACGTAGCCCGAGAGCGCGGACGCCTCGTCCGTCGTCCCGGTCTTCGCCCGCACGGCGCCGAGCGCAGGCGGGGTCTGAAGGCGGTTCTTGAGCGTTCCGCTGATCCCCGCGACCGGAAGCGCGCCCCAGACGGTGGCGTGCATCGACGGGTCGTTCCAGAACGAGACCAGCAGCGCTGCGAGCGTACGGACTGTGAGCCGGTCGTCGAGCGAGAGCCCGGAGCCGTCGACGATCCGAACGCCCGTGAGCGGGATCCCGCCGTCGCGCAGCTCCTGGACGACGACGGCCGCCCCGGCGGTCGAGGTGCCGCCGGTGCCGCGAACCGCTCCCAGCTGCTTGAGCAGCATCTCGGCGGTGAAGTTGTCGCTCTCGACGGTCCATGAAGTGGACGATCTGCGACAACGGCGAAGACTCGATCCTGGCAAGCGAGCTCGCGGCGGCGGGGGCCCGGCCGACCGTCACCCGCCCGGTCGTGATCCCGTGCTTCCGCAGGATCTGCCGGAAACGGCCGGCTGCGGCGAGCGCGGGGTGCAAGGCGATGTGCTTGTCGTAGACCGCGCGGTCGACGACGAGCGCCGAGAGCGGCGAGCACTCGTTGATGAAGAACGACGACTTCCATCCGGGTGCCGTACGTCTGCTGTCGAACCACGTCTCGTCCCCGACGATGCGCCCCGCGACGCGGGTGATCCCGTCGCGCTTCAACGCGACCGCAAGGCGCGCCAGTCCGTTCGAGGTCAGCGAAGGATCGCCGAACCCCTTCAGGTAGAGATCTCCGACCCAGGTCGTGCCTTCGAGCCGGCCGCGGCCGAGCACCTCGGTCGGGAAGCGGTAGGCGGGGCCGAGGGCTCGCAGCGCCGCGAACGTGGTTGCCAGCTTCTCGTTCGACGCAGGGGCGAGCGACGTGTCGGCGTTCCGCTCGAAGACGACCGCATCGGACGCGAGATCGATCGCGATCGCGCCGGAATCGGCTGCCTGCAGCGACGGCACCTCGAGGGCGTGCGCGAGCCGTGTGGGTAGCGGAAGCCGCGGCGCGGATACGGCCGCCGGGGCGAGTACGAGGATCGCGGCGAGGACGGCGACGAGGAGGCGCATCTCCGCCGCACAGTGTGACCGAGCCGGCGGCGAGCCCGGTTGGGTCCGCGCGACCTGGAAGATGGGTCCATCGGCCCTTGTCGGCGACCGGCGCTCTGTCGAAGAATCGGCATGCGGCCACCTCTCCCTGCGCATGACTGAGCTCTTCGACCGGATCACGACGCTGATCGACGAGTCCGAGCGCGACCTCGATCGCATCGAGCGGACGCTGACGGACGGCTATGCGCACGCCCTCTCGCTCGAAGGCGAACGCCTGCGGCTCGAGCGGCGGCTCTCGGAATTGGCGCGCGAGCTCGGCGGCGGGGATACGGCCACCAAGACCGACGAGCTCTCCTCGGTCGCGCAACGGCTCGACGGCAACGCCGGCGACCTGACGCGGCTCCGCTCGGCGCTGGCCGAGCTCCGCCGCCACGCGGCTGCTGTTCGCTAGCGGCTAGACGAGCCCGGAACGGACGGCGACGACGGCCGCCTGGATGCGGTTCTCGATCTGCAGCTTCATCAGGATGTTCGAGATGTGGTTCTTCACCGTCTTCGGGCTGATGTGCAGGTCGGCCGCGATGTGCGCGTTGTCCTTGCCGTTCGCGATCAGCTTCAGCACCTCGATCTCGCGCTGCGACAGCTCCGATCTGATCAGCTCCGCGTCACGGCGCGAAGCGCTCGACGCGCGGACGTGCTGCAGCACCTTCGCCGCGATCGCCGGCGAGACGAGCGCCTCGCCCACCGAGGCGGCGTTGATGCCGGCGATCAGGTCGTCGATCGACGAGTCCTTGAGCAGGTAGCCGCATGCTCCGGCGAGGATCGCCTCGAGCACGTCGCCGTCCTGATCCGAGATCGTGAGCACGAGCACACGGGTCAGTGGCGCGATCATCGCGATCTGGCGCGTGGCCTCGACGCCCCCGATGCCGGGCATGTTCAGGTCCATGACGACGACGTCGGGCGCGAGCTCGCGCACCGCGCGCAGCGCGTCGTCGCCGTCGTCGCATTCACCGACGATCTGAACTCCTTGCTCTGAGAGCAACTTGCGCAACCCGGTCCGGAAGAGGTCGTGGTCGTCGACCAGCAGGACGCGGGGGTTCAAATGCTCCCGTGTGTCGATTGTCTCGCTCACCTGGGTCGGGTGAACGTACCTAATGCAGCGTGATCGTCACAACGCGCCGGCCCCAGCTCATGGCCTCCGCGGTTGTGGGGAACCAGAGGTCGATCGTCGCCCCGACGATCGAGCCCCCCGTGTCGGCCGCGACCGCTTCTCCGTACCCGGGAACGGTCATGTGCGTGCCGAGGGGGATCACGCTCGGGTCGACCGCGGCGACGCCGTAGCCCACCGGCAGTCCGGTGGCCGTCGTGCCGCCGAGCGAATAGCCGGTCGCCATCACGGTCAGCGTCTGCGCTCCGGCCGCCGCCGGCTGCGCCGAGGCGAGCTGCGGCGCGTCGGTCAGCGTCGCGGTGCGGGCGTCGGCTGCCTGCGCCTCGGCCTCCAGCGCGGCGAGCTGCTGCTGCGTCAGCTGCTGTCTCGCTGCCAGCGAGCCGATGTAGGCGCTGCGCTGCGCACGGGCTGCCTCCAGGGAGCGCGTGGTGGCGCGGGCCTCCCCGAGGGCGGTCGCGAGGGCAGCGGTGCGTGCCGAGAGGCTGCTCGATGCAGCATGGAGCTGCGCGCGGGCCGTCTCGAGCTGGTCGAGCACGTCCTCTCCGAGGGTGCTCTCGCGCGTGAGGCTGTCGAGAGCAGCAAGCGCCTCGTCGAGGCTCGCCGCGCCGAACACGATCTCGAGCGGCTCGACGTCGCCCTGCTCGTACAGGGTCCGGAGCCGTGCGTCGAGCCCTTCCGAGGCGACCCGGGTGCTCCTGCGGTCGACGATCAACTGCTGCCGCAGCTGCGAACGCTCGGTGCGGAGGGCATGGGCCTGCGCCGTGAGGGCGCCCAGCCGCGCCTGAGCGGATGCCAGCTGCTGGTCGAGCGAATAGAGCGACAGGACGGAAGCACGGGACTCGGCGGCGATCTTGGCGTCCTCCGCACGCAGAGCGGTCCGCGACGGCGCACGGCCGGCTCCGCCGACGGCCGGGGCCACGAGCACTGCCAGCGCGAGCACGACAAACGGAAGCAGGCGCCTTTTCGGCGTGTGTGCCTGCCCAAGCACGGGGCGGGACCGTACCACAGCGTTCGAGGAGGAGTCGCAGACTTCGTGCAGAATTGCTCAAGTTTCGAGAAGGTTCCCGGTTGACGCCCGTCCGGCAACCCTGCTAGCCTGCCCGACTCGTGACGTACCGGCCCCTCCCGGTGCGCCCGTCCCGCCCCCGGTCCGGGGGTTGTTATCCGTAGGTTGGGGCAGGCGCCGTACGTTCTCGTCGGGATCTGTTTGGCTCTCGCAGCCGCAGTCCCAGCGTTTGCGGACCCGTCGATCGGGGCGAAGCGCGCCGAGGCACAGGCTGTCATGGGACAGCTGCAGAGTCTGTCCGACTCGCTCGAACGTGCGCGCTCGCAGTACGACCAGGCGACCTCCCAGCTCGCCGAGACGCGTCGCCAGCTCCGCGAGAACGCGTACGAGCTGCACGTCGCGCGCGGAAACCTCAAGGCGAGCCAGCGTGCGATCCGGCAGCGGCTCGTGTCGCTCTATACGACCGACCAGGACTCGACGATCGAGGTGATCCTCGGGTCGAAGAGCCTGGACGACATGATCACTCGGATCGACAGCGCCAAGAACGTGACGAGCCTCGATGCGCGTGTCGCCACCGAGGTGACGGACTTCCAGCATGCCGTGGTCGTGCACCGGACGAAGCTCGCGGCGGCCCGCGCCGAGCAGGAGCACCTGGTGTCCGTGCGCGCCGCGGCCAAGGCCTCGATCGAGTCGAAGATCAACGAGCAGCAGCAGCTCTACTCCTCGATCAAGAGCCAGATCGCGCAGCTCGTCGCCGCTCAGCAGGCGCGGCAGCTGCAGATGGCGCGGATGGCTCAGGCTCGCCTCGTCGCCCAGCGCCAGACTCAGGCGCAGGCGGCGCAGGACACCGTCGTCGGCATCACGGCGGTCGCGCCCGAGTCGACCACGGTCGTGGCGCCGCCCTCGACGCACGGCGGCGTGGTCGCGATCGCCATGTCGCAGCTCGGAACGCCGTACGTGTGGGGAGGTGCCGCACCCGGCGGCTTCGACTGCTCGGGGCTCGTGATGTGGGCGTACGCCCAGGTCGGCGTCTCGCTCCCGCACTCGACGTACGCGCTCTACGCGATGGGCGTCCCGGTCTCCCGTGACGAGCTCGAGCCCGGCGACCTCGTCTTCTTCGACGGCGTCGGTCACGTCGGCATCTATATCGGCGGCGACGAGTTCATCCATGCACCGCACACCGGTGACGTCGTGAAGATCTCGAGCCTCGACGATCCGTGGTACTCCGCGGAGTACGTCGGGGCTCGTCGCATCCTGTAGCCCCGAAGTTACTCCCCCGCGTACAGGGCTTCGATCTCGCCCGCGAAGTGGTCGAGGATCACCTTGCGCCGCAACTTGAGCGTCGGCGTGACCTCGTCCTCCTCGATGCTGAACTCGCGTGGAAGCACCCGGAACCTCTTGATCTGCTCGAAGCCCGACCGGTCGGCGTTGACGTCGTCGACGGCCGTCTGCACGGCTGCCCGGACGGCGTCGGCCGTCCAGGCCGTCCACCGCGTCGGGGTCGACGGTGACGAGCGCTGCGATGTACGGCCGCCGGTCGCCGATCACGACGGCCTGGGAGACGATCCGGTGGACCTTCAGGTCGTTCTCGAGATTCTGGGGAGCGACGTTCTTGCCTCCGGCCGTGACGATGATGTCCTTCTTGCGGTCCGTGATCACGAGAAAGCCGTCTTCGTCGATCTGACCGACATCACCCGTATGGACGAATCCCTCGTCGTCGAGCGTCGCGCGAGTCGCGGCGTCGTCGTGGTAGTAGCCCGCGAAGACCGTGTTGGAGCGGATGAGGATCTCGCCGTCGGTTGCGATCTGGAGCTCGACGCCTGGCAGGGGCTTGCCGACCGTGCCGAAGCGGTAGTCGTTCGGCCGGTTGACCGTCGCCGCGGTCGTGACCTCGGACAGGCCGTACCCCTCGAGGATCAGGATGTCGAGCGAGTGGAAGAACTCGGCGACCTCGCGGCCGAGCGGCGCTCCGCCCGAGTTTGCGACCCGCAGGCGGCCACCGAGACGCTCCTTGACCTTCGTGTAGACCAGCCGGTCCGCGATCCGATGTTGCGCTGCGAGCAGCACCGGCAACGGACGGCCCTGCTGGCGCAGCCGTGAGACGCGCCGCCCGACGTCGAGCGACCAGTCGGCAATCCGCCGGCGCGGCCCGCTGAGCTCCGCGAACTGCGCGATGACGGCCATGTGGATCTTCTCGTAGACGCGGGGGACGCTCGGGAAGAGCGTCGGGCGCACCCGCCGGAGCTCTTCGCCCGCACGCAGCGGGTCGGAAAGGAACGCGATCGTGTAGCCGACGTACGCCGCGGACAGGTGGAGGAGCCTGCCGTAGTTGTGGGCGAGCGGCAGGTAGAGCAGCATCACGTCGCCGGGTGAGCTCAGGCGCTCCTCCAGCTCGTCGCCCTTCTGCACCATCGCGTAGTAGTTGCGGTGGCGGATCATGCAGGCCTTCGGCGGGCCTGTCGTCCCCGACGTGTAGATGAAGGTGAAGAGGTCGTCCTCGCCGATCGACGCCACCCGGGCGGCCAGAGCCTCCGGATGCGCCGCCGCGTAGGCGCGGCCGTCGGCTCGAAGCGCCCCCAGGTCGTCGAACGTGAGCACATGGCGCAGGCCCTTCCCATCCACCTTCGCCCGCTGGGTTTCGTCCTCTGCCAGCACGCCGACCGCATCGGAGTGCTCGAGGAGGTACTGCACGTCTCGCGTCGAGCTCGACGCGTAGATCGGCGCGCCCACCGCTCCGACGAGCCCGAGCGCGAAGTCGAAGTAGGCCCACTGCAGGCTCGTGCGTGCGAGCAGCCCGAACGCCTCGCCCTTCTCGACCCCGAGCGCGAGCAGCCCGTTGGCGAGCTCTTCGACGGCGCGGGCCGCTTCCGCCCACGAGACGGAACGCCACTCGCCGTCGACCTCGTGCAGGTAGGCCGTGCCGGAGCGGTTCGCGCGCGCAGCGTCGAGCCACAGGTTCGCGATCGTCCGGCTTTCCGCCATCGCGTGCAATCTACTCAGAGGGAACCGGCAACCGAGCGCGAATCAGGCCGGTCCCCGTTACGATTCACCTGCAGATGCGTACAACCTGGAACGGATCCGTCAGCTTCGGCCTCGTCAACATCCCCGTCGGGCTCGCTCCGGCGACGGCTCCGTCCGCCCGCCAGTCGGACGTGTCGTTCCGGCTGCTGCATCGCGAGTGCGAGACGCCGATCAAGCAGAAGCGCTGGTGCCCGTTCCACGATCGCGAAGTCTCCGGCGACGAGCTCGTCCGCGGCTTCGAGGTCGCAAAGGGCCAGTTCGTGCTCGTCGAGGACGCCGATCTGGAGGCGATCGAGAAGCACGACACGTCGCGCAGCATCGAGATCGGCCGGTTCGTCAAGCTCGAGGAGGTCGACCCGATCTACTTCGACCGCACCTACTTCCTCGTGCCCGCGGCCGCCGAGGCGGCGCGGCGCCCCTACGTCCTGCTGCTCGAGGCGATGAAGTCGAGCGGCGTCGCGGCGATGGGCCGGTTCGTGCTCGCCGGCAAGGAGAAGCTCTGTCTCATCCGCCCACTCGGAGAGGCGCTCGCCCTCGAGACGCTCTTCGTCGCAGCCGACGTGAAGGATCACGCCGAGATCGACGACGCGGTCGCCGGTGCCGAGGTCAAGGGGCCGGAGCTCGACCTGGCGCGGCAGATCATCGATTCGCTCGAGGCGCCGTTCGACCCGGCCGAGCTCAAGAGCGAGTACCGCGAGTCGCTGCGCGGGCTGCTCGAGGCCAAGCTCGCCGGCCAGGACTTCGACCTTCCTGCGGAGGACGAGCCCGCGCCGGTCGTCGATCTGATGGCCGCTCTGCGCGCCTCGGTTGCCGCCGCGGCTGAGAAGGAGCCGACGAAGAAGAAGAAGCCCGCCGCGGCGCGTAAGCGCGCGGCGGGCTCCTCACAGCGTTAGCCTCGTCAGTGCGAGGCGGGCAGTGCGCCGAGCGCCTGCAGCTGCGCCTGAAACAGGGTCTTGTCGATCTTGCCCTGGTAGATCGGCACATGTTCGGCGAGGCAGATCCGGATCACCTCGTCGCGGTCGATCCCGACCTCCTTGGAGAGCTCTTCAGGCGTCAGGTGGTTGGCCATGCCGCTCCTCTCGGTCGTCGTCTCTTTCCGTTCGCGAACAGAAAAAAGGCCCGCCGCGCGGAGCGCTGACGGACCGGTTCGACAAGCTCTCTGGCGGCACCAGGGAGGATCGTCACGCGACCCTCGCTGTGCTCACCGAGCTCATGTCCACACGATAATCGAACCGTGTGACGGATGCGACCTCCGGCACCGATCATCCAGATCAATCATCTACGCTGTGGGCGCTTTTCCGGGGTGTGGCGCAGCCTGGTAGCGCGCTCCGTTCGGGTCGGAGAGGTCCCCAGTTCGAATCTGGGCACCCCGATTAGTGTGGGGGAAACCAGGTTTCCCCCACCTGCCCCCTTCTTCCTCGCTGCTCCGCGGTCGCTCTTTGCGGTGGCTCGGAGACGGCTGTTGCGACGATCGTTTGGCCTAGCGGGGGCACGGGCGGAGCCCGTGCCCCCGCCTTTCAGGCGGCTAGGGTCGGGCTCGTGGCTTCGCTCCGGGCTGTCGTTTTCGACGTCGACTTCACTCTCGCTCTGCCCGGGCCTTCCCTTGGGGCGGCCGGGTACGTGGAGGTCGGGCGCCGGTACGGGCTCTCGCTCGACCCGGCTTTGCACGACTCGGCTCGGCTGGCGGCATTGCAGACGCTCGAGCGCCATCCCGAGCTCGACCACGACGAGGAGCTCTGGGTGCTCTTCACCGAGCGGATCATCGTCGGCATGGGTGGGGACGGGGACACGCACGGGGCCGCCGTCGAGCTGACGCGGGCCTGGGAGCAGGCGGCGCATTTCGAGCTCTACCCCGACGTCGCCGGAACGCTCGACGTGCTCCGCAGCCACGGCCTCCGGATCGGGCTGCTCTCGAACACCGCCCGCGACCTCGATGCGTTCGTCGTCCACCACGGCCTCGCCGTCGATGCGCTCCTCACCTCGCGCACCCATGGGAAGACCAAGCCGCACGAGGCGATCTTCCTCGACATCCTCGGCCGGCTCGAGGTCTCGGCCGACGAGGCGGTCATGGTCGGCGACTCGCTCGAGGACGACATCGACGGGGCCCACGCGGTCGGCATGCGGGCCGTGCTCGTCGACCGCGACCGCCGGTACCCCGAGCACCCCGACCGGCTGGACTCACTGGCGGGTCTCGCGGCCGCGCTCGGTCTGTAGATCGGCTCTACGCTGTGAGCACACATGCCTCTGTGGCTGATCTGGGCGATCATCGCCGTTCTGCTCGGGATCGGCGAGATGTTGACGCCCGGGCTGTTCTTCCTGGGCCCGCTTGCGCTGTCCGCAGGTATCGCCGCCCTCGTTGCCCTGATCGGGGGCGGGACGATCATCAGCCTCATCGTCTTCATCCTCGCGTCGGTCGGATCGCTCGCGTTCCTGCGGCCGATCGCGAAAAGCCACATGCGCATGCCGTTGGTGTCGCGCACGGGGACGGATGCGCTCGTCGGCCGAAAGGCCGTCGTCACGCGCCGCATCGACGCGAACGGCGGCCGTGTGCGGATCGGCGGCGAGGAGTGGTCGGCGCGCTCGTACCTCGACGGCCAGGTCGTCGAGGAAGGCAAGAGCGTCGACGTGATCCAGATCGAGGGGGCGACCGCCCTCGTGTCCGAATAGGAGGTCGGTGTGAGCGGGACCCTTGCAGCCTTGATCGTGCTCGGCGTGATCGTGCTCTTCATCCTCGTCACGCTCGCGAAGACGATCCGTGTCGTCCCGCAGGCGCGTGCGGGAGTCGTCGAGCGTCTCGGCCGCTATTCGCGGACCCTGATGCCCGGGCTCGCGATCGTGATCCCGTTCGTCGATCGCATCCGCCAGCTCCAGGACATGCGCGAGCAGGTGGTGTCCTTCCAACCGCAGCCGGTGATCACACAGGACAACCTCGTCGTCAACATCGATTCGGTCATCTACTTCCAGATCACCGACCCGAAGGCGGCGACCTACGAGATCAACGACCCGGTGAACGCGATCGACCTGCTGACGGTGACGACGCTGCGGAACGTGATCGGCGGGATGACTCTCGAGCAGACGCTCACCTCCCGCGACTCGGTCAACGACCAGCTGCGCGGCATCCTCGACGAAGCCACCGGGAAGTGGGGCATCCGGATCCACCGGGTCGAGCTGAAGGCCGTCGACCCGCCGCCGTCGATCAAGGACACGATGGAGAAGCAGATGCGCGCCGACCGCGAGAAGCGTGCCGCGATCCTGCAGGCCGAGGGAGTCAAACAGGCAGCGATCCTGCAGGCCGAGGGCGAGAAGCAGTCTGCGATCCTCAAGGCGGAGGGGCAGAAGCAGTCGGCGATCCTTGCCGCCCAGGGGCAGGCAGAGGCGATCGGCACCGTCTTCAAGGCGATCCACGAAGGCAACCCCGACCCGCAGCTACTCGCCTACCAGTACCTACAGGTGCTCCCCCAGATCGCCCAGGGCGACGCGAACAAGGTCTGGGTGATCCCGAGCGAGTTGACGCGGGCGCTCGGCGGGATCTCCGACCGCATCCTCCCCCGATCAGGTGACGGAACAGAGTCATCCTGAGGGATGCGCTTCCTGAAGCCCACAGCCGACAAACATCATCAGGTGCTCTCCCGCAGGCGGCTGCTCAACGGGGTGTTCGTGCTCTCGGCGCTCGTTGTCGGGGCTCTCGTCGCACGCCACTACGCGCTCGCCGGCTGGCCGCTCCACCACGCGAACATCTGGCTCGTCGTCCTCGCGGGGCTGATCTTCCTGGCCGCGTACGCCGCGAAGGCGTGGGGGTGGCAGCGGCTCTTCTCGACGGGCGAGCGCCCCGCCGTGCTCACGCTCGCAGCCGCGGGCGGTGCTGCTTCCGTCGGCGGCATCGCGCTGCCGGGCCGCTGCGACGACGTCATCCGGATCGCCGTCGTACGGCGTTGCCGGCGCCCCCGGGCAAGCGTCGGAGCCGCCATCCTCTCGATCTTCCTGCTCGGCCTGCTCGACAGCGCCGCGCTCGCGCCGCTCGCCTCGGTCGCCGCCTTCGTCGGGAACGTCGGTGGATGGCTGCAGGTCGGGTTGTTCGTCGTCGCTGTCGCCGGGGTCGGCGCGGCCGCAGTCGTCCTGAGCATCCGGAAGCTCGCAGGTCACCGTTTCGTCGCTCGTTTCCGGATCGCGCGATTCGTCGGCGAACACGCGACCGGGCGACGTGAGGCGGTCTACGCCTGGCTCGCCGTCGCCACCTCGTGGGCGCTCCGTGCGCTCGCCGTCTTCGTCCTGCTGGCGGCGCTCGGCTTCGGGACCGACTTCGCGCTCGCGCTGGCGTTCGTCTGTGCCTCGTCCGCCTCGGCGGTGCTCCCCGTCGCGCCGGCCGGAGCCGCCGTCCAGGCAGGTGCCGGCGCCGCGATCCTGATCGCCTCGGGCATCCGCACCGACGACGCGGTCGCCTTCGGCGTCGCCGCCCAGGCGCTCGTGATCGTCGTCGGCGCCGTCTGCGTGCTCGGCCTCGGTGCGTGGCACCTGCAGGGAAGGTTCATGCCGCTGCCCCTGCTTAAGCGGCGGCCAAGCCCCGCTTAAGCGCCCGCGTCGAAGCTGCGGCCCTCATGCGCCGCAGACTTCTCATCGCCGGGCTCGTGCTCGCCGTGTTGTCGCTCGCCGCCCTCGGCCTCGTCTTCGACGCGGGCCGCCGGCTGGGCCTCGTCACTGCCTGAGCTCGGCTGCCGCCTCCGCCAGGCTCAGGACGGGACCGACGCACGTGTCGCGGCCCTCGAGCAGCTCGAGCCAGTCGCGGAGCGTGCGCGTCCGGAACAGCTCCTCGAGCTCCGGCAGCCGTGGCTCGAATGCTCGGCCGGCGAGGTCGGGGCGCTCGAGCAGCTCACAGAGGCGGTTCCAGAACTTGGGCTCCAGCGCGGCCACCGTCAGGTGGCGGCCGCTCCGAGGTCTCGTAGATCCGGTAACACGCTGCCCCTCCCGTCAAGAGGCGGGGAAGCGGCTCCCCGCGCAGACGGTGGGCGGCGAAGCGGTGCGCGCCTTCGGTCATCGAGACGACGAGGCGGGCGCCGCGGCCGGTGCGCGCGCGGTCGATCAGCGCGGCGAGGATCTCGATCACGGCGCCCTGTGCGCCCGCGCACAGATCCGCGATCTGCACGGGCGGGAGGGCCGGGGCGGTGTCGGCCAGGACGCCGGCGTAGCCGAGATAGTTGAGGTCGTGCCCGGCGTGGGTCGCCCGTCGGCCGGAGGAACCGTAACCGGTGATCGAGCAGAGGATCGTCTCCGGCGCGAGCTCGACGCCGAGACGTTCGAAGACGCCGGGCCGGAACCCTTCGAGGACGACATCCGCCTCCGTCAGCGCCGGCGGCGGCGGCTCCTTCGCGGCGTCCCAGGCGATGCGCTCCTTGCCGTCGTTGAGTGCGCCGTACCAGCCGGGCGCGCTCGCCTCCATCGGATCGCCGTCCGGGGGCTCGATCTTCGCGACGCGCGCGCCGAGCCGCTGCAGCTCGCGGGATGCAAACGGCCCGGGCAGGTAGCGCGTCAGATCGGCCACGGTCACCCCGGCGAGCGTGGCGGCAGGCATCGGCCGATTATGCTGGGCGACCTTGTCCGAGCGGGCGACCGAGCGGCGCAGTGAGCTCTTGCACGCGGCGGTGCGCGTGTTCGCGAGCAAGGGATTTCACGCCTCACGCGTCAAGGACGTCGCGGCCGAGGCCGGTGTCGCGCACGGGCTGCTGTACCACTACTTCCGGTCGAAGGACGAGGTGCTCGACGAGATCTTCCGTCGCACGTGGTCGAACCTCACCGGCGAGCTGGAGCGGATCGAGACGTCCGGAGTGCCGTTGCGCGAGCAGTTGCGGCGCTTCGCGGCGGTGTACCTCGGCTCGTGGCTCGAGACGCCGGACCTGATCCGCGTGCTCGTTCGCGAGATCGCCCGCGGCCCCGGCGTGGGCGCGCGCGCAGACGAGATCGAAGGGGTGCTCGCGTCGCTCGCCCGGATGATCGAGGCCGGCTGCCGGCGAGGCGAGGTGCGAGGCGGCGTAAACGCCCGGTTTGCCGCATTCGCGGTCTACGGCGCGTTCGAGGAGATCCTCACCGGGTTCGTGCTCGAGCAGCTCCCGGCCGAGGCGGCCGACGTCGACCGGGCGATCGCGACCGTGGTCGACCTCGTTTCGGCAGGATTGGCCCCATGAGCGACGTCGTGAACCTCGGTGCCGTGGAGCTGGGGCCCGAACACGACCGGGAGGGCTGGCGTGCCCGGTCGTTTCGGGTCGGCGAGGCGCTCGGGGCCTCGCGGATCGGCGGGAGCATCTACGAGCTGGCGGCCGGCGAGCGCACGTTCCCCTACCACTACCACCACGGGGTCGAAGAGTGGCTGATCGTGATCGACGGAACGCCGTCGGTACGCACCCCTGCCGGGACGCGCGAGTTCCGGCTCGGCGACGTGCTCTGCTTCCCGCCGGGCGCCGAGGGAGCCCACGACGTCACCGGCCCGGGCAAGGTCCTGATCCTGTCCACGGGGACGTCGCCTTCGATTGCGGTCTACCCGGACTCCGGCAAGGTCGGGACGCGGCCGGCCGACCCGGCCGACCGCCTCGACTTCCGCCGCGCCGACGCGGTCGACTACTGGGATGGCGAGGAATGATCGAGACCAACCTCTTAGCGCTCGCGCTATCGACGGACGACGGCGATCCCGACGGCTACCGCGCGGCGAACGCGCGTGTCGCGCCGCTCGTCGGCGGCAACCTGCTCGGGCTGTCGGTGTACGAGCTGCCGCCCGCACAGAGCATCTGCCCGTACCACTGGGAGGCCCTCGACGAGGAATGGCTGATCGTCCTGTCCGGGCGCCCGACGCTGCGGACTCCGGACGGCGAGCGTGAGCTCGGCCCCTGGGACACAGTCTGCTTCCCCGGCACGGCCGAAGGAGCCCACAAGGTGACGAACCGCACCGACGCTCCGGTGCGAGTCGCGATGCTCTCGACGCGAAACGACCCCGGCGTTGCGTTCTACCCCGATTCGAACAAGGTCGGCGCCTGGCCGCCCGGCAAGCTCTTCCGGCTCGACGACGCCGTCGATTACTGGGAGGGTGAGCTCTAGATCACAACCGTCTCGCGTCGCGGCGTGCCGCGCGCGAAGCGCTCGACGTCGAAGGCCGAGAGATCGAGTGCAGGCAATCGTCCCGCGATCAGCTGCGCGATGTGCTCGCCCGCCGCGGGCGCCTGCTGGAAGCCGTGCCCGGAGAACCCGGTTGCGTAGAGGAACCGTGAGACGGCCTCGCTCTCGCCGACGAGCGCATTGTGGTCGGGTGAGACCTCGTAGTAGCCCCACCACGACGAGGAGACCGGCAGGTCGGTGAGCACGGGCAGCCGGCGCGCAGCGTGCTCGGCGACCTCTTCCACGCGCGCCTCCCGGCCGCCGAACACGAGGCCGGGTCCCTCGCGGTGGAAATAGAAGCTCGTCGAGAAGTCGACGGTCAGCGGGAGCTCGGCGGGCAGTCCGCCGTCGGTCGGCGTGAACCAGAGATGCCGCGCCTCTCCCTCGACGGGAAGGTCGATTCCTGCGAGCGCCGCAACCTCTCGCGACCAGGCCCCGGCAGTGCAGACGATCGTCGCGGTCGCGATTTCCTCGCCGCCGGCCTCGACGCCTTCGACGCGTCCGTTGCGGACGCGAACGCCGGTCACCGGAGAGCTCTGCCGGATGCGCACGCCTCGCTCTGCCGCGTTGCGCGCGTACCACTGCACCACCGCCTCCGGTGAGCAATACCCGTCGAGGGGGCAGTACGTCGCGGCCAGGACTCCGTCGAGGTCGAGTTGCGGGACGATCTCGTGCGCCTCGGCAGGGGTGAGCTCGCGGGCCGGGACGCCGAGCGACTGCTGCATCGCGAGCGCCGCCCGGAAGGCGGTCAAGTCCTCCTCGCGGTCGAGCAGGAAGAGGTAGCCCCACTGGCGCAGCTCGATCTCGTCGCCCATTGCGGTGAGCTGGTCGAGCGAGCGTTGCGCGATGCGCACGTTCAGCTCGTCGCCGAACTGCATCCGGAAGCCGCCGGCGGACTTGGCGGTCGAGCCCGATGCGAGCGTGTCGCGCTCGAGCAGGACGACGTCCGTGATGCCGAGCTCTGTGAGGTGCCAGGCGACCGAGGTGCCGAGCGCGCCTCCGCCGACGATCACGACCTCGGCGCTCTCCATCCAGCCTCTAGGCCGTCGTGTGCACCGGCGCGAGGGCCGGCGCCCACGAGCAGAGAGGCGAGACCTCGCCGCTCCGGCCGTTCAGCTTCCGGTAGCCGAGCGCGTGCTCGGCCTGCAGCATCTTGTGGATCTGGGTCGTGCCTTCGTAGATGATCGGCGCGCGCGCGTTGCGGAAGTACCGCTCGATGCCGTACTCCCCCGAGTAGCCGTACGAGCCGAACACCTGGATCGCGAGGTGTGCCGCCTCGAACGCCGACTCGGTGGCGTGCCACTTTGCGAGCGACGTCTCACGCGTGTTGCGCTTGCCCTCGTTCTTCATCCAGGCGGCCTGCATCACGAGCAGCTTCGACGTCTCGTATCCGAGCACCATCGTCGCGATCATCTCCTGCACGAACTGATAGCGGCCGATCTCGTGCCCGAAGGTCTCCCGCTCGCGCGCGTACTCGACACTGCGCTCGAGGCAGGCGCGGACGACGCCGCAGGCGCCGGCTGCGACCGTGAAGCGCCCCTGGTCGAGCGAGTGCATCGCGATCTCGAACCCCTGCCCTTCGGCCCCGATCAGGTTCTCGGCGGGGACCTCGACGTTCTCGAAGAAGAGCTCCCCCGTCGAGCCCGCCCAGATCCCGAGCTTGTGCTCCGTGTCCCGGGTGGTGAAGCCCCTCGTTCCCTTCTCGAGCACGAACGCGCTGATTCCCTTGTGCGCCGCCGCCGGGTCGGTCTTCGCGAAGACGAGCGCGTGGTCCGCCACGGTCGCGTACGAGATCCAGTTCTTCTGGCCGTTCAGCACGTACACGTCGCCCTCGCGGCGCGCTGTCGAGCGCATCGCCGCGACATCCGAGCCGGCGCCGGGCTCGGTGAGGCCGAAGCAGGCGAGCTTCTCGCCCTTGGCCTGAGGCGTCAGCCACCGCTGTTTCTGCTCCTCGGATGCGTACTTGAGGAGCGAGAGCGAGTTGAGCCCGACGTGCACCGAGATCAGCGTCCGGAACGCCGCCTCGCCGCGCTCGATCTCCTCGCAGGCGAGCGCCTCGGCCACATAGTCGAGGCCCGCGCCGCCGTACTCCTCCGGGATCACTACCCCGAGGATCCCGAGCTCCGCCATGCCCTCGATCAGGTCGAGATCGAGCTTGTGGTCGATGTCGTTTTGGATCGCGACGGGGAGCACGCGCTCGTCCACGAACGTGCGCACGGTGTCCTGGATCAGCCGGTGTTCGTCGCTGAGCTCGAAGTCCATGGCCGCGGAAGCCTACCCCGACGGCAAGCCGCGGTCGCGAGCCCGGCCCAGGCGGAGCTACAGTTGTTGACTGACCAGTCAATCAAGTCGTGCCGGGGCCTCGGGGGCCCGGCACCGGGACGAGGAGTGGGACGCGCATGGCCACGGTGGAGCAGACGTCGACGGGTGTTTCGTTCGCGCTGACCGACGAGCAGAAGGAGTTGCGCGCGCTGGCGCGCGAGTTCGCCGCCAAGGAGATCAGGCCGAAGTCGGCCGAGTACGACGAGCACTCGACCCATCCGGTGGACGTGATCGCGAAGGCGCACGCAGTCGGCCTGATGAACCTGCACGTCCCGGAGACGTACGGGGGAATCGGCCTGGCCTCGTTCGACGGCATGCTCGTCGGCGAGGAGCTCAACTGGGGCTGCTCGGGCATCGGGACCTCGATCGGCGCGAACAGCCTCGGCGCCGGGCCCGTGATCATCGCCGGCTCCGACGAGCAGAAGGCCCACTGGCTGCCGCCGCTGCTCGAGGCGCCGATTCTCTGCTCATTCGGTCTCTCCGAGCCGGGCGCCGGATCCGACGTCGCTCGCATGGGCACCACCGCGGAGCGCCGCGGCGACGAGTACGTCCTGAACGGGTCGAAGACCTTCATCACCAACGCCGGCCACGCGGCGTGGACGGTCGTGTTCGCGAAGACCGATCCCGAGCAGGGGCACCGCGGGATGTCGGCGTTCATCGTGCCGATGGACACCCCCGGCGTTACGCTCGAGAAGCACCTCGACAAGATGGGGCAGCGCTCGACCGATACGTCTGCCTTCGCACTCACCGATGTCGTCGTTCCGGCGGAGAACCGGCTGGGCGAGGAGGGCGACGGCTTCAAGATCGCGATGAAGACGCTCGACTTCACGCGCCCCGGCACAGCCGCCGGCGCGGTCGGCGTCGCCCAGGCTGCCTACGAGCATGCGGTCGAGTACGCGAAGGAGCGCGTCACGTTCGACGTCCCGATCGCGATGCACCAGGGAGTCAACTTCATGATCGCCGACATGGCGACCGAGATCGAGGCCGCTCGCCTGCTGACCTGGCAGGCGGCGTGGCTGATCGACCGAGGTGAGCGCGCGACACTGCACTCGTCGTTCGCCAAGCGCTTCTCGGCCGACACTGCGATGAAGGTGACGACGGACGCGGTGCAGGTGTTCGGCGGCTACGGGTACATGAAGGAGTACCCGGTCGAGAAGCTCATGCGCGACGCGAAGCTCTTCCAGATCTACGAGGGGACGTCCCAGATCCAGCGGCTCGTGATCGCAAAGGAGATCTTCATCCCGCGCGGCTAGACTCGCCGCCTGTGAGTCTCGCGATCGATCTGTCCGGGCGGGTTGCGCTCGTCACAGGGGGCTCGCGCGGGCTGGGCCGTGCCGACGCCCTGACTCTTGCGCGCGCGGGCGCCGACGTCGTGATCGCCGACCTGCTCGTCGAGTCGGAGCTGTCAGAGGCGACCGATGCCTACGGGCCTCTCGCGCAGGTCGCGAGGACGCAGGGGCTCGTGCATACCGAGTCGACCGCAGAGGAGATCCGCGGGCTCGGCCGCCGGTCGCTCGCCGTCCGCTGCGACGTCACCGATCGGGAGCAGGTCGAGGCTGCGGTTGCGCTCACGGTCGACGAACTGGGTGCCGTCGACATCCTCGTCAACAACGCGGGCACGCTCGACCACGTCGGGCAATTCGCGGACCAGCAGCCGGCATTGTGGGCGCGCGACCTCGAGGTCAATCTCACCGGGGCGTTCAACTGCGCGCAGACCGTCTGGCCGCACATGAAGGAGAGGAAGTTCGGCCGGATCGTCAACATGGCGTCCGTCGCCGGCACGCTCGGAGGCTTCGGCCAGGCGTCCTACTCGACGACGAAGGCAGGGTTGATCGGGCTGACGAAGACGCTCGCGATGGAGGGCGGCCGGCACGGGATCACGTGCAACGCGATCGTGCCGGGCATCATCGGCACGGAGGCGTTCCACCTGGCGAACCCCGCTATGAACGAGCGGATTGCGAACCGGACGGTGTTCAAGCGGCCGGGGGAACCTCAGGACATCGCGAACGCGATCGCGTTCCTCTGCTCGGATCTTGCGGCCTATATCACCGGCGTCGAGCTGAACGTGTCCGGCGGCGTCGAGCTGTTCGTGTTCTGACGCCGGAGTCCGGCTTGGCCGGCCGGGAGGCGCAGAACCGGCTGCGTCGGCACGGCAAGAGGGAGGGATGGGTCGTGGGAAGGGAACCGGAGGTTCTCTTCCCACTTCGCTAGGATGCGGCCGCCGTGGCCGCCACCTCCCCGGCCATCATTGCGCGCCGTCGCGCTGCCGCGCGCAGACGCTTCTGGACCCGTATGGCCTGGTTCGGCGTGTTTCTCGTGGTCGTCCTGCTCGCCGTCGGGCTCGCCTTCGCCGGGTCGTCGAGCCGCCTCGCGAAGGGCACGCACGTCGACGGCGTCGACGTCGGAGGGCTCAGCCCCCAGGCGGCCCAGCGCGAGCTGGCGCAGCGCTGGCAGCAGGTGGCCGGCACCCCGGTGGCATTCACGTTCGGTGCCCATCGCTTCCTGATCTCGGCACGTCAGCTCGGAGTGAAGGTCGACTGGGCTGCCGCCGTCGCGGCGGCGCGCCGGCACGGCGACGGTTTCGGGTTCGTTCGCGGCTATCGCCGTCTGGAGCTGAAGTTCTTCCCGACCGACGTCCCGGCGTCGGCGAGCGCATCGGATGCCGCCCTCGCCTATGAGCTCGGACTGATCGGCAAGGTCACCGACCAGCCGTCCCGGGACGCGCGGCTCGAGCGACACGGCTTGCACTTCACGATCGTGCGGGGCGAGTCGGGTCGCGTGCTCGACCGGGTGGCAGCGGCGAACGTCATCGTGGCGTCGCTCTCGCTCGTTCGACCGCAGCCCGGCTGCGCTTCCTGTCGACGTCGAGCCGCCTGGCGTGACGGCCGCCTCACTGGTGTCGGCGCAGCGGTCGGCGAGGGTCGCCGTCTCCGCGCCGGTGACGTTGGCCGTCGGGCCGACGCGAATCAAGCTGCCGCGCTGGCGGATCGCGACGCTCCTCGACCTCTCGCATTCGTCCGGCGGGCTGAAGCTCGGCGGCCCGGCCGCCATCGCGGAGCTTCGGCGCCTCGAGCAGGCGATCGACCGTGCGCCGCGTGACGCGGACTGGGCGGTGGGGGCCGGCGGGTCGGTACGCGTCGTGCCGGCGAAGCCCGGCGTGACGCTCGACGTCGAGAAATCGGCCGCTGCGATCCTCGCCGCCGCCGAAGCGCCCGGTGAGCCGCCTGGCCACCCTCTCCTTCTCGGTCGCCCAGCCCGCGCGCTCCACGGCACAGGCCAAAGCGCTCGGGATCACGGGCACGGTCGGCGCCTTCGAGACGTTCTTCGGCGGAGTGCCCAACCGGATCCACAACGTCCAGCTGGTCGCTCACCTGATCGACCGGAAGCTGATCGCCCCCGGTGCCACGTTCTCATTCAACAAGACGACAGGCGACCGCTCGGCGGCGAAGGGCTTCCTCGAAGCGCCCGTGATCATCAACGGCGAGGTGGAGACCGGGCTCGGCGGCGGCGTCTGCCAGGTGTCGACGACCGTCTTCAACGCAGCGTTCGTCGCGGGGCTTCCGATCACGGCGCGGACGAACCACGCGCTCTACATCTCGCACTATCCGCTCGGCCGCGACGCGACGGTCGACTATCCGGATGTCGACCTGAAGTTCGTCAACGACACCGGGCACTGGTTGCTGCTGCGCACGTGGGTGAGCACGTCATCTCTGACCGTCGCGCTCTACGGAGCACCACAGCACCGCCGCGTCGAGTCCGTCACACAGCCGCTCCGGGTCGTCGCGTCAGCCGCCGGTCGTGAAGACCGAAGATCCGACCCTGCCCGTCGGGCAGACGGTCGTGGACGACCCCGGCGTTCCTGCGCAGACGACGAGCGTCGAGCGGAAGGTCTACTCGCCGTCCGGGACGCTGCTCTCCGACCAGACCTGGTCGTCGTACTATCGCGCGGTGCCGAAGCAGGTCACGGTCGGCACGAAGAAGCCGGTCGCGAAGCCCAAGCAGAAGGTGAAGCCGCCGCCCGCCGCGCTCAGCCCTGCGGGGACAGCGCCGACCGCTCCGCATTAGCGATCGCGTCGAGCAGCCAGGCCGGGAGCCGAGTAGGACGAAGCGTCTTCGCGTCGACGGTCGCGTGCGCGGTCCACCCGTCCGCGATCGTGTCGTTGCCTCGCCGCACCGCGTACTCGTACCGGAAGCGGGCACCCTTGGCCTCGACGCAGCGCGTGAACACCTTCAGCCGGTCGTCGAAGAAGGCGGGCTCGATGTAACGCGCGTGCGACTCGAGCACGAGCGCCTCGATGCCCTCGTCGCGGAGTCGTTGATAGCCGTGGGCGTACTCCTCGAGGTATTCGACGCGGGCGACCTCGAACCAGACGAAGTAGCTCGAGTTGTGGGCGATGCCCTGCGCGTCGGTCTCCGCGAAGCGGACGCGAATGTCGGTGGAGAAGCTGAACCCCTGCACGGAGGGGCATGCTCGCAGAAGTCGTCGACGAAGCTCGTGCCGCGTTCAGGCCGCCGCGCGCTTGACCGGTTTCTCGTCGAGGACGCGGAGGCAGCCGGCGCACACCTGCTGCTCGGTCTCGTACGGGACACCCGCGCGGAGGACGATCACCCGGACGTGCATGGGCTCGTGCTCGTGCTTCTGAGGAGGCTGGGTAGTCGTCATCTCTCCACTCAGGGTA
The DNA here is from genome assembly GCA_963713155.1 of uncultured Thermoleophilia bacterium. Classification (GTDB taxonomy): domain Bacteria; phylum Actinomycetota; class Thermoleophilia; order Gaiellales; family Gaiellaceae; genus PALSA-600. Next base: position 72,833 of record CAVQKS010000020.1, read on the forward strand.
ATCGGCACGTCGCTCGCGCGAACTGAGCAGTTTGTGTCAATTCGGGAACAGTTCCGACGTCAGTTTCAGACGCCTGCGGGCAGCGAAAGTTGCACGTGCTCCGCCAGACCCGACACGCCGACGCCCACGAGCCGGAGCGGGCCGGGTCGATCGCCGAGCGCGCGGTCGAGAAGGTCGCACGCGAGCGCGCCGATGCGCGCGGCGTCGTCGGTCCCCACCTGGAGGGACGTCGAGCGGGTGCGGATCGAGAAGTCCGGATAGCGGAGCTTCGTCGTCACGGTGCGCGCCACCTGCCCGCGACGCGTGAGGTGAGCGGAGAGCCCGGCCGCCATACGGCGCAGCTCCTCGTGGAGGCGCTCGGTCTCGCCAACGTCCTGGGCGAAGGTCTCCTCCTGGGAGATCGAGATTCGTTCGGTCGACACCTCGAGCGGGCGGGGGTCGATCCCGCGCGCCCGGTCACGCAGCTCTCGCCCGACCTTGCCACGGAGAGTGGTGCGCAGGTCGTCGTCTTCGAGCGCCGCGAGCCCCCCGATCGTCGTCACTCCGGCCGCGACGAGACGCTCCTCGGCGCGAGGCCCGACACCGGGCAGAAGCCGGATCGGGAACGGTGCGAGGAACGCCGCCTCGCGGCCCGGGCGCACGGCGGTGAGGCCGTGTGGCTTCTGCCGGTCGGACGCGATCTTCGCGACCACCTTCGATCCTGCGACGCCGAGGGAGCACGACAGGCCGGTACGTGCCCCGACGACGGCCTGAACCGCCCCTGCGACGGCGCGCGCGTCGTCGAACGACGGCGCGACCTCGCCGAGGTCGAGGTAGCCCTCGTCGATGCCGGTCTGCTCGACCGTCGGCACGATCTCCCGCACCGTCGACCAGACCTCGCGCGAGTGGTCGCGGTACAGCGCGTGATTCGGGCGCACGAACGTCGCGTGCGGACAGCGGCGCAGCGCTTCCGCACACGACATCGCCGAATGAATCCCGAACGCGCGGGCGACGTAGTTCGCCGTTGCCACGACGCCGCGACCGTGCGGATCGCCGCCCACGATCAGCGGCACGCTGCGAAGCGTGGGGTCCTCGAGCTCCTCGACCGCGGCGAAGAACGCGTCGAGATCCAGGTGCGCGACGATCATCGAGTCAGCGTAGATTCACCGCCAGATGCAGAGGCTTGCACTGCCTCGGGGCGTCGTCGGGGAGGGCGTGAGGCGGTAGGGTCGCGCGCGGCCGTTCGCGAGCGCGTAGGCTAGGCGCCTCAGATGCCCGAGACCAAGAAAACGTTCTCATCGCTCTCCTCGTTCAGCGAGGATCTGCTCGGGAAGGCTTCGAAGAACCCGGCGGCGACGAAGTTCCTCCAGAGCGCGAACCAGCTCCGCGACCGGGTCGACGATCTGTCGAAGCGTGTTCGCGGGCTCGATGCGCTCGAGCAGCGCGTCGACGAGCTGGAGCAGCGCCTGGCGAAGCTCGAGAAGCCGGCGCGGAAGCCGGCTCCGCCGAAGCCGCCGAAGCACGACGAGAAGCCGAAGCACGAAGCGCCCTAGAGGCGCGGCAGCGCTCAGCGAGGGACGCGCACACGGAGCGCGCCCGGGACGATCTCGAAGGCTGCCGGCGTCGTTCCGATCTGCTCGCCCTCGACCTCGATCGGCAGCCGCTCGGGCGCGTCGACCGTTGCGTGCGCGCTCCGGAGCACCTCGACCTTGGGGTGGTCGACGTGGCGGCCCGTGTACAGCTTGGGCGCGGTGGTGAGGAAGTCGACCTTCGCTACGTCGCCGATCAGCACGACGTCGAACAGCCCGTCGTCGGGCTTCGCATCCGGAGCCAGCTTCATCCCGCCGCCGTGCCACGGCCCGTTGGCGACGATCACGTCGTGCATCCGCCCGCGGCGCTCGGCGCCGTCGAGCGTGACGACGACCTCGGTGTTCTGCCACGTCAGGAAGACGCGGGTGAGCGCGTAGAAGAACGTCACGCGGCCGCCGAGCGCCTTCGACATCCCGTTCGCGCGCTGCGCGACAGCGCCGCTCATGCCGACGGTGCCGACGTTGGCGAACCAGCGAACGGCCTCCTCGCCGTCCCACGTGCGATAGCGGACCCGCCCGGCGTCGATCGTGCGCGGGGCTCCGTCCCGCGCGACGCGGACCGCGTCGTCGAAACGCGTCGGGATGCCGTACGCGCGGCCGAAGTCCATGCCGGTGCCCAGGGGGATCGTGGCCAGGTCGACGTCGCGCTCGGCGACGCCGTTGACGACCTCGTTGAGCGTTCCGTCTCCGCCTGCGGCGACGACGAGCCGGGCGCCGCGCTCGACGGCCGACCGGGCGAGCTCGATCAGGTGGCCCGGGCGCTCCGAGAAGAGCGTCTCCCCCTCGAGTCCGGCGTGTGCGGCGCGGTGCGCGAGCTCGGCCCAGCGCCGCCCGGTGCGACCGTTGTCGGACGCTGGATTGACGAGGAAGACGGTGTCCGGCATCGCGCCGAGCGTGCGCGTCAGCCCGCGACGGCGACGTCGAGAGCGATGCGCGTCATCCGGTCGACGGCCGCTTGCAGGTCGGCGTCGCTGATGCGCGTGAACTCGCCTTCGACAACGATGTCCGACACCGTCAACAGGCATCCGCTCTCGACGCCGCGGAGCGCAGCGAGCGTGAACAGCGCGGCCGCCTCCATCTCCACCGCGAGCACGCCCCGCTTCGACCAGCGCTCGTACTGACCGCCGTCGGGGTTGTAGAAGAGGTCGCTCGACACGATCGGGCCGACGTGGACCGGGACTCCCTGCTCCTTGGCCGAGTGCACGGCGCCGTGGATGAGGCTCCAGGCCGCCGTCGGGCAGTGCGGCTCGCTGCCGACCAGATGGGACGCCGTCGCGTCGGCCGGTACGGCCGTCAGTGCGATGATCAGGTCGCCGAGCGCATGGTGCGGCTGGAGCCCGCCGCACGTGCCGACGCGGATCAGCTTCTTGCAGCCGAGCTGGATCAGCTCCTCGAAGACGATCGTCGCTCCGGGGCAGCCCATGCCGGTCCCCTGCACCGAGACCGGCTTGCCCTCGTACGTCCCCGTGTAGCCGAGCAGGCCGCGTTCCGCGTTCCGCTCCTCGACGTCGGAGAGATACGTCTCGGCGATGTACTTCGCCCGGAGTGGATCGCCGGGAAGGAGGACCGCCTCGGCGTACGAGCCCGGCTCGGCGCGGATGTGAATCGGCATGGCGGCGGACTCTATAGAACACCTCAGCGATGACCGTTTTCGAGCCGACGACCGCCGACGTGCTCGCGTTCTGCGACGCGGCTCCGGTCGAGCGCGTGTTTCTCGAAGACGTCGCATGGCGCGGCCTCGGCCGGTTTGTCGCGACCGGCAGCGATGGAGCGCTGTCTGCGCTGTGCCATGTCGGCGCGAACATCGTCCCGTCCGGAACGGGCTGCGGGGTGTTCGCCGACAACGTGGCGTGCGCGGACGCGCGCATGCTGATCGGCGAGGTGGGCGCCGTCACGGAGCTCTGGGACGCGGCCGGCACGCGACTGCCGCGGCCGCGCGCGGACCGGCCGGGCCAGCCTGTCTTCTCGATCCGTGAGGCTCCTGCGCCGGGCGAGACGGCGCTGCGGCCGGCGACGCTCGACGACGTGCCGCGCCTGCTCCCGGCCTGCGCCGCCGCGTACGAGCTCGAGCTCGGGATCGACCCCGTGGCGCGCGACGGCGAGGCCTTTCGCTGGCGCACCGCGGCCCAGATCGAGGAGGGCCGCTCCTGGGTCTGGCTGGAGGACGGGATCGTGCGCTTCAAGGCGGAAGCTGCTGCCTGGACGCGATCCGCGGTACAGCTGCAGCAGGTCTGGGTCGATCCGGCGGCCCGAGGCCGCGGGTACGGCTCGCGCGGTTTGGCCGACCTGATTCGCCTCCTGCTCGCGACGACGCCCGTCGTGACGCTTTTCTCCCGCGCGGAGAACGCGCCGGCGATCGCGCTCTACGATGCGATCGGCATGCGGCGGGAGCTCGAGTTTCGGAGCGTCCTCTTCTGACCTCGGCGCTCCGCCGGCTCGCGTGGCTCGCGGGCGCCGCGTGGGTCGCGCGCTGGGCCGCGCTCGAGCTCGCCTCCGCGCTCGCACGTCGGCGACCGAGCCGGTGAGGTGCAACACTGTGCGCTTGGAGTTCCTCCAGCGGATCGAGGCGCACATCCGGCGCCACGACCTGATCGCACCCGGCGGCGACGTGCTCTGCCTCGTGTCGGGCGGCGTCGACTCGACGTGCCTTCATCACGCGCTCGGGGAGCTCGGCTATCGCACCTCGGCGCTCCACGTCGACCACGGCCTTCGCGGTGCCGAGTCGGACGGCGACGCGGCGTGGTGCGCCGAGCGATTCGGCGCCGAGGTGGTCGACGGCTCGACGCGACGGCACACCGAGTCGGAGCTGCGCGACGTGCGCTACTCGTTCCGCTCAGGCACGCTCCGCGCGACGGGCCACACCCTCTCCGACCAGGTCGAGACCATCCTCTACCGGCTGGTCTCGAGCGGGAACACGAAGGGCATCGAAGCGCGTCGCGCCGACGGCGTCGTGCGCCCATTGCTCTGCGTATGGCGCGAGGAGACGGAGGCGTACTGCCGTGAACGCGGCCTCGAGTGGCGGGAGGACTCGTCGAACGCCGCGACGGTGCGCGGTGCGATTCGACGCGACGTGCTGCCCCTGCTCGAGCAGATCCATCCGTCGGCGCGAGAGAACGTGCTGCGTGCGCTCGACGAACGGCGCACGATGCCGCCGGCCCTGGCCGAGCTGATCGACGCTCCGGTCGGTTCGAAGCGAGTTGACCTCGGCGGCGGTGTCCAGGCTGTGCGCGAGCACGAGCGACTCTGGCTCGAGCACGGGCCGGTCGTCCTGTCCGGCCCGGTGACATGGGGCGCGTGGCGGATCGAGTCGCGGCGCCCGGGACTGCGCGTTCGCGGCTGGCGGCCGGGTGACCGGCTCGCCGGTCGCACGAAGAAGGTGCAGGACGTGTTCGTCGACGCCAAGGTCCCGCGTTCCGATCGCGAGGCGTGGCCCCTCGTCGTGCACGGCGACGAGGTCGTGTGCGTGCCCGGCATCGTCGACGCGGAAGGAGTGACGGCGCACCGTGTCGATGGTTGACGTCGAGGCCGGTGTCGGCGAGGTTCTGATCGGCGAGGACGAGCTGCAGGCGCGGATTCGCACGCTCGGCGCCGAGATCTCCGCCGACTATCAGGGGCGCGAGCTGCTGCTCGTCGGCGTGCTCAAGGGCGCGGTGTTCTTCATGGCCGACCTGATGCGCTCGATCTCGGTGGCGTGTGAGATCGACTTCATGGCCATATCGAGCTACGGTGCGGCTACCGACTCGTCAGGCGTCGTTCGAATCCTCAAGGATCTCGACATCAACATCGAGGGGCGCCATGTGCTCGTCGTGGAGGACATCATCGATTCCGGCTTGACGCTTTCCTATCTGCTGCGCAATCTCGAGTCTCGCGAGCCCGCCAGCCTGGAGATCTGCGCGCTGCTCACGAAGCCCGACCGGCGCGAGGTCGACGTGCCCGTGAGGTACATCGGCTTCGAGATCCCGAACCGGTTCGTCATCGGCTACGGGCTCGATTTCGCCGAGCGGTACCGAAATCTCCCGTATGTCGGCGTCTTGCGGGACGATCTGATGCCGGAAGGCGTCTGAGCCGGGTGCGCGGGCAGGGGTTCCAGGGGAGCACCGGGAACATGCAAGCGGCTACCCTAGGTGAGGTCTCGTGAATCGCTTTCTCCGCAGCGCGTTCTTCCCGCTCATAGTGATCGTCGTGTTGGTCTGGCTGGCAAGCCAGACGCTGATCCACACGGGCGGGACCTCGGAGAAGCGGACGACCTCGCAGGCGATCTCGGACGTCAAGGACGGCCAGGTCGCGTCGGCCGTTTTCAACCCCAGCAAGCGGTCGATCTCGCTCAAGTACGACAACGGGAAGCATGCGACGGTCCACTACGCCTCGGACCAGGCGCAGATCCGCTTCCAGGAGCTGCTCGAGAGCAAGGACGTCTCGTGGGACTCGAAGGGCACCGGCGGGTTCTCGTGGACGGCGCTGATCGGAAGCTTCCTGCCGTTCCTGCTCCTGATCGGTTTCTGGATCTTCCTGATGAACCAGGTGCAGGGTGGCGGCTCGAAGGTGATGAGCTTCGGCAAGTCGCGCGCGAAGCGCATGGCGCCGGACTCTCCGAAGATCGGGTTCAAGGACGTGGCCGGTGTCGACGAGGCGGTCGAGGAGCTCCAGGAGATCAAGGAGTTTCTCGAGAACCCGAAGAAGTTCCAGGCGCTCGGCGCGTCGATCCCGAAGGGCGTCCTGCTCTACGGCCCGCCCGGTACCGGTAAGACGCTGCTCGCCCGGGCAGTCGCCGGGGAGGCGGGCGTCCCGTTCTTCTCGATCTCCGGCTCCGACTTCGTCGAGATGTTCGTCGGCGTCGGCGCCTCGCGCGTGCGCGACCTGTTCGAGCAGGCCAAGCAGGCATCGCCGTGCATCGTCTTCATGGACGAGATCGACGCGGTCGGTCGCCATCGCGGCGCCGGTCTCGGTGGCGGTCACGACGAGCGCGAGCAGACGCTGAACCAGCTGCTCGTCGAGATGGACGGCTTCGAGATGAAGGACAACATCATCCTCATCGCCGCGACGAACCGGCCCGACATTCTCGATCCCGCGCTGCTCCGCCCGGGCCGCTTCGATCGCCAGATCGTCGTCGACCGTCCCGACCGCAACGGCCGCCGCAAGATCCTCGAGGTGCACTCGAAGGGCAAGCCGCTCGCGTCGGTGATCGACCTCGACTCGCTCGCCGCGGGCACGCCCGGGTTCACCGGCGCCGACCTGCGGAACCTCGTCAACGAGGCCGCACTGCTCGCCGCGCGCCGAGGCAAGAAGGTGATCGAGCAGGACGAGCTCGAGGAAGGGATCATGCGGGTGATCGCAGGCCCCGAGAAGAAGGCGCGCCTGCTCTCGGAGAAGGAGCAGCGGATCACCGCCTACCACGAGATGGGCCACGCGCTCGTCGGCCACTTCCTCGAGAACACCGACCCGGTGCACAAGATCACGATCGTGTCGCGCGGGCAGGCGCTCGGGCTCACGATCTCGCTGCCGACCGAGGATCGCTACCTGACGACGCGCAAGGCGCTGCTCGAGCAGATCGCGATGACGATGGGCGGCCGTGCCGCGGAGGAGCTCGTCTTCAACGAGGTGACGACCGGCGCCGCCAACGACATCGAGAAGGTGACCGCGACCGCGAAGCAGATGGTGATGCGCTTCGGCATGAGCGAGAAGCTCGGCCCGCGCGTCCTCGGCCGCAACCACGACATGCCGTTCCTCGGTCGTGAGATGGGCGCCGAGCCGGACTACTCGGAAGAGGTGGCGCGCGAGATCGACGACGAGATCCGGCGCATCATCGAGGAGGGCCACGACCTCGCGAACAAGGTGCTTCGCGAGCACATCGACGATCTCCATCGCATCTCGCAGATCCTGATCGAGCGCGAGACGATCGACCACGATCAGTTCGAGGGCCTGCTGGCCGGCGAGTCCGAGGACGCGGTCTTCCCGCCGCCGGCGCCCGAGCCCGCCGCCGAGCTCCCCGGTGAGCCCGAGCGGCGCCCGCAGCCGAAGCCGCGCCCGTTCCCGCTGCCGGGCGGCGCGGCCATGCAGCCGCCAGAGCCCGAAGCGAGCTAGCGCCGTCAACCGCTCGGGCCCGAGAAGACCCCGGGCCTTGTCGTCGCGGCGCTTCCCGCGCCGCCGTCCAGTGGTTCGCCGGCCTCCCGCCGGCTGTCGCGCGAGTCTCATCCGAGCAGCGCCGGCGCACAAGTGTCTGTGGACAGTTTGTTGCACTTCCGTGACGGTGCCTGCCCCCGGCAGTGAGGGCCGCCACGGCTTCCCTGCAGCGCTTGCGACTGTACGAGGCTGACGCCTGGCACCAGGAAGCGACCGCCTTCAACCGGCGTTAGAGGCTGGTGTGGGACGAAGCCGCCGCTCCGCCGTCCTTCAGCTGCTCCTGGTGGCCGCGCTCTTCGGGGGGACGTGGCCCGCCGGGAAGGTGGCCGTCGATCACGTCCCGCCGCTCACCGTCGCGACGGCGCGCTTCGTCCTCGCCACCGTGCTGCTGGTCGCGCTCGTCTGGCTCCGGGGGCGGCGGCCGGCGTTGCCCGCGCGAGGGGACGTCCCGCTGGTGCTCGCGCTCGGCCTGACCGGGATCGCCGGGTACCAGGCGTTCTTCCTGATCGGCCTCGTTCGGACGCCTGCGAGTGACGGTGCGATCCTCGTCCCCGGGCTGATCCCCGTGTTCACGACACTGCTCGCCTGGCGCATCTTCGGCCAGCGTCCGACCCGTCGGGTCGTGCTCGGTTTCGCGGTCGCCATCGTCGGGCTCGTGATCGTCGTCGACCCGGCCGGTGCCGTGAGTTCGAGCCGTCTCACCGGAGACCTGATCCTCGTCGGCGCGGCCGTGTGCTGGGCCGTCTACACGATCCTCGGACGCGCCGCGACGACGCGCTTCGATCCGCTCCTCGCCACCACCTACGCCTCGGCCGCCGGCGCGTTGATGCTCGCGCCGTTCTCCGTCACAGGGTGGGGAACGCTCGTCCACGCCGGCCCGGCGGCCTGGTTCGCGATCCTCTACCTCGCGCCACTCGGGACGGTGCTCGCCTTCGTCCTGTACTACGACGGCGTGCGGAGACTCGGCGTGTCGAGGGCCGCGGCGTTCACGCTCCTCGTGCCCGTCTTTGGCGTGTCGTCGTCGATCTTGGTGCTCGGCGAGCCACTCCGCGCGGGGATCGCCGTCGGCGGTGCGATCGTGCTGGTAGGGCTCTGGCTCGTCCAGCGCCCTCCGGCGCGTCAGGTGCCGGCGGCCGTCGCCCCGACCCCCGCCTGCCACGAGGCCCACAGCCGCGCGTAGCGCTCTCCGCGGCCGACGAGCTCGTCGTGCGAGGCAACCTCGATGAGGCGACCGCCGTCGAGTACCGCCACGCGATCCGCGCGTTGCGCCGTCGAGAGCCGATGCGCGATCGTGATCATCGTCCGATCCTCCGCCACCGCGGCGAGCGCCTGCTCGACGGCCTCCTCCGTCTGCGGATCGAGCGCCGACGTGGCCTCGTCGAGGACGATCACCGCCGGGTCTGCGAGTGCGACGCGGGCGATCGAGACGAGCTGCCGCTCGCCTGCCGACAGGCGGACCCCGCGCGAGCGGACGTCGGTCTGGAGCCCACCGGGCAGGCGGTCGAACCGCTCGAGCGCGCCGATCGCCGCCAGCGCCTCGCGAACCTCGTGATCGGCGGCGTCAGGCCGCCCGAGCCGGACGTTGTCGGCGATCGACCCCGAGAACAGATGGCCCTCCTGCGGCACGAACACGATGCGTCGCCGGAGCTCGTCGTGACCCACCGTCCGCAGGTCGACCTCGCCGAACGTGACCGCTCCCTGCTGAGGGTCGTAGAAGCGGACGAGCAGCTTCGCCAGCGTCGACTTTCCGGCGCCTGTCGCGCCGACGAGCGCGAGATGCTCACCCGCGCCGACGGTCAACGAGATGTCGGCTGCCGCCGGCACATCGCCGTCGTAGGCGAACGTCGTGTCGCACGCACTTAGTGCTCCGCGTGCGGGCAGCGCCGCCGTGCCGCCCTCGACCGTGACGGGCTCGGCCAGCAGGCCCGCGATCTTCTGGAGCGCCGCGCGGCCCGACTGGAACTCGGTGTACCAGTCGCCGAGCCTCGCGATCGGATCGAACAGCGAGATCAGATAGAGCGCGAACGCGACGATCGTGCCGACGGTCACGCGTCCGTGCCGCTCGAGATACCCGCCGACGACGAGCACCGAAGCGAGCGCCAGCGACTGGGCGAACGCGATCATCGGGAAGAAACCGATGTTGACGAAGGAGATGCGCCGCCAGGCCGCGACCTGCGCTCGCGAGCGAACACGGTACGACGCGTAGCGATCGGTCTCGCGGCGGGAGGACTGCAGGACGCGCACGCCCGCCAGACCTTCCTGCAGCGACGACATCGTGTCCGCGACGCGGTCGCGCAGCGCAAGGAACGCAGGTCGCGAGTTCTTCCCATACCGAAGCGACGACCAGACGAGCATCGGCACCGAGATGAGCATCACCAGCGAGAGCAAGGGCGAGAGCCAGACCAGGATGACCAGCGTGACGACGAAGAGCAGCACCGAGCCGACGACCTCGACCAGGACCATGCGCGTAAAGGTCGTCAGCGTCTGCACGTCGTTCGTCAGTCGGGAAACGAGCACACCCGCACGCGTCTCCTCGAAGAACGGCATCGAGAGCGCCTGCAGCTTGTCGAACGCGGCAACCCGCAGGTCGCCGAGGAAGCGCTCGCCCGCACGCGCGCTGCACAGCACGATCACGCGCTCGAGCACGGGCCGCACGACAATGAGCACGAGGAACACACCGGCGGCGACGTTGATCGCACGAGCGTTTCCCTGAGAGATCCCGTGGTCGATCGCGTACTTCGTGAGCAGGGGGGCCGAGAGCGAGATCGCCGTCGCCCCGATCATCGCCACGCCGGCGATGCTGATCGTCCGGCGGTACGGCCGCAGGATCGGGCCGATCTGCTCGCGGATCACGCCGCCTCCGATGCTGCGACGGCGAGCAGCGAGCGGTAGCGCGACGAGCGCGCGAGCAGCTCCTGATGAGTGCCCTGCTCGGCGACCCTTCCGGCGTCGACGAGCGCGACCCGGTCCGCGAGGGCGATGGTGGCGGGGCGGTGGGCGATCACGAGCGTCGTCCTGCCGCGCATCACTTCGGCGAGCGCAGCGCGGATCTCCTGCTCCTTGGTGGCGTCCACCGCAGACGTGGCGTCGTCGAGGATCAGCACCCTTGGATCGGCGAGGATCGCGCGCGCGATCGCGATCCGCTGGCGCTGGCCGCCGGAGAGCGAGTAGCCGCGCTCGCCGAGCATCGTCTCGTACCCCTCCGGCAGCCGCTCCACGAACTCGTCGGCGCCGGCGAGCTGCGTCGCGCGCTCGACTGCCTCGTCGCCGGCGTTCGGCGCTGCGAGGCTGACGTTGCCGCGGACGGTGTCGCCGAACAGGAACACGTCCTCGAACACGATCCCGACCCGATGGCGAAGCTCGTCGATCCGCAGATCGCGTACGTCGACTTCACCGATCGTCACCCGTCCCGCGTCGGCGTCGTAGAAGCGGGCGAGCAGAGCGGCAGCCGTCGACTTGCCCGATCCGGTGGCGCCCACGAGCGCCAGCGATGTCCCGGCCGGGATCTCGAGGTCGAACCCGTCGAGGATGGGACGTTCGTCGCCGTACGCGAACCGGACGGCGTCGAACCGGATCGCAGCCTGCTCGGGGAAGGCGCGCGGCGCCGCCGACTCGACGACGACGGGCTCGGCCTGCAGCACGTCGGTCACCCGCAGCGCCGCCGCGACCGCCCGCTGGAGCGTCCCGACGCGTTGGCCGATCGTCCGCAGCGGGTTGACGAGCAGCGCGAGGTAGAACCCGAAGGCGGCGAACGTGCCGATCGTGATCGCGCCGTCGAGCGCCTGGTGGCCGCCGTACCAGAGGACGACGAGCATCCCGATCAGAGGAATCGACTCGAGGGCCGGCAGGAACACGGCATCGACGCCGGCGACGTCGAGCGCCGTGCGGACGACCTCGTCCGAGCGCTCCCGGAACCGCGCCGACACGGCCGCTTCGGCGCCGAGGCCCTTCACGACGCGTACGCCGGCGATCGACTCCTCCACCAGCGACGTCGCATCGGCCAGGCGTTCCTGGTTGATCTTGGTGCGCTCCGCGTAACGCTCGGAGTAGCGGCCGAATCCGATGCTGAGGAGCGGCAGCGGGAGCAGAACGGCGAGGCCGAGCCGCCAGTCGAGCACGAAGAGGACGACGGCCGTGCCGACGATCGTGAACACGTAGCCGATCGTGTGCCCGATCGAGTCGAATGCCCGCGCGACCAGCTCTGCGTCGTTCGAGGCCCGCGAGATCAGCTCGCCCGCACCGACGCGATCGTGGTAGTGCGCGTCGAGCTCGAGGGCCCTCCGGAAGATCGCGTCCCGCACCTCCGCGTCCGCGCGTGCTCGGTTGCGGATCGCGAAAACATGCCGGAGCGCCCCCGAGACGGCCTCGATCGCCCCGAGCAGGACGAGCCCGGCGCACGACCAGAGAAGCGCGGTGCGGCTGCCGTCGACGACGCCGTCGTCGACGGCGCGTCTGATCAGTAGCGGCGCGGCGATCGCGGCGCCCTGCCAGGCGAGCCCGGACGCCACGGCGCCCACGATCGACCAGCGCATTCTCCTCGCGAGCACCCCCAGGTAGCGCCAACCACTGTCCACCCGCGAAAGTATGCGGAGGTGTCAACCAGGCCCCCGATCGAGGAGCGGTTCCGACGACCCTCCGTGATGGGCGTGATCAACGTCACGCCCGACTCGTTCTCCGACGGCGGAGTCCACCTGCGGGTCGAGCCGGCGGTCACGTCGGCGTGGGGGATGTTCGAGGCCGGCGCGGCGATCGTGGACGTCGGGGGAGAGTCGACGCGGCCGGGTGCGCGGGGTGTGAGCGCCGAGGAGGAGCTCGCCAGGATCGAGCCGGTGATCGCGGACCTGACCGGCGCGCCGGTCTCGGTCGACACCTCCAAGGCCGTCGTCGCAAGAAGAGCGCTCGAGCTCGGCGTCGAGCTCGTCAACGACGTGACCGCGCTCCGCGGCGATCCCGACCTCGCCGGCGTCGTCGCCGATGCCGGCTGTTACCTCTGCCTCATGCACATGCAAGGCGAGCCGCGCACGATGCAGGACAATCCGGTCTACGACGACGTCGTCTCGGACGTCAAGCGGTTCCTGACGGAACGGCTCGAGTTCGCGGTCGCCCAGGGTGTGCCCGAGCAGCTCGTCTGCCTCGACCCGGGCATCGGCTTCGGCAAGACGGTCGCCCACAACTTCGAGCTCCTGCGGCGCCTCGACGAGCTCGCCGCGATCGGCCGTCCGTTGCTCGTCGGCGTCTCGCGCAAGAGCTCGCTCGGCAAGATCATGGGCGACCCGGCCGCGCGCACCGGGACGAGAGCCGCATCGGTCGGCGCCGCCGTGTCGGCGTACGAGCGCGGCGCCACGATCCTGCGCGTGCACGACGTCCGGGAGCACGTCGAGGCACTGGCTGCTGCGAGCGCGGTCGCGGGGTGATCGTCGAGCTGAAAGGGCTCGAGGTGTTCGGCTACCACGGTGCGTACGAGGACGAGCAGGTCGCCGGGCAGCCGTTCTGGTTCGACGTCGAGCTCGAGGTCGGCGAGCGCGGGGCGAAGGACGACCTGAGCGATGCCGTCGACTACACCGAGGTGGCAGCTGCGATCGCCGACGTGAGCGGGCGGCGCTTCGACCTCCTCGAGGCGCTGGCCGGCGCCGTCGCCGACGAGCTTCAGCGTCGCTTCGCCGTGGAGCGCGTGCTCGTCAAGATCCGAAAGCGACCGGCCGGTCTCCCCGTGGAATGGGCGGCGGTCACCGTGAGCCGGCCGTGACCCTGGCGTATGTGGGGCTCGGCGCGAACGTCGGAGACCGTGAGGGGCAGATCCGTGAGGCGGCGTCCCTGATCGGCGCGGCGCGGCTCTCGAGCCTGATCGAGACCGAGCCGTGGGGCCTCGTCGACCAGCCCGGTTTCCTCAACGCGGCGGCCGAGGTCGAGACCGGGCTGACCGCCAGGGGGCTCCTCGAGCACCTGCTCGCCGTCGAGCGCCGCCTCGGCCGCCTGCGGACGGGCAAGCACTGGGGGCCGCGCACGATCGACCTCGACCTGCTCCTCTTCGGCGACGAGACGATCGACGAGGATGGTCTCACCGTGCCGCATCCGTTCCTGCTCCAGCGCGCCTTCGCCCTCGAGCCGCTGTGCGAGCTCGCGCCGGGGCTCGAAATCCCCGGAAACGGCACGGTCCGAGAGGCGCTCGCAGGGTTACAATCTGCTTCGTGAGTCACCTCGACGAGCTCGACGAGTTCGAAGCCGAGGCCGAGCTTCGGCTGAAGAAGGAGTACGGCGCCGTCTTCGGCCTGTTCCGCTACTGCGTCCTGACCCAGGATGCGACGTACCTCTGCAACAAGCTCGATCTGCAGTACGTGCCGCAGCCCAGCTACCCGTTCTTCCACGTCCGGATGGAAGACGTCTGGGTGTGGGACAAGAACCGCCCGACGCGGATGATCCCACGGGCCGAGGTCTACACCTCGAGCGACGTCACGATCGAAGAGCTTCGCGGCGAGGGAGACGAGCCGGTGCTCACCGCCGAGGCGCTCGCCAAGCGCATCGGCGAGGGCCGCAGCGAGATCGAAGACTTGTAGTCGGGAAGAGAACCTACGGTTCTCATCGGGAAGAGAACCTGCGGTTCCCTTCCCGGGCCCATCCCTCCCTTTTCGCCTGCCATCCCGCTTCGCACCTCGCCTCCCGGCCGGCCAAGCCGGCCTCCGGCGGCCACCGCTCGTGCTTCGACTCTGAAGACCTTTCGCGAGCGCGTGGGCTAACGTCGCTTCGTGCTGCTCGCGATCGACGTTGGGAACACGCAGACCGTGTTCGGGCTGTTCGACGGCGAGCGGCTGACCGAGCAGTTCCGGGTCGGGACCGATCGTGGGCACACGGGCGACGAGCTGGCCGTGATGTTGCGGGCGTTCGTCGACCTCGAGTCGCTGGAGGGGATCGTGCTCAGCTCCTCCGTCCCGCAGCTCGTCGCCGAATATCAAGCGTTCGCCGACCGCTGGGCGGGTGCCGACCTGCTCGTGCTCGGGCCCGGGGTGTCGACGGGCGTCCCGATTCGCTACGACGACCCGCGCGAGGTGGGGCCCGACCGGATCGCGAACGCGGTCGCGGCCCGCGAGCGGCACGGCGCGCCCGCCGTGGTGGTCGACTTCGGCACCTCGACCAACTTCGACGTCGTCTCCGCCGCGGGCGAGTTCGCCGGCGGCGTGCTCGCGCCCGGCATCGAGGTCTCGATGGACGCGCTGTTCGCGCGGGCCGCGCGGCTGCCGAAGGTGCCCTTCGCCGCTCCCGAACGCGTGATCAGCCAGACCACGACGGCGGCGCTTCAGTCCGGGCTCGTCTACGGCTTCGCCGGCCAGGTGGATGCGATCGTCGATCGCATCCGGGACGAGCTCGGCGCGCCGGACGCGCCCGTGATCGCAACGGGCGGCCTCGCCGACCTGATCGCGCCGCACACGCGCACGATCACCGCCGTCGATCCCGAGTTGACGCTGCAGGGCCTGCGCCTAGTCTGGGCGCGCAACCGGCCCTAGCCCAGGTGCGGGCCGGGTTGTCGCGCGAGGAAGAAGGGGCCACCGGGGGAACATGGTTCCCCAGTTCTACCCGCCGCCGTAGATCGAGATCGGGAGCGAGTCGAGGAGCACCTCGTCGGCGGGGTCGGGGAGGTCGCGGACGAGCCGCTCGAGCACGAGCCGCGCGTCCGGCGCGGCCGCGAACAGGCGCCGTTCGACCTCCTCGAGCGACGGCAGCATCACCAGCTCCTGTTTGAACGGGCGGGGGAAGCGGCCGTGACCCAGGTACCAGCCGTAGAACTTCTTCAGGAAGCCGAAGGCCCGCTGCTCGCCCAGCTCGCGCACCGTCTCGCGCATGAACAGCACCAGCTCCGCCACGACCTCTTCGCGCGACGGCTCGGCGCCTTCGCCCATGATCTCCGCCAGCACCCACGGGTTGCCCTGCGCGGCGCGACCGACCATCACCGCCGCCGCTCCCGTCGTCGCGAGCACCGCCTGGGCCCGCGCCCGCGACGTGATGTCACCGGATGCGATCACGGGAACGTCGACGAGCGAGACGAGCTCGGCGGTGAGCGAATGGTCGGCGGACCCCGTGTACATCTGCCGGGCCGACCGTGGATGGAGCGTCAGCGAGGCGGCGCCGGCCGCCACCAGCCGCGGGCCGACGTCGAGACACGTCCGCGAGCCGTTTGCGACCCCGCGGCGCATCTTGACGGACACGGGCAGCGAGACCGCGCCCGCGACGGCCTCGATCAGCCGGCACGCGTGGTCGGGATCGTCGAGGAGCGACGCGCCGGCCCCCGTCTTGGTCACCTTCTTGACCGGGCAGCCGAAGTTGACGTCGACGATGTCCGCTCCGGCGGCCTCGACCATCTGGGCCGCCTCGGCCATCGCCCCGGCGTCCGAGCCGAAGATCTGGATCGCCAGGGGCCGCTCGTCCCGGCCAACGCGCAGGTAGCCGAGCGTCCGCTCGTTGCGGTGTCGGATGCCAGCCACCGAGACCATCTCCGAGCAGACCAGGCCGGCCCCGAACCGGCGGCCCTGCCGCCGAAACGCCTGCACGCTGACCCCTGCCATCGGCGCGAGCACCAGCCTTCCCGGGATCTCGACACCGCCGATCCACCAGCGCTCGCGGAGGTCGATATTCACGGTTCGTGAATGGTAGCCCGGTGCAGTTGCGCCGCTCCCGGCCGCATCGCTACCATTCGCGCCCGTTTTCGCGACGGGTCAGGAGGCCACTTGAAGGAAGTCATCCTTACGCCCGAGGGCTACGAGAAGCTCAAGGGAGAGATCGACTATCTACGCGGCGACCGACGCCGTGAGGTCGCGGAGCGCATCCGCGTCGCCCGCGAGTTCGGTGACATCGCCGAGAACGCGGAATACGACGATGCGAAGAACGAGCAGGCGATGCTCGAGCACAAGATCGCCCAGCTCGAGGACCGTCTGCTCACGGCGCGTGTGATCACGAAGAAGGAGATCTCGAAGGACGCCGTTTCGGTGGGCTCGAAGGTGCGCCTGCGCGACATGCAGGCGAACAAGACGTTCGAGTACCACATCGTGGGCTCGACGGAGGCCAACCCGGCCGAGAACAAGCTCTCGAACGAGTCCCCGGTCGGGAAGGCGATCATCGGCCACAAGAAGGGCGACGTCGTCGAGGTCTCGGCGCCCCGCGGCGCGCTCAAGTTCAAGATCCTCGAGATCAAGGCCGCCTGACTTATCCACTAGGGTCGCCGGTCGTGGAGATCGTGCGGCTCGGGCCGGAGGGTTATCCCGCGGCGAGCGCCGTGCTCGCGCGCGCGTTCTTCGACGACCCGGCATGGGTCTGGCTGATTCCCGACCCCGACCGCCGCCGGCGGCTCCTGGAGCCGCTGTTTCGCTCAGGCTTCGACGTCACGGCCGCGGACGTCTGGGCGAACGCCGGGGAGCTCCGCGGCGCCGCGCGCTGGCTGCCGCCCGGCCGTCCAGCGGTGCGTGTGGCAGCGACGCTGCGAGCCCTCGTGACGACGCCGGCGCGTCTCGGTCGCACGACCGGGCCTTTCCTGGCGTATGGCCGCGCCGTCGAGCTGATGCGCTCCGAGGTGGCGGGCGGCGCCCACTGGTACCTGGCGGGGATCGGGGTCGACCCGGAGGCGCAGCGCCAGGGGATCGGCGGCGCCCTGCTCGAGCCCGGTCTCCTCGGTGCGGCGAGCCAGCACGTGCCGGCCGTGCTGCTGACGAACAACGAGGCGAACCTGTCCTTCTACCGGGGGCACGGCTTCGAGGTCGTCCGCGAGGGGCGGACGCCGGCGGGCGGCCCGCGCGCCTGGGCTATGGTCAAGCGCCCATGACGCCGATGCCGAAGCGCTTCGCGGACCGGGATGAGATCGCGTCGGTTCGTGTCGAGGCGGACGGCCTGGAGCCCGGTGAGGAGGCGCCCGAGTCGCGTCGGCTCGCGGGCCGCGTGCTCGCGCGCCGCGACATGGGGAAGCTGGTCTTCCTCGACCTCGTCGATCGTTCCGGGCGGATCCAGTTGATGTGCCCACTCGCCCGCACCGGCGAGGTCGACGTCCATCTCGGCGACGTCGTCGGTGTCACCGGCCACCCGACGAAGAGCCGCCGCGGCGAGTCGTCGCTGGTCGTGGACGAGCTGGTCCTGCTGAGCCGGATCCGCGCGCCGCTCCCGGACACCTTCCACGGCCTCACCGACGTCGAGCAGCGCTACCGTCGCCGGTACCTCGATCTGTTGATGAACGAGGACGTGCGCGCCGACTTCATCCTGCGAGCGCAGATCGTCACGGCCGTTCGGCGCTTCCTCGACGCAGAGGGCTTCGTCGAGGTCGAGACACCGGTCCTACAGCCGCGCTACGGCGGCGGCTTCGCCGAGCCGTTCGTCACCCACTCCAACGTGCTCGAGCAGGATCTCTACCTGCGGATCGCAACCGAGCTCTACCTGAAGCGCCTGATCGTGGGTGGCCTCGAGAAGGTCTACGAGCTCGGCAAGGACTTCCGCAACGAAGGCGTGAGCTACAAGCACAACCCCGAGTTCACCCAGCTCGAGTGGTACGAGGCGTTCGCCGACTACCGGGACACGATGAACCGCATGGAGCGGCTGGTCGAGTTCGTCGCGCTGGAGACGCTCGGCAAGACGACCGTCACGTTCAAGGGTCACGACGTCGATCTGAAGGCGCCGTGGAAGCGCGTCCGGTTGGTCGACGAGCTCGAGGCGGCGGGCCTCTGGACGCGCGACTTCGACGACCTGAAGGCGCGCCTCGCGTCACGCGGCATCGAGGTGTCGCAGGATCGCACGTGGGCCCAGCTGGTCGACAAGGCGATCACCGCGTATGTCGAGCCGCGGTTGATCGAACCGACGATCCTCCATGACTATCCGATCGAGCTGTCGCCGTTTGCGCGGGCGACCGACGACGACCCCACGGTCACCGAACGCTTCGAGTTCTACGTCGGCGGGATGGAGCTCGGCAACGCTTTCTCGGAGCTCAACGACGCCGAGGAGCAGGCCGAGCGCTTCGCGATGCAGGCGGAGGAAGGCGCCGGCGGGAACGTCGAGGCGGAGCAGGGCGATCCCGACTACGTGGAGGCGCTCTCCTTCGGCATGCCGCCCACGGGCGGGCTCGGCCTGGGGATCGACCGGCTCGTGATGGTGCTCGCCGGCAAGGAATCGATCCGCGACGTGATCCTGTTTCCCGCGCAGCGCGAGCGCCATTAGCGGCCTGACGCAAACGGGCCTAGTTCGACCGCACACCCGGAGGGGCGAGTACGATGAGGCCCTCGGAAAGCCCACGATCCTGAAAGCGCGCCGCTCGAGCGGCGGAAGAGAGGAATCTGAGTGTTCGAACGGTTCACCGAGCGTGCCCGCCAGGTCGTCGTACTCGCGCAGGACGAGGCGCGCGCGCTCAAGCACAACTACATCGGTACCGAGCACATCCTGCTCGGTCTGCTGCGCGAGGAAGAGGGTCTCGCGGCACGTGTGCTCGAGTCGCTCGACATCACGGTGGAAGAGGTTCGCGCCCAGGTAGCCCGCATCGTGGGCCAGGGTGACGAGGTCACCACCGGTCAGATCCCGTTCACACCGCGGGCCAAGAAGGTCCTCGAGCTCGCGCTGCGCGAGGCGCTCTCGCTCGGGCACAACTACATCGGCACCGAGCACATCCTGCTCGGGCTGGTGCGCGAGAACGAGGGCGTCGCGGCTCGCATCCTGCTCGATTTCGACGCAGACGCCGAGAAGATCCGCAACGAGATCATCCGCATGCTGTCCGGCCCCGGCCGTCGCCAGGGCGGCACATCGGGCGCGACGAGCGAGAAGGGCAAGAGCTCGAAGCTGCTCGACCAGTTCGGCCGCAACCTGACGAAGCAGGCCTCCGAGGGCAAGCTCGACCCGGTCGTCGGACGCCAGACCGAGATCGAGCGCGTGATGCAGATCCTGTCGCGCCGGACCAAGAACAACCCGGTGCTCATCGGCGAGCCGGGCGTCGGCAAGACCGCCGTCGTCGAAGGCCTCGCGTCTCGCATCTCATCGGGCCAGGTGCCGGACCTGCTGAAGAACAAGCAGATCTACACGCTCGACCTGGCCGCGCTCGTGGCCGGCTCGAAGTACCGCGGCGAGTTCGAGGAGCGCCTGAAGAAGGTGATGAAGGAGATCACCCAGCGCGGCGACATCATCCTGTTCATCGACGAGCTCCACAATCTCGTCGGCGCGGGTGCCGCGGAGGGCGCGATCGACGCCGCCTCGATCCTGAAGCCGGCGCTCGCACGCGGCGAGCTGCAGACGATCGGCGCGACGACACTCGACGAGTACCGCAAGTACCTCGAGCGTGACGCGGCGCTCGAGCGGCGCTTCCAGCAGATCCGTGTCGACGAGCCGTCGACCGACGACACCGTGCAGATCCTGCGCGGCCTACGCGACCGCTACGAGGCGCACCATCGGTGCAAGATCACCGACGAGGCACTCGAGGCGGCGGCGACGTTGGCGAGCCGCTACATCCAGGACCGCCACTTGCCGGACAAGGCGATCGACCTGATCGACGAGGCCGCGTCGCGGATGCGCATCAAGACGATGACCGCGCCGCCGCGCTATCGCGAGCTCGAGGAGGAGATCGAGAAGGTCCGCAAGGACAAGGAAGACTCGATCGAGAACCAGGAGTTCGAGAAGGCGGCGTCGCTGCGCGACAAGGAGCGCAAGCTCACGCAGAAGAAGCGCGAGCTCGAGGATCAGTGGCGCGACTCCGAGCAGACCGAGCAGCCGTCGATCGGCGAGGACGAGATCGCCGACATCGTCTCGATGTGGACGGGGATCCCCGTGTTCAAGCTGACCGAGGCGGAGTCGCAGCGGCTCGTCCGCATGGAGGAGGAGCTGCACAAGCGCGTGATCGGACAGGACGCGGCGATCGTGGCCGTGTCCAAGTCGATCCGTCGTGCCCGCGCGGGGATCAAGGACCCGAAGCGGCCGACCGGCTCGTTCATCTTCCTCGGGCCGTCCGGCGTCGGCAAGACCGAGCTCGCCCGCACGCTCGCCGAGTTCCTGTTCGGCGACGAGGAGGCGATGATCCAGATCGACATGTCGGAGTACATGGAGAAGCACGCCGTGTCCCGGCTCGTCGGCTCCCCGCCGGGCTACATCGGCTACGACGAGGGCGGCCAGCTGACGGAGGCGGTCCGCCGCAAGCCGTACTCGGTCGTGCTCTTCGACGAGATCGAGAAGGCGCACCCGGACGTGTTCAACATCCTCCTGCAGATCCTGGAGGACGGGAAGCTGACCGACTCGCAGGGCCGCAAGGTCGATTTCCGGAACGTGATCGTGATCATGACGTCGAACATCGGCTCGGCGTCGATCTCGAAGAACGTCTCGCTCGGCTTCACGATCTCGAGCGAGGAGGGCATCTCCTACGACGACATGAAGACCCGCGTGATGGGTGACCTCAAGAAGGTCTTCCGGCCCGAACTTCTGAACCGGATCGACGAGATCATCGTCTTCCCGAAGCTGACGAAGCCGGAGATCCTGCAGATCGTCGACCTGCTCATGAACCGCCTGCGCGTCCAGATGGCGGAGCACGAGGCGACGATCGAGCTGACCGAAGAGGCGAAGGATCTGCTCGTCGACAAGGGTTGGGACCCGACGATGGGCGCCCGTCCGCTTCGGCGCGCGATCCAGCGCTACATCGAGGACCCGCTCGCCGACTTCGTGCTCGGACGCCAGCTCGAGCCCGGTTCGACGATCCTCGTCGCCCGCAAGAACGACGAGGAGGTCGACATCACCGTGCTCCCGCCGTCCCCGCCCGAGGTGATCGGCGTCAGCGCGGCGCCCGACGCCCCGCCCGAAGACGTCACCGCGGAATAGTCGGACATGATCGGTGCTCTGGCGCCTCGGCGCCAGAGCACCAGAGTTCTCAGGGAGAGAGCCGCTCGAGGTAGGCGCACGGCCGGCCGTCGAATGGCAGGGGTGAGCGCCCGAGCCGCGAGACGCGCAGCATGGCGTCCTCGAAGCCCTCGATGTCGACGACCTGCCCGAGGTACGGCGGCGCGCCCTGGCACTCGACGAGGCGATACGCGTCTCCGGCGGGGACGAACGCGACGTAGGCGGTGGCCGCCTCCTCGTTCGCCTCGGCCGCCACGCCTGTCCGCAGGTGCCAGTCCGCGTCCGTGATCGCCAGCCCGAGGCCGTCGATCGAGCGTCGCAGCGAACGCCCGCTCTCGAAGTAGGCCTGCTCGGACGCCGTCAGTCGGCGTGCGAGGTCGGCGAGCCCGTCGCGGATCGCCTGGCCGGTGGCCTCCGCGGCAGCGTCGTCCTGGCCCTGCCGCTCGAGCAGCTCGCTGACCTCCTCTTCGAGACGCGCCCGGAGCGCGTCCAGCTCGGCCCGGCCGGCGCTCGTCGCGGCGACGTGCTCGATCCGCTGGAAGATGTCCGCGCGAAGCGTCTCGAGCTCGGCCCGGCGCTCGGCGTCGTGGTCGGCCGCACGCTCGGCGAGGGACGACTCGAGCCGGTCGAGCCGGTGGCCGAGCGCGTCCAGCGCCTCGTCGCGTGCAGACGCGTCGGCAGAGAAGCGATGGATCAGCTCGTCGCGAAGCCTGTCGAGGTCGCCGCTGCGCTCGGCCAGCGCACCCGTGAGCTCGTGCCGGAGGGCGTCGAGCGCCACGTCGTGCGAGGAAGCGCCGTCGGTCATGTTGCGATGGAGTTCTTCGCGCAGCGCGTCGAGGCCGGCACGGCTCTCGGTGGACTGGGCGGAGGCGACCTCGGAAAGCCGGCGGTCGAGATCGGAGAGGTGTGCCTGCAGCGGCTCGAGAGCTGCTCCCACGGCGGAGGTGTCGGCGAGCGACTCCTCGACGGCGTCCAGACGTTCACGAACGTTGGCCTTGTCGGCGCGCCGCTTCTCCGCGATCTCCTGCATCCGTCCGGCCTGGGCCGACAGCTCTTCGCGGATCGAATCGAGGGCGGCTCCGTGCGCGGACGCCGTCTCCGCCGTCGCGTCGGCGAGCTCGTCGACGCGGTGGAGGGGTGCAAGCTCGTCGAGCCGCCGCGCGATCGATTCGAGCCGTCCGCTGCTCTGCTCGAGCTCGTGCGTCAGCCCGTCGACGCGATTCGAGACGGCGTCGACGCCTTCTGTCGAAGCTGCGCCGGCGACGTCGTGCTCGAGTCGTTCGACGCGGCTGCGTAGACGCGCTGACAGCGAGCCGAGCTCGGCCCGCAACTCCTCGGCCGGAGCGGCAACCTCGTCGAGGCGGACGGCGAGCGCGGCCACCGCGTCCCGCCACTCCTCGGTCGAACGCGCCGAGTCGATCTGGACGGCGAGCGCCGCGACCGCCTCACGCCACTCGTCGCTGGGCGGCGGTATCGCTTCGAAGCGCCCGCGGAGGTCGTCCAGGTCGTGCCGAAGGGCATCCGTGTGCTCGTGCCTTGCTGCGCCTGCGACGGAGTCGGCGAGCTCGTGGAAGCGGGAGGCGAGCTCCTCGGAGGCGCTCGCCAGCGTGTCGACGCGCTCGTCGCGCCAGCGGCCGGTGTCGTCCGCTGCGTCGAGGCGCGCCGAGAGGTGCTCGGACGCGGACCGAACCTCTGTCGACACCGAGGCGATCTCGTCGAGGCGGCCGGACAGAGCGCCGAGTGCCTCCCGCCATTCGTCGGTCGGCAGGGGATGCGATTCGATCGTGGCGCGAAGCGCGTCGAGGTCGTGGCGGAGCCCGTCGGCCTGGTCGCGCTCGGCTGCGCCGGACAGACGCTCGCCGAGCTGTTGGAGTCGCGCCGAGAAGCTGTCGGAGAGGTGCTCGACGCGGCGGTTGAGCGTCTCGACCTCGTCCGTGGGAGCGGGCAGCGCGTCGAGGGCGGCGCGGACGTCGTCGAGCTCGCGCCGCAGGCGCTCGGCCTGGTCGCGGGTGGCGGCCCCGGACAGCGCTTCGTGGATGTGCTGGACCCGCGCGTTCAGCCGCTCGTCGAGCTCTGCGAGCCGCGCTGCCAGCTGATCGATGTCGCCCTCGGGCGCGGGCAGGGCGTCGACGGCGTTCCGGAGCTCGTCGAGCTGGTGGCGGAGCGACTCGGCCTCGTCGCGTCGCGCGGCGCCCGAGAGGGCTTCGGCGACGTGCTGGACGGCTGCGCTCAGCCGCTCGTCGAGCTCGTGGACCCGTCCGGCGAGCTGGTCGAGGTCCAGGGTGGGCGCGGGGAGGGCGTGCAGGGCCTTCCGGAGCTCGTCGAGCTCGTTGCGAAGCGACTCGGCCTCGTCGCGTCCGACGGCAGCGGCGACGGTCTCGCCGACCTGCTGGAGGCGCACGGAGAAGCTCTCCGAGAGCTGCTCGACGCGCCGGGCGAGCGCGGCGACGTCGTCGGTCTGGGCCGGAAGCGCATCGAGCGTCGCGCGCAGGTCGTCGAGCTCGCGGCGCAGCCGTTCGGCCTGGTCTCGTGTGGCTGTGCCGGCGAGATTGTCGGTGAGGTGCTGGAGCCGGGACCCGAGCTCGTCGTCGAGCGCCGTGAGGCGCCGGGTGAGTGCCTCGACATCGTCGGTGGTGGTGGGGAGGGCGGCGACGGCGGCTCGAAGCTGTTCGAGGTCGCGGCGAAGCGCATCGGCCTGCTCGCGGCCTGCGGCGGCGGCGACTGTCTCGCTGACATCCTGCAGACGCCCCGAGAAGCCCTCGGCGAGCTCTTCGACACGCCTTGCGAGCGCCTCGACCTGCCCGTCGAGCTCTTGCCCGGCGCCACTCTCCTTTGCGAGCTGCTCCGCGAGCTGCTCGGCGAGCCGCTGCAGGGTCGCCTCGGACTCCGTGGAGCCGTCGACGAGCTCGTCTAGACGCAGGCCGAGCTGGGTGACGGCGTCGCGCCACTCCTGGGAAGGCTGATCGGCGTCGAGTCGCGCGGCGAGAACCTCGAGCTCCTCGCGCAGCCCCGTCACGTCGGCAGCGGCTGCCTGCTCGACCTCGACGGGACGAACCGAGTGGTGCTGGGGACGAACCGGCTCGTGCGCCGGCGGCTGCCGGGTCTCGACGGCCGGCTCGTGGGGTCGCGGTGCGGCGTCGCCTGCGATCGCCTCGGACGCGACGCGCAGCCCGGGCAGCTCGTTGCCTCCGGACGGCTTCGTCGGCTCGAAGTCCGACGCCTGGTCCTCGAGAGCGTCCCAGAGCCGGAGCCTCGACAACTTTCCCTGCGAGACGAGGATCTCGCCCAGCTTCCGTCCGCTGAGCTTCTGCTCCACGAGCGCGTCCTCGAGCTGTCCGCTCGTGATGAACCCTTTCTCGACGAAGATCTCGCCGATCGGTCGCTTTGGGACGGTTTCGCTGCGGCCCCACTCGTCGAGCATGCGCGCCAGCTCGCGAACGGCGGCGTTCGCCTCGCTGTCCTCGTCTGCTCCGACCGACTGGTTCTCAGCGCGCTGTGCGACGAGGGCCGTCTCGAGGGCGGAGCGCGTGACTCCGAACTGCGCCATCAGGATCTCGCCCAGGAGCGCGCCGGTCGTCTGCTGCTCTTCGAGGGCGAACTCGAGCTGGGCCTCGGTGATCAGGCCTTTCTCGACGATGAGCGCCCCGATCAGCCGGGACGAGAGTACCGACCTGTCCACAGGGCCGATATCGGCAATCCCTCGTCCGAGCTATAGCCCTCTCAGTCGGGCAGTTTCCAGACGTTCTCGCGCAGGAGCGGCACCGACGCACCGCTCCGGGTGAGGGCGTCGACGGTGACCTCGGGGCCGCCGATCATGAAGTCGGTGTGCACCGAGGAGACGTTCACGCCTTCGATGCGCCCGCCCTCGACCGCCTCCGCGTAGGCGTCGCCGTAGGCGACGTGGCAGGTGGCGTTCTCGTCGAAGAGCGTGTCGAAGAATGTGATCCCGGTCTGGCCGATGCGCGACGTCCCGTCGACCAGCGCGACCTCGCCGAGCGCCGCAGCGTGCTCGTCGGTCGCGAGCTGGCCGCGAATCACGTCGGCGCCCTCGTCGGCGTCGACCTCGACGATCCGACCACCACTGAAACGCACTCGCAAGCCTCTGACGATCGTCCCGTAGACGGACAGCGGCATCGTCGCCGTGACGACGCCCTCTGTCCTTCGTGCATCGGGAGTCGTGTACACCTCTTCGGTCGGCATGTTGGCGACGAAGGCGATCCCGTCGACGGTCTCGGACTCGACGCCCATCCAGCGCGACTCCGGCAGCAGACCGACGGTCAGGTCGGTGCCGGGGCCCTGGAAGCGGAGCGCATCGACCTGGAGCGCATCGAGTGCCTGAGCGCGGCGCCCGAGCTTGAGGATGTGTGCCTGCCAGGCGGCTGCGGGGTCGGGCTCGTCGAGTCGAATGCAGTGCTCGACGAGCTGCCAGAGCCGCTCGACGTCCGGCTCTCCGAACACCTGCGTCGCCCAGCCGGCGTTCGGGACGCCGACCACGGTCCAGTTGCACAGCTGCTCCGTCGTCTGACGCGACGATTCCCTGGCCAGCTCCACCATCCGGGCCTTCCCGACGCGCCGGCCTGGAAGATCGGCGAGCAGCTCCGGCTCGGCGTCGCCGGTCAGTGCGACGACCGCAGCATGCTCGTCGCCGAAGGTGCGCTGGCGTGAGAGGAGCCACGGCGGCGTCCACGACAGGACGTCGTCGCCGGCGTCCGACTCGATCAGGGCACGGCGAACATGTGGATCGACGTAGCGCACGTCCACGTAGCGCGCACCGGCGCGGTAAGCGGCACGGGCGACCTCGCGCACGATCGGGGCGTGCTCGAGGCCCGCGAGCACGTCGACGAGCTGTCCGGGCTGGACGTTCGAACCGACCCGGACCACGAGCTCGGCGTACCGCTCCTCCCGGGAGGTCGTCATTCGGGCAGCTGCCAGACGTCGTCCCGGAGCAGCGGCAGCACGCGGCCGTCGCGTGTCACGCCGTCCACGTCGATCTCCGGTCCGCCGATCATGAAGTCCGTGTGGACGGTCGACACGTTGATGCCGTCGTCGGGCTCGTCGCCGTCGTGCCCGGCCGATACCGCCGTGCCGTAGGCGATGTGACAGGTGGCGTTCTCGTCGTAGAGCGTGTTGAAATAGACGAGGCCGGAGCGGCCGACCCGCGAGCTCCCGTCGACGAGCGCCACCTCGCCGAGACGCGGCGCATTCTCGTCGGCCTCGAGCTGGGTCCGGATCACCTCGCCGCCGTGCTTGGCCTTCACATCGACGATCCTGCCGCGCTCGAAGGTCACCTGGAGGTCCTCGACGACGTCTCCGGCCAGCGCGAGCGGCTTGGTCTGCGTGACGACCCCCTCGGTGCGTCTCGCGTCGGGCGTCGCGAACACCTCCTCGGTCGGGATGTTCGCGACGTAGGGAATGCCGCCTGCAGTGCGGAACAACGCGGAGCCGAAGCGCGACCGCACGAGCAGGCCGATCTCGAGGTCGGTGCCTGGGCCGTGGTACGTCAACCGGTCGAGCCCGAGTGCGTTCAGCGAGCGCGCGCGGCGATCGAGCCGGTCCATGTGCAAGCGCCACGCCTCGACGGGGTCTTCCTCGTCGAGGCGGGTGCAGAACGCGACCGCTTCCCACAGCCGCTCGACGTCGGGCTCTCCGAACACCTCCCGGGCCCAGCCTGTGTTGGGGAACGCCACGCCCGTCCAGTTACAGGTATTCGCCGTGAGCAGGCGCACGTGTGCCTTGCGCAACTCGATCGGCTGCGCGCGTCCGACGCGCGTTCCGTCGAGATCGGCGAGCAGGCGAGGCTCGGGGTCGCCGGTGGTGGCGATCATCGCGTTGCCGGCCATCGCTTCGACTCGCTCGACCTGCCAGCCCGGCGAGTGATCGAGCGTCTCGTCGGGCCCGAGCTCGATCATCGCCCGCCTGACGTGAGGGTCGACGTACTGGACGTCGACGAAGCGCGCTCCGGCCGCGTAGGCCTGGCGTGTCAGCGCACGGGCGAGCGGCGCGTGCTCGCCCTGTGTTCCGATGAAGACGTTCTGGCCGGCCTCGACGTTCGCACCGACGCGCACGGCAACCGAGGCGTAGCGGTCGAGGCGGTCTAGCTCGTCAGCTGCCAGTTGTCCTCCCGCAGAATCGGCACGGTGCGCCCCTCACGGGTGACGCCGTCGACGTCGACCTCGGGACCGCCGATCATGAAATCGGTGTGGATGTTCGAGATGTTCGCGCCACGGGCGCGAAGGTCGTCGGGCTCGAGCCCATCGAGCTCCTCGGAGCCGAACAGCACGGCGGTGCCGTAGGCGATGTGGCACGCGGCGTTCTCGTCGAACAGGGTGTTGAAGAACGTCAGGCCGGTGCGGCCGACACGTGACGTCCCGTCGACGAGGGCTACCTCGCCGAGCCGGTTCCCGAACTCGTCGGTCGACATCTGGCTTCGCACCGCCTCGGCGCCTGCGCTCGCGCGCACCTCGACGGCTTCGCCGTTTGCGAACGTCATCTCGAGGTCGCGGACCACGGTCCCGCCGAGATCGAGAGGCCGTGTGGACCGGACGGTTCCCTCGGTCCGCCGCCAATCCGGCGCGGT
Source organism: uncultured Thermoleophilia bacterium (assembly GCA_963713155.1). Classification (GTDB taxonomy): domain Bacteria; phylum Actinomycetota; class Thermoleophilia; order Gaiellales; family Gaiellaceae; genus PALSA-600. Next base: position 100,925 of record CAVQKS010000020.1, read on the forward strand.
AAAGACCTCCTCCGTCGGCATGTTCGGCACGGTGTCGACGCCGGCCGCCGTCGTCGACCCGCCGCCGGTCCACTTGACGGCGGGGAGCATCCCGACCTGGAGGTCGGTCCCCGGCCCGCGGAACCGCAGCAGGTCGAGGTCGAGTGCGTCGAGCTGGCGCGAGCGCTCCCGCAGCCTCGCCGTATGCGCGCGCCAGGCGGCGACAGGGTCGGGCTCGTCGAGCCGGACGGAGTCGGCGATCGCCTCCCACAGTCGCTCGACGTCGGGCTCGCCGAACATCTGCTTCGCCCAGCCCTCGTTCGGGCATGCGGCGATCGTCCACGCCACCGTCCGTTCGGTCTGCGCCTGGCGGAGCGCCTCCAGGAAGGCCCGCGGCAGCGTCCGTCCGACGCGGGCCTGATCGAGATCCTGGAGGAGCCCGGGATCGGGATCGCCTGCGATCATCACGAGTGCGGCGCCGTCTCCGATCGCCTCGGCCTGAACGAGCATCCACGCGGGCGTCTCGATCAGCACGTCGTCGTCGGCGTGCTCGATCATCGCGCGCCGCACGTGCTGGTCGCCGTAGCGGACGTCGACGTAGCGGGCTCCCGCCTGGTACCCGGCGCGCGCGAGCGCCCTGGCGAGCTCGGCATGCTCGACCTGGCCGTTGACGAAGAGCGTTTGTCCCGGCTGGACGTTCGCGCCGACCCGGACGATCAGTTCGGCGTAGCGCTCGAGGCGATCCATCGCGTCCACAATAGAGAATCCACTATCAAGTGTCGAGCGGTACGTCGTCCCAGCTCTCGCCGAGGCCGCAGAGCCAGTTCAGTGCGTGGTGGCGCTCGGCCGCGATCGCATGGGCCTCGGCGAGCTGTTCGGCCGAGAGGTGGCGATAGACCTTGCCGTACGCGGGGAAGTCGCCGCGCATCGGCGCCGGCAGCAGCTCCTGCTCGAAGCCTCGCATCGCGGTCGCCGCGATCAGCTGGTCGAAGGTCGCGTACCGCGGGGGAAGCTCGACGTCGCCGTCGGCCTGCAGCCTGGTCGTTCGCGCCCGCCAGTGCCAGAGGCGCGCCGACTGGCGCTCGAGGTCGATGTCCTGCGGCTCGCGCATCCGAGCCCCCTCGAGCGGGGTGCGGGTCACGGTGGCCGTGTCGAACGGGCGGTCGTACGGAGGTAGCTCGACGAGCTCGACGGACCAGAGCAGGGTCCCGAGCGCCTCGCCGTGCCACAGGGCCGCTGCCGCAGCCGGATCGGAGGACCCGCTCGCAACGTGCTGCAGTCCCGCCTGCACCTCGACCTGGAGCGCGCGGCAGCGCTCGACCACCTCGTTCTGCGAGCGGAGCCTCTGGCGCGACACGCCTGTGAATCTACTCGGCTACGCGGTGAGGATCGTCTCGGTCTCGGCGAGCGTCGCCTGATGAACAGTCGCATGGGGAGAGATCGTCTGAGAGCCGGCACGGATGCCGTCGGGCCTCCCCGCTACCGTCACGACGTGGCGAAGGCGGCGGCCGTCCAGCACGCGTGCACCGAGTGCGGCACGGCTTCGAGCCGCTGGCTCGGGCGCTGCCCGGGCTGCGGCGAGTTCGGCACGATGGTGGCCGAGACGCTTTCTGCGCGTGGACAGCGGGGGCGTGCCCACGCCTCCGATCCCGCTCGGCGGCCGCCCCTTCGCCTCGTCGACGTGGTGGCCGAGGAGAGCGAGCGCATCCCGACCGGCGTTGCCGAGCTCGACCGCGTGCTCGGCGGCGGCCTCGTGCCGGCGTCGCTCGTGCTCGTGGGCGGCGAGCCGGGCGTCGGCAAGTCGACGCTGCTCCTGAGCGCGCTCGGCTCGATGGCGGCCGGACGTCGCGCGCTGCTCGTCACGGGAGAGGAATCGGTCGCGCAGGTCAAGTTGCGCGCCGCCCGGCTGGGCGGGTGCGACGACGTGGAGATCCTCGCCGAGACCGAGCTCGAGCTCGTCTGCGAGACGCTCGAGCGTGAGCGCCCCGGGGTTTGCGTCGTCGACTCGGTCCAGACTCTCTGGTCGCAGGAGGTGGGGTCGGCCCCCGGATCGGTCTCGCAGGTGCGCGAGGCAGCCGCGCGGCTGCTGCGGGTCGCGAAGGAGAGCGGGGTCGCGATCTTCCTCGTCGGCCACGTCACGAAGGACGGTGCCGTGGCGGGGCCGCGCGTGCTCGAGCACCTCGTCGACTGCGTCCTTCAGTTCGAAGGCGATCGCTACCGGGCGCATCGCGTGCTTCGGGCGGTCAAGAACCGGTTCGGCTCGACGAACGAGATCGGCGTCTTCGAGATGACCGGGGCCGGCCTCGTCGGCGTGCCCGAGCCGTCGGAGCTCTTCGGCCGCTCCGAGCCGGGCGAGGTGGGTGCGGCGGTCACGTGCACGCTCGAGGGGACGCGTCCGCTGCTGCTCGAGGTTCAGGCGCTCGTCGCGCCCACCGACCTCGCGATGCCGAGGCGCGTGGGCACCGGCGTCGACCCGAAGCGGCTTGCGATGATCGTTGCGGTGCTCGCCCGCCACGCCGGACTGCCGCTGGGCGGGGCGGACGTCTTCGTCAACGTGGCCGGCGGCGTTCGCATCGACGAGCCGGGCGGTGATCTCGGGATCGCGCTCGCGATCGCGTCAGCCGCGAAGGGCTGGCCGGTGCGAGAGGGCGTCGCGTCGTTCGGCGAAATCGGCCTGACCGGCCGCCTGCGGGCGGCAACGCAGGCCGACCGGCGGGCCGTGGAATGCCGCAAGTTCGGGCTCGCATCGGTGCTCGCTCCGGCCGGTACTTCGGGAGCGGCGCTCGAGGCCGACACCCTCCGGCATGCGCTCGCCGCCGGGCTGGCCCAGAACCCCTCCTGAGCAGGGATTTTTCGACAAAACCCCTGCAAACGTGGCAGTTTTCAGCGAAACGTGCTACCCTGTCGTTCCCGCCGGTGGAGCCGTCAAGGCCACCGGCACTTTCGCGACTACAGACGGAAAGAGGAGCGAGTTTGTACAAGGTCGGCGACAAGGTGGTGTATCCCCACCACGGTGCAGGCACGGTCGTGAAGCGCGAGAAGAAGGATGTTCTCGGCGAGAAACGCGAATACCTCACCATCAAGATCCTTCATAACGACATGACCGTGAACGTCCCGGCCGACAATGCTGAGCGCGTCGGGCTTCGCAAGGTGATCGACGAAGAGGCGGTCAAGAAGGTCGTGAAGTACCTGACGTCCGGCGGCACGGAGATGCCGAAGAACTGGAACCGCCGCTTCAAGCACAACCGCGACAAGATGAAGACCGGCGACATCTACGAGCTCGCCGAGGTCGTCCGCAATCTCGCGCTGCGAGACGGCGAGAAGGGGCTCTCGACCGGCGAGAAGCAGATGTACGTGAAGGCGAAGAAGATCCTCGCTTCCGAGCTGATGTACGCCAAGAACATGACTGAGGACGAGGCCCTCGAATGGCTCGAGGAGACCTTGACCGAGGGTGCGAAGCCGAAGGCGACTGCCCGGCCCGCCGTCGCGGCGAAGACCGCCGCGAAGCCGGCCGCGAAGAAGACGCCGGCGAAGAAGACTCCCGCCGCCGCCGCGTAGGCGCGCCGGGGAATGAGCGTCTGGGCCGTTCTCGTCGCCGCGGGGCGGGGAGAACGGCTCGGAGGCGACCGCCCGAAGGCATTCGTCCGGCTGGGCGAGTTGCCGCTGCTCGCCGAGCCGTTGCGGCGTCTCGACGACTGCGCGTCGATCGACGCGATCGTTGTCGTCGTCCCCGAAGGATGGGAAGAGCCGGCGATCCTGCTCGCCGAGGAGCTCGGCACCGGGAAGGTGACCGCCTGCGTGCCCGGAGGCGAGACGCGTGCGGAGTCCGTTCGCGCCGGTGTCGCCGAGGTGCCGGACGACGCGGTGGTGATCCTCGTCCACGACGCGGCTCGTCCGCTCGTCCCGGCCGGGATCGTCAGCCGGCTGCTCGAGCCGTTGCAGGAAGGCTTCGACGGGACGGTGCCCGCGCTGGCGGTCACCGACACGGTGAAGCGCACGAGCGGCGGCGTCGTCGCGGAGACGCTCGAGCGCAGCGAGCTCGTCTCGGTGCAGACGCCGCAGGCGTTTCGCGCGACGGCGCTCCGAGGGGCGCTCGGGCGAGCCGGTAACAGCTTGTTGCAAGCGCCCGACTGCGCGTCGCTCGTCGAGGCGGCCGGCGGGCGGATCAGGGTCGTTGACGGCGACGAGCGCCTGCTCAAGGTGACTACGCCCGACGACCTCGCGCGGGTCTCGTCGTGGCTCACCGAGACGGAGGCTCGCGCTTGAGCTTCCGGGTCGGCATCGGCGTCGACGCGCATGCGCTCGCCGACGGTGTCCCACTCGTGCTCGGCGGCGTCGCGTTCGATCGTCCGCGCGGGCTCGCAGGGCACTCGGACGGCGACGTGCTCGCGCACGCGCTGATCGACGCAATGCTCGGCGCCGCCGGGCTCGGCGACATCGGATCGTTGTTCCCGTCGGATGACGAGCGCTATCGAGGCGCGTCTTCGCTCGACCTGCTCGCCGAGGCCTACGCACAGGTGCGGGGAGCCGGGTGGACGCTCGTGAACGCGGACTGTGTGCTCGTCGGCGAGGAGCCCCGGATCGCGGAGCATCGAGCCGAGATGCGGAAACGGCTCTCGGCGGCTGTCGGAGGAGGCGAGGTCAACGTGCGTGCGACGACGACCGACCGGCTCGGGTTCACCGGGCGCGGCGAAGGGCTCGCGGCGCAGGCCGTGGCGCTGCTCGAAGGCCCGGCGCCGTCCACCGACCCGTAACCACCGCTCAACCCGTCGGCGACCCACTTCGGGCTGTCCCGGCGGCAACGTGTCGGCGATGGAGTTCGAGATCCAGGCCCATCGCGGAAACGACGCCCTCATGTTGCAGCGCCTGCTCGCGGCGCGGCCGTCGTCGGTCGAGGTCGATGTCGGGCTTTCGCCGGCCGGGCTCGTCGTCGCGCACGAGACCGACCTGAGCGACGCGTCGGGACTGACGGTCGAGGAGCTGCTCACCCGAGCGGGCGACACGATGGTGGTGCTCGAGGCAAAGTGCTTCCCGGGCGAGACGCCGGGACCTTCGGCATTCGTTCGCGCGCTGCTGCCGTTTCTCGCCACCGCGTCTGTCGCCTCCTTCGACGAACGCGTTCTCGCGGAAATCGGACGCCTTCGGCCGGCGACGCCGACGACCTTCCTCTTCGAGGGTCCGCCGCGTAGTGCGAGCGTCGCGCGCACGTTGGGGCCTCGTCAGGATGTCGTGACGCGCGACCTGATCGAGAGCGCGCACGCCGCATGCGCGAGGGTCGTTCCCTGGACGGTGAACGACGTCCAGACGATGGCGGAGCTCGTCGACCTCGGGGTCGACGGCCTCGTCACAGACCTGCCGGCACTCGCCCAGGCGGTCGTCGCGTCTCGGTCGGACGGTCTACGCCGGGAGCGACACCGCTCCGTCGCGTAGGACGACCAGCCCGTCACGGGCCAGCGCTGCGATCGCCTCGTCGTCGGCCGTCCGCTCACCCGCAGCGATCGCGCGCAGCGCGAGCGCGCGCCGCTGGCGAAACGATCCCTCGAACCGGCCCTGCTTGCGGACCGGTTCATAGCGCGAGCCGCGCGATGGGCAGCGCTCGGCGAGCGGGCACGCTTCGCACCGTGGGATGCGCGCGAGGCACACCGTCGCACCGAGATCGAAGAGCGCCTGCGCGCAGGTCGAGTCGAACTGCTCGCGCGTCCGCTCCTGCACGCGGCGCACGTTCGTGTCGACCGGCAGCACGTCGTATCCGAAGGCGAAGTTGCCTACTGCAGCCGCGGTGTACGGGCCGACGCCCGGCAGCTCCGTCAGGTCGTCGGGCCACCCGCTGGTCGCAACCTGCACGGCCGCGCGATGCAGGTTGAGCGCGCGCCGGTTGTAGCCAAGCCCTTGCCATTCGACGATCGCGTCGGCCGCGGGCGCCTGGGCAAGGGCTTCGATCGTCGGCCAGTGCTCGAGCCAGCGCCGCGTAGCGCGGGATCACGCGCTCGACCTGAGTCTGCTGCAGCATCACCTCGGAGACGAGGATCGCGTACGGATCGCGGGTCTCCCGCCATGGGAGTGCTCGCCCGTTCTCGCCGTACCACCGGAGCAGGAGCTCCCTCACCCGGCCGAGACTAGATCGGCACGTAATCTGAGTGCTCGATGCAGATCGCACTCCTCCCGTTCCTCGCCATCTCGATCCTGCTGATCGTCATCCCGGGGCCGGACACCGCCGTCGTGACGAAGAACGCGTTGCTCGGCGGCCGTCGCGGCGGCGTGCTCTCGGCGCTCGGAGTTTCATCCGGGTTGACCGTCTGGACGCTCGCTGCAGCACTCGGGCATCGCAACGCTGCTCAGGGCCTCGGAGGCCGCCTTTCTGGCCCTGAAGATCGCCGGTGCCCTCTATCTGATCTGGATCGGCATCCAGATGCTCCGCGCGCGCGACCCGTTGGCCGAATCGACCGGCGCGCGCTCGACATCGGGCGCGAAAGCGCTGCGCCAGGGTCTGCTGAGCGATCTCGGCAATCCGAAGATCGCGGTGTTCTTCACGAGCTTCCTGCCGCAGTTCGTCCACGGCGGCGCCGTGTTCCTGCCGTTGCTCGTGCTCGGCGGCCTCTTCGCCGTGCTCACGCTCGCTTGGCTCGCGGCCTACGCGCTGCTGATCGGGCGTTCATCGGCGCTGCTGCGCCGTCCAGGCGTGCGCAAGGTCGTCGACCGGGCCACGGGCGTCGTCCTGATCGCGTTCGGCGTACGGCTCGCGCTCGAGCACCGTTCAGACGGGCGGCTCGGGGTCGTACTGGATGTAGCGGCGCACCTCGCGGGCGCGTTCGACCGAGTGCAGCCGCGCCACCAGGTGCAGCGCCATGTCGATGCCGGCCGACACACCGGCGGCCGTGATGACAGCTCCGGTGTCGACGAAGCGCTCGTCCCGCACGTCGACGCCGAGGTCGCGTAACCGGCCCATCGCTCCCCAGTGCGTCGTCGCCGGCTTCCCTTCGAGCGCACCGGACGCCTGGAGGACGAACGCGCCCGTGCACACGCTCGTGAGCAGGCCACCGCGGTCTCCGATCGCGCGCAGCCGCTCGTGCAGCGCGGTGTCGGCGCTCGGCCCGCGTTCATCGCCGCCCGGGACGACGATCACATCGAGCGCCGGTGCCGTCTCCCACGTGTAGTCGCCGAGCACGCGCAGGCCCTTCGCGCACCGGACCGGCTCGCTCGAGTCGGTGATCGTGAAGGCAGTCACGCCGTCATCCGGCCACTTGAGAGCCCAGGCCGAGAGCACCTCCCACGGTCCGGCCCAGTCGAGCTCCTCCGCCAGTTCGTAGACGTAGACGCCGATGTTCACCGGGCCAACGCTACTCGGGCGGCGGCGGCTCGCGGCGGCCGGACCTCCACGTCACGACGCCGATGCCGAACAGCACGACCTCGACGATGGTGATCGCCAGCCGGTTGAGGAGCGTCGCGCCGAGCGCCGGCCCCGGGGTCGTGATCGCAAGCAGCAGGCCGTACATCGACGCCTCGCGGGCGCCGAGTCCGGAGGGCACGAAGATCGCGAGCACCGAGACGATCGCGCCGACCGCCGAGACGCCGCCGAGGAACGGAACCGTGGCGAGGCCGGGATTCGTGCCGAGCGAGAGGAGCATGAAGTACACGGCGAAGCCGCCGATCAGCCACGTGCCGCAGTAGAAGAGCAACAGGCCCATCATCAGCGGGAACGGCAGCGGGTCGATCGCGCCGGCGCCGAACGGGCGCAGGAGCTTGTCGCCGATCGGCCGGAAGATGCGTGGATGCAGCAGCGACGCGCAGAGGATCGCGAACACGACGAGCGGCAGGAGCGGCGCGTCGACGCCGCGCACCCACGCGAGGCTGACGACGAAGCACGATCACGCCTGAGATGGCGGAGAGCGCAGCCTCGACGAGGATCGAAGCGAGCACGGTCGGCGTCTCGGTGACGCCCGCCGACTTGCGCAGCGCGACGGTGCGCGCCGCCGGCGTCCACACGCCGCCGGGGAGGTACTTCGCGAGCATCGAGACCATCTCGGCCTGCAGCGCCGGCCGGTACGGCGTGTGGATGCCCCACGCCCCGAGCATCCTGATCCAACCGAGGATGAAGACGAGGTAGTAGACGGCGACCGTCACGAACGCCAGCGCGACGTAGCCGAGTCGTGCGTGCTCGAGCAGCGGTGCGGCTTTCGACCATTCGTCTCGGACCGCCCAGACGCAGAAGGCGACCGTCGCCACGACGACGACGAGCTGCAGGGCGAGCGACACGCGACGGTGCGTACGCAGGTAGATGACGACCGCGCGCGCGCGGCCGACGATCCCGGCATAGGTGACCCCCGTCATCCGCGGGAGTCTGCCCGTCGAAGCGTCAGTCGGAGAGGCGAAGGCCGAGCCAGAGGCCGGCCACGCCGCCGACAGCCGCGAACAGAACCCCCTGGACGCCGAGCCCGTTGTTACCCCACAGAACGGGGAGGAACCCGCCGACGAACGTTCCGAACACTGCAGAGAGAGTGACTACCGAGCGACCCATGGTCTTTATTTCGGTCTGCGCCGGCCCCTGGTTGACACCCGATCGGGGCGAACGGACTCGAGCCGCAACGCGAGCATCGGGCACTCGGCCACGGCTCGGTCTGCGTGGCGTTCGAGCGACGCGGGCAAGGGCGTCCCGTCCACGATCGGAAAGCCCCACTCGTCGAGCGTGATGCGCTCGGGAAACAGCTCGGCGCAGAGGCCGCGCCCGTCGCAGGCGATCGGATTCAGGCGCAGCGCCTTCACCTGCGGGGCCGGGCGGGGAGGGGGAGCACGGAGACGTTCTGCCGGCCGCAGCGGCCGCTCTTGGCGTGCTGCGCGAACTCCTCGGCGAACACCTCGAGTCGAACTGCGCAGGAAACTCGCCGCGCCGTCGGGGTGCCGGCAGGCGCCCCGACGGTTCACGAGACCGGCGAGCTCTTCGAGCCGCCCACGGCGGACGCCGCCTCCGGTCGACGAGAGCTCCTCGGCGATCGCTCGCAGTCCGTGAACACAAGGGCCGCACTGGCCGGCGCTTTCGTCCGCGAGGTAGGTGAGCACTCGTGCACACTCCGACATCGCGCAGACGTCCGCCGGCAGCACGGCGATGGCGCCTGCTCCGAGCACCTCGGGGGTGAGCGTCAGCTCGCGTGCGTCGGCCGTGGTCACCCAGCGACCGAAATAGCCGCCGACGAGGATCGCCTGCGTCGGTCTCGTCGCCCCTCCGGCACGGTCGACGACGTCGTCGAGGCGCGCGCCGAGCTCGATCTCGTAGACGCCCGGTCGCGCGACTGCTCCGCCGAGCGTGACCAACGCGGTGCCGGGAGCGTCGTCGGTGCCGGCGCCGCGAAACCAGCTCGGACCGAACCGCGCGATCAGCGCGATGTGCGCGAGCGTCTCGACGTTCGCGACGAGCGTCGGCGCGCCGTCGAGCCCTCGTTCGGACGGGAACGGCGGCTTGAGGGTCGGCTTCGCCTCGCGGCCGGAGAGCGCGTTCACCAGCGCCGTTTCTTCGCCGGCGACGAAGCGGCCCGGAACCGCCGCTGTACGAAGCTGGATCCGGCCGTCTCGAGCGTGCCGCTGCCCGATCGCCGTCTCGACGATTGCGCGCTCGCGGGCCGACTCGTGGCCGACCGCGACGACGGCGTCGCGGGCGCCGAGGGCCTGGCACGCAGCGACGGCGCCGTCGAGCACCAGGTGGGGAGCGACTCGGAGCAGGGCCCGGTCCTTTCCGCTCGCAGGCTCACCCTCGACTGCGTTTGCGACGACGGTCGGCAGCCCGCCGGCGGCGGCGACCGCACGGAGCTTCGTCGCGGTCGGGAAGGCGCCTCCGCCTCGGCCGGACAGTCCGGCCCGCTCGATCGCGACCATCAGATCGTCACGAGGTTCGAGCGGGCCGAACAGGGCGAGGTGGTTGTCGAGCGACGGCGCGAGGGCCGCCGCGACTCCGGCCAGCAGGCGCGACGCGCTCAATCGCGCGCCTGCCCGGAAGGTACGAAGCCCGAAAGGTCTCCGTGAACGGCGTTCGTCCCGCTGTCGATGGCGAGCGCGAGGGTGAGCCGGAGACGGTGGCCCGTGGTGTCCACCACGTCCGCGGCGACTGCATTCCCGTTGAGACCGATCACGTGCCCCTCGTAGACGGAGCCCGTCGTCGCCGGCACGAACGAGACGCCGCTCGCCGTCAACGAGACACCGTTCACCGCGGGGACCCCTCGGAGGTCGATCCTCAACGCGCCGTGAGGCGCGTTCTTCAGGTGCAGATCGAGGCGTACGGTGACCTCGCCGCCCGTGTCGCCGTGCTGCGACACCGTGCCGCTGATCGCAGATCGGAAGGCCCGTGGCGGGCGGGGCGTCGTGACCGCCGCGATCGGGACGGTTGCATGGGCGAGCAGCGACGAGGGTGTCCCGGCGCGATGCGCCCACCCCTTCCTGAGCGGTCCGTCCCGGTACCAACCAAGGAGGAGCAACGGTACGACGACCACCGTCACGAACCCCGCCAGCCGGGCCTTTCGCGACCCGGGGCCGAGGCTGAGCCTGGCGGCGACCGCGAGCACGACGACGACGAGCGCCGCGATGCCCACTGTCGCGAGCCAGGCTGTCCGCGGGTCGCTTCCCGTGCCCAGCGAGTGCACGAGCGCGACCGGCCACGAGACGTAGGCCAGCCAGTGCACCGAGCGCCACACGCGTATGCCGATACGCACACGGAGGAGGCTCGTCACGACGATCGCGATCAGCAGGTCGAACGCGACCGCGCCGAGCCCGAGCCAGACCGGCCGGTAGGCCGAGACGAACGGGACGATCGCGTCGATCAACCGGATCGGCGCATAGCCGTCCGCGATGGTCGTCACGACGTGCACGACCACGAACACGATCGCCAGCAGCGTCAGGTTGCGGTGCATCCCGGCGACGGCGAAACGCGGCCAGCGGCGGAGCCGCAGCCCGAGCGTCGTCGACACTCCGAGCACGACCGACGCGGTCAGGAGCAGCAATGCGACGACGCCGGTCCTCGAGTCAGATACCAGAGCTCCCTGGCGCTGCCCGCCGCTGCGATCAAGCGGCCTCCGCGGAGCGTGGCCAGTCGCCGACGTATCGGACTGCCCCCGCCCGAGTGACCAGCCGGGCGTGCACCGACCGGGAGCCCAGCCAATCAGGAGCCGCGTCGCCGAGGACTACCGCGGCCGTCGCGGCGATGTTCGCCGCGAGGCACGACGACGCTGCGACGCTCACGGTTCGCCACGGCGTCTCGGCCGGTCGACCGGTTCTCGGGTCGATCAGGTGGTGTGCCTCGCCCGTGCTGGTCGGCCAGCGTCGGACGGAGGTCCCGGACGTCGCCAGGCCGCCCGTCTGCAGCGACACGAGCGGGCCGCCGACGTCGTGTGAGTGCAGCATGGTCGTCCGCGATGCGGACGCACCAGCCGCCCGCCGGCCAAGCGCCGGCGACGGCGATGTCCCCTCCCAGGGAGACGAGCACACCTGTCCGAAAGACGGCAGCGAGCTCGTGAGCAGCGTCGTCTGCCTCCTGCGCTTTCGCGGTCGCGCCGAGGTCGAGCTCGACGCCGTGCGGTATCTCCAGTGCCTGCAGCTCGTTGTCGACGACCACGTCGAGCCGAGCTTGCCGAGGTCGAGCAGGGCGGATCGTCCAGCCGCCGCGGCTGCGGACGAGCGCGAACGTGCGGTCGTAGCCCGCGTCGCGGAGCGCGCGGCCGATCGTCGGGTCGACGAGCCCGTCGGTCTCGTTCGCCGCGGCAAGTGCGACCTCGACCGCGGCACGAAGTTCCGGCGTCGCCTTGTGCGCGCGGCCGGTGTGCGCGTTCGCACGTCGAGAGCTCCGAATCCTCGCGGAAGCGGCTGCACAGGCGGTCGAGCCGGTCGAGCCGCGCCGCGAGCAGCGCACGCGCCCGCGGCAGATGCTCGCTTTGCGCCACCGCAACCGTGGCCGTCGTGCCGAGGGCCGCGAAGCTGTCCGCACCGAGGAGCGACGGACCGCTCACGAGCCCCCGGAGACGGCCACGGGAGGGGTGGCGGGCGGTGCGGCGGACGGCGCGGCCGCGGGCGGCTGCGGTGGCGCGACCGCGGTTTGCGACACCGCGACGAGCGGCGGCGCGGGCGCCGCCACCGGCGCTCGAGTGCGGTGGCTCGTACGGGGCGAGATGCGGCGCCGCCGTCCGGTGCGGGTGCGTCGAGGCCGACGCGAGCGCGGCAAAGGCGCGCGCCGAGCGCGACGCAGCCGGCGGCGACCACCGCGGTCGCCGTGCGGACGCGATTCACCGCTGCGTCACGTGCTGCTATCGCGCCGCGGAGCTGAGCGGGACCCGGCGACATGCTCGCATGGTCGCGAGCGGGGATGAGACGCCCGTGAGCGGGACGCGCGTCGTGTCACGCCGCGGGGATCACGATGCACACGTCGACTCCGCCGCCCGGCGCGGGCCCGACGCGTGCATTGCCTCCGTGCGCTCGCGCGATCAGGTCGACGATGGCGAGGCCAAGACCGGCGCCCCCGCCTTCGCGGGCATCGTCCGGGCGGCTGAATCGGTCGAATGCCCGCTCGGCGAATCCCGCCGGAAGGCCGGGTCCGCCGTCCGTGACGTGAAGCTCGACGACCCCGTTCGTCCTGGATGCGCTGAGCGCGACGTCGCCGCGCGCATGGGCGAACGCGTTGTCGACGAGGTTTCCGAGCGCCTGCTCGAGACGCACGGGATCCGCATCGAAGACGACATCGGCGCCGTCGACCACGGTCAGCGGTCGTTCGAGCTCGGCGGCCCGGGCAGCAAACCGTTCGCGGACACGGTCGAGCAGCTCTCGACCGTTCAGCTCCTCGCGACGGATCGGCAGCCGACCTTCGTCGACGCGGGCGATCAGCAGCAGATCTTCGGCGAGGCGCGACAGTCTTTCCGTCTCCTCGGAGGCCGACCGGATCGCTGCGACGTACTCGGCTCTGCTCCGCGGACGGCGAAGAGCGAGCTCGAGCTCGGCACGGAGCAGCGCGAGCGGTGTCCGAAGCTCATGGCTCGCGTCGGCGACGAATCGCCGCTCGTGCTCGAACGCAGCCTCGAGCCGGTCGAGCATGTCGTTGAGCGTGACGGCCAGCGCGGCGATCTCGTCCCGTGCCGGCGGCACCGGCAGCCGGCGTCCGGGGCTGTCTGCCGTCACCGAGGCGGCGCGACGCCGCATCGCCTCGACCGGCCGCAGCGCCGCCGCCGCGAGACCGTAGCCGGCGAGGATCGCCAGCAGGAGCGCCGCAGGGGCGGCCAGAAGAAACTCGCGGCGCAGCCGGTGGAGCGTCTCTTCCCGCGCTCCGAGCGATCGGGCGATCACGAGGACGGCGATCCCGCCGCGCACGTGGACGGGAGCCGCGATCGTGCGCCAGTCTCCGCGGAGCCCCGAGAGGTCGGTGGTGGTGCGGACATGCCGGCCGGCGAGAGCAGCTGCGCGGAGTGACGCGGGGATGATCGGGCGCAATCCATCCGGCGACGACTGGACGACCGTGCCGTTCCCGAGCTGCACCTGCGCGACCGTCGGGCCGTCGCTGACGTCCCGGTCGAGAAGCTCGTGGCGTCCTTCTGTCGCGTGCGAGTTCGCCTCCGCGAGCTGTGCATCGAGATTCTGATCGACGTTCGCGAGCAGCGCGCTTCCCACGCGGAGGTAAAGGACGATGCCCATCGCTGCGAGCACCGCGGCCATGACGACGGCGAACGGCAGCGTCAGCCGAATTCGGATCGGCAGACGGCTCACGCTGCCGCCCCACCGTCCTCGCGGAGGCGGTAGCCGACGCCGCGAACAGTCTCGATCGACGTGCGGGCGAACGGTCGGTCGATCTTCTCGCGAAGGTAACGCACGTAGACGTCGACGATGTTCGAGCGGCTTTCGAACGCCATGTCCCACGCTCCCTCGAGCAGCTGCACCCGGGTGAGCGCCTGACCGGCCCGCCGCATGAACAGCTCGAGGATCGCGAACTCGCGAGCGGTGAGGCTCAGCTCGAACTCTCCCCGCCAGGCCCGTCGCCCGGCCGGGTCGAGCTTCAGTTCGCCGACCTCGACGATCGTCGGGCGTTCCACGGGGCCGCGGCGGGCGATCGCGCGGATGCGGGCGAGGAGCTCGTCGAACGAGAATGGCTTCGTGAGGTAGTCGTCCGCGCCGGCATCGAGGCCGCCGACGCGGTCTCCGATCCCATCGCGCGCGGTGAGCATCAGCACCGGCGTCCACACGTCGTCTGCCCGTAGCCGGCGGAGGACCTCGAAGCCGTCGATGCCGGGAAGCATCACGTCGAGCACGATCGCGTCGTACGGTGCCGCCTGCGCCATCCACAGCGCGTCGTTGCCGTGCGCAGCGACGTCGGCGGCGTGGCCCTCCTCGCGGAGCGCGCGCGCGACCAGCGCCGAAAGCTTGGGCTCGTCGTCGACCACCAACACACGCATGCCGCCATTGTTCCCGGTGCCGGCGCGGTTCGAGGGCCGCTCTCATGCGGCTCTCACGGTGGCAATCGCGGCCCCCGCGCTCCGTCACCGTTACGCTCCCACGGCATGACGCGCGTTCGCTTCGCGCCGAGCCCCACCGGGACCCTGCACGTCGGCAACGCTCTGAGTGCCGTCGCGAACCGGGAGTTCGGCGACTGGATGCTCCTCCGCATCGACGACACCGACCCGGCCCGGAACGTGGCGGGCGGCGAGGAGGCCATCCTCGGCGACCTCGCCTGGCTCGGGATCGCGTGGGACGAAGGTCCGGTCCGGCAGAGCGAGCGCGTCGAGCGGTATCTCGCGGCCGCGCGGGACGCCGGGGTCGATCAACGTTTCGACGGCGTGATGCTGTGGCGTGACGACGGCTCACCGACGTTTCACCTCTCGAGCGTCGTCGACGATCACGACTTCGCGATCACGCACGTGATCCGCGGCTCCGACCACCGTGGCAACGAGGAGCTGCACGCGGCATTGCATCGCGCGCTCGGGTTCGAGCCGCCGATCGTGATCCACCACGGTCTCGTCGTCGGAGACGATGGCCGCAAGCTCGCCAAGCGCGCGGACGGCGCCACCGTCGCATCGCTCCGCGAGGACGGGTACCCCGCCGAGGCGGTGCGCGCCTACCTGGACGAGCTCGGGTTGCCGCGGCACGACGTGCACCTCGATCTCGACCGGATCCGCTCGCTGTCGGTCGACGTGCTCGACCGGCTCAGCGACGAGCAGCTGGCAGTGCGCGTGGGCGTCCCGGTCGAGGCTGTCGCGCTCGTCCGCGGTGCACACGACCTCGTCGAGGCGCGCGCTCTCGCGGCAGGAGTGCTGGAGCCGCCGGGCGCAAGTGAGGGCCCGCCGGGCCCGCGCAGTGCCGAGACGGCGGAACGGTTCGTCGAGCTCCGCTCGCCGCTCCCGGACGTCCTGGACAAGGACGCTGCGAAGCTCGTGCTGCGCGAGCTCAAGGCGGTGGGCGGCGACCTGCGCTCCCTCCGCGTCGCCCTCACGGGACGCGACCGCGGCCCCGAGCTCTGGGCGGTGCTCAGGGCGCTGCCGCGGGACGAGGCGATTCGCCGTGCCCGTTTAACCTAGGTTCGGTGCGCCTCTACGACACGCTCACGCGCTCGCTCGTCGAGCTGCCTCCGGCACCGGGCCCGATACGCATGTACTTCTGCGGCCCGACCGTCTACGCGCGTGCGCACGTCGGGAACGCGCGTCCCTTCCTCGTCGGCATGTGGCTGCGCTCGTGGCTGCGCGCGACCGGCTACGACGTCACCCTGGTCCACAACATCACCGACATCAACGACAAGATCTACGACGCCGCCCCCGGCGCGAGCGCGGCGCTCGCGGCGCAGGCGACTGAGTGGTATCTCGAGGACACCGGCGACCTCGGCATCGGGCAGCCCGACTATCTTCCGCGGGCGACCGACGCAGTCCCGCAGATCGTCGCGTTCATCGAGGCGCTGATCGACACCGGGCACGCCTACGCAGTCGGCGGCGATGTGTACTTCCGCGTCTCGAGCTTTGCCGACTACGGACGGCTGTCGGGGCAGCGGCCCGATCAGGTCGAGGAGCAGGAGCCGAACCCGCTCAAGGAGGACGGCCGCGACTTCGCGCTCTGGAAGGCCAACAAGCCGGAGACGGAGGACACATGGTGGGACTCGCCGTGGGGGCGCGGACGGCCCGGTTGGCACATCGAGTGCTCGGCGATGGCGGAGGAGATCTTCGGCCCGGCGTTCGAGATCCACGGCGGCGGGCTCGATCTCGTGTTCCCGCACCACGAGAACGAGGTGGCCCAGTCGCGCTCGCTGGGGCACCCGTTCGCGGCCATCTGGACTCACAACGGGATGCTCCGGTTTACCGGCGAGAAGATGTCGAAGTCGCTCGGCAACGTGACCACGCTGCGCGAGGCACTCGACGAGTGGGGGCGAGAGGCGTTGCTCGTGTACTTCCTCTCGGGGCACTGGCGCAAGCCGATCGACTTCTCCGAGGAGACGATGGCGCAGGCGGCGGCGCGCGCCGAGACCCTGCGGAACGCATTCACGCAGGACCCCGCCGCCGGGCCCGAGGACGACGGGTGGCAGCCGTTCCGCGAAGCGCTGGACGACGACTTCGACACGCCTCGGGCGCTGGCCGTGCTCCACGGCTTCGCATCGACACGGCGCCTCGACCTGCTGCGCCGCGGCCTGGAGATCTTCGGCCTCGGCTCGCTCGGCGAGCGTGAGCCAGTCCCGCCGGAGGTGCTCGAGCTGGCACGCCGCCGTGAGGAGGCGCGGGCCGCCCGCGATTTCGAGGCCGCTGACCGTCTGCGCGGCGAGCTGACCCGGGCCGGCTGGGAAACGCGCGACGAGCCCGGCGGCGGCTTCACGATCGTGCGCAGCCGGTGACGCCGGATCTCGTCTACGGACGCCGAGCCGTTCGGGAGGCGCTGCGCGGCAACCGCGAGGTGATCGACGTCTGGGCGAGCGAGCGTGCGCTCGCCTCCGAGCCGTGGCTGGCCGAGGCAAAACCGAAGGAGAAGCCCGACCGGGAGCTCACCGAGCGGGCGGGCACGCGCGACCACCAGGGCGTGGTCGCGCTCGTCGAGCCGTTCCGCTATGCGGATGCCTACGAGCTCGCCCGCGCCGACTCACCGCTCCTCGCCGTGCTCGACCGCGTCACCGACCCCCACAACCTCGGCGCCGTGTGTCGCAGCGCCGACGGCGCCGGCGCGACGGGCGTGGTCGTCCCTGCCCACGGTTCGGCGATCGTGACGCCGGCGGTGGCACGGGCCTCGGCCGGAGCGGTCGAGCACCTGCCCGTCGCGGTCGTCACCAACCTCGCGCGCTACCTCGACGAGGTCAAGAGCGGCGACCTGTGGGTCTACGGCGCAGCCGGCGACGAGGGTGCGACCCCGATGTGGGAAGCCGACCTCTCGGGTGGTCTGGCGCTCGTGCTGGGAGCCGAAGGGAGGGGCTTGCGGCCACTCGTCCGGCGCACCTGCGACGGACTGGTCTCGATTCCCCTCGCCGGACGCGTCGAGTCGCTGAACGTCAGCGTCGCGGCAGCGGTTCTCCTGTACGAAGCGAAGCGACAGCGTGGCTGACGCGACGCTGTATCTGTTCGACGGCTACAACCTGCTCCACGCCGGGCCTTTCGACGCTCCGCGGGAGCTCGCCGACGCACTGGCGTCGTTCGTCGCCGAGCGTGGCGCCCGGGGCATCGTCGTGTTCGACGGCGTCGGAGACGAGACGGCGCACGGGCCGCTCGAGGTGCGGTTCGCCGCCCACGCCGACACCCTGCTCGAGCGGCTCGCCGTCGAGCACCGTCGGCGAGTGGAGGTCGTCCTGGTCACGAGCGACGGCACGGTGGCGGCGGCTGCCGGCATCGACGTCCAGCACGTCTCCTCGCAGACCTTCGTCCAGGAGCTCCGGCCCTCGGCGGCTCCCTCGGAGCCTCCGCGCGGGCTGGCGGGGAAGCTCGACCGCGAGACGCAGGCCCGGCTCGAGCGGCTCCGCCGCGGCGAGTAAAGCGGGTCCACTGCAAATGGGGCTTGTGCTCCTTGCGGGTCCCTGCTAGATTCACCTCAAGTTCAGGGTGAGACTTCAGGCAGGCTGGGTCGAAGGCTCACGTCCAAAAAGCCGTCGAAATCCGGGGGTAAGCGCCGTGGCCGTCCGTACCGCAACCGCGCAGAAATCACCGCAGAAGGCTCAACGCGAGCTTGAGGATCTCCAGCTCGTGCTGAAGGCCGCCAACGGCAGCTCGGTGGCCATGGACCAGCTGATCCGCCGCTACACGTCGTTCGTACGGCTGAAGGCGAGCTCGTACTTCCTCGCCGGTGGCGACTCCGACGACTTGATCCAGGAGGGTCTCGTCGGCCTCTACAAGGCGGTGCGCGACTTCCGGCCGGACAAGGAGACGTCGTTCCGGTCGTTCGCCGAGCTCTGCGTGACCCGCCAGATCATCACCGCGATCAAGACGGCGACGCGGCTCAAGCACGCCCCACTCAACACCTACGTCTCGTTCAGCCACACGCCCGCCGGCCAGGAGTCGGAGAGCGAGTGCTCGCTGGGCGACGCCCTGCCGGCGTCGCACGTCCACGAGCCTGCCGTCAAGGTCGTCTCGACCGAGGAGCTGCAGGCGCTCGTCGGGTGCCTGTCGTCATCGCTGTCGCCGCTCGAGGCGGACGCGCTTCGCCTGTACCTGGAGGGGTCGTCGTACGACCAGATGGCCGACGAGCTCGGGTGCGACACGAAGACGATCGACAACGCGTTGCAGCGGGTGAAGCGGAAGATCATCACGCACCAGCAGGGCCGCCAGGTTCTGGCGTAGCGCTGCGCTCAGTAGACGTCGACTCTCGCGATCTCGTAGGCCGCCGCAAGTCGTCCTTCGGGTGAGGCATGTTGTCAACAGTGACACAGTCTCGGACGTGAGACCTGCCAGTTCGTCACCGGTCGCAAACCTAGAATGTCGTCATGCCGGAGTAGCTCAGCTGGTAGAGCGCCGCTTTTGTAAACCGGAGTGCGAGGGTTCGAGTCCCTCCTCCGGCTTCGTCTCCCTCCGTCAGATGGAGGCGTGCTGGAGCGCCTGCTCCAGGTCGGCCCAGAGCACGTCGACGTCTTCGAGACCGACCGACAGACGGAGCAGCCCCACAGGGATGCGATCGCCCTCCCAGCGGTGCCGACTCTCCATCGACGAGTTGACGCCACCGAGGCTCGTCTGGTTCGCGATCACCCGGGTCGCGGTCTCGACGGGAAGCGGATCGCCCTCGACGTCGAAGGAGATCAGGGCGCTGAAGCCTGGATAGCGTACGAGCTGCACCGCCGGATGACGCTCGAGGCGCGCGGCGAGCTCGCGCGCAGTCTCCGTGTGGCGCTGCATGCGGACGTCGAGCGTCTTCAAGCCTCGGAGCAGCGAGCCGGCCGAGTCGGGCGACGCGCTCAGCCCGGTTCGGCTGCGAACCTCGCGTAGGCGAGCGGAAATCGCGTCGTCCCGGGTCACGGTCGCGCCGAGCATGGCGTCGTGGTGGCCCGTCAGGAACTTGGTCGCCGAGTGGACAACGACGTCGGCACCCTCGTCGAGCGCACGGAGATACACCGGGGTCGAGACGGTGGCGTCGCACACCGTGACGCCGGGATGCGCGCGAATCGCCTCCCAGTCCGGCACCGACAGCACGGGGTTTGCGGGCGACTCGACCCAGACGATCTCGGCGTCCTTCGGCGGCGGACGTGTCTGGTCGAAGTCCAGCACCTCGAGCCCCCAGGGCGCGAACTCGGAGAACGCTACCGAGGTGCCGAAATACGCCCCCTGCGCGATTGCGAGCTTCGTCCCCGGCCTCGCCAGCGCGAACACGCACGCAGTGACCGCGGCCGTTCCGGTCGCGAAGAGCAGCGCCTCGCCGCCCTCGAGCGCGCCGAGCTCCGCTTCCGCCGCGGCCCCCGTCGGATGCGCGTAGCGCTGGTAGACGAACTCACGCGGCCGGCCCTGCTCGTCGTACGGCCAGACGGTGGCGCGGTCGATCGAGTGCACGGGCCCGACTCTACGCGAGGGCTGCAACTCGCTCGACGAGCCGATCGAGCTCCTCGTCGGTGTTGAAGTAGTGAACCGACGCGCGGACGAGGTCGACGATCCCGCGCGGATCGAGATCGAGCCGCGCAGCCGACGCCTCGGTCACGGATACGTTGATCCGTTCGGCCGCGAGCGCGTCGCGGACGGCGGCGGCGGAACGTCCGTGCACCGAGAACGTGACGATCGCGCCGAGCACTGCACCGCGGTCGGCGACCGTGACACCGGGAAGCTCGCCGAGGCCGCTTCGGAGTCGCCCGGCGAGCGTCCGCACGCGCTCCCAGATCGAGTCGACTCCAACCGCGACCGCGTAGTCCGTCGCAACTCCCAGGCCGACCTTCCCCGCGACATAGCTCTCCCAGTTCTCGAATCGCCGGGCGTCGTCCCTGATCGCGTAGCTCCCGTCGCGCTGCCACTCGGCAGCGTGCATGTCCAGGAACGGTGGTTCGAGCTGCTCGATCAGGCCGCGGCGGACGTACAGGAACCCCGTGCCGCGCGGGCCGCGCAGGAACTTGCGCCCGGTCGCCGACAGGATGTCGCAGCCGATCGCTTGCACGTCAACGGGCATCTGGCCGACCGACTGGCATGCGTCGAGCAGGAACGGGATCCCGGCTGCCCGCGTCACGCGGCCGACCTCAGCCGCCGGGTTGACGAGCCCGCTCTGGGTCGGGACGTGCACGAGCGACACGAGCTTCACGCGATCGTCGATGAGCCGGGCGAGGGCGCCGACGTCGAACTGCCCGTGCTCGTCGTCGGGGACGATCTCGATCGAGGCTCCGGTGCGGTTCGCGACCTGACGAAGCGCGATCCAGTTCGAGGCGTATTCCGCGCGACCGGTGAGGATGCGGTCGCCCGGTGCGAACCGGAACGCGTAGAACGCCATGTCCCAGGCCCGGGTCGCGTTCTCGACCACCGCGATCTCGGTCGCGATCGGCGCCGATGAGACCGGCGAGTGCGTCGTAGCAGCCCTCGAGCCGGTCGATGCGCTCGGCGGCGGCCTCGTAGCCGCCGATCTCCGCCTCGCGGCGAAGGTGATCGACGACCGCCTCGACGACCGGGTTCGGAGAGAGCGAGGAGCCCGCGTTGTTGAGGTGCGCGACGCTGGCGCAGCCCGGTGTCTCGGAACGCAGGCGGGCGATGTCGAGCGGCGCCGGCACGTTTCGACTCTAGATGTCGCGTGTGCATAGGCTCCGCGGGATGGCGGAGCCCGTGAATCCCGGTGTGCACTCGACGACGCGCGAGAAGCTCGAGTGGATGCGTGAGTTGCGCGACGAGTCGATGCATGCGGGGACGGAGCGGTCGGTGGAGCGGCAGCGTGAGTCGGGGAAGCTGTTGGCGCGGGAGCGGGTGGAGCGGTTGTGCGATCCGGGGTCGTTCGTGGAGCTCGACCGGTATGTGCGGCATCGCGAGTCGAACTTCGGGATGCTGGAGCGGCGTCCGTACGGGGACGCGGTGGTGACCGGGTACGGGACGGTGTTCGGCCGCCGCGTGTTCGTGTTCAGCCAGGACTTCACGGTGTTCGGCGGGTCGTTGTCGGAGGTGTTCGCGGAGAAGATCTGCAAGGTGATGGATCTGGCGGCGAAGTACGGCTGCCCGCTGATCGGGATCAACGATTCGGGTGGGGCCCGGATCCAGGAGGGTGTCGTGTCGCTGGCGGGCTACGCGGAGATCTTCTGGCGCAACGTTCAGGTGTCGGGTGTGATCCCGCAGATCTCGCTGATCATGGGGCCGTGTGCGGGCGGGGCGGTCTATTCGCCGGCGATGACCGATTTCGTGTTGATGGTGGAGGGGAGCTCGTACATGTTCATCACCGGCCCCGATGTCGTGAAGACGGTGACGGGCGAGGAGGTGACGTTCGAGGAGCTCGGCGGGGCGGCCGCGCACGCGTCGAAGTCGGGAGTGGCGCATCTGACGTCGGCCGACGAGGAGACGGCGCTCGAGGATGCGCGTTACCTGCTCAGTTTCCTGCCGCAGTCGAACGCGCATCCGACGCCGTTCGACCCACCGGCGGATCCGGTCGACCGTGAGGCGCCCGAGCTCGACGAGCTGATCCCGGACGAGCCCACGAAGCCGTACGACATGAAGGACGTCGTCGCGGCGGTCGTCGACGACGGCGAGTTCCTGGAGTTGCAGCCGGCCTATGCGCCGAACATCGTGTGCGGGTTCGCGCGGCTCGGCGGCTACAGCGTCGGGATCGTCGGCAACCAGCCGAAGGCGCTGGCCGGGGTGCTCGACATCGCCTCGTCCGAGAAGGCGGCGCGGTTCGTGCGCACCTGTGACGCGTTCAACATCCCGCTCGTCACCTTCGTCGACGTGCCGGGCTTCCTGCCCGGGACGGCGCAGGAGTGGGGCGGCATCATCCGGCACGGCGCGAAGCTGCTCTACGCGTACTGCGAGGCGACGGTGCCGAAGCTGACCGTGATCACGCGCAAGGCGTACGGAGGTGCGTACGACGTGATGAGCTCGAAGCACGTTCGGGCCGACTTCAACTTCGCCTGGCCGACCGCGGAGGTCGCGGTGATGGGGCCCGACGGCGCCGTCAACATCATCTTCCGCAACGAGCTCGCCGACGCCGAGGATCCGGAGGCGCGTCGTGGCGAGCTGATCGCGGAGTACAGGGAGCGCTTCGCCAACCCATACAACGCTGCGGAGCGCGGCTACGTCGACGACGTGATCGAGCCGCGTCGCACGCGACCCGTGCTGATCGACGCCCTACAGACCGCGATCACCAAGCGCGAACGCAGACCGCCGCGCAAGCACGGCAACATCCCCCTCTAGGCGGGACTGGCCACGAGCGGTCCGGGGCGGACGGTCGAGATGAAGGCGTCCACGACCTCGGGATCGAATTGCGTGCCGGCGCACCGCTCGAGCTCGCGGACGGCGTCCTCACGGCGCAGCGCCGGGCGGTAGGGGCGGGTGGACGTCATCGCGTCGAACGCGTCGGCGACGAAGACGATCCGAGATCCGAGCGGTATCGACTCCTGCAGCAGCCCCTCGGGATAACCCGTGCCGTCCCAGCGCTCGCTCTGATGGAGGATCCAGTCGGCGATCGGCTCGACGCCGAGGCTCGCGAGCATGCGGTAGCCGATCTGCGGATGCCGCTGCATCAGGCGGCGCTCCTCGCGGCTCAGCGGAGCCGGCTTGCGCAGCAGCTTCTCCGGGATCGCCAGCTTGCCGAGATCGTGGAGGCTCCCGGCTAGACGCGTCAGCTCGACCTGGTCCTCGGGAAGGCCGAGCTGCTCGGCGATGCGACCGGCGAACAGCGCCACGCGTTCGGAGTGGTTGCCCGAGTCCGCGTGGCGGGCGTCGACGACGCGCGCGAGCGAGCCGGCGGCGCGAATGCGCGCGGTCTGATCGCCGACGCCTTGGAATGCGGAGAGATTTGCGACGTCGCGCGCCGGACGGACCTGATTCTTGCCCTGCTCCTTCGCCCAGTAGAGCGCGCCGTCGGCCATCCGGATGAGCGCGTCGCGTTCGTGACCGTGCTGCGGGAAGGTCGCGACGCCCGCGCTCACGGTGAGACCGCCACCAGGGCTGATGTCGGCCGCGCCGAGCCGCGAGACGATCGACTGTGCGGTCGCCAGCGCGAGGGGCTCGCCGAGCTCGGGCAGGAGCAGCGCGAACTCGTCGCCGCCGAGGCGGAACGCCTCGCCGTCGGAACGGAGCCGCGCCGCCACCTTCGAGAGCACGCCGTCGCCGGCCGGGTGCCCGTACTGGTCGTTGACGGTCTTGAAGTCGTCGAGGTCGAGCAGGCAGAGCGAGAGGGTCGTCGCGTGCTCGCGCGCATACGCGATCGCCTGCTCGAACCGTTCGTGGAAGTGCCGGTGGTTCCCGAGCCCGGTGAGCGGGTCGGTGAGCGACAGGCGCACGGCGCTCAGGGCGCGGTGGGTCGAGCGCTGATAGAGCGAGATGGCGGCGAGCGGCCCGGCAAGAGCAGCGAACAGATACGGCGTGCGCTGCCAGAGCACGACGAGCATGAGAGCCGTCGACGCCATCAGCGCGAATGGAAGAATCGTCCAGCGCACGTTCGAGCGGATCAGGCGCCCGTAGCCGAGGTCCGACCCCGATGCCGAGATCGCGGCGGTGACGAGCAGCATGTTCGCCGTGTAGAGAACGGTTGCCGTGAGCGCGACTTCGAGCAGCACCGTCGCCGGGCCGTCACCGTGCACGAGGTGCAGCATCGAGCCGGCGAGCGTCCCGACGATCCCGAACACGCCGGCGTTGTAGACCGTCCGAATCAGGGGCTTGCGGTCGAGCAGCGCGGTGACGGTGGGCGCGGTGACGTAGATGAAGGTCGCTGCAGCCCAGCCGAAGAGGACGAGCGCTGCGACGGCGAACACGAAGCCGAGCGAGACGCCGTTCGCGTCGGCACCCTCGACGGGGACCGGGAAGCGCTCGGCGAGCATCGAGGCGGCGAGGAACGCGGCCACGCCGACGAGCGTCGTGGCCGACGGGTCCGCGTGCACGAACCATGCGGTCGCCGCGAGGTACAGCCCGATCCCGACGACGGAGACCGGCAGCACGACCGCGAGCAGCCTCGCCGGATGCTGGGCCGCCCGGCTCACGCGACGTGAGGACCGGTTACCAGGTGAAGTTGAGCGCGTCGCACGATGCGATGCCGAGGACGGCGGCGAGCACGATCAGCACGACCACCACGACGACGAGCTTGGCATTCCACTGGAGCATCAAGGGATTCCTTCCTGGCAGTTGCCGCATCGGGATCGATCTTGCCGCTTCCGCGCCTGTGCGGACATCACCCGGACGGGGGAACGGGCCTCAACGGCCCCTGAATCCCTCAAAGGGGTGATCGTCCGTCTAGGCTGAGCTCGTGGAGCTCGAGCTGGATCCGCCGCAGCCGCCCGAGGTCGTGCACGCCCTGGCCGGGCTCCTCCGATCCGGGTCGGGCGGCCCCGATCCGTGGTGGCAGGCGGGTATCGACGACCTGCTCGACCCTCCCGGCGCCGGGCAGTAGGGCTCAGCCGGAGGCAGCGGCGCGCTGGCGGAAGAGCCTCGGCGCCGACCGCGCATAGTCGAGCCCGGACACCCAGGTCAGGACGAGTGCGATCAGGAGGGCCCACCAGGCGACGTCGTGCCTCCACAGTCCCGCCGCCGCGAGCCCGCCGACGGCGGCCGCCACCGCCTGCGCCCAGGTCTTCAGCTTCCCCAGGTCGCGGGCGGCGATCACGATGCCACGTTCGACGGCGGCCTGGCGGAGCCCCGTGATCAGCAGCTCGCGCGCGACGATCGCCGCGACCATCCAGGCGGGGAACACATGCTGGCCGAGGAGGACGATCAGCGTCGAGAGCACCAGCAGCTTGTCTGCCACCGGGTCGAGGAGCGAGCCGAACGGAGACGTGCGACCCGACCGGCGCGCGATCCTTCCGTCGAACCAGTCGGTCGCCATCGCCGCGCAGAACACGGCCGTCCCCCAGTAGTCGTGCCCGGTGAACGGGATCGCGAACAACGCGACGACGACCGGCACTGCGAGCGCACGCGCGACGGTCAGCTGATCGGCGAAGCTCATCCGCAGGGGAGAATACGGCCGTGTTCACGAAAGTGCTCGTGGCCAACCGGGGCGAGATCGCCATCCGCGTGTTCCGAACGCTCCGGGACATGGGGATCGCCTCGGTTGCGGTGTATTCCGACGTCGATCGGACGGCGCTCCACCCGCGTCTGGCCGACGAGGCCTATGCCCTCGGCGGGCAGTCGTCCGCGGAGTCCTACCTGGTCGTCGAGAAACTGCTCGACGTCGCTCGCCGCTCCGGAGCAGAGGCCGTCCATCCGGGATACGGCTTCCTGGCGGAGAACGCGGGGTTCGCACGGGCGGTGGAGGAGGCGGGGCTGGCGTGGATCGGCCCCCCGCCTGCGGCGATCGAGCTGATGGGATCGAAGACGAGCGCGCGCAGCGCGATGCAAGCGGCAGGGGTGCCGATCATCCCCGGCGCGACCGAGCCGGTCGAGACGGCCGCCGAGGTCGCGGCGCTCGGGGCCGAGCTCGGGTACCCGCTGCTGATCAAGGCCGCTGCGGGCGGAGGCGGCAAAGGGATGAAGGTCGTCCGGCGCGCCGACGAGATCGGTCAGGCGCTCGAGTCGGCGCAGCGCGAGGGTCGCGCGTACTTCGCGGATGCCTCGGTCTACGTCGAGCGCTATCTCGAGGATCCGCGGCACGTCGAGGTGCAGGTGCTCGCAGACGCGTACGGCAATGTCGTGCACCTCGGAGAACGGGACTGCACGATCCAGCGGCGTCATCAGAAGCTCGTCGAAGAGACCCCGTCGCCGGCCGTCGGCGAGGAGCTTCGCGCGCGCATCGGCGCGATCGCAGTCGACGCGGCGCGCGCGGCCGGCTACCGGTCGGCAGGAACGATCGAAGGGCTGCTGACGAGCGACGGGTCGTACTACTTCATGGAGATGAACACGCGGATCCAGGTGGAGCACACGGTCACCGAGCTCGTCTCCGGTGTCGACCTCGTGCGGGCCCAGGTGCAGATCGCAGCCGGAGCGGAGCTCGAGCTCACCCAGGATGACATCAGCCTGCGGGGTCACGCGATCGAGTGCCGCATCAACGCCGAGGATCCGACGCAGGCGTTTCTGCCCTCGCCCGGGCGGATCACGGCCTACCGCGAACCGTCGGGCCCCGGCGTGCGCGTCGACTCGGGGGTCGAGGCGGGCTCGGAGGTCTCGCCGCTGTACGACCCGATGATCGCCAAGGTGATCGTGCTCGGTGCGAATCGCGACGACGCGATCGGACGGATGCAGCGCGCTCTCGGCGAGTTTCGGATCGACGGCGTGAAGACCCTGATCGGGTTCCATCGGGCGCTCCTCGCGAACCCGTGCTTTCGCGCAGGCGAGACCTGCGCGAACATCGTCGAGTCGGAGGAGCTTGCGAAGCTGGCCGATCAGTTGTCTCATCTGACAACGAGCGTAACGCCCGCGTCGGACGGATCGTCGACGGCCCTCGAGACGGAGGCCGAGGTCGACGGCCGGCGTGTGCGCGTCAGTGTGCTCGCGCCCGAGCCCGCCTATCGTGCACTCGCCAGGCGGCGGCGCGAACGGGCGGGGGCAGGCGCGTCGCCGGCCGGTTCGGGGACGGTGCGAAGCCCGATGCAGGGGACCGTGATCGACGTGAAGGTTGCAGTGGGCGACAGCGTCGCTTCGGGCAGCGTCGTCTGCATCGTCGAGGCGATGAAGATGGAGAACGAGGTCACGGCCCATCGCGCCGGGACGGTGTCCGGCGTCTCGGTCTCCGTCGGCATGCCGGTGACGATCGGCCAGGCGATCTGCGCGATCGACGCCGACGGATCCGGGCCGAGCTAGAGCGACCGCTGGTAGGCGCGGAACGTCGAGGTCGCCCAGGCGGCGGTCACGGTGGTCAGCGCGAACAGCAGCAGGAGATGCCACCAGACGCTGGTCCAGTCGGTGTTGGGCAGCACGACCTCCCGCGCTGCTCGCACGCCCCAGTCGACCGGGTTGAAGCTCGCCGCCGTCTGCATCCAGCCGGGCATCTGCGGCCGCGCGATCATCGTCGTCGACAGGAAGAGGAGCGGCAGCCCGATGAAGTTCGCGACGGCGATCATCGTCGCCTCGCGACGCGTCAGGAGCGCGATTGCCTGTGAGACGCCGGCGAAGGCGCTGTTCACGAGGACGCCGGCGAGAATGATCGTGAGCCAACCGAGCACGCCGGTGTGGATGCGCACTCCGAGCGCCAGAGCGACGAGCAGGATGATCACGGCCTGGATCGCGGCTGTGAGCGCCGAGCGCACGATCTGCGAGAGCACGATCGACAGGCGCGAGGCCGGTGTCGCGAGGAACCGCTCGACAACCTTGTGGTCGAGGTCGTTGATCATCGACATGCCACTCCACGTCGCACCGAAGAACGCGTTCATGACCACGATCGCCGGCGCGAGGAACGTGATGTACGAGCCGGTCCCGAAGCCGCCGAGCCTCGTCACGTTCCTGAACAACTGACCGTAGAGCACGAGCCAGACCATCGGCTGCACGAGCAGCAGCACGATCCAGATCGGTTCGCGCATCAGGTTGCGGGCTTGCCGGATCGTCATGAACCACGTGTCGCGAAGCACCGTCACCGGCCGCCGTCCTCCGAGCTGAACTCGCGTCCCGTGAAGTGGAGGTAGACGTCGTCGAGCGTCGGCCGCGAGAGCGAGGCCGAGGCGACGGCGATGCCCGCGCTCTCGAGCGCCGACAGGATCCCCGGGAGCTCGCGGGCGCCGTTCGTCACGCGCGAGACGATTATCCGTCCGTCGACGACCTGCTCCGGGCGGGCGCCGACGGCGGCGATCACACGCTTCGCATCCTCGACCGCACCGTTCTCGAGCTCGACGTGCACCGCATCGCCGCGCAGCCCTGCCTTGAGCTCGGCCGGCGTGCCCTCGACCACGACTTTGCCTTCCGAGACGATCGACAGCCGATCGGCGAGCTGGTCGGCCTCCTCGAGGTAGTGCGTGGTCAGGAGGATCGTGAGCGATTCGGACTCGGCGAGGCGGGAGACCTCCGACCACATCGCCACGCGCGCCTCGGGGTCGAGGCCGGTGGTCGGCTCGTCGAGGAAGAGGACCCGCGGCCGGTGCACGAGCCCGAGCGCGATGTCGAGCCGGCGCCGCATCCCGCCGGAGTAGGTCTTCACGATCCGGTCGGCGGCGTCGGCGATGCCGACGAGCTCCAGCAGCTCGGCGACGCGGGCGTGCAGATCGTTGCCGCCCATGCCCTGGACGCGGCCTTGAAGCATCAGATTCTCACGGCCGGTGCCGAATTGATCGACGCCGGAGTCCTGCGGGACGTAGCCGATCGACCGTCGCACGGTGTCCGCCTCGCGGATCACGTCGTGGCCGATCACCGAGGCCGAGCCCGAGTCCGGATGGGTCAGCGTGACGAGTACGCGGACGGTCGTCGACTTCCCGGCGCCGTTCGGCCCGAGCAGAGCGAAGACCTCACCCTCACGGACGACGAACGACACACCGTCGAGCGCTTGCACGTCGCCGTAGCGCTTGCGGAGCTCCGAGACGGCGATCGCGTCCACGGTCCGACACTAGCGACGGTCGCGGCGTCACCGCCGGTAGAGTGCCGCGCGGCCGATGGACCTCTACGAGTACCAGGGCAAGCAGCTCTTCAAGCGCTTCGGCATCCCCGTCTCCGACGGTCGGCTCGTGACCACGCCCGAGGAGGCCCGGGCGGCAGCGGAGGAGATCGGCGGCCAGGTCGTCGTCAAGGCGCAGGTGCTGACCGGAGGTCGCGGCAAGGCGGGCGGCGTCAAGCTGGCCGAGGACCCGTCCGACGCCGAGCAGAAGGCGAGAGAGATCCTCGGCCTCGACATCCGCGGCCACGTGGTCGAGAAGATCTGGATCGAGCGCGCCTCGGAGATCGCGAAGGAGTACTACCTCTCCGTCACTTTCGATCGCGGTGCGAAGCAGCCGCTCTTCATGTTCACAAAGCAAGGCGGCGTCGAGATCGAGGACGTGGCGGCCACCGATCCTGACGCGCTCGTGCGCCTGCACATCGATCCGCTCGAGGGTTTCCAGCCCTGGGTTGCACGCAGGCTCGTCTACGGCGCAGGCATCGAGGATCCCGGCGAGCAGAAGCAACTCGCCGCGATCGTCGGTCAGCTGTATCGCTGTTTCGTCGAGAGCGACGCGATGCTGTGCGAGATCAACCCGCTCATCGTCACCCCCGAGGGTGAGGTGAAGGCACTCGACTCGAAGTTCACGGTCGACGACAGCGCGCTCTACCGACATCCGGACATCGCAGAGCTGCGCGACACGAGCGCCGCCGACCCGCTCGAGGCGCTCGCACGCGAGAAGGGGGTCACGTACGTGAAGCTCGACGGCAGCGTCGGGATCCTCGGCAACGGCGCCGGCCTCTCGATGTCGACGGTCGACGTCGTTGTGACGGCAGGCGGCAAGCCCGCGAACTTCTGCGACCTCGGCGGCGGCGGCGACGCCGAAGGCGTGGTCGACGCGCTCGAGGTGATCACACGGGATCCGCAGGTCAGGTCGATCTTCTTCAACATCTTCGGCGGCATCACGCGCGGCGACGAGGTCGCGCGCGGGATCCTCGACGCGCTCGACCGGATCGACATCGCAGTGCCGATCGTCGTTCGTCTCGACGGCACGAACGCCGAGGAGGGCCGGAAGATCCTCGCCGACGCGGCTCCGCCGAACCTGCACGTCGCGCCGACGATGCTCGAGGCCGCAAAGCTCGCCGTGGAGCTCGCCGCACAATGAGTGACGCATGGAGCGAGCGCGCAGAGGCGTACCGCACGAGCGCGATCCATTCGGCCGGTGAAGATCTCGACCTCGTGGTCGAATGGTGCGAGCCCGGGCCCGGTGTGACAGTGCTCGACGTCGCGACCGGCGGCGGTCACGTCGCGCGCCGTCTCCGTGAGCTCGGGACGACCGTGGTGACAGTCGACCCGGCGCCGGGGATGCAGGCCGACACGACGGCTCCCGCCGAGGCGCTCCCGTTCGCCGACGACAGCTTCGACGCGGTCGCCTGCAGGCTCGCCGCGCATCACTTCGCCGACGTGCAGACTGCCGTGGCGGAGATGGCGCGCGTCGCCAAGGGTCGCGTCGTGATCTGCGACAACACGTTCGTCAGCGTGCAGTCAGAGGAGGCAGACCGTCTCCGCGACCCGAGTCACGTCCGCAACTACGCCGTGCCGGAGTGGCACTCGTTCTTCGAGCTCGCCGGCCTCGAGGTCACCGCCGAGCGCTTCATGGAGCGGCCGCTCGAGATCAGTCCGTGGCTCGAACGCGTCGGCTGTACCGGCTACGAGGCGGCCCGCGTCTGCGAGCTGCTCGAGGACCGGATCGCCGACGGCTGGATGATGCTCCCGACGCTCGTGCTCCGAGGCGAGAGGGCGAGAGGCTGATGGCGATCATCGTCGACACCGACACGCGGCTCGTCGTGCAGGGCCTGACCGGGTCGGAAGGGCGGTTCCACGGGCTGCGGAACCGCGACTACGGCACGAAGGTGGTGGCGGGAGTGACGCCGGGCAAGGGCGGCCTGGACGTCGAGGGGATCCCGATCTTCGACACGGTCTCGAGCGCCGTCGCCGAGGCGGGCGCGAACACGGCGATGATCTTCGTGCCGGCGCGGTTCGCGCCGGACGCGATCTACGAGGCAGTCGACGCCGGCATCGCGACCGTGATCTGCATCACCGAGCACATCCCGGCGCACGAGATGCTCCGCGTCTACACGTACATCCGGCCGAAGGGCGTCACGCTGATCGGGCCGAACTGCCCGGGTGTCCTGTCGCCGGGGAAGGCGAACGTCGGGATCATCCCGGCGCAGGTGTTCCGGGAGGGAAACATCGGGCTCGTCTCGCGCTCGGGGACTCTGACCTACCAGATCGGTCACGAGGTCGCCCAGCGCGGCCTCGGCAACTCGAGCATCGTCGGGATCGGTGGCGATCCGGTCGTCGGCTCGGGCTTCGTGGACATCCTCGCCAAGTTCGAGGCCGATCCGGAGACGGAGTACGTCGTGCTCGTCGGCGAGATCGGGGGCGACGAGGAGGAGAAGGCAGCCCGTTGGGCCTCGGAGCACATGTCGAAGCCGGTCTTCTCCTACATCGCCGGCTTCTCGGCACCGCCCGGCAAGACGATGGGCCATGCGGGCGCGATCATCTCGGGCTCATCGGGCACGGCCCAGGCGAAGAAGGACGCGCTCGAGGCGGTCGGGATCAAGGTGGGGACGACGCCCACCGAGGTCGCCGAGCTCGTCGTCGCGGCCGCAGGCGGCTAGTCGAGCCGAGACGGCTCTCGGCGCGCACTGTTCGCTCCGATTTGCAATACTGAACTCAATGGTTCAGTATCAAACCACCGTCGATCGAGCGTTCGCCGCCCTCGCCGACCCGACCCGCCGCACCGTCCTCGAACGCCTCGGTGCCGGCGGAGCCACGATCAGCGAGCTGGCCGAGCCTTTCGGGATGTCGCTGACCGGGATGAAGAAGCACATCCGGCTGCTCGAGGACGCGGAGCTCGTGACCACGGAGAAGGTCGGCCGTGTCCGCAGGTGCATGCTCGCGCCGTATGCCTTCGAGGGCATCAGCACGTGGCTGCAGCGGCTCGACCGCTTCGCGCAGGTCGTCGAACGCACGAAAGGAGTCCGATGAACACCACCACCGTCACCACCCCGAACGAGCTCGAGATCCGCGTCGAGCGGATCTTCGACGCTCCACGCGCGCACGTCTACTCCGTCTGGACCGACCCGGAGCTGATCCCGGAATGGTGGGGCGACGGCACGGTCGTCGAGGAGATGGACGTCCGTCCCGGCGGCGCCTACCGCTTCCGCACCGCCTTCGGCGTCGTCGAGGGCGAGTTCCGCGAGGTCGACGCGCCCGAGCGGCTCGTGCAGACGTTCCAGAACCACCTGCAGACGCTCGAGTTCGAGGATCTCGGTGAGCAGACGAAGCTGACGCAGACGATGCGCTTCGCCTCTGCCGCGGAGCGCGATACGACGATGCAGTACGGCGTCGAGGAAGGAGCGAAGGGGGGCTTCGCCCGCATCGACGCGGTGCTGGAAAAGATCGCGGTCTAGGAAGCCGTCGACTCCTCGGCGAGCGGGACGAGCTGGAGGAACTTCCAGCTCGTCCCGTTCTCAGTCCTCAGTCCTTCAGGGGGCGTCCCGTTTCCACCAACGTCTTGAGCCCGCTCAGGACCATCATCCAGCCGGTCCCCGACACGCTCTCGGCGGTCTTCGGCGCGCCCTCGAGCTGGTCGTGCGTAACCGTCAGCAGGCAGTAGCCGCCTTCCTGGGGTTCGATCTCCCAGCTCACGCGGCTCGGCTCCTCCTCTGCGAGCTCGGGGTCGTAGAGCGACTGCCAGCCGTGCACGAGCTTGCGCGGAGGGTCGAACTCGAGTGTGGGCGCGCTGCCCAGATCGGCCCCGTCCTGGGCGAGTGAGAGATGCTGCTTGGGCGTGTTCTCGATCCGCGCGCCGTAGAAGTAGCGTTCCGTGAATTCCGGCTTCGTGATCGCGTCCCAGATCGCCTCGGGCGTCGCCTTGATGAACACCTGGTAGACCTGCGTCGCGAGGGCAGTGCTCGTCGTCGTGCTCATGATGCCTCCAGTTCGTGCTTGAGGTCTGCGAGCGCCGACGCGCGGCGCTCCGTGTACTTGTCGATCCAGCGGTCGTGGATCAGCCGGACAGGAACCGGGTTCAGATAGTGGTGCTTCTCCCGTCCGTCCCTACGGGTGACGACGAGGCCGGCGTCCTCGAGCACGCGAAGGTGCTTCATCACGCCGAAGCGCGTCATCTCGACCTCCGACTCGAGCTCCGTGAGCGTGCGGCCGTCGCGCTCGTAGAGCCGGTCGAGGAGGTGGCGTCGCGTGGGATCGGCGAGTGCCTTGAACACGAGGTCGTCGTCGTCCATCGCCGGGGATAATAGGTGACCATTAGGTCACATGTCAATCGGATTCTTGGGTTGTTCTTGGGTGGAGCAGGGGACGTTCTTCGCCGCCGCAGGTGTGCTTTGAGCTCCCGTGAGCAGGCGGACGAAAGGAGCGAATCGATGGCCTTGCAACACGAGCACTCCTCCGCATCGGTGCACGGCGGCCCGATCGCCGCCGCGGCGGCCTATCTCGGGCTCGACGAGGGCGTCCTCCGCGAGCGCCTCGCCGGTGGACGCACGCTCGGGCAGGTGGCGCTCGAGGAGGGTCGTTCCGTTCGCGAGCTCGAGACCGCGCTGCTCGCCGACCTCAAGTGGCACCTCGACGCCGACGTCGCGGCCGGCAGGGTCGCGAGCGACCGCGAGTCGCAGATCCTGGCTGCGGTGAAGGCGAAGATCGACCGGATGGTGGAGTGCAGAAACCGGCACCCGGCGTCGCCGTCGACCGCCTGACGACGGTGCTCAGGCCGTCGGGAGCACGAGCCGAAAACGGGCGCCTGCGGTCGAGCTCTCGGCCGTCGCCCGTCCGCCGTGCGCCTCTGCGGCCTCGCGCACGATCGCGAGCCCGAGGCCGGCTCCCGGCTTCGAGCGGGCGGTCGCCGCCCGGTAGAAGCGGTCGAAGACGCGCGGCAGGTCCTCGTCGGCGATCCCGGGCCCGTGGTCGGCGACGATCACTTCGCCGCTTCGAACAGACACCTCGATCGGCGCGCCGTCGGGGCTGTACTTGACGGCGTTGTCGAGCAGGTTCGAGACAGCCCGCTCGAGCAGCACCGGATCGGCGTTCACCTGCGTCGGTGAGAGCGCGGTCACGAACGTCACCTGCGGGGCCCGCGCCTGTGCCCGCTCGACGGTCGCAGCAACGAGGTCGTCCAGCTGCACGTCCTCGAGGCGGAGCTTGCGCTCCTCGCCGCGCGCGAGCTCGACCAAGTCTGAGACGAGCCGCGTGAGTGCGTCGAGCTCGACCGAGGACTCGTCGAGCGCATGACGAGCCTCGTCCTCGGGCAGCTTCCCTTCGCGTAGGAGATCGATGTTCGTGCGTACGGCTGTGAGCGGCGTGCGCAGCTCGTGTGATGCGTCCGCAACGAGGCGCCGCTGCGCACCGACGGATTTCTCGAGCGCTGCCAGCATGTCGTTGAAACGAGTTGCAAGGCGGCCGAGCTCGTCGTGGCCCGTCACCTCCACACGTTCGGTCAGGTTGCCCGTGGCTGCGACATTCTCGGCCGCTGCGGTGAGGCGCCGCACCGGTCGCAGCGCGGCCGTCGCCACGAGTGCCGCCAGGCCGGCTGCGAGCGCGATCCCGATCCCGCCGACGAGGAAGATCCAGAAGCGGATGCGGTGCAGGGCGTGGGTCGTGGGCTGGAGCTGAGCGATCGTGAGCACGGCACCGCCGCCCTGGACGGGCAGCACGAGCTCGCGCACCGGAATCCCTTGGACCGACGTGGTGGCGTAATAGCCGCGGTCGATGGTCCCGTTCGCGACTTTCAGTGCCCGCTGTGTTACCGGAATGAAAGGCGGCCCGTTGCGGTCGCCGTTCGGGCTGATCACCAGCGTCAGACCGTTGCCGCCAAAGGGGCTATGAGCACCGCTTCTCGCCTGTGTGTAGAGCGTCGCGTCCAGCTGCGAGTAAAGCTCGTGCTTCGCGATCATCCAGACCGCGATGGAAGCGCCGGCCACCGTGACGGTGATCGCCGCCGCCGTCAAAGGGCGATGCGTGCGCGGAAGCTCATAGCTCTTCTCGGAGCGCGTACCCGACGCCGCGCACGGTCTGCAGCAGGCGAGACTCGCCGCCCTCCTCCAGCTTGCGGCGCAGGTAGCCCACGTACACCCACAGAGCGTTCGACGTGGCGCCAAAGTCGTAGCCCCAGACGCGCTCGTAGATCTGCGACCGCGTCAGCACCTGCCGGGGATTGCGCAGGAACAGCTCGAGCAGGTTGAACTCGGTGCGGGTGAGCTGGAGCCTCCGGTCGCCGCGGAACGCCTCGCGCGTCGACGGATCGAGCCGGACGTCTGCGAAGGTGAGCACGTCGCCGCCCGCGCCCGTCCGGCGAAGCAGCGCACGCACCCGCGCGCGGAGCTCCTCGATCGCGAAGGGCTTGACGAGGTAGTCGTCCGCGCCGGCGTCGAGCCCTTCGACGCGGTCGGAGACCGCATCGCGTGCCGTCACGACGAGGACGGGGACCGCGTCGCCGCGTCGTCGCAGCGACCGGCAGACGTCGAGGCCGCCGATCTCCGGCATCAGCAGGTCGAGGACGATCGCGTCTGCGGCGCTCGCGGCGTGGCGCGAGAGCGCCTCGGATCCGTCGGCCGCCTCGTCGACCTCGTAGTCGACGCGCAGCGCACGGGCGATCGCGGCCCGGACCGCAGGGTCGTCGTCGACCACCAGGACACGCGAAGTCATGTGGGAATTGTCACCCGAGCGCCTAAGAGTCTGCTGAGATGCGCGGTCGGTAGGCTGCGGACAGATGGCGATGATCTCCTTTGCGCGCGGGATCCCGGCCCCCGAGTGCCTCCCGGTGGTCGAGCTGGCCGACTGCGCCCGTGCGGTGATCGAGCGCGACGGCACGACGGTGCTCTCCTACGGGCCCTCGCCGGGCTACCGGCCGCTGGTCGAATGGCTCGCCGCACGGCATGGCGTCGACCCCGCCCGCATCTTCATCACCAACGGCTCGCTCCAGGGCTTCGTCTTCCTTGCGCAGCGTCTTGCGCCCGGCCGCCGCGTGCTCGTCGAGCAGCCGACCTACGACCGGCCGCTGAAGATCCTGCGGGAGCTCGGCGCGGAGATCGTTCCGCTCGAGTGTGACGACGACGGCCTCGATCCCGACGCGCTCGGGCGGGAGCTCGATGCCGGCGACGCTGCGTTCCTCTATCTGATTCCCACCTTCCAGAATCCGAGCGGCCGTACGCTTCCGATCGAACGGCGGCGACGGGTGGTCGAGCTTGCGCAGCAGCACGGAGTGCTCGTGCTCGAGGACGATCCGTACGGGCTCGTGCGTTTCGACGGCGAGCCGCTGCCCTCGTTGTTCGAGTTGTCGCACGGCGAGACCGCGTACAGCTCCTCGTTCTCGAAGACGGTCGCACCCGGCCTCCGTGTGGGCTGGTTCGTGCTGCCCGAGGCACTCGCCGCGGAGATCGCGGCGACGGCAACGGGCACGTACATCACGCCTGTGCTGCTCGGTCAGGCGACGGTCTACGAGTTCATCTCCCGGGGCCTCTTCGAGCCCAACCTCGAACGCGTACGCGGCCTGCTCGGTGCACGTCGGGATGCGATGCTCGCCGCGCTCGACGCCAAGCTCCCCGAGTGCGAGACGTCGAGACCGGACGGCGGATACTTCGTGTGGCTCACCGCCGACGGCATCGACAGCGGCGAGCTCCTGCAGCGCGCCGAGCAGGCGGGAGTGACGTTCGTGAAGGGAACCGACTTCGGCGCGGCCCCCGACTCGTTGCGGCTCGCCTACAGCTTTGTCTCGACCGCGGAGATCGCCGAAGGCGTCGAACGCCTGGCGTCAGCTCTTCTTGCTTCGCCGGCGACGGCGTAGCTGCGGGAGCAGCGTTCCGAGCGCGTAGCCGAACGCGATCGAGAGCAGGATCACCCAGATCACCGAGATCTTCGTCGACCCGACGACGAAGTCGATCTTCGTGTCGTGAGTGTTGAACGCGATGAACAGGATCGCGAAGACGGCGATGATCCCGATCACGATCAGGCGTGCATTCGATCCGGCGCTGCGACCGGTGTGTGCAGGCTTCGGCTCCTTGCTTGGTGTGGGCGTCGGGTCGGTCATGCCGACCGCGAGCCTATGCGACGGCGCCGGCCGCGGCGACGGATGCCAGCGGCACGAGCTGGGGTCGCAGCGGAGGTGTGAGCCCCGGCGCCACCGCCCTGAACGTCGGGCAGATCCGCTCCGGCCGCATCGCGCAGAGGCCCTCACGGCGGAAGTAGCAGTCGTCGCAGCTCAGAGCGCTCTGGGTTTCTCCCCTCACGAGGCGGGCATGCTACGCGCCTCTCTCCTCCGTAACAGGGCTTGTCCAAACGGAAAACGCGCAGTTTCCGGCGAGTTCGCGGCGCCGGTCCGGGACCGTTTCTAGCTGTTCGCCGGGAGGGTTGCCAATGCGTGCAACGCCTGTGGAAAGGTCTTCACAGGCACGATGCGAAGGCCATCGGCTTCCTTCTCGGCATCGCGCGCGTTCTCCCCAGCCGGCACGAGGAAGACGTCCACACCTGCTTCGCGAGCGCCGATCGTCTTCTGCTTGATTCCGCCGATCGGCCCCACCGATCCGTCCGGGAAGATCTCGCCGGTCGCGGCGACGCGATGCCCGTGGAGGACTCCCTTCTTCAGCTTCGCAAGCACCTCGAGCGCGAACGCGAGACCGGCAGAGGGCCCACCGACGTTGCCGGCATCGATGCGCACCGGGATCGGGAGGTGGACGTCGACGGCAGTCTCGAGCAACACGCCGACGACTGCCCGCTTGGGCGGCGTCGGCGAGGCGACGGTCTTGATCGGAACGAGCAGTGTCTGGTTGCCGCGGTGGATCGTGAAGCGGACGACGCTGCCGATCCGCTGCTTCGCCATCACGTTGAAGACGTCTTGCTCGTTACGGATCCTCTTGCCGTTGACCGCGACGATGACGTCGTCGGGATCGAGCTTCCCGTCGGCCGGCAGCCCCGCCTCGACCGCGTCGATCAGCGCGCCGGTCGAGCGCAGCACGACCTTCTTCCCCGCCGCCTTGAGCGCGACGGCGGCCGCGATCTGTTGCGATCGCTGCATGTCCTCCAGATCGATCCGCTGGCGACCGGTGTCGTTGACCCCGGGTGGGTCGACCGCCGATGCCGGGTAGAGATCGGCGCCCTTGTGCAGGCCGCCGAAGAGGCGTTCGAGCAGCGTCGCCTTTCGCACGACGACGTCGACGAAGTACACGCCGCCACTGGTCGGGTTGTGGCCGCCGGGCACCGTCACGAGCGGTGCGACCGGATGTGCGCGGTCGGGAAGGAAGATGTACTGGCTCGACGGCAGGACGACGAGCGCGAGCGTCACGGCCAGCAGCACCAGCCCCAGCGCGAGGAGCCGTCCCGGAGTGAGCCTCAGCTTTCTCACAGCAGCGAGCGCGACGCGCCGCCGTCGACCGCCAGGGTCGTTCCGGTGACGTAGGCCGCGCGGTCGGAGGCAAGGAAGCAGACGACGTCGCCGAACTCCTGCGGCGTCCCGAGGCGGCCGAGCGGGATACGCGCGAGCTCCTCGGCAGGCGGGCCGCCTTCGCCGTAGAGCTCGGTCATTCGCGGCGTGTCGATCCGTCCGGGGGCGACGCAGTTGACGGTGATCCCGTCGGCGCCGAGCTCGCTGGAGAGCGTCTTCGCGAAGCCCGCGATGCCGGGGCGCACGGTGTTCGAGAGCGCGAGGTGCGTTGTCGGCTCCTTCACGGCGCCCGAGGTGATGAAGACGATGCGTCCTGCGGCGCTCTGCTGCAGCTAGGGGAGCGTGAGCCTGACGAGGCGGACCGCGGGAAGCAGCAGCAGCCCGAATGCCGCCTCGAGGCTGTCGTCGGTGATCGTCTGCTGCGGTGCCGCGGGGCGGGCCGCCCGAGTTCCAGACGACCACGTCGACGCCGCCGAATGCCTGAACGGTTCGCTCGACGAGTCGCTCGAGATCGGCGGCGTTGCTCACGTCACCGCGTACGGGGAGCGCGCCCAACCGGTTCGCATGCAGCTCGAGCTCTTCGCGGCGCCGCGCGAACATCGCCACGTTCGCGCCCTCCGCCGAGAGTGCTTCGGCCGCCGCCAGGCCGAGCCCGGAGGAAGCTCCGCAGACGACCGCCGTCCTGCCGCCCAGACCGAGATCCATCGGCGCCAAGGTACAGCGCCGATCGGAGGCAGGGCCCGGTCAAACCGGGTCAATTTCCCTAAGAATTGCGAACTTAGGTAGTGAGGACGCCGACGACCTCGCGAACGGCGGTCGCCGAGGCGGCGAGCGCAGCCTGCTCGGGCTCGTCGAGGTCGAGCCTCGAGGATCTGCTCGATGCCCGAGCTTCCGAGCTTCACGGGCACGCCCATATAGAGACCGTCGATGCCGTACTCGCCCTCCAGGTAGGCCGTGCAGGGGAGCACGCGCTTCGCGTCGAGCATGATCGAGTCGACCATCTGGGCGGCCGCGGCTCCGGGCGCGTACCACGCCGACGTGCCGAGCAGCTGGACGACCTCACCGCCGCCTTTTGCGGTGCGGTCGACCATCGCGGCGATGCGCTCGTCCGAGACGAGCTTCCGGAGCGGGACGCCGCCGACCGTCGTCGCCGAGATCACCGAGACCATCTGATCGCCGTGGCCGCCGAGCACCACGGCGCGCGACGTCCTGCACCGAGGCGCCCGTCTCCCAGGCGATGAATGTCCTCAGGCGCGCCGTGTCGAGAATGCCCGCCTGTCCGAACACGCGCTCCTTCGGGAAGCCCGAGACGTTCTTCGCCACGTGGCACATCGCGTCGAGCGGGTTCGAGACGACGATCAGGATCGCGTCGGGGCTCTTCGCGACGACCTGCTCGGTGACGTCCTTGACGATTTTCTCGTTGGTCTGCACGAGGTCGTCGCGGCTCATTCCCGGCGACCGCGGCAAACCGGCCGTGATCACGACGACGTCCGAGCCTGCCGTCGGGCCGTAGTCGTTCGAGCCGACGACGTTCGGCTCGTAGCCGAGCACGGCGCCCATCTGGTTGATGTCGAGCGCCTTGCCCTGGGGCAGGCCCTCCTTGATGTCGACCAGCACCACGTCGGCGTAGTCGGAGACCGCCAGCACCTGGGCGCAGGTCGCGCCCACGTTCCCGGCGCCGACGACGGTGACCTTCCGCCTCTCGCTCACGATGACCGTCCTTTCAGCTCGTCGATGATCGCGTCGGCGACTTGGCTCGTCCCGACGGCGGTCGGATCGTCGCGGGTCGGCTTCATGTCGTAGGTGAGGCTGCGGCCGTCCTCGATCACCGCTGCGATCGCGCTCTCGAGGCGGCTCGCCGCGTCGTTCTCGTCGAGATGGCGGAGCATCAGCATCCCGGACAGGAGCTCTGCGATCGGATTGACCTTGTTCTGGCCGGTGTACTTCGGCGCCGACCCGTGCGTCGGCTCGAAGACGGCGACCGACTCGCCGTAGTTCGCGCCGGGGGCGACGCCGAGCCCGCCGATCATCCCCGCGCAGAGATCGGAGAGCACGTCGCCGTAGAGATTCGGCAGCACGAGCACGTCGTACTCTTCCGGGCGCTGGACGAGCTGCATGCACATGTTGTCGACGATGCGGTCGTTGAACTCGATGTCCGGGTTCTCCTCCGCCACCTCCCGCGCGACACGCAGCCAGAGGCCGTCCGAGAACTTCATGATGTTCGCCTTGTGCACGGCCGTGATCTGACGCCGGCCGTTGCGGCGCGCCCAGTCGAACGCGAACTCGAAGATCCGCCGTGTTCCCGTCACCGAGATCGGCTTGATCGAGATGCCCGCGTCGCGCCAGCGCAGCGCGCCGCCCTTCGACTCGATCCATGCGATCAGCTCGGCGGCGTCGGCCGACCCTTCCTCGTACTCGATCCCCGCGTACAGATCCTCGGTGTTCTCACGGATGATCACGAGATCGACGTCGTCGAATCGCGTGCGCACACCGGGATACGTCTTGCACGGACGCACCTGCGCATACATGTCGAGCGCTTTCCGCAACCCCACGTTGACCGAGCGGAAACCGCCCCCGACCGGCGTCGTGATCGGCCCCTTCAGCGCGACGCCGTTCGCCCGGATCGACTCGAGCGTCTGCTCGGGGAGCGGGTTGCCGCCGTGCTCGTGCATCGCCTCCTCGCCCGCCGGCTGCGCGTCCCAGTCGAACTCGACACCGGTCGCCTCGAGAACGCGGCGCGTGGCCTCCGTCAATTCCGGGCCGGTCCCGTCGCCCTCGATCAACGTCACACGGTGCGCCATGGCAGCGCCCGAGCCTACCTATCGTCGGTCGAGGACTGTCCGGTACTGTCAACTCACTGGTGAGCGCGACGAGCGATTTCAAGCCGGGGCTCGAGGGCGTCGTCGCCGTCGAGACGGAGATCATGGAGCCGGATCGCGACGGCGGTTCGCTTCGTTACCGGGGGGTCGACGTCGAGCCGCTCGTCGGCCGGTACCCGTATGAGAACGTGTGGGGCCTGCTGGTCGACGGCGATCTGTCGTCGCGCATGCCCGATCCGGAGCCGTACGAGCCGGCAGGACTGACCGGGAACGCACCGTCGGACCTGCAGGCCGGAACCGCACGCCTGTCCGCCGTGTGGAAGCTGGGCAAGTTGAACGAGATCTCCGACGAGCAGGCGCGGCAGGACCTCGGCCGCCTCTCGGCGCAGGTGATGTCGATCGTCGCGCGCTCCGCGCGTGTCGCGGACGGGCATCCCGAGGCGGTGCCCGACGACGTGGTCGCACGCGGGAAGACGGCCGCGGAGAAGTTCCTGCTTCGCTGGCGCGGCGAAGCCGACCCGAAGCACGTCCGCGCGATCGACACGTACTGGATCTGCACGGCCGAGCACGGGCTCAACGCCTCGACGTTCACCGCTCGCGTCGTCGCGTCGACCGGCGCGGACTGCGGCGCGGCGCTGTCGGCGGCGGTGGGCTCGCTGTCCGGGCCTCTGCACGGCGGCGCACCCGCGTACGTGAAGCCGATGCTCGACGAGGTGGAGGAGATGGGCGACCCGCAGCGCTGGGTCGACGAGGCGCTCGCGAGCGGCCGCCGGATCATGGGCTTCGGGCACCGGGTCTACCGTGCGGAGGATCCCCGCTCGCGGATCCTCAAGCAGACGGCGAAGGAGCTGGGCTCGCCGCAGGTGGACGTCGCCGAGCAGCTCGAGCAGGTCGCGCTCGCGGCGCTGCAGAAGCGTCATCCCGAGCGCGTGCTGGCGACCAACGTCGAGTACTACTCGGCGATCGTCCTCGACGTCGCCGAGATCCCGCCGCCGCTCGCTCCCGCGATGTTCGCCTGCTCCCGTGTCGCCGGCTGGTCGGCGCACATCCTCGAGCAGAAGCGGACGGGACGGCTGTTTCGTCCCTCGGCCGTCTACATCGGGCCGGCAGCCCGCACCGCGGACGAGCTGTGAGCGCGCTGGCCGAGGCGGCGGTCCAGGCCGACGCCTTCGCCGAGGAAGGGAACGAACGCGAGCTGTCGCAGCTCCGGGCGCGGTTCGACGAGGAGCTCGAGTCGGCCGCGCGGTCGGCGGACTTCCGCGAACGCGCGGTCGCGTTCCGGGCGATCGGCCAGTTCCGTTTCCGTGCGAAGACCGAGCTGCTCCGTCGCGGCCTGGGGGACGAGAGCCCGGCAGTGCGCGGTTCGGCGCTGCTCGCCCTCGAGCTGCTCTCGCGCGACCATCCGGGTGTCGTCAACGACGTGAGGCCGCTGCTGCACGAGATCGTCGCCAACGACGGCAACGACGCCGTGCGACGGCTGGCGGTGGCGGCGCTCCGGAACGGCTCGGCTCGGCCCGACACGATCCAGATCCTGTCGAGCCTCGGCGAGGACGACGAGCAGCCGCGGGAGCTCCGTCAGGCGGCGACGAAGGTCGCGCAGGACCTGCGCCGCAGGACGCGGCCCTAGTCATCTAGTCGCGATCTGAGCGTCGGCGCGCGTGCGGGTGCGCGTCGAAGTAGACGGCCCGGCGGCGCCGGTCGGAGACGTGCGTGTAGAGCTCCGTCGTCGACAGGTCGGCGTGCCCGAGCATCTCCTGGACCGAGCGCAGGTCCGCTCCACCCTCGAGGAGGTGCGTCGCGAACGAGTGCCGGAGCAGGTGCGGATGGACCCGGAGCGGGTCGAGCCCCGCTTTCTCGGCGAGGCGGCGAAGGATCAGGAACGCGCCGGCGCGGGTCAGCGCTCCGCCGCGGGCGTTCAGGAACAGCTCCGGGCGATGGCGCTTGTCGAGGTACGGCCGGCCGCGCGACAGGTACCGGCGCAGCGCCTCGACCGCGGGACGCCCGACCGGAACGATCCGCTCCTTCCCACCCTTGCCGACGACCTGGACGAGCCGGCCGTCGAGGTCGACGCCGCTCGAGCCGAGCCCGACCGCTTCCGAGACGCGCAGGCCTGCGCCGTACAGGAGCTCGACGAGCGCGTGGTCGCGGAGATCGCGCGGCTGCGTGCCCCGCGCGGCGTCGATCAGGCGCTCGGCCTCCCCGGCCGAGAGCGTCTTCGGCAGCGTGCGCGGCCGTCGCGGCAGCGTGAGTGCGGCCGCAGGATTGTCGTCGCGACGCGCCGAGCAGCTGCAGGTGCTTGTAGAAGCTTCGCGCCGCGGCCGTCCGGCGGGCGATCGTCGAGCCTGCGAGCCCGCGGGCGCGGAGCTCGGCGATGCAGCGCTCGAGGTCGTCGACGCTCGCGCTCGTGAGCGGCTTGTCGAGCGCGGCGGAGAGCGCATCCAGGTCGCGGCGGTAGGCCTCGACGGTCGCAGGCGCCCTCTGCGCCGCGAGCAGCGCGAGGAAGCCTTCGAGATCAGGATCGCGGGTGGGCATGGTCGTAGACGCGGCGGAGCCGGCGTGCGTCGACGTGGCTGTACATCTGCGTCGTCGACAGCGAGGCGTGCCCGAGCAGCTCCTGGATCGTGCGCAGGTCGGCGCCACCCTCGAGCAGGTGTGTGGCGAAGGCATGACGCAGCCGGTGTGGGTGCGGGACGAGCCGGCGAAGCGTCGAGGTGTCGAGCCGCCGGCCGCGCGTCGAGACGAAGAGGGCGTTCTCCGCGCCCCGGACGAGCTGCGGCCTGCCCTCGTGGAGATAGCGCGCGACGAGATGCGCCGCCTCCTCGCCGAGCGGCACCACGCGGTCCTTCCCGCCCTTGCCGTGCCGAACGTGCACCAGCTCCTGCTCGAAGTCGACGTCGCCGAGGTCGAGGGCGACTGCTTCTGCGCTGCGGAGCCCGGCCGAGTAGACGAGCTCGATCAGCGCACGATTGCGGCTCGCGAGCGCACCTTCTCCTGCGACGCCGGCCACGATCGCGTCGATCTCGCCGAGCTT
Source organism: uncultured Thermoleophilia bacterium (assembly GCA_963713155.1). Taxonomy (GTDB): domain Bacteria; phylum Actinomycetota; class Thermoleophilia; order Gaiellales; family Gaiellaceae; genus PALSA-600. Next base: position 145,260 of record CAVQKS010000020.1, read on the forward strand.
CGGCGCATCGGGCAGACGGCGCGGGCGGCGCGGCGCCAGAGAGCCGCCGGGCATGTGGTCGGGCCCGAGCGAGAAGCGGAGCAGCGCCCGGACCGAGGCGAGCTTGCGCGCGATCGTGGCGGGGGCGAGCTTGCCGCGCGGGCGGGCGCGTCCGAGCTCGGTCACCCAATCGGCGAGCACGCGCAGGTCGACGTCCTCGAGCGGGGAATCCGCGGCCGAACCAGCGCGCGAACTCGTCGAGGTCGGCTGCGTACGCGCGTCGCGTCGCGGCCGACAGCCCCGCGCGCTCGAGGAAGCGCTCCGTCGCAGCATCTACCGTCACCGTTTCGTGTTCGGCGCCACGGGTAGGATCGCCTGCCGGTGGACCCCGACCGATTTCGACCGCTCGCCGAGCTCGCCGTGCACGGCGCGAACGTTCAGCCCGGCCAGGTGGTGCTGGTCTCGGGCGAGCTCGGGCACGAACCACTCGCGCGGGCGGTGGCGGCCGCTGCCTACGACCGCGGGGCCGAGTTCGTCGACGTCTCGTACTTCGATCCGCACGTCAAGCGCGCCCGGATCGCCCACGCCGACCCGGACACGATCGAGTTCGTCCCGCCCTGGTACGGCCGGCGAATGCTCGAGCACGCCGACGGTCGCGGGGCGCGGGTCACGATCTCGGGCCGACCGCTCCGGGGCTGCTCGACGATCTCGACCCCGAGCTGAGTCGGACGGGACCGGTTGCCGTACCTCGCGGAAATCCCGCGGATCGTCTCGGAGCGTACGACCAACTGGTGCATCGTCCCGTGCCCTCATCCGGAATGGGCGAAGCTCGTCTACCCCGAGCTTCCGGAGGCCGACGCCCTCGAAAGGCTGTGGCTCGAGCTCGAACACGTCTTGCGGCTCGACGAGGCCGATCCTTACCGGGCCTGGGACGGGCGGATGCAGGTGCTGAACGACTCCGCACCCGCCTGACCGACCGCCGTTTCGACGCGGTCGAGCTCCGCGGGCCGGGCACCGACCTGCGCCTCGGAATGCTGCAGAGCCATCGCTGGATGGCCGCGGACTTCGTCACCTGTGAAGGCGTGCGGCACTTTCCGAACCTCCCGACCGAGGAGGTCTTCACGACACCGGATCCTGCGCGTGCCGAAGGCCACGTCACGAGCACGAAGCCGCTGACGCTCCGCGACGGGTCGATCATCGAGGACCTACGCGTGCGCTTCGAGGGAGGACGGGCGGTCGAGATCACCGCGGAGGCTCGGGCCGACGCACTCCGCTCACAGCTCGCCGTCGACGAGGGCGGCTTCCGTCTCGGCGAGCTCGCGCTCGTCGACCGGGCGGGCAGGATCGGGCCGCTCGGGACGGTGTTCTTCGCCACGCTCCTCGACGAGAATGCCGCCAGCCATATCGCGCTGGGCAGCGGCTTCGAGTTCGCGGTCGACGGCGACGACGTCGGGCGGGTCAACAAGAGCGGCGCGCACGTCGACTTCATGGTCGGCTCGCCCGAGCTCGAGGTCGATGGCGTCACCCCCTCCGGCGAGCGCGTCCCCATTCTGCGCGGCGGCGCGTGGCAGCTCTAGGCCGCAGGCGTACCATAGGCTTTCGCCCATGACGACGACCGAGCTCCCCGGGCAGGTGGATCTCGCCGAGCACGGGATCGACGTGACCGGCCGTGTCTATCGGAATCCGACGACGTCGCTCCTCTATACGCACGCGCTGACGCGCGGCGAGGGCAGGCTCGGAGAGGACGGCCCGCTGGTCGTCGACACGGGCCTTCATACCGGGCGCTCGCCCAAGGACAAGTTCATCGTCCGTGAGCCTGCTTCCGAGGACCGCATCTGGTGGGGCGAGGTGAACGGCGAGCTCTCCGAGGATCACTTCTACGGGCTGCGCGAGAAGGTGACACGCCGCCTCGGTGACGCCTCGACGCTGTACATCGTCGACGCGTGGGCTGGCGCAGACGAAGCGCACCGGATCGGCGTTCGGGTCGTGACTTCGCATCCGTACCACGCCCTGTTCGCCAAGACGATGTTCATCGACCTGGCCGACGACGAGCAAGGCTCCTTCGAACCGAAGGCGCTCGTCCTGCACACGCCCGACCTCGAGGCCGATCCGGAAGTCGACGGCACGAGGACGGGGACGTTCGTCGTTCTCCATCCGACGCGCACCGAGGTGCTGATCGGAGGCACCTTCTACGCGGGAGAGATCAAGAAGTCGATCTTCACCGTCATGAACGATCGGTTGCCGCTCGAAGGCGTGTTCCCGATGCACTGCTCGGCGAACGTCGGGCCGGACGGCGATGTCGCGATCTTCTTCGGGCTCTCCGGGACGGGCAAGACGACGCTCTCGGCGGATCCATCCCGCCGCTTGATCGGCGACGACGAGCACGGCTGGGGCCCGAGCGGCGTGTTCAACATCGAGGGCGGTTGCTACGCGAAGACGATTCGCCTGCGGCAGGAGGCGGAGCCCGAGATCTGGAACGCCGCCCATTCGTACGGGACCGTGCTCGAGAACGTGGCGATCGACGACTCCGGGCGACTCGACCTCGACGACGATTCGAAGACCGAGAACACGCGGGCCGCCTACAAGCTCGAGTTGATCTCGAACGCGCTTCCCGCCAAGAAGGCGGGCCATCCGCGATCGGTCGTGTTGCTCACCGCGGACGCTTTCGGGATCCTGCCCCCGATCGCGCGCCTCTCGCGCGAGCAGGCGCTCTACTACTTCCTCTCGGGCTTCACCGCCAAGCTCGCCGGCACGGAGATCGGCGTCACCGAGCCGCAGCCGACCTTCTCGACGTGCTTCGGCCAGCCGTTCCTGCCGCAACCGCCCGGGGTGTACGCGGGCATGCTCGGCGACTCGCTCGACCGGCACCGCGCTGCGGTCTGGCTGGTCAACACCGGCTGGACCGGCGGGCCCGCCGGTGAGGGCAGTCGGATGCCGATCGCAGCGACACGCGCCATGCTCGCCGCAGCCCTCGCAGGAGACCTCGACGACGCAGAGTTCCGCGCCGACGAGCTGTTCGGCTTCGCCGTCCCGGTCGACGTGCCCGGCGTCGATGCGAGGCTCCTCGACCCACGCTCGACCTGGAGCGATCCGGGTGCCTACGACGCTGCGGCGCGCCGGCTCGCCCAGATGTTCGTCGAAAACTTCGCCTCCCGCTTCACGGGTGCGAGCGAGTCGATCCGCAGCGCCGGCCCACGGCTCTGAGAGTGTCGTCATCGTGGCGTGTCGCGATCATCTGTGTGGTTCCGCGGATCGCGCACGCGTACGCGGCGCTTGTTGCGCGGGCTCGGCCATGAACCCGTGTGCGTGATCACGCCGCGGCGAATGCGACCGGGAACACCGACGCCGCCGTTCGTCTTCGACCTGGTCGACCAAGACGACCACGATCTGGACATCCTCTTCGCCGCGTCGCCGCGATCGCTCGTCCGGCTGCTCTCGGCCTACGACCTGGACCTCGGGCTCTGCACGACGTTCCCGTGGCGGATCTCCCAGGAGGCGATCGATGTTCCACGGCTCGGGATCGTGAACGGCCATCCGTCGCTCTTACCTCGCTACCGCGGCCCGTTCCCGATCGCCTGGGCCATCCGGAACGGCGAAACGGAGATCGGGCTCAGCTACCACCTGATGGACGCGACGCTCGACACCGGGAACCTCCTCGCGCAGACACGGGTCCCGCTCGAGGACGAGGACGACTTCGAGACGCTCATGGAGCGGTTGATGCCGCTCGCCGCGGAGCTTGTCCCGGTCGCGTTCGAACGCCTCGCACGCGGCGACCGCGGCGATCCGCAGAGCGGCGGCGAGTACCAGAGCGCGTTCGACGACGACTATCGGTACGTCGACCCGACGCAACCGGCCGCCGACGTACACCGGCAGTCCCGCGCATGGCGGTTCATGCCGCCGATTCCGGGCCGCGGGCCGATCCTGGAGCGAAACGGCACGCAGGTGCGACTCGTGTCCACCAGCCTCGTGCAGGTCGACGGCGCGGAGCGACTCGACTGCGCCGACGGACCGTTGTGGATCCTCGAGAGCGAACCGGTATGACGCGGCAGCGGCCCACGTACTGGAAGCCTCGCTACCCGACTCGGAGCATGCGCGAGCGCGCCTGGGCGAACGCCGACCTCGCCCGCGAACGGGCCCTGCGAGGGGTTCCCCGCACCGGGCGGCTTCTCGCCCGCCTTCGACAACTCTTTCGGTAGCGTCCATCGACGTGGAAGCAACGCACGACGTCCTCGTCGTCGGCGCCGGCTGCGCCGGCATGCGGGCGGCGATCGAGGCGCACGACACCGGCGCCGACGTGGGTGTCATCTCCAAGCTTCACCCGACCCGGAGCCACTCGGGTGCGGCCGAGGGCGGGATCAACGCCGCGCTCGGAAACGCCGCCGACGACTCGCCGGAGTCGCACACCTTCGACACGGTGAAGGGCTCCGACTACATCGGTGACCAGGACGCGATCGAGATCCTGTGCCGCGAGGCACCGGGCGACATCTACCAGCTCGAGCACTGGGGGGCCGTGTTTTCGCGGCGCGAGGACGGGAAGCTGGCGCAGCGGCCGTTCGGGGCCGCCGGATCGCCGCGTACCGTCTACGCCGCCGACATCACCGGCCACGTCCTGATCCAGGTGCTCTACGAGCAGCTCGTGAAGCGCGGGATCACCGTTTACGAGGAGTTCTTCGCCTGGAAGCTCGTCGAGAACGACGATCGCTGCCAGGGGGTGATCTGCTGGGATCTTCTGAACGGGGGCCTGAAGACGGTCGGCGGGAAGACCGTCGTGCTCGCGACCGGGGGCCAGGGCCGCATCTACCGCACGACGACGAACGCGTATGCGTGTACCGGTGACGGCGCGGCGATGGCCTTGCATCTCGGGCTTCCGCTGAAGGACATGGAGTTCATGCAGTTCCATCCGACGACGCTCTACCCGACCGGGATCCTCCTCACCGAAGGCTGTCGCGGCGAGGGCGCATACCTGGTGAACAAGGACGGCGAGCGATTCATGAAGCGCTACGCGCCGAACGCCATGGAGCTGGCATCGCGCGACGTCGTCTCGCGCTCAGAGCAGACCGAGATCGACGAGGGCCGCGGCGTCGACGGGTCGATCTTCCTCGACATGCGTCACCTCGGGGCCGCCCGGATCATCGAGCGGCTGCCCGGGTCGCGCGAGCTGGCGATGACCTTCGCCGGCATCGACCCGATCTACGATCCCGTTCCGGTGCGGCCGGGCGCTCACTACCATATGGGCGGCGTCGAGACGGACAACGACGGCGCGACCGAGCTGACAGGCCTGTACGCCGCGGGCGAGGTCGCCTGCGTCTCGGTGCACGGTGCGAATCGTCTCGGCGGGAACTCGCTGATGGAGACGATCACGTACGGCCGGCGCGCCGGCCGGGCGGCGGCCGAATGGGCGCTCTCGCACACGACCATCGACGTACCGCAGAGCGCCGAGACAGATGCCGAGCACGAGTTGCGCGACCTCCTCGACGTGAGCGACGGCGAGCGGCCGTGGCAGATCCGCGCCGACCTAGGGTCGTCGATGCTCGACAACTTCGGCGTCTTCCGGCGCGAGGAGCAGATGCTCGAGCAGCTGGACGTGATCGAGTCGCTGCGCGAGCGCTATCAACGCGGCGTCGTGATCGAGGACAAAGGCGACGTCTTCAACAACGACCTCACGCAGGCGATCGAGCTCGGCAACATGCTCGACCTCGCCTGGTGCATGGTGCAGGCGGGCATCGCGCGCAAGGAGAGCCGCGGCGCACACGCGCGGCCATACGACTACCCGACGCGGGACGACGAGAACTTCATGAAGCACTCGATCTCCCGCTGGGTCGACGGGGCACCGCAGCTGTCGTACTCGGAGGTGCGCGTGACAGAGTTCGAGCCGATGGAGCGCACCTACTGATGCAGGTCGGGCTCAAGGTCTGGCGCTTCAACGCTCGGAGCGGCGAGCGCGAGCTGGCGGAATACGAGGTCGAAGCCCCCGAGGAGGCGACGCTCCTCGACGTCCTCGACATCGTCAAGGACAAGCACGACGGGACGCTCGCCTACCGCAAGAGCTGCCGGATGATGATCTGCGGCTCGTGCGGCATGCGCATGGATGGCGCCGCAGTCTTGGCGTGCCAGATGCGCATGTACGACATCGCACAGGCGGGCCACGTGCCGGTGATCTCGGCGATGGGAAACCTTCCGATCGTCAAGGACCTCGTCGTCGACATGGGCCCGTTCTGGGAGAAGTTCAGGAGCGTCGATCCGTTCCTGCGCCCGGGCTACGACGAGCCGCCCGGCGGCAAGGAGAACTTGATTCGCCAGGAGCGGATGAACGTGATCCACAAGGAGTCGCTCTGCATCAACTGCGGTTGCTGTGTTTCCGAGTGCAACGCGATGGAGTCCGACCCGAGGTTCACGGGCCCGCAGGCGCTCGCGAAGGCGATGCGCTTTGTCGGCGATCCCCGGGACGGACACAAGATCGAGCGTCTGGACGCTCTCAACGGCGAGCACGGCATCTGGGAGTGCACGCGCTGCTACTTCTGCAACGAGCGTTGCCCGAAGGGAGTCGATCCGCGCGACGCAATCGCGAAGCTCGGCGCCGAGTCGATGAAGGTGGGCATCGATCGCGACATGGGCGCGAAGCACGCCAGGTGGTTCGTGGTGTCGGCGAAGACCACCGGCTGGCTCCGGGAAACCGAGCTCGTCCCGAAGACGCAGGGCGTCGTGGCGGCGATCAAGCAGACGCGCTTCGCGCTCGAACTCGCCCGTAAAGGGAAGGTGCCGCCGCCGGTACCGCCGCACGTTGCGAAGAACGTCCGCCAGGCGCGCCGTCTCTACGACCTCGTCCGCGACCAGGGAGTGAGCGGGTACGCAGGCATCGTCCAGGGTGAGCGCGCGCTCGGGAAGCTTGCCCACGGGCACGGCGCCGACGAGACCCTCGACGAGATCTACGCGCGGCCGGATGCGTTCCCCCGTCCGTACATCGCCGACGAGAACGGCAAACCGACCGAAGGAGCAGCGACAGGATGACGCAGACGGACGCGACGAGGCGGGTTGCGTACTACAAGGGCTGCCTCGCGTCGCTGTCGGCGAAGGAGCTCGACTCTGCGACCCAGGCGCTCGCGCCGAAGGTCGGACTCGAGCTCGTGGAGCTGGAGTCGGTGACCTGCTGTGGGGCCGGCGACATCCACGAAGCCGAGCCCGACTACTACCTCCACCTCAACGCTCGGATCCTCGCGTATGCCGCGGCGGAGGATGTCGACACGCTGCTGACGGTCTGCAACGTGTGCACGTTGAACCTCCGCCAGGCCAACTTCATGCTGATGGGGGACACGGATCTCCGTGCACGGATCAACGAGAACCTGGTCTCGATCGGCGTGCCCGCGTATGAGCGTGACGTCGACGTCCGCCATCTGCTCTGGGAGATCGCCGAAGGAGACGGCTACGAGAAGCTCAAGGTCGCGGCGCACCGCGGCCTCAAGGGGCTGAAGATCGCTCCGTTCTACGGGTGTCAGATTCTCCGTCCTTCGAGAATCCAGGGCTTCGAGGACCCCGACCGGCCGTGGTCGCTCGAGCGCATCATCGAGGCGTGCGGCGGCGAGTCGATCGACTATCCCGCGAAGATCAAGTGCTGCGGCTTTCCGATCATCCAGGCTCGCGAGGAGACGGCGCTCGGTGAGCTGATCCAGCCGATCGAGCAGGCCGTCGAGGCGGGCGCCGACGCGATGGTCACGCCGTGCCCGCTCTGTCACCTCTCGCTCGACGCGTGGCAGTCGAAGCTCAAGGCGACGACGGGCCGCGACTTCAAGATGCCGATCCTGCACCTCTCGCAGCTGGTCGGCGTCGCTGCTGGTCTCGAGGAGTCCGAGCTCAAGTTCAAGCGCCACGTGGTGTCGGTGAAGCCGATGCTCGAGAAGATCGAGGCCTGAGACCGACCCGCAAACATGCTGCGGCCGCAGGCGCGGTCGCGGTCGGAGCTCTGGGTTGGGGTGCGTTCGAAGCGGGCTGGGTCCGGTTGCGCGTGCTCGATCTCTCGTTGCCGGAGCTACCGCCCGAGCTCGACGGACTCAGGATCGCCCACCTGTCGGACTTCCACCTCGGCGTCCCGTCGCGCGGTCGCCACGCGGTGGAGCGTGCGGTTCGCTGGGTCGCGAAGCGCAAGCCCGACCTGGTCTGCGTGACGGGCGACCTGGTCTCGCGTCCGCGCGGCACCCCGCTGCTCGAGCGGCTGCTCGAGCAGCTTGGCTCGCCGTTCGTCGTCCTCGGTAACCACGATCACGCGCTGAGCCGCGATCCCTTCTCGCAGCCGGTCTCGCTCGGGCACATCGCCGCCGGCCGCCTGCTCCAGGACGAGAGCGTCGAGATCCGCGAGCGCGGCTGTCGAATCGAGGTCGCAGGCGTCGACCCGCGGACGTGGCGCGCCCAGCGAGGCAGCGGCTTCGCACCCTCGGACGCGCCATTTCGGCTGCTCCTTTGCCACTTTCCCCGGGTCCTCGACTTCGCTCCGCCCGATCGCTGGACCCTGATCCTCTCCGGCCACCTTCACGCCGGCCAGATCGTGCTTCCGTACGGGGGTGGGCGCGTCCTGCTCGCCCATCCTCGCGCCCGCTACGCCGAGGGCGTCTACCGGCGCGGCGGCACGACGATGCACGTCTCGCCGGGGCTCGGCACGACGTTCGTCCCGTTCCGTTACTTCGCCCGCCCCGAGGCGACCGAGCTCGTCCTACGATGTGCCCCGTGGAAGGCCACAGCGTGATCTCCCCCGAAGTGCTCGCCCGGTATGCCGTCGATGCGGCGGCGGAGGTTCCCGGCGTGCACACGAAGCAGCGCCGCGCCGCCCGTGCCTCCGACGGCGAGATCGAGGTGCATGTGGTCGTCGATCACGGGGCCGACATTCCCGCTGTGGCCGCCGAGGTGCAGCGCCGCGTGCTCGACTACCTCGAGCGCATGACGGACGTGCGGGCCGCCGCCGTCCACGTCGTCGTCGACGACGTCGCCGTTCGCTGATGGCGACGCGCATCGCCGGGCTCACGAAGCTGACCCTCGAGACGGCGCCGACGGTCTGCCACGAGTGCATCTGGTGGCAGACGCGCGGCAGGCGCGCCCTCGACAAGGACCGGTGGATGGAGAAGGTCGAGCTCGAGTTCGGCGCCTTCGGCACCGTTTACTACGACTCCGACGAGCGGGTGCTCGCCTCGATGCAGTACGGGCCTGCTCCGTCGTTCCCCCGCGCCTACGAGCTGCCGGGCGGCCCGCCGTCGAACGACGCCATGCTCGTGACGTGCGCGTACCTCGTCGATCCGTCGAGCCCGTGGGTGCTGCAATCACTCTTCCTCGCCGCGATCGGCGAGGCGCGCGATCGCGGGTTCCGCGGACTCGAGGCGTTCTCGTACCGCTACTCCGAGGGCGAGTCGAGCTACGAGCGCTTCCGCGTGCACCGCACGGTCTTTCCGCAGGACTTCCTCGCCGACTTCGGCTTCAGCGTCCTGCGGGCGTCCGGCCGGGTCTCGCTGTCGCGGCTGGAGCTCGGAGGACTGCTGCCGGTCGCGGAAGGGACGCGGGAGAAGGTGCTGCGGGTCGTGAAAGAGGCCTTCGGCGTCCCCGAGCCGGTCCCCGCGCCGCGCCCCTGAGCAGCCGTTTTCACACGTTCGTCGCAGTCTGTGACGCTTTCGTGTGTCAGACGAGCGTCTGACCGTCGTCTGACCGCGGTCAGACGACGTACGGCGGCGCAGGAGCTTACGCCGCGGCGCGCTCGCGATCGAGGAGCAGTTCGGCGATCTGGATTGCGTTCAGCGCTGCGCCCTTGCGCAGGTTGTCAGAGGCGATGAAGAGTGCGAGGCCGCGCTCGATCGTCGGGTCGCGCCGGATGCGTCCGACCAGCACGTCGTCGATGCCGCGCGCCTTGCCCGGGGAGGGAACGTCCTCGATCCGCACCGACGGCGCGGCGGCGAAGAGCGAGCGTGCCTGTTCGGCCGAGAGGTCGTCCTGAAGCTCGACCCAGACCGCCTCGGCGTGGCCGACCATCACCGGAACGCGCACACACGTCGCCTGCACGGGAAGCTCGGGCAGCTCCAGGATCTTGCGCGTCTCGTCGCGGAGCTTCGCCTCCTCGTCGAACTCCTCGCCGTCGAACGTCCAGTCCATACGCAGATCGTGCTCGTCGGGCGTCTCTGCCCGCAGCCGCTCCATCGACTGGGCTCCCGCGCCCGACACCGACTGGTAGGTCGCGACACGCACGCGCGCGAGACCGGCTGCATCGTGTAGCGGCTTCAAGACGCACGTGAGCGGGATCGCGCAGCAGTTCGGATTCGCGACGATGCCGTGGTGCTCGGTCGCGCGGCGGCCGTTCACCTCCGGCACCACGAGCGGCACGTCGGGGGCAAGCCGGTACGCGGCCGACTTGTCGATAGCGACGGCCCCGCCGCGCACCGCGTGCGGTACGAGCTCGCGCGAGGCCGACGTGCCGACCGAGAAGAGGAACAGGTCGACGTCTCCGCGCGCCAGCGCCTCAGGCGTCGCCTCCTCGACCGTCGCTGTCCCGAGCTGCTTTCCCGCGGAACGCGCCGACGCGAACACGCGCACGTGATCGAACCCACGCTCGCGAAGCAGACCGAGCGTGACGGTGCCGACCGCACCGGTCCCGCCGACGACGCCGATGCGGCGCTGCTCAGCCAAGCTCGAACGCCTCGTGCAGCGCCCTGACGGCCGTGTCGACCTGCGACGCCACGACGTGGCAGGCGATCTTGATCGGCGACGTCGACACGACAGCCGGGGTGACGCCGGCCTGCTCGAGCGTCGCGAACGTGCGCGCGGCCACGCCCGGGTGGCTCTTCATCCCCGCGCCGATCACCGACACCTTGCCGAGGTCGTCTCGCGCCTCCCAGTCCGCTCCGAGCCCGTCGAGTGCGAGCACTGCCGCGTCGCGATCCTCCGGCGGCGCCGAGAAGACGACCTCGCCTTCGCGCTCCTGCAGGATCGTGTCGACATTGACGTTCGCCTGCGCGAGGGCTGCGAACAGCCTGGCCGGCGTCGCGCCGCGCGCGCGATAGACCGTCTCCTGCCGCTGGTGCACGACGGCCGAGATCAGCGCCTTCTCGAGCATCGGGTCGTCCTCCTCGGTGATCCACGTTCCGCCGTCGTCCTCGAACGAGGAACGGACGTTGAGACGAACAGTATGCGTGCGGGCGATCTCGATCGACCGCGCCATCATCACTCCGGCGCCCGAGGACGCCATCTCGAGCATCTCCTCGAAGCTGACGCGGTCGAGCTTGCGCGCTCCGGGCACGAGGCGCGGGTCGGCCGTGAACACGCCCCGGACATCCGTGTAGATCTCGCATGCGCCCGCGCCGAGCGCGGCGGCCAGCGCCACGGCGGTCGTATCCGACCCGCCACGGCCCAGCGTCGTGACGTCGAGCGACTCGCTCGAGACGCCCTGGAAGCCCGCGACGAGGACGATCTCGTCGCGGCCGAGCGCGTCGTGGATCCGCTGCGCGCGGACTTCGACGATCTTCGCCTTCGTGTGCGACGAGTCGGTCACGATCCCGGCCTGCGAGCCCGTCAGCGAGATCGCGCGATGGCCGAGGTCGACGATCGCCATCGCGACGAGCGCGCACGAGATCCGTTCCCCGACGGAGAGCAGCATGTCGAGCTCGCGCGGCTGCGGGCTGGGCGAGACGTCGTGAGCGAGCGTCAGCAACTCGTCGGTCTGCTGCCCCATCGCCGAAACGACGGCGACGACCTTTTTCCCCGCCTCGTGCGCGGCGACGAGGCGGCGTGCGACGCGCTTCAGCCGTTCCGTGTCGCCGACCGACGTGCCTCCGAACTTCATCACGACGACACCGGGCGAACGCGCTACGTTCCCGAGAGTCGGAATCGCCTCGTACTCGGCTACGGCCATTCTGCGACAGTGTAGGGACGCCTTGCGCCTCCGCTCGAGAACCATGCGTGACTGGATCGTCCCGGTCTTCGGCGCGATCGGGGTGCTGCTCGTACCGTGGACGATCTGGCTGTCGGCCTCACTGCCGCCGCACCACCTCGCACACCGGTGGGACGTCGCGTGGACCGGGTTCGACATCGGCCTGGCGGTGTGCTTCACCGGAACGGCGTTCGCAGCCTGGAGGCGCTCGCCCTGGGTCGGCACGCTTGCCGCCGCGACCGGAACGCTTCTGCTGGCCGACGCCTGGTTCGACGTCGTCCTCGAGAGCCGTGGCGCCGAGCTCCGGACGGCGATCGTCGAGGCGATGTTCGCGGAGCTACCGGTTGCGGCGCTCTGCTTCTGGATCGCCTATCGCACCGAGCGCTTCCTCTCGCTGGCGGTCGACGTCGCGCTCGGCCGCGAAGATCCGTCACATCTCGCGGCGGCCCGCGAGCGCGCGACCAAGGGTGACCTCGTCGGCATATTCGAGATCGCCCCCGACGGGGAGCCCGCTGGCGAGGCGCGTGACGCGGACTCGACCGCGTAGCCGGTCGGCCAGGAACGCGGCGGTCGCCTCGCCCGTCATGTTGGGGTTCATGGCGAGCACGACTTCCTGAACGCCGTTCGACTCGACCCGCTCGATCAGCTCGTCGATGCGCAGGTCGCTCGGCTCGACGCCGTCGAGCGGGCTCAGGGCTCCGCCGAGCACGTGGTAGAGGCCGCGGAACTCGTGCGTCCGTTCGAGCGAGACGAGGTCGACCGGCTGCTCGACCACGCAGATGAGTGCGTGATCGCGGCGGCCGTCCGTGCAGATGGAACAGCGCTCCTCTTCGGTGAGGTTGCCGCAGTCGCTGCAGAACCGGACCCGCTCCTTCACGTCCTGAAGCGCGCCGGCGAGCGCCAGTGCTTCCTCGGCGGGCCGTTGCAGGACGTGGAACGCGAGCCGCTGGGCCGTGCGAGCCCCGATGCCGGGCAGGCGCGTCAGCTGCGCTACGAGGTTCTCGACCGAAGGGCTGTACACAAGGGGCATTGTGCCCCGAGGCGTCGGCTTGCAGTGCCTTGCTACAGCCCGGGCAGCAGGCCGCCGAGCCCGGGCGGCATCGCCTCGCCGAGCTTCGTCGCGAGCAGCGCCTGGCCGTTCCGAAGCGCCTCGTTGACGGCCGCGGTGACGAGGTCGGCGAGCAGCTCGGGATCGCTGGGGTCGATCGCCTTGGGGTCGATCTCGATCTGCTTGATCTCACCCGCCGCGGTCGCCGTCACCGTCACCATGCCGCCGCCTGCCGTCGCCGTGACGAGCTCGTTGCCAGCTTCCTCCTGCAGCTTCTGAACCTGCGCCTGCATCTCTTGCGCCTGCTTGAGCAGGGCATCCATGTCGAAAGCTCCCGTCATTCGTCCAGCTCCCTCGCGTCGAAGGTGCTCTGCAGCAGCTTGAGGACGTCCTCCTCGCCGGCGGGCGCATCGTCGTCGACGACCTCTGCCGCACCGTCGCCGAGCTCGAAGATGACCGCGAGCTCGCGGCCGGTCACCTCGTACAGCGCCTCGCGCAGCATCGCTGCGTTCTTCGGATCCTCCGCGAGCCGCAGGTGGAACGCAGCGGTCTGGGGGAACTCGAGCGTGAGTGTGTCTCCTGCCAGGCCCGCCGGGTGCGCCTCGGCGAGGGTCTTGCCGATCGGGATCGAGCGCTGCTCGATCGCCGGCAGGATCGAGCGCCGCCAGGCCTCCTGGAGCTGCCCCAGGTCGACCGAGGCGGCCGGCCCCGCTTCTGCTTCGGCGGCCCGGTCGTCGGCGGGGGCCGCGACGGGCGCGCGCGGCGGCGCGGCCTGGGGCGGCGGTACCGCAGGCGCTCCCGCCTCGAGGCGCTCCAGGCGGTAGGCGACCGACTCGCGGGAGAGGTCGGATGCCGGGCGCGTCACCTTGACCAGCGCGAGCTCGAGCGGCAGCCGCGGGTCGCCGCCCTGGCGCATGTCGTCGACGGCGACAGCCAGCAGGTCGATCAGGCGGATCACCGCCGGGCGAGGAAGCTGATTCGCCTGCTCGCGCAGGCGCTCACGCGACTCCTCGGTCACCGGCAAGGAATCGGGCACCTCGCCCAGGTGCTGGACGAGCATGAGGTGCCGGAGGTGCTCGAGCAGGTCGGTGACGAGCCGTCCGAGGTCCTGGCCGCGCTCGGACAGCTCCTCGAGGAACGTCAGCGTGCCGGCCGTGTCGCTGTCGACCACGAGGTCGCAGAGCCGGAACAGCACCTCGTCCTCGACGGTGCCGAGCAACTGGAGGACGTCCTGGACGCCGACTGCCCCGCCCGTAGCCGAGGCGAGCTGATCGAGCGTCGACTCCGCGTCGCGGTAGGCCCCGCGCCCGCTCCGTGCCAGCAGGTGGAGCGCCGCGTCGGGCACCTCGATGCCCTCGGCGTCCGCGATCCGCCGCAGCTTGCGCACGAGATCGGGAAGCCTCGGCCGTTCGAAGACGAAGGACTGGCAGCGCGAGCGCACGGTCGGCAGCACCTTCTGCAGCTCCGTGGTGCAGAAGATGAAGAGGAGGTGCGGGGAGGCTCCTCGATCAGCTTCAGGAGCGCGTTCCATGCGGCGTCGGTCAGCTGGTGCGCTTCGTCGAGGATGTAGACCTTCATCCGGCCCTCGACCGGTTGAAGCGCCGCCCGGTCGCGGATCTCGCGGATGTCGTCGATGCCGCGCTGAGACGCTGCGTCCATCTCGACGACGTCGAGCGACGTTCCGGCGGCGATCGCGACACACGAGTGACACGTACCGTCGGGCGTCACCGTCGGGCCGTGCGCGCAGTTGATCGACTTGGCGAGGATGCGTGCGAGCGAGGTCTTCCCGGTCCCTCGCGGGCCCGCGAACAGGTAGGCCTGCCGCACCTTGTCCTGCTCGATCGCGTTCGAGAGCGTCCGCACCACCGCTTCCTGCCCGACGACCTCCGCGAACGTCTGGGGCCGGTACTTGCGGTAGAGCGCGGTCACCCGCCGATTGAAGCAGATCCGGCCTCGACGCCCAGGCTCGGCCCGGGCGCTTCTTCGAGATCGGCAGCGAACGCGTGAACGAGGGGGAGGCGCAGCTCGAACGATGCCCCGCCGCCCTCGGCGCCGTGGGCTGAGCAGGATCCACCGTGGGCGCGGGCGATCGCCGCCACGATCGCAAGGCCGAGCCCCGCCCCGCCGGCTCTGCGGGATCGCGACGCGTCGGTCCGCGCGAACCGCTGGAAGACGTGTTCGAGGTGCGACGGCGCGATGCCGTGGCCGTCGTCGTCTACCGAGATCACGACGGAATCGGCATCCCCACGCGCCGAGAGGACTATGCGACCGTAGTCGTCCGTGTGCTGGACGGCGTTCTCGAGCAGCGCGTCGAGCGCCGCGCGAAGCCACGTCTCGTCGGCCATCACGGTCACGTCGACGATCTCGCCGAGTCGCCACCCCCGAGGCGCGATCCCGGCCCAGCGCATGAGCACGTCCTCCAGGAACGAGACCAGTGGGATCGGCCCGAGCACGAGCCAGTCGCTTCGCTCGGCCTGCGCGAGCAGCAGTACGCGCTCCACGATGCGTTCCATGCGCGCGAGCTCGTCGAACGCGACGTCGAGTTCCGGCGCGTCGCCGTCGAGGCGCCGGCTGAGCAGCTCGAGATGGCCGCGGGCGATCGTCACCGGCGTACGCAGCTCGTGTGACACGTTGTGGAGCAGCTGTTCCTCCTGCTCGAGGAGTGACGCCCTCTCGTCGGCGAGCGCCTCGACTTCCGACAGCGCCTGAGCGCGCCGCCGAGCGTGCCAGACCATCGCCAGGAACATCGCCGACATCAGCGGCACCTCGAACAGCTCGCCCCACAGCTGCAGGCCGTCGAAGGCATCGGTGAGAATCGAGGCGCCCGTGCAGATGGCCACGGCGGCGAGCACGGCGCCGGTCGTGGCGAGGCCCCAGACGCGGAACCCGTAGAGGAGCGTCAGGCTGATCCAGATGACGTGGAACGGGATCGTCTCCCACGAAGGCGAGAGGATCATCAACGCCAGGCAGCAGACGGCGAGCGCCGCCCAGCCGAGCTCGAGCAGGTCAGGCCGTGGCCAGCCGGTAGCCGGCATGCCGCACCGTTTCGATCGGCCAGGCCGGACCGAGCTTCTTGCGCAGCCGGCGAACACAGACGTCGACGACGTTCGAGCCCGGGTCGAACGAATAGCCCCAGACTTCCGAGAGGAGGCGCTCCCGGCTGACGATTTCGCCGGCGTGGGTCGTCAGGTGGTAGAGGAGCCGGAACTCGCGGTCGGAGAGGTCGATGCTGCCTGCCTCCGTTTCGGCGCGACGCCGCGCGAGATCGAGCGAGAGGCTTCCGATGCGGATGCTCGCTCCGCTCGCGGTCTCGCGCCCGCGGCGCACGTGCACTCGGACCCGCGCGACGAGCTCGTCGAACGAGAACGGCTTGGAGAGGTAGTCGTTCGCGCCGAGGTCGAAGCTGCGCAGTTTCGTCGGGAGATCCGAGCGTGCCGAGAGGACGAGAACGGGTAGGTCGACTCGCTCGCGCCGCAACTCCGAGAGCAGTCGGAGTCCATCGAGGCGAGGCAGCAGCAGATCGAGGACGACGAGCTCGTAGGGCTCGGTTAGCGCCGCGGTCAGGCCCGAAGCCCCGTCCTCGGCGCCGTCGACAACGAAGCCCTCGGCCTCGAGCCCGAGACGCAGGAACTCGAGGATCCGAGGTTCGTCTTCGATGACCAGGATCTTCATTTTGAGTCGGCGGCGAGTCTATAACGCCGTCGACCCCGCCGATCCGGAGCCGCTCAGGCGGCGATGCGGTCGATGCCCTCGTCTCGGTGGACCCGGGGTGGCGTCGCCTCGCGCGCGACCCGGTCGTCGCGGTCGGCGCCGACCGCCGAGCCGAGCAGCGACACGATTCCGTAGACGACGATCGCGGCGAGGATCGCGTTCAGCGTGATGAGTGATGTGAGTGTCATGCCCGAAGTCTTCAGGCCGTTCTCGAGACTCCACTGAGCGTCGGCTGAGAGTTCGCTTGGAGCTCGCAGATGACGATCAGATGACAGGGGCATGACAGTTTCGTCACAAAGGTTCGTGGTTCGGCCCCCGAGGCGATATATGCGACCGCGGTGAGCTCGAACGCCCGCAAGAGTGTGATCGTCGCGGCTTCTGTCCTGATCGCCGCGGTCCTCATTGCTCTGTACGTCGCGTTTCTGACCAACGGCCCGACGCCGTACTCGCCTGCCGTCGCAAACGCGGCCGGGACCCCCTCCGTCGACCTGACCCTGCAGACCGTCGCCGCCGTCGGGCCGACACTCTCGCCCAACCCGAATTGGGTCTCGTACCTGACCAAGGTGAGCGGAACGTGGCGTCGCACCACCGTCTGGACGCTCCCCGCCAATGCGCTCGTTCACGTGACGATCTACCAGTTCGACGGCGACAGCGGGTTGCGCAACCCATTCCTCTCACAGGCGCGCGGTCTCGTGGGCGGCACGTTCACCCTCAACGGGAAGAGGGTGAGCAGGATCTCGCCCGACGACGCATCGCACACGTTCGCGATTCCCGCGTTCGATGTGATCGTGCCGCTCGAGGGTGTCGCTGACGACGCCAAGAACCAGTGCGGCTTCGCGCCCTGCAGCCTCTCGAACGCCCACAACACGATCACCTTCACGTTCCGGACGGGCGCAAAGGGCCACTACCGGTGGCAGTGCTTCGTGCCGTGCGCCGCCGGCTTCCTCTTTGGGTTCGGCGGCCCGATGCAGACGATCGGCTACATGGACGGGTTCATCAATGTCGTCTGACCCAGGGCCCGTTCGCGGCGGTCACGCGATGCGCATCGCGATCATCACCGTCGTCCTGACGCTGATCGCCTTGCCGCTCGTGATCTGGGTGCTCGGCCCCAACATGCCTCCCGGCAAGGCCACCGACGTGGCCAAGGCCCAGGTCTTCTCGAACACGGTCATGCTCGTCGTGCTCACTCCGATCGCGATGTTCATTCTCGTGTACCTCGGCTACGTGCTGACCGTCTTTCGGGTTCGTGAGGGCGGCGAAGCCCGCGACGGTGCGCCGATCCGCGGCAACACGCGCCTGCAGGTGATCTGGCTGGTCTCGACGACGGTCGTCGTGCTCTTCCTTGCGATCTTCGGCTCGGTGACGCTGATCACGTCGACGGGTGCGGGCGGCGGGCAAGGTCCGCACCCGTTGTCGAAGCCGAGCAACGTCGCGCTCCCGGTTCAGGTGATCGCCCAGCAGTGGGAGTTCACGTATCGCTATCCCACCTACGGCGGCGTCGAGACGCCCCAGCTCGTGATCCCGGTCGACCGGCAGATCGCGTTCCACGTGACGTCGCTCGACGTGATCCACTCCTTCTGGGCCTACCAGCTGGGCGTGAAGGCCGACGCGAATCCCGGCGTCGACAACGTCGCGTACGTCAAGCCGAAGACCGTCCGGACGTTCACGATCCGCTGTGCAGAGCTCTGCGGGCTGTGGCACGGCTACATGTTCGATACCGGGAAGGTCGTGAGCGACGCCACGTTCGCGAGCTGGATCGCGGAGCAGCAGACGATGTTCCGTGAGGTGACGAAAGAGCTGCCGCCGTACGCGAGGTACTACAACCCGCAACCGCCGGATCGTGCGGGATGAGGCTGCGCCGCCTCTTCGGCTTCAACCTGCTGAGCGCCTTCGTGCTCGGGATCGTCGGCTTCTATGTCGGGTTCTGGCTCGGGCACCAGATCCACGCGAAGAGCATCGCTTACTTCAGCGACACGGGCCAGAACGACATCGCGCTGTTCACGGCGTACTTCACCGGCGTGGTCGGGTTCCTCGTCGGGCTCGGATTCGCGAACTACCCGTTGCAGCGTCTGCTGGGCAAGCCGGCCAGCCTCCGTGAGAAGGAGGGAGGAGGCGTCGGACGCTACTTCGGCCTCTGCACCGACCACAAGGTCGTGGGGATCCAGTACCTGATCGGGATCGGCGTCTTCATCTTCATCGGTGGGCTGAACGCCATGCTGATCCGCTTCGAGCTTCTGACACCGAACCAGCACGCGTGGAACGGCAACAACTACCTGACGCTGGTCGGCCTCCACGGCACGATGATGATGGGGATGATGACGAGCGGGATCCTCGGCCCGTTCGCCAACTATTTGCTGCCGATCATGATCGGGGCGCGGCGCATGGCGTTTCCGCGCATCGAGGCGCTGACGTTCTGGCTGTTGATGGCCGCGGGGATGATCCTGATGACCGCGTGGAGTTTCGGAGGCTTCCCGACGGGCTGGACCGGCTACGAGCCGCTCGCGAATCAGGCGAACTGGGGGATGGACGCCTACATCGCCTTCTTCGCCCTCGTCGGCGTGTCGATGGCCCTGCTCGGGTTGAACATGATCACGACCGTGATCACGATGCGCGCACCCGGCATGACGTGGGGGCGCCTGCCGATGTTCGTGTGGGGTTCGTTCTCGACCGCGATCTTGATGGTGCTGGCAGCGCCGGTGCTCATCTCGGCGCTGTTGATGGTGGCGCTCGACCGAACGGCGCAGACCGGATTCTTCAACCCCCAGACCGGAGGCAGCTCGTACCTGTACGAGAACCTCTTCTGGATCTTCGGCCACCCCGAGGTCTACGTCCTCGCGCTACCCGGAATGGGGATTCTGCTCGAGATCCTGCCGGTATTCGCGCGCAAGCCCGTCTGGGGATACCGCCTGGCCGTGAGTGGGATGCTCGGGATCACGCTGCTCTCCTTCCTCGTCTGGCAGCACCACCTCTTCGTCAGCGGCATCAACGCCGACCTACGGCCCTTCTACATGCTCTCGACCGAGCTGATCTCGCTGCCGACAGGCTTCATCTTCCTCTGCGCTCTCGGCACGCTCTGGGCGGGGCGGATCAGGCTGACGGTGCCGATGCTCTTCTGCCTCGCCTGGCTCTTCAACTTCCTGATCGGGGGGCTGTCGGGCGTCTTCCTCTCAGACGTGCCGAGCGACGTCACCACGCACGGAAGCTTCTTCTCGATGGCGCACTTCCACTACACGATCATGGGCGGGCTGATCTTCACCTTTTTCGCGGCCATCTACTACTGGGTGCCGAAGATGACGGGCTACATGCTCAACGAGAGGTGGGGGAAGGTCCACTTCTGGATCATGTTCGTGTCGTTCAATACGACCTTCGGGCCCCTGCTCGTGATCGGCTTCCTGGGCATGCCGCGGCGGTCGGTCACGTACGCCGGCTACCTCCAGGGAGCGAATCAGTGGGTTTCGATCTCGGCGTTCGTCCTCGGCTTCTCGATGCTGATCTTCATCGCCAACTTCGTGTGGTCGCTCGTATTCGCGCGCGTTCCCGCCGGCGCCAATCCGTGGGGGTCGAAGTCGATCGAATTCCAGCTGCCGTCGCCGGTGCCGGTCCACGACTTCGACCGCATCCCGACCTTCGGTCCCGACCCGTATCCGTACGGTGACGCCGCCGGTGTTCCCACCCGTCCCCTGGTGGCTCCTGCGAGGCCGACGCCGTGAGCGAGCTCGCGAGCGCCACGAACGATTACTCGGTCCTCGAACGCGAGCCGCCGGAGATCATGGGTGCGAACCTTCGCGTCGGTTCGCGTCTGTGGGCGTCCGCGACCGTGTTCTTCTTCTTCGCGTTTCTCTTCGCGTACTTCTACCTTCGCTCGCTGAACTCGCACGGCCTGTGGCGGCCGAAGGGTGTCGACCCGCCCCAGATCATCGGCCTGCTCGTGACGGCCGCGATCGTGCTCGCCGCGGCCCTCCTGCGGCTCGGCTACCGCGACCACCTGGCGGAGCGCAGGCCCGCCTGGAGGTTGAAAGGCGGCCTGGCGCTGGTCGCGCTGGTTGCGGCTCTCGCCCTCCAGATCGCCGGCTGGGCCACGCAGAGCTTCGGTCCGACCGACGGCGGATACGCGAGCGTGTACGTCGGCTGGACGGGTCTCCAGGCGCTCTTCGTGCTCACGCTCTTCTACTGGGCCGAGACGACGGTCGCGACGTCGATTCGCTATCGCCGGACGCTCCACGGCGCCCCAGGCCCGGGAGAGGCCTCGGGAGACGCCCACCGTACCGAACCGGACATCGAGGACCCGCTGTCGCTCGTGCGGCCTGCGCTCGAGGCGGTGTCGTTCTACGCCGTGTTCTTCGCCGGGGTCGCCGTCGTCGCCTGGGCGATCCTCTACCTTCTCTGATGCTCCGCGCATCGAACTGGCCGCTCGAGTGGCCGCTCGCGGCGATCGTCGCCGCAGGCGTCCTCTATTTCCTCGGCGGCCTGGCGAGTGTCACGCCGAATGACGCTGCGAAGCGCGGCCGTGGCGCCGCGTTCTACCTCGGGCTGCTGACCTTGGCGCTCGCCGTCGACTCTCCGATCGACTCCTACGCGACCACGCTCTTCTGGGTGCACATGGTGCAGCACATCCTGCTGATGATGGTCGCGCCGCCTCTCCTGCTGCTCGGCCGACCGTGGCCCCGCATCGTGCGGCCGTTTCCGATCGGGTGGCGCCGTCCCGTTGCGCGTGCTGTCCTCGTCGGCGAACCGCTGTCCCCGATCCGGAGGGCGGCGCAATGGTTGGCGTCGCCGTGGCCGGCGTTCGCGTTCTTCAACGGCATGCTGCTCGTCTGGCATCTCCCCTCGCTCTACGACCTCACGCTCAAGGACGGCCCGGTGCACGACCTCGAGCATGCGCTCTTCTTCGGCTCGGCTCTGCTCTTCTGGGTTCATCTCCTGCCGAGCCCACGCCCGCGTCTCACGGACCTCGGCCGCGTCGCCTACGGCACGGCCGCCATGCTCGTCAGCTGGGCGCTTGCGGTCGTGCTCGGCCTGGCGCCGCAGGCGCTCTACAGCGGCTACGCCGACCTCGCCAGCCGCCCGGGCGGACTGTCGGCGCTGGCCGACCAGCAGCTCGCGGCCGGCGTCATGTGGGTCCCGGGATCGGTGCCGCTCACGATCGCACTGTTCTTCGCCGTCTCGCGCTGGCTCGAGCCGGCGACTGAGGCGGGCCGGCGTCGTCGCCCGGGTCACGCCGAGGACCTTCGACCGAGGGAGATCTGATGACCGTTGCCTCGTTCCAGACCGGTGCGCTGCTGACGCTCGTCCTGCCGGTCGCGGTGCTGCTCCTCGTGGGCGGCTGGTGGGCTTGGGCCGTGCGCCGTCGCCGCCAGCTGTGAGCCGATGCTGCGCTTGACGATCCTCTGCGTGACCGTCGCTGCCGTCGTAGGCGTCGGGATCGGTGCCGCGTTGCACGGGCGGCTGAGCGCGGCACCGGCGGCTGCAAAGCTTGCGGCACCTGCATTGCCGTACCTCCACGGTGAGGCGACCTGGCCTGCCGGGGCGCGGTCCGCGCCCGCCTTCGCACTCCGTGACCAGCACGGCACGCGCGTTTCGCTGCAGTCGCTTCGTGGCCACACGGTCGTGTTGATGTTCGAGGACTCGCTGTGCAGGCAAGCCTGCCCGCTCGAAGGGAAGATGACCGCCGCGGCGATCCGCCGGGTGCCGGCGGTCCGGCGGCCGCGCGTGGTCGTCGTGAGCGTCGATCCGGCGGGCGACACTCCCCGGACCGTCGCGGAGGCTGTCCACAAGTGGCGGCTCCCGGGCGACGTGTCGTGGCTTCTCGGCACGCACGCCGAGTTGCAGCCGGTCTGGCGCGCCTACGGGATCACGGTCATTCCGGTCCGGGGCGACATCGTCCATTCGACGGCTCTCTACGTGATCGACCGGCGCGGCGACGAGCGGGCCGGGTTCCTGATGCCGTTCGTGCCGGCGCTCCTGGCGGACGACCTGGACAAGCTCGGCCGCGCGGCCTAGACCCGTTCCCCGGCGCGCACCGCCACGTCGAGTCGGTTTTCGGGCGGGGCCAGGGGGCATACCCAGCGGGCGTCGTACGAACAGGACGGGTTGTAGGCGAAGTTGAAGTCGAGCACCAGACGGCCGTCGCGCTCGCCCTGGTCGGCCCCCTTGACGGTGTCGAGCAGGTAGCGGCAGGCGCCGTACGTCTCCCGGCCGCTGGTCGCGTCGGCAAACGAGAGGAAGACGCCCCCGCCGTAGCCCTCGAGCCAGAAGAGGTCGAGCGTTCGCTCCTCCTCGGCCAGCGCGAAGCGCGCCTGCCCGAAGCGGCGAAACGCGTACGGATGCTCCCCCGACGTCGCGATCTCGCGCACCACCGGCTCGGCCCGCTCGACCGCCGCAAGGACGCGGAAAGCCGGGTCGTAGTCGAAGTAGGGAAGCCCCGCGAACGACGAGCGCCGCTGCGCCGGGACCGGGGACTGAGGATGGGACCGGAAGAGCTCGTCGCGGGTCTCGCGCCAACGCCGCCACGCCCGCTCGGGCTCGGGGTCGGCGCGGACCTGCGCGTAGAGATCGAAGACCCGCCGCTTCCAGTCGAGCAGCGTGAGCTCGTCCAGGGTGTCGACGTCGGCCATGGGTGGGAACTATCTCCCGTTTGCGCCGGCGCCGTCGTTTCTTTACTCTTTGAAGCGATGAGTCGCCGCGCAGCGAACCCGAACGTTATTTCGAAGCAGATTTTCACGTTCGCGCGCCCGCGTCAGGGCTAGCCGGCGAATCTTCCCCGCTCCCCGCCGGACTAGCAGCTCAAAAGGAGCGGAGATGAGGCCGAAGGCTCAGGGTCTGTACGACCCGGCGTACGAGCACGACAGCTGCGGGGTCGCATTCGTCGCGCGCCTCGACGCCCGTTCCGAGCACGAGGTTGTCGTGCGTGCGCTGTCCGCGCTCGAGCGTCTCGAGCACCGCGGCGCGGCCGGCGCCGATGCCGAGACCGGTGATGGGGCAGGCATCCTCGTCCAGCTTCCGCATCCGTTCCTCGCCGGGCAGCTCGACCTGCCGGCCGCCGGTGAGTACGGCGTCGCCGTCTGCTTCCTGCCGCGCGACTCCCGCCGCCGCGCCGAGCTCGAGCAGCTGCTCGAGGCGACCGTCGCCGGCGAAGGACAGGAGGTGATCGGCTGGCGCGACGTGCCCGTCGTACCGACCGAGGCGGGATCCACGGCACAGCTCCACGCCCCGCAGATCCGGCAGCTCTTCATCCGCGCCTGCGGCGGGCTTGCCGCCGACCAGGACGCGTTCGAGCGCAAGCTCTACGTGATCAGGCGAATCGCCGAGCGCCACGCCGGGGCCGACCTCGTGGTCGCGAGCTGCTCGTCACGGACGATCGTCTACAAGGGAATGCTGACGGCGCCCCAGCTCCGGCGCTACTTTCCGGATCTGGAGGATCCCGACTTTGCGAGCGCGCTCGCGCTCGTCCACTCACGGTTCTCGACGAACACGTTCCCGAGCTGGGAGCTCGCGCATCCGTACCGGATGGTCGCGCACAACGGCGAGTTCAACACGCTGCGCGGCAACGCGAACTGGATGGGCGCGCGCGAGTCACAGCTCGCCTCGGAGCTCTTCGGCGATGACCTCCAGAAGGCGCTCCCCGTCGTTCGGCCCGGCGGGTCCGACTCGGCCACCTTCGACAACGTGCTCGAGCTGCTCGTGTTGTCGGGGCGGTCGCTTCCGCACGCGCTGATGATGATGATGCCCGAGGCGCATCGGCCGGGCGACCTGTCGCCCGAGCTCGAGGGCTTCTACGCCTATCACGGCTGCCTGATCGAGCCGTGGGACGGGCCTGCCGCGCTTGCGTTCACCGACGGGCGTGTGATCGGCGCGACGCTCGACCGGAACGGGCTGCGACCGGGGCGCTGGCTCGAAACGAAGGACGGCTGGGTCGTGCTCGCGTCTGAGGCGGGCGTGTTCGACGTGCCGGCGAGCGAGGTCGTGCGCAAGGGACGCCTGCAGCCGGGCAAGCTCTTTCTCGTCGACCTCGACGCAGGACGGATCGTCCCCGACCGTGAGGTGAAGCAGCGGGTGGCGGAGCGCAGGCCCTACGGCGAGTGGTTCGAGGCCGGTTCCGTCCGCCTGGCCGACCTGGCGGAGGGTGCAGGCAGGCCGCTCGCGGAGCCGCTGCGGAGCCTCCAGCTCGCGTTTGGCTACACGCAGGAGGACATGAAGGTGTTGCTCGCGCCGCTGGCCGCGAACGCCGAGGAAGCGGTCGGGTCGATGGGCAACGACACAGCGCTCGCCGCTCTCTCCGAGCGTCACCCGCTCCTCTACTCCTACTTCAAGCAGCTGTTTGCGCAGGTCACGAACCCGCCGATCGACTCCATCCGCGAAGCCGTGGTGATGAGCGTCCAGACGCTCGTCGGCTCGGAGCGGAACCTGCTCGGTGAGTCGCCGGAGCACGCACGTCAGCTCGTGATCGACAACCCGATCCTCGACGACGAGCAGCTCGAGCGCCTGCGGGCGGTCGACTCCGACGTCTTCCGCGCCGCGACGATCGACACGACGTGGGCGGTCGAGGAGGGCCCCGATGGTCTCGAGCGTGCCGTGGCGCGGATCTGCGCCGAGGCGGACGGCGCACTGCTCGCCGGCGCGAACATCCTCGTTCTCTCGGATCGTGGGGTGGGGGAAAAGCGAGTCGCGTTGCCGTCGCTGCTTGCGACCGCCGCGGTTCACCATCATCTCGTTCGCGCGGGAACCCGGCTCCAGGCCGGCCTCGTCGTCGAGTCGGGCGAGCCCCGGAGCGTTCAGAGCGTCGCGGTACTGATCGGCTACGGCGCCGCGGCGGTGAATCCGTATCTGATGCTCGCAACGCTCGACGATCTCGTCTCCGAGGGTGTGCTCGAGCTGGCGCCCGCGGAAGCACGCGCCCGGGCGGTGAAGGCGATCGGCAAAGGCCTGCTGAAGGCGATCTCGAAGATGGGGATCTCCACCGTCCCGTCCTACTGCGGCGCACAGATCTTCGAGGCGGTGGGGCTCTCGCAGGAGCTCGTCGACCGGTACTTCACCGGGACGCCGTCGCGGATCGGCGGCATCGGCGCGCACCAGCTCGCTGTCGATGCGCTCGCGCGCCATGCGCGTGCATATCCCGGCGAGGCCGATGCGTTCCTGCCGGTCGTCGGCCTCTATGCGTGGCGGTCCGGCGGGGAGCACCACCAGTGGAACCCCGAGACGATCGCGCTGCTCCAGCACGCCGTGCGCCACGGCGGCTTCGAGACGTACGAGCAGTACTCGGAGACGGTGAACGCGGCGACGGCGCGCGCCTCGACGATTCGAGGCCTGCTTCGTTTCCGACTCGCCGAGGACG
Organism: uncultured Thermoleophilia bacterium; assembly: GCA_963713155.1. Lineage (GTDB taxonomy): Bacteria > Actinomycetota > Thermoleophilia > Gaiellales > Gaiellaceae > PALSA-600. The sequence goes on from CAVQKS010000020.1 coordinate 171,222, forward strand.
GCGGCGTCCCGCTCGACGAGGTCGAGTCTGCCGCTGAGATCGTGAAGCGGTTCTCGACCGGCGCCATGTCGCTCGGCTCGCTCTCGCGCGAGGCGCACGAGACCCTTGCGGTCGCCATGAACCGGATCGGCGGCAGGTCGAACACCGGCGAAGGCGGAGAGGACCCAGCGCGCTTCGGCGACGAGCGCAGGTCGAAGATCAAGCAGGTCGCCTCGGGCCGCTTCGGCGTGAACATCGACTACCTGACGAACGCGGACGAGCTCCAGATCAAGATGGCGCAGGGCGCGAAGCCCGGCGAGGGCGGCCAGCTGCCGGGACACAAGGTCGACGCCTACATCGCGGGCGTTCGCCTCACCACGCCGGGCGTCGGCCTGATTTCACCGCCACCGCACCACGACATCTACTCGATCGAGGATCTGAAGCAGCTCATCTACGACCTGCGCTGCGCCAACCCCGTGGCGCGGGTGTCGGTGAAGCTCGTCGCCGAGGTCGGTGTCGGCACCGTCGCGGCCGGGGTGGCGAAGGCGAACGCCGACCATGTGCTGATCTCCGGGCACGACGGGGGAACCGGTGCTTCGCCGATCTCGTCGATCTTGCACGCGGGGATCCCGTGGGAGATCGGGCTCGCCGAGACGCAGCAGACGCTCGTCCTGAACGACCTGCGCTCGCGCATCTGGGTTCAGACCGACGGTCAGCTCAAGACGGGCCGCGACGTCGTGATCGCCGCGCTGCTCGGCGCCGACGAGATGGGCTTCGCAACCGCGCCGCTGATCGCGACCGGCTGCGTGATGATGCGCGCCTGCCACCTGAACACGTGCCCGGTCGGGATCGCGACCCAGGACCCCGAGCTGCGCGAGCGTTTCCGCGGCCGCCCCGAGCACGTGATCGAGTTCTTCTTCTTCGTCGCCGAGGAGGTGCGAAGGCTGATGGCGCAGCTCGGCGTCCGCCGGTTCGAGGATCTGGTCGGGCGCGTCGACCTGCTCGAGCCCGACGAGGCGATCGCGCGCTGGCAGGCGCGCGGCATCGACCTGTCGAACGTCCTGCGCGCGCCCGACGCGCCGGCCGGGACGCCGCTTCGCCGCACCCGGGCGCAGGTCTCGCCGCTCGCCGGTGCGCTCGACTTCGAGCTGATCGAGGCCGCCCGCCGGGCGATCGAGAACGCAAACCCGTACGAAGGCACGTTCCGGCTCGGCAACGCGAACCGGACGGTGGGCGGCCTGCTGTCGCACGAGGTGACGAAGCGGCACGGTCGCGGCGGCCTGCCGGCCGGGACGATCCGTCTGCGGCTGGTCGGCTCGGCCGGGCAGTCGTTCGGTGCCTGGCTGGCGCCAGGAGTCGAGCTGACGCTCGTCGGGGAGGCGAACGACTACGTCGGGAAGGGCTTGTCGGGCGGTGTGCTCGCCGTGCGGCCGCCGGACGATGCCGCGTTCGCGGCCGAGGAGAGCGTGATCGTCGGCAACACGGTGCTCTACGGCGCCACCGCCGGACGCGCGTTCATCCGCGGGCTCGCCGGCGAGCGCTTCTGCGTCCGCAACTCGGGCGCGAGCGCCGTCGTCGAGGGCGTGGGCGACCACGGCTGCGAGTACATGACCGGCGGTCGCGTCGTCGTGCTCGGCCCGACGGGGCGCAACTTCGCCGCCGGGATGAGCGGCGGCGTCGCATACGTGCTCGACGAGGACGAGACGTTCTCGTCGCGCTGCAACACCGAGCTCGTCGCGCTCGACCCGCTCGACGAGACCGACGAGGAGGCCCTGTGGCTGCTCGTCTCCGAGCATGCGGAGCGCACCGGCTCGGCTGTCGCGGGCAGGTTGCTCTCGGACTGGGAGGCTGCACTGCCCCGGTTCGTCAAGGTGATGCCGCACGACTTCAAGCGCGCGCTCGCCGAGGCCGTCTCGGCCGGCGGCGTCGGCTTCCTGACCAGGGAAACGGAGGCAGCAGCGTAATGGGCAAGCTGCGCGGCTTCCTCGAGCACGAGCGGCGGCCCGCACCCGAGCGCGACCCCGGCGCACGCGTCGGAGACTTTCGTGAGTTTGTCGGGACACTCCCAGTGGTCGGCATCCGTGAGCAGGCGGCACGCTGCATGGAGTGCGGCGTGCCGTTCTGCCACCACGGCTGTCCGCTCGGCAACCTGATCCCGGACTGGAACGACCTCGTCTACCGCGACCGCTGGCGCGAGGCGATCGACCAGCTGCACCGCACCAACAACTTCCCCGAGTTCACCGGCCGGCTCTGTCCGGCACCCTGCGAGGCGGCCTGCGTGCTCGAGATCAACGAGGGCGACGCCGTCTCGATCAAGCAGGTCGAGCTCGCGATCATCAACCGCGCCTGGGACGAGGGCTGGATCACGCCACGGCCGTCTGCGACGAAGACCGGTCGCCGCATAGCTGTCATCGGCTCGGGGCCGGCGGGGCTCGCCTGCGCCCAGCAGCTGGCACGGTCCGGCGAGGCTGTGACCGTCTTCGAACGCGACGAGGCAGCCGGCGGCCTGGTGCGCTTCGGCGTCCCCGAGTTCAAGATCGAGAAGTGGCTCGTCGAGCGCCGGATCGAACAGCTCGTCGCCGAGGGCGTCGAGTTCGTGTTCGGCATCGACGCCGGCGTGGACGTGAGCGGGAGCGAGCTGCGCGAGCGTTTCGACGCCGTCGTGGTCGCGACGGGCGCGCGCGTGCCCCGCGACCTGCCGGTTCCCGGCCGAGAGCTCGACGGCGTCCACTTCGCAATGGACTACCTGTACGACCGAGCACGGGTCGTCTCCGGGTCGGCCGGCGGTGCGATCAGCGCCGCCGGGCGACCCGTCATCGTGATCGGAGGCGGTGACACCGGCGCCGACTGCGTCGGCCACGCTCATCGGGAGGGCGCGGCGTCGGTGACCCAGATCGAGCTGCTCGGGGAGCCGCCGCGCTCTCGCCCCGACGAGCTGACGCCGTGGCCGCTCTGGCCGATGAAGCTGCGCACGTCCTACGCGCTCGCGGAAGGCGGCGATCGCGACTTCTCGATCTCGACGACGCACCTCAGCGGCTCGGACGGCCGGGTCGACCGGATCCACTGGCAGCGCAACAGCGGCACACCACCGTTCGACCTCGTGCCCGGCACCGAGGAGTCCCATCCCGCAGGGCTCGTCCTGCTCGCGATGGGCTTCCTCGGCCCCGAGCCGGAGCTGCTCGACCAGCTCGGCGTCGTCCGCGATGCGCGCGGCAACGCCGAGACCACGGCTCACGCCACCTCGGCCGACGGGGTGTTCGCCGCCGGCGACGCCCGTCGCGGCCAGTCGCTTGTGGTGTGGGCGATCCGCGAGGGGCGGGACTGCGCCGCCTCGGTGCGCGCGTGGCTGGACGGCGGACGGCCGCCGGGGCCTCGCGACCGTGCCGCTTTTGTTTCGATAGCTACGAGCCGCCCTCGTCAGTAGACTGCGGTCCGATGAAGCGCACGATGAACGAAGTGCACGACGGCAACTGCGCTGTCGCGGCAACTGCGGAGATCATCGGCACCAAGTGGACGGCGCTGCTCCTGCACGACCTGTCCGAGGGCCCCCGTCGGTTCATGGAGCTCGAGCACGCCTGCCCGGGGATCAGCCCGCGCACGCTCTCCGAGCGGCTCGACATGCTCGAGCGCCAGGGGGTGCTCATGCGCTGGAGCTATCCCGAGTCGCCGCCGCGGGTCGAGTACCAGCTGACCGAGAAGGGGCGGGCGCTCCTGCCCGTGATTCGCGAGATGCGCCGCTTCGGCCGCTCGTGGATGGTCGTCGAGCCGGTCCGCCGGCGTGCCGCATCGACGCGCCGCTGACGCCTGCCACTTCCGAAAGTGAAGCGTTGCGCTTGACAGTCCTTCGAGGGCTGGGCACACTGAGGCCGAGATGACTCGCGACGTTCAGCTGCGCACTTCGTTTGCCGACGGCGTCGTCGTCATTACGCTCATCTCGATTCTCCCCCTCTAGGGGGAGGACGCACTCACGCGGCCAATGACGCCGCACACGCCGACCGACAAGCGGCAGAGGTGCGCCCGCGTGCGGGTGCCGACTGAGGAGCGAAGAGTGCGCAGGATCAAGGTTTTGGACACGACATTGAGAGACGGCGAGCAGTCGCCGGGCATCGCCCTGCGTCCGGACGAGAAGGGCGAGATCGCCCTGATGCTCGAACGACTCGGCGTCGACGTGATCGAAGCGGGTTTCGCGGCCTCGTCTCCCGGTGACTTCGCCGGCGTCCAGGCGGCGGCCGAGGCGGTCTCGAGCGTCACCGTCGGTTCGCTTGCTCGGGCGACTCGCCCTGACATCGACGCGGCCGCATCCGCGCTTCGGGCGGCGCCGCGAACCCGCGTGCACATCGTCCTTGCGACGAGCGCGCTGCACATGGAGCGCAAGCTCGGCCTCGAGCCCGCCGAAGTGCTCGAGCAGATCGCCTCGTCGGTCGATCACGCGGCTGCGCTCTTCGACGAGGTCGAGTTCTCGGCCGAGGACGCGACGCGCTCCGAGCGCGACTTCCTCGTCCGGGTCTGCGAGACGGCGATCGGCGCGGGGGCGACGGTCGTCAACCTCCCGGACACGGTCGGTTACGCATCGCCGGCCGAATACGCGGAGCTGTTCGAGGAGATGCTCGCCCGCTGTCCCGGCCTCGCGAACGTCGAGCTGTCGGCTCACTGCCACAACGACCTTGGCCTTGCGGTGGCGAACTCGCTCGCGGGCATCGTCGCGGGCGCGACCCAGGTCGAGTGCACCGTCAACGGCATCGGCGAGCGCGCGGGCAACGCGTCGCTCGAGGAGATCGTGATGGCGCTGCGCGTCCGCGCCGACGTGTTCGGCGTCGACACGGGCGTCGACACGCGCGTCATCCCGCCGGCCTCCGCGCTCGTCGCAGAGCTGACGGGATACGGCGTCCCGCGGAACAAGCCGATCGTCGGCGCCAACGCCTTCGCGCACGAGGCCGGCATCCACCAGGACGGGATGCTGAAGGACAGCCGCACCTACCAGATCATCGACCCGGCCGATCTCGGTGCCGACGTGACGTTGCCGCTCGGGAAGCACTCCGGCCGGCACGCATTCGCACAAGCTTGCTCGGACGCCGGGCGGATCCTCGACCACAACCAGCTGGACGCCGCCTTCAGGCGGTTCAAGCGGCTCGCCGATCGCGGCGCGCTGGTATCTCTCGACGATGTGTTCACGGAGGTCGCGGTATGACGAGCAAGACCGTTGCGTGCCTTGCCGGAGACGGAGTCGGCCCCGAGCTGATGGCCGCGGCGACGCGGGCACTCGACGGCGTCGCCCGCCTCCACGGCTGGTCGCTCGATGACATCCATCTGCCGTTCGCGGGAGAGGGCGTGACTCGCTCCGGCCATCCACTGCCGGCGGAGACTCGCGCGCGTTACCGCGATGCCGACGCGATCCTCGTCGCGTCACCCGCCGAGCCGGCGCTCGAAGGCGTCAAGGCCGATCTGCAGCTTGCCTGGCGCGTCGCGGGCATCCACCTCGGCCCCGGCCGCGACCTCGTCGTCTCGGCACCGGTCGGCGAGTGGGCGAACGGCATCGCCGTCCAGCGGGCCTTCGTGTGCGCGAGCGCCCGGCGAGGCAGGATTCTCGCAGTGGGCGAGACTCCCGACTGGCGCGCGGCCGTCGAACGCGGACGTGCACGGCACGACGGCCTCGAGGTCGAGGAGGCGGGCCTCGGGGAGACGCTGATCCGCTTGCGTGAACGGCCCGACGAGCTCGACGTGATCGTCACCGAGGCGCAGTTGCACTCCGGGATAGTCGATGCCGCTGCGCACTTCGCCGGCACGCAGTCGTGTGTCGCGCGCGCCTGGCTGTCCGACGAGGGCCCGGGAGTCTTCGCTCCAGGCTCGTCCGACGCCGCCGACGTCGCCGGCTTCGGAGTCGTCGATCCGACCGGGATGCTGCTCACGGCCTCGCTCCTTCTGGCCGAGGGGCTCGAGCGCCGCGCGTCGTCGCGAACGCTCGAGCGTGCCGTCGGCGAGGCATCGACACGTTCGAGCGGCGGCGCTCCCCGCGACACGCGATCGTTCACTGATGCCGTGATCGAGCTGCTGCCCGGGGCGCGAACAGATGTCGATCATTTCGACGAGGTGTGGCGTTGACCGGGAAGACGAGGATGCTGGGCTCCGACGCGATCCTGCGCGCGCTCGAGCACGAGGGAGTCGACATCGCGTTCGGCATCCCCGGCGGCGCCATCCTGCCCACGTACGACGCGATGGCCCGCGGCACGTCGGTTCGGCACGTGCTGGCGCGTCACGAGCAGGGCGCCGGGCACATGGCAGAGGGCTACGCGCGGGCGTCGGGGCGGGTGGGCGTCGCAATCGCGACGTCGGGACCGGGCGCGACCAATCTCGTGACGCCGATCGCCGACGCGTGGATGGACTCGACGCCGCTCGTCTGCATCACCGGCCAGGTCAAGTCGTCGCTGATCGGCACCGACGCGTTCCAGGAGACCGACGCCACCGGCATCACGATGCCGATCGTCAAGCACTCCTGGCTCGTCCAGGACGTCGAGGAGTTGCCCCACGTGATGAAGGCGGCGTTCCACGTCGCCCGCACCGGCCGGCAGGGGCCCGTGCTCGTCGACGTCGCAAAAGACGTACAGGAGGCCGAATTCGACTTCGCCTACCCGGACGAGGTCGACCTGCCCGGCTGGAAGCCGCCGCGCAAGGTGCACCCGAAGCAGATCCGGGAGGCCGCAGCGGCGATCGCAGCCGCGCAGCGCCCGATCGTCTACGCGGGCGGCGGGGTGCTCAACGCAGACGCGTGCCAGGAGCTGCTCCGGCTCGTCGAAGCCGCCCGGTTGCCGGCCGTCGTCACGCTGATGGGGAAGGGCTGCATCCCCGACTCGCACCCGCTCAACTACGGGCCGCCGGGGATGCACGGCTCGAAGTACGCGAACTGGGCGCTCAACAAGTCCGATCTCGTGATCGCCGTCGGCACACGCTTCGACGACCGCGTCACCGGCAAGGTCTCTGCGTTCGCACCCGGGGCTCAGGTGATCCACTTCGATATCGACGCAGCCGAGGTGGGGAAGATCCGGCATGCGGACATCCCCGTCGTCGGCCCGCTGTCGGTGGCGTTGACCGAGCTCACCAAGGAGCTCGAGCGGGTGCGCGAGGGCCGGGCGCCGGTGCACGAGCCTTGGCTGCGCCAGGTGGAGGACTGGCGGGAGCAGTTCCCGTTTCGGTACACCAAGGTCGACGGTGTGCTCAAGCCTCAGACGGCCGTCGAGGCGCTTCGCGACCTGACCGCCTCGCGCTCCGAGGACGTGATCTGGACGACCGGCGTCGGCCAGCACCAGATGTGGGCGATGCAGTACCTCGTGTGCGACCGGCCGCGGTCGTTCATCACCTCCGGGGGCCTCGGGACGATGGGCTACGGCCTGCCGGCGGCAGTCGGCGCCAAGGCCGCGCGACCCGATGCGACCGTCGTCTGCGTCGACGGCGACGGCTGCTTCCAGATGACGTGCCAGGAGCTCGCGACCGCCGCGCTCGAACGGTTGCCCGTCGTGGCGGTGGTGCTGAACAACGGCTGGCTCGGAATGGTGCGCCAGTGGCAGGAGATGTTCTACGACGAGCGCTATGCCCAGACCCACTTGACCCACGCGGTGCCGGACTACGCGCAGCTCGCGGAGGCGTACGGCTGTGCCGGGTTCACGGTCGAGAGCGAGGACGACCTGGAGTCGACGCTGTCCGCGGCGTTCGAGGCGGGGCGGACCGCGGTCGTCGACGTACGCTGCGATCCCGAGGAGAAGTGCTTCCCGATGGTGCCGGCCGGCGCCGCCGCCGTCGACATCATCGAGGCGCCTGACGACGAGGTGAGGGTATGACGACACACACGATCTCCGTCCGTCTCGAGAACAGTCCGGGGGCGCTGGCCCGCGTGTCGCAGCTCTTCTCGCGGCGCGGCTACAACATCCAGAGCCTCGCGGTCGGGCCGACCGAACGCCCCGACATCTCGCGGCTGACGCTGCGCGTCGACTGCAGCGAGCACTCGCTCGAGCAGATCGAGAAGCAGATGCACAAGCTCGTGAACGTGCTTCGCGTCACCGAGCTCAAGCCGGACGAGGCGATCGAGCGCGAGCTCGCGCTGATCACCGTCACCGTCCCACCGGACCGCAGGGGCGAGCTCGTTGCCTTGAGCCAGATCGCCGGCGCGCGCGTTGCCGACATCGGCCGCGACGCCATCACCTTCGAGTTCGTCGGCCGCCCCGACCAGGTCGAGGCGTTCGAGGAGCTGATCCGCCCGTATGGTGTCCGTGAGCTCGTGCGCACCGGCCGGGTGGGGCTTCGTCGGCCGAGCGCGTCAGGCCGTACGAGCACGCCGTCCGTCCAACAAATGTGATCTGAAAGGAAGTCCATGGCCGAGATCGTGAAAGAGGGAAACGTCGGGCTGCTGGACGGCAAGGTCGCCGTCCTCGGGTACGGCAGCCAGGGTCACGCGCATGCCCTGAACCTGGCCGACTCGGGCGTCGACGTCGAGGTGGGGCTGCGCGAGGGCAGCGCCTCGAAGGCGGCGGCCGAAGAGGCCGGGCTCCGGGTGCGCCCGGTGGCCGACGCGGTGCGCGGCGCGCAACTCGTCGTCTTCCTCGTCCCCGACGGTGCACAGCCCGGCGCTGTACGAGTCCGAGGTCGCGCCGAACCTCGAGCCCGGTGCTGCGTTGCTGTTCGCGCACGGCTTCAACGTCCACTACGGGCGGATCACCCCGCCCGAGGGCCACGACGTGATCATGGTCGCGCCGAAAGGCCCTGGGCACATCGTGCGGCGCCTCTACGAGGAGGGGTACGGGACACCGGCCGTCGTCGCCGTCGCACAGGACGCGAGCGGGCGGGCTCTCGACCTTGCCTTCGCCTACGGCGCCGCGCTCGGCGCAGCTCGGGCCGGGATGGTCGAGACCACCTTCGCCGAAGAGACCGAGACCGACCTCTTCGGCGAGCAGAGCGTGCTCTGCGGGGGCGTCACCCAGCTGATCCGCCTCTCGTTCGAGACGCTCGTCGAAGCGGGCTACCAGCCGGAGATCGCCTACTACGAGTGCCTGCACGAGCTCAAGCTGATCACCGACCTGATCTGGGAGGGCGGCATCGAGCGTATGCACTACTCGATCTCGGACACGGCGGAGTACGGATCGCACACTGTCGGCCCGAAGGTGGTCGACGAGCACGTGCGCGAGAACATGCGCGCCGCCCTCGGCGCGATCCAGGACGGCTCCTTCGCCCGCGAGTGGGTCGCCGAGATGGATCGGGGACAGCCGGCGCTCGACGAGTACCGGCGCAAGCTGGCGGAGACGCAGCTCGAGCAGGTCGGGGCGCGGCTGCGAGCGTTGAACGTCCGTGAGGAGAGCCCGGAGGTTCATGGCGTCCGTTGACGTCCCGATCGCGCTCCTCGGTTACGGAACGGTCGGCGCAGCCGTCAACCGACTGCTGACGGAGTCGGCCGACGACATCGAGCGGGCCACGGGGCACCGGCTGCGGGTGGTGAAGGCGCTCGTGCGCGATCCCGGGAAGGAGCGTGAGTTCCCGCCCGCGGGCGGTGTGCTCACCGACGATTTTCGCGAGATCGCCGACGACCCTTCGATCCCGGTCGTCGCGGAGGTGATGGGCGGGCTCGAGCCGGCGGGCGGCTACGTGCTCGAGCTCCTGCGAGGCGGACGCCACGTCGTGACGGCGAACAAGCAGCTCGTCGCGCGGCGCGGCGCGGAGCTCTTCGCGGCAGCCTCGTCGCAGGGAGTGCAGCTGCGCTTCGAGGCGAGCGTGTGCGCCGCGATCCCCGTGATCAAGGTGCTGCGGGAGTCGCTCGTCGTCACGAACGTCCACCACGTGCTCGGCATCGTCAACGGCACGACCAACTTCGTGCTCACCGAGATGGAAGCGGGCAGCTCCTACGACGAGGCGCTGGCCGAGGCGCAGAAGCGCGGCTTCGCAGAGTCGGATCCCACCGACGACGTCTCGGGTGCCGATGCCGCCGCGAAGATGGCGATTCTCGCGACCGTGGCGTTCAACGCGCGCGTCGACCTCGACGACGTCGACTACTCGGGCATCACGACGATCGACCCGCTCGACGTCGCGGCTGCGCGCGAGCTCGACATGGTGATTCGGCTGATCGGCGCAGCCCGCCTCGTCGACGGGCATTTCGATGTGCACGTCCGGCCCGCGCTCGTCGACAAGCAGCATCCGCTCGCGAAGGTCGACGGCGCCTTCAACGCGGTGATGCTGCAGGGCGACGCGATTCGCGAGATCACGCTCGAAGGGCCGGGCGCAGGCGGGATCGAGACCGCGTCGGCCGTCGTCGCCGACATCACCAGCGTGCTCGGGACGATGGGAACCGGGTTCCTGCAGAACGACGCCGCGTGGCGTCACCTGCCGAAGCTGCCTTCGGGGGACAGCCGCTCGCCGTTCTACTTCCGGCTCTCGGTCGAGGACCGGCCCGGGACGCTCGCGCGTGTCGCCGAGGAGCTCGCCGAGCGGGAGATCTCGATTGCCCGGCTCGTGCAGCACGCGAACGGCTCCGGCGCCGCGCTCCACGTCGTGACTCACGAGGCGCGCGCGGGCGCGCTGGCGGACGCGCTGGCCGCGCTCGGTGCGCTGCCCGAGGTCCATCACTGGTCGCTCCCACTGCCGGTCGTCTCCGAGCGCGGAGTGACGGAGCTCGGATGGGCCTGACCACGACCGTCTCGTCGATCTCGCTGGGCGAGGGGGCGACGCCGCTCGTCGCCGCGGGGCGGCTGTCGACGGCGCTCGGGCTCGACCTGCACCTGAAGTGCGAAGGGTCGAACCCGACCGGTAGCTTCAAGGACCGGGGGATGGTGGTCGCCGTCGAGCGCGCCGCGGCCGCCGGCGCGCGTGCAATCGTCTGCGCGTCGACCGGCAACACCGCCGCGAGCGCCGCGACGTACGCCGCCCGGGCCGGGCTCGAGGCGGTCGTGCTGACACCGGCCGGCGGAACCGCGTCGGCCAAGCGGGCGCAGGCCAAGGCGGCCGGCGCACGGGTGCTCGAGATCCGCGGCAGCTTCGACGACGCGCTCCGCCTGGCGTTCGAGCTCGGCGGGCGCGAGGGCTTCGTGCTCGTCAACTCGGCGAGCCCCGACCACAATCGACTTGCCGGCCAGAAGCTAGTGGCGCACGAGATCGTCGAGCAGCTCGGCGCGGCTCCCGACGTGATCGCGCTTCCGTACGGCGGTGGCGGCAACGTGCGCGCCGTCGCTATCGGCCTCGACGAGCTCGGCGTCTCGTCGCGGCTCGTCGTCGGCCAGGCTGCCGATCGGGCGACGACGTGGGCGTCGGCGATCAGAATCGCCGAGCCGGCGCACGCCGAGGAGGTCGAGCGCCTCGTTGCCTCGGGCCGGGTCGAGGTCGTGACGCTCGACGAGGGTGAGTTGCGCCACTGGTGGCAGCGGCTCGCCGGCGAGGAGGGCGTGTTCTGCGAGCCCGCCTCCGCAGCCGGGGTCGCCGCGCTGGCCCAGCTCGGGCAGGGCGACGGGCAAACCGCCGTCGCCCTGATCACGGGCCATGGGCTCAAGGACACGGAGGCCGTCGACCAGTCCTCGTCGGCGACCGTCGACGCGACGATCGACGCGATCCTCGAGGAGCTGACATGACATTCCGCGTCGTCGCACCGGCAACGACGGCGAACCTCGGGCCGGGCTTCGACTCGGCTGCGGCTGCACTCGAACTGTGGAACGAAGCCGTCGTCGAGGAGTCGGACGACGGTCCCGTCGTCGAGATCGAGGGCGAGGGCGCAGGAGAGCTGTCCACCGACGCGGGCCACCTCTCGTTGCGCGCCTTCGCGCTCGTCGCGTCGCCCGAAGGCTATCGGTTCCGATTCGTCAATCGCATCCCGCTCGAGCGTGGTCTGGGCTCGAGCGCAGCGGCGATTGCGCTCGGCCTCGTCGCAGGAGCCGCGGCCTCCGAGCGCGCAATCGAGGTCGCCGAGCTGCTCACGCTCGGCGAGCGGCTCGAAGGACATGCCGACAACCTGGCTGCCGCCCTGCTCGGCGGCGTGGCCGTCACCTGGCTCGGCGGCGGCGGGCGGCGCGTGGCGCGGATAGCGTCGGATCTGCCGCTGACCCCGGTGCTCGCCGTCCCGTCGGTGCGAACGAACACGGCGCGGTCGCGGAACGGCCTGCCGGCGATGGTCAGTCACGAGGATGCGGCGGTGAACGCCGCGCACGCCGCGCTACTCGGAGCCGCGATCGCCTCGGGCGACGCGCGGCTGCTCGGCGACGCGTTCTCGGACCGGCTTCACGAGCAGTACCGGATCGACAGCGCCCCGCTGCTACGCATCTTGCGCGAGCGGCCGCCGGCGGACGCCGCCGGCATCACGCTCTCGGGATCGGGCCCCTCGGTCGTGGTCTGGGTCGAGCCGGAGCGTGCGGAATCGGTTGCGAGCGAGCTCGAGACGCTGCTGCCCGCCGACACGACGGTGCTCACGCTGCGCGTCGCGCGCCAAGGGGCTCACACGGAGTGAGCGTGTACGACAGGACACACCCTGCCAAGCGGCACAGTGCTGCGTTGACCGACGGGGTCGACCGTGCGCCCGCGCGGGCGATGCTGAAGGGCGTCGGCTTCACCGACGACGATCTCGCGCGCCCGCTCGTCGGCGTCGCCACGATGTGGATCGAGACGATGCCCTGCAACCTGAACCACCGCATGCTCGCCGGCCACGTGAAGCAGGGAATCCGACGGGCCGGTGGGACGCCGCTCGAGTTCAACACCATCTCGGTCTCCGACGGCGTCTCGATGGGCACCGCGGGCATGCGGGCATCGCTCGTCTCACGCGAGGTGATCGCCGACTCCATCGAGCTCGTGGCGCGGGGCCATCTGTTCGACGGGATCGTCTGCATCGTCGGCTGCGACAAGACGATTCCAGCTGCCGTGATGGCGCTCGCGCGGCTCGACCTGCCCGGTCTCGTGCTCTACAGCGGCTCGATCGCCGCCGGCCGTTACCGCGATCGCGACGTGACGATCCAGGATGTCTTCGAGGTCGTCGGCTCGCACGCGGCCGGAAACGCGACCGACGCCGACGTTCACGAGCTCGAGAACGTCGCGTGTCCCGGCGCCGGCGCATGCGGTGGCCAGTTCACCGCGAACACGATGGCGACCGCGCTCGACTTCCTCGGCGTGAGCGCTCCTGGTCTGAACGAGATCCCGGCCTTGCATCCTCGGAAAGCCGGAGGCAGCGGTTCGAGCCGGCGAGCTGGCGATGAGGCTCGTCGAGGAGGACCGGCGCCCCTCCCAGGTGCTGACGCGTGAGGCGTTCGAGAACGCGATCGCCGCGATCGCGGCCACCGGTGGCTCGACGAACGGCGTCCTCCACCTGCTCGCGATCGCGGCGGAAGCCGGTGTCGCGCTCTCGATCGACGACTTCGACGCGATCTCGGCGCGGACACCGATCGTCGCCGACATCAAGCCGGGGGGACGTTACGTAGCGACCGACCTCTACGAGGCGGGGGGCGTCGCGCTCGTGGCGCGCGAGCTCGTACGCGCTGGCGTCGTCAACGAGGGCGCGGCCGCGGTCGACGGACGGTCCTTGCGCGAGGTCGCCGACGGCGCCCAGGAACGTCCGGGACAGGACGTCGTCGTCTCTTGGGACAACCCGCTCAAGCCCACGGGCGGGCTCGCGATCCTGCGCGGGAACCTTGCGCCCGAGGGCTGCGTCGTGAAGCTCGCCGGTCATGAGCGGCTCCGCCACCGCGGGCCCGCGCGAGTGTTCGACTCCGAGGAGGACTGCTTCGCGGCAGTCAAATCGCAGTCGATCCGGCCCGGTGACGTCGTCGTGATCCGCTACGAGGGGCCCGCGGGAGGCCCGGGCATGCGGGAGATGCTGCACGTCACGGCCGCTCTCGTCGGCGAGGGCCTCGGCGACGAGATCGCGCTGATCACGGACGGCCGCTTCTCCGGCGCGACGCACGGGCTGATGGTCGGGCACATCGCGCCCGAGGCGTTCCGCGGCGGGACGATCGCGCTCGTGCGCGACGGCGACCCCGTCGAGATCGACGTCGAAGGACGCCAGCTCGTGCTCGACGTGCCGTCCGAGGAGCTGGCGGCACGCGCGGCGGCGTGGCAGCCGCCCGAGCCGCGTTACACGACCGGCGTCTTCGCCAAGTACGCGGCGAGCGTCGGCTCGGCTTCCGAGGGGGCCAGAACCGAATGAGATTCGAGGAGGCAAGATGCCTGTCGACACACTGAGATGTCGCGTGTGCGAGGCGGAGTACCCGGCGGTCGCGAGCGGGACGTGCGTGCGCTGCTTCGGGCCGCTCGAGCCGGTCTACGACTGGGCTGACGTCGCGAGCCGCGCGACGCGAGCGCGGATCGAGGCAGGCCCGCGTTCGCTGTGGCGCTACGAGGCGTTGCTTCCGGTGCCGGCACCTCGCGATGCGGCGAGCGGCCCGGGCCTCACGCCTCTCGTGCCGGCGCCGAGGCTCGCCGATGCGGTCGGCGTGGGCGAGGTGTGGCTGAAGCTCGACCATACGAATCCGACGCACTCGTTCAAGGACCGTGTCGTCGCCGTTGCTGCGGCCAAGGCGGCCGAGCTGGGGACCGGCACGCTCGCCTGCGCGTCCACCGGCAACCTGGGCAATGCCGTTGCCGCTCGCGCGGCGGCGAGCGGGATGCGCTCGGTGGTGCTCTACCCGAGCACCGTGGAGCCGGAGAAGATGCTGCAGACCGGGGTCTACGGCGCCGAGATGTACGCCGTCCACGGCAGCTATGACGACTGCTCGCGTCTGATCGTCGAGCTGGCCGGCGAGCTCGACTGGGCGTTCGTCAACGTGAACCTGCGTGCGTACTACGCCGAGGGATCGAAGACGCTCGCATTCGAGATCGCCGAGGAGCTCGGCTGGGAGACACCGGACGCCGTCGTCGCTCCGATCGCGTCGGGCTCGCTCTTCACGAAGCTCTGGCAGGGTTTCGAGCAGTTCCGGCAGCTTGGCCTCGTCGCCGGCGAGAGCCCGCGCCTCTACGGCGGGCAGGCCGAGGGCTGTGCGCCCGTGGCGCACGCGTTCGCCGACGATCGGCCGGTCTCGCCCGTCCGGCCGGCAACCGTTGCGCAGTCGCTGGCGATCGGCGCCCCTGCCGACGGGGACCTCGCGATCGCGACGGCTCGGGCCTCGGGCGGTGCGGTGTACGCCGTGCCCGAGTCCGACGTCGGCCCGAACATGTCCCTGCTCGCCTCGACATCCGGCGTGTTCGGTGAGACGGCCGCAGGAGTGACCGTCGGCGCGCTGCGCGCCGCCGCGGCCGCCGGAGCTCTCGGGGAAAGCGACCGGGTGGTCGTGCTCGTGACCGGGACGGGACTGAAGACACCGCAGGTGGTCGACGTGCGCGCCGGGATCGAGATCGGCACCGACGTCGACGAGCTGCTCGCCGAGCTCGGGGTGATCGTATGAGCCGTAGGCTCGACGGAGGCTCGCAAGGAGCGGAGGTGCCGGCTTCGCCGGCGCCGGAGCGGAATTCGACAGCGCCGGAGCCTGCAGCCCCGGTCGACCCGGTGATCAAGTCGTTCCGTGACGAGATCGTCGCGCTCGACGTGAGCATGCTCGGGATCGTCAACGCGCGCATCCAGGCAGTGGAGAAGCTGCGGCGCTACAAGGCGCAGCGCGGCATCGACTTCCTCGACCCGGCGCGCGAAGCGTGGCTTGCGCAGTACCTGAAGCGCAACAACGCCGGGCCGCTGTCGGAGGAAGGGCTCGCCGATCTGCACCGGTTCGTGCTCGACCTCGTGAAGCGCGAGGTTGGCAAGTGACCGAGCTCATTGCCTGTCTCCCCGGCGACGGGATCGGGCCGGAGGTGCTCGACCAGGCTGTGCGGGTGCTCGAGCAGCTTCCGGTCGACGTCGAGGTCGTGCGCCTGCCGTTCGGCGGCGCCGCGATCGACGAAGCCGGTGAGCCGCTGCCGCCGGCGACGCTCGAGGCGTGCCGCCACGCGCGCGGCGTCCTGCTCGGCGCGGTCGGCGGCCCGAAGTGGGACGGCGGCGCCGCCCGGCCCGAGGCAGGCCTGATGGGGTTGCGTAAGGCGCTCGACGTCTACGCGAACCTGCGTCCGGCAACGTCGGACGGGATCGACCTCGTGATCGTGCGCGAGCTCGTCGGCGGGCTCTACTTCGGCCGGCGCGGCGTGCTCTCCGACGGCACCGTGTTCGACACGTGTGAGTACCACCCGTCTCAGATCGAGCGCATCGCGCGTCGAGCGTTCGACCTGGCGCGCACGCGACGCCGATCGCTCGTGTCGGTCGACAAGGCGAACGTGCTCGACACCTCGCGGCTCTGGCGGCGGGTCGTCGGCGAGGTGGCGGCGGACTATCCCGACGTCGAGCTGCGGCACGCACTGGTCGACAGCCTGGCGATGGAGCTCGTGACGAACGCCGACCGCTTCGACGTGATCGTGACCGAGAACACCTTCGGCGACATCCTCTCCGACATCGCCGCCGCGGTCACCGGCGGCCTCGGCGTCGCCGCGTCGGCCAGCCTGGGCGACGGCGGCCCCGGGATCTTCGAGCCGGTGCACGGATCGGCTCCCGACATCGCGGGCGCCGGTGTCGCCAACCCCGCCGCGATGCTCCGGTCGCTCGCGCTGTTGCTCGAGCACTCGCTCGGCCGGCGCGACCTCGCCGAGGCGCTCGTCACGGCGGTCGACGAGACACTCGAGTCGCATCCGACGCCCGATCTCGGCGGCGTCGCGACGACCCGGTCGTTCGCGGACGCCGTGCTCGCCTCTCTCTCCGGCCGCCTGGTGACGGCGGGATGAGCCTCACGGTCGGCTACCCCGGCCCGGTCGGGAGTCACACGGGCGCAGCCGCAGCCGTGCTCGTCCCCGACGCCGTCCGGTCGGTGAGCCTGCCGAGCTTCACCGCCGTCGTCGAGGCGGCGGCGGCGGCAGAGGTCAGCCTGGGCGTGCTGCCGATCGAGAGCTCACTCGTCGGGCCGATCGCCGAGACGCACGACCTGCTCTACCGCGCGCCGCTCTCGATCGTGCGCGAGACGTCGCTGCCGATCTACCACTGCGTGGTCGGCGTTCCTGGTGCGACCCTGGAGGGCGCGACGACGCTCCGGTCCCATCCGGCGGCGCTCGACCAGTGCCGTGACCTGCTTGCCGGCCTCGACGTGCGCTGCATCCCGTCGGCGACGACGGCCGACGCTGCGCGCGAGGTCTCCGAGGCGCGCGACCCGGCGGTGCTCGCGATCGCAAGCCGTGAGGCGGCGGAGCACTTCGACCTCGCGGTGATCGCCGACGACGTCGGCGACCGTCCGGCGGCGTTCACCCGCTTCGTCGCGCTGGCGCCGTACACGCAGGTCGCCGGGGCGGAGGGCTGGCGCACCGCGCTGTCGTTCGTGACCGACCACCGGCCGGGAGCGCTGTTCCACGCTCTCGGCGCGTTCGCGCGCTACAACGTCAATCTGGTGCAGCTCGTGTCTCGACCATTGCCGAACTCGCCGTGGCGCTACCGGTTCGACGTCGTCCTCGACGGGCACGTCTTCGATCCGATCGTGCGTCCGGCGCTGCGCGACCTGCGGGCCGAGACGCGCGAGCTGCGGCTGTTCGGTTCCTATCCCGCGGAGGTCAAGTGAGCGCTCGCACGCTGTTTCGCAAGATCTGGGACGCCCACGTCGTCGACCAACCGGTCGACGGCCCGGCGCTTCTCTACATCGACCTGCACCTCGTGCACGAGGTGACGAGCCCTCAGGCGTTCGAGTCGCTACGTGTTGCCGGGCGTCCGGTGCGTCGGCCCGACCTGACCGTCGCCACGATGGATCACAACGTTCCGACGCTCGACGGGCCGATCACGGACCCGCTCGCGCGTGCGCAGCTCGAGGCGCTGAGGCAGAACTGCGAGGACTTCGGCGTCCTCCTGTTCGCGACCGGTAACGGCCGTGAAGGGATCGTGCACGTGATCGGCCCGGAGCTCGGGCTGACGCAACCCGGGATGACGATCGTCTGCGGCGACAGCCACACGTCCACGCACGGGGCGCTCGGAGCGCTGGCGTTCGGCATTGGCACCTCCGAGGTCGAGCATGTGCTCGCGACGCAGACACTGCCGCAGGTGCTGCCGCGCACGATGCAGGTCGACTTCGCGGGAGAGTTGCCGTTCGGGCTGTCGGCGAAAGACATGGTGCTCGCCGCGATCGGGCAGCTCGGCGTCTCGGGCGGCCAGGGTCGCGTGCTCGAGTACACCGGCGAGGCGATTCGCGCGCTCTCGATGGAAGGACGGCTGACGGTCTGCAACATGTCGATCGAGGCCGGCGCGCGGGCCGGGCTCGTCGCGCCGGACGACGTCACGTTTGCGTATCTCGAGGGGAAGCCGTGCGCACCCGCCGGTGCGGCCTGGGAGGCCGCGCTCGATGCGTGGCGTGCGCTCCCGACCGACGAAGGGGTGGACTACGACGAGCGGGCGACGATCGACGTCTCGCAGCTGAAGCCGCAGATCACCTGGGGGACGAACCCCGGAATGGTCTCGGCCGTGGACGGTGTCGTCCCCGACCCGGCCGAGTACTCCGACCCCGACCAGCGCGAGGCGGTCGAGCGCGCGCTCCGCTACATGGATCTCGCACCGGGGACGCCGCTCGTCGAGGTCACGATCGACAAGGTGTTCATCGGCTCGTGCACCAACGCGCGCATCGAGGACCTGCGCATCGCGGCGCAGGTCGTGGCAGGCCGGCGTGTCGCCGAGGGTGTGCACGCGATCGTCGTGCCCGGCTCCGCGCAGGTGAAGCTGGCAGCGGAGGAGGAGGGGCTCGACGCCATCTTCCAGGCCGCGGGGTTCGAGTGGCGGCGCGCCGGCTGCTCCATGTGCCTCGGCATGAACCCGGACGTGCTCCAACCGGGCGAGCGGTGTGCCTCGACCTCGAACCGCAACTTCGAGGGCCGGCAAGGCGCCGGCGGGCGCACGCACCTCGTCTCGCCGGCGATGGCAGCCGCGGCGGCGCTCAAGGGTCGCTTCGCCGACGTGCGGGAGCTGACATGAGGCCTCTCACCGCCGTCACGGGCAGCGTCGTCGTGCTCGACCGGCCCGACGTCGACACCGACCAGATCATCCCGAAGCAGTTCCTCAAGCGGATCGAGCGGACGGGCTACGGGGAGTTCCTGTTCTTCGACTGGATGCGCGACCCCGACTTCGCGCTCAACCGCCCCGGGAGCCGCGGCGCGCCGATCCTGATCGCGGGTCGCAACTTCGGTTGCGGCTCGTCGCGCGAGCACGCCGCCTGGGCGCTCGAGGACTACGGGTTCCGGGTCGTGATCGCGTCGTCGTTCGGCGACATCTTTCGGACGAACGCGGTCAACACCGGGCTCGCCCCGATCGCGCTGGCGGCCGAGGACGTGGCGCGGCTTCGGGAGGCGGTCGAGCACCGCAACGAGCTCACCGTCGACCTGGAGCACCTCGTGATCGAGCATCCAGAGGGCCTGCGGATCGAGTTTCAGTTCGACGCGCACTCGCAGGAGACGCTCGTCCACGGCCTCGACGACATCGCGCGAACGCTGAAGCGCGTGGCGGCGATCGACGCGTTCGAAGCGGGCTATACGCCGCGTTTCGACCTGGCCGAGCATCTCGTAGCTCACGCGGCGGCCAGGTCTCCGCGGCGCCGGGGGTCCATGCGGCGGCGGCCTCCGGCAGGCATCCCACCTGCCGGTCGAGCGCGTCGCCGAAGCGACTCCGAGCAAGCCCAGCGCGCGCCGCGGTGTCCTCCCGACAACTCCCGCGGCGTCCAACGACCGCCAGGATCGCAGCCGCGGCCCCTTGCCGCACCCTCTGTGGACAAAACGCCACACATTCGTCACCGGTGAAAGGCCGGTGCCTGGCACCAGCCTGTCGAAAGGCCGGTGCCTGGCACCAGCCTGTCGGCCCGGCACCGGCCGTCAGCCGGTGTTGCGCAGCGCGGCCGCGATGCCGGCGATCGAGCGGAGCAGCGGGAGCTGCGCGCTGTCGTCGCCTGCGCGAAAGCGGCGGAGCAGACCGACCTGGACGGCGTTCATCGGATCGACGTACGGGTTGCGGAGATCGACGGAACGTCGCAGGATCGGCTGGCGCTCGAGCAGCCGCGTGACGCCCGTCGCCGCGAGCACACCTGCGACGGCGCGCTCGTGCTCCGCCGCGATGACCTCGAACGGCGAAGGGTCCTCGACCAGCGTGAGGTAGCCGCGCGCGATCGGCAGGCTCGACTTCGCGAGCGTCATCTCGAGGTTGTCGACGACCGTCCGGAAAAACGGCAGGCGCCCGTAGAGATCGCACAGCGTCTCTGCCCCCGCCGCCTCGAACGCGGTGCCGCAGCCGAACCACGCCGGCAGCAGCACGCGGTTCTGCGTCCACGAGAAGACCCACGGGATCGCCCGTAGCGACGACAGGAAGTCGGCGTCGTCCGGGCGCCGCGTCGGGCGCGAAGCGATCTCGAGAAGCGCGAGCTCCGCCACCGGTGTGAACGAGCGGAAGAACCCTACGAACGCGTCGTTCTCCCAGACGAAGCGCCGGTACGCGAGCCGCGAGCTTTCGGCGAGCCGGTCGAGCGTCGCCCGGTCCGCCTCGGTCGGCACGGTCGACGTGTGCTCCGGGAACGTCGCGAGCAGCGTCCCGGCGAGCGCGGCCTCGAGGTTGCGGCGCGCGAGCCCTTCGAGCCCGTACTTGAACGAGATCGTCTCGCCCTGCTCGGTCAGCTTGACGCGGCCCGGTGGCTGCCCCGGCGGCTGCGACGCGATCGCCGCGTGCGTCGGCCCGCCACCACGCCCGGCGCTGCCGCCGCGGCCGTGGAAGATCGTCAGCTCGACGCCTCGCTCGTGCGCAACGTCTGCGAGCCGTTCCTGCGCGCGGTAGATCGCCCATTGCGCTGCGAGGTAGCCGCCGTCCTTCCCAGAGTCGGAGTAGCCGACCATCACCTCGACGCTCCCGCCGTTGGCGGCGACGCGCGCCGAGAAGCGCTCCTCCCCGAGCAGCTCGTCGAGGATCTGCGGGGCACGTTCGAGATCGTCGATCGTCTCGAACAACGGGACGACCGAGAGCGGCTCGTCGGTCAACGCGAGCGCCCGGAGGACGTCGGAGGCGCTCGAGGTCCCGGAGACGATCAGTGCGTCGACGGCACGCGCTCCGTGCCGCCGGCGTGCCTCGGTGGCCGCGGCGACAGCCTCCTCGGCGCGCTCGCCGTCCAGATCGCGCGCGTGCAGGCGGACGTCGAGGGCCGCGAGGTGGAAGCCGAACAGCTCGACCATCCGCTCGAGGCGCGCCACGCGACCGTCGGCGATCCTGGCGCCGCCGTTCGCGGCGAGGCTGGCGCGAATCACGCCGAGGTCGGCGAGCAGTTCCTCGGGCCGTTCGTAGCCGTCGCTGCCGAGCCGCCACCACATGAAGGAGAGCTTGCGCCGGTACGGCTCGAGCTCGTTACGCGCGCCGATCTCGGCGGCGTAGCCCGGAAGCTCTTGCTCGTCGCGCGCGAGCGATGCCTCGAGCTCCGCCGAGACGCGGACGAGTGAGCGCGCCGGCCCCAGCTCGACCGCCAGCGCCCGCACCTCGGCGCGATAGCGCTCGAACGCGAGCGTGCGCGCGCGGTCGAGCGCCTCCCGGATCGATGCCGCACCGGTCGCAGGGTTGCCGTCGAGATCGCCTCCGATCCACGAGCCGAACGAGATCGGCGGCGGCGCGCCCGGCAAACGCTCCTGCCACTCCCCGAAGAGCTCGGTTGCGGCCGGCATCAGGCTGTGCTCGAAGAACCACAGGCCGTGGCGGATCTCGTCGGTGACGCGCAGCCGGTCGTGGCGGACCTCGTCGGTCTGCCAGAGCAGGGTGATCTCCTCGGCGATCCGCTGCTCCACCGCACGGCGTTCGGCCATCGACAGTCGCGGGTCGTCGAGCTGGACGAGCTGTTCCGCGATCCGGATGTGGGCGAGCAGGACGGTGCGGCGCGTCGCCTCGGTCGGGTGCGCGGTGAGGACGAGCCGGATCGATGTCCCTCGCGCCCGCGCCGACAGCTCGTCTGCCGGCACGGAGGCGAGACGACGGAATGCATCCTCGAGCGACTCGCGCGGCACTCGACCCTCGTGCGCATCCTCGCGCCGCCGCCTGAGCCGGTGATGCTGCTCGGCGAGATTCGCCAGCTGGAAGTACAGGCTGAACGCGCGCAGGACGAACACCTGCTCCGTCGGCTGCAGCTCGTCGATCACATCGGTCGTTCCGACCGTGCCTGCGCGCCTCGCCTCGCGCGCCGCCCGGCGGATGCGCTCGACGACCTCCAGCAGCCCCTGACCCTCCTGCTCGACCAGGACCGTGCCGAGGAGCGTTCCGAGCAGCCGGACGTCGCGGCGAAGTGGCGCAGCGGTGTCGGTCATCGGGTGCCGGTCAGGAGCCGAGCCCGAGCGCCGTCAAGACGGCGCTGGCGTCCGGCGTCACCGTCGTCACGCGCGACGTCGGGCTGTTCGACGGCTCGGGTCTCGCTCCCGTCACCACGAGCACGACCAGCGATCCGCGCTGGATCTCGCCCCGCCTCAACGCGTCGACGAGGGCGCCGAGCGCCGCCCCGCCGGAGGCGTCGGGAGTGACCCCGCTCGTCGCCGCGAGGAGCTCGGTCTGCGCGCGGATCTCGTCGCCCGGAACGGCGACGATCCGTCCGCCGGTGGCACGCGCGGCGCCGATGGCGAGGTCGCCGTACGACGGATCCCCGACCGCGAGCGAGGCGAACTCCGTGTCGGCCTCGACTCGCGAGATCCGGCGGTCGTCGGCAAAGGCGTCGGCGATCGGGCTGGAGCCCTCCGCCTGGGCGGCGAAGTGACGCGGCAGCGGGCCTGCTGCGAGCCCCGCTCGCGACGAGCTCGGTGAAACCCTGTGCGAGCTTGGAGAAGAGCGTCCCGCTCGCAGCCGGGCAGACGACTGCATCCGGCAGCCGCCACCCGAGCTGCTCGGCGATCTCGAACGAGATCGTCTTCGCGCCTTCGGATGCATACGGATGCAGGTTGCCGCTGACGAACCCCCACGGGAACAGTGCGCCCAGCTCGAGCTCGAGTCGTCGGCAGTCGTCGTACGTCCCGTCGACGGCGAACACGTGGGCGCCGGGGTGGCGTGCTGCGACGGCTGCCGACTCGCTGCCGACGGGGGCGAGCACGACCGCTTCGAGGCCGGCCGCAGCCGAGGCCGCTGCAACGGCGTCACCGAGGTTGCCGGTCGACGAGCAGCAGAGCGTGGTCACGCCGTGGTCGAGCGCGGCCGAGACCGCGACCGCGGCAAGACGATCCTTGTACGAGCGCGTCGGATTCGTATCCTCGAGCTTGAGCCGCAGATCGATGTCGAGCGCCTCAGAGAGATGCTCGGCCCGGCGCAGCGGCGTCCAGCCGGCCCCGTGCTCGAGCTGCGCGCCCCCGGGGAGCAGGCCGTGGTAGCGCCAGAGCGACTCCGGCCCCGCGGCGACCGCCTCGTGCGTGACGAGACGGGCGACGCGCTCCCAGTCGTAGGTCACGTCCGTGGGGCCGTCGCAGCGCCGGCAGGCGTCGATCGGCTCGGGCGCTGTCACCTCCTCGCACACGCGGCAACGCAGTGCGAAGGGCGTCACCGCGCCTCCCCTAGCCGACGCCGCCGGCGACGGCGGGCAGCAGGAGAATCGTGGAGGTCGCCTCGACCGGCGTCTCCAGGCCGTCGAGCAGGCGCACGTCGTCACCGTCGACGAAGACGTTGAGGAAGCTCGGGACGCCCTCGCCTTCGAGGACGCGGCTTTCGAGCGCCGGGTACTCGGCGACGAGCTGTCCGAGGGCTTCCCGGACGGTCGAGGCATCGACGGCGACCGAGCGGTTGCCGGCGGCCTCGGGGCGCAGCACGGGAGGGATGCGGATCTCCGTCATCAGGCTTCAAAAGATAAAGTAAGACCGTGGGTCTCGTCGTCCAGAAGTACGGCGGGACGTCGGTGGGAGACCCGGAGCGGATCGGCAACGTCGCTCGACGGATCGCGGTGACGGCCGAGTCCGGCGCCGATGTGTGCGTCGTCGTCTCGGCCATGGGGGCCACCACCGACGACCTGCTCGAGCTCGCGCGGCAGCTTTCGAGCTCGCCGAACCCGCGTGAGCTCGACGTCCTGCTGACCGCGGGGGAGCGGATCTCGATCGCGCTCCTCTCGATCGCCCTCAACGAGCTCGGGCTCGCCGCCGTCTCGTTCACCGGCGACCAGGCCGGCATCGTCACCGACGGCGCCCACGGCCAGGCCCGCATCGTCGAGGTCCGGGTCGACCGTGTCCGGCAGGCGATCGGGGAGCAGAAGATCGCGATCGTCGCAGGCTTCCAGGGGATCTCACCGGGCCGGGACGTCACCACGCTCGGTCGCGGTGGCTCCGACGCGACCGCGGTCGCGCTGGCCGCGGCCCTCGACGCCGACGTCTGCGAGATCTACACCGACGTCGACGGCGTCTACACCGCCGACCCGCGGATCGTCCCCGGCGCCACGAAGCTCGCGTCCGTCTCGTACGAGGAGATGCTCGACCTGGCGGCCTGTGGCGCGCGGGTGCTGATGCTCCGGTCGGTGGAGCTCGCACGCAATGCCGGCGTTCCCATCCATGTGAGATCGTCGTTCCACGCCGGGGACGGCACCTGGATCCTCAAGGAGGAAGACATGCTCGAGCGCGCCATCGTGTCCGGCGTCGCCCACGACACATCGGAGGCGAAGGTCACGATCGCCGGCGTTCCCGACCGGCCAGGGATCGCCGCAGCGCTGTTCCGCCCGCTCGCTGCGGCAGGCATCAACGTCGACATGATCGTGCAGAACGTCTCCGACGCCGGCCGAACCGACATCTCGTTCACGCTGCCCCGGGACGACCTCGAACGCGCCGAGCCGGTCCTCCAGCAGGCCGCCGCCACCCTCGACGCGACGGGCGTCTCGGCCGACCGCAGGATCGCGAAGGTGTCGCTCGTCGGGGCCGGAATGAAGTCGGATCCCGGGGTCGCGGCCGACATGTTCGACGCTCTCGCCGAGGCGGGGATCAACATCGCGATCATCTCGACCTCGCCGATTCGGATCTCGTGCGTCGTCGGCGAGGACGACGTCGAGGCCGCGGTGCGTGCGGTGCACGCGAAGTTCGAGCTGTAAAGGCTCAGCGGCTCTTGTACGCCGCCGCCTCGGAGCGGACGAGGCGGACGAGGTCGCCGAGGGCGATGTTCACATCGAGCACGTGCAGGCCGATCTCCGGCTGTTCCGCCCGCGTCAGGCCGGGTGCGTGTGCCGCGCCGGGCGACGGTGTGACCTGAAGCCAGCTCGCGTTCCCGGCGGTCTCGCAGCGGCCGGTGTAGGCACCAGGGAATGCGATCCACGGCGTCTGCACCGTCGTCGTCGAGCCGGGCGCGAGGGCGGCAAGCGCGAAGGACGGCAGGTACGGATCGAGCGGCGCCACGCCGCCCGCCGGCGAAGCGGGGTTGACACACAGGATCTGCAGCGAGGATGACGCGCTGCGCGGCGTGGCGAGGAGGGGCACGCCTGCGTCGGAGGTCGTTCGCCCGAACTGGCTGTTCGCCGGCGGCTTGCCGGCGAAGCTCGAGTAGGCGACGACGCAGCCCGTTTCGTTGCGGGAGGTGCAGGCAGGGATGTGCGCGAAGTCGCCGCCCACGGTCCCTCCCTTGGGCACGGTCACGTTGCCGCCGAGGACGAGGGCCGACACGAGTCGCTTCCGCAACGCGGTGTTGTCGTCGACCTGCTGCTTCAGCAGCCTGATCAGGATCGTCGCGCCCTGCGAGTGACCGATGAACACGATTCCCCGGCCGTGGTTGTAATGCGTGAGGTAGTTGCGGAACGCGGAGAGCACGCTCTGGTACGCCACACGCGCATTGCCGAGCGTTATGCGGCTCGGATGGTCGAGCGCGCCGAGAGTGATCTGCCGGTAGACCGGCGCGTAGACGTTGCAGTCCTGCGAGAACCGTGACGCCTGGGTGACGGCGACGGCGGTCTCCTGGAGCCCGATCTGCAGGTTCGCGTTCACGGTGCGCTGGTTGCTGATGGTGGGATAGACGTAGAAGCAGTCGACCGGCGGGCTCGTCGCAGGCGCCGCCCGGACGACGTGTGTCGATCCCCCGCGCCCGACCACCGTCGTCGTGAGGCTCGTCAGGCAGGGGTTGGCCCGCTCGCCGGGCCGGCAGAGCCAGACGGTGCCGAAGCGGTCGCGCGGGGCGCCGGCGGTCGTGCTCGTCGTCGTGGTCGGATGGATCGTCCCTCCGCAAGCGGTGGTCGCGAGCAGGAAGGCGGCGATGAGGGCGAAGCGCGCGGTCACGGCCGTCGGGCCACGACGACGTACTCGCGGCTCTCATCGTCGACGGGGCTGCCGGCGAAGTCGCCGTCCAGGCGTTCCAGCTCGAGCCCGGCGACGTCGAGCAGTCCGAGCCATTCGTTCTTGGTCGCCCACCAGAGCGAGCTCGTGCCACCGGTATCGAGCACGATGTCGACCCGATTGTCGCCGACCGCGTAGTGGAGCGTGTGCGGGACCGGGTGCTCCACGTGCGAGCCGTCCAGGCGGACCGCGGTCGCGTGGTCGAAGGCGAAGGCGTTCCACGCGAAGCGCCCACCGGGAAGCAGGGAGGCGGCGACGCGCTCGAACGTCCGCCGGCGGTCGGCCCAGGTCGGCAGATGCAGCAGCGCCCGAAACGGGCAGTAGATGAGCGCGGCCGGCTCGTCGAGCTCGACCTCGCGCATGTCGCCGAGGCGCAGATCGAGGTCCACGTCCGCCCGTGCCGCTGCTGCGCGCGCCTGGTCGAGCATCGAGGGGGAGAGATCGAGTCCGATCACGCGTCGCCCCACCGCCTCGGCGACCGGGACGGCGACACGGCCGTTGCCGACCGCGAGCTCGACGATCGGCCCGTCCGCCTCGCGGGCGAGCCGGATGTAGAACGGAACGTCTTCTGTCATGTCCGCGGACCACTCGTCGTAACGCTCGGACATCCGCTCGTCCCACGACATGCTCCGATGCTAGATGCAGCTAGATGCTCGACAGCCAGTCGCCGACGGCGGCGGCGACCGCCACTAGATCGGTGCGAAGGCTGTGGTCGCCGCGCACCTGCACGACCGTTCGGGTTGCGGCGGGCGGCGGCATGCCGAAGCGGTCGGTCGTGCCCTGGACGACGAGCATCGGCACCGTCACCGCTTCGAGCTCCGGAAGGCGGCTTGCGGCGGGCTCCTTCCCGGCGCGTGCGGGCGGGACGAGCGGGAACGCGAGGCAGAGGACTCCGATCGCGCCGACGGCCGACGCCGTTCGGCACGCGACCCGTGCGCCGGAAGAGCGTCCGCCCGTGACGAGCCGCAGGCCGCGCAGCTCGTGCCGGGCGAGGTGCTCGGCGACCGCGATCCAGGCCGCGTCGAGCTGGTGCGCCGGCGCCGGGCTTCGCCGGCCCGCGACGCGGTATGGCTGCTCGACGAGCGCGACCGCGAAGCCCGCCGAGCACGCAGCGCCGGCCGCCGCCGTCAAGTCACGCGCGCTGACGCCGCCGCCCGCGCCGTGGCCGAGGACGAGCGCCCCTCGTGGTTTCGCGGGCCTGGAGACGTGCGCGGCCGCGAGGCCGTGCGGCGTGGCGATCTCGACCCGTTTAGAGGCGGCTATGCGCTCTGGGTGAGCTCGGCGACATGGTGCCGCTCGGCCGTCACCTTGCCCGTTGGCCGCCGGCGGCGCAGCTGTTCGCGCTTCAAGCGACCGTCCCGGATCGCCTCGTCGAGCCGCTTCGCGGCCGACGTGAGTGAGTTCCTTGGTGCCATGTCCGGTTCCTTTCGAGACTCGAAGCAGACGTCCAATGATTCACTTGCGCGTGCAGCGAGAGTCTACGTCAACTCGAACGCGAATAAAGCCTGCTCCGAGGCCCCGCCGTGCGCGATACTCGCCTCGTCCCGAGGCGGAGGGACGCCTTCACCACATCGCAGCCAGTGCAACAGCGGACAGATGAAATGGAGCGATCGATGGTCACGAAGCTGAGCCCCTGGTCGGTGGAAGAGACGGTCTCGCGCCTTATGAGGCCGATCGAGTCGGAGGCGACTCCGGTCGCCGAGGAGGCGTGACGGGCGCATGAGCGCTCCGACCCCGCAGCCCCCGGCGACGTCGCGGCGGCCGCGGATCCGGATCGGCTGGTGGCTGGCGTGGATCGTCGGGCTGCTCGTCATCAACTTCTGGATCGGCTCGCGCGCGACGCGGGCGCCGGCGCGGGTGCGGGTGCCGTACAGCCCGTTCTTCCTTCAGCAGGTGCGGGCCGAGCACGTCGTTTCCATCACCTCCAAGGGCACGACGGTGCAGGGGACGTTCTCGGTGCCCGAGAGCTACTCGGGTTCGAAGCCGACCACCCGATTCAAGACCGAGATCCCGACGTTCGCCGACACCGATGCGCTGTCGCAGCTCCTGCAGCGCAAGAACGTCATCGTCAACGCCGAGCCGCTCCAGACCGGCGGGCCGTGGTGGGAGACCTTGCTCGTCGGCTTCGGGCCGACGATCCTGCTCGTGGGGCTGATCGTGTACGCGACGCGCCGGGCCGGTGGGATGCAGAACGTGCTCGGCCAGTTCGGCCGGTCGCGGGCGCGTCGCTACGAACCGTCGGGCGATCGGGTGACGTTCGCCGACGTGGCCGGGATCGACGAGGCGAAGCAGGAACTGAGCGAGGTGGTCGACTTCCTGCGCGATGCGCAGAAGTACCGGCGGCTCGGCGCGCGGATCCCGCACGGAGTCCTGCTGTCCGGTCCGCCCGGGACCGGCAAGACCTTGCTCGCCCGCGCCGTCGCCGGCGAGGCGAACGCCCCGTTCTTCTCGATGGCGGCGTCGGAGTTCGTCGAGGCAATCGTCGGCGTCGGCGCCTCGCGCGTGCGCGATCTCTTCGTTCAGGCCAAGGCGGCCGCGCCTGCGATCATCTTCATCGACGAGCTCGACGCGATCGGTCGCTCGCGTACCTCCGGCGTCGGCGGGTTCAGCGGAGGCAACGACGAGCGCGAGCAGACGTTGAACCAGATCCTCACCGAGATGGACGGTTTCGACTCGTCGACCGGCGTGATCGTGATCGGAGCGACGAACCGTCCCGACGTGCTCGACGCCGCGCTGCTGCGACCGGGGCGGTTCGACCGGCGCGTCGCGGTGCAGCCGCCCGACCGCAACGGACGGGAGGCGATTCTCCGTGTCCACACCCGCGGCGTCCCGCTCGCGGACGACGTCGACCTGGGTGGGATCGCGTCGACGACGCCGGGCATGGTGGGTGCCGACCTCGCCAATCTCGTCAACGAGGCTGCGTTGCTCGCTGCGCGGCGCGGGCACGAGCAGGTCCAGGAGTCCGACTTCACCGACGCGCTCGAGCGAATCGTGCTCGGAGCCGAGCGTCAGGTGATGATGAGCCCGGCAGACAAACGCCGGACCGCCTATCACGAGGGCGGTCACGCGATTGTCGGCATGCTCACCGACGGCGCCGACCCGGTGCGCAAGATCTCGATCATCCCCCGTGGCTTCGCGCTCGGCGTCACGTTCTCCGCTCCCGATGCGGACCGGTTCAACTATTCCGAGCGCGAGCTACGGGCGAAGATCATGGTCGCGCTCGGCGGTCGCGCGGCCGAGGAGGTCGTCTACGACGACCTCACGACGGGCGCCGAGTCGGACATCCAGCAGCTCACGCAGATCGCGCGCCAGATGGTCGGGCGGTGGGGGATGAGCGACGCGATCGGAACCGTGGCGGTACTGCCCGCCGACGGCCAGGGGCCGGTGTTCCCGGGTGCCTCGGAGGTCTCCGAGGAGACGCAGCAACTGATCGACGAGGAAGTGCGCCGGCTCGTCGCGGCCGCGCACGAGGATGTCATCGTCCTCCTCCGGACGAACCGCGACAAGCTCGACGGGCTCGTCGAGAAGCTGCTCGAGCGCGAGACGCTCGACGAGATCGACGCGTACGCAGCGGCCGGGATCACGCGCTCGCCCGATGCGCAACGACCGATCGCAGCGGCATAGTCAAAGGCATCGTCGTAGGACTGTGGCCGGGTTTGTCGAACCGCATGCCGGAGTCAAGAACAACCGGAAGGTCGGAGGTGGAGGCGTGAAACAACCGATGGCAGGTTGGATCGGCTTCGCGGCTGTCGTGATGCTGATCATCGGAATGTTGGATTTCTTCGAAGGATTGATCGCCGTCATTCGCGGTCAATACTTCGTGATCCACGGCAACCAGTTGATCGTGTTCGACACGACGACGTGGGGCTGGATCACGATGATCTGGGGCGTCGTCCTGGTGCTCGTGGGACTCGCCCTGTGGAGCGGGTCTTCATGGGCGAGATGGGTCACGATCGTGGTCGTGGCCCTGAACATCCTCGGCCAGCTCGGCTGGCTGGGCTCGAGCGGCTATCCGCTCTGGACGCTCGTGATCATGGCCCTGAACATCATCGTCCTCTACGCGCTGACAGTGCGGTGGGAGGGCTACTCCGAACGAGCGGCGGCGGTTTGACGCTCGGCTGATCTGCGGAGGGCGGGTGCAGTTCGGCCCGCCCTCCGTCACATCTCTTCGCGTGCGAGCGCGATCAGCCGGTCGAGGATGCGGGCCCCGTCGGCCCGGATCCCGTCGTGCTCGTACTCGTCCGTGAGCCACCGACGAAGGTTGCCGACGCGGCCGGCCGTCTCCTCGGAGAGGTCCCGGTCGACGAACATGTCGTTCCCGTAGACGATGGCAGCGACCGGAACCTCGTTGGCGGCGAGCCGGGTCTCGTCGTAGAGCCGGGGCCATGCATGCTGCGCGAGCATTTCGGCGGCTTCGCGCAGCGGACGGAGAGCGGCATAGTCCTCGAACATCCACGGATAGACGTGCTCACCCGTGAAGAGCTCGACGTCGTCGAAGTCGCTCGGCATGGTGCGCTCGGCCGACCAGCCGGTCACACCACCGTCCGCGTAACACGCCTCGTGCACCGCAGCGAAGAGCGGGTTGCGCGCGAAGTCGCTGCCGCTGTACACGTCGTGCAGGAACGCAGGCGAGTCGGCGGGAAGCTCGAGGATCCCATGCAGCCGCTCCGCACCGTCGCTCATCCCGAGCATCAGCCCGAGTTGGCGGAATCGGCGTGAGGTCAGCCGCTCACCCGTCGGCAGCGTGACTCCCTCGTCGGCGATTCGGCGGTGGACGACGCGAACGCGCTCCCGGTCGTCCGGGTAGCGCTCGTAGTAGCGGCGGCACCGTTCGCGCACGTGGGAGTAGGTACGCGCATAGACGTCGTCCGTCGGGCGGCCGATCGGGGGCAGGCCTCCGCAGATGAAGGCCTCGCGCAGCGACTCGGGGAACGCCGACAGATAGGCGAGGACGCAGAAGCCGCCGAAGCTCTGTCCCATCGCCGACCATTGCTCGGCACCGAGCGCGCGACGAACGAGCTCCGCGTCACGCACGATCGAGTCGGCGCGGAAGTGCGTCAGGTAAGCCGCCTGCTCGTCCGGCCGCAGCGCGTCGAGGCGATCGACCGGTGTCGAGCGCCCGGTGCCACGCTGGTCGAGCATGAGCACGCGGTACTCCCGCAGCGCGCGGTGGAGCCACTCCGCCTGCGCCGGAGCGCTCAGAGGCCGCGGCGCCTCGAACCCCGGTCCACCCTGGAAGAAGACGAGCAGCGGGAAGGTCTCGGCCCCGCGGGCAGCGCCGATCAGCTCCCGGGCGAACAGCGTGATCTGCTCGCCGTCGACGGATCCGTAGTCGAGCGGCGCGGACAGCTCGTGCTCGATCAGCGTCAAGCCCGGCATGCGGCGGCGGATCGCGGCAGCGGACGACATACCTGGCACGTGCCGATTATGGCGCGGGCGACCGCGCGTCTTGGCCGGGACCGGTCACGCCGATTAGGCTCAGGGCGAGCTCGCCGCTCCCGGCGGGCCAGAGGAGGAGCGTTCGGATGACGACAGCGACGGGCGCAGTGAGCGCCTTCCCCAGCCCGTTCTCGATCGAGACGCCGCCGGGGTGCGAGGGCTGGCAGGAGCTCTACCCGTACTACACCCTCTTCACCGAGGAGCGCCGCGAGATCGACGAGGGGCGGCTGTGGTTCTGGAACTCGATGCACTTCCCGATGCCGATGCCGGCGTTCGACATCGTCTCGATCGACGGCCCGTATTACGCGGTCGGCGCCTGGCAGAACCGTGCGTTCGCCGTGCCGCCGGCGATGGGCGTCGACTACCGGATCGTCAACGGCTACGTGTACATCACCGTCAACCCCGTCACCGACCCGGCGAAGATCGGTGAGCGCGCCGAGTACTTCCAGCGCCGCGCGGGCCACTACTTCGCGAACTGGGACGAGCTGTACGCGGGCTGGCGGACGAAGATGGAGAACCTGATCGCGGAGCTTCATGCGATCGAGGTGTCCGACCTGCCGGAGTACGAGCCCGACGAGCTCGTCTTCGAGAACGACCGCGTCGCGAGCTACGTCCCCCTGCTCGAGGGCTACCAGCGCACTCTGCGGCTCGGCGAGTTGATGTGGCATCACCACTTCGAGTTCCTGCTCCTCGGCTACGGCGCCTACCTGACCTTCTCCGAGTTCTGTCGCGCACAGCTGCCCGACATCCCCGAGCAGCACATCGCGCAGATGATCGCGGGGATCGACGTCCTCCTCTTCCGGCCCGATGCCGAGCTGCGGCGCTTAGCCCGTCTCGCCGTCGATACGGGGCTCGCCGAAGCGTTCGTCCAGGGGCGGACGCCGGGCAAGATCGAGAGCGAGCTCGAGAGCAGCGAGACGGGCCGTGCGTGGCTCGCCGAGCTCGAGCAGGTGAAGGACCCGTGGTTCAACATGGCGACGGGCGACGGCCTGTACCACTACTACCGCAGCTGGCTCGACGACCCGACGATCCCCTACGCGTCGCTTGTCGGCCACGTCGCTGCACTCGTCGCCGGTGAGAACGTCGAGCGCCCGATCGAGCGGCTGCGGGCGGATCGGGACCGCCTCGCCGAGGGTTACGCCGAGCTGTTGCCGGAGGACGCCAAGGCGCCGTTCGCCGAGCTGCTCGCGCTCTCGCGCACCGTGTTCCCGTACGTCGAGGAGCACAAGTTCTACTGCGACTACTGGTTCCTGACGAGCTACTACAACAAGGTGCGGGAGTTCGGCGCCGTGCTGGCGAAGCACCGCTGGCTGGCGGACGGCGAGGACGTGTTCCAGCTCGGCCGGCACGAGGTGATGTCGGCGCTCGAGGAGCTATGCCTGATGTGGGCGACCGGCGGACCGCCGCTCGGCCCCGAGCACTGGCCGCCGATCGTCGAGCGACGCCGCGAGCTGCTAGCGCGCCTCGAGGAGTGGACGCCGCCGCCGGCGCTCGGCGCGATGCCCGAGTCGGTGAACGACCCGATGGCGGTGATGCTGTGGGGCGTGACGCCGCAACGGCTCCAGGAGTGGGCGGCGTCGCTCGAGGGCGCGCCGCGCCGCCTGCAGGGGGCCGCCGCTTCGCCCGGAACGGTCGAGGGGCGTGCGCGAGTGCTGAACGACCCGACCCAGCTCGGAGCGATCCAGGACGGCGAGATCCTCGTGTGCACGATCACCTCGCCTGCCTGGGCGCCGATCTTCCCCAAGATCAAGGCCACGGTCACGGACATCGGCGGCGTCATGTCGCACGCCGCGATCGTGTCGCGGGAGTACGGCAAGCCGGCAGTGGTCGGTACAGGCCGCGCGACGGCCGTCATCAAGACGGGACAGCTGCTGCGGGTGGACGGTGCGACTGGGGTGGTCGAGATCCTCGACGAGGAGACCTGAGTGCACGCGGCGACCGTGCCGCTCGCCGAGCTCAGGTCGCGTGACGAGGAGCGCTTCGGCGGCAAGAGCGCCGGCCTCGGCGAGCTGCTCGCCGGTGGGATTCCTGTTCCCGGCGGGTTCGGGATCTCGTCGGCCGCCTATCAGTCGTTCCTCGACGCGGCCGGCCTCGCTGAGTCGATCGACCGCGCGCTCGCCGGGCTCGACGCCGATGACCTCGCCGCGGTGCAGGCCGTCTCGGCCGAACTGACGGTCGCGATCGAGGCCGCCCAGCTGCCGGACGCCTTGCGTGGCGAGCTCTGCGAGCGCTACGCAGAGGTCGCGAGCGCGTCAGGGGACAGCGACCCGCCCGTGGCAGTGCGCTCGAGCGCGCTCGGCGAAGACAGTGCCGAGGCGACGTTCGCCGGACAGCAGGAGACGTATCTGTGGGTGCGCGGGCCCGAGCAGGTGTGCAGCGCCGTACGGCGCTGCTGGGCGAGCCTCCACAGCGCGCCGGCGATCACGTATCGCGCGCGGCTCGGCGGCAGCGCGCGGGCACCGACCATGGGCGTCGCAGTGCAGCGCATGGTCGACGCCGACGTCGCCGGCGTCCTCTTCACGTGCAATCCGGTCAGCGGAGACCCGAGCGTCGTCGCGGTCGAAGCGAGCTGGGGTCTCGGACTGGCCGTCGTCGGCGGCGAGGTCACTCCCGACGAGTGGCTCGTCAGCAAGGTGACGGGGGAGGTCGTCCGCCGGTCGGTCAACTCGAAGCTCGTCGAGTACCGGGCCAATCCGAGTGGAGCCGGAACGGTGCGCATGGAGGTGATTTCGGAACGAGTCGTCGCCCCGTGCCTGGACGACGCGCAGCTTGCGGCGTTGGTGCGCCTGGCGCGTGACGTGGAACGCCACTTCGGCACGCACCAGGACGTGGAGTGGGCGATCGACCGCGCCGGGACGACGTACGTTCTGCAGGCGCGACCGGTGACGGCTGTGGCTCCGCGTGCGTCCGGACCGACGGGCGATTCGGCGCTCGCGATGGTGATGTCGACGCTCGGCGTGAAGCCGGAAGCTGGGAGCGGCGCGTGAGCCTCGACGACGACGACGTTCGCGAGATCCTCCGCCTGATCGACGAGTCGGAGCTCGACGAGCTGCGGATCGACACGCCCGAGCTCCGGCTGCACGTCCGCCGCGGTACGCAGCCGCCGGATGCCGAGACGGCCTCGCCGGCCGATGCTCCCGCGTCGAGGGAGCTCCACTCGATCGAGAGCCCGATGCTCGGCATCTTCTACCGCGCGCCGGCACCTGGGGCCACACCGTACGTGGAGGTCGGTGCGCCGGTCGAGCCGGGCACGGTCGTGTGCCTGATCGAGGTGATGAAGATGATGAACTCGATCGTGGCGAGCGTGTCGGGCACGATCGTCGAGGTCTGCGTCGAGAACGCCGGGCTCGTCGAGCCCGGGCAGCCGCTCTTCCGGGTCGATGTCGAATGACGACGATCGAGATCGTCGACACGACGACTCGTGACGGCAACCAGAGCCTATGGGGCGCGACCGGCCTGACGACGCCCGATGTCGTTTCGATCGCGCCGACGCTCGATCGTGTCGGTCACCGGGCGCTCGATTTCACCTCGAGCACGCACATGGCGGTCTCGGTCCGCTTCCACCACGAGGATCCCTGGGAGCGAATCCGGCTGACGAGCGCTGCGATGCCGAAAACGCTGCTGACGTTCCTCACCACCGGGATGCGCTTCATCTCGTGGGAGCCAGCGGAGGAGGACGTGATCCGGCTTGCGCTGCGTCTCGTGATGCAGAACGGCATCCGGCGGGTGCAAATCGCCGATCCGATGAACGATCCGCGCGCACTCGCGGAGAGCGCCCGGCTTGCGAAGCAGGAGGGCGCGGAGGAGGTCGTGGTCGGGCTCACCTATTCGATGAGCGAGGTGCACGACGACCAGCACTATGCAAGCCGCGCCGCTGCGATCGGAGCGATGCCCGACGTCGACCGCCTCTACCTCAAGGATCCCGGGGGGCTGCTGACCGTCGACCGGCTGCGTGAGCTCGCGCCGCTCTTCCTCGGTTCGTTCGCCGGTCGCTCGGTGGAGCTCCACAGCCACTGCACGATCGGTCTCGCCCCACTCGTCTATGTCGAAGGGGCTCAGC
Organism: uncultured Thermoleophilia bacterium; assembly: GCA_963713155.1. Lineage (GTDB taxonomy): Bacteria > Actinomycetota > Thermoleophilia > Gaiellales > Gaiellaceae > PALSA-600. Next base: position 206,962 of record CAVQKS010000020.1, read on the forward strand.
TCGGGTTCGGCACGCTTCACACCGCCGTCGCGCCGCTCGCGAACGGCACGTCTCAGCCGTCGACCGAGTCGACGCTGCGCAACCTCGAGGCCTCCGGCTTCGCGCACACCCTCGATCCCGATGCGCTTGCCTCGGTGTCGGAGCACTTTCGCCGCCTCGCGACGGAGAAAGGGCTTCCGCTGGGGGTTCCTGCGGAGTACGACGCGGGTTACTACCACCACCAGCTTCCCGGCGGCGTCGTCACGACGATGCGACGGCAGCTCGAGGAGATGCGCCGCCCAGAGCTCTTCGACGAATCGATCGAGGAGATCGGCCGCGTGCGCGCCGACTTCGGCTACCCGATCGTCGTCACGCCCTACGCGCAGTTCCTCGTCACCCAGGCCGTGATGAACGTGATGGCGCTGCACCGCGGCGCCGAGCGTTACGCCGACGTTCCGGACGAGATCATGCGCTACTTCCTCGGCCACTTCGGCGAGCCGCCGGCTCCTCCCGCGCAGGACGTGGTCGACCGTGTGCTGTCGCTCCCTCGCGCTGCCGAGCTCCGCCGCGTCCGCCCACTTTCCCTCGAAGGGGCACGCATTCGCTTCGGTGACCAGATTTCGGACGAAGAGCTGCTCCTCCGGTTGACGATGCCGGCGGAGCAGGTCGACGCCATGACGAGCGGCGCGGCCGCCGTAGCGCCGCCGGGCAGGCGCAGCCCGCTCGTGACGCTGCTGCGCGAGCTCGACCGGAGGCCGGACGTCACCTACCTCGACCTCACCAAGGGCGACACGAATGTGTTGTGGCGTCGCCGATGACGGGGCTCGCCGCCGCGAAAGGATTCGTTTTCGACCTCGACGGGACGTTGATCCAGCGGACCCGGGCGGGGCACGAGCCGATTGCGGGAGCGCGTGAGCTGCTCGCCGCGGTCCGCCGCTCGGGCAGGCCGTTCGTGATCTTCACCAACGCGAGTCACGTTGCGCCCGGCGTGCTCGCTGCCGAGCTCCGTGACGGGGGCCTCGACGTGCGCGACGAGGAGGTGCTCACGCCGGTCTGTTGCGCCATCTCGCTCCTGCGGCGCAGCGACCCGGATGCCCGCGTGCTCGCCTTCTGCACCGCTGCAACGCATGATCGGCTGGCGAGTGCGGGCATTCGTCTCGTCGACGCCGCGGCTCGGTTCGACGTGGTGTTCGTCGCCCATCCGGCCGATGTCGACTTTCCAGCCCTCGAGCACGCGGCGCGTGCGATCACGAAGGGCGCGAAGCTCCTGACCGCGAGTTACGTGGCGGCCTACTCGGGCGCCGACGGCCCGATTTTCAGCCGGGGCGCGATGGTGACGGCGGCGCTCGGGAAGGTAACGGGCGCGCGCCCGACGATCGTCGGCAAGCCGTCGCGTGCGGCCGTGCGCGAGGTGGTGGGTCGCCTCGGTCTTGCGTCCCGGGAGCTCGCAGTGATCGGCGACGACGTCGCGCTCGACATCGCGCTCGGGAACCTCGGCGGTTCGTACACCGTGCTCGTCCGGACGGGGATCAGCGGCGCGAAACCGCTGGAGAGGCTCCCGGCTCTGCAACGGCCTGCCGAATCCGTTGCGTCCATTGGTGAGCTGCTCCCTCGACTCTAGCCGGGTAGGTCGAGCAGCACCTTGCCGACGGCCCCGCCTTCGACGGCGTCATGCGCGGCTTCGATCTCGGCAAGCGGGAAACGGGTCGCCGGCAGCGGCGTGAGCGCGCCCGCGTGCAGGGCTGCGTCGATGTCGCGGACGGCGGCCTGCTTCGCCTCCTCCGGCATCGAGTAGACGAGCACGAAACGCACGACGACGTTCTTAACCATCAGCTCGCGGCCGAGCACGACCGGCTCGGGCCGCACGGCGTAGCTCGCGATGGCGCCGTTCGCTGCGATGACCTTCGTGTCGGCCTCGAAGTTGGCTACGAGGTCGACGTCGACGACCCGCGCGACACCGTCGGGGGCCCAGGCACGAACGGCGGTGGCGACGTCGGTCGCTCCGGTAGTTCACGACGAGCTCGGCTCCGGCGCCGGCGGCGAGGCCCGCCTTCTCCTGCGAGCTGACCGTCGCGGCAGTGCGCGCGCCTGCGAAGCGGGCGAGCTCGATCGCCGCGTGGCCGACCGCGCCCGCGCCGCCATGGACGAGCACCGCAGCGCCCGCGATCGGACCGTCGGCATGCAGACAGCGATGCGCGGTCAGCGCAGGAATGCCGAGACCCGCCGCCTGGTCGAACGAGATCTGGTCGGGAAGCGCGACGGCCCGGCTGGCGTCGATCGCGATCCACTGGGCGGCTGTTCCCTCGGCCCGCTGCCACTGGCCTTCGAACAGCCAGACCCGCTCGCCGACACGCGCCGAGTCGACGCCTTCGCCGACGGCGGCGATCTCGCCTGCGCCGTCCTGGCCTGGGATCACGAAGGCGTGACCGTCGGTCGTGCCTCCGCGGCGGCGTGATTTCCAGTCGCTCGGGTTGACTCCCGCGACCGCGATGCGGACGAGCACCTGCCCGGGCCCCGGCTGCGGCCGCGGCAGCTCGGCGACTTCGAGGCTTCCCGCATCGGGCCCCGCCGTCGCGTAACGGGCGGCGAGCATCGTCTGCGCGGCCATGACCGTCACGATACGCAAGTCCGCGGGTGGGCTCGTCCGTCGCCCGGCAGCAAGTCTCCGGGCGATCGGAACGGGCTCTCCGAGTCAGCCTGCCAGGTCGGCTCGGCCGACAACGCGTGTCGGCCGCACCCGGACGACGATCTCCCGTGGCGCGCTGTTTCGCTCTCCAAACTCCTGTGCGCGCTCCTTCCCCATGTAACGCTCGGCGATCCGCGTCGCGCAGAGTCGAAGTTCTGCGGGATCCTCGGACAGCTCGGCGACGCCGTCGACCCGCACAAATGCGAACGGTGGCCGGTCATCCTCGACGCAGACAGACACCCGCGGGTCGCGTTCGAGCGCGCGTCCCTTCACGGTGCGCTTCCCGGTGGTGAACACGATCGCTCCGTCACCGTCGACAAGGAACCAGACCGGCGTGACGAGCGGTGATCCGTCCTTCCGCACGACTGCGATCTTTGCCGTGCGGGTGCCTTCAACGAGGAACGCCCTGATCTGTTCATCGTCGAGCGTCCGCAAGAACAGCAACGTATCGACAGCGGCATGGCCTCCGTCCAGGGCCTAGGCTCCAGGACCTAGCATTCCGAGAGGAGAACAGGATGGCTGCGTTCATCATCACTCGTATCCAGACCGGCGACTACGACCGCTGGCGACCGATGTTCGACCAGGATCAGCCGCGTGCCCGAGAGAAGGCGCAGGTTCAGCGTGTGCTCCGAAGCGTCGACGATCCGAACGAGGTTTTCATCTACCTCGAGTACGGCAGTCTCGACGACGCGAACGAAGGTCGTGCGCGCCTGGTGTCGTCGGGTGTGCTGGAACGTTTCGAAGACAAGCACGGCCCGAACGTGCTCGTCGACGCCGGGTAACGGAGGAGCTCATCGACTGGGCGCGGGGGCCGAGAGCCTCCGCGCCGGGCTCGCGGACCGCGGCCGTTTCGGTCCCGCGAGACCTGTGCGAGCCGGCTGATTCACGAGGCCCCGGCGGATTTAGACTGCGCGCGCATGGGCGTCCTCGGCGTCAATCATCTCGCCTTTCGCACACCCGACCCAGATCGCCTACGGCGCTTCTACCTCGAGCTGACCGGCGCCGAGGAGATCGAGGGTGAGCACCGTCCACTCCGGCTCGGTCAGACGCTACTCGTCTTCTTTCCGTCGAAGTCGGCTGGCGCGGCTGCCGACCCTGACGAGATCGCTTTCGACGTCGATGGTCCAGGCTTCGCCGATGTCCTCGAACGCGCAAACCGCCTGGGATGCGAGATCCGCGGCCCGCTCGAGCACACGCCGTGGTCTCGAGGCTTCTATCTCAGCGACCCTGACGGGCGCCGCCTCGAATTCACGCACGACGACCGCGGCGTCTACTGGCCCGACTAGCGCAAGGCGGCTCGCCTGGCCTGAGGAGTGAGGAGCTGCAGGTGATCTACACAGCCGGTTCGAGTATCTCGGCGTGCTCGGTCTCGGGCGGATAACCGTAGGCGTAGACGAGCAAATCCTGATCGCCGTGGTTGATCGTCTGGAGCGGTGTGCCCGGTTCGACGTGGATCAGCCCACCCTTAGGAACGTCGTGTCTCTCCGGCGGGTCACCCAAGTACATCGACAACGTACCGGCGAGGACGACGAAGGTCTCCTCCTGGAACCTGTGCCGATGCCGGAGACCTTTCGCGCCTGGCTCGAACCGCCACACGTTTGCCCGCGTGTGCCGAACGCCCGCAAGGTCGCTCAGTTCGGCGACGTGCCGCGGCGCTTGACCGGGTTCGTGCGGGCGGGTGGTCCAGTCAAGAGCGTCGGGATGAACGACGTGGAAGCCCACCGACGTCCACTGTAGTAGTCCGGACTGACCAAAGAAGCTGCGACCAGACTTTCGCCTGGGCCACTGATGCGAATGTCGTTCGAGCGGGATCGACCCGCGCGCACGCGGATGGCGGCCCACCATCGCCGCCGTTCGGCTACTCGCCCGGGAGCAACGAGAAGATCGTCTTGTCGACTCGACGTCCGTCCGAGTTCGGCATCGAGCGAATGACGCCCTCACGTGTGAACCCTGCCCGCTCGAGAACGCGCTCGGACTGGACGTTGCCGAGCTGCACATACGCCGCTACACGGTGGACACCGAGCGTGAATGCAAACTCGGCGAGCGTCCGCGCGACCTTCGTCGCGATTCCGCGACCGCGTGCCCGCGGAAGAAGCCAGTAGCCGATCTCGATGACTCCTCGCTTCGGGTCGAAGTGATGGAGGGTTCCGCCGCCGAAGATCACGCCGCTCTCAGCGTCGGCCACGACGAGTCGGACGAGCGAAGGCGAGGGAGTGAGTCGCGTCGCAAGCTCGTCCCGCCTGAACGGAATGTTGTCCGCCTCGCTCAGCTCACCCGCGGAAAAGGCCGTCGCGAGCGCTCGGAGATCGACGAGTGTCGGCAAGCGCAGCACGAGACTGTCGAAGCGCAAACCTTCCACTGGGAAGGAGAGCGGCAGCGTCTGCTCGCCGAATCCCGGCGGGTAGAGGCGATAGCCAGGCTTCCCTTTATGAGGAAGCGACTCGTAGAACGCGGTCGACGCGTCTTCGGAGAGCAAGTCCATACGGCTCAGCCCGCTGCGAGAGAACAGCTCTTCAACGAGCGCGCGACCGACGCCGCGGCCGCGCGAGTTCCGCTCCACGACGAGCAACCCCAGATACGCAGTCACCCGGCCGTCCGTGAGCAACTCCGCGACACCGATGACCTCGTCGCCGTCCAACGCCGTGATGGCGATGACACCTGGAGAACAAAACGCAGCGAGAACACTCTCTCGCGTCCACGAGGGCCAGCCCTCGGCTACACAAAGCCGTACTGCGCCTTCGACATGAACGGGCTCGAACGTGGTGATCCTGAACACGATCGGGAGTATCGACGAGGGCGATTGGCGACAGTCGTCCACTTCTCGCGGAGGTTTGACCGTCCCGGCGCGGAAGCATGCTCGGGAAGCCGCTGCGAATTGACCGGATCGCCCTTCGACGTACGACGACATCAACGCACTTATCCTCAGACCGACGCCTGCCGAAGGAGAAGCCATGTCGTCGTCTCAGCCCTCGATCCACAGCGAGACCGCTCCCGCGGACGGCGATCTCGGATCTCTCGGTCCGTCGCGCCGAGCGTTCGGCGGCCTGACATGGCGGAAGGCTCCGGCGTCTGGCCTTCGCCCGACCGTCCGCTTCGCGATCGCGTTGACACTGACTCTGGCGTGGGTTGGATTCAGTGTCTGGGTGTCGCGGACTTGGAGGGGCGAACTCGAGGATGCGATCGGTCCGGTCATGGCCTGGGTGATCCCGATCTTCCTTGCCTACATCCCCGGCCTGATCATCTGGTTCATGATCTTCACGCTCGTGATCACGCGCTACCGCGAGCTTCCTCTTGAGCCTCCCGCGGGCGATTGGCCCGTTGGCCAGTGGCCGCCGGTAACGATCGTGATAGCGGCCTGGAACGAGAGCGAGGCGATCGTCCGCACGCTCGAACAGATCGGCGAACTCGCCTACCCGGGTTCACTCGAAGTCGTCGTCGCCGACAACAACTCGACCGACGACACCGCGCAGCTGGCAGACGTCGCCGGCACTCGCCTGCCCTACCGCTACCGACGCGTCTTCGAGGCCGAGCAGGGCAAACACAACGCCCTGAACGCAGCCCTCGCGACGGTTACGACGCCGCTCGTGGTGACGGTCGATGCCGACACCCTTGTGCATCCGCAGTCGCTGACGCGTCTCGTCGTTCGCGTTGCGCGCCCCTCTCAAGGCCAGCATGTCTGCGCCTGCGCAGCGGCGCTGGTCGCCGCCAATCCGCTGGCGAGCTACGTGACCCGGATGCAGCAATGGGACTACCGGCTGGGGATCAACGGCGTCAAGCGCATGCAGGCGGCCTACAACACCGCGCTCGTGGCTCAAGGGGCGTTCTCGGCCTACTGGACGAGCGACCTCCGTTCCGTCGGCGGTTGGCCGGATGCGATCGGCGAAGACATCGTGCTCACCTGGACGATGCTGGCGGCGCGGGGCCTCGTCCAGTACGAACCGGTCGCGCTCGGCTTCACCGTCGTCCCCGACCAACTGCGTGTCCTCCTGAGCCAGCGCTCACGCTGGGCACGCGGGATGTTCGAGGGCCTGCGCACCCATCCACCCCCCAAACAGCCACGCGTCCTCGCGAAGCTGGTCGCCGGGATCGACTACCTCGTCCCCTGCCTCGACATCGGAATCATCTTCTTCTGGGTACCCGGAGTGATCCTCTTTCTGTTCGGCTACCCGCTGATCTTCGGCTGGTGGTCGATGCTTCTACTCCCGATCACACTCCTCATCTTCGGGTTCTTACAGCGATGGCAAGCGCGACACGTCTTCCGCACGCTCGACATCCACCCGCAGCCCGACAAACGCGGCTTTCTCGGCTACCTCTTCGCCTACCAGGTGCTGACCTCCGCCGCCGCTCTCCGTGGGTATGGCCAGTACCTCGCCGGTGCGGGTCGCCGCTGGAGGTAGGCGTCGCCGAGCGAGCGCGCGCAACGCTAGACGGTCGAGTGGGTCGAGCCGCGGCCGCCGAACCCGCTCGGGTTCATTCCGCAGGGGTGTGGGAGTCGACGCTCGTCATCGGCCAGACGAACCGACGTGGTTGACTGAAGGCTTCAGACCCTGTCGTAAGCGGGGCATGAGCCCAACGAGTGGAGGTGCCAGTGGCCGAACCCACGCAGCCCGCACAGCGAATGGTAGTGACCCACTTCATCGTCTCCGATGACGTCGAGCGCTCCCGACGCTTCTATACCGAGGTACTCGGCGGGACGGTGGTCTTCGGCCCAGAGCCGACCAACATCGCGCTCGCCAACACGTTCATCATCATCAACGTCGGCGGAGGACCCACCGACGACAAGCCCACGGTCACCCTCGAGACGCCGAGCGACCCCGACCGGGTCAGCAGCTTCCTCAATATCCGGGTCGCCGACATCCACGCCGTGTACGCCGAATGGAGCGCCCGGGGCGCGCAGTTCCTGACGCCGCCGAAGCAGCACGCCTACGAGATCCGTTGCTACATCCGAGATCCCGACGGCTACATCATCGAGGTCGGGCAAACCACCGACCCACAGGGAGACTGGTGGCCCGCCGACTGGCCGCCGATCAACAGCGGCGGACAATCGGACTGAACCCCGTCTCCGCGATGTCACGAAGGATGGGTCCGTCGGGTTGCGAGGGGTCGACGTTCAGAGGTTTCGGCTCAGACGGTTCTGAGTGCGTCGGTCGGTGAGAGCCGGGCGGCGCGGATCGCCGGCAGGAGCCCGGCGACTGCGCCGATCGCGAACGCCGCGGCGAGGCCTCCGACCCAGGCGACCGTCGGCACGACCGTCGCCCAGTGCTTCGTGTGCGCGTACGCAGCGGTCGCGAGCACTCCGGCGGCGACGCCGACGGTGCCGCCGAGCAGTGCGAGCAGGATCGCCTCGCTCAGGAACTGCGTGCGGATGTGTCCCTTTGTCGCACCGAGCGCCCGGCGGAGCCCGATCTCGGAACGTCGCTCGAGTACCGAGATGATCATGATGTTCGCGACGCCGACTGCGCCGACGAGCAGCGAGACGGCTCCGAGTCCGAGGAAGAGTCCATTCAGAGCGCCCTGCGCGTCGGCGCGTGCCGTGAGCGCCGCAGACGGCTGACTGACGTCGACCTCGTTCGGAGCTTCAGGATTGGCGGTGGCGGCGAGCACGGACTGCACCGAAGCAGTCTGGTTGGTCACCGACCGCACGTAGACGGTCGTTGGATGCCCGTCGAAGCCGAGGTACGTCTTCGCAGCGGGGAAGCCGACGAGCACCGAGTTGTCGATCTCGGGTGCGAGCGTCGCCGAGGTGAGGATGCCGGTGACGTAGAACCACATCCCGCCGAGCCATACCCGCTCGCCGGCGTAGACGCGGTCGATCCCGAGGAGTTGCGCCGCCTGGGCGCCGAGCACGCAGACGGGCTCTGTGGCGGTCGCCGAGTTGAGGTAGCTCCCGTGTGCAACCGTCGCTCCGACGATCGGGAGCAGCGTCAGCGTCGCTGCTTGAACCGCGAGGCCGTTCGTGTTGACCGACGGGATGAGTGGACTGCGGTAGACGTTCGCCGAGGTCGATCCGGTGTCGGCGACCCCGGTGACGGGTCCGATCCGCCGGATCATGCCCGGCGCGGCGAGTGGCAGTTCGGCCGTGCTGCCGAAGAGCGTCTCGCCGTTGGTCACCGTCAGGAGGTTCGTGCCGAGCTTGTCGATCTCGCTGAGCAAGCCGGCCTGCGACGACGAGGACAGGCCGAGCACCGCGACAATCGCCGCGACGCCGATCGCGATCCCAAGTGCCGAGAGCGCTGCGCGCAGCCGCCGCGTGCGCAGACCGATGCTCGCGACGCGCGCCAGGTCGGCGGCGCGAAGGCGGTGGGGTGCGAGCGCGGTCGGCTCGCTCATCCGCCGGTGGGCTCGTTGACGAGCCCGAAGGCCGCTGAGTGGCCGGCGGCGCTCGCCCGCACCACGTAGCCGCCCGCCGTCCCATCGGCCTCGAACGCAGGCGCGACCGCGATGCCGCTGGCATCCGTCTTCACACGTACGGTGCGGCGTCCGTGCGCGAAGCGCCCACTCGCACCGCCCTTCGGGGCCGAGTAGGTCACGACGATGCCCGCGACCGGGTTGCCGTTCTCGTCGGCGACCGTCACCGCGAGCCGGACCGGAAAGCGCGATCCGACCGTCGTCGACTCGCTCGCCGCGACGCCCGCGGTCACCGATGACGGCCTGCCGGCGCGGTTTCGGAGCAAGAAGGCGACCGTTCCGCCACTCGTCAGCATCGCCGTTGCGGCAAACGAGCCCGCTGTCGTGTTCGCGGTGAGACGCGGCGACGACGCGATTCCCTTGCTGTTCGTCGTCGCGGTCGCTTGCTCCGCGCCGCCCGTGAAGCTCGCACCGGCGGTCGATCCCGTGCCGGCGGCGGCGCTCGCGCCGAGCGAGAAGGCCACGGTCGCGCCGGCGACCGGGCGGCCGGTGGCGTCATGAACCCTGACTTCGAGCGGCCGGCGGTAACGAGTGCCGACCACTGCCGACTGCGATCCGGGCTCGGCGAGCGAGAGGCGCGGAGGCTTCGCGGCATGGTCGTCGAGTGTGAAGCGTGCCTCACCGCTGATCCCCATAACCGTGGCGATCGCAGTGAACGTTCCGGCCGCCGGGCCTGCGACGAACGACGGTGAGGTTGCGATCCCGGAGGCATCGGTGGACGACGTGGCCTGCGCGCCGCCGCCGTCGAACGAGGCGCCGGAGCCGAGCGAGAAGCTGACGTTCGCTCCCTCGATCGGCTTTCCGGTCGCGTCGAGGACCTCGATTCGTAGAGGCTTCGGGAAGCGGGCTCCGACGACCGCTGACTCGCTTGTCGGCGAGAGCGTCTTGACCGCGGCCGGGACACCGCTCGGCGTGTTGCCGACCGAGAACACCACCGAGCCGACCGCAGACGACGCGACCACGAGATAGCCGCCGGGGAGCATGTTGGCGGTGAACATCGGCGCGGTCGCCGTCCCGGAATCGTCGGTGCCCACGAGCGTCGCGTTCGTGTCGCTGGCCGAGAAGACGCCACTCGGCCCCGAGGCCGGAGCTGTGAACGTGACTGCGACGCCGGCGAGCGGCGTGGTGATCGGACAGCCGTTCGTGGCCGCGAGTGCGACGCGGAAGCTCGTCTGGAACGGCGTTCCGAGCGGTGCGCTCTGGGGCGTTCCGGCGGCGAGCACGAGCGTGCTCGGTGGGTTGTAGGCCGGGCATCCCGAGCCTGGGCTCGCGTGCCCGGCTCCGGGCACGAGCAGTGCAGACCGCGACCAGGGCTGTGGGTATGAACCTCTGCGCTCTTGTCATCGTGTCTCTCCCGTGTCGCCGACGATGCGCCCGTCGAGCATCTCGACGCGGCGGGGAAGCCTGGCCGCAAGGTCGCGGTCGTGGGTGATGACCGCGATCGTCGCTCCGCCGGCGTTCAGCTCCTCGAGCAGATCGAGAATCGAGGATCCCGTCGCGCTGTCGAGGTTGCCGGTCGGCTCGTCCGCGAGCACGATCGCCGGCCGTCCGACGAGCGCGCGCGCGATCGCCACGCGCTGCCGCTCGCCGCCGGACAGCTGGTTCGGCCGTGCGCGTCAGCCGCTCCCCGAGCCCGACCGCCGAGAGCACGTCGGCGGCCTGCGTCGCGCCGCTCCGCAGCCGGGGCGCCGGCGTAGAGCAGACCGTCGGCGACGTTCTCGAGCGCACGTCGTGTGCTCGGCGAGGAAGAACTGCTGGAAGACGAAGCCGATCCGCGTCGCGCGCAACGCCGCGAGCTCGCGGTCGGACATCGCGGCGACATCGAGGCCGGTGACACGCACGGTCCCCGAGCTCGGGACGGTCGAGCGTCCCCATCAGGTGCAGCAGCGTCGACTTCCCGGAGCCCGACGGCCCGACGATCGCGAGCAGCTCGCCGCGCCGCGACGTCGAAGCTGACGCCGTCGAGCGCCGTCACGGTGGGCTCCGCTCCGTACGTCTTCGTGACGCGATCGAGCTCGAGGACGGGCTCTGCTGCGCTCACTGGGCCGGCACCACCACGCGTTGACCGATGGCGAGCCCGTTGCCGGTCACCTGGACGTCCCCGTCCGCGTCGTCGAACAGGCCGGCCTGGACGCCGACCAGGTGATGGACGCCGCCCGCTCCGACGACCTCGACGGCGTAGCCGCCCGAGGAAAGGGCGAGCAGCGCATTGACCGGCACGACGAGCGCGTTGCGGACCTGTCCGGTCGTGATCGACACGCTCACGGGCGCCTGGTCGAGCCTGCCCGTTGCCGTGGGATGCGTGGGCGTCACGTCGACCTCGATCGTTGGCGAGCTCGGGCCGCCGCCGCCGCCCTGGTCGGAGCTCGAAGGCGTCGTCGCCACCGTCCCGACGTACGTCACACGGCCCGGCGTCGTGCTGTTGTCGGGCAGTGTGATCAAGACCGGATCGCCGACCGCGACGTCCGACTGCTGACCGGCATCGAGCGCGATCGTGACCGTCCGGGCGGTCGAGGTGGTCGTGAGCACCGGTCCCGGCTGCACGGTTGCGCCCACCGTCGGCGTCACGGCCGTCACCCGAACGGCGCCGGGAGCGAACACGACCGAGCCGAGCAGGAGTGAGCCCGTCTCGGACAGCCCGTGAGCCGCCTGGAAGCGTCTGACGGCATCGACGGTCGACGCGGTGTACGCATCGCCGCCGAGCGAGGAGCCGAAGCCGAGCGCCCGAAGGCTGCGGTTCAGCTCCGCACGTCGCGGCCCGGCGTCATTCCGGCCACGAAGGCCCGCCACGGCGCGACCGGCCCGTAGAGGAGCACCACCGGCTCGCCGCTGATCTCGTAGAGGACGCCGTCCCGCCGCACGATCGCACCGACCGCCGGCAGCTCCGTGTAGGTCGAGCTCGCCCCGTAGACCGTCGCCGACGACTCGGCACCGACGAGCGCCGCCTTCGCGCCGTCGAGGCCGGCACTCGCCGACGCAACGCCTTGCCGGTCGGTCGCGACCTTCGCTCCGGCCTGGGCGACCGCTTGATCATCGGTCGCGACCACCTGCGCATCGGTCGCGCACTGACCGGACGCGCCCGCGCCGCCGCCCCGCCGCCGCCGCTTGGCGTCGAGGCGGCCGTGGAGCTCTCGCCGGCGTTGTCCCCGGCGCAGTCGACGGACAGCTTCTGCCGCCCGGCCGCGATGACGGCGCTCGCGCTCGCGAGCGCCGCCGAGTCGGCGGTCAGGCCGGCGCGCGCAGCTGCGAGCTGACCGGCGCTCATCGTCACCGCCTCCTGCGCCTGCTGGAGAGCCGACGGAGCGGTGCCCGCAGGCTGCACGATGGTGGCGGGGTCGGCGTACCCGAGCGTCGCGCTCACCTCGGTCTGCGACGAAAGATCACGACGGGTCACGCGGGTGAGCGCAGTCGGCGAGCCGTTGTCGACCCCGGCGGAGCTCGACGGTGTTCCGCTGCCGAACAGGCCGATCGACGCGGCGGCCGCAAGGCCGACGGCGAACACGACGAGCGCGGCCACGACCAAGACGCGGCTACGCGTGATGCGCAGGCGAGCGGTCATTTGGCGACCGTCGTCCCCCCGACGGCCCTGCCCGGCAGCTTGCCGTTGCAGGCCTTCTGCGCCGCCTGGAAGACGGGCGACTGTGGATCGAGGTTGCTCCCCGGGCCGCCCGTGATCTCCAGGTGGGCGCCGCCGTCCGAGAAGGTCGGGTCGGGGAAGTTCTCGAGCGCCGTGCCTGCGCATGCAGGCGGAGAACGCGCAGCGCAGCAGCGCGCATCTTCGCCTGCTGCTGCGGCGACGGCCGGCCGCCGTTCGGAAGCAGGCTGCTGCAGCGCTGTTGCGCCGCCTGGAAGGTCGCGGAGCCGGGGTTGATCCCGGAGCTCGGGCCGATCTGGATCGCGCCTTGGCTGGTCGGGTCGGGGAAGTTCGGGACGCCGTGGGTGCGCATGCACGTCGCGAACTTCGCGGCGTCGGCCGTCTTCAGCGAGAGCGTGGCACCGTCTCCCGAGCTTCCGCCGAGCGGGCCGGTCGGCGCCGACGAGCCGCCCAACGAGGTAGTCGTTGCCGAGGAACCAAGGCTCGCGACCCCGGGCGAGCCCGATCCACCGCCGCATCCGGCCGCGACCAGCGCGAGGGCGAGGGTTGGGAGCGCGAGTGCGATGCGAGCGGTCATGGCAGCGAGATCCGCGGTAAGCCAGGCCCCGACGGCAGGAGCCCTTGGCACGCCGCGTAGGCCTGCCGGAACGCACGCGTCTCGAACACGCCTTGGCTGACGAGCGAGCTCAGCGGCAGCCGACCGTCGCCGTTCGGGCCCGGGAAGCTCGGAACGCCGTTGCGGCGAATGCACGCCGCGAACCGCGCCAGGCCCGCAACCCAGGTCGCCTTCTGCGCCGGCGACAGCGCCGGAGGCCCGCCGCCCGGAAGGTCCCTGCGGCAGGCCTGCATCGCCGCCTGGAACTGCGACGAGCCCGGGTCGACGCTCCCCGAGACGGCGACTCCGTACACCTGGACGGTCCCGTCGCCGCCGACCGTGGCAGCGAAGCCGTGTGTGGTCAGGCAGGCGGCAAACGCCGCCCGGCTCCCCGTGGGCGACGCTGCGCTGCTCCTGTTCGTCGAGGTGGTCTTGAGGCTCGCAACAGCGGGCTTCGCAGCGCCGCACCCGGTCAGAACAGCCCCGCTCGCCAACACACCAAACATTGCGAGGACGACGCAGCCGGACACCAACGCCAGGAAAGCGGCCGCCTCTAAAACGGCTCTAAAGGCCCCCTAACGAGTCGGTGAAAGCTGCAGCCGCAGGATCGTGCCGCCGCCGGGCGCCTGGTCGATGCTGATCTGACCGCCGTGGGCGTCCGTGATCTGCTTCACGATCGCCAGGCCGAGGCCGGCGCCGGGCATCGCTGCGTGCCTCGGAGGAGCGATAGAAGCGGTTGAAGACGAGCGGCATGTCGGCTGCGTCGATCCCGGGACCGCGGTCGCGGACCTCGACGACCCCGTCGTGGACCGCGACGTCGACCGACTCGCCGACGGGGCTCCATTTCCGCGCGTTGTCGAGCAGGTTCGAGACCGCCCGGTCGATCCGCTCCGGCACGCCCGTCACGACACTCGGCTCGAGATGGGTTCGGAACGACGACCGCGGGGAGCGCCGCGCTGCGCGATCGACCGCGGCTCGCACCACTTCGTCGAGGCGGAAGTCGCGCGGCTCGACGTCGCTCTCCTCGCCGCGGGCGAGCTCGACAAGCTCGCGACACGAGTTGAGTCATCGCCTCGAGCTCCTCGTGGACGTCGGCGCGGATCTCCGCCCGCTCGCGTGCAGCGAGGAGGCCGGGCTCGGACGAGCAGTTCGACGTTCGCGCGCAGTGTCGCGATCGGCGTCCGCAGCTCGTGCGAGGCGTCGGCGACCAGCTGGCGCTGCGTCCGAAGCGACGCGTCGAGTGTTCCAAGCAGGTCGTCGAGGCGGGCGGAGAGACGGCTGACCTCGTCGCGTCCAGCGTTGGGCGACTCGCTCGCTCAGGTCGCCGGTCTCGACGATCCGCTCGGTCTGCTCCGTCAGCCGGCGCAGCGGAGCGATCACGCGCCCGGCGACGAGCGCGCCCAGCAGCGCGGCGAGTGCGATCCCTCCGAGCGAGACGAAGACGAGCAGCCAGCGCAGGTGGGCGAGGTTGCGGTCGACGTCGAGGAGGGAGGTGGAGACCTCGACCTGCCGTCCCTGCGCGTGGAGGGTGAGGACTCTCGTGCTGACTCCGCCGATCTGCCTCGTGCTGAAGCCCGACCGGTACGCCGCGGCGATCCTGGACAGCCGCGGCCCAACGGTGACCCGCACCGCCTTGAGCGAGCGAGGCAGCACGATCTGCGTCGAGGTTGCCTTGAACCGCGGCGCGGCCTGATTGCCGAGCTTCAACAGGGATGGTCCATTGGCGCCGACAGCGAGCTGAAACGGGGGCAGCAACCGCGATGAGCTGAGGTCGCGGTCGACCTGCGCGTACAGCTGCTGTCGGTCGACGTAGTAGACGGAGATGGATGCGCCGACGACCGCGACGGCGACCGTGAGCGAGACCAGGAGCATGAGACGCAGGCGGAAGCTCATCGCTCTCGCATCGTGAAGCCGACGCCGCGGACGGTGTGGATCAGACGACGCTCGCCGGCGGCCTCGAGCTTACGCCGCAGATGGCCGACGAACACGTCGAGCGAGTTCGACGACAGCGACGCGTCGTAGCCCCAGACTCGCTCGTAGATCAGTCCGCGGGTGAGCACCTGACGAGGATGGCGGAGGAAGAACTCGAGCAGCTCGAACTCGATCGGGCTCAGCTCGATCGCGCGGTCGCCCCGTCGCGCGTCACGCGTCAGCACATCGAGCTCGAGATCGGCGAACGACGAGCATGTCGTGCGCGGTTCCGGAGCGGCGAAGAAGCGCGCGGATGCGTGCGACGAGCTCCTCGTTTGCGAACGGCTTCACCAGGTAGTCGTCCGCGCCGGCCTCGAGCCCGACGACCCGATCGCGAACGGCGTCGCGGGCGGTGAGCATCAGGACGGGCAGTCCATCTCCCTCGGCCCGGAGCTGCTCGCAGATCTCGATGCCGTCGCGACCCGGCATCATCACGTCGAGCACGACGAGGTCGAACGAGCGTGAGCGGAGCTCGGCGAGGGCCTCTGTCCCGTCCGGCCGCCTCCTCGACCTCGAATCCGTGCGCGGTCAGGACGCGGCGAAGCGCCTTCCGCAGGCCGGCATCGTCGTCCACCACCAGGATCGCCAAGACACCGAGAAGTCTGCTTCAGATCTCTGAAAACCACCTAAAGATGCAGCGCCGCCGCAGCCAGGCCTTCCACAGCCGCAGCAACTGAGTCAGTCGTCACGTCACGAGGCACGAACTTCGGTGATCCACCTGACCCGATCAGTGATTGGTCAACTGGAACCCGCACGCGGCCGCCGCCCGCAGGAACAGGGGCGACTGCATGTCGAGCGTGGCCGGGAACAAAAGGATCACTCCGTCGCGATCGGCTATGACGCCGCCGCCCGCTGCGGCAAAGTTGGACGGGACCGAGGTTCTCGGGTCGGGGAACCCGGAGACGCCGTGCCGACGCATGCACTTCGCGACCGTCACCATCCGCGCCAGCGCCTCTGCGGAGGGGTGCGTCGTCGAGCCCGGGCCAGGTGGGCCGCCGCCCATGAACTTCTGGCACTTCGCCTGCGCCGCCCGGAACGCTGGCGACGAGGGATTCGTTCCCGCACCGAACTGGAAGCCGCCGCCCGAGCTCGGGTCGGGGAAGTTGGGGACGCCGTGAGAGCGCATGCAGTGGGCGTACTCAAGCTCCGCGGCCGCGTTGCCAGTGCCTGACGTGGCCGAGCGGGAGCTGCCCGTCCCGCTGCTGGCGTTCGTACCGCCAGCAGCGCTGCTTGGCGTCGTCGCGCCGAGACTCGCAACAGACGGCGGCTTCGACCCGCAGCCCGAGGCGAGCAACGAGAGAGCTGCGAGAGCGGCGGCAAGCCACGAGCAACGAACCCGCGAGCCGGACATGCAGCAAGCAAAGCACGCCCCTCTAAAACGACTCTAACCTTCAGGAGTCGACGGCTCGAGGGCGATCGCGTTCGCGTGCGCGAGTGTTGCTCCTATGTCAATAGCGGTTCGCTTTTGAGCGTGTTGAAGACGACGCTGACGAGGAGTCGTGGAAGCAGGGGCGCACGCTGTCGCTCCCCGAAAGGGAAGCGACCTCGGCCTGCGCGAGCGTCCTTGACACCTGATCGACGAGAAGCCAACGCTTGCCAAACGGTGGAACGACCAAGCTCATCGACTGCTAAATTCGCTTAACCAAGCCAGTCAGGGCGCATAGCTCAGCGGGAGAGCGCTCGCTTCACACGCGAGAGGTCGGTGGTTCGATCCCACCTGCGCCCATGCGGGTTTGTGCGGCACCGCGAGCCCCGGAAGGCTCGCCGTGCGAGGTTCATGCGAGATCCAACCCACGGCGGAAGCGCCACGGCGATGCTGCGCCCGTCGCCTCGGCCACTTGGTGATGTCGCGAACCTCGCGGCAGATGGCTGCCAATCGGGCAGGGCATCGATGTAGGCGTCAACACGCGGGTCGGCAGCGTAGGTCACGCTGTATCCACCGTAACTTGATGACGTCGTTCAGACCACCGAGCGCGCACGTACGTCAGCAGAGCATGTGGCGGCAACCAGCACACCGCCACATGCTCTGCGCGAACGGATTCCGGGGGTCAGTGTTCGACCGCTGGAATGGCGATGGGCGGAACGGTCTCCGGCCGCTCGCCGATTCGTGCGACGTCGAGGGCGATCAGGCCGAGGTTCGCACCGGCAGCTGCTCCGACGATCGTGGTGATGACCGCCATGAGCCCGGCTGTTGCGTTGAACCCCAGCAGCGCGCCGACGAGGGCGCCCGTCAGCGCGACCCAGATGCCGATCGTCGTGGCCCTGGCCGGCCGGTCGCGGTTGACCCAGGCCCAGTAGGTGCCGAGGCCGATCGGCGTGCCGATGGAGAGAACAGCCATGAGTTCGCTTTCGAGGGGCACTGTCGGCAAAGCCACCAGCACGATGATCAGGCCGATGAACCATCCGCCGAGGCCGAGCACCAGCAGGTAGACGGAGCGCAGCATCGCGCTCGCCTTGCGCCCGAAGCCGCCGCGCTTGTGCGCCCGGCGCCACATCAGTAGCAGTGACAGGATCATGAGGAGTCCGAAGCCCATCATCGCGCCGAGGAGGTCCTTGGCGTAGCCGCCTTGGCTGGAGCTTGGGCTGAAGTCGACCTTGTTGCGGGTGTAGAGGGACGTGTCGACCTTGCCGGTGTCGAGGTAGGTGTTGATCAGACGGGTGCCGGCTGCCGGTTCGTAGGGCCAGAAGTCGTCGGCGTGGCCGAGGTTCGTGAGCACGACCTGACGGCCGTTCGCGAGGTGAGGCAGGAGCTCGCGGGTCGCAGCCTCGGGCGGCGTTGCGAAGTCGAGGTTGCCGCCGATCAGCAGCGTCGGAACGTTCGAGTTTTGCACGTGGGTGTACTCGTTCTCGTCCGGGTTCGCCGGCCAGGCGTCGAGGAGGCGGCCGCCGGCCCAGATCAGGTCGTTGCCGGCAGCACTGATCAGCGATCCACGGTTTGCTCCCGACGCGTAGAAGTGCTTCGCGTAGGTCGCGTCGCTGCGGCCCATCGCCGCCATCTCGCCCCAGACGAACGAGCTCGGAAAGGTGAGCTGTGCCATAAAGGACAGGAACCACGCGCCGCTTGCGTCGCCCTTGTCGGCGGAGAGGAGTGAGTTGATCGTCAGTGGCGCGGCGATCGAGTTGCCGCCGGCGGAGGTCTCGTTCATCAGGCCGAAGAACGCGGCGGCTTTGAAGTCGCCCTTCTTGATCGGCAGGAACAGCCAGTGACTGGGAACGTGAGCGAACGAGGACTTCACCGACGCGGCGAGATCCGGCGTCCGGCTACGACAGCTCGTCGCCTGGGCACAGAGCGCGGCATAGCGGCCGATCTGCTCGTCCGTCGTCTTCGGGTTCCAGATGAAGTTGCCGGGCGGATTGACGCCGATCATCACCGAGCGATGGATGCTCTTCGGGTAGCGCCAGGCATAGATCATCGCGGTGCGGGTGCCCGCGCTTTCGCTCACCAGGTCGATCTGGTGGTAGCCGAGGGCGCGGCGGGCCGCCTCGAGGTCGTCGACTGTTTCGGGGATCGAATAGCCGGCGAGATCGACTCCAGCGCTGCGGAGCCGGTCGGCGCACGAGCGGAACGCCGCGGCGTCGGCGCGGTACGACTGCTCGCTGAGGAGGTCACGCGAGTGCCCCATTGCCGAGCTCACCTCCGGGCAGTCGAGCCGGGTCGATCCGTCGACGCCGCGGTAGCCGACGAGCACGACGTCGTGCTTGGCGGTGAAACGGCTCGCGTCCGGGAAGACCATGTTGGTGATGCCGGGGCCGCCTTGGAGGCGGAAGATCGGGACACCCGGATGGGCCGAATGGGCACGAATCACTGTGACCGGAAGTGCGATCAGGCGCGAGTTCGGATCATGGCGGTTCTCGGGCACGACGAGCGTTCCGCAATCCGCGGCGGAGGCGCCGTTTTCAGTCGTTGTAGGTGCAGCTCTTGAGCGTCAGCTGGCCTGCATGCGCGCCGGCAGGCACGGAGACGGACGTAGAGCTGCCGGCGAAGTGGAGGTAGCCGAGCCCGAGCGTGAGGACGGCGATCAGGGTCAGGCCGGTGATCCGGCCGCGACTGAAGCGTCTGGTCGAGACAGACATGTGAGTTCCTTTCGAGTTGGACATGAGGTATCTCGACGCTACGAGCGCGCGTCGCTCGGGTCGTCGTCGCGACGGCCCGTCTTCGCTCGTCCCTTTCGGCGACGGCGTGTCCTACTCGAGTAGGACACGCCCGCCGGGGGCGCGCAGTACGTTTGAGCGGTGGTCGATCTTCGCGCCGTCCTTCGCAGATACGCGTTCGACGTTCTCGTCGTGCTCGCGGCGGTCGAGAGCAGCGTCGAGGTCGCCTTCCGCCACGATGCCGTTCGAGCGCCGCGGACGACGCTGTGGGTCGCGATCCCCGCGATCGTCGCGCTCTTCGTGCCGCTGCTCGCGCGTCGCAGAGCCCCGTTCGCAGCGCCCGCAGCCCTCTGGATCGTCGCCGCCGCCCTCTCGTTCGTCGACGGCCGACTGGTCGTGTTCCCCGCGGCGGTGTTCGCCGCAGGTATGGCCGCAGCATTTCTCCTCGGCAACCTCATCGACGCCTTCCAGGCGCGCGTCGGCCTCGTCGTCGTGGTGGCAGCCGCGGCCGTCGTCGCCTCCAACGACCCGACGCGCTCCGCAGGCGAGTACATCTCTCTGCCGGTGCTGTTCGCGATCCCCTGGACGCTCGGGCTTACGCTCCGCGCCCGCTCCGGGCAGGCCGAGGCTGCCGAGGAACGCGCGACGCGCGCCGAGCGCGAGCGCGAGACGACGGCGCGGATCGCGGTCGCCGAGGAGCGCGCGCGGATCGCGCGCGAACTGCACGACATCGTCGCGCACTCGATGAGCGTGATGGTGCTCCAGGTGGGAGCCGTCCGGCACGGGCTCCCCGACAAGCTGGCCGACGACAAGCAGGCGCTCGAGGACGTCGAGCGAACCGGACGGGCCGCGCTCACCGAGATGCGCCGGCTCCTCGGCGCCATGCGCCACGAGACGGACGACGTCGACCTCACTCCTCAGCCGGGCCTCGCAGCGCTCGAGCTGCTGCTCGACGAGGTACGCAGGACGGGACTGCGGGTCGACCTCGAGACCGAGGGTGAGCCCGCATCGCTCCCGAGGGCGCTGGACCTCTCCGCCTACCGGATTGTCCAAGAGGGCCTGACGAACGTGCTCAAGCATGCGCACGCCACACGAGCCGACGTCAAGATCGTCCATGCGCCGAACGAGCTGCGGATCGAGGTTCGCGACGACGGCCGCGGCGGCCCCCCCGGGCCGGGACCCGGCCACGGCCTGGTCGGCGTCGGGGAACGCGTCAAGATCTATGGCGGCGAGATGGGCGCAGAAGCTCTAAACGGCGGGGGTTTCCTCTTGCGTGCCCGCCTGCCGCTCCAACGAGACGATCGATGACGATCCGCGTCCTCGTCGCCGACGACCAGTGGATGGTGCGAGACGGCTTTCGGATGCTCCTGAAGAACGCGGACGACATCGAGATCGTGGCGGAAGCCGAGAACGGTCTCGAAGCCGTTGAGAAGGCCGCGCGCTTCCAGCCGAACGTCGTGCTGATGGACATCCGCATGCCGACGCTGGACGGTCTCGAGGCGACGCGCAGGATCCTCGCGGCCGACGAGCTCGTACGCGTCTTGATCCTCACGACGTTCGACCTCGATGAGTACATCTACGAGGCGCTGCGCGCCGGGGCGAGCGGCTTCGTGCTCAAGGACGATCCGCCCGAGCAGCTCCTCGCCGCGATCCGAACCGTCGCAGCCGGGGACGCGCTCCTGTCGCCGAGTGTGACGCGGCGCGTTATCAAGCAGTTCACGAAGCTGCCTCCCCGGACGCCGCCGACGGGATTCGACGAGCTGACGTCGCGTGAGCACGAGGTCCTGCAGCTCCTCGCGCAGGGGCTCTCCAACACAGAGATTGGAACGCAGCTCTACATCGGCGAGACGACCGTCAAGACGCACGTCACGCGCGTCCTCCAGAAGCTCGACGTCCGTGACCGCGCCCAGGCGATCGTCGTCGCCTATCGGACGGGACTTGTGGACGAGGACTGACGCCAGCGCTGCAAGTCCCGCACTTCGGCGATCCGGAGCACGGTCGCAGGAACCCCGTTCATAACTTCCGGCCCAGTATCGCCGGGCCGGGGGGCAGGCCACCCGCGCGCTCGCCTACTCTGGCCACTCGACGAGCGACTCGAGGCGACCGTGATCGGCTCAGCGGCCGGGTTCTCGACGCGAAAGCTCCATAGACGGCTCTATACCCACCGCAGGTTCGACTTTGTGCAAGTCGGTCTGAACGCGAAGGCGCCGACGTGCGTCGCCCTCGCGGAGCCTCTCACGGACTCGAACCGTCGACGCCCTCCTTACCATGTCGGCTGAGTGCGCCAACGCGTGCCAAGCCCGGCTAGCAAGCTGCGTGGGCGGCACGCACATGCGCCACGCTTACAGTCTTCCTTCACTGGCGGGGCGGAAGTCCCCGAACCCCGCCTACAAGAAGGCGTCCGAGGACGCCTGACACGAGACCCGCAGGCGTTCGGCGTCTGCGCGAACCTCGTCGTCGGGGAACGCCGGCGGATCTTCTTCCGGGAACGGGAACGGCCACTCGGGACGCGGGTCGTCCGCGTAGCGCGGGACGAGGTGCACGTGCAGGTGCGGCACCGAGTTGCCGAGGATGTCGTAGTTCATCTTAACCGGCCCGAAGACGCGCTCGATCGCGCGTCCCGCGTGCAGCAGCTCGAGCCAGAAGCGCATCGCCTCCGGCGCGGATAGCTCGGTCGGCTCGACGACATGGCCGCCGCGGTAGTAGACGTGCGAGAGGCCGCGCTGGACGCCGCTGCGACTCAGATACGCATCGGTCAGCTCGCCCGAGAAGAAGCGAATGCCGTGAGCGGTCTCGTCGGGCCGGCCCTGCTCACAGATCGGGCAGCGTTCGCCGCGCTTGCGCTCGTAGAACCGCTTCGGCCACTCCATGGGACTCATATGATGATGACAGCGTGCCGGAGACGCCCGAACAGTTCTGGGAGCGCGCGCGCACCGACCTGAGGACGCCGCCCGTCGAGGACTGGGAGTCGTGGCCGTTCGTGGGCGACATCGCGCCGAAGGAGCTCGAGCCGCCGGTCGCTGAGGAGAAGCCGCGCCACGGCGTCGGCGGGGACTGCAAGGCGTGCAAGAACGGCGTCCAGTCTGCGATCTGGCACGACGAGCGCTGGATGCTCCGGCCGCTGCGCGAGCCGTCAGGGCTCCCGTTCGTGTGCCTGCTGGAGACGCGCGCGCATCTCGACTTCCCCGACCTCGACCACCAGCACGCCGCGGAGCTCGGGCCGCTGCTCCTTCGCATCCAACGCGCGGTCGCCTCGATCCCGGGCGTCGGCAACGTCCACATCGGACGCTGGGGCGAAGGCTCCGAGCACTGCCACATCTGGTTCATGGCGCGCACCGCACGCATGGAGCAGCTGCGGAGTTCGTTCGCGGCGATCTGGGACGACATCCTCCCGCCCACGCCGCGCGAGGTGTGGGACGCGAACGCCGAACTCGTCCGCACGGCTCTAGCCGACTAAGGCGCAGAGGGCCTCCAGCTTTCGCGGCAGCACGAACGCGGCGAGTCGCGATCCAGAACCAGCGCGAGGGCATCGTGGAACCGCCGCCGGTCATCAAGATTGACCTGTGCGAGGGTGGGTCGTGCGACCCCGCGGACTGGCCACGGGACGCGCCCGAGCATCCGCTCGGCTACTAGCTCTCGGGGACGGCCCGCTGGATTGCCTCACCGGCCGGGGACGAACCCGGCACCGATGATCCCGAACGTCGTTGATCCGGCGTTGTTCTGAACGGAACTCACTGAGGCCGCAAAGGGTATGACGGCACGTGAACATCGGTCAGGGAGCCGGCCTCGACACGCTCAAGCGAGAAAGACGCTCCCTCAACTGAGCGCCCGTCGCTCGACACCACGACGAGAGAGGCGAAGCTGCTTGCTCGAGCTCGCCTCCCGCGTCGACAACGCTTCTAAGCAAGCTCTCAGCAGACTCTCAGCCTCGGCGCCGAATCGTTCAGGTTGGGGCGGTTAGCTTCCTTTGCTTTCCACTGAAAGGGAACCGCAAATCATGCGTTGCCGCCGCCCCCTCATCGTCAGCTTCCTCGTCGCGGTTGTTGCGTTTTCGCTGGTCGCGGCCGGGTGCGATAGCGGCGGCCGCTCCCCGGGAGTTGCCAGCGTCGGCTCCTCCACAACTGCCGGCACGGCGACCACGCAGAGCGGGCTAGTCGGCTTCGCCCGATGCATGCGCTCGAACGGCGTCCGGAACTTCCCCGACCCCGACAGCAGCGGAGGGATCCCGAAGTCCCAAGTCGTAGCGGCTGCGGAGACCAACCAAAACAAATTCGATGCGGCCCAGACGGCATGCAACCGCCTGCTCCCGAGCGGTGGGCTCGGGCCGCCGCAAACAGGCCAGCAGCAGCGCACCCAGCTCGCGGACGAGCTGTCGTTCGCCAAGTGCATGCGTAGACGCGGCGTGGCCCGCTTCCCCGATCCGACCGCGCAGGGCCAGCTGTCGGTCGAGATGGTCCAAGCTCAGGGAATCGATGTTCACTCACCGGCAGTTCTGCACGCCGTGGAGGCGTGCCTCCCGGCGTCGCACGGCGCGCTCACGCCCGCGAAGGTCAGAGAGGCAATCCAGAATGCCGGCGGCTGACCGCGCGACCGCTTCTCGGCATCTGGTCTGAACCCTTCCGACAGGCCGAGAAACAAGCCGGACGGTTGCCGTACGAGGCGAAACCGCTCAGGCGTCGGTCCGCACCACTGGCGCAGCCCGCAGCGGCCGCTTTTAACGTCGTTTCATACGCCTGTGCTTTCTTCAACGAGTGAACCGGCCATGCGTTGACCCGGCCTTCGCTTCGCTCGTAGCGGGGTTGGCGAGCCTTTCTCTGCTCATCGCCGGCTGCGGCGGAGGCGGCGCGAAGTCGCCGTCGATCGCGAGCCTCGCAACGACACCCTCGAGCGGCAGCAACGCGAGCTACCGCGCGAGTTTGTTTCCACCGGGTGTCGGCGGATTCGGCGCGAGCATGTCGACACAGGTGGGCACGGGCGCGAACGCCGTCAAGTACACCGCGTGCATGCGCTCCCACGGGGTGCCGAACTTCCCCGACCCGAACGCGCAAGGAACGATCACGATCACCGTCTCGTCGTCGCTCAATCCAAGCTCGCCGCTGTTTCAGAAGGCAGAGGCTGACTGTCAGAAGCTGATTCCGGCCGGGAAGGGTCTGAGCGCAGCGCGGCAGCAGCGGATGAAAGAACGCCTGCTTGCCTTTGCGGCGTGCATGCGCTCGCACGGGGTGCCGCACTACCCCGATCCGAAGTTCTCGAACGGAGGAGTCAGCCAAGGGTATGGCCCGAAAGCCGGGGTGGACCCGAACCCGATCTTCCGGGCAGCCCAGAAGACCTGCCAGAGGGACGGAGGACATTCATAGAACGAGACATCAGGCGGAACGGATCGTCGGTCAGGCGTCTGTGAGAACACCGGTGCATCCGAGCGTCATTCCCGCGCAGCTTTTAGAGCCGCTTCAGAGCGTGGTGCTTTCCTGACAGGAGCCGAAACACCATGCGCTGCCGCCAACCGATCATCCTCGCCTGCGCCGTCGTGGTCGTTGCGTTCGCGCTGCTCTCTGCACGCTGCGGCGGCGGGGGCAACCCGGGCGTTGCCGCACTCGGCAGCACCCAGACCGGCACAACTGCCTCGACGCAGACCTCCGACCATGCGAGTGCTCCCGCCTACGCCGCCTGCATGACAGCCCACGGCGTTGCGATGTCCCCGCCCACCGGCCGGCAGGGGCTGACGATCCTCGGCAACATCGCCCCCGAAACGCCACGGTTCCAAGCTGCCGAGAGCGCCTGCCGGAAGCTCGAGCCAAGCGGTGGCCCGCACCCACTCACTCCCGCACAACAGGCGCAGGCCGCCCAAGCGCTCGCTCGATTCGCGACCTGCATGCGCACGCATGACGTCACCGGCTTCCCCGACCCAAACGGACAAGGCAGCCTCCCCGAAGCCCGAATCGAAGCGCTCGACACCACCACCCCGCTGTTCCAGCGGGCGCTCAAAGCCTGCGACCCGCTCTACCCACACGACGCACCACACATCGGCTTCCCCGGCGGCAGCCACACCTAGCCCCTGGTGCGAGTGAAACCAGTCCCGTTTGCCCGCACGCTCGTTGGGCTTGGGCGGCGCTGCTGGCGGCCGCGTGCGGCGACTCGCCGGGAAGTCACGTGGCGCGACTCAGCACGAGCACGACGCGAAGGGGTTCGTCGGTACCGTCGTCTCTGTGCCGCCCAGGGCCTGAGTACGGCCCTCGCCGCCTCGGTAGGGTGGCTCGATGGGAAGGTCGGCAGCCGCCGCGCTATGCGTGGTCGCGATGGTCGCTGTCGTGGTCGGGGTAGACATTCTGTTCTTCCGAAACCACTTCTGGGAGCGGCTTGCGGTTAACGT
Source organism: uncultured Thermoleophilia bacterium (assembly GCA_963713155.1). Taxonomy (GTDB): domain Bacteria; phylum Actinomycetota; class Thermoleophilia; order Gaiellales; family Gaiellaceae; genus PALSA-600. The sequence continues at coordinate 232,658 of CAVQKS010000020.1, forward strand.
CGGTCTTGTCTTGGTGTTCGGGGCGTTCTACTTCAGGTTCCTGCATCATGCATAGGCGAACCTGGCGAGGCACCAGAACGTCAGGGTCATTCCGCATCACTGGCGCAGCGGGCCGTCTTGTAGCCCTGCAGCAGTCGTTGAGCATCGGGCTCGGAATGGCGGAGCGCTACCCGATTCGAGGAGACTCCGGCGCAGAAGGCTCTTTTCGACAAACCTGGACTGGCGCCGTCACTCGCTGAGCCGCCGCCGAGCGTTTCATGACCCTCCGCGAAGATGTGGCCGTGGGATGGGAGGCACTCGATCAGTGGGGTGACGACGTCGCCCGTATCGAACCGCTCACTGGCGGAGTTGGCGTCAACGAGGTGTGGAGCGTGCGCGTGCACGGGCAGCTCGCGGTCGGTCGTCTCGGCAGGCGCAGCGACGTTGACCTCTCGTGGGAGACCGCGCTGTTGCGACACCTCGACCGTGAAGGGATGACCGTGCCGGTCCCGATCCCGACCACGGACGGCCGGTACTTCGCCGACGGACTGGTCGTGATGACCCACGTGGAGGGCGGACGGCCCGAAACGGAGGCCGACTGGCATCGCGTCGCCGACACTCTCCGCCAGCTGCACCGACTGACGAACGGCTGGCCTCAACGCCCGGGGTGGCGATCCTCGACCGACCTGCTTCACGCGACAACCGGGACGAGGATCGACCTCGACGCAATGCCGGCCGAGGGCGTTACTCGATGCCGGGCAGCGTGGGCACGACTCAGCGGACGAGAGCGGTGCGTCGTTCACGGCGACCCCAACCCGGGCAACATCCGCGTGACCGCGGATCGGGTCGTGCTGATCGACTGGGACGAGTCGCACGTGGACGTCCCCGACCTCGACCTCGTGTTGCCACACAACGCCGCTGGTCTGGACGACGACGCGCTCGACGTTGCCGCACAAGCATCGGCCGCATGGGAAGCCGCCGTTTGCTGGGACCCCAGCGGGACCGACGAGTTCGCAGTCAAGCGGCTCGCCGAAGTTCGAGCGGTCTGAGCAGCAGCGGCAACAAGTCGCCACCCGACTCCGCTTCTGGCGTCATTCGCGGATGCCGGCGCACACGACCGTTCCCCGAATGCCGTTGAGTCGACCGACTGCCGGCGTTAGATCCGTTTTAGAGAGCTGTGCTTCGCTTTCGAAGTGTCTGGTCGCACTCTTCGTTTCTCCGTTCTCGCCGGCGCCCTTGCGGCCTTTTCTTTCCTGGCGTCTGGGTGTGGCGGTTCGCGGGGCAGTCACGTGGCACAGCTCAGCACGACGACAGCCCGGAGCAGGCCGCCGAGCCGCGGCTCGACCCACGACCAAGCGCTCGGCTACGCCCGCTGCATACGCTCCCACGGCGTGCCGCTCTGGCCCGACCCTGAGAGCAGCGGAACGTTCGATAAGTCCAAGCTCACTCCACAGCGGCTCGGGGTCAGCAATTCGCAGGTCGGGAGAGCGCAGAAAGCCTGTAAGTCCGTGGTGCCGACCTACTCCGCTACCCCGCAGCCGTTCGTCCTGGCACAGGCGCTGAGGTTCTCGCGATGCATGCGTGCCCACGGCGCCGCGAACTTTCCTGATCCCGAAAGCAACGGCGCGATCGTAATCCCGCATGCAATGGAGAACTCGCCGGCGTACCTGGCTGCCCTCCACTTCTGCCTACACAAGTACGGAGCGCCTCCAGCCCCAAGCCCTGCCGGCAACCGATGAGTACCGACCTCGGGGTGTCGAACAGAACACTGGGACAGGCGAGGCCTACCGAGCGATGCTAGAAGTAACTGGATCGGCGGTGAGGACGGCGAACTGGTTGTCCCTGACGCGCGCGCGTGGCGTGACTGGCTCGGGCGCAACCACGCCGATTGGGCGGGCGTCATGCTCGTACTAGCGAAGAAGGGCACTACCTCCCCGACGAGCCTCACCTACGACCAGGCCCTCGAGGAGGCGATGTGTTTCGGGTGGATCGACGGTCAGGTTCGCCGCCGCGACGAGCGAACGTACTTTCAGCGTTTCACGCCGAGGCGGGCACGGAGCCGCTGGTCGAAGCGGAACACGACACTCGCCGAGCGACTGGTCAGCGAGGGCAGGATGCAGGCTTCGGGAATCGCCGAGGTCGAGCGCGCAAAGGCCGACGGACGTTGGGAGGCTGCCTACGCCGGCCCCGCGACGGCCCGCGTGCCCGACGACTTGGCAGTTGCGCTTGCGGCTGAACCGAAGGCGATGACGATGTTCAGACGGCTCACCAGCCAGAATCGCTACGCGATTCTGCATCGCATCGAGGCGGTGAAGCGCCCCGAGACTCGAGCCCGCAAGATCGCGGAGTTCGTGGCGATGCTCGCGCGCGGCGAGACGGTACATCCGCAGACGCGGAGGAACAAAGACGAACCATGATTGAAGCTAAGAGAGGGCGAGACAATCGCGGTAGAGGAAACCGAGCACCCACGCAACCGTCAGTTGATGTTCGAGGCCGAGTAGCTGCGTGCGCCCGCAGCTACTCGGCCCCATGAAGACCGCGTGTGCGCGTGTTGCCTAGGTGATCGTGAAGCCGCCAACGTCGCCCCACTGGACGTGGTGGTCGACAGTGTCTTTGTACACATAGTGGCCCGGCTTGAGGAAGGTCACTCGCAGGGTCGCTGACTGGCCCGTCTTGAGCACCCTCGTCGTGTGGCCGTTGATGCTGAAGTCGTGGCCGAAGACGGCGCTGTTTGTGACCTCGAAGATCACGACGCCTCGCGGTGCGGTTTTCGCGCTGAGGTGGAAACTGGAGTTATAGGTTGTGACCTTGATCGTCGTCGTCACCAGGGCGGCTGTGCGAGTTGCATGTGCTGACGCCGGCCGGAGGGCGGCCTGGGCGGGAATCCCCAGGGCTGCGACCGCAGCCACGGACACCGAAACGACAGTGGTGCGGATGAGCATGAGCGCCTTGCCATTCATCTGTTTTCTCCTTTCGCGTGGGGGTGGGTCTCGACCGCGCCGACGAACTGATCAAGCCGATCGTGCGTTGCCTCTTGCGAGCGCAGCTCGCCCGGCCGGGATGCGGACGGTGGCGAAGCCGCGGCGGTCCGTCCACGCCTCGCTGGGATACGCGACGCTGTCCATCGCGTTCAGGGTGGACGGCTCGGGTTAGAGTCCGGCTAGGACCGGCTTAGGACCGTACGCGACGGATCCTTGCGATCCGGCGTGCGGGGCGGTAAAGCCGCACGATGGAGTCACCAGGCTTTACGACCTCGCGATCTCCTACAACAAGGGCGACGGCTGCTTCTCGCGTTGTCGTCGCCGCGCCGACACCAGCTCCCGTCACACGAGGGATGATTGGGACCATGCAGCCGTCGCAAATCAAGTCGGCGGTGGGTGCGGCTGTGTCGACTGCCTCAGCGCTTGATCTGAGGGTCGATGACGCAGTCGTTCTCCACGACTCGAACCGGCTCGCTCTTCGCCTGCGGCCTTGTGACGTTCTGGCTCGGGTCGCGCACATGGAGGGCCAGGGAGGCGCGGAGTTCGAAGTCGAGGTCGCTCGTCGGCTCGTCCAAACCGATAGCCCCATAGCTTCACTCGATCCTCGGGTGGAACCTCGCGTCTACTCGCGTGACGGCTTCGTCATCACATTCTGGACCTACTACGAGCCTGTATCCCACCGTGACGTCGCACCAGCCGAGTATGCGCAGGCGCTTAAGCGGCTGCACGCCGGCATGCGGCAAGCCGATTTCATTGCGCCTCACTTCACGGATCGCGTCGCGGAGGCGCAGTCACTGATCGGCAACCGCACCCAAACCCCGGATCTTCGGGATGCGGATCGCGAGCTTCTGAGCAACACGTTGCGAAAGTTGACGTGGGCAATCGGTCAGCGGGACGCCGCCGAGCAGCTGCTCCACGGCGAGCCGCACCCTGGCAATTTGCTCACGACGGAGCACGGGTTGCTGTTCACAGACTTGGAGACTTGTTGCCGTGGGCCGGTCGAGTTCGACGTCGCCCACGCCCCGGAAGACGTGAGCACGCACTATCCAGGCGCTGATCAAGACCTGCTGTGCGAGTGCCGGATCCTAATGCTGGCGATGGTCGCAAGCTGGCGTTGGGATCGAAATGACGAGCTCCCGGACGGGAGTCGAATGGGCACGGAGCTCCTCAGCCAGATACGGGCGGCGGCCGCGAAGAGCCTTTGAGGTCTACGCGCTTCGTCGTGGAGAAGGGCTAGACCGAACTGACGATGAGGATGATCGCGAGGATGAGGAACACGATCCCGAACGTGACGTGAGTCCTGCGACTGTTCAGCGCCATGAGTCCACCGCCCGCTGCGTCGAGCTTCTTCTGCACCGCCGGATCGAGCTTGCGACTCACACGACCGGGTACGTCGGCGAGCAGGAATACGGAGAGGAACGCCGAGAACACACCGAGTAGCAAGCCGCCGAGGTCCACCTACGCATCATCTCGCCCCAAGCGAGCCCCTACGTGTCTGCCAGCTGGCGGTCCCCGTGGAAGACCGCTTCGACGTTGTTCCCGTCCGGGTCAATGACGAACGCTGCGTAATACCGGGCGTGGTAATGCGGGCGAAAACCCGGCGCGCCGTTGTCGCGGCCGCCGGCTTGCACAGCAGCGCGGTGGAACTTGTCAACGGTGGCTCGGTCGGCTGCGGCGAAGGCCACATGAACGGGAGCGGCCGGGGGTTCCCCTTCCCCGATCCAGAAATCTCCACCGCCCTCGATGGCGAACCCAATGCCCTGCGAGTTCTGCACCACCTTCACTCCGAACGGCTCGAGGGCTTGCTCGTAGAAGGTGCGGCTGCGTCTCTCGTCACGTACTCGCAGGGCCAAGTGGTCGATCAGGGGAAGCGTCACGGACATCGGCACGCCCTCTATCTTAAGGAGCGCGATCTCCGGCTCGCGTAGGGCGTTCCCTGCCTTGGCCGGTACGATTTGCCGCAACTACGAGGAGGAGCGAATGAAACGGTTGCTCGCCGTTTCGCTTGCGCTGTCGGTTTCAGTCGCCGCCGCAGCGTCAGCGCAAGCGGGGGTTCGTCCGGGACAGGTCGACGGAACGCACACGGTCGCGTTGATCAAGACCGTGAACGTCGCCGCGTCCGAGTTCAAGTTCGTGCTGAGCAGCAAGTCGGCGAAGCGCGGCGTCGTGATCTTCAAGGTGAAGAACGTCGGCAAACTCAGTCACGACTTCCAGATCGACGGCCGCAAGACGAAGATGATCTCGCCCGGCAAGTCCACGACGTTGAGAGTCGTCTTCCTTCGCAAGGGAACCTACCCGTACAAATGCACCGTTCCCGGCCATGCCGCAGCCGGAATGAAGGGCATCTTCACTATCACCTAGATACGCAAGACTTCGAAGTGGACGCCGACTCGTGCCAACCTTCTGGCGAGTGGGCGTCTGAACAGTGACGGATCAGCCTAGGAAGGCTGTCTGCCCCGCTGGGGCGTTGTCGCTCTGGTCGTTCTGAGTTGTCTCGGCGAACAGTTATCCGGCGTGGGGTGCGGGCTCGAGCGCGTCTCGATCCCGCACCTGGTCGCTCGCCGCACTGGGCAACTCGGTGCTGCGGGGCACGAACTGCCTCAGCTAGGGACCACGGACGACTGTGACCATCTGGTCCAGGATCCATTCCCTGACGAAGTCGTCCCGGCCCGCCACGCGCAACGTCACGAGCACGCCGCTCTCGGTCCGCTCGATCTGCCGCACCACTTTCGCCTCGACTTTCGCCGGCTCGCCGGGGAGATCGATCAGCACGACGTCTCCCAGCTCGAGCCGCTGAACCTCGCAGTCGATCGCCACTTGCGCTCCTCTCTTCATGCTCCTCGTCCGAGAAGGCAGGCCGAGCTATTGGGTGTGCGGCGATGACTCCTTGATCGGCGCCCACCGCAGCCCGAGCACGCTCAGCAGTGTGAAGCGAGCGCTCTCCCGCTGAGCCATGCGCCCGCAAGTGGGCGAAAACGTAGCACCGGCGAATGGAATCGAGCGCATCGGGCCGTCCAGGGTCACATCTGAGATAGACGTGGAGTGCTCGAAGCTTCATACTCGCCGTCAGATGGAAGACGAGGGACTCGGAGGCAAGTTCTGGGCAGGCATGTTCGGGATCGTGATCGCGGCCGGGGTCGGCGCTTTCATCCTGCTCCTGCTCTTCAGCCGTGCCGTCTACGCATGGGGCTTCTTCGGCGCGTTCCTCGCACTGTCCGTGGTGCTGATCATCATCGCCTGGTTCTACGACCGACGGCACACCCGGTCGTACGACGATTAGATCCAGATCTGCCACGCTGAGGCGATGAACGCCGACGACCTCCGCATTCTGCACGCGAACGGCACCGAGTCGAGTGTCGCCGCCGGTCAGGTGCTGATCGAGATGGGCCAGTACGGGTCCGGTCTCTACGTCATCCTCGAGGGCACGGTTATCGTCGACGCTCCGGACGGGACGCGGGAGTTCGGGCCGGACACGATCGTCGGCGAGCGTGCGCTCCTGTCCGCCGACGGCAGGCGAACCGCCCGCGTCCGCGCGAAGACCGACGTACGCGTTGTCGCGGTCGACCGCATGGACGTCGAGCGGATCTGCGCCGGCGACGCGGCGTTCGCGCGCAGGCTCGCCGACACGGGCGAGGGACACCTCACCTGAGCAGCCGGCCCGCCGCCCGCCGTTCAGACGGGGCGGCTACAAGACGAAGAGCGTGAGCGTCGCCGAGTGCGACAGCGAACCGCTGGTTCCCGTGATCGTGACCGTCGTCCGGAGGCCGAACCGGCTCGTCGTCGTGATGCCGGCCGTGAGCGTGAACGTCGACGACGACGTGCCGGGGTTGGGCGAGAACGACCCGGAGAGGCCACTCGCGAGAGCCGACGCGGACAGCGTGACCGGGCTCGAGAAGCCGTTGCTCGGCGTGATCGTCACGGTGTAGGTCGTCGTGCTCGTCGGCAGGATCGTCCGCGACGACGGCGAGATCGAGATCGAGAAGTTTCCCTGCGGGGGTGGTGGAGGCGTCTGGGCTGCCTGGACGACGAGCGTGCCCGTGGCAGTGTGCGTCGTCAGACCGCTCGTGCCGGTGACCGTGAACGGATAGCTGCCCGGAGCGACGCTGCTCGTGGTGACGGTCATCGTCGACGTCCCGGGAGCCGGTCACGGACGCGGGAGCGAACACGGCGTTCGGCAATCCGGTCTCGGAGAAGCCGACGGTGCTCGAGAAACCGCCGGTCGTGGTGACGTTGAGGTTGAACACGGCGTTCGTTCCGACCGTCACGGTCGAGCTCGACGGCGAGATGCCCAACGAGTAGTCGGCCGGAGGAGGTGGCGGAGGAGGCGACGACCCGCCGCCGGATCCGCCAAAGGCAGCGAGGCCGTTCGGCGAGCCGAGCCCGGTCGGGCCGTCGTAACCCGGCTTACCCGTGCATAGGTAGCTCCCGCCGCAGTTGCCGTTGACTCCCGACGTCACGTCGTGCAAAGCCGACGCATTCGCATACGCGGTCGACGCGCCGTTCAGCGACGAGGCATGACCGGCGAGCGCGTACGCCGATGCGATCAGCGGTGCCGCGAGGCTCGTGCCGCCGACCTGGAACCAGCCCGACGCGCCGGAGTAGGGAACCGAGTCGTAGACCGCGGCGCCGGTGTTCGGGTCGGCGTCGGCAGAGACGTCGGCGACCGTCCGGCGCGTGCAGGACCCGTCGGTCTGCCACGCGGGCTTCTGGATGTACCCGGAGCAGCCGGAGCCGGCGCCGACCCACGCGGTCTCCGACTTCCACGTGTTGTCGGCATTCAGCGTCAGGGACGTGCCGCCGACGGCCGTCACGTACCGCGATGCGGCGGGGAACTGCACGCCGTAGCCGCTGTCACCCGTCGACGCCGTGATCGCGACGCCCGGATGGTTGAAGTACCTCGCCTCGTCGGTCGTCTCGGTCGAGTACTCCCGTGCTCCCCAAGAGTTCGAGATCACGTTCGCCCCGCGCGCGACGGCCTCGTTCTCGGCCGCGCCGAGATCGCTGAGGTTCGACGTCGAAGCCTCGACGAGCAGGATCTTGCAGTTCTGGCACATCGCGTGCGCCGTCTCGACGTCGAGCGAGATCTCGAGGGCCCAACTGGAGCTTGCGACCGGAGGCGTCGACCCGCCCGTCTGGTTGATCTTGGTGAAACAGCCGTTGGCGGTGGTGCACGCCGGGAGGCCGTAGTTGCTCGAGAAGGTGTTCAGGTCGGCCTCGATGTTCGGGTCGTCGTAGGCGTCGACGATCGCGATCGTCTGCGTGCTCGGCGCGGTCGTCGGCAGGTTGTACGCCGTGTGGAACTGCAGCGGCCCGTAGGCGCCCGGCGGAGGTGCAGCGCTCGTGACGAGTGGCGTGCCCTGGCTGTTCGTGATCACCTGCGCCCCACATGCGCCGAGCGTGATCGTCGGGGCGTGACATGCGCGGACGAACCAGAAGCCACGGCCGCCGTCGCGGGTCGGGACGTTGTTGCCGGCGTGCGCTGCCGGTCCGGCGCTTGCCGCAAGGGTCACCGCGATCGAGATCGCAGAGACGACCAGGACGATCGACTTCCTCACTGTTGGGCTCCTCCCCGGGGCACTAATGACGCAGACGACGACCTATCCGGATCTTAAGCGGCCCATCGGAGATTGAAAGTTGGGGATTTCGAAAAGCCGCGGCACCGGTGAGGGATCCTTAGGGCTGCTTCCTCCCGGATCTGACCCGGTTCGGAACCTCACCGCGCCGCGGGCGCGCCCAGTGTATCCCGGTCAACCCTGCACCTTGCCCAGGCAGCCGCGGACCGTCCGGAGCTCGTCGGGCGAGAGGGCCGCCTTCGGGTCCGGATTGCCGCGGAAGTCGACGACGCCGCTCGCTACCACCGCCGTGGTACGCGAGTCGAGGCTCTGGGCAGCCTGCTTCGCAGCCGCCGGGGTCCGGTACGTCCGCAGGGTGAAGGCGACGCCTGAGGGTGACGTTCCGTCGACCTTCGATCCGGAGGAGGTGACCAGGAACCCAGCGTCGTTCAGGCAGCCTGCAAGCGTGACGTGGCTCGTGCCGCCGCAGCCGGCCAGCAGGGCCAGCGCTGCTATTGGGAGCGCGAGGGTTCGCATCGCGCGACGGTAGCGCGACTTGCGCATTTCGCGGATCGGCCGCACAATGGACCCGTCCGAAGACTCTTCGACGAGGAGGTGGTGCGAGATGAAGGCTGTCCATGTTTCCTGCGAGCCCCGCGCCGCCGCCCGTCGCACCTGCTCCTGAGCGTCAGGTGACGGGCAGCGCGCCCGTTCATCGACAACGCACACAAAGGAGCTTCGCTTGAACCTTCCGCTCACGGATTCGCCGCTCGAGCGTCTTGGCTGGGACGACGGCTGGGAAGCCGCGTTCGCCGAGCATCGCGCCGCCGGGCTCGTCCCTGCCCGCGTCGCCGTCCAGCACAGGGGGGCCTACGATCTTGCCGGCGCAGCCGGGACGGTCCGCGCGAGCGCGGCTGCCCGCCTGGCACGCGAGGATCGTCTACCGGCGGTCGGCGACTGGATCGGGCTCGGTCCCGAATCGTCGCTCGTCGAGGAGGTGCTGCCACGTCGCACGGTGCTGTCGCGCAAGGAGGCGCTGCACGCCACCCGCGAGCAGGTGCTCGCGGCGAACGTCGACGTGGCCTTCCTGATCCAGTCGCTGCCGCTCGACTTCAACGCACGCCGCCTCGAGCGTTATCTGGCGATGGCGTGGGAGAGCGGTGCGCAGCCCGTCGTGCTCCTGACGAAGGTCGACCTCGTCGACGACGTCTCGCCGTTCCTGGCCGAGGCCGAGACGGTGACCTTCGGTTCGTGCCCCGTCCTCGCGGTGTCGGCGCTTTCCGCGGCGGGGCTCGACGACGTGCGCGCCTGGTTCCGGGGGAACCGGACCGCCGTGCTGCTCGGCTCCTCCGGCGTCGGCAAGTCGACGCTGGTGAACGCGCTCGCCGGCGCCGACCTGCAGGAGACGCGCGAGGTACGCGACGACGACCGCGGCCGTCACACGACGACCCGGCGGGAGCTCGTCGTGCTGCCGGACGGCGGCGTGGTCCTCGACACGCCAGGCATCCGCGAGCTGCAACTGTGGGACGCGGACCTCGAGCAGACCTTCGGCGACGTCGAGGAGATCGCGCTGCGCTGCCGCTTCTCCGACTGTGCGCACGACAGCGAGCCGGGCTGCGCGATTCGAGAGGCGCTGCTCGACGGCTCGCTGTCGGCGGAACGCTGGTCGAGCTACCGCAAGTTGCAGCGCGAGCTCCACGCGCTCGAGGTTCGGCGCGACAGCCTCCTCCGGCGTGAACAGGTTCGCGAGTACAAGATCAGGGCGCGGCAGCAACGCTCGAAACGGCCCTGACGCCGCTTGACGGCGCTCGGGGCCCGCGTCAGACTCATTCGGCGACACCTGCGGTCCTGCGGCTCTCGATCTCCAACCACAGCAGAGGGAGGGCCGTGATGACGACAACCGCGACCAGCATCCGCAAGCTGGGAAAGCTCCCGGTTCGGACCGACGTGCGCACCCTGCACATCGCGAGCTACGTCGATCGCACCGAGCTGCCGGCTCCGCCGGCGTCGCTCGATCTCACCGACCACGTGACCGGCTGGCCGATGTACGCCAACGACCGGATCGGCGACTGCACGATCGCCGCGGCGGGGCACATGATCGAGGCGTGGACGGCCGAGAGCCGTGGGCAGCCGGTCGAGGTGACCGAGCGATCGGTGCTCCACGCGTTCGACCACGTGAAGCAGGTCGACCCGTTGAGCGGGGAAGCGGGTGCGGTCGTCCTCGACGTGCTTCGCTACTGGCGGCGCGAAGGGATCGATCGTCACCGGATCGGTGCGTACGCGCAGGTTCCCATCCACGATCACGACCTCGCCCAATCGACCGCCTGGCTTTTCGGCGGCCTGTACGTCGGGGTGCAGCTCCCGCTCACTGCGCAGGACCAGCGGTTGTGGGACTGGACCGGTTCGCTCGACGGCCCGGCCCGGCCGGGCTCCTGGGGCGGGCACGCAGTCGATCTCGTCCGCTACGCGCAGGACGGCCTCACCGTGGTGACCTGGGGGCGGCTCCAGGATATGACCTGGGACTTCTGGGACCGCTACTGCGACGAGGTGTACGCCGTGCTGTCCCGGGACTTCATCGCGCACGGCAAGGCGCCGAACGGATTCGACCTGGCCGCGCTGCAGGCCGACCTGAAGCTCGTCACCGCGTAAGCGGGAGGAGGAGCGCGCGGCCGACGATCGCCGCCTCCGCGCCGGCGGCGCCGAGCGCGGCGACGTCGGCGGGCGTCCGGATGCCGCCCGCCGCCAGCACGGCAGGGCCGGCCGCTGCGGCGGTCCGGATCAGCTCCAGGTCGGGGCCGGTGAGCGTCCCGTCGCGCTCGATCGCGGTCACGAGGCAGCGCACGACACCGCAGGCCGCGGCGCGGCGTAGCGCCTCGCCGGTCGAGATGCCCTGGTCCCGCGTCCAGCCGGCCGTGCGCAGGCGGCCGTCGCGCACGTCGATCGCCACCACGAGCGACGCTCCCAGACCTTCGACCCAGGGACCCGGGTCGGGCCACGCCGCGGTTCCGACCACCACCCGGTCCGCCCCCGCGTCGAGGAGCACGCGCGCGTCTGCGAGCGACCGGATGCCCCCGGACGCCTGCAGTGCGCTGGGGGTGCAGGCCGCCGCGACCTCGCGGACAAGCTCGGGCCGCGAGCGACCGGAGCGGGCACCGTCCAGGTCGACGAGGTGGATGCGCCCGGCGCCCGCGTCGCGCCAGCGCCGCGCCGACCCCGCCGGGTCGGCCGCATCCGCGACGATGTCGCCGTAGTCGCCTTGTCGCAGCCGCACGACGCGTTCGCCGAGCACGTCGACGGCCGGGATCACGGCGATCGGTCCCTCGAGCCACGCGGACAGTTCGGTTTGGGCGGGTGTCTCCATTTGCCGGGTCAGACCCGGGTCAGATCCCGGTTCCCATGGTCACATGTTACCGTGCTAACATGATGACAGACAATGGCAACCAGGAGCCGACATCCGTGGCGCACTCCGGAGATGGAGGCGCTCTTCGACGCCGTGAAGAACCTGCGCTCCCGCGCGGAGGTCGAGCACTTCCTGCGCGACCTCTGCACGCTCTCCGAACTCGAGGCGATGGCGCACCGCTGGCAGGTGGCTCGTTTGCTGCAGGAGGGGCGTCCGTATCTGGAGATCTCCGAGCTGACCGGAGCGTCGACGACCACGGTGACTCGCGTCGCCCACTGGCTGAGGCACGGCGAGGGTGGTTACACGCTGGCGCTCGACCGCATGAGCTCCTGAAGGTCGCGCTCCCGGTCAAGGGCCGGCTGCGCGAGCCTTCCTTCCGTCTGCTCGAGGACGCCGGGCTCGGGCCAGAGCAGCCGGGCGAACGTGCGCTGGCGTTCACGTGCCGCAACGCTCCGGTCGAGGTGCTGCTGGTGCGCGCCGCCGACATTCCCGAGTACGTCCAGGACGGGGTCGTCGACTGTGGGATCACCGGGCTCGATCTCGTGCGGGAGCGCGGCGCGCGCGTCGCGGAGGTGCTGTCACTCGGCTTCGGCTCGTGCAGGCTGGAGGTGGCCGTGCCGCAGGAGTCGTCGATGGGAGCGCCGGTCGAGCTCGACGGGGCGACCGTCGCGACCGTCTATCCCCGGCTGACCCGCGAGCTCCTCCCGGTGCCGGTGAGCCTGGTCGACGTCACCGGGTCGGTCGAGCTTGCACCGCGACTCGGGCTTGCCGACGCGATCGTCGATCTCGTGTCGTCCGGCAACACGCTGCGTACGAACGGCCTCCGCTCGCTCGGCGTCCTGCTCGAGTCGCAGGCGGTGCTCGTCGCCGGCGACATCGAGCGCTCCGAGCCGTTCGCGGCGATGCTGCGCGCGGTCGTCGATGCCCGACGCCATCGCTATCTGATGCTCAACGCGCCCGAGTCGGCGCTTCCGGAGATCTGCGCGCTCGTCGCTCCGCGGGCACCGAGCGTGTTGCCGCTCGCCGAGCCGGGCTCAGTCGCGGTGCACGTGCTCGTGCCCGCCGACGAGCTCTGGCTCCTGCTCCCGAAGCTCGAGGCGGCGGGCGGCTCGTCGATCCTGATCGTTCCCGTCGAGCGGATGGCTGCATGACAGTTGTCGCTGACGTCAAGGCGCGCGGCCTCGAGGCGGTGCGCGAGTGGGCGGTCGAGCTCGACGGGGTCGAACCTGCCCGCGCCGTCTCGGATGACCGGGGCCTGCCGCGCGACGCCCTGCTCACCCTCGCAGACCGCGTGCGGCGCTGGCACGCACTGCAGCGGCCGGCCGACCTCACGCTGGAGGTCGAGCCGGGCGTGGTGCTCGAGCGCCGGTGGATCGCGCTCGACACGATCGGCGTCTACGTGCCGCGTGGCCTGATCTCGACCCTCGTGATGTGTGCCGTCCCTGCGCAGGTGGCCGGTGTGCGGCGCATCGTCGTATGCACGCCGCCCTCGGGGGCGCCGTTGATCGCCGCCGCCGCAGAGGCACTCGGCCTCGAGGAGGTCTGGGCGATCGGCGGCGCGCAGGCGATCGCGTGGCTCGCCTACGTCGAGAGTGTCGACAAGATCATCGGACCGGGCAACTCGTACGTGAACGAGGCCAAGCTCGAGGTGTCGCGCGACGTGCCGATCGACTTGCCCGGCGGGCCGTCCGAGGTCGTCGTCGCCGGCGATGGGGATGACAGGCTGATCGCCCTCGAGCTGGCGGCGCAGGCTGAGCACGGCCCGGGCTCCGTCTGCCGCCGGGTGGCGACGCTCGACGAGGCGGAGGCGCTCGCGCCCGAGCACCTCGTCCTGCTCGGAGCGGCCGAGCGCGAAGCCGATCGTGTGCGCAACGCCGGCGCCGTGTTCGTCGGCCCGTGGTCAGCCGTGGCGGCAGGCGACTACGCGACCGGCGGCAACCACGTTCTGCCGACCGCGGGCTGGGCGCGATCGGTCGGCGGCCTCGGCCTCGAGACGTTCCTCAAGCCGGTGACGGTGCAACGGTTGACGCGCGACGGCCTCGAGCGGCTCAGGCCGACCGTCGAGGCGCTCGCGGAGGCCGAGGGGATGCCCGCCCACGCCGCGGCGGTGCGGCGATGAGGACGCTTGCACCCGGATTCGCGCCATACGCGTGGGCCGCGTCGACCGCCGAGGTCGCACGGATCGCCGGCATCGACCAGTCGCAGGTGCTGCGCTTCGACCAGAACACGCCGCCGCTGCCGCTACCCTCGTCGCGCCCGGGAACGATCGCCGGAGCAGTCGCGCGCGTGAGCGGCTATCCCGGTTCGACGTATCCGCCGCTCATCGAGGCGATCGCCCGGTACGCCGGTGTGGACCCGGTGAACGTGGTGCTCGGAGCCGGGGCGGACGACCTGATCCTGCTCTGTGCACGCGCGTGGGCGGGACCGGGCGACGAGGTCGCGATCCCGCCGTCGCCGACCTACGCGCTGTACCGGATCGCCGCGGAGCTGGCCGGCGCGCAGGTCACAGACGGTTACTCGCCGGCTCCCGCGCTCACCTTCGCCTGCCGGCCGAACAACCCGACCGGAACGCTCGACGATCTGCCCGATGCCAGGCCGCTGATCGTCGACGAGGCGTACTTCGAGTTCGCCGGCGAGACGGCGCTGCCGCTGATCGAGGACGGCGACGTCGTCGTGCTGCGCACGTTCTCGAAGTCGTTCGCGCTCGCAGGCGCACGGGTCGGCTATGCGCTCGCCGCGCAAGACGTCGCGGCGGAGCTGAACGCACGGCAGGCGCCTGCCCCGATCTCATCGCTGTCGGCCGAGCTCGCGACGGCCGCACTCGCGAATCCGCCCGACGTAGCACCGACCCTCGCCGAGCGCGAGCGACTCGCATCGGCGCTGCGCGCGATCGGGCTCGAGCCGCTTCCGTCGTCCACCAACTTTCTCTACGTCCCGGTCGAGGACGGGCTCGCGCTCGGCGACGCCCTGCTGCGCCGCGGCCTCGTCGTGCGCGCGTACGAGGGCGCGATCCGCGCCTCCGTCCGTGACCCGGAGGACGACGACCTGCTCGTCGAGACGCTCGCGCGCATGCTCGAGCGTCCGTCCCCCGTTGCCGCGGCGGGCGGCCGGCGAAGCCGGATCCTGCGCGCGACGGCAGAGACGCGCCTCGCGGTTCGGCTTGCGCTCGACGGCGCGGGCCGCGTCCGCGTGTCGACCGGAGCCGGGCTCTACGACCACCTCCTCGAGCAGCTCGCGTTCCATGCCGGCTTCGACCTCGTGCTCGAGGGCTCCGGCGATCTCGAGACCGGCGACCACCACACCGCCGAGGACGCTGCGCTCGCGTTCGGCGCCGCACTCGACGCTGCTCTGGCGGATCGCAGAGGTATAGCCCGCTACGGCGACGCCGTCGTCCCGATGGACGACGCGCTCGCACGCGCCGCTGTCGATCTCGGCGGACGACCGCATGCAGAGCTCGCTCTCGAGCATGATCCGGGGCTCGCAGCGCACATGCTGTCGAGCCTCGCCCAATCCGCACGCGCGGCGATCCACGTCGAGGCGACGGGGCGGGATCCGCATCACGTCGGCGAGGCCGCGTTCAAGGCGGTCGGGCGTTCGCTGCGCACGGCGGTTCGCACCGAGTCGGTCGAGCTGCCCTCGACGAAGGGTGTCCTGTGAACGTCGCGATTTGCCGTTACGGCGCGGGCAACACGCGCTCGGTCGAGCTCGCGTTCGAACGGCTCGGCGCGGAGATCGTCGACGATGTCGAGGGCGCGGACCTCGCGGTGCTCCCCGGTGTCGGTGCCGCGCGCACGGCGCTGTTCGGGCTTCGCGCGCGAGGCGAGGACGACGCGCTCCGCGAGCGCTGCGCCGCGGGCAGGCCCGTGCTCGGGATCTGCCTCGGATTGCAGCTCGCGCTCGAGTACACGGAGGAGGATGGGGGTATCGAGGCGCTCGGTCTTCTGCCGGGACGCGCCGTCCGACTGAGCGGCGGCCGGGTCCCACGCCTCGGCTGGGCCGACGTCGAGCCGCTCGGGTCGTCCTTCTACTTTGCGCACTCCTACGCGTGCGAGACGCCGGCGGCAACCGCGTGGTCGGAGGGTGTGGTCGCCGAGGCGAGGTCGAACGCGTTCCTCGGCGTGCAGTTTCACCCCGAGAAGAGTGGGGCGGCCGGCGCCCGCTATCTCGAGCGCGTCCTCGAGGAGGTTCGGTGCCCTTCCCACGCCTGATCCCGTGTCTCGACGTGGCGGGCGGGCGCGTGGTCAAGGGCATCCGGTTCCGCGGGCTGCGCGACATCGGCGATCCCGTCGAGCTCGGCGCCGCGTACTCCGACGAGGGCGCCGACGAGCTCGTGTTCCTCGACGTCAAGGCCACGCTCGAGGAACGCTCGACGCTCGTCGAGCTCGTGCGTCGCGTCGCGGCGCGGCTGCAGATCCCGTTCACCGTCGGCGGCGGCGTCCGCTCGGCGCGCGATGCCGAGACGCTCCTCGAGGCGGGAGCCGACAAGGTGGCCGTCAACTCGGCCGCCCTCCGGTCGCCGGAGCTTCTCACCGAGCTCGCCGCGCGGCTCGGGTCACAAGCGGTCGTGATCGCGATCGACGTCGAGCGTGGCCATGTCCGCTCGCACGCGGGAACACTCGCGACGCCGCGCACTGCCGTCGAATGGGCGCGCGAGGCGGTCGAGCGCGGGGCCGGCGAGATCCTGCTCACGTCGATCGACGCCGACGGGACGCGCTCGGGGTACGACCTCCGGTTGACGTCCGCCGTCGCCTCCGCGGTCGAGGTGCCAGTGATCGCGTCGGGCGGCGCGGGCAACGCCCGTCACGTCGCCGAGGTGCTCGAGACGGCGCAGGCCGCATTGCTGGCTTCGATCCTGCACGAGGATCCCGCGCGGCTCGGCGCCCTCCGCCGCGAGCTCCGCGATCAGGGCGTGGTGGTGCGCGATGCAGCAGCCTGAGCTGCGCGCGGCGATCGTCCAGGACGCCGACGACGGGCGTGTGCTGATGCTCGCGTGGATGGACTCTGAGGCCGAGGCGCGCACGCGCGAGACCGGCGAGGCCTGGTTCTGGAGCCGGTCGCGGCAGCGGCTCTGGCAGAAGGGCGAGAGCTCGGGCAACACACTCGCGGTCGAGGAGCTCCGCGACGACTGCGACGGCGATGCACTCCTCGTCCGCGTTCGTCCGGCGGGGCCGGTTTGTCACACGGGGTCCGTCTCGTGCTTCGCGCCGACGCTCTGGCGGACGATCTCCGAGCGCGCGGCGACCCGGCCCGCAGGCTCCTATACCGCTGAGCTCCTCGACGCAGGCACCGGTGCCTGTGCGCGGAAGGTGGGGGAGGAGGCCGTCGAGGTCGTGGTGGCCGCGCTGGACGAGGACGACGGGCGCGTCGTCGAAGAGGCGGCCGACCTGATCTACCACCTGTACGTGCTGCTGGCGAGCCGTGGGATCGACGTCGCACGGGTCGACGACGTGCTCAACGGTCGCGCAGGTTCGCGACCGTGACGAGCACCCGTCAGCACGTCGACTTCACTGGACCCCCGGCGTGTGAGATCACCACCTGCTCCGAGCGGGCGAGTGAGGCGAGCAGGCCGCGATACCGGACCATGTCGTTGTGCTGCCAGTCGCCGTGCGTCTGGCAGCGCCACGGCGCGTAGAGCTCGCGGTGGTAGGGGCTCGTCAGGCTCTCGGCGTGCCCGATCACGTTCGGCAGCGAGATGCGGAACCTGTGCATCAGCCAGAGCGTGAGGTGCAACGACGCCCGGAGCTGCGCACCATCGGAGAGGATCGACGCGTCGCTCGTGCCGACGTCCTCGATGCCGATCGCCGTCCAGTTGAGGCCGACGGTGTGACGGCAGATCGTGTCGAGGGGGACGAGTTGATAGATCGTTCCGTCCCGGTCGATGACGAAGTGAGCGCAGGTTCCGGGTAGCTCGCCGAGCTCCGGATCGGGCGTGTCGGCGGCGAAGGTCGCCCAGACCGGCGAGAAGGTGGTGGTCGCCGTGTAGTGCTCGACGATCACTCGCGGCCGCTCGAGCCGCCAGCGATCGAGCCCGTAGTGGCGCTCCGCATACCGGGCAGTCTCGGCCCGGCGCGCGGCTCCGAACGGGATCGGCCGCTGCACGAGGTGTGGAGCGGGAGGTGCCGCAGTCATCCAGGCGGCGAGTACGACGGCGAGCGCGAGCATGCTTTGTAAATGATGACCTAACGCTTCTGCGAAACGCGGTGAGCCTCGCTACGATGCGCGCCGATGCGGCTTCTCGGAGGGGGGATCGTTGCAGCGCTGGTGGTCGCGGCGGTAGCTGTGGCTGCGGCGCAGCCGCCGCTTCAGGTGTTCAAGCGCTCGGCTCACGCGTACGACAAGCTGCCGGCTGTCGCGAAGTCGGTGGGAGTCGTGCAGATCTCTCGTCGCGTTGATACCGCGGTCGACTCGAAGCGCCGGCCGTATCTCGTCTATGCGACGTTGATGAAGGGCAATTCGGTCTGCGTGCTCCTCGTGCAGTCCAACTCCTACCGCGCTCGCTGCGCACCGGACGGAGCACTCTTCGCCCCGGGCCGCGCGACGTTCTCGGTGATCAAAGGGCTGATCGGTGGCGTCGCCAACATCACGGTGAAGAAGGTCGTCCTGGTCGGCAAGACCGCGCGGAAGACGATTCCGCTCACGAAGGACGGCGGCTACATCTACGGTTGCCCAGCCCCCACGAACTGCGCCACGTGGGTTCGCGAGGTGCTCGGCTACAGCGCAGCCGGGAAGCTCATCTCGACCGAGCGCACGCACTAGCCTCCGCCGTCTCGACCGGCCGGGCTAACCGAGGGGGCAGTCGGGGCCCTTGTTGAACCGCGGCGTTACGAGGCACCAGCCGGGCTTCGCCTTCACGCCGGTGCGGATGTAGATCGCCGGCTTGCTCCGGTTGATCCCGCAGATGCGGTCGTAGCCCATCGCGCTCAGCGTGCCGAGCTTGCCGGCCTGCTTCCAGCATACGACCGACGTCTTGATCCCGACCTGCGTCGTCAGGTCCGAGGCGAGGCGTTCGTTGGTGAGCGGCTTGGAACCGCAGCCGACGAGAGCAACGACGACGACGCCGATCGCAAGTGCCCGGGCCTTCATCGCGCGACAGGGTACCCGGTTCAAAGGACGCTAAAGGTTGGCGGCAGGTGAGCCGATACCCGGGACGTGAGGATTGGGGCGACAGCCCGGGGTGTGTCTCTCATCGCGCTCGTGCTGATGATCGCAGTCGGCGCTGCGTCCGCCCAGGAGCATCAACGGGCCGTCGGCGTCGCCGCTTTCCGGATCCCGAGCGGGGTCTACAAGTTCCTCCACAAGCCCGTCCGTCACCTCTCCAGGCAGCACCGTCACCTGGCGAGCGCGCGCGCGCTCAAGCGCGTCGACCCGACGCCCGTGCCGACGGTCTCGATCTCGCAGCCGACGACGGTCGTTCCGACCGATCCGGCCTGGTCGCAGGAGTGGGGCCTCACGCAGATCGAAGCCCCGGCTGCCTGGCACGTCTCTCAGGGCGCGAAGCCGGTCGTAGTGGCCGTGATCGACAGCGGCGTCGACCCGAACCAGCCGGATCTTCAGGGTGCGCTCGTGCCGGGCGCGGACTTTGCCGACGGGACGGGCAGCACGGCCGATCAGTACGGACACGGGACAATGGTCGCCGGCGTGATCGCGGCGCGTCCCGACAACGGCATCGGCGGCGCAGGCATCTGCTGGACGTGCCTCGTGATGCCGGTCAAGGTGCTCGGCGCCGATGGCACCGGCACCGCCTCGGCGATCGCCGCCGGCATTCGCTACGCCGCCGACAACGGTGCGAGCGTGATCAGCATGAGCTTCGTCCTGAGCGGCCCCGACGCCGGAGTCGAGTCGGCGCTCGCCTATGCGCACTCGCGTGGTGACCTGCTCGTGGCGGCTGCGGGCAACACCGGCAGCAACACACCGACGTACCCGGCCTCGTATCCCGATGTCGTCTCCGTCGCCGCAGTCGATCCGACCGGCACGCTCTATCCGTGGTCCGCGCGCGGATCGTGGGTGACGCTGGCTGCCCCCGGCTGCGCCTTCACGACCGCACTCGGCGGAGGCTTCACCGGCGACTTCTGTGGGACCTCGGCCGCAGCACCACTCGTAGCCGGCCTCGCCGGCCTTGCACTGTCGGCCGGAGGCGGTTCGACCGCCGGCGTCGAGTCCGCGCTCGAGCAGACGGCAGTGCCGCTCCCGGGCGCGGTCGGAAGCGGCCGCGTCGATGCTCTGCAGTTGCTCGAGCAGCAGACAGCTCGCTAGACCGGCAGACCCATCTTCTGACGTTGCGCGATCACGCCGGATCAGCGACGACGCGAATGCTGAAGGGTCGAGCTGTTGATCGGGAGGCGTCGGTGACAGTCCTGAATCGCACGCTGAGGCCCCACGAGGTTGCGGTGATCCTGCAGGCGCACGGAAGCCCGCCGCTGGTCGTGAGCGGCCCAGGTTCGGTCCGCATTCGCGAGCGACACGTCAAATCACCGAGCACCTGACGGAGGTCGAGTCCGAGCTTCTGAACCATGTTCGGTCCGCTGTCGAGTCTTGGGGAGTGTTGGTGGCGGATCTGCGGGTTCAACTCGCTCACTCACAGCCGACGATCCAGGGGTAGGTCTACGTCAGTCCGGACTCGGAGACAGCGGTAGCCTCGCCGTTTGTGCAGATCAGAATCGAGCCTGCCACCGAGGCGACCCAGGCTGTGCTCTCCGGCTGGCGCTATGAGCCGCCCTACGACTTCTACAACGGCGACCTCGAGCCGGTGCTCAACCCTGAGCGGTTCTTTGCGGCGAGAGGTGAGCGCGACGAGCTGATCGGCTTCTACTACTTCGAGCCGAAGTCGCCCGATCTCGACTATGGGCTTGGTCTTCGGCCCGACTTGACCGGACGCGGCCTCGGATTCGATTTCTTCCTCGCCGGCCTTGCGTTCGCGCGCGACCACTACCGCCCAACGCACGTCTTTCTGCATGTTGCTGCCTTCAACGAGCGGGCGCGCCGTGTCTACGAGCGTGCCGGCTTCCAGGTGATCTCATCGCACATGCGAACGTTCCAGCAGTTCGGCGAGGTCCCCTTCCTGACCATGGCCGACACATCTGAAGAACTCGCCGAAGCGACCGACCGGTGAGCTGACAGCGGCACCGGGGGATGGCGTGGCAGGTTTGCGTGCTCGTCGGCGGGGAACGGGGTTGGCGTGTCTCTGGATCAGAAGAGGGCGCACATTTTCGGCGTTCTCTTCCTCATCACTTATGTCACCTCGATCCCGGCGCTGTTGCTCTACGAGTCGGTGCTCAGACATCCCGTGGGCTACATCGCGGGTGGCGGGCATGACAACCAGGTCTTCCTGGCCGTCCTGCTGGAGTTGCTACTGATCATCGCGAACATCGGCACCGCCGTCGTGATCTTCCCGATCGCCAAACGGCAGAGCGAAGAGCTGGCACTCGGCTATGTCACAGCGCGGATCGTCGAATGCACGTTCATCCTCGTCGGCATCGTCTCTGTCCTCGGAATCATCACGTTGCGGCAACAGGTTGCAGGTGCGTCTGAGGGAACGGTCGCTTACACCCTCGCGGCGATCAAGGACTGGACGTTCCTCCTCGGCCCGGGCTGGGTCGTCGGCTGGGGGAACGGGTTGATTCTCGGTTACCTGATGTATCGCTCCGAGCTCGTGCCTCGACGGGCGACGTGGCTCGGCCTCGTCGGCGGGCCGCTGATCATCGTGTCCGGGACCGCAGTCCTCTTCACCGGGAACCATCCGGGCAGCACGCTGCACGGGCTGCAAGGCATCGCGACCATCCCAGAGTTTCTCTGGGAACTCTTCCTCGGCGTCTACTGCACCTTCAAGGGCTTCAGGCCCTCGTCTCCGATCCTCCAGGCCGAGGCTCGTGAGGAGCGTATGTCGAAGCCCGCGAGCGCACCCGCGTAGCGGCACACCCGGAGAACACCGTGCGGGCGATCCTGAGCGTCAGTCGACGATTTCGAACCCGAGCGCCGCGGCGAACAGCGGGCCGTTTTCGAGCACGTCGTTCCAGGGCATACGCGCACCGCGCAGCGCTTCGACGCCCGTGAGACCAGCGAGGTCACAGCGCCGAAGCTCGACGCGCTCGAGCTTGACGCCGCTGAACGTTGCTTCGCGTAGCTCGCACCGCTCAAAGAGGACATCCGCTAAGGACGCCTCGTAGAAGTCGCACTCGGCCATCCGGCAATCACGAAAGACGACGCGATCGAGCTTTGCCATCCGCAGCCCGGCCAGATCGAGCCGGCACTCGACGAACGCCACGTCGGTGAGCACTGCTTCGGCGAGCTCGGCGCCGGTCAAGCGACAGCGGTGCAGCTCCACGCGCCGACCCACCAGCCCCCGCGCATGCCGATTCGACCAATCGAGATCGGCCACGACCGCATCCACCAAATCCTCGAGCTCAGTGACCGGAGCAGCGTCCTCGTCGGGGTCCGGCGGATACGGAGAGCTCGGCGGCTTACCCAAGGACACGAGGATATGCCGACGCGGTACGAGGAGCGTCGGTGCGTCGGTGTGTCGGTGTGTCGGTGTGTCGGTGCGTCGGGTGCTCGGTGGTCGCCGGCGCCGGCGTCAAAAGCAACGCCACATGACGCATGCCGAGCGCCGAGACTCACGGGATGACCGAACTAACAGATGCGCGTACTAGTCGTGCTCGTCCTGGATCCCGTCCGGAAGGGAGAGCCAGGGGTACCGTCGCGACCCGTAGACGGAGATGGTCGGCTGAGGGAACGAGGGATCTGCGAACGCGCCGATCGCGACCGCGATCGTCTCCGGCCAGTCCTCGTTCGTCCAAAAGACCGTTCCACCGCAGTACGGGCAGAAGCGAAACGTCCGCTTCTCGCCGGCGTCCGAGATGCGGACATACTCCGTGTTCCGTCCGGTGACGTCGACCCGATCCTTCGGCCAACGCGCCTGCATCCCGAATGCGCTGCCGGTCCGACGCTGGCAGGCGAGGCAATGACACATCGAGATCCGCACAGGATCGCCTTTCGTCGTCGCCCGAAGCTGGCCGCAGCTGCATTCGGCCTCGTATCTCTGCACGTGCGAATCCTACGAGACACGACCGCCGATCACTCCACGGATGTGAAGCGCCGGCGCGTGGGCTCCCGCGGAGGCCGTCGCGACGCCGAGTGCACTCGCCGCTGGCGCCTAAAACGCGGGCCGTTCAAGGATCGAGGAACTCGACGATCGCAGGTCCGAGCGCTTTGACCTGGTCGGAGGCGAGGTGGTACACGACGTAGTAGCCGTCTCGCTTTGGGGTGATCAGGCCGGCCTCGGCGAGCCGTTGGAGCGCTTTTGACAAGCCGGCGCGTGAGAGACCGACGGGTGGCTCCAGCTCTTGCGTCGTCCGGGGCCGCTCGGCGATCAATCGCAGGACGCGGAGGCGTGTGTCGTCGGCGACCGCACGAAGCATTCGCAGGAGCTCGGCCTCGGGAGCTCGCGGCTCCGCGTCCCGGGCTACCTGTGCCGCCGTATAGACGAGCGCAAGAGGCCAGGGTAGGTCGCAATTACCCGCAGATGCGGCCACACGAAGAAACTTGGAGTCAGCAAGAGAGGCCGTTGAGACCCGACCTCGACGCGGTGGTCATGCGGGAGGTCGATCAGTAACTCACGACGGCCGCAGTCGACTCGACAGAGGTTCAGGAATGATGCTCCTATGACGTGTCAAGTCGTGAGTGCTGTTTGTTGCTCGGGTACGCGATAGAGGTGGCGGGCGAGGTAGCGCTTGAGTAGTGGTGTCCCGGCCCGAGAAAGACATGAAGGCTGAGCACGCTCTCCAGCAGCGGAGCGGTCGAGAACGACACGTGCTCCTCGGCGTGCTCCGGAACCGCGATCCGGATCATCCATTCCTCCGTTCAGAGGAACAGTTGCCCAGGCCCTCCGGGGCCGCAACGATCATTGCCATGAGACTAATCCTGCTTACCGCATCGCTTATCGCCGCATCAGTTCTCGCTACCGGTGCGGGCACAGCTTCTCCCCAGCGTGTGCTCGTCGCGAAAGTTGGTCTCCACGACAGCTACCGAATCAGTCTGACCTTCACAGACGGCCGCCCAGTCCGCACGCTCCCGGAGGGGACCTACACGATCGTCGTCCACGACTACTCGACACTCCACAACTTCGCCCTGGGCTCGGTCACACAGAACCGACGCATCTTCACCGGAAGCGTCCTCGGGACCGGCACCAAGCGCTACAGCGTCAAACTCACACCGGGAAGCTACGCCTACGCCTGCTCCGCGCACCCGCAGATGATGCACGGGACCTTCACCGTCGTCTCGAAAACCTAGTGCGCTGCCGGCGGGGACAACTGACGTCAACGTCGGTTGCGCCGGCGTTCAGGAATGCCGCCTGAGCCACCGTCCAAGATGAGACGGCGAACAACAGCGACGACTCCCCGGCCGACGGCATCCAGGGTGACAACGCCGACCAACAGGAGTGTGAGCACCACAAGGGGGGCGCCACCCTCACGGTCGCCGTGAGCCCGTGCGATCACCATTTCGGCAACGCCGACCAGCAGTGCAACGGTGAAGAACACTCGGCCGGGCTGGGAGAGCCGAAGCCGGTGACCGAGCCACCTCCAATAGCTTCGGAGTCTCACCACGCGTGAAGTCTAGGTCAGAGGAGCGAGCGGCACCTTGCGCCAGCAATTCAGGAATGTCCCCCGACTCTTTCGCTCGGTCACCTACGTGGTCTCGAAGAGAATCCCGACCGTCGACCCATCCCGAAAGGGCGTGTCGCAACGTCTCTCTCCGAGGCGCGCGAAGCCAGCACGTTCCGCGACAGCCTGCGAGGCAAGGTTGTCGGGGTGTGTCCAGAGCTGCAGCGATTGGATGCCATGCATTTCGTGCGCCCAACGCACGACAGCACAAACCGCGTCTGTCATGAAGCCGTGCCCACGAGCAGAGGCAGACAGCATGTACCCGACGTTGCCGCCTTCCCGGAGCGCGACCGACACAGATCCGAGATAGACGTCATCCCTTCCGGCAATCGCAAAGGTTCGCTCATCCGACTCCCTCCAGGCCCGATCCACGGACGCGAGAAATCTGCGCGCGTCCTGCTCCCCGTACGGGGTCGACACCTCCGGCATGAAACGAGGAACGTCGGGGTCCTGGCACGCGAGGACGATCGCCGGCACGTCCTCGAGACGAGGTCGGCGCAGGACGAGACACTCGGTCCGGATCTCCAACAGAGCTGATTGTCGCATTGCATGTGGGAGGTCGAACCATGGTCTCTGGAGTGCGCCAGACCGTATGGAGTGCCCGGCGCCTCGCTCGTAAGTTGGCGCGGGTTGCCGTCGGGAGTGGCCCGGCGGTAGAGCCGCAATTACGGGAGGCGGCGGTTATGGGCGAAGGTAGCTGGGTCGGACTTGATGTGCATGCTCGGTCCGTGGTCGCGGGTGTGATCGATGCGGGGAGCGGCGAGTTGCGGTCGTTGCGCGTGCCGCCGGGGTCTGCTGAGACGGTCGCGTGGCTACAGGCGCTGCCTGCGCCGGTGCGGGTCGTCTATGAGGCGGGGCCGACTGGCTACGGGCTTGCGCGTGCGTGTGCCGGGGCGGGGATCAGCTGTGTCGTCGCGGCGCCGTCGCGGATCCGGGCGGCGGCCGACCGGGTCAAGACCGACCGGCGGGACGCCGAGCGGCTGGCGAGGTTGCTGCGGCTCGGTGAGATCACCCCGGTACGGATCCCCGGGCCGGACGAGGAGGCTGCCCGTGATCTGGTGCGCGCCCGCGAGGATGCCCGCGGCGATCTGATGCGGGCCCGCCATCGGCTCTCGAAGCTGCTCCTGCGCCATGGGGCTGTGTACGACGCGACCGCGTGGACGCGGACGCACGACGGCTGGCTTCGTCGACAGCGGTTCCAGAGTGGGCCGCTCGCGATCGTGTTCGACGAGTGCTACGGCCGGATGCTCGACGCGAAGAACAGAAGGGACGCGCTCGACAAAGCGATCAGCGAGCTCGCCGCGAGCGAGCCGTACGTCGACGTCGTCGAGCGGCTCGTCTGTCTCCGCGGTGTCTCCACGCTGACGGCGTTCGCGTTGACCGTCGAGCTCGGCGACTGGCAGCGCTTTC
This sequence comes from uncultured Thermoleophilia bacterium, assembly GCA_963713155.1. GTDB lineage: Bacteria > Actinomycetota > Thermoleophilia > Gaiellales > Gaiellaceae > PALSA-600. Next base: position 258,636 of record CAVQKS010000020.1, read on the forward strand.
GTCCCTTTCGCTCGGCCCGTTCCTTGGGCTCACCCCGAGCGAGAACTCAAGCGGAGAGCGACGCCGGCAAGGCGGCATCACCAAGGCCGGCAACAGCCACGTACGCCGGCTCTTGATCGAGGCCGCCTGGCACCAACGCCGCCCGCCCCGCATGAGCGTCACGCTCGAACGCAGACGCACAGGCAAGTCGCTCGCCGTGCGAGCCCAAGCGGACCGCAGCGCCCGCCGGCTCCACGGACGCTGGCACGCACTCGAGGCCCGAGGCAAGCCCCGCACGATCGTCGTCGTCGCCGTAGCCCGCGAACTCGCCGGACACTGCTGGGCACTCGCAACGATGGAGTAGCCGCCGCCCCCAACGGCTCGGCGAGGAGAGCGCACCGGCGCAACGACGCGAGGAGCGACCCGAGAAAACACTGCGAGCAGCCCCAACAGGCCACGCTCGACGCCAGAGACAACGGGCGGACGGCGTTGCACCGGACACGCTGCTTCGGGTGCCGCACATGTTCAGCCACTTTCACTAGGCGGACGCTGACACATCGTAAGGAGGATGGTCGCGACGGAAAGCTCCGGGTTCTGCGAGTGTCTACGCCACACGGATCCACGCCAAGAGCAAGAGCTTGCCCAACGGACTCCGAGAGGCGGCATGAAACTTCTTCTCACCTCGGCCGGCATCAAGAACACGAGCATCCACGACGCGTTGGTTGACCTCTTGGGCAAACCGATCGACCAGTCCAATGCCCTCTGCATTCCGACCGCGACGTATGCGTTCCCCGGTGGTGCTGCCGGCGCATGGCGGCTGATCAACGGACGTGCTGCCTCGCCCCTCTGCGAACTCGGCTGGAAGTCACTGGGAGTGCTCGAACTCACCGCGCTGCCGAGCATCGAGAGGTCGATTTGGATCGACGCGGTCGAGGAGACGGACGCCCTTCTCGTGGGAGGTGGCGACCCCCTCTACCTGTGCTACTGGATCGAGCAGTCGGGACTGGGCGACCTGTTGCCCTCGCTGAGCAACATGGTCTGGGTGGGAGTCAGCGCCGGGAGCCTGGTGATGGGACCACAGGTCGGGGAAGGGTTTGTCTCTGGGAGCCCAGTCACCACCGGTGACGACCGAGCGCTGGGCCTCGTCGACTTCGCGATGTTCCCGCACCTGAACCACGAGGCGATGCCAGACCACTCGATGGCCGCCGCGGAGCTCTGGGCGGCCGGTCTGACGGTTCCGGCGTACGCAATCGACGACGAGACCGCGATCAAAGTGGTCGGTCGCACCGTCGAAGTCGTCTCCGAGGGGAAGTGGCAGCTGTTCAATGCCCGCGCTAACGCGCGCGAAGTCTCGTAGACGAACATCGTCAGCTCGTCTGGGCGAGAGTCCTCACGCCCGACCAGCAACGACACAAATAAAGGGGGCCCGCTTGCGCGGGCCCCCTTGCCTTTCTTGCCTGTGCGGTGAACCGCTAGGCGATTGCGACCCGCACCGACCGGATGGACGGAGCGAGCTTGAGGCTGCCGACACGAACCTGATGGTTCGTCGCGACAAACCGGGTCACGACACGGCTCGTCACCTTGCCGTGCACCTTGCTGATCAGCGTGATCTTGAGCTTGGCGGTCTTCGCCGGCCCATTCACGCGGACGACCAGATACCGGTTCGACTTGATCTTGACGACCCGCGCGGTGGCGAGCGTCATCGTCTTGGCGGCGGCGGCCGGGGCCGTCCTCGCCGTCGGGACCGGAGTCGAGACGGCAACCGGAGCAGCCGTCACGACCGGCGCGGTCGCGGTACCGGAGCCGGCGTTGCCGCCGCTGCCACTACCGCTGCCGTTGCCGTTGCCACCGTCGGCGGAGGCGTAGTGCCACCACATGCCGCACCGCTGGTCGGGTTGAAGTCGGTGGAGCGGAAGATGCCCTCTCCACCATTGCGCGTTCCGGTGTTCTCCGACGACACGTCGATGCACGCGTTGGTCGTGCTGCGGACGAAGATGCTCGCCTCGCCGTTCGCGTTGGTCGTGATGTCGACGAAGTTCCGGTCGGTGCTGCTGTCTGCGCCCATCTGCGGGGCAGGACCGCCAGCCGACACGTCACGCGTGTCGTAGCTGCCGACCTTCGCCGCGTCACGGCCGATCACCGGCACCGAGCCCTGGTTCGCCTGAGCACTGAACTCGACAGGTGCTCCGACAACCGGGTTGCCCTGCGGATCGAGAATGGTCTCGACGCAGAACGCCTCGTTGGTGCTCTTCGGGACGCAGTTCAAGACCTTGCTCGACGCGTAGTTCACGGTCTTCGTGAGCGCGTTCGAGGTCTTGTTGCCGCCATCCCAGAGGACCGGCTGGTCGGGGTACACCGAGGTCGCCGTGATCGACGCATGACCGACCGTCGGATGCGACGGGTCATAGATGTCACAGCGGCCGTTCGAGTCCGGCGTCAAAACGATGCCGGGGTACGGATCGAACTGCACGAACGCCTCGCCATGCTCGTCGGTGTAGACCGCAACACCCGTCGCCCCATGAGGCAGCGGGATCGGGTTGCCGGAAGCATCGTTACAGGCGTTGTTGCCATGGGAGTAGCTCGTGGTGAACGTATCCCAGTAGTCGTAGATCCCCGGGGTCTCTTCCGTCGTGTAGATCCGCGACGGATCGGTGAAGCCCAGGAAGCTGGTGAAGTTGTTCGACGCGTGTCCAGCAACACCCGAGGTGAGGGGAGCCCACGAGAAGATGCTTCCCTCGCCGGGCAGCGTTGCCGGGATGAGCGCCTTGTAGAACGGTGCATACAGATCGTGCGGGGTGCCGCCGGTCGTAGAACCGGTGCCGTCACGGCTGTAGATGTCGGACTTGTCGGCCTTCACGAGCGTGCCGACGGTGGAGTCCGGGCTGATGTTGACGTCGACGCGGAGCGCCGGCATCGGAGCATCGCCGGCATCCAGCTTGCCGTCGGAGAGCAGCGTGTCGAACGGGCGGACCGGATCGAACGGGCCATAGGCGAAGTCGTCCGTGCCGCCGTAGATGTTCGAGAACGGCCCGAGGTCGGCATCGCCCGAGAGCGAGTACTTGTCGCCGTTGCAGTTGTCGACCGCATCGATCGTGGTCGACGTCACATCGGACGTACAGAAGCTCGTCGAGACGTGCCCTTCCGTATTCAGGTCGTCATCGTGGATGTCCCACCGCATCGCGGCTGCGCCCGGGAAGTTGCTCCCCGTGAGCGAGTCGTCGACGGCGAGGTGCTGTGCCAGCCACGCCCAGTCGTCAGGCAGCGTGACCGTCGGCCTGCCGTAGCTGGCGAAGTCGTTGCCGAACGGGAACGTGCCCTTGACCTCGACCTGGACCAGCCCGTTCTGGAACGAGTTGCCGTTCGGGCCGGGGATCGGGTTGAAGATCCCGTCACCCTTCGGATCGCCGAGGTTCGCACCCGCGACTTCGGTGATCGTCGGAGCCTGATCCTGCAGCCAGATCACGAGGAACTGGTGCTGGTCGAGCGAGTCCCCGCCGAGCAAGATCGGCAGGTAGGCGTTGTTGATGGACATCTTGTAGACCGCGAGTCCCGGCTTCTGCGAGGTGACCTCGAACGAGAAGCAGAGCCCGCTGGTCGTGAACTGGCCGGTGACGTTGTTGATGATCACCGGGCCGGAATGGGTCTCGTCGACGCCCGACCAATCTTCGATCGAGGCAGTCGCGTTGAACGGCAGATTGAGGCCCTGAACATCGGACTCGCTCCTGCCGTCCGCAAAGCCGAGACACTTCACGACCTTGACGGTCTCACCTGCCCACGCCACGTACGGAATGTTCGTGGTCTGCGGGTCCGGCGTACCAGACTGCTCGTTGCCGGCTGCCGCCGAACCCACGCCAATCGTGAGTGCGGCGATAGCTGCTACCGCTGCAGCGAGCGCAAAGCTGATGCGTAGACGCATCCTTCCCCCTCTCTCAATCCCTTTGAGTTACTCGAACTTCCGTTCATCGGTCGTAGCGAAACGTTGCGGTCGCTACGACGAGGGTTGGTGCCTGACAAATCCCCCCTTTCGACCTGTCAACCGGCCCGCCACCCTCGGCGGGCGCCAGTGATGTTCTAGACGCGTGGCGGGCGTGAATCAAGAGTGCGGCGGGTAGGCTTTCGGAGGAAAAAACCCAGCCTCCGCAGGAATTTCCGTCTTTCGAAACCCCCGCCTTCCGAACCGTGACGAACCGCAGTACATTGGGTTCAGGTGCGGCGGCTCCTCGTTCTTGGTCTGCTTCTGCTTGCAGTGCTGCCGGCACTCGCCGGCGCCTCCACGCGGACCGATCCAAATGACCCGAGCTGGGCCGCGGAGTGGGGGCCTCGCCTGACGCGGGCCTCGGACCTCTGGCAGGTCTCCACCGGGAATCCGAGCATCGTGATCGCGGTCGTCGACACCGGCTTGACGCCGATCCCGGCCGAGCTGACCCAGGTCGTTCCCGGCTGGGACATCGTCGGCAACGACCCCTCGACCGGCGACGACAACGGCCATGGCACCTGGGTCTCGAGCGTGATCGGGGCCCTCGGCAACAACGGCGTCGGGATCGCAGGCTATTGCTGGCACTGCTCGGTCATGCCCGTGCGCGTGGCGGAAGGGCGTGAGGGTGGGGCGCTCGCCTCGACGATCGGCGGCGGCATCCGCTGGGCTGTCGACCACGGGGCCCGGATCGTCAACGTCAGCCTGGCCTCGAACGGCTTCGACTCCGGCGAGCTCGATGCGGTCGAGTACGCGGAGGACCACGGCGTGCTCGTGATCGCGGCCGCGGGCAACGGCGGTGACGCCGATCCGCTCTACCCGGGGGCGTATCCGGGCGTGATCTCGGTCGCCGGCACCGACGAGAACGACGTGCTCGACGACTGGTCGACGCGTGGCTCCTGGGTGAGCCTCGCCGCTCCGGGCTGCGAGATGGTGATGGACGCGAACGTCGGCCCCGCCTATGGCTGCGGCTCGTCGTTCGGCCCGCCGGCGGTCTCGGGCATCGCCGGGCTCTTGATGTCGATCGATCCCAGCCTGACGGCGAACCAGGTCAAGGACGCGCTGCTCGGAAGCGCTCATCCCGTCTTCGGGATCGGCGGCGGCGAGGTGGATGCCTGGGCAGCTGCGAACTATCTCGGCCTGGTGCCGGCTACGCCGCCGCCGCCGGCCGTCACGCCGGCATCCGTGGCGCCCACCTCGTCGCGTCAGGTGCTGCTCACCGAGGGGGTCGTCCGGCGCAGGGGGGTCGTGAGGCTCCAGCTCGCCGCCGGGCCCCTCTACCTCCAGCTGACCGGACAGGCGGCCGCGGCGGCCTGCTCGATGAGCATGCGCGCCTCCGGCGTTCTCTACGTCGCGCTCCCTGGTGAGAAGACGGTCAGGAGCCTCGCGGCGACGGTCAAGGCGGGCAACTACAACGTCACCATCAGCTGTCGCGATGCGCGTCTGAAGTCGTATTCGCTGGACGCGACCGCGATGTTCCCGAGCTAACGCGTCGGTCCCTTTCCTAGCTCGGCCTCGTCGGTGCGGGATACCAGCGTCCCGCACCGACGAGTGAGAACGACGCGCGGCGTCGTCACGATGCTTCGACCGCGACGGCGCCCGCGTTTGCCACCTCGTCCGCGCTCACCGGACGTACGAGCCCACGGCTGATCGCCCAGTAGCTCGCTTCGATCCGGTTTCGCACTCCGAGCTTCTTGTACGTGTTCGCGAGATGGAACTTGATCGTCTGGTCGGTGACCCAGAGGATCTTCGCCACCTCGCGGTTCGGGCGGCCTTCCGCCACGAGCCGGAGGATCTCGAGCTCACGGCGCGTCAGCCGCGCGCGGGCGCCGACGCAGTGGTCGGTCGCCTTGATCTCCTCCATCTGCGCCGCATACGCCAGAGTGACTGCGCGTACGAGCTCGGGCGCACCGAGCTGCCGGTCGACAGCCCAGTACGCTCCGCCGGCCAGCGCAGCTTCGACGGTCACGCGGTCTTCGTGCTCGACGAAGACGACGGTGACGAGGTCTGGACAGCGCTTGTGCACCCGCCGAAGCAGGCGGTACAGGTCGCGGTTGTCGACGTCGTCGTCGACACCGACGAGCAGCAGGTCGGCGCCGTGCACCTCTGCGAGCTCGAGTGCCCGGCACAGCTCGCCCGAGTTGGCGACCACCGAGACGTCGGATCGCGTCAGCGCAGCTGTGACCGCCTGTTGCCACAGTGGATCCGGATCGATCACCACGGCGCGGGCCGCAGTCTTCATGACAATTCGTTCCCTCATTTCCCCTCTCCCTTGCGGACCTTCGTCCGCCGGTCCAAATCCGTCGATTACGCCCGGGCGACATCCCCGTTGCCCGGGCCGGCCAGCTCATGGCGACGGACTTATCCGGGGCGTTCGAGGGAGAGGCGGCGACGCCACTCAACGGGCGGCGCGACAGCCATGACGACACGTGAAGTGAGCCACGGCATGATGATTGCGAAGGCGGCGGCGAGCGCCGCGAAGAGGAGGACGGCGCCGCCCACGGGACCGGAGAGCGCGCCGCCGAACGAGATCGGCGAGTCGTTCGTCGGCCCGTTCGGGCTGGGCGGCAGCGACGGGGCCTTCGGCGTCGTCGTCGAGCGCGGCGGCGCCGTGTTCGCGTTCGAGGTCACCTGAACCTCGCTCGGCGGCACGGTCGTGACGCCTGCCGGCGGAACGAAGGCGCTCGTGGCTGGAGCGAACGCGCTCGTGGCCGGAGGAAGTACGAGGGCGACCTGCAGCCGCGCGAACATCGGCTTCAACGTCGGCGCGGTGAGCTTGAACGTGGCCCCCGCGCGGTGCGCTGCGGTGACATGCGGATGGCTCACGACCGCGTGGTGCGCCGAAGCAGCGACCGGCACCAGGGCCACCGGTGCGGGCGTGGCGACCGGGACGCTCGGCGGCGTCGCGTTGGCGGCCGGCTGCGCGGGGGCCGGTGCGGGTGGCGTCGGCTGCGGCGAGCTCGGCACGGTCACCGTGATCTCCGTGGTCGTGGGCGTCGCCGGGGTTTGTGTTGCTGCCGCCGGTGCCGGTGGGGTGCTCGATGTCGTCGTCGACGCGACGACGGTGGGCGGCGCGCTGGACGGGGCGACCGTCGAAGTCGAGGCGGGCGTGGACGCCGCTGCCGGCGCCGTGGTTCCGGTCGATGCCGCTGGCCGTCCCGTCCGCCGGAGGAGTCGTGCCGTTGTTCGCCGTCGAGGTCGTCGTGCCGCCGGTCGTCGTTCCGGACGGAGCCGCGGTTGTCGTCGTCCCGCCGGTCGGCGCGGAAGTGGTCGTGCCGCCGGTCGTCGTTCCGGACGGGTCGGTGGTCGAGGAAGCACTGTCGGTCGGCGGCGACGCCGTCGTCGTTGTCGTCGTCGTCGTCGTCGCCACCGGAGGTCGTCCCTCCGGAGGTGGTCGAGCCGTCCGTCGTGGCGGGCTGAGCGCTCGAGTCGGAGGCCGGGGTCGTCGTCGTCGCCGGCGCCGTCGCATCGGTCGTTCCGCCCGAGCCGTCGGCGGCTGCGGGGCCGGCGATCGCGAGGGCGGCAACCAAGCAGCACAGGAGCGCGAGCAGCATTGCTGCGCTCCGCGACCTACCGACCCTCGTCCCGTCCTTCATCCCCTCGACACCCTCCGTAACCCGCTCCCAGACCAGTATTTACCAGTCCACGCCGCCGGACACAACCTCGCGTCCACCCCTGTACGACCGGAGGGAAGCGTACGGCACGGACGGTGCGACTTTTCTCCGGCGAAAACTAGCCTGCAGTCGAGACAAAAAGGGTGCAGTATTCGTCCGGCGACCGGGGAAGGACGTAGTCGCGCATGATCCGACGAGGGGGTTGAGGGTCGAGATGGGGGGAAGGTTCGGGCTCGGGGGGCGCATGGTCTTTGCGGCGCTGGTCGCAGGGGTCTTGCTCTTTGTGACCACCGGCACGGTCGGCGCGGACGGCCCACAGACGTGGACGATCTCGATCGGCCCCGCCTCGCCGCCGTCCTCGCCCGAGGGCGACTCGGCCGGCGCGAACTCGCTGACATTCCCGCTCACGCTCTCGGGGCCGGCGGCGACGGCGACGCCCGCGGCGATCGATCTGACGTACACGAGCAGCGAAGGCGCTGTGCCGCAGCTCGTCATCCCGGCGGGCACGGCGGCCGGGACGTTCAACCTCCAGGTACCGATCAACGGCAACCTCACGGCGCAAGACGACCGGACGATGACGGTCGCCCTCACGGCCGTCGCCTTCGACGCCAGCGACGTGAACGGCGACACGATCACGATCGTTAGCCCGTCGTCGGGCACGGGGACGATCGTCGACGACGACTGGCGGATCGCGAGCCTGACGTCGAGCCCGTCGCCCGCGAGCGCGACCGAGGCCGGAGGCACGATCGACTTCAAGATCGGTCTCGTCGATCCGAGCGGCGCGACGGTCAAGGCGCCGCCAAACCATGCGATCAAGGTCAACTATGCGCTCACCGACGGATCGGGGGCGACCGGGGCGAAGTTCGGCACCGACTACAAGGTGACCCAGCCGTCGAGCGGCGCGCAGAGCGGAACGCTGACGTTTGCTCCAAACACGAGCGTCGTCGACGTGGTGGTGCAGGGAATCAACGACAACGTCTACGGCTACGACAAGACGTTCACGTTGACGATCTCGAGCCCGCTGGGCGCGAGCTTCGCCGCGAACGCCACGACATCCGAGACGGGGACGATCACCGAAGCATCTGCCGCGCCGCTGATCGGCATCTCCGCGTCGTGCGGGACCGTCACCGGCGGCGGTGTGGCGACGATCCCGCTGCGCACGTCGTACGCCAGCCCGATTCCTGCCACGGTGACCTGGACCACGTCCAACGGCTCTGCCATCGCGGGTGACTACAACGGCGGGACGGGCACCGCGACGGTGCCTGCGGGGTCGCGCGACGGATCGATCAACATCCAGACGAACGAGAATCCGCCGCCAGGGAATCGAACGTTCACGGTCACGATCTCGAGCCCGCAGCAGACGTTGATCGTGAGCGGCGAGAACACCACCACCTGCACGATCAGCCAGCCTCAGAACGTCGGCTCCGACACGTTGCCGTCGCTGCAGTTCAGCAACCCGGCCCCGATCCTCCAGCCTCCCGCCGGCGGGCAGCCGGTCACCGTGCCGATCAAGATCACACTCAACCCGCCGGTTGTGCAGCCGTCGAAGGCCACCGCGGTCGATGTCCAGTGGCAGACGCAGGACGGCTCGGCTACCGCCCCGGCCAACTACACGACCGCCTCGGGCGCCTTGCACTGGGACGCCGGGACGTTCAACACCCAGACGATCAACGTCCAGGTCAACCCGGCGACGGGCACGAGCAACACGCCGCTGACTTTCACGATCGCGTTCCAGACGGTCACCGCCGTGTTCGTCGGCTCGAGCAGCGTGACCGTGACGGTCGTCCCGCCGGCGAGCCCGCCCGTGGTCTCGGTCGCGGACGCCTCGGCGCTCGAGTCTGCCGGCTCGATTCCGGCAGTCGTGTCGCTCGTTCCCGCTGCGAGCGGGCCCGTGACGGTGCAGTACTCGACCGCCGACGGATCGGCGAAGGCGGGGAGCGACTACACGAGCGTCAGCGGTTCGCTCACGTTCGCGGCCGGGCAGATGTCGAAGACGGTGCTCGTGCCGATCGCGAACAACACGGCCAACGACGGGAACAGGTCGTTCAGCTTCAAGATCGCGAGCCCGACGAACGCGACGCTCGGCGACGCGACCGCGACGCTGACGATCCGCGACGACGACGTCGCGCCGGCGCCGCCGCCGGTCGTGACGCAGAACCAGCAGCCCGCGCCACAACAGAAGACTCCGACGCCGCTGCCGCAGAAGCAGCCGACGGGCAACAAGCACGTCGTGCTCGTCCAGGTGCTGAACGGGCAGAGCACCGTCGATGGGAAGGGATACGCGCACTTCATGCTGCTCTGCTCGGTGCCGGCCGTGAAGGCGTGCCAGGGCACGGTGGTCCTCCAGGTGCGGGTGCAGCCGAAGAAGAAGAAAGGCGCGAAGAAGAATCCGGCGCTGCAGACCGTGACCGTCGCGTCGGGAAAGTTCAAGATCAGCGTCACGAAATCCGCTCAGGTCAAGCTGAAGGTGACCAAGCCGGGCATGGCTCTGCTCGAGTCCTACAGGCGGATCAAGGTGAAGGCGACGGTGCGGGCGACCGACGCGCAGAACGTCAAGGGTGTGACCGCCTGGTTCGTCACCGTCCAGGCGCCGACGCGCACGATCACGATCAAGACGAAGACGAGGTGATCACGTCGCGGAGCGCGCGCTCCGCGAGCTCGTCTCCGATCGCGAGCGAGGCCGTCGCCGCCGGTGAGGGTGCGTTCAGGACGTGCATCATCCGCTCGGTGCCGACGATCAGGAAGTCGTCGACGAGGTTGCCGTCGGGAGCCAGCGCCTGGGCCCGGATCCCCGTCGGCCCGAAGGTGACGTCGTCGGCGCTGACGTCCGGCACGTACCGCTGCATGTCGCGGACGAAGGCGCGCTTCGAGACGTCGCGGTGCAGCTCGGCCATCCCGGTGCGGAAGTGGCGCGCGACGAACTTCCACGAGCCCCTGTAGGCGAGCGCGCTCGCCGCGTCGCGCACGTCGAGCGCCCCGCGGCGGTAGCGCTCGCGCGCGAGGGCCAGCACCGCGTTCGGCCCGGCGACGACAGACCCGTCGATGCGCTTCGTGAAGTGCACGCCGAGGAACGGGAACGCAGGGTCAGGGACGGGGTAGACGAGCCCGCGGACGAGCTCCCGGCTCGCGCTGCCGAGGGTGTAGTAGTCGCCGCGGAACGGGACGATTCGCACCGGCGGGCGGGCACCGGCGAGCCGTGCGACGCGATCGGACTGGAGCCCTGCACAACCGATCACGGCGCGCGCGTCCACCGGGCCTGCCTCGGTCTCGACGCGCACCTCGCGCGCCCTCGAAGCGAAGCCGGTCACTCCGCGGCCGGTGAGGATCTGCCCGCCCATGGCCCGGACGTCGTCGGCGTAGGCACGCGTCACACCGCCGTAGTCGATGATGCCCGTGTGCGGCGCGTGCAGCGCTCGCAGCCCTGTGGCATGGGGCTCGACCTCGCGCAGCTCGTCGGCGCCCAGCTCCCGCAGGCCCTCGACCCCGTTGGCGACGGCGCGCCGGTGCAACTCGTCGAGGCGCGGCAGCTCCTGGGCGTCGAGCGCGACAATGAGCTTCCCGCATGCCTCGAACGGGATCCCGCGCTCGGTCGCATACAGCTCGAGCTTTTGCTTGCCTTCGATGCACAGGCGGGCCTTCAGCGAGCCCGGTTTGTAGTAGATGCCCGAGTGGATGACGCCGGAGTTGTGGCCGGTCTGGTGTGTGCCGGCCGCCGACTCCTTCTCGAGCACCGCCAGGCGGAGCTGCGGGCGCTTGAGCAGCAAGGCGCGCGCCGTCGCCAGGCCGACGATTCCCGCTCCGATGACGAGTACGTCGAAGCTCTCGTCGCCGCCTGCCACGGGGCCTGAGCGTAGACGACGACCGGTCGGCTTGCCCACGCGCGACGGGTACTGCATGATCGCGGAGTGCGGGTACGCAAGGACCGGAAGCGTGAGCTGATCAAGTCTGTTCCGCTCTTCGCGCATTGCTCGAAGAAGGAGCTCGACCGCCTGGCGAACGAGCTGGACGAGATCGAGATGCCCAGCGGGCGGGTGCTCACGCGGGAAGGCGAGATGGGCCGCGAGTTCGTCGTGATCGTCGACGGAACCGCCGAGGTGACGAAGAAAGGACGTCGCGTGAACCTTCTCGGCGCCGGCGACTTCCTGGGCGAGATTTCGCTGATCTCCGGCGAGCCGCGCACGGCCACGGTGACGACGACCTCGGACGCGAATCTGTTGATCCTCACCGCACGCTCGTTCGCGCGGGTGACGAAGGAGATGCCGTCGGTCCAGGCGAGCGTCCTCAAGGCGCTCTCGGAGCGTGTGGCCGCAGACACGCTGTGACAGCTGCTCTACTGCTCTGCCAGAGGCAGAGGTCGGGCACTATTCCGCCGTGAAGCTGACCGTCGCAGGCTGTTCCCCCGCTTGGCCGAACCCTGGCGGCGCGCAGTCGGGATATCTGGTCGAGAGCGGCGGAGGCCGGGTCCTGCTCGACTGCGGGCCCGGCGTCCTGCCGCGCCTACGCGCTGCCGAAGGATGGCCGCACGTCGACGCGATGGTGATCTCGCACTTCCACCTCGACCACTGGGGGGACGTCGTGCCCTGGGTGTGGGGGCTCAAGTTCGGTCCTGCGACCGACGAGCCTCATCCCGAGCTGTGGCTTCCGCCGGGTGGCTCCGAGACGCTTGCGCGCTTCGGAGTCGAGCTCGGCCAGCCGAACATGTTCGAGGAGACGTTCGAGCTCCGCGAGTACGAGGACCAGGTGCCGTTCGAGGCCGCAGGTCAGCGCGTCGTCGCGCACCGCGTTTTGCACTACGACATGCTGGCGTTCGGCTTCCGCGTCTCGGCCAACGGGGCGACGCTCGCGTATTCGGCCGACAGCGGCCCCACCGACGCGCTCGTGTCGCTCGCGCGGGACGCCGACCTCTTCCTCTGTGAGGCGACGCTGCTCGCGCCGAACCCGGAGGGCGGGATTCGCGGCCATCTGTCGGCGGTCGAGGCCGACGAGGCGTTCCAGGCGTCGGGCGCCGCCCGGCTGCTCCTGACCCACCGGCCGTCCGAGCGTCCGCTCGAGGACGGGTTCGAACAGGTGCACGACGGCTTCGAGCTCGAGCTCTGAGTCGGCCGTACCAGGTTGTTGCGTTCTAGCGGGCTTCGATCTCGCGGATCCGACCCGCGAGCGCCTCGAGCAACGGCCAGGCGATGGTCGTGTTCTCTTCGACCAGAGGCCGGAACTGCCACGCGGTAAGACCGTACGCCTTCCCATCAGAGGTGGCCGTGATCGTCGCGGTTCGAGGGCCGCCGTTGACGAGCGCGATCTCGCCGTAGTAGTCGCCCGGGCCGAGCGTCCGCCGGTGCGCACCGTCGATCGTGACCACGGCGCTGCCCGTCTCGATCACGAAGAACCCGGCGGCTCCCTGTCCTTCGCTGGTCAGCGCGGAGCCGTCCTTGAAAGATCGCTCGGTGAACGCCGCGGCGAGCAGCTTCATCCCACGGTCGTCGACGCGCGTGAAGAGGGGCACGTTCCTGAGCAGGTCGATCGGCGCCGGCATTCCGGCCATCGTAATCGACTCCGCGCCGATCGTGAAACTAGGCCGGCCCGGGAACCGCGCCCATCCGGAGCGAGACGACGTCCTGTGCGATCCCCGTGCTGCCTGCGTGGCCGGTGACCGCTGCGAGGAAGTCAGCGCGGTCGAGCGCCCAGAGCTCGCAGGCAGTCAGCGCGTCCACCGTCGCCGTCCTCGGCACGTCACGTAGGAGTGCGATCTCGCCGACGTAGGCTGGGGCGACCTCCTGCTTTGCGCCCTCCGGGAGCCCGATCTCGAGCGTTCCGCTCGTGAGGACGTAGAAGCGGTCGCCCGAGTCGCCCTCCTTGAAGAGCGTGCGGCCGGGTGCGAGCTGCGACGTGAGCGACGCGGGCGCCGAGGAACTCGAGGGTGGCCAGCGGCAGGGGGGCGAGGAACGGCACGCCGCGGAGCGTGGCGATGGTCGCCTCGTCGACGCCTGCGCCCTGGTCGATCACGCCGCAACTGGGTCAAGGTCAGCAGCACGAGGATCGGGAGGATGCCGCCGGTAACGATCAGCGCGACGCGCGCGCCCGCCGAGGCCGACGAGCACGGGCGCGAGCAGCGATCCGAGCGCGATCCCGGCGACGAGCATGCTCTCGAGCACTCCGAAAACGCGGCCGGCGACCGCGGTCGGCGCCGTCCGCTGCAGCAGGGTGATCGCGGAGATGTCGACCAGCGTGTTTCCGAGCCCGACGACGCCCCAGGCGAGCAGCGCGATCGCGTGGTTCGGGACGAGCCCGACCACGACCAGCGGGACTGCCCCAGAGGACGAGGCCGAACGCGAGGTCCTGCGCCGAGCCGGTTCCGCGCCGACGAGCGCAAGCATCACGCCGGCGCCGAGGATCGACCCGATGCCGCTGGCGGCCTCGAGCATGCCGACGCCTGCGGAGCCGAGGTCGAGCAGCCGAAGCGCCGTCACGACCAGGAGCACGACGAGCGCCCCGGCGACGAATGCCTGCGCGCCGTACAGCCCGATCAGCAGCCGGAGGCGTGGCTCCTGCCGGATCGCGCGCACACCGCCGAGCAGCCCAGGGTGCCTCGTCTTCGTCGGCCTCCTCGTCCGGCGCGAGCGCTGGGGTCGAGGAGCGAACGCGCAGGATCACGCGATGCGCTCCAGCGCGAACATCGCCGCGGTCGAAGCGTGAACACCAGTCGCCGGGCTCGCAGATCGCGAGCAGGAGCGCGCCGAGCGCAGGCCCGATGAACGAGCCGACGCTGTCGATCGTGCTCGACGAGACGTTGGCGGCCGTCAGCTCCTCGGGCGAGCGGGCGATCGTGGGGAGGAGCGCCGCTTCGGCCGGACGGAACACCGTCCCGGTCACCGTCGTGAAAAGTGCGGTCGACGTAGACGACGTACGCCGACCAGTGCTGTTGCGCGGCCACCGCGGCCGTCCCGACGGTGCCGACGCGGACGAGGTCGGAGACGAGCATCACCTGTTCGCGGCGATATCGGTCTGCGAACGAGGCTGCGAGCGGGGCCACCGCTGCCGCCGCGGCGAGCCGGACAGCGGTCGAAGGCACCCACTGCCGTCACCCCGCCGTGCTTGTAGGCGAACACGGCGAGCGCGATCGAGTACGCATAGGTTCCGACCACCGAGCCGGCGAACGCGAGCTGAACCCGACGGACGTTCGCGTTGGCGAAGACGCCGCGGAAGGCAGCGAGCGACTGCCGGAGCAGGAGTGGTGAACGACTCGCTCACCGATCGAGAATCTCAGCATTTGACGTAGGGGGGAAACGGAAGGGAAGATTTCCCGTCGCTCAGCCGTCTAGTGGGCGTCCCTGATTTTTGACGAGGAGGTAATTTCAATGTCCGACGAGCATGACGACATCGAGACCAGCGACGTTGAGGCCCACGTCAAGCCACGGCCCGCGAACGACGAGGGTTCGGACGACGACGTCGAGGCCCACGTCAAGCCACGCCCCGCGAACGACGAGGGTTCGGACGACGACGTCGAGGCCCACGTCAAGCCGAGGCCTTAAGAAACCGCATCCCGTTCTTGGCGGGGGAACGGATTATCGGGCCCGGGCGACCGGGCCCTAGTTCGGTCCGAGCACGCGTTCGAGGTCACGCAGCAGCGCCACGGCGTCGGCGCGCCGTGAGCCTTCCAGCCCGTCGAGAGCGCTCGCGACTCTGGCGACGACCGCGACGTCGCCGTTGCCGTCGAGCGCCGCCCGGGCACGCTGGGCCGATCGGAGCAGGCCGAGCGCGATTGCGGCCTGGCCGGCGAACAACCCGAGCAGCTCCATCTCCTGCAGCGTGAACCGCGAGCGCTGCGGCCGGTCGAGGACCTGCAGGACCCCGAGGTTCTCCTCCTCGTCGAGCAGCGGCACCGCCATCAGTCCTTTCGGCACGTAGCCGGTCTTCTCGGCGACGTCGCGTGCGAACCTGGGGTCGCTCTGCACGTCTTCGAGCACGAGCGGCGTGCGGGACGAGAGCACCCAGCCGGCGACCCCGGTCGAGGCAGGCATGCGGCGGCCGACGAGCTCACGCTCGCCCTCGCCCGACACCGCGGCGAACACGAGCTCCTCGCTCTCGGCGTCGAACAGCATGATCGAGGAGGCCTTGGCGCCGAAGATCGCCCGTGCCACGTCCACGATCGAGCGGAGCAGACGGGCGAACTGCTCGTCGGCGGCGAGCACGCCCGCGGCGACCGCGGCGCGCAGTTCGTCAGTTCTGTCGGTCACCGGTTCCTCCCACGTTGGACGAGATCTGGTACAGGACGCTCTTGAGCTGAAACGGCGTCAGCTGCGGGTGCTTGCTCAGGATGAGCGCGGCGATCGCCGAGATGCACGGCGTCGCGAAGCTGTTTCCCGTCGCACGGATCGAGGTTCCGCCCGTCCAGGCGACCTCGACGTCGACGCCGCGGGCGAAGAACTCGACGGGGGGATTCGGGTTCGCGTAGAAGACCAGCGGGTCGTTCTCCTCGTGGCTCCCCACCGAGACCACGGACGAGAACCGCCAGGGAAACGACTCGACCGGCATGTTGTGTGCGGACGCGACGAGCACGGTGCTCTTGAAGTACGCGGAGTCGGCGAGCTCGTGCAGAGCCTCGCCGAGGCGGCGCTTGGTCGTCGAGAGGCTCATGTTGACGACGTCGTAGCCCTGTTCGACCGCCCAGCGCAGGCCGGCGACCAGCACGTCGCCCGAGCCGGTGAAGCCGCCTCCGAGCACGCGGACGGAGTAGAGCTCGGCCTCGGGGGCGATCTCGCGGATCACGCCTGCGCAGGCGGTGCCGTGACCACAGAGGTCTCCCTCCTCGTCCGGCTCGATGATCGTCTCGCCGTCGTCGTCCAGCCGGACCGCGACCGCCTCGGCCACGCGCCCGACGCGCGGATGGTCGGGATCGACTCCGCTGTCGAGGACACAGACACGCACTCCGCGGCCGGTCGACCCCTCGAGGGCCCAGCTGCGGTCGATCGGCCCGGCGACTCGATCCTCGAGCGAGATCCCGCCGACGGCGTCGAGCGGGAGCGACCAGGCCGGAAGGTCGTCCTCTTCCTCTTCGATCGGCTCCGCCGGCTGCTGGTCAGCCATCGTTGTCGACCAGTGCAGCGGTCGTCGCCGCCGCAGCGGCGACGGCGTCGTGAGCGCGAACGTGGCGCTCGTCGCCGGCTCGCGAGGCGAGGTTCACGTCGACCAGGTGCGCGGCCGCGCGGGCTGCGCCTTCGGCGAGCAGCGCCGCGCCGACGACGTCTGCGCGCTGGCCGGCCGGGGCGATCTCCGCGACCGCGCCCGCCAGCAGGGCAACGTCGCCTGCCGCTTCCGCGATCTGGAGCGGGACGTCGGCAGCGCGCCGGAGCATCGTGCCGAGCAGATAGTCGTGGGTCTCCGAGCCGTCGCCCGGCTGCTCCAGTGCGCGAAGCGCTGCTTCGAACGCGTCCGCGTCCTCGGCGGTCAGCGCCGTGAGCCGAGACGAGAGCGCGTCGGCCTGAGCGGCGGTGCCGGGGTCCGACGCGGAGCGAGCGACGTTAGCGACCAGTGCCGCGGCGAGGGCGGCAGCTGCCGCTGCGGCCGACCCCGACGCCGGCGTCTCGGTGGGCGACGACAGCAGTTCGACGAACGCGGCAAGCCCGAACCGGTCGCCGAACCGGCTTGCGGCAGCCGTCGACGGGACGGGCGCCCGGGTCACATCGCTTCGAGGCGGGCGCGCGCCGAGGCGAGGAGCCGCGGAGTCGGGGGGATCCCCGACTCCGCGAGCGCCGATTCGAGGTCTGCGACGATCTGCGCCCGAAGCTCAGCGTCGGCTGCCGCCCGCTGGCAGAGCAGGTCGAGCGCCGTCCGCGTGTGCGGCAGCTCTTGAGCCGCCTCGACCCACCCCACTGGAGCGGGCGGCAGAGCCGCGAGCAGACGAGCAATCTGGCCGATGTCGCTATCCAACAACTCGAATCACCCGGCTACAGGACGGAGTGGAGCGTCGGATTCTTCCAAGGTCGCCTTCAATTTGTCGAGGCAGCGGGAGATCCGGCTTGCAATCGTCCCGGCCGGCACTGCGAGGGCCGCTGAGATCGTGCGGTAGCTCTCGTCGCGGGTGAAGAAGCGGTCGAGGATCTCGCGGCAGTCGGGCGGCAGGAGCTCGAGCGCCGCGCGAACCGTCAATGCCTCGTCCAGCTGGCTCACGAGGTCGTCCATGCCCGACGGCTCGACGTCGTCGACCGTTACCTCGCGGGAGGAGGCGCGAAGCCGGTCGATGCACGTCCGGCGAGTGAGCTGTGCGAGCCACGGCCTGATCGCACCGTCGTCGCGAAGCCGGTCGAGCTGCTCGTAGACCTTGCTGAAGACGTCCTGGAACACGTCCTCGGCGTCGGAGGGCGACAGCCGGAAGCCCTGCGAGCAGATCGCATAGACGTACCGCGAGAAGCGCTCGACGAGGAGGTTCCACGAATCTCGACTGCCCTCGCGGCAGCCTGCGACGATCTCCGCGTCCGAGCGCGCCTGCCCTGACCCTTCCATGCTCAGAATCTACAGCCGAATCTGCTGCAAATTGAGTCGATGACGCGCCGAAACCGGGTGACCCCGTTCGGCGAGCTCGTCGCCGACCCGGGCCGCGGTCTCGTGTACGGCAACCGCGGCTGCCTCCACGACGAGCAGGGCCGCATTCGACGGCGATTCGCAGGTCGCCGCTGGATCGCCTGCAGGCTCGAGTTCCGCGGCTGGCGCCGTTCGCCGCTGCTGCAGCCCGGACGCTTCACCGAGCTCTTCTTCCTCGACGAGGCAACGGCATTCGCGGCGGGTCACCGGCCGTGCGCTCTCTGCCGCCGCGAGGACTACGTTCGCTT
The DNA here is from genome assembly GCA_963713155.1 of uncultured Thermoleophilia bacterium. Taxonomy (GTDB): domain Bacteria; phylum Actinomycetota; class Thermoleophilia; order Gaiellales; family Gaiellaceae; genus PALSA-600. Next base: position 277,025 of record CAVQKS010000020.1, read on the forward strand.
CGGGGAGCTCTGGCGACGGCGCCATCCGGAGCAGTCGGGTGCGGACGCCGTCGACCGGCAGCTCCACGGTGAGCGAGTCGATCCCGGCACGCTCGGGCAGCGCCGCCACGATGCGCCCTTCGACGAGCTGCCGGACGGCGCGTTCGTCGTTCAGGACGAGCAGCCCTGGCTCGTCGCCGGCGCCGAGCTCCTGCGCTGGACGGCAGGCGGCTACGCGGAGCGGCGGGCGCGGCCCCGGCGCTCCGCCGCAGTGGTGATCACGCCGCCGACGCCTGCTCGCGGTCCTCGGTCTCGGCTGGGAGCCCGTCGTGCCGCTGCTCCACCCCTCCGCTCGATGAGGGTCAGGCCGCGGCCTCGGCTCCTTCGGCCTGCTCGCGCTGGGCGGCGATCAGGTCGCGGTACCAGTAGAAGCTGCCCTTCGGCACGCGCTCGAGGGTGTGGTAGTCGATGTAGACGAGGCCGAAGCGCTTCCAGTAGCCCCAGGCCCATTCGAAGTTGTCGAGCAGCGACCACGCGAAGTACCCGCGGAGCGGCACGCCCTCTGCGACGGCCCGCGCGGCCGCGTCCATGTAGCTCTCGAGATAGCCCTGCCGCTCGGGGTCGGCGACGCTGCCGTCGTGACCGCGGACGTCCGGGAACGCGGCGCCGTTCTCGGTGATGTAGATCGCGGCGGGGCCGTAGTCGCGATGGACGCGCACGAGCAGGTCGTGCAGGCCGTCGGGGACGATCTCCCAGCCCATGTCGGTGTGCTCGACTCCCTGACGCCGCACGATCTGCGAACGGCCGCCGTTGTCGTCGGCCGCCACGAGCGGGGACGTGTAGTTGTTGACGCCGAGGAAGTCGATCGGCGCGGAGATCGTCTCGAGATCTCCGTCGTGCACCGTCGGCATGATCGACTCCCACTCCTCGGCCATGTCGGTCGGGTAGCGGCCGTGGAAGATCGGGTCGAGGAACCACCGGTTGTGGAGGCCGTCGACCCAGCGTGCGGCCGCGGCATCCGCTGCGTCGTCCGTCGCCGGATACGGGTGGTCGAGGTTCAGCGTGATCCCGACCTGCGAGCCGGGCGAGAGCCGCCGGATGATGTCGACCGCACGTCCGTGGGACAGCAACAGGTGATGCGCCGTCGCCAGCGCGTCCGGGTCGGACGTGCCGCCCGGCGCATGGTGGCCCCACGCATGACCGACCCACGAGACGACCCAGGGCTCGTTGTGGGTGATCCAGTGCGCGACGCGGTCGCCGAGGCGCGAGACCACGACCTCGACGTACTCCGAGAACGCTTCGACCGTGTCGCGCGACGGCCATCCGCCCGCATCCTCGATCGTCTGCGGCGTATCCCAGTGGAACAGCGTCGCGAACGGCGTGATCCCGCTGCCGAGCAGCTCGTCCACCAGCCGGTCGTAGAAGTCGAGCCCTCGCTCGTTCACACGCCCGCGGCCGTCGGGAAGAATGCGCGGCCACGCGATCGAGAACCGAAACGCATCGAGCCCCAACTCCCGCATCAGCCCGATGTCGTCGCGGTAGCGGTGGTAGAAGTCGCACGCGACGGAGCCGTTGTCTCCGTTTCGGACCTTCCCGGGTGTCGCGCAGAATCGGTCCCACACGCTTTCGCCGCGGCCGTCCTCGTTGGCTGCGCCTTCGATCTGGTACGACGCGGTTGCTGCACCCCAGATGAAGTCGCGGGGCAGCGTGCTAGTGAATTGATTGCTCATTGACGTCCTCTCGGAGGGCTGGTGACGGGGCGGTGACGTGGCAGCGCGCTGCACGTCCTGGACGAAGCTCGACGAGCTCCGGCGTGGTGCGCGAGCAGAGCTCGATCGCGAGCGGGCAGCGCTCGACAAAACGGCAGCCGGCGATCGGGTCGACCGCTGCTGCCGAATGACGTTTGGGCAGTTCGAGCAGCCGCGTCTCGCCGCGCGCCGGGTCCGGGACCGCGGAGAGCAGCAGCTGCGTGTAGGGATGGAGCGGGTTCTGCAGGACTTCCTCGGCCGGCCCGTGCTCGACGATCTGGCCGGCGTACATCACGAGGACGTCGTCGGCGATGTAGCGGGCGCTGGCGAGATCGTGGGTGACGTAGAGGAACGCGAGGTGGTGCGCGTCCTTGAGCTCGGTCATCAGGTTCAGGATCCCGATGCGAATCGACACGTCGAGCATCGAGATCGGCTCGTCCGCAACCACGACCGCCGGCTCGACGGCGAGAGCACGCGCGATCGAGACGCGCTGTCGCTGACCGCCTGAAAGCTCGTACGGGTACTTGGCGGCGACCCGTTCGGGCGGCACGAGCCCGACGGTGTCGAGGAGCTCGAGGACGCGCGCCTCGACCTCGCCCCGTGGCACGACGCGATGGATCTGGAGCGGCCGGGCAATGTGATGCCGAACCGTCTTCACCGGGTTCAGCGAGCCGAACGGATCCTGGAAGATCATCTGGACGTCGGACCGGTAGCGGCGAAGGGCGCGCCGGCCGCGGTCGGACGAGACGTCGTGACCCTCGTACAGGACCTGGCCCGACGTCGGGCTGTACAGGCGCGCGATCATCCGCGCGACGGTGCTCTTGCCGCTGCCGCTCTCGCCGACGAGCGCGGTGATCGTCCCAGGCTGCAGCGCGAAGGAGACATCGTCGGCCGCATGGACCATGCTCCGTCCGCGCAGGCTGCGGTCGGCCGGGAAGTGCTTCGTCAGTGCGCGCACCTCGAGCGCCGCCGTCATCGGTTCCCGCCCTCTACGAGATGACATGCGACCCGATGCCCCGGCGCCGCCTCGTGCAGTGTCGGGCGCACGGTCGTCTGGAGCTTGTAGAGGCCCGGATCGTCGGGCGTGCAGAACGTGCACCTCGGATTGAACCGGCAACCGTCCGGCGGCGAGGCGAGATCGGGAGGCGATCCCGGGATGCCGGTCATGTGCTCGATCGGGCCCGTGAGCGGCGGGAACGACCGCATCAGCCCGAGCGTGTACGGATGCAGCGCGTTCGTCTGGAACGATGCCGACGGCGCCTCCTCGACGACCTCGCCCGCGTACATGATCGCGATGCGGTGGGCGAACTCGAGCAGCAGCGAGAGGTCGTGCGTGATGAAGAGGACGGCGAAGCCGAGCTCGTGCTGGAGCTCCCGTACCTGCTCGAGGATCTCACGCTGGACGACGACGTCGAGCGCGGTCGTGGGCTCGTCCATGATCAGTAGCTCCGGGTTGAGCGCCAACGCCATCGCGATCACGACGCGCTGCCGCATACCGCCGGACAGCTCGTGCGGGTACGCCCGAACACGGCGTGCATCGATGCCCACGACCTCGAACAGCTCGCGTGCGCGCGCCAGCGACTGGTTCTTCGAGATCCGTTCGTGCGCGCGCATCATGTCGACGAACTGGTCGCCCACACGCATGACCGGGTTCAGCGCGTTCATCGCGCTCTGGAACACGATCGACACGTTCCGCCAACGGAACTTGCGCAGCTGCTCGCGGTTGAGGCCGGTCAGATCCTGGCCTCGGAACAGGATCGATCCCTCGGTGATCTTCGCGGGCGGACGGAGGATCTGCATTAGTGCATTCGCGACGGTGCTCTTCCCGCAGCCCGACTCGCCTGCGAGCCCGAGGATCTCGCCGGCGGAGATTGTCAGGTCGATGCCGTCGACCGCGCGCACCGATCCGTAGTTGACCGCGAGCCCGCGCACGTCGATCAGCGTCTCGCGCATCTCCGTTCGTCCCTGCTCGACTCCCGGCACGGTCGAGATCATTGCCGCCCTCGGAGCCGGGGATTGCTCACCTCGTCGATGCCGGCCAGCAGGAAGACGAGCCCCACCACCGTGAGCACGAGCGCGAGGCCGGGGAACACGAACGCCCACCATTCGCCCTGTAGGACGGCCGAGTTGGTCTGCGCCCAGTACAGCGTCATCCCCCAGCTCACGTGGGTCGTGTCACCGAGCCCGAGGAACTCGAGCCCGGCGTCGACGAGCAGCGCGATGTAGAAGACGAGGACGAACGCTGCCGCGATCCGGCTGATCATGTTCGGTACCATCTCGCCGAACACGATGCGCCACGTCGATTCGCCGGCGACCCTGGCCGCGTGCACGAAGTCGCGGTTTCGCAGGGTCAGCGCCTGGCCACGCAGGATGCGCGCCTCGAACGCCCACAGGGTCAGGCCGAGGACGAGGATCATGGTCGACATCCCGCGCGCCTTGACGTAGCCGGAGATCACGACCAGGAGCGGGATCGTCGGGATGACGAGGAAGATGTTCGTCATGAAGTTGACGATCTCGTCTGCGATGCCGCCGAGATAGGCGCCTGTGATCCCGAAGACAGTGGCGAGCGTCGTCGCCAGCAGCGCCGCCGACGCGCCGAGGATGAGCGAGCGCCGGGTCCCGAGCATCACCTGCGAGAAGACGTCGCTGCCCTGGTCCGTCGTGCCGAAGAGGTGATGCCACGAGGGCGCCTGCCGCGTCGCGAGGATGTTGAAGTCGGTCGGGTTCTTGACCGAGATCCACGGCGCGATGAACGCGATCACGATCATCGACCCGAGGAGCGTCAGCCCGATCAACGCCTTGCGGTTGTGCAGCAGGATGCTCACCCAGCCCGGCAGCGCACGTTTGCGGCTCGACGTGCGCGGAACGGCGTCGTACGGGAGGTCGACCGGTGCCTGCAGTTGCGACATCAGCTGGCCCGCACCCGCGGGTCGAGGGCGAAGTTGAGGAGGTCCATGATGAAGTTGGCGGCGATCACGCAGAGTGAGAAGACGAGCAGGAGCGCCTGCGTCAGCGGATAGTCGTTGCCGAGGGCGGCCTGCTGCAGCGTCAACCCGGCGCCGGGATAGCTGAACACGTACTCGATGAAGACGAGGCCGCCGACAGCGCCGGCGAACTGCGCCGCGAAGCCGTTCAGCGGCGGCAGGATGGCGTTGCGCGCTGCGTAGCGCGTCATAACCCGCCGGTCGCGCAGCCCCTTCGCGTGCGCCATCGCGACGTAGTCCTCGCTGATCGTGTTGATCATCACGGTGCGCATGTTCAGCACCCAGCCGCCGGTAAAGGCGGCGACGATCACGAGGATCGGCAGCTCGGCGTGGCGCACCGCGCTCGAGATGAACGTCCAGTTGAACGCCGGCACGAGGTCGCTGTCGTAGGCGTGCTGGATCGGGAACCACCCGAGCTTGAGGCCGAGGAAGTAGACGCCGAGCAGTGCCGTGAAGAAGGCGGGGAACGCGCTCAGCGCGAGCAGCGTCGGGACGACGACGTTGTCGAAGGCACCGCCGCGGCGCCATGCGGCGATCATTCCCGCAGTCGTTCCGATCACGAAGGCGATCAGGAACGCGACGCCGACGAGGACGATCGAGTACGGCAGCGTCCTGCCGATCACCTCGGAGACAGGCGACGGGTAGTTCGACGTCGAGATCCCGAAATTGAAGTGCGCCAGTCGGTGCAGGTAGAGGACGTAGTCGTGCCAGATCGAGGTGTTGCCGCCTCCGAGCAGCGCCTCGTAGGTCCGGATGATCCCGGGGTTCGACGCGAGCTGGGCGGGGGAGAGGTGCTGGAGGACGCCGCCGATCGGGGAGCCGGGCATCAGCCGCGGCAGCAGGAAGTTCAGCGTCAGCGCGACCCAGATCGCGAAGACGTAGAACAGGAGGCGTCGCAGGAACCAGCGCATGTGATTCGCCAGGAGTATCGCGGTGGGCGGGACGAATCCCGCCCACCGCGATCGCCTGTCGTCCTCAGGCTCCGGCCTGGCCGCCGGGGCAGATGTGCGTGAACGAGAGGAGGTTGTCGGGGAAGGTGGTGAAGATCGGATCCCCGAAGTGGTCCTTCGCCGTATCGAAGCAATGGAAGTACTTCGTGCTGTACGTGGACCAGCGCGGCCCGACGAACAGCGGGATGATCGGCAGCTGCTGCAGCCACAGCTTCTCGAGCTGGGTCGCTGCCGCCAACTGCTTCTTCGGGTCGAGCGTGGACTTCCACTGCTGGAGCAGTGCCGTCCCCTGGTCGCTCTTGAAGTGCTCCCAGTCGCCCGTGTTCGTGGCGTCCTGGCCGGACGCGACGAACGCGTTGTTGGAGAAGTTGGCGTTGAAGAAGCCGAACGGCGAGCCCTGTCCGCCGACCTGCCAGAGCAGCGTCGGGTTCTTCGTGCTCGCGGCGTTCGGGTACCACGAGTTCCAGTCGGGCTCGAGCATCTCGCTCGAGTTGATCCCGATCGCCTGCAGGTTCTTGGCGATGATCTGGTCCGAGGCGACCCAGTCCGACCAGCCCGAGATCACGTGGATGTCGAGGTTGACCGGATTGCCGTGCGGGTCGATCAGCGTGTTGCCCTTGTAGGTGAACCCGTTCTGCGTCAGCAGCGCCTTCGCCGCCGTCGGGTTGTACGTCGCGAGTGCCTTCGCCTGCGCCTTGACGCTCTTGTCCGTCACCCACTGCGGGAACAGGAAGTTCAGCCCGAGCGCGTCGGTGGCCGGCGCGTAGCCGTACTCACCGAGCTTCGAGACGCTGTTCCGGTCGATCGCCATCGAGAGCGCCTTGCGGAACGCGACGAGGCTGTACGGGTACTGCGTGTCGTCGAAGACGAGCGACTGCGGATACGCGGTCGTCGCGTAGAAGGCGTGGAAGTGCGCCTTGTCCTTCGAGATGTACGCCTGTGCGACGTTCGCGACGAAGTTGTGGGTCAAGTCGACCTGGCCGCTCTGGATCAGTGCGAGCGCCGAGTCGTTCGACGCCGCCTGTACGTATTCCAGGCACCCGATCAGCGGCTTGCCCGCCTGCCAGTAGTTCGGGTTCTTCGACAGGACGTAGTCCTGCGAGGTGAAGCGCGCGACCTGGTCGAACGGTCCCGAGCCCACCGGATGGGGGTTGGTGAACGTCGCCGGGTTCTTCACCTTCGACCAGATGTGCTGGGGCACCACGAAGGCGAGGTTCAGCGTCGACGAGATGAACTGCGAGTCGACCGTCTTCAGCTTGATCACGATGGTGTAGGGGCCACTGGCGGCGATCGACGCGATGTTCGAGTCGGGCCGCGTGTAGCCGATGATGTCCATGACCTTCGCCTGGCTGCCGTTGCCGCCCTTGAGGCTGTAGACGACGTCGGCCGACGTCAGAGGCTTGCCGTCCGACCACTTGGCGTTGTGGGCGAGGTTCAGCGTCAGCGTCTTGTTGCCGTTCGACCACTTCCACGTACGAGCGAGCCACGGTACGGCAGGGAGGCCGCCCGCAGGCGTGACGATGAGCCCCTCGTAGACCGAGCCCTTCACGAACTGGCCAGACGGGAGGCCGGTCGCGGTGTAGGGGTTGAAGTTGCGCACGAACGACGGGTCGCCGGAGCCGGCCATCACGAGGCACTTGTGAGACGACGCGGCATGTGCGGTCCCGGCTGCTGGGGCGATCCGGGCCGCGACGAGCGCCGCCACGATCGCGGCGGCAGTGACGGCCGCGACGACGATCAGGCGGGCAGAGCGGAGTTTCGATGACATCTGCATTTCCTTTCCGCCCGCGGTACGGGCAGCGGGGAACGGGCCGGGGGGTCTTACCGGGAATTTCCGGGAACGGTTAACACGACGAGTGCCCTGTGTCAAGCGTCACGTGGTCGATTTGCGCATGTTTCCTGCGTTTTCGCTCCGAGAATTGCCGGAAACGGTTCCGGATGATTGAATGACCGGCATGGCGCAGACCGACCGCCGTCCCGACCAGGCGTTTCGTGGCCGGGCAACGATCCGCGACATCGCCGATCTGGCAGGCGTCTCGATCGCCACGGTCTCGCGCGTCCTGAACGATCGACCCGACGTCGCGCCCGGCACGCGCGAGACGGTGCTGCAGGTGGTGCGCGAGCACGGCTTCGCGACCAACCGCGGCGCGCGGGGGCTCTCGAGCGGGCGCACGGGAATGATCGGGCTCACGCTCCCGCTCGTGAACGACGCCTACTTCGGGCCGATGCTGAGCGGCGCGACGGAGGCGCTGTACGAGAGCGACCTCCGCATCGTGCTGTGCCCGACACTGCACGAGCACGACCGCGAGGTCTCGCTCATGGAGCGGCTGATGCGGGGGACGACAGACGGCGCGATCCTCATGCTTCCCGAGGAGTCGCTCGACGAGCTCGAGTCGCTGCAGCGCCAGGGCTATCCGTTCGTCGTCGTCGACCCGCGCGAGCAGCCGCCCGACGGCATCGCGTGTGTCGCGGCGATGCACTCTGCCGGCGCGATGCAGGCAACCGAGCATCTGCTCTCGCTGGGTCACCGCCGCATCGGTGCGATTGCAGGCGCGCCGGGCTGGTACGCGACCGAGGAGCGTATGCACGGCTTTCGGGCCGCGCTCGCCGCGGCGGGCATCCTCCTCGACCCCGAGCTCGTCGTCTACTCGGACTGGCGCATCCCGCAGGGCATCACGGCCGCCGACCGGCTGCTTTCGCTGCGTGACCGGCCGACCGCGATCTTCGGGTTCAACGACAACGTCGCCATTGGGGCGCTCCACGCTGCGCGTGCACGTGGGCTCACGGTTCCCGACGATCTCTCGGTCGTCGGGTTCGACGACACCGCGCAAACGGTGATCGTCACGCCGAACCTCACGTCCGTCAGCCAGCCGCTCGCTGAGCTCGGCCGCATGGGTGTGAGCCTGCTGACGCGGCTCCTCGACGGCCAGCGTGTCGATGCGTTGCGGATGGAGCTCTCGACGAAGCTCGTCGTCCGCGAGTCGACCGCACCGCCCCCCCGTCGGTAACGGGATGCGGCGGTTTGCGGTCGCTCTCGTTGCGGTCGCCGGCGCTGCCGTCGCCGCGACGTTCGCGCTGGGCGGATCGGGGGCATCCGGCGAGTACTCGGTCGATCGCCTCGTCTCGGACGGCGGTGTTCCCGCCGCACGGCACGACGCCCATCTCGTCAACGCGTGGGGCCTCGCGGCCGAGCCGGGCGGCGCGTGGTGGACGGCGAACGAAGCGAACGACTCGAGCACGCTCTACTCGGCAGACGGCCGCAAGCAACTCCTGACCGTCTCGGTAGCCGGGGGTCCCACCGGCATCGCGTACAACAGCGGTCAAGGCTTCCGCGTATCGGCTGGCGGTGCCTCTGCCCCCGCGCGTTTCGTCTTTGCGTGTGAGGACGGCAGCCTGCGTGCCTGGAGCCCCTCGGTGCCTCGCGGGTGGTCGACGAGCTCTGAGATCGCCGTCGACATGGGCGCTCAGGCGGTCGTGTTCCGCGGCGTTGCGATCGCAGGTGAGCGCCTCTACGCGACGGACTTCCACAACGCGCGCGTCGACGTCTTCGATGCACGATGGCATCGCGTTGCGCTTCCCGGGGCGTTCACCGATCCGCGCGTTCCGGCGTGGTACGCGCCGTTCGGCATCGCCGTGCTCGGCGGCCACGTGTTCGTGACGTACATAGCGCGGGCGCCGGTGGACGGGAACGACGCGCCGACCGGTGGCTACGTCGACGAGTTCGACCTGCGCGGCAAGCTGGTCGATCGAGTCGCTGCGGTGGGAGCGCTCAACGCTCCGTGGGGGCTTGCGCTTGCCCCGGACGGCTTCGGGCGTTACGGCGGCGACCTGCTCGTCGGGAACTTCGGCGACGGCCGGATCAACGCGTACCGGCGCGTCGGCGACGGGCGCTGGAGGTTCGACGGCGCGCTGCGCGGAGAAAATGGCAAGCCGATCGTGCTCAACGGGCTGTGGGCGCTTGCGTTCGGTCACGGCGGCGCGACCGGCGCGCGCGACCGGCTGTTCTTCTCTTCCGGGCCGCACGCGTGGCGCGGCCCGACCGAGCTCGGCGTGCACGGCCTGCTCGGCTCGATCGCACCCGCCTCGTAAGAGCCCCCACGAGCAGAAGCCGACGCCTTTCGGCGCCGGCTTCCATCCCTGATCTGTCGACGTGCGACTCGGTGCGCAACGTCGCGGGCGTGCTGCCGGCGGCTCAGATACCGCGGAGCCCGCCTCGGTCGTCAGGCCGCACAGCCGTCGCCTGCGGCTGGGACGCGATGTCACTTGCGGTGATCCCGCGGATGCCTGCCCGGTTGTCGGGCCGCACGGCCGTCGGAGCCGTTAGCGCGTACTGAGATCCGCGGCCGACCGAGCCTTGCACAAACGGCTTTTGGCTGCCCACAGACGCGCGTGACTGGGAGGTGGCGCTGGTCGCCATGTGTGCGGGCACGAAGACGCCGCGCACCACGTCGTAGTAGCCGCGCGAAGCTTCGTGCCGGTTGACCGCCCGCTGGAACGTGGCGTTGGTCGCCACACGTGCGGGCACAAAGACGCCGCGCACGACGTCGTAGTAGCCGCCCGCCCGCCGAAGCGCGTTGGGCTCCCGCGCGGTTCCACTGTAGAGGCTCATGTCGACGCCGACACCGTGGCTCAGGTACGGGATCACGAGCGGCGCCTTCGCCGTGGTCGAGCTGTTCGACACAGTGGCGGCGCCGAACGTGTTGTCGTTCTGACTCACCTGATGGGCGGCTGCCGCCTGAACGAACAACGCTGCGAGCGCGACGGCCAGAAGACCCGTGAGCATCCTCTTCGGTTTGCAAACGTGGTGCATCTCGTCCCTCCTCATTCACCTGACCTGCCGGGCCCGTCGGACCCGCACACCGGAGAGAGCGCCGAGGTTGGCGCGAGATACATCTGATGGACGGTCGGTCAGCCGGCGCCGATGCAGAGAAAGCCGGCGAGCGCGCTTCGATCTCCGCGCAGCCCGGCCTGTGCCTCTGCGAGCGCCGCGGCAGGCGATGCGCCCGCGGCGAGCCTGCGGTGGAAGGCGAGCATCAGCCTGCGTGCGGCGGCGTCGGGAACCGGGACGACGCTGGCGATGATCGTGCGCGTTCCCGACGCGAGCAGCGCTGCGGACAGTCCGAGCAGTTCGTCACCCGGGTGACGTTCCGACAGCGCGACGTCGCAGGCCGAGAGCACGAGCACGTCGGGCGCGCGGCGCAGCCCCTGGATGTCGAGCGCGGTCAGGGGGCCGTCCGCGAGCTCGAGCGACGAGAAGAGCGGGCTGTCGGAGCGAAAGCGGCCGTGGCATGCAACGTGAGCGAGCGTTGCGCCGTCGAGGGCGGCGAGCGTCGCCTCGACGGTCGCCTCCTTGCCGGTGAGCACGTTCGCGTCGGCGAAGAGGTCGCGCAGCTCGTTGATCTCGGCGCGCGCGTGGCGCAGGCCCGGCCCGGCGACGAGCGTTACGCGTGGCCTTCGGCGCTTCGGCCGCGTTGCCAGGTCGAGCCACGTCGAGAGCGAGGGCGCGACGGTGACCGCGCGTCCTCGAAGCGACGGCACCGCGCCCCAAGGCACGGCGTGCAGGGGGCCGGTCGGGACGATCACGAGCGGAGCGTCGCCGATCGCTTCGCGGAGTGGCGCGACGAGCGCTCGGTCGAGACCCTCGGCCGCGGCGCGAGCGTTCGCGAGGGTGGCGGCTCGCGTCGTCCTGTCGGGTCCGCCGCGCGCGAGGCGGCGTAGAGCGAAGCGGAGCCACTCGAGATGCTCGGCCAGATTGATCGGCCCAAGCGAATGTAGCTCGGGCTTTCCGCCGGCGACCGTCACAACGTAGTGGTCGTCGCCAGGCGCCTCGATGTACTCGACACACACCCGATCAGCCAGCGTCGACGCGGACGTTGCCACTCCGCGAGCCCTCTGACGTGCAATCCCGTCCGATCGGACGAGTCGCGAGCGTGCGCGGATGTGGGCCTCGAGATCGGCTTGACGCGCAACGAGTGTGGCGGCCGGCCGTCCCCGACCTTCGGCATCTCTGACCCTTCGAGTGACCGCGCGGAGCTCGGCCTGTGCCTGACCGAGCGCCGGATCCTTCGGTGGCCTGATCGCCGGCGAACGAAGTGCATTCGCCCGAACCCGCTCCGCCCACGCCAGTGCCTTTCTCGGATCCCCTGAGTCGAGTGCGATTCCGAGGCCGGCCTTGGCGAGGTCGACGCCCAGCGCACCCGTTGTAGCGCGGACCTCGAGTGCTCCGAGAATCGCGCGATACGTTTCGAGGAGACGGAGCCCGTCGCGGAGTCGCCGCTCGGCGCGCCGGGGGTCGCCTTGACGTAGCAGCAGCAGCGCCTCGACGTGTCGAAGCTCGACTCGATCTATGACGGTCCCTTTCCGCTCGAGCTCCTGGGCGGCAGCGAGCTCAACTCGGACGCGGAGCAAGGAGCCAGCCACCACCGTCGCCCGCGCGATCATCAAGCGGCCGCGCAGCGCGTCGATGCTCCACCCTCGTGCATCAAGCTCGTCAACCGCTGAACGAGCCGCGCGCAACGCCGACGGTGTGGTCGTCTGCCGTGCGACAGCGGCTGCGAGGACGGTGAGCTGAGCGGCGGCCGCAAACGGCCGCTGCTGACGCGCTGCAAATGAGCGTCTCGCGCTTGCCGCGATAGCTGCCGCAGCGTCCGCGTCGCCCGCAGCGAGTGCCAGTCGTGCCGCGTCCAACCGAGCCTTCGGGTCGCGGCGGCCGCTCGATACGGCGATCTGCTCGAAGAGCATGAGATCCGCACGCGCCTCGGGGAGCAATCGAAGCCGAACGAGTGCTTCCGCGCGATTCAGGTAGAGCCAGCAGGCAGCGAAGTCCGTCAGCGTCGTCGCGTCGATCGACTCCAGCTCGATGAGGGATTGCAGTGGATCTCCGCTCAACGCCGGGAGCAACGCGAGCTCGATGCGGCTGTCGGCAGCCGCGGCATCGAATCCCTGAGACGAGTAGAGACGGCACGCGCGTTCCAGTTCTGTGCGAGCTCGCCTGTAGTCGCCGATCTCGGCGAGAACACACCCGCGGTTATGTGAAAGCCTTGCCTCCCAGGCTGTGTCGCCGTGTGTGTGGAGGGTTCTCAGCGCGCGTTTCGAGGCTGGGAGCGACTCCGAGGCGCGACCGGCAAGGTGGTAGATGTAAACGCGGAAGACCTCGAGCCTGGCACGCTCGATACCACGCAGACGACCACGAAGCGACTCGATCTCGCGAATCGCGTCTGCCGGCCTTCCACGGTAGGCGATGTGCCAGGCAACATTTCGGCGGATCAGCGCTGCGCGGTCGTGCTGCTGACCGCGCTCGGCAGCTCGAACCGCAGCGCGCATGGTCCGGAGTGCCCGCGGATCGCCGAGCTCGGCTCTGGCCCAACCGAGAGCGTGTAACGCGACCGGACCCGCCTGTGAATCCCGGTCGGCTCGCGCCCTCGCGACGGCTTCCTCCGCAAGCGTTCGCGCCGCATGAGGGTCGACTTGGACGAGCTCGTACGCCCGTTCCGCCAGGGCCAGTCCTTCCGGCCGCGGCGTAGTAGTCATATGCTCGCGGTTGTATCACGTCCTGGCGTCGGCGATCGTCATTCGCAGGCAGGTGTTTGAAGGGAGCGATTTCGATGGGGAACAAGCCCGACCGCGAGCTTTTCCGGCCCGGTTTCACTGAGCGTCTCACCCGACATCCGCGGATCGCCTACTACCTGTACCCGGACGATCTCTGCGGAACCAGGAGCGATTCGAACATACTCGTGAGCTTCGTCGTCGATCAGTTGCTCGTGGTCAGGAAGCTCGTGGAGGACGCGGAGTTCAGCAAGGCGCTCTCGGAGGTGGCGGAGCCGACGGATGTCCGCATCTTCGACTCCGAGAAGCACGGGGTCGCGCCTCAGAACAACGTTGAGATCTGGAAACTCAAGGACGCCGAGCTTCAGGGCTCGAAGCAGCATGCGGACGTCGCTCACACGGTGTGGGGCTTGCGCCAGCAGCTGCCCAAGGGAATGCAGCCGGCGATGATCGCACCGAACCACGTGCTCGTCCCGCCAGCCCACGCTCACGAATGCCCTTGGGGGCCACCAGAGGAGCACGGCGCAGTGACGCTCCCGCCCCGGCTCGCCCCGTTCGTCGAGGTTGTGGTGATCGACTCGGGCTTCATCATGTCCGGCCCCGTCGGTCGCGTCGTCACGAACGTGACGTTTGCCGAGGCACTTCACGCGGTCCCGGGCGGCGCCCAGGTCTACGACTGGCAGCCGGGCACGGAGGCGCCGCCCGGCGTCGCCAACGCACTCGACCAGAACGGCGACTCGATGTTGGACGCGCTTGCCGGCCACGCCAATTTCGTCGCCGGGGTGGTCGCCCGGGGCTCCGAGCACGCCGAGTTGACTATCCAGAGCTTCAACTGCTCGGTGATCGATGATGACGCCAGCGTTCCCGGATTCGTGACGGAGGCCGAGGTTGCGCGTACCTGGTGGGAGCACCGCAACGCGCCCGTCGTCAACGTCGGTTTCGCCTTCGCCACGCTTCCGAATCAGGCGCTCGAGGTCGAGAGCGATCCGAGCGTGGTGAATGGGCCGCCCAGCTGGACGCTTCAGCTCGTAGTGGAGTCGATCGCGAACAACCCGGAGCACCTCGTGATTGCGCCTGCCGGAAACCAGAACTGCACGGTGCCGCAGTATCCGGCCGCTTTCTCGCTCGACTACGACAACGTCGTCGGCGTGGGTTCGGTCGACGACGACGGCGAACCCTCCCAGTTCTCCAACCACGGGCCGTGGGTGAGCTGCTGCGCCAGAGGAAGAGACGTCGCATCGTCGTTCGTCGGCCATTGGGTTGGGCCGACCGAGGACGGAGAGGGGGATCCGAACGCTGCCGTCACGGTAGCGGGGCCCCCCCATCCGGTGAAGCACTTTTCAGGCTGGGCTTCGTGGAGCGGGACGTCGTTCGCCGCTCCCAAAGTCTCCGCCGGGGTTGCAGAAGGTGTCGCCTCGTCGATCGCAGCAGGAGCAGAGATCGCTCCGCTCGCTGCATGGAACGAACTGAAGGCACACGGCACGTTGGTCGCAAACCTCGACATGGGTGTACGACTCGACAACCTGCCGAACTAGTGACAGCACCTGCGGCGTCACCGGGCGAGCTCTTGAGGCAGGCTGCGGCCGGCGATCAGTTCGCGTGGAACGCGATCGTCGACCGCTTCTCGGGGCTCGTCTGGGCAACCGCTCGGGCGCACCGGCTCTCGCGTGAGGACGCCTCGGACGTCGCGCAGACGACCTGGCTCCGGCTGGTCGAGAACCTCGACCGGATCCGCGAGCCGGATCGCCTCGGCGCTTGGCTCGCGACGACCGCGCGCCACGAGTCGCTGCGGATCATCCGCCGCGGCGGTCGCGAGCAGCCGACCGACGAGCCGGATCTGTTCGAGGTGCCCGACGACGATGCCGTCGACCGGCTGCTGCTCGAGCAGGAGCGCGACGGGAAGCTCTGGCGGGCGTTCGCCGCGCTCTCGGACCGGTGCAAGACGCTGTTGCGGATCCTGATGGCGGACGAGCCTCCGAGCTACGACGAGATCGGCGCGTCGCTCGGGATGCCGGTCGGCGCGATCGGGCCGACGCGCATGCGCTGCCTCGATCAGCTGCGCCGTACGGCCGGCGTGGCGGAGCTCGGCGCATGATGTATCAGGACCTACCTCTCGAGGCTCTCTTCTACGAGGCCGCCAACCCATGACCGACAACCCCACCAATCCAGAAGCCCCGGACGACCCGATGCTTGCCGAGCTCAGACGGCTGGCCGGAGTGGTCGACCCTGTCCCGGAGGCAGTGGGCGCCTACGCGAGGGCGGCGCTCGGCTGGCGCCGGATCGACGCCGAACTGGCCGAGCTGCTCGTCGACTCGCAACTCGAAGCCTCGACGACGACGCGCTCGGTGTCCGAGTCGGAGCGGACGCTCACCTTCAAGTCGAGCGCTCTCGGCATCGACGTCGAGCTGCAACCGGGGGACGACGAGGTTCTGCTGCTGGGCCAACTTGCGCCCGCGGGTGTGGCGGAGATCGACGTCCAGCACGACGACGGGTCGGTCGTGGCGACGGCGCACGCCGACGAGCTCGGTCGCTTTCGTTTCTCGCTCACCTCGGGCGCGCGCGTCCGCCTCGTCGTCCGGCGCGAGCCGCCGGCGCCGCCGGTCGAGACGAGCTGGATCGACGTCTAGCCGGAGAACCGCACGCAAGTAACAGATCGTTACTTGCGCCTTGCCGTCACTTACCTCTGTTACAGAGCTATTATGCGGCTGGATGAACGCAGTTGCCCCGAGCATCGAGACCGAGCGCAGGGTCGCCGACGAGCTGCTGGCCGCCCTCGCGTCGATCAGGCGAGCGGCGCGGCGCCACCACGGTCGGCCCGCCCGAGCTGTCGTCGTCGACCTCGGCGCAGCTCGAGCTTGCGCGCGTCGTCCGCCGTAATCCCGGGATCTCGATCGCCGGCGCTGCCGAGGCGATGCGTCTCGCTCCGAACACCGTGAGCACTCTGGTCGGCGAGCTCGTCTCGGCGAGGCTGCTCCTACGACGGACCGATCCCTCGGACCGGCGCGTCGCCCGGCTCGAGCTCACACCTGCATGGAGGCGAAAGATCGACGCCTGGCGCGACCGCCGCGTCACGGCCGTCGACGAGGCGTTGCAGCGGCTGACTGCAGACGAGCGACGCCTCGTCGAGCGTGCACTTCCTGCCCTCGGCCGTCTCGCCGAGGAGCTCGAGCCGTGAGCGTCCTGCCGCTGCCCGCAGTCGACGTCCGCGGCCTCCGTCACAGCTTCGGCGAGCACGTCGCGGTCGACGGAATCGATCTCCGCGTCATGCCCGGAGAGGTGTTCGGGCTGCTCGGCCCGAACGGCGCCGGCAAGACGACCACGATCCGCGTGCTCAACACGCTGCTCCCGGTGCAGGAGGGAGCCGTCTCCATCTTCGGCCTCGACGTCAGCACGTCGCAGACGGCGGTGCGCCGGCTGCTCGGCTATGTGCCGCAGCAGCTGTCGATCGAGGCGGCGCTGACGGGACGCGAGAACGTCGCGTGGTTCGCCCGGCTGTTCGACGTACCTCGCCGTGAACGTGGCGGGCGCGTCGACGACGCGCTCGACGCGATGGGCCTCCTCGATGCCGCCGATCGCCTCGCCGGCACCTACTCCGGCGGCATGGTGCGCCGCCTCGAGCTGGCACAGGCGCTCGTCAATCGTCCCGCGCTGCTCGTGCTCGACGAGCCGACGGTCGGGCTCGATCCCGTCGCGCGCGGCGGGGTGTGGGAGCGCGTCGAGGAGATGCGCCTGGCGACCGGGATGACCGTTCTGGTCACGACCCACTACATGGAAGAGGCCGATGCGATGTGCGACCGCGTGGCGATGATGCATCTCGGAAGGATTCGCGCCGTGGGTCGGCCGGAGGAGCTCCGGCTGGCGCTCGGCCCCGATGCGTCGCTCGAAGACGTGTTCAGACGGGAGACCGGAAACACGCTCGACGGCGAAGAGATCGGGAAGGGAGGTCTCCGTGAGATCCGCCGCACTCGTCGGACTGCCGGCCGCGTCGGCTGAGCGTCCGGCGGCGCCGCCGCTCTGGCGCACGTTCCCGAGCCGCACGTTGACGTTCTGCCTGGTCGAGCTGCAGAAGCTCAGACACGACCGCACCGAGCTCTTCACACGCGCGGTCCAGCCCATCCTCTGGCTGGTCATCTTCGGCGAGACCTTCAACCGAATTCACGCGATCCAGACCGGGAACACTTCCTACCTCGAGTTCCTGACACCGGGGATCATCGCCCAGTCTGGGCTGTTCGTCGCGATCTTCTACGGCATCCAGATCATCTGGGAGCGCGACGCAGGCGTGCTCAACAAGCTGCTCGTGACGCCGACGCCGCGCGCAGCGCTGATCCTCGGCAAGTCGTTCTCCGCCGGCATTCGAGCGCTCGCGCAGGTCGTCGTGGTGCTCGTGCTCTCGGTCATCCTCGGGGTATCGCTGACCAAGAACCCGCTCAACATCCTCGCGACGTTCGTGATCGTGATGCTCGGGTCGGCGTTCTTCGCGTGCCTGTCGATGACGATCGCCGGCATCGTGCTGAAGCGCGACCGCCTCATGGGCATCGGCCAGATGATCACGATGCCGCTGTTCTTCGCCTCGAACGCGCTCTACCCGATCGCCGTCATGCCTGCGTGGCTCCGTTCGCTCGCGCGCGTCAACCCGCTGTCGTACGAGGTCGACGCGTTGCGCGGCCTCCTGACCGGCACGCCGTCGCACCTGGCACTCGATTTCGCGCGTGCTGCTGTTCTCCGTCCTCGTCGGGGTGACCACTGCGTCGTTGCTCGTCGGCCGGCTGGCTCGGTAGAGGCGTGTCCTCTAGCCGGCGAGGCCGCCGAAGACGGCGAACCTGTTGCTCGGCGTGAACTCCCACGCCACACCGGTGCCGGGCTCCGCGTGCACGACCGCGCCCGCAGGAAGCTCTTGTTCGAGCCGTGCCACGAGAGCCTTCGCGTCGTCCTCGTCGTTGACGCCAATGAGGACGAACTTCCAGCGGCGAACCACCGACAGTCCGTTCTCCTCCTGGCGTTCTGCGAACTCGACCGCCTCGTGGTGCGACCGGAACTCGACGCGGACATCCCAGTCGGCGATCCCGGTCTCCACCGAGTCCTCGGTCTCGTCGGCCTCGCGCCGCTCATGCTCCGCCTCGTGCTCTGCAGGGGTCGAGGGAAGCGCGGCGCGCGCGTCCTCCCAGCGTTCCTCCTCCGGGTGCCAGCGGTCGAGCTGGAAGTCGACGTCGAGGCTGTTCTCGGCGGCGAGTGTCCGGACCGCCTCTTCGGCCGATTCGGCGCTTTGGCGCGTGTCGGCGTAGACGATCACACGGTCGTCGTCGGCGCTCACGGCGACGCGCTCTCCCGCCGGGACCTCGAGCTCGTGGTCGACGCGATGCTCGTGCAGCACCTGCAGAAGCGGAGCGACTCCGGTTGCATCGGCGAGCGTTACCGTCACGCGCCAGTCCTCTGACATGGCAGCCAGTCTGCCCGATTGCGGCAGCCCCCGGCGAGTCGAGTTGAGTAGGTTTGCGTGACGCGAACTGAAGGAGGACTACCGGCATGGCCACGATCAGCGACCGCGACCAGCAGCAGATCGACAGCGCGAACGGCTCGGGCCGCCAGCCCGCGGTCTTCATCCACGGCCTCTGGCTGCTCGCCTCGAGCTGGGACGCCTGGCTGCCGGTCTTCGAGGAGGCCGGGTACGCGCCCGTGGCGCTGGGCTGGCCCGACGATCCGGCCACCGTCGAGGAGGCGAAGGAGAACCCCGAGGTCTTTGCGGGCAAGTCCGTCGGCCAGGTCGCCGACTACCAGGCGGAGCTGATCCGCGGTCTGACGAAGAAGCCCGTGGTCGTCGGGCACTCGTTCGGCGGGCTGCTGACCCAGATCATCGCGGGACGCGGGCTCTCGGCGGCCTCCGTCGCGATCGACCCGGCGCCGTTTCGCGGCATCCTGCCGCTTCCGATCTCGGCGCTGCGGTCGTCGTCACCCGTCCTGATCAACCCGCTCAACCGAAACCGCGCCGTCCCGCTCACGTTCGGCCAGTTCCGGTACGCGTTCGCGAACGCGGTCGGCGAGTTCGAGGCGAAGGAGCTGTACGAGAAGTATTCGGTCCCCGGTCCGGGGATGCCGCTCTTCGAGGCGGCGTCCGCGAATCTCAATCCGTGGAGCGGCCTGAAGGTTGACACCAAGAACCCCGACCGCGGCCCGTTGCTGATCCTGTCCGGCGAGCGCGACCACACCGTGCCCTGGGCGATTGCGCATGCGTCCTACAAGAAGCAGCGCGCGAACCACGGCGTCACCGAGATCACGGAGATGAAGGGACGCGGTCACTCGCTGACGATCGACAGCGGCTGGCGCGAAGTCGCCGACACGGCGCTGACCTTCCTGGCGCGGTTCAAGGATTAGCCCGCCCTCTTCTTTTCCGATGAGCCGGCAGCCTGGCTGGCAGAGTGCGCGAATGACGACGATGGGCGACCTCGACGCGCTCGCGATGGCGATGCCGCTCGTGACGAAGGAGGTCTCGGAGGACGGACGGCCTTCGTACCACGTGCACGGGAAGCTCTTCTGCTTCCATCGCAGCCGTCGGCCCGACGCGATCGATACGGCGACCGGCGAGCGGCTCGACGACGTGTTGATGTTTCGCGTCGCCGACCAGGACGAGAAGGAGCTCCTCCTCGGGACGCCGGCCGGACGTCTTCTTCACGACGCCGCACTTCAACGGGTATCCGGCGGTTCTGACGCGGATCCCGCAGCTCGCGCTGCTCGACCGTGCCGAGCTGCGCGACCTCGTGGTCGACGCCTGGTTGACGCGGGTACAGAAGCGCGTCGCGAAAGCGTGGCTCGCCGAGCACGAGCCCGACTGAGGGCTCGAGACGCGACCGATCGTTCGCAGTGGTTTACCTTAGGCCCCGGTTTGGGCCGGAAGCTGCGGGTGGGGTCGGTGGTCGCGTCGGCGGCAGTCATGCTGCTCTCGTTGTCCTGCCTGTCGGCTGCAGGCACAGCGAAGCAGTCCCCCGCGTGGACGACATTCGGCGCGAGCGCGGCCCGGCTCGGCGAGGCGCCGGCGGCCGCGCCCGTCTCGGCCCTCGCTCGTCGTTTCGTGCTTCCGCTGTCAGGTCGAATCACGGCGCAGGTGCTGAGCGCCGGCGGCGTGTTCGTCGCGGCGAGCACGGGCGGCGACGTCGTCGCGTTCGACCGCAACGGCTTCGTGCTATGGCACGACCAGCTGGGGCAGTTGGCCTACGACTGCCCGCAGCTCAACGGCTACGGCGTGGTCGGGACGGGTGTGATCGATCCATCGTCCGGGACGTTCTATGTCGCAGACGCGTTCGGCCGGCTGCACGCGCTCTCGCTTTCGACCGGAGCCGAGCGGCCGGGCTGGCCGGTGCGCGTGTTCACGGACGTCGACCGTGAGCTGAACTGGGGCGCGCTCACGTTGGCCGCCGGCTCGGTGTACGTGCCGACCGCCGCCTACTGCGACGCCCCCGGGACGCCGGGCGGGGTCTATCGCGTGAATCTCGCCACGAAGGTCGTCAGCCGGTGGTTGGCCGTGCCGCTCGACCTGGGCGGCGGCGGCGGGCCGTGGGGGTGGGGCGGGCTCGCCTTCGACCCGGCGTCGGACAGCCTCTTCGCCGGCGCGTCGGGCGCGTTTGCGGGCGGCTCGAACAGCGGCACCTCCTACTCGGAGACCGCGGGCGACGGCGACCGTCTGATCGAATTCGGACCGGGTCTGCAGATCAGGTCGTCGAGCCACCCGGCGGGGCTGCCGGACCGGCAGGACCTCGACTTCGTCGGCTCGCCGCTCCTCGTTCCCGGCACCTCGTGCGGACCGATGGTCGTCGCCGCGACCAAGAACGACACCGTCTACGGCTGGAAGCAGGACGAGCTGGCGGCGGGATGGGCGTGGAAGGTGGCGATCGAGCCGTACGCGATCGGCGATCCGTTCGTCGCCCAGCTCGCCTGGTCGGCCGCCACGTCGTCCGTCTACGCCGTCACCGGTACCGAGCTCGTCCGCATCAAGGTCGGCGCAGGCTGCGCGGCATCGGTGGTGTGGCGCCGGAAGCTCGGGAACGCGCACCGAGAACGGGTCGCCGACGGTCGCCGGCAACACCGTCTGGTTCGCGGTCAACGGAGCCGCGACCACGTTCGACGCCTACGACGCGACGACCGGCAAACGGCTCCTCGCGCTGCCGCTCGGCGGCACGACGCTCGCGGCTCCGACCGTCGTCGCCGGGCGCGTGCTCGTCGGGACTTTCAACGGCATCGTCGAGGGATTCAGCGCTGCGGCGGAGCCGCTGCCGGCCTCCGCACCCGCACGACGCGCGGCGACGAGCTGGGCCGACGCCAGGCACGGTTGGCAGCGCCGGGCGAACGGCGTCTATTCGACCGACGACGGAGGCGCGCATTGGCAGCGGATCTACCCGCAGCCCGCGCTCGCGGTGTTACGCGTCTCCGCGACTTCGGGCGTGATCTCGACGGGGTATGCCCCGGGTGACTGCATGTGCGCGACACGGCAGCTCTGGACGTCCGACGCCGGCCGCAGCTGGCACGACACGCGCACGCTCAGCGGCGAGTTCGTCGGCAGCGGCGGTCGCATCTATTTCTGGCAGCGAAGGCAGCCTGCGGGTGCTCTCGCGCGTGCCTGCACACGGAAGCGGGACGCGACTCGCGACGAGCACGGTCGCGTCGGTCGCCGACGGGACGATCGTTTCGGCCGTCCCGATCCAGGGCGGTGTCGCCGCGCTCGTCTCGAATCGCGTCAACGGCGCCGGATGGGACAACGCGCCTCGCATAGTGCTCGCGCACGGCAGCGTGGCCAGGACCGTCGTGCTCCCGAGCCAGTCCGGTGATCCACTCGTGCGGACGATCAAAGCTGCGGGCAGACGGCTCACCGTCACGGCGGTGGACGACGTCCAGCAGCCGTCCCGGACGATCACGTGGACATCGGCCGACGGCGGCAAGACCTGGTCGACCGGCAGCTGACCGGTGGGCTCAGGAACGGGCGGCGCGCGCCGAGGCGAACGCGGCGATCGTCCGCTCGACGTCGTCCTCGCTCGTCTGCCAGTTCGAGACGGAGATGCGGATCGCTCGGCGACCGTCCCACACGGTGCCGCCCATCCACGCCTCACCGCTCGCCTGGACGGCGGCGACCACGCGATCGGTCGTCTCGTCGTCCTCGAAGCGAAGCAGCACCTGGTTCAGCACGACGTCGTTCAGGATCTCGCAGCCGGGGAGCCGCGACAATCCGGCGGCGAGCGCCTGCGCGCTCTCGCAGCAGCGATCGACGAGGTCGGCGACGCCGTTCCGCCCGAGCGTGCGGAGTGCCGCATAGATCGTGAACGCGCGGGCGCGGCGGGAGTGCTCGGGGTTCCAGTCGACCGGGTCGCGCGCGGCGTCCGGATCGGCATGGATGAGGTAGGCGGAGCGGATTCCGAGCGCTGCGCGGTGCGCGTCGGGATGGGCGCAAAAGGCGATCCCGTTGTCGTACGGGACGTTGAGCCACTTGTGCGCGTCGGTGGCCCACGAATCGGCGCGCTCGACCCCGGCCGCGAGGTGCCGGTAGGACGGCGACGCGGCGGCCCACAGGCCGAACGCCCCGTCGACGTGCAGCCACGCACCGGTCTCCGACGTGGCGTCGGCGATCGCGTTCAGGTCGTCGCACGCCCCGGTGTTCACCTCGCCGAGCTGGGCCGAGACGATCGTCGGCCCGCTCCTCGCGTGCGAGCTCGTCGCGCAGCGCCTCCACCACCATCCGTCCCTGACCGTCAGCGCGAACCTCGCGGACACAGCCGGTGCCGAGCCCGAGGAAGCGGAGCGCGCGGTCGATCGTCCCGTGCCGTTTCGCCCCGGCGATGACGCGGATCGGCGGTGCGCCGGCGAGGCCGTCGTGCTCGACGTCGTGCCCGGCCTGGGCGAGCACGTGGTTCCGAGCTGCTGCGAGCGCCGTCGAGTGGGCGACCTGACAGCCGGTGACGAGCGCAAACGACGCGCCGGCCGGGATGCCGAGCAGCTCCTTGAGCCAGCGCCCGGCGACCTCCTCGACGACAGTCGCCGCCGGTGTCGGAATCGCGAGGCCGGCGTTCTGATCCCACGCCGACGTGAGCCAGTCGGCCGCGAGCGCGACCGGGAGCACGCCGCCGATCACGAATCCGAAGTAGCGGCCGCTGCCCATCTGCGCCAGCCCGGGGTCGACGTCGCGCGCGAGCTCGTCGATCACCTGCGCCGCGTCGGTCGGTGCGTCGGAGAGCCGGCGGTCGAGCGTTGTCCGTAGCTCCTCGATCGACGCCGACGGCGCAACCCCCCGCGTCGGGACGGACTCGACGTACCCGATGCCGAGCGCAGCGGCGTCCTCGAGAAGTCGTCGCTCGTCCACGCGATCGAGTCTAGTTGCGTGCCCGTTCGTATGATTCGTGCGCCAATGTCACAGAGGCTCAGGCGGGCAAGTCTGGCGGTCGTGGCGGTCGCGGTCGTGCTGGCCTGGACGATCGGAGCCGGCTCCGGATCGGCCGGGACGCAACTCGCTCCCTGTTCATCCTCGACGAAGTGGCTCTGCGGACACATACGCGTGCCGCTCGATCGGGCGAACCCTGACCGCGGAACGATCTCGGTCGCGTTCTACGTCCTGCGGCACGGCGCCGGTGGCGCAGCTTCGCGACCGGTGTTCGTGACCCCCGGCGGCCCGGGCGACAGCGGCTGGGTCAGCCGCGGTTTCTACGAAGGGACGTCGCTCGCCGCGCACCGCGACATCGTCATCGTCGATCCTCGCGGGTCGGGACGGTCGCAGCCGATCGATTGCACCGACCTGCAGAACGGCTGGCACAGCGCTGGTGCGTTCAGCGTCGCCGTCGCCTCGTGCGGCAAGCAGCTCGGCGACGCGGCAGATCGTTACGGATCGGGAGACGTCGCGATGGACGTCGACGCCGTTCGGCAGGCACTTGGATACAAGACGATCGACTACTACGCCTTCTCGTACGGGAGCATCGCCGAGCAGGCCTATGCCGCCCGCTATCCCGAGCATCTCCATGCGCTCGCGATCGACGCCGGCATGCCCGCGACCGATCCCGGACATGTCTGGACGTGGTCGTTCGGCGCGGCGCGGGCTCTGCCGCGGATCGGAGCGCTGCTGTGCAAGCGCGAGCACTGCAGCGGCGACGTCCCCGCAGCGATCTCGTATCTCGACGGCCGCGTGCGCGGGCATCCCATCTCCGGGCAGCTTGGCGCTGCAAGCATCGTCGTCGACGAGCCCGAGCTGATCAACATCCTCCGATTCGGCGGCAGCCAGGATCGCATGCTCGAGCCGGAGACGATCGTCGATACAGCGGCGGCGTTGCGACGCGGCGACGCGACGTCGCTGCTCGAGCTCGCGCTCCTGCACCCACCCTGCTGCGACAGCCAGGGGCCCACGATGGACTTCTCGCAGGGGGACAACCTCGCCGCGTTCTGCAACGACATGGACTTCGTCTGGAACCGGTCGGACGCGACCTTCATCCGCGAATGGAAGTACCGCGCCGCGGTCGCAGCGCTTCCGAAGGATGCCGCCGGCCCGTTTTCCGTCGACGGGTGGAATGCGTTCAACGGCACGGATCTCTGCCTCGACTGGCCGCCTCCGGCGCGATTCGTGCCTGCAGTCCCGGCCTCGGCGTCGCTTGCGAAGGTGCCGACGATCATCTTCTCCGGCGACGTCGACGCGATCGTTCCGACCGAGATCACGCGGGTGCTCTTGACCGAGTTTCCGCACGCCGCCTTCGTTCGTGTCGCCGGAGCTGCACACCCGTCGATCGGGTGGCGCCCCGGCTGTGTCTCGCAGATCGCGTTGCACTTCTTCGACACGCTCCGGGCCGGGAAGACGAGCTGCGCGTCGAAGCCGTAGAGTGCGTCGAGTGACGCTCAAGCACCCGGCCGGGCCGGCGACCCGCAGCGGGGATCTCGCTATCGCTCCGGTCTTCACACTCGAGAGTCAGCGCCTTCCCCGGCACACCTTGCCGGCGGACGAGATGGAGGCCGATGTCGCGTACCAGATCGTCCACGACGAGCTGATGCTCGACGGCAATGCGCGCCTCAACCTGGCGACGTTCGTGAGCACGTGGATGGAGCCGCAGGCCGAGCGCCTGATGGCGGAGTGCTTCGACAAGAACATGATCGACAAGGACGAGTACCCGCAGACGGCAGAGCTCGAGTTGCGGTGCGTGAACATCCTGAGCCGCCTTTGGCACGCGCCGGATCCCAGTGCGTCGACCGGCTGCTCGACCACAGGGTCGAGCGAGGCGGCGATGCTCGGCGGCCTCGCACTCAAGCGCCGGTGGCAGTCGAGGCGCAAAGCCGAGGGGAAGCCGGCGGACAAACCGAACCTCGTCATGGGGATCAACGTCCAGGTGTGCTGGGAGAAGTTCGCGCGGTACTGGGACGTCGAGATGCGGCTCGTCCCGATGGAGGGCGACCGCTTCCACCTCTCGGCCGAGGAGGCGATCGCGCACTGCGACGAGAACACGATCGGCGTCGTCGCGATTCTTGGCTCGACCTTCGACGGGTCGTACGAACCGGTCGCCGAGATCTGCGCTGCGCTGGACGGTCTGCAGGCGCGGACCGGGGTCGACATTCCCGTGCACGTCGACGGGGCGTCTGGCGCGTTCGTCGCACCGTTCGTCGACGAGGAGCTCGAGTGGGACTTTCGGCTTCCCCGGGTGGCTTCGATCAACACCTCGGGCCACAAGTACGGTCTCGTCTACCCCGGGGTCGGGTGGATCGTCTGGCGGGACGTGGCTGCGCTTCCCGAGGATCTGATCTTCTGGGTGAACTACCTGGGCGACAACATGCCGACGTTCGCCCTCAACTTCTCGCGCCCGGGCGCGCAGATCGTCGCGCAGTACTACAACTTCATCCGCCTCGGCTTCGCCGGTTACCGCAAGGTGCAGTTGTACGCGCGCGAGGTTGCCACGCGTCTGTCGACGCGAATCGCCGAGCTCGATTCGTTCACGTTGCTGACGAAGGGCGACGAGCTGCCGGTGTTCGCGTTCAGCGTCCGCGACGGTATCGACAACTTCAGCGTCTTCGACGTGTCGACGGCCCTGCGCGAGCGCGGCTGGCTCGTTCCCGCCTACACCTTCCCTGCGAACCGTACGGACCTCGCGGCACTGCGGATCGTCGTGAGACGCGGCTTTTCGCACGATATGGCAGACATGCTCGTCGCCGACCTCGAGCGGCAGTTGCCTCGTCTGCAAGCGCAGTCGCAGCCGATTTACGACAGTACGACGGCGTCGGGCTTCCACCACTAGAAGGGCCGGGTGATCGCCTCGAATCTCGCTGCGATCATCATCGTCGTCGTCATGACCGCGCTCGTCGTGATCGTCGTTCTCGGCCTGCACGTCTGGGGAGCGATCCAGGACGGTCGCGAGGAAGAAGAGATGAAGGACCTGCGGCACGGTGACTCCGGCGACGACCCGAGAGGTCGGAGATGACATTGCCGTTGGCCCGCCTATTTCGGCTCTCGGCTACCTACACGCGGCGCTGCCCGGGCCGGTTGGGCGCCGCTGACGGGCTGGTGACCCGCGAACGCGGACTCGAGCACGCCCTCGCCGCCGGCCAGCTCCGGTAACCGCCGGTGCAGCTCCTGCACCCGCAGCGCGGGGAGGAGGGCTTTGATCGTCGAGAGCTCCGGTCCCGGCGATGACGACTCGACCACCGTGCCGAGGCGCGCCAGAGCGGCCGTCACGCCGCCGAGCGCCCGTGTGGGGACCTCGAGACGGGCCAGCAGCACCGGTTCGCACACCACCGTCCCCGCCCGGTCGAGCGATTGCGCGAGCACGAGCGGCGTGAGCTTCCGGAAGTCGGCGGCGGTGCTGGTCGGGCCGCGCTTCGACGGCGGCCCGTCCGCGATGCTGTAGCCGCAACGCGTCATCGTCACGATGCAGTCGGTGACCTGCCAGCCGTACAGGCCATTGCGTAGCGACTCGCGGATGTACTGGTCCATCGCCTCGGCGAAGTGGTCGAACCGCTTGTAGACGTAGAGCGGGACGTCGCTGTGGTCGAGCGGGAGGCGGAGCTCGATTCCCGACCCGTCGAGCGCGGGCTCGATCCGGAGCCCGATCGTCGCGTTGAACGGGTTCGATTCCGCGTGCAGGGCCTCGATCGCCTCGCCGCTGCGGAGCGGGCGCTCGATGTAGAGCGGGGTCGTCTCGCGGAAGACGACGTCGAGGCCGAAGTCGCTCGACAGCGTCGCCTCGACCATCTCCTTCTGCACCTCGCCGTAGAGCGAGACCGAGAGCTCGCCCCGCTCGTCCTGGCGGACGTCGATCAGCGGGTCCTGCTCGGCCAGCTGCGTGAGCGCGACGCGCAGCCTGGCACCGTGACGCCGGGTCTCGCGGAGCGACGACCGACTCGAGCGTCGGCGGTGCGAACTGATGCTCGGTGCTCGTCGCTTGGACGTCGCCGATCCGGTCGCCGACCTGGACGTCGGCGAGGCCCCACAGTTTTGCGACCGCGCCGGCCGAGACCACGGGACGCTGAACGGCGAGGCCCTGCTCGAACACGGAGATCGTGGTGACCTTCTCCTCGGGCCCACCACCGACCCGCACCCGATCGCGCGTCCGGATCGCCCCGGAGAACATCCTCACGTACGCAATCTTCTCGCCGGCGGCGCCTCGCTCGATCTTGAAGACGGTTCCGCGGACGGCGCCTTCCGGATCACCGGTGGCCGCCGGCAGGAGCTCGGTGATACCCGTCATCAGCTCACGCACGCCGGCGCCGGTGATCGCCGATCCGAAGAACACGGGGTGCAGCAGACCACGCGCGCTTTGGGCGGCGAGGACGTCTCGAAGCCGGCGATCCGACAGGCCGGGCTCGTCGTCGACGTAGGCGGCCATGATCTGGTCGTCCCGCTCCGCGAGCGACTCGGCGAGGCGGCCGCGGAAGGCGTGGTCGTCGGCACCAAAGACGCTGAACGCTGCGTCGCGTGTGCCGAGCCCGCGCGCCGACCCCATCGCGACGATCTCGGGCGTGAGGCGGTCGCCGATCGCGAGGAGCACACGTGCTGTGTCCGCGCCGACTCGGTCGATCTTGTTCAAGAAGACCAGCGTCGGGATGCAGAGCCGCTCGAGCGCGCGCATCAGGATGCGTGTCTGCGGCTGCACCCCCTCGACGGCCGAGATCACGAGGACCGCACCGTCGAGCACGCACAGGACACGGTCTACCTCGGCGATGAAGTCGGGATGTCCCGGTGTGTCGATCAGGTTCACGTGCACGTCGCCGATAGCGAACGACGCGACGGCCGACCGGATCGTGATCCCGCGCCGGCGTTCGAGCGCGAGCGAGTCGGTCTGCGTCGTTCCAGCGTCGACGCTTCCGGTCTCGTCGATCACCCCGGCCTCGAACAGAAGCCGTTCGGTGAGCGTCGTCTTACCGGCGTCTACATGCGCCAGGATCCCAAGGTTGAGCTGTTGCTGCGTCACGCGTCATACCCTCCGAATAGGTCACAAAGGCCTTTTGGATGGACATGAACGCGTGCGGCATTTCAGCTCCCTGGTCGATTGACGCGGGCCGAATGATAACGGCAGCGACGTGGCGCAGTCGGGCGAATGTTTCGCGTTGAGAGCGGCTCCCGCCGGCTGACGCTCGGCCGTCCGGCGACTATTTGCCGCCGCTCGCCGACACGCGACGCGACCATCGAGCGCGACCTTCGATACTGACGCCCGTGCCGCTCGTCTCGATGCGCCAGCTTCTCGACGAGGCCGCCGTGGGCGGTTACGGGGTCGGCGCGTTCAACGTCAGCAACATGGAGCAGCTCCAGGCCGTCATGGAAGCGGCCGACCGCACGCGCTCACCGGTGATCGTGGCCGTTTCGCGCGCGGCGAGGGCGTACGCGAACGACCGCTTCCTCATTCATCTCGTTCGTGCGGCGGTCGAGCTCTATCCCGACATCCCGGTGGCGCTGCATCAGGATCACGGCAACTCGCCCGAGACGTGCCTCTCGGCGATCGAGCTCGGCTTCACGAGCGTGATGATGGACGGCTCGCTCGCCGAGGACGGTAAGACGCCATCCGACGTTCGAGTACAACGTCGCCGTCACGCGGGCGGTCGTCGAGCAGGCGCACGCCGTCGGTGTGACCGTCGAAGGCGAGCTCGGCACGATCGGCGGGATCGAGGACGGGCACGGATCGGGCCGGACGCACCTCACCGACCCCGATCAGGCCGTCGAGTTCGTGGAACGGTCAGGCGTCGATGCGCTTGCCATCGCGATCGGCACGAGCCACGGGGCGTACAAGTTCTCGCAGCCGCCGACCGGAGACGTTCTCGCGATGGACGTCGTCGAGCGGATCCACGAGCGGCTTCCGCATCTCCATCTGGTGATGCACGGGTCGTCGTCGGTGCCGAAGGAGCTCGTCGACCGGATCAACGAGTTCGGCGGCGACATCCGTCCGACGTGGGGCGTGCCGATCGAGGAGATCCAGCGCGGGATCCGTCACGGCGTGCGGAAGATCAACGTCGAGACCGACGCCCGGCTGGCCGTCACCGGTGCGATCAGGCAGTTCTTCGCCGAGCGACCGAGCGAGTTCGAGCCGCGCGCGTACTTCGCAGCCGGGCGCGATGCGATGCGCGCGATCTACGAGGAGCGGATGACGCAGTTCGGCCAGGCGGGTCATGCCGGTGATTACGAGCCGCGCACGCTCGAGACGATGCGCGATCTCTATCGCGTTTCGTAGCGGGCGGGGCGCGATAGGCTCGCGCGCGTGAACGTTGCTTCGCGCTTCGACGTGGCCGGGTTCGGTGCAATCGTCACCGGGGGCGCCAGTGGGCTTGGGCTCGCCTACGGCGAGGTGCTCGCGGCCCACGGTGCACGTGTGACGCTGCTCGACGTCGACGCCGATGCGGTCCGCGTGCAGGCATCGCGGCTGCAGAGGGAGGGCCTCGACGTGCTCGGCGCCGTCGTCGACGTCACCGACCACGCCTCGCTCGATCGCGCGATCGACGAGGCAGCCGGCACGTACGGCAGGCTCGACGTCGCGTTCGCGAACGCGGGCATCGACCCGGGCGTCGGGTTCGTCGGCGCGTGGGCAGGTGGCCGGCGTCCGCGCGTCGAGGAAGGAGCGCTCGAGCGCTACACCGACGAGCGCTGGAATCGCGTGATCGAGATCAACCTGAGCGGAATCTTCGCGACGGCGCGCGCGGCGGCGCGGCACATGCGTCCGCGCCGCTTCGGACGGATCGTCGTGACGACCTCGCTCGCCGCGACCAAGGTCGAGCCCGCGATCGGGTCCGCGTACATGGCGGCGAAGGCCGGTGCCAGGCACCTGATGCACTCGATCGCACTCGAGCTCGCGGCAGACGGCATCACGGCCAACGCGATCGCGCCGGGGTTCTTCGTCACGAACATCGGCGGCGGCCACGCGCACAACCCCGACGTGCAGGCTGCGCTCGCGAAGGACATCCCGATGCACCGCGTCGGGCAACCGGACGACATCAAGGCGCTCGCGCTCTTCCTCGCGTCGCCGGCCTCGGGCTACATCACCGGTCAGGAGATCGTCATCGACGGCGGGTGGGGGCTGGGCGTTGCCGACTGACGAGCCGGGCCAGCTGGTCTAGCCGCGGAAGGCCTCGGAGACTGCGATGCGCGCGCCGGTCACCACCGGCGCGGCGGAGCCGGGCTGGCGGTCACGACGCCGAACTGGTCGACCGAGATGACCTGGCGACCGGCACCGCGGCGCATCCGGAAACCCTTGGCGAGCAGAGAGCGAGGGACGATGATCGCCTGGTTCGCCGTCCGCGATTCGATCTCGAAGCCTTTCTCGAGCCTGTGCGTCAGGAAGAAGTCGAGCGCATCACGCCGCGCTTCTTCTTCAAGCGGCGTCGTCATGTTCGCTCTCCTGTAGAGCCGTTCCGAGCTCGCCCTGTACGAGCACGGTGATGGCGGAGCGGCCGAGGTGGATCGTCAGCTGCCGTCGTGTCTGCCAGAACGCCCGCTCGAATTCGTCGGGCCGCATGACGAAGCCGCTCTGCCGGGAGCCGACATGGAAGAAGAGCGTTTCGACGACCTCGACGTCGGCTCTCAGGAAGAGCGCCTGTAATCGTTCATCGAGCTCGCCCCGGTCCAGCCGTCCGGCGACGACGCCCCCGATGAACGGAGGCCCGTCGCTGCCCGAAAAGAGAACGAGAACCTGCCTGCCGATCAGCGAGAGAAGCGCCGAAAGCGTTTCCTCGTATCCCAGCGAGTCGGAGTCGGTGCGCCGGCTGCCTCCGACGAACTCACTCACTCGGCTCTTCCAGCGCGTCTTCCAGCTCGACTTCTTCGGCCGGGTCCTCGTCCGGTGCGGCCCCGTTCTCGTCCGGCTCTTCGGCGGTCGCCAGAGCCTGGTCCGGCCCATCGACACGGGCGGCCTCGCGCGCCGCCTTCTTCTCCTGCTTGCGTTCGCGACGTTCCTTGCGCGCCAGCTCGCGCGCACGCTTCATCTGAGACTCGAGGCTGCGCCCCATTGGGCTCCCTTCTGGTGCGGTTGGCGGCGCGCCGTCAGGCGCCGCCGCCAACCGTCGACCAATCCGCTAGCTGATCAGGCTGACGTTCGCAGCCTGGGGGCCCTTCTCGCCCTGCTGCGGCTCGTACTGAACCTGCGCGCCTTCGGGGAGCGACTTGTAGCCCTCACTCTGGATCGCCGAGAAATGCACGAACAGGTCCTTGCCGCCGTCGGCCGGGGTGATGAACCCGTAGCCCTTCTCGCCGTTGAACCACTTTACGGTTCCGGTTGCCATTTAAAACACCTCCCTTGCCAACTGAAAGAACGGGCAGGAGAAGCGCACGTTGCGCAACCGATACTCGCTCAAGCTTCGTGCAGACAGTAGCAAACAAGCGGCGCCGGCATAGCCGGCGCTCACTCACGATCCGCGACGGTGGCTGCGCGCGCGCTGGGGGCTTCGGGCAGCCGGTGTGGCCGACGCGCCGTCGTCAACGTCGTCGACGACGCCCTCCCGCGGCCCGCGTTCGACGCGGACGTTCCCCTCGGGCTCGACGATGAGGTGCTGGGGCGGCTCGGTGTCCCGCAGGAACCGACGGGTCACCTCTTCGGCGTAGCCGTTCGAGATCACTGCGGAGGAGTCCGCGAACTCGACGATGACATCGCGTTTCGACGATCCGCGCGTCACTTTGACCAGATAAGCGGATCCGTGGACGCTCCCCGACGGGGGCGGGATCGCGCCGGACTTGATGATCAGCCACGTGGGGTCGGTGCTCATTCGCCCACCTTCTTCCGTGGTCTCTTCGTCACGAGGACCGACGGGTCGTCCACTCGCGCCCGGATTGCCGCATCGACGTGCTCGCCGATCCAATCGTCCGCCGCCACGGCGTCGATCCCGCGAACGGCGCCGACCTCCTCCGCGAGCAGGCGGCGCGCACGCACGTACAGCTCGCGCTCGGCCGGTGACGGCGTCGAGCCCGAGCGAAGCGCCTGCCGGTGCTCCCGGTGCGCACCGTCTCGTACGACCTCCGCCAGCCCCGTCACTCGGCCCGCAATCACCTTCTCTCGCGTATCCCGAAATCGCTTGGCCCACTGCAGCTCGCCCACGGCTTCATCTCCGTCCAGGGTTGCTTCGACGCGCGCCAGGTCGGATTCGTCCGCGAGGGCACGCAGCGATTCTTGCGCGCGGGCGGAGGGCAGCGTGACGCGGAGGCCGGATGCGAATTCGAGCACGACCGCGGTCGGCATCGAGGCGTCGCCCTCGCTCGACGCGATCAGGCCGACTCCGTGGAACCCGTAGACGACGACGTCGCCGACGGCCAGGGGCAACGGACCACGGTCCTCGCCGACGGTCTCGGCATCCGAGGTGGGGAATTGCCTTCTCCGGGTCGAGGCTGAAACCAACACTTGCCGCACACTCCTGTCGACCAGTCGCTCATGCCGTGGACACGACGTTTTCCTCGCAATCGGCCCGGCGTGCAAGTCGAAGAGGGCGTCAAAACCTCGGCGGCTACCGCGCTTTGTAGCCCTCATCATAGTTCGGATCGGTCTCCACCGCGCGGCTCGATTTCGCATGACTGCCCGCGCCCTCGGGAGACGGAGGGCGCTGAGCTCAGAGCCAGCCGCGTCGCTTGAAGAGCGTGAACAGAGCGGCCACCGTCACGAGCTCGAGCCCGATGCCGAGGACGAAGAAGATCGTGCCGCTTCTGATGTGGCCGACCATCCAGCCGAAGTTCTGGCCGAAGAAGCCCGTGATGAACGACAGCGGCAGGAAGATGGTCGCCATGATCGTCAGCTGTTTCATCACAGCATTGAGCCGGTTCGAGACCGTCGAGAGGTAGACGTCCATCGAGCTCGTGAGCAGGTCGCGGTAGGTGTCGATCAGGTCGCTGATCCTGATCAGGTGGTCGTAGATGTCGCGGAAGTAGCGCTCGTCCTCGGGAGTCGTTCCGGGAAGCTCGGCACGCCGCCCATCAGGGTCGCGAACATGTCGCGCTGGGGCGTGATCGCCTTGCGCATTCCGACGAGCAGGCGCTTCATCCGGAAGATCTCCTGGAGCTCCTGGTCTCCGGCGCGCAGGAACGTCTGGTTCTCGAGGTCGTCGATCCGGTCGTCGAAGTCGGCAAGGATCGGAAAGAAGCTGTCGACGAGCGCATCGATGATCCGGTAGAGCAGCTGTCCGGGATCGTCGATCTTCTTCTGCCGCTTGATGTAGCGGTGGCGCACGTCGGTGAACGCGGGCGCCTCGTCGCGGTGGACTGTGACGAGGAACTTCGCGGAGTAGAAGCAGTGGACCTCGACGAGGCGGTCGTCGTCCGGCACGGCGCCGTAGACGACGATGAAGACGAAGTCGTCGTAGTCCTCGATCTTCGCGCGCTGCCCGAACTTCTCGGAGTCCTCGACGGCGAGGTCGTGGAACTTGAAGACGTCGCGGAGGATCTCGTAGTCCTGCGCGTCGGGCTGGTCGATGTCGAGCCAGAAGAAGGAGTCGCCGGCGAGCAGTGTCTCCACGTTCTCGCGGTTGAGATGGATCTCTTCGCCGCCGCGGTCGTCGACGACGGTGCACATGTTCGGCGCGGTGCGCCTGCCGACCGTCGCCACGCCCTCGGTAGTGTCCATCGCCGCCCGGGGCGCCGGAGTTCGACATGTCGCCAGGCTAACCCCGGGGAAGGACGTGCCGGTCGGGCCCCGCGGCAACCCCTGTGGAACGTTTGTGACACATTTGTCACCCTCGCCTGGCGACGAGACATGTCCCGCTCCGGCACCCGAGCGGCGAGCGTGGTGGAGCGAGGTATCGCGTGGAAAACCAGGCGCGATCTGCCCGCGAGGTTCGTCGCGGCGCATCCCTGTGGAACGTTTGTTACAGAGTTGTCACCCTCGCCTGGCGACGGGACATGCCCTGAGGCGCTAGGCGGCGAACGGCCCGGGGCAGGCGTCGATCTTCGGGATCGCGAAGCGCGCGATCGTGCCGAAGCCCTCGGCCGGCTTGCAGGCCTGCGCGACGCCGGCATCGCACGCCACCGAGAGGAAGATGAACGCATCCTCGATCGTGAAGCCGTGCTCGTCGACGAGCAGCTTCGCCGCCTCCTCCGAGACGAGTTGGAGGGCATCGGCGTATTCGGAAGCTGTCGCGTGCGGCACCCAGCGATCGTGCAGCTCGGTCACCGGCCAGGTTGCCTGCTTGCCTTTGAGCAGCTCGAACCGCATGTCGACCTCGCCGGCGATCTCGACGCCCGTGAAGCAGATCTCACCGTCGCCCATCGCCGCGTGCATGTCGCCGACCGCGAACATGCCGCCCGGCTGCCGGACCGGGAAGAAGATCCGCGCGCCTTTGCCGTGCAAGTGGTCGTCGAGGTTCCCGCCATGCTGTCCGGCCTGTCCCGTGGCGAGCGTCTCGCTTGCGGTCGCGACGCCGACGACTCCGACCATCGGCTTGGCCGGAAACGAGACGCGCTCGTTCATCCTCACGATCCCGTCCCGCACCTCGAAGAGGCGGGTCAACGGCGCCTGCACCTGGTGGTCGAGCTGCCCGAAGCCGGGAATCAGCGTCGCGACGCCCCAATCGATCGGCCGCACGTCGAGGATCTCCACCACGAGCGAATCGCCCGGCTCGGCGCCCTTCACGGCCACAGGGCCCGTCGCGCTGTTGATCCGGCCGAGATCGATATCGGTGACGAGGTCGTCCTCGCTCCGGATCTGGCCCGAGAAGCAGTCGTTCGTCTCGAACGTGACGACGTCGCCCGGCTCGATCTCCAGCACCGGCTGCAGATCAGGGCCGAACGACCAGATCACCTCGTCACGCGAAAGCCGGTGCGACGTCACTCTCGTAGTCTCGCTCATCTGCTCCAGACCACCTCGATACCGCGCTCGATCCCCGGAACGGGCAGAGCGCCGGCCTCGGCCTCGACTGCGTCGCGCCTCTCGCGCGACAACCGTGCCCAGGGCTCGATCCGCACCGTGTGCTGCGCGCGTCTCCACGTTCCCCGGATCTCGCCGTCGACGAGCAGCGCGCCCGGCCACACGCGGGGCGTCCACAGCCGCTGCCGCTGATCTGCCCGCGGGACGAGCAGCTCCCGCTCTGCTCCGTCGAGCAGGAAGTAGGCGTCGCCGCTCGGCAGCAGGCGCGCGGGCGCGGCGGCCGTCTCGGCGGCGCGGACGGCCGGCTCGTCGTCCGCGAGCAGCCACTCGTCGCCGAGCGGCGACCGGACCGGCACCAGCGACCCTTCGAGCGAGGCGAATGCATCGGCTGCCGCGCGCCGCGAGATGCCTGCCCAGCGTGCGAACCTCTCAGCCGTCGTCGGCCCGAAGACGTGGAGGTAGCGTCGAGCCAGCTCGCGGCACGCGTCGGCCGGGTCGATCTCGGCAGCGGCGACCGTCCAGACGATCGGCGTTCGCGCGCCGTCCCAGCGAATGGCGACCGTCCCCGTCGGCGCGGCGTACTTGAGCGCGTTCGGGTCGAGGCCGAGCGCACGCCCGACCTCGCCATGCGTCTTGCGCGTCCCGTCGAGTTGGGCGTGCAGTTGTTCGGCTGCGCGCTCGGCCCGCAGGCGGCTCGCGCCGCTTGCGGGAAGCCTTCCCAGCGAGAACAGCGCGAAGTCGCGCTTGGCGACGACATAGGTGTGGTATCGAGGCCCCCAGAGCTGTGCGAGCGAGGGGTCCTCCCACGTCGACGATTCGACCCCGTCGACCCGCGCGTGCAGCGAGAACAGCGCCGCCCGCGGCATGCTGTCCTGCAAGCCGGCCCACGCCGCCCGCTGCAGCGACTCCGAACCCTCGGGCATTCGCTCGTCGAGCCCACCAACGCGTCGTCGGAACGCCAGGATCTGCTGTCGCGTGAGCCCGAGTCGCGATTGCATCGAACCTGCAGCGACGCTACCGGGACGCGATCACGGCGTGCTCGTAACCGAGCAGGCTGCGCCGACCGCGCCCCACGAAGTCCAGTTGCGTCCGTTCTGCCGCCACAGAAGCCAGGCGAGGTAAAGCTGTTCCTTGGCCGATGCGGCAAACGGATACGCGGGATCGCCGGGATGCGCGAACGCATGCTGCGTCGGCCCGTTCAGACGCAACCACGTCGCCTTCGCGAATTGCATTCCACCGAAGTAGCCGTTGCCCGTGTTCGCATTCCACGGCCCTTCATGCCGGTGGATGCACTGTGCCTGCGCGAGCCAGCTTGCAGTGGGATGCCACGGCTGGGCGTCGGCCGGAGCGGCAAGCAGCGACGCGACGATCAGGGCCAGGAAGCACCGAACGCACCGGGGACTTCTACCAAACCGCTCTCCGCGCGTTCGGTCCGAATCGTCGGCAGCCACACGGTCTTCGAGGTTCAGCGCTCGGGCGGTCGGCAAGTGCACGGGATCTCTTCACCGGTTCGTCGCCGGATAGGTCACGACTTCCTGTTCGCCGCCGCGTCCGGCATGTACTTGTGCGTACAGGGATCGGTTGCCCACTAGATCACGTCGCTCTCGAGCCTGGCCCGGATAGCGGCGAGGAACCGGGCCGCAAGGACACCGTCGACCACGCGGTGGTCGACGGTCAGGGTCAGCTCGACCCAGGGACCGATGCGCACCTCCCCGGCAGCCGCGCTCACGCGTTCGGTGACCGCGCCGACGGCGAGGATCGCGGTCTGATCGGGATCGACGATCGCCGAGAAGCGGTCGACACCGTGCATCCCGAGGTTGCTGACCGTGATCGCGACCGGCCCGCCCGTCATCTTCCCTTCGCGCGCAAGACGCTCGGCGCGCCCGGTCTGGTCGACGAGCGCAGCGAGATCGAGGATGTCGGGCTCGGAGATCGTCTGGACGAGAAGCGTGTCCTCGCCCGCAACGGCGAGGCCGACGTCGGCCCGCACGAGCTCACGCAGGCGCGGCCCTTCGCTCACCCACAGCCGGTTCAACGCGGGGCACTCGCGCAGAGCGTGGGCCGTCGCGCGCAGCAGCAGGTGCGTGTAGCTGAAGCTCGCCAGGCCGCCGGCGCGTGCCTGCGCGACGAGCGCGGCGGCATTGCCCATGTCGACGTCCACGGCTGCGCTGAACTGAGGGATCGTCTGCACCGAGCGCGTCAGCCGCTCGGCGACGGCGCGACGGTGCCGCGACAGCACGCTTTCGCCCTGCGGCATCGGGGCCGTGTCGATCAGCGCGAGCACGTCTTGCTTCTCGATGCGCCCCCCAGGGCCGCTGCCGTCGACGGAAGCGAGGTCGATCCCGTGCTCGTGCGCGAGCTTGCGGGCGACCGGTACGGCCTGCCTCTTGACCGTCTCCTGTGGCAGGGACGGCACGACGGCAGGGACGTCCTCGTCCGGAGAGCCGACGAATGCGAGCACCTCGCCGACGACGACCGTCTCGCCCGGGCCGTGCAAGACGGCGAGGAGCGTGCCCGACACCGCGGCTTCGACCTCGAGCGTCGCCTTGTCGGTCTCGACCTCGAGCAGGAGGTCTCCCTGCTCGACGCTCGCTCCAACGTCCTTGAGCCACTGCACGATCCGCAACTCGTTCGACGTCGCCCCGAGCGGGGGCATGCGCACCGGGCGCGGCATCAGTCGCGCAGCTGCCGGATCACGGTCTTGATCCGCTCGACGGAGGGGACGACTGCGTCTTCGAGCGACGGAGCCGAGGGCATCGGGGCGTCGTGGGACGCGATCCGCCGTATCGGCGCCTCCAGGTCGAAGAGGCACTCCTCGGCCGCGCGGGCGGCGACCTCTGCGCCCCAACCGCCGGTGAGCGTGTCTTCGTGGACGATCGCGAGCCGCCCCGTCCTGCGCAACGACCTCCAGATGGTCTCCGTGTCGAGCGGCAGCAACGTCAGCGGGTCGATCACCTCGCACTCGATGCCGTCCTCGGCGGCGAGCTCGTCGGCCGCCGCCAACGCGCGGTAGAGGGCGAGATGCGTCGCGACCACGGTGACGTCGCCCCCGGGCCGCTTCACGACCGCTTGCCCGATCGGCACGACGTACTCCTCCTGCGGCACCTCGGCCGTCAGGTCGAGCCCGCCCGCCTGCTCGCGCCCCTTGCTGCCGTAGAGGAGCTTGTGCTCGAAGAAGAGGACGGGGTTGTCGTCGCGGACGGCGCTCTTCAAGAGCCCCTTCGCGTGGTAGGCGTCGGAGACGCAGACGACCTTGAGCCCCGGCACGTGCATGAAGTAGCTCTCGGGGCTCTGCCCGTGTTGTGCGCCGCGGTTCGTCGCGCCGACCGGCGCTCGCATTACGAGCGGGACCGAGACCCTGCCGCCCGACATGTAGCGCAGCTTCGCGGCCTGGTTCACGAGCTCGTCCATGCACTCGAAGAGGAAGTCGGCGTACTGCATGTCGGCGATCGGGCGCATCCCGAGCGCGGCTGCGCCCACGGCGGCGCCGGCGATCACCTTCTCGCTGATCGGCGTGTCGACGATGCGGTCGTCGCCGAACTCCTCCGGCAGCCCGAGGTAGACGCCGAATGCACCGCCGAAGCCGCCTTCGATGCCGATGTCCTCGCCGATCAGGAAGACGGACTCGTCGCGGCGCATCTCCTCGGCGATCGCCTCGCGCAGCGCTTCGCCGATCGTCAGGCGACGCGGCGGATCAGGCGTAGACATCCGTGAGCGCCTCCTGCGGGTCGGCGTCGGGCGAGGCGCGCGCGAACTCGACCGCGTCGTCGATCGTCGCCTCGACCTCGGCGTCGAGAGCCGCAACCGCCTCGGGGCCGAGGACTGCCCGCAGCCGGGGGATCGGGTCACGCTCCTTCCACGCCGCTTCCTCGTCGGTTGTGCGGTAGCCGCGAGCATCGCTTCGGCTGTGGCCGACGAACCGGTACGTCTTGCACTCGAGCAGCGTCGGGCCGTCGCCGGCGCGCGCGCTCGCGACCGCGGTGGCGCCCGCCTCGCGTACGGCGAGGACGTCCATGCCGTCGACGACGCGACCGGGAATGCCGTATGCGGCGGCACGGTCGGCGACGTCGACCAGGGCCGAGACGGCGTCGAAGCGTGTGGAGGCGCCGTACAGGTTGTTCTCGCAGACAAAGACGATCGGCAGCCGGCGGACGGCCGCGAAGTTCATGCCCTCGTGAAAGGCGCCTTCGTTGCTGGCCCCCTCGCCGAAGAAGCAGACCGCGACCTGATCGCTGCGCCGCAGCGTGAAGGCGAGCCCGATGCCCGTGACGACGGTGTTGCCGCCACCGACTATCGCGATCGCGGGCAGCATCCCGACCGCCGGATCTCCCAGGTGCATGGAGCCTCCCTTGCCGCTGCAGCAACCGGTGCTCTTGCCGAACAGCTCGGCCATCGCGGCCCGCGGCGTCACTCCCTTGGCGAGCGCGTGGCCGTGCGGCCGATGCGTGGAAGTGATCCAGTCGGTCGGGCGGAGCACGTCGCAGATGCCGACGGCAACCGCCTCCTGGCCCTGGTACTGGTGGAGCGTCCCCGGAATCTCGCCCTCGAGGAAGAGGTAGTAGACCGTCTCCTCGAACCGGCGGATGAGGAGCATCTGCCGGTACAGCCCGGCGAGCGTCTCCGGGTCAGGCAGCGCGGCCAACGCCGCCATACTGCCGGATCAGGTTCCGCACGACCTCGACCATCGCCGTCTTGCCGGCCTCGAGCACGTCGGCCGGGGCGTGGGAGCCGATGACGGCGTGCACATCCGGCTCGGGGGGAAGGTCCGCGACGGCTTCGGTGAGTCCGCGCAGGAACGCGCTCCGCAGCGCGGTGCCGACGTTGAACTTCGCCACTCCCGCCGCGATCGCCGGCGCGATGTCGGGGCTCGGAAAGCCTGTCGCGCCGTGGATGGCGAGCGGGACGGGGACACGCTCGTGCACGGCTCGCAGCCGGCCGAGGTCGATCACCGCGTTTCCGTGTGTGAGCAGGTGGACGTTCCCGACCGACACGGCGAGACAGTCGACGCCCGTCGCCTCGACGAACGAGGCCGCCTCGTCGGGATCGGTGAGGCTGGCCGCCGAGTCGTCGATCGTGCCCCGCGCAGCATCGGGCAGGTTGCCGAGCTCGGCCTCGACGGCTGCTCCGCGAGCGTGCGCTGCAGCCACCAACTGCCGGATCGTCGCGACCGCGTCGGCGTGGTCGAGCTGCCCGGTGTGCATCATCACGGCGTTGAACCCGGCATCGAGCCCGCGCAGCGACTGTTCCAGCGTGTGGGTCTCGTTGAGGAGCAGGGCGAGCGGCACGCGGGCGGAGCGCGCAACCTCGCTGCCGATGGCGCCGAGGACCTCGATGCCACCTCCGTCGAACCAGGGCTGATGTCCGAGGAGGCAGCCGGTGCCGATGATCGCCGGTGCGCGCTCTGCCTCCGCGGCCTCGACGACCGCCTCGAACGACCAGCCGTCCCATGCCTCGAAGTAGCCGAGCGCGTACCCGTGCGCCCGCGCGTCTGCGAGCAGGTTCGTCAGCGAGGCGAGGGGCACCGCGCTTGGCTCTCGAGATAGGCATCCGCCTCGGCACGTGTGGGAAGCCCGGCCGTGCAGCCGAGGCGCGTGCACGCGGAGGCGCCGATCATGCTCGCGAACTCGAGGCATCGTGCGATGTCCCAGCCCTCGAGCAGCCCGAAGACGAGGCCGGCGGCGAAGGCGTCGCCTGCGCCGGACGGCTCGACCACCTCGACGCGGGGGGCGGGTAACTCGATCAACCCGTGCATGCTCCCGGCGACCACTCCTCGCGCGCCCATCGTGACGATCACGGTTCCGGCGCCGAGCTCGAGCAGGCGCTCGACCTGGCTGCGCGGGTCTCGCAGTCCAGTCAGTGCGGCTGCCTCGTCGTCGTTCGGCACGAAGTAGTCGACCTGAGGCAGGACACCGGCGACGTCGTCGAGCGACAGTTCCCGGCCCGACGGGGCGACGACGTCCAGAACGACGCGCGTTCCCGACTGCCGAACGCGTCGAAGCTCCGCAGCGAGCTCGTCCTGTCGCAGCGCCGGGAGCACGAGGAAGCCGCCGACGTAGAGCACGTCGGGCGGCCTGACGATTGCGGATGCGATGTCGGCAGCGCAGAGCGCGGCGTTGGCGCCGAAGGTGTGGACGTAGCGGCGGTCGTCTCCGCTCACCGGGACGATCACCGTCTTCGAGGTGCCGAGCTCGGCGGCGCGGCCGATGCCGGACACGTCGACTCCGGCCGCGCTCAGCTCGTGCCGAACGAAGTCGC
This sequence comes from uncultured Thermoleophilia bacterium, assembly GCA_963713155.1. Lineage (GTDB taxonomy): Bacteria > Actinomycetota > Thermoleophilia > Gaiellales > Gaiellaceae > PALSA-600. Next base: position 318,745 of record CAVQKS010000020.1, read on the forward strand.
CGAAGAGATCGTGTCCCACCTTCGCCACGACGGTGGGTCGCACGCCGAGCCGCGCGAGCGCGATGCCCGCGTTGGCGGCGCAGCCGCCGGTCTCGACCACGAAATCCTCCGTGGCGACGAGTTCGCCCGGCTCGGGGAGCCGTGGCAGAAGCGGCAGAAACACGTCTGCGACGACGACGCCGGCGCAGACGACGGAGGCACGGGCGCCGCTGGCCATCGGCGACGACGCTACAACAACACTCGGCGCCGCCCGCTGGATCCCGGGGAGGGCGGGCCGTGCGCCGCCCTCCCCGCATCTCGAGCCGATCGTCAGCCGACCGTGATCGCTCCGAGGAGACCGTGCTGCTCCTGGGAGGGCCCGGCCAGGAAGTAGAGCGTGTTGGTCGGTCCCGCTGCACTGCCGTTGCCGAACGCGATCGCCCAGAGGCCGTCGATCGCGATCGGGGTACCGTCTGCCAGCCTCAGTTGCCCCTTGTAGACCCAGGTGTTCGCCTTCTGGGTATAGGCGCTGATCCGACCGTTCCCGAAGTTGCCGACGAGCAGGAAGTTGGAGAACACGCCGAAGTTCGCAGGCGCCAGGGCGAGCCCCCACGGTGCGTTCAACGGCGCGTTCGGCTTGCCGCTGTTGACGACTCGCGCGACGAGCTGTCCGCTGGGCGTGAACTCGTCGACATACGCTTGTCCCGGAACGGCCACATCCTCCTTGGCCGCTGCATCCTGTTTCGCGTACGTCACGAAGATGTTGCCGTTGAGCGCCTGGATGCCGAACGGCGCAAATCCTTTCGGCACTTTCGCGTCCGTGAAGGCGTTCGGCTGAGAGACGAGCTTGAAGGAGGCGTCGAAGACGTCCACGCGGCCGTTGTGGAAGTCGGTCGCATACAGCTGGTTGTTCGTGATCGCGAGTCCCTTGTAGACGGCACCGACACTCGAGCGGTCGGCCCCTACCAGTGCAACCGTGCCGTTCACTGTCGGGCTCCAGCCGAGGATCGTTCCCGCTTCCGTCGAGAACAGGAACCGTGCCGGCCCGCTCTTGCCGGACTGGCTGACCGTGAAAACACTCGCATTTCCGTTGAAGACCGTGCCGGTCGGTCCGCCTGGGACGGAGACCGTCAGCGCGACTTTCGAGCCGACGCCGCTGTACAGCGTCGACGTGTTCGTTCGGTTATTCGACGACCACCACGGCGTTGTCGGCCCGGCGCTGAGGCCCCAACCGTTGACGAGTGACGAGTCCGTCGCGGGCGCATTCGTCGCGCTGCTGTCTGAGACCAGTGGATGAACGTTGAAGATGCCTGCCGCCGTACGCCCGTTCGCCGGTCCCACACCACCTGCCGCGGCGACGCCGAGCGTAAGCAGCACGAGCGCCGTCGATCTGAACGACCTGTTGGACATATTCACTCTCTCCCTCCTGCCAGATTCTCGATACGTCGAGACATCGACGGTTACGTGCAGGCGGACTGTTCGGATTGCGACCGATCTCGGGACCGCAACACCCGTCGAGCGCGCGCTGCCTACCGCCGTTGCGCGGGATCAGGCTTCGTTGCGGCCTCGAAACTACGTGGCGGCTGGTGGAGCCAGAGGTCTCCGCCGACGCCCGCTACACCGGTTCGGCGCGAGCCGGAGGCGTTCTGACCACTTTGCTCACCACACAGCCATTTCGTCGCGGCTAGCGCGACAGAAACGGCTTGAACACTGATGGAGCTAGGCGGGCTCGAACCGCCGACCTCCTGGGTGCGATCCAGGCGCTCTCCCAGCTGAGCTATAGCCCCGAGCGGGGCACAGTTTAGCCGGGGTCGGCGGGCGGCGCCGCGGCGCCGTGTCCGTCGAGCAGCTTCCCGTCGTGGATCCGCTGCGCCATCTGCTTGGACTCCGCGCGGTAGGTCGTCCCGTCCTCGAACTCGATCACCGGGTACTTGCGCTGGCCGCTGATGCGCTCGAGGTCGGTGCGCTTGCTCGACCTCCAGGGGCCCGCGATGACCGCGTACTCGATCCCCTCGTCGTCGAGCGCCTTCTGCACGCGCCAGCACGGGTGCCCGTCGAGTTTCACCCACATGTTGCTGCAGCGATGGAGTTTGACTGCCACGCCCGCACGATACGCGCATTCGGCGTGGCCCGGTTTTACCGCAGGCTCACACAGCTTTCACGACTTCTTCCAGCCTCGCGGGAACGGTCCTGTGACTACGGACAAAGGAGAACGCGATGAATAAGAAGACCGCGTCGATCCTGACGCTGCTCGCAGCAGTAGCCGTCGCCGCGCTTGTGGTGACTGGTTTCTCGCAGGCTGCGAGCCCGCCCGTCAACCAGTCGCTGCCGACGATCTCGGGCACCGCTCAGGTCGGCCAGACGCTGACCGCCGACGTCGGCACGTGGAACGGCGCATCGCCGATCACCTACACGTACGCCTGGCGGCGGTGCGACACGAACGGCAACAGCTGTTCGACGATCAGCGGTGCAAACCGAGAAGACGTACGTGCTCAAGTCGGTGGACGCCGGCAACACGCTGCGCGTGCGTGTCACCGCAAAGAACACTGACGGCTCGAACTCGGCGACGTCGGTGCCGACCGGCGTTGTCGCTTCACCGCCGCCGACGACGAGCGGCGGCTGCCCGACGAGCGGGACCGGGACGCTCGACGTCTCGGCCATCTCCCCGCCGGCACGCCTGAACATCGACGGCCAGCAGGCAACGCCGTCCGTGATCGGGCACTCGGTGAGCGATCTGACGCTGCGCTTCCACGTCTCGGCGTGCAGCGGTCGTTCGATCCAGGGCGCGCTCGTCTACGTGACGGCCGTGCCGTTCGAGCAGTTCGGCGTCCCGGCTGAAGTGGCCACGGGGTCGGATGGTTGGGCCACGGTCACCCTGCACCGCGCGTCGCGGTTCCCCGCGTCGTCTCGCCAGCAGTTGCTGGCCGTGTTCGTCCGCGCTCGGAAGAGCGGCGAGAACCTGCTCGGAGGCGTGTCCACCCGCCGGCTCGTCTCGTTCCCCGTCAACCTGAGCGACTGACGAGTGCCGACCGCGCGCACCGCCGTACGATAGGGCGGTGCGCGCGGTCGTCCTCGACGCCGAAGGGACGGCCCGTCCCGCGGAGTCCCCGGAGCCGTTCGGCGAGGGCGAGCTCGTGCACGTCCGCGCCTGCGGGTTGTGCGGCTCCGACGTCGAGAAGCTCGGCCTTTCGGGCCGCCAGGGAGCGGTCCTCGGCCACGAGATCGCCGGAAGGCTCGACGACGGCACGCCGCGTGACGGTGATGCACCGCGTTCCATGCGGCGAATGCGACCGCTGTCTCGCCGGGCACGGGTCGACGTGCGCCGAGTTCTCACTGCTGCGGATCGACCCCGGCGGCTTCGCCGAGCGGCTCCGTGCCTCGCATGTCGTCCGGCTCCCCGACTCGCTCGGCGAGCTCGACGCGATCTGGGTCGAGCCCCTGGCATGCGTGCTGCGCGCGACCGATCGCGTGCCGCTCGGGGCGGTGCACGTCGTCGGCTGCGGGGCGATCGGCCGGCTCTGGGTGCAGGTGCTCCGGGAACGCGGCGACCAGGTGACCGCGTCGGATCCGCGCGCCGACCGGCTCCGGGATGCCTTCGAGCTCGGTGCCTCCGCGCGCCGGGGCGAGGTCGGCGCGGCCGTCCTCACCGCGCACGGCGGCCTCGACGACGCCCTCGAAGTGCTCGCGCCGGGCGGAACGCTGCTCGTCTTCGCCTCGCCGGAACCGGGGTCGTTGGACGCCGTCTACCGCCGTGAGCTACGGGTCGTCGGCTCGCGCTCGGCGCTGCCCGAGCACTTCGACGCGGCCCTCGAGGTGCTGCCGTCCTTGACGCTGCCTCCGGTCGACGTGCTGCCGCTCGAGCGCTTCGCCGAAGGCGTCCAGCGCTATCGCAGCGGCGCGTCGCTGAAGGTCGCGTTCGCGCCGTGAAGGCCGCGCGGCTGTACGCGCCAGGCGACCTGCGGATCGAGGACGTCCCCAAGCCCGAGCCCGGCCCGGGCGACGTGCTCGTCCAGATCGAGCTCGCGCTCACCGACGGGACCGACCTGAAGACGTTCCGCCGAGGCCATCCGGTGCTCGCTGTCGAGTCGCCCGCGCCGTTCGGCCACGAGTTCTGTGGGCTCGTCGACGGCCGGCGCGTCGTCGCCGCCAACAGCGCGCCCTGTGGCACGTGCGCCGGCTGCGCTCGCGGCGAGCAGTGCCGCGAGCTCGTCTTTCTCGCCGGTGCCTACGCGGACTGGATCGTCGTGCCCGCGCGCATCGCTGCCGTCAACCTGCACGAGGTGCCGCCCGGCGTGCCGCCCGAGGTCGCGGCGATGGTCGAGCCGCTCGCCTGCTGCCTGCGTGGCGTCGAGCGCGCGCAGGTGAGTGCGGGGGAGACGGTCGCGATCCTCGGCGCCGGCCCGATCGGGCTGATGCTGGCCGCGTGCGTCGCCGATGCCGGCGGCTGGCCGGTGATCGTGGGCGGCCGCGACGAGCGCCGGGCGCTCGTGGATGTCTTCGGCGCCGAGCCCGGCGACGGGCTGGGTGCCGACATCGTGATCGAGGCCGCCGGGACCGAGCAGGCGTGGACCGACGCGGTCACGCTCGTGCGTCCCGGCGGAACGGTCGTCATGTTCGGCGGCCTGCCCCGCGACGCGGGCCCGCCGGTCGACGCCTATCGCCTTCACTACGAGGAGCTGACCATCCGCGGCTCGTTCCATCACACCCCGGCGACGGTGCGCGCCGCGCTCGGTTTCCTCTCGAGCGGCGCCTATCCGTGGGACCGCCTCGTGACCCACCGCGTGGATCTCGCCGGCCTGCCCGCGCTCTTCGCGGCGCCGCCGCGCGACCTGCTGAAGGCCGCGGTCGTCCCCTAGCTATTTCAGCGCCAGGCGATCAGCAGGATCGCGATGCAGGCGCATGCCGCGAACGCGACGACGACGGCGTTCGCGATCAGGGCGCGGTGGAGCGCGCGCGGGACGCGGTGGTCGGGCGATGGGGCCGTGCCGGGCTCGCCCGAGAGGCCGCTCGTCAGCATCGAGACGATCAGCTGGTTGAGGCTCACCTTCTCGGCGTCCGCCCGCTCGGCGAGCGCGGCGTGGAGGGCCTTCGGCATGCGCAGCAGAAGCCTGCCGCTGTGCGAGGCGTCGGCCTGCGCCATCGTCTCGGAGCTGCGGCGCAGCTTCCCACGTGGCACCTGACGTGCTGGTGTCGCCATCTCACCGAGCGTAGCGGCTGTGCTCCTCCACTTCCAGCCGCCGCCGCATCTTGGCCATCGCCGAGCCCAGCAGGCGTGAGACCTGGGACTGCGAGATTCCGAGCGTCGCGGCCACCTCCGCTTGCGTGCAGTCGCAGAAGAAGCGCAGCAGAACGATCTGGCGTTCGCGGGGGCCGAGGGCCCGGGACGCCCGGCCGACCAGGGTGCGGGCGAGCGCGACCTCGTCCAGGTCGAGTGCGTCCGGATCGCCGTCGCCCTCGAGCAGCTCGAGCGGCCGGCGCGCGGTCGCGGCCCGGGGATCCGGGCTCCCGGCACCGGGGCTCCCCCGCCGCGCGCTTGCCTCCTCGGCCTGGACGCGCCTGGGAACGCGGACGACTGCCGTCCGGTCGCGCAGGTGCCGGCGAACCTCGCCCTCGACGCACCGCGCCAGGTAGGCCTGCAGCGTCATGCGCCGGGCCGGGTCGCGCCTGTCGATCGCGCGTACGAGCGCCAGCGCCCCGACCTGCTCGAGGTCCTCGCGAGTCTCGCCCGACTGCGTGAACCGGCCCGCGACAACGTGCGCGAGCGGGAGGTGCTTCTCGATCAGCAGTCGCCGCGTCTCGTCCGTCCAGGCAGGTGAAACAGCTGCCATAGCTCGATCGTAACGGTTCGGATCGATTTGCGAAAGATTTTGGATGGAATTTCTTGCATAGACGTCATCCGTTTGGGGTAGATGACTCTCTTGATGCGCGGCACATCGAGCTCACGTCGCCAGACGGTGATCATCGGCGCGGTCCTCTTCGCGGCCGTTGCGGTGCCGAAGGCACTCGCCGGAGACCCGATCACGGTGCCGGTCGACGGTGCCGCGCTGGCAGCGGTCGCGATCTCGGCGTCGACGCCCGTCGTCCCCGAGGCCCCGACTGTGCCGATCGTGCCGGAAACCAGCCCAGTATCGCCGGTTGCACCCGTGATACCACCAGCGGTATCGCCGGCACCGCCCTCAGTTCCTCCCACGCCAGGCTCCCCGGCGGGTACGCCGCAGTCCCTTGCCGGGGAGCCCGCTGGCGGCGGTGCCGAGCCGGTCTGGGACGGCGTGCCGCCGGCGACGCCTGCAGTCGGGAAAACGCCTAATGGCATTTCGGGTGATATTACGAAGAAAAAGCCGGTGATACTGCACCGAAGTCTTGCGAAGAAGCCTGTCCATAATGCTCGCACGTCGTGCTCGAGAACTGCGAGCTGTAAGACGCCCGAGCCCTACCCGCGGGGAGCCGCCGCAGCATCCGTCCGCGGGAGGGCGCGCGAGCTTCCGTCGCTGGGGGTCACGGCGGCGGGGCTCGCGCGCGGGCGGTCCGCGCACCACGGCGACAAGCCCCGGCGGTCGAAGCCGGTGCGCAAGCATGCGGACGCCGACGGCGCCGAGGTTCCTGCGCCGCTCGTCCCCGAGCCGCCCGGCCGGTCGCCAGAGGCGCCGCCGCCATCGGCTCTCACATTTTCCTCCCAGGGTGCGCACGGCACCGGCAGCTTCACGGTCTCCGCTTCCGTGACGGCGTTCGGTGTTCCGGCCGCCCGTGCTCCCACGACCGCCGCACGCAGCCCGTCGGTCCAGTTGCGGCGGCGTGAGAGCGACGAACGAATCGATCGGCCCGGCTGAGGCGCGTCCAGCGCCGAGACCGATTCGGGCTGCGGTGACGACCGCGGCTCACCCACCGATCGAATCGAAGGAGGAGAGTAATGCGCAAGTTGATCGTTGCGCTTGGGATGACGACAGCCGTCTGCTTGTCGACGGCTGCCGTCGCCTTCGCCGACGGCGCGCCACCGCCCACACAAGCGGTGACGCAGTCGGCGACGACAGCTCAGCAAGCTGCTGCGCTGTCGAGCGCGAAGCAGGTCCAGCCGCAGAACGTCAACGTCTCGATCCGGATCAACAGCCCGGGCGACGACGGTGACGTCTCGCAGACCAACAGCGTCGGGTCGCAGGCGAACGCCGGCAACCTGGCGTCGACGAACCAGACGGCGGGCCAGCCCTTGCAGGGCGGGCAGCCGTCGTGGCCGTTCAACCCGCCGGTCCCCACTCGGGGATCGAATCCGTGGGGCGCTGCGCCCTCGACCAGCGGGTCTGCAACGCAGGCGAACGACGCGGGTTCTGCGGCGAACACCGGGAACAACGCGGGCACGCAGCAGGGCTCGGCGCAGGGTGCCTCCTGCGGTTGCGGCGGATCGACGGGCGGCGTGCAGAGCGTCGACCAGTCCGCCGGCACCGAGCAGTCTGCAACTGCGGCCTCGAAGGCCGTCCAGGTCGATCCGTCCAACGAGAACGTCTCGATCCGGATCAACAGCCCTGGCAACGATGGAAACGTCACCCAGACGAACTCGGTGACGTCGGCCGCCAACGCCGGCAACGCTGCCTCGACGGAGCAGCAAGCGTCGCAGGGCCAGGCGGGCACGAGTTGTGGTTGCGATGTCGCACCGGCATCGCAGGTTTCGCAGCCGCTGACGGCGACACAGCCGTCCGCGACGACCCCCGACAGCAGCGACCCCGCGGCGAACTCGGCAGCCGCGCCCGCAAGCTCGTCGGCACCCAGCGTCCAGTCCGTCGGACAGGACGCCTCCACCGGGCAGTCGGCGATCGCCGGCTCCGCGGCGGTTCAGACCGGCGCCTCGAACGCCAACTACCCCGTGCGCGTCAACAGCCCGGGGAACGACGGCGACGTGACGCAGTCCAACACCGTCAGCTCGGCGGCCAACGCGGGCAACGCCGCGTGGACCACGCAGAAGGCCGGTCAGTCGAGCGGCTCGTCGTGTGGTTGTGGTGGTACCGACATCCAGGCAGCGGATCAGAAAGCGGAGACCGCGCAGGGTGCCTTGGCATTGTCGGGTGCGATCCAGCAGTTCGGCGACGGCAAGCCGTCCCGCTGCGGGTGTGATGGTGGGAACGGTGGGTCCGGTAACACGGCCTCGCCGGTGCGCGTCTCGAGCCCGGGGACCGACGGGAACCTGACGCAGACCAACTCCGTCGACTCGACGGCGAACGCGGGCAACAAGGCCAAGACCGCGCAGAACGCCTGGCAGCAGGCGGGCGGCGGCGCAGGCCTGCAGGTCCAGGCGCTCGGCCAGGAGGCAGGAACGCTCCAGGGTGCCGCGGCCGGATCGCTTGCCGCGCAGTTCGGCGCGTCGAACGACTCCTCGCCGGTTCGGGTGTGGAGCCCGGGCGGCGGCGGGTCGACGTCCCAGACGAACAGCGCGTCCTCGTCGGCGAACGCCGGCAACGCGCCGGGACGATCCAGAACGCCGGTCAGTCGATCGGCGGCGGCAAGTGGATCGCGTGCGAGTGCCATACGCTGCCGATCCAGGCGATCGGCCAGCAGGCGTGGACCCAGCAGTTCGGTCTCGCCGGCTCCGGCGCGTTCCAGATCGACCCGAAGAACAGCTCGTCGCCCGTGCGGATCGGCAGCTACGGCGGCTACGGCTCCTTCGGCCAGCAAAACACCAGCGGTTCCCAGGCGAACGGCGGGAACAAGGCTGGCTCGGATCAGTCGGCGTCACAGCTGACCTGATGCCGGCTGTGGCGAGTGGGGAGGGTTTCGGCCCTCCCCACCGCCGGGCCTTGGCGACAAAGGAGGGTGAGGAGTAGGCTGAGCAAGCTGGGGAAAGTCGCAAAGAGCGAGGTTCGAATGAGGGGGCGGCCGGCACGTGAGCTCCTGCGGCAATCCGCACCGCTGATCGCGGTGGTGGCGACGCTCGTCGCCGCTCCCGCCGCCGCGGGCGGCTCGCCGCAGCCCGATCGGCCTCCGGCCGCGTCGACGACGCTCGCCCCCGACCCGGTGCCCGGCACCGCGCCGGCGGCTTCTCCGCGGGTGACCGCGCCGGTGGCGGCAGCGCCCGTTCAGCCGGTCGCGCCCGTGCAGTCGGTGAGCCCGGTGACGCACGTGAAGGCGAAGCCGAAGCAGAAGCACGCGGTCGTCAAGCCACGGCCCCACAGGCCCGCGCCCGCGCGCCCGACGCGGTTCCGCCTGCCGCGGGTCGCGCTGCCGGCGCTGATCGCGGTCGACTCCGGTGCGATCGCCGCACGACCGCGACGCGGTCCTCGCCGGCGTCGCGCTGCTGCTCGCGGCGGTCACCGCCGCCTCGGGCGCCCGACTCGTCGCCGTCTGGAACCGGCGGGCCGGGCCGGCATGAGGCGCGCGGCACTTGGGCTCGTTTTGGCGCTCGCGATCGTCGTCGCGCCGTCGGCCGGTGCTGCCGGGCCGACGATCAGTTACACGGTGACGAAGGGGACTCCCGGGAACAACGGGTGGTACATCGAGCCCGGTCACGGTGAGCATCACCGTCGACGAACGCCACCAGCACGACGTGTCTGTCGATCGAGACGTTTACCTCGAGCAGCGACAGCTACAACTGCAGCGCGTCGGACGGTCAGGCGACGACGCAGTTCTCGCTGCAGTTCAAGATCGACTCGACTCCGCCGGCCGTGACGTCCGCATCGGTGAGCCGGCCGGCCGACTCGAACGGTTGGTACAACCACGCGGTCACGATCACGTTCGTCGGCACGGACTCGGGCTCGGGGATCGCGTCGTGCACGAGCGTCACCTACGGCGGGCCGGACTCCTCGACAGCGACGGTCGGCGGCGTCTGCACCGACAACGCCGGTAACACGAGCAGCGCGGGAGCTTTCGCGATCAAGTACGACTCGACGCCGCCGGCGGTGACGGCCACCCCCGCGCGTGCGCCGGACGACAACGGCTGGTACTCGCACGCGGTGGGGGTCACATTCGCGGGGACGGACGCCGTGTCGGGCATCGCCTCGTGCACCGCTCCCGTCATGTACTCGGGGCCGGACAGCGCGTCGGCGTCGGCCGCAGGCTCGTGCACCGACCAGGCGGGCAACAGCGGCAGTGCGACGTCGACGTTCCATTTCGATTCGACGCCCCCGAAGGTGACGGTCGACCTGTCGCGCAAGCCCGATGCGAACGGCTGGTACACGCGGCCGGTTGTGGCGAAGTTCAGCGGGACGGATTCGGTCTCCGGGATCGCGGCGTGCGCACCCGCGGAGACGCTCAAGGGGCCTGACGGAACCGACGACAAGGTGGCGGGGACGTGTAGCGACAAGGCCGGCAACACGGGTACCGGGGCAGTCGAGGTTCGCTACGACGGCACCGGGCCGCGGCTCGCGAAGGTGGCGGCGGCGATCGGCGACCGCAGCGCGACCCTCAGCTGGAAGCGGCCTGCCGATCTGAAGACGGTCGAGGTCGTGCGCCGGCCGGGTCGGTCGTCGGCCTCGCCGTCCGTCGTCTATCGCGGCGACGGGACGAGCTTCCACGACACGAACCTCCGCGTCGGCGTGGCGTATCGCTACACGCTGACGAGCAAGGACGCCGCCGGGAACACGGCGACGGTCTCGCTCACGGCGACGCCGCGCGCGTTGTACGCGCCGACCGTGGGTGCGAAGGTCGGCAAGGGCGGCGTGAAGCTCGCGTGGGCGGCATCGCGCGGTGCGCGTTACTACAACGTCCAGCTGTACCGCGGCGGCAAGAAGATCCTCAGCGCGTGGCCGCTCACGGCGACTCTGAGGCTCGCGCGGCACTGGCAGTACGGCGGCAAGAAGTACAACCTCAAGCCCGGCACCTACCACTGGTACGTGTGGCCCGGCGTCGGCGCGCGGAGCGCCTCCCGCTACGGCGCCATGCTCGGCGGCAGCAGCTTCGTCGTGCGCTGATCCGGCCGCGGCTGCGCGGGCCGTGTCCCGTCGCCAGGCGACGGTTACGATTTTGTGACTCCCCTGCAAATGGGCTACGCGAATGCTCCCGACGAGGGTTAAGGAAGTGTGAGGGACGGCGCTCGCGCTAGACGGCGAACAGCGTGAGCTCGGCTTCGCGCTCGCCGCGCAGCAGCTCGAGGTCGACCTCGACGCAGCCGATCCGTCGACTCTCGGCGAGCGCGACCGCCTGCGGCTTGATCGACTGCGCGGCCAGGATTCCGCGGCACGCGCTCCGCGCGGGGTCGACGCGGATGCAGTCGAGGTAGCGCGACAGCTGCTCGACGGCGTCGATCGTCCCGATCCGCTTGATCTCGACCGCGACCCACCCGTCTGCAGCGTCGCGGCACATCAGGTCGACCGGGCCGACGTCGGTTGCCCACTCGCGCTTCGCCAGGCGGAGGCCCTCCTCGATCCGCTGCGGCTGTTCGGCGAGCAGCAGCTGCAGATCGCGTTCGACGCCGTCCTTCTGCAGGCCCGCCGCCTCGCCCATGTCGTGCGTCACGTCGGAGAGCACCTCGAGCAGCCTGATCTCGAGACGATCCTCGCTCCGCCCGGCCCGCTTGCGAACGACGATCGTTCCGTCGTCCTGCTCGAACACGGTCGGCGGCGTCATCCAATTGAGCGGCTTGTAGCCGCCGGCGTCGGCGTGGACGAGTACCGAGCCGTCGTCCTTCAACATCAGGAGGCGCGTCGACTCCGGCAGATAGGCGTTCAGCCGTCCGGTGTAGGTGACCTCGCAGCGGGCGACGATCAGGCGCACGGGCGCGCACCCTACTGGCCGTTCCGGACATGGCGGAAGGGCGGTTCACGTCTGACGATCGTCTGACCGCGGTCAGACGACGGTCGTCCGCGCGAGATGGAGCCTCAGCCCGGCTGGTGGCAGACCGCCTCGATGTTGTGGCCGTCCGGGTCCTGGACGAACGCGGCGTAGTAGTTGGCGTGGTAGTGAGGCCTGACGCCGGGGGCGCCGTTGTCCACGCCTCCGCCGGCGATCGCGGCGTCGTAGAACGAGTCGACGCCGGCTCGATCCGCCTTGAAGGCCACGTGGATCGGCAGGACCTCCTCTCGCTCCCGCAACGCGAAAAAGCCGCCGTCGGCGGCGAAGAGGACGAATCCCGGCTCGTCCATCACGACCTTCGCCCCCAGTTGATCGAGCACCGGCTCGTAGAACCTCTTGCTCGCCTCGGTATCGCGCACGGGGATCGCCACGTGATCGAGCATCTCCACCTCCAGTTGCGTCGGGCGCCGATTGTCTCGCCGCATCCCGTGCGTGTGCAACTGCGACAACGTCCCGGTGGCCAGCCGGTCCCCTCGATGGAGGCAGGCGCACCCTGGAATTGATGTCTATATTCCGCTCCGGCAGATCCCCGCTCCTCCGATCGGGGACAACAAACAGGGGGGTACAAACGTGAATCACAGGCTTCTCCTCGTCGGCGTGCTCGCAGCTCTGCTGGCGACGGTGTACGCAGTGACCGCTTCCGCCGGATCCGGCACCGGAACGGGCGGGGTCACCGGCACTCCGACGGTCAAGCCGATCGTCCTCAACGACTCGGCGTTGAAGGCAGAGTCCACCACGGTCGGCGGAGCGACGGTGCTCCCGACCACCCGCACGGTTCCACACTGGTTCGGGTCGTCTCCGAATCCCGATGACAGCATCACGTACGGCTACAACATGGTCGGCTCGGATCCGTTCACCTGCTCGGCAGCAGCCTGCTCGACGACGGTGCAGGCCGACGTCACGCCGATCAACGTCAACATCGACGGTCTGACCTTCTCCGGGTCCGACGTCGTCCAGGCGACGCTTGCCTCGCCGGTGTTCGCTACCAACAACTACGGCTCGACGCCGGCCGCAACGGCAGCTGGTGCGTTCCCGTTGACGCCCGCGCTCATCAAGGGGCCGGGCGGCATCCTGTCGCAGGGCGACGCAGGCGTGCCGCTGCAGCTCGAGGACGCGACCATGCGAGCCCAGTTCAACAGGACCGGTACATCGAACCCGTATCACCTGAAATTGAGCCCGAACGTCATGCCCGCGGTCACGATCAATGTGCCGAAGAACCAGGGCACCCTGCTCCTGAGCGGGCGCGGCGTCCTGGGAGCTGACATCGACATCGGCTGGTGGTCGTCGCAGATCAAGAACCTCGAGACGAAGGCCGATCCGACCCATCTCCCGGTCTTCCTGACCGACCAGGTGTTCCTCTACGAGGGCAACGATCCCAGCAACTGCTGCGTCATCGGGTACCACGGGACGAATCCCGTCGGTCTCGGCGGCGGATCAGGGAACAGCAACGGCAACGCACCGGTGCAGACGTTCGCCTGGGCCTCCTATGTCCAGCCGGGCTTCTACTCCCGTGCCAACGGCGGTACCGACTGGGCGCTCCAGGACATCCATGCGCTCAGCCACGAGATCTCCGAGTGGGCGGACGACCCGTTCGTGAACAACGCGGTCCAGCCGTGGCTGACGCCGACGGCACCGCAGTACGGCTGCTCCAACATTCTCGAGACGGGCGACCCGGTCGTCGCGATCGGCTTCGCCATGGGAACGAATACGTACTTCCAGAACGCGAATCCGGACGGCTCGATCAGCTACGACGGCGCGTTCCATCCCGAGGACGAGGTGTTCCTGCCGTGGTTCATGCGCACGGCCCCGAACACCGTCTCGGAGCCGACGCAGTCACCGTCGACGAACATCGGCCGCTACACGCTGATGGGTGATCTCAACCCGTTCTCGGGCTTCCGCGTCCCGGCGACGGGCTGCTAGTCGCTGGAGAATCGAGAACGAACGCGAGGGAGGGAGGCCCGGGAAACCGGGCCTCCCTAGTCTCCGTCGGCTCTACGCGCGCCGGATCAGCGTGATCCCGTCGCGCACGGTGAGCAGCACCTGTACCGAACGCGGGTCGGCGGCGACGTGGTCGTTGAAGTGCACGATCGGACCTCCGCCGTCGAGCACGCTTCCGCTGAGCAGCGTGTTGTCGGCCGCGATCAGCCCGTGCCGCGAGAGTCGCGGCAACACCGCCTCGTAGTAGCCGACGTAGCCGTCCTTGTCGGCGTCGAGGAAGACGAAGTCGAACTCGCCTTCGAGCCGTGCGATGGTGTCCAGCGCCGGCCCGACGTGCAGCGTGATCTTCCCGCCATACGGCGCGCGGTCGAAGTTTCGCTGCGCGACCGCCGCGCGAACCGGATCGAGCTCGCACGCGTCCAGATGTCCGTCGTCGGGGAGCGCCGCAGCCATCGCGAGCGCGGAGTGCCCGGTCAGCGTGCCGATCTCGAGCACGCGGCGCGGTTGCATTCCCCAGACGAGCAGCTCGAGGAACCGCCCCGCGACAGGCCCGGTGAGCATGCTCGCCGGGCCGACGTTGTCGCGAATCGTCTCTGCCGAGAGCTCCGCGAGCAGCGCCTCGTGAGGGGACGTCACCTGCTGGGCGTACTCATCGATCTGCGGGTCGACGAGATCCATCCGGGCCTCTACGAACGCTCGACGCGCGAGCCGCCGACGATCGCATCCGCGCCGTCGTCGAACCGCACCCACGCCTTGCCGTTCCCGTCGTAGTCGGGCGACCACACGATCAGCGTCGCGTCACGACCGCCGACGACCACGCGCTCCTCGCCTTCGGGCTCGACGCCGCGCCAAACGCGGATGAACGGGTTCTGTTCCCACTCGCGCCCGATCGTCGTCTCATCGGTGTGGCCGGGCAGCACGCGCCGGTCGTGCGGCATCGACATGTAGACGTCGAGCACTGCGCTCTTGATCTCCTCGAAGTTTCCGCCGCCGACCGCGTCCTTGAACAGGGTGTCGCCGGAGAAGACCGCCTCGTCGTCCACCACGAAACACACCATGTCGTCGGAGTGGCCGGGCGTCGGGATCGCCTCGATCACCAGGCCGCCCACGTCCATCGAGCCGCGCGCGACCGGCAGTTCGAGCTCGCCCTCGTGGGCGACGTGGTCGGCGTGGGCATGCGTGCGCAGGATGTACCGCGGCGTGACCTTCCATTCCTCGGCGGCCTGCAGGAGCGGCTCCAGCGGCGCGCCCGAGTCGACGTAGACCGCTGCCCCGCCCGGCTCGTCCGCGACCAGATAGGCGTTCGACAGCCACCGGTCGTCCATGCTCCGCGCCACCAGCACGCCGATAGGCTAACCGTGCCACACGACCCGAGGAGTTGAACGCTCTATGCCCGGCCTGATGGGACGCGCCACCGTGATCGTCAAGGCGAAGTTTTCGAAGCTGCTGGACCGCGCCGAGAACCCCAACGAAACGCTCGACTACTCCTACGAAGAGCAGCTTCGGCAGCTCCAGAACGTCAAGCGCGGCATCGCCGACGTGACGACGGCCAAGAAGCGCCTCGAGCTTCAGTACACCTCCATGCAGCAACAGGTCGACAAGCTGGACGGCCAGGCTCGTCAGGCGCTGCAGGCCAACCGCGAGGACCTCGCCCGCGAGGCGCTCGCACGGAAGGCGGCGGTGCAGGGGCAGCTCGACGGGATCATGCAGCAGGGCCAGCAGCTCGAAGCCCAGCAGCAGAAGCTGATCGAGGGCGAGAAGACGCTGCAGACCAAGGTCGAGTCGTTCCGCACCCAGAAGGAAGTGATCAAGGCGCAGTACTCGGCAGCCGAGGCGCAGGTGCGGATCGGCGAAGCGGCGACCGGGTTGGGCGAGCAGATGGCCGACGTCGGCCTGGCGATCCAGCGCGCGAAGGACAAGACGGAGTCGATGCAGGCCCGCGCGAACGCGATCGACGAGCTGACCACCTCGGGGGCGCTCGAGGACTACACCTCGTCGGGCGACGACATCGACCGCCAGCTCGCGCAGATCTCCCAGGGGGCCCAGGTCGACGACGAGATCGCGAAGATGAAGTCCGAGCTCGGCGAGGGCGACGCGCCGCCGAAGGCGCTCGAGGGCGGCGGGACGGAGGAGGCGAAGACGCCATGATCGTGCGTGTGCTCGGCGAAGGCCAGTGGCGGGTCGACGACGGGCTACAGCAGCAGCTGCACGCGCTCGACGACGAGGTTGCCAAGGCGCTCGACGCCGGCGACGAGGCGGCGCTTCACACCGCACTCGCCGCGCTGGCCGATGCGGTGCGCTCGCACGGCGAGGAACTGCCGCCCGAGGACCTCTCGCCGTCGGACGCGATCGTCCCGCCCGCCGACCTCTCGCTCGCGGAGGCCCGTGAGCTGATGTCGAACGACGGCTTCATCCCCGACCTGCCCGCGCCCGCGCCGTGAGCCGCGAGGTCGTTCTCGCCGCACGGCCCGCCGGGGCGCCGCGCGAGACCGACTTCGAGCTCCGCCGAGCCGATGAGCGCGAGCCGGCCGCCGGCCAGGTTGCGATTCGCAACGTCTTCGTCTCCGTCGACCCGTACATGCGCGGACGCATGAGCGGCGTGCGCACGTACGTCGGGCCGTGCGAGCTCGGCGAAGTGGTCGACGGCCAGGCCGTTGGGCGCGTCGTCGCGTCGCGGCACTCCGGCTTCGCCGAAGGTGACTGGGTGCTGTCGATGCTCGGCTGGCGCGAGCACGGCATCGCGGACGGCGACGGCCTGCGCAAGCTCGACCCGGAGCTGGCGCCGCCGTCGACCGCGCTCGGCGTTCTCGGCATGACGGGGCTGACGGCCTGGGTCGGGCTTGTCGACGTCGGCCGCGTGCGCGAGGGCGAGACGATCTGGGTCTCGGGCGCCGCGGGCGCTGTCGGCTCGATCGCGGCCCAGATCGCGAAGCTCAAGGGCTTGCGCGTGATCGGCAGCGCCGGGTCGCCGGAGAAGGTCGAGTGGCTCGAGTCGCTCGGGATCGAGGCCTATGACTACAACGTCACCGCCGGCAAGGACGCACTCGGCGACGGGATCGACGTCTACTTCGACAACGTCGGCGGATCGCAGCTCGAGTCGGCGCTGTTCGCGCTGCGGCCATTCGGCCGCGTGATCGCCTGCGGGGCGATCTCACGCTACAACGACGAGGCCCCGCAGCCCGGCCCCCGGAACCTGGCGCTGATCGTCAGTAAACGGGTGCGGCTGGAGGGCTTCATCGTGCTCGACCACCTCGACCGCTTCCGCGCGTTCGTCGAGGAGGTCGGGCCCTGGGTGCGCGACGGCAAGGTCGTCCACCGCGAGACGATCGTCGACGGCATCGACAACGTCCCGTCGGCGTTCGCAGGACTGTTCCGGGGCGACAACATCGGCAAGATGCTCGTCCGCGTCGGACCTGACTGAGCTTCCCGAGCCTCAGCCCTGCGCGAAGGCGATCTTGGTCGAGCCGAGCAGGAGCTGCGGCACGATCGTGAACCGGCAGAGGTCGCTCGTGTGCGAGGGCGGGACGTCGACCGTGCCGTTCCAGTAGGCGAGGCCGGCGATGCTCCGGTCGACGGCCCTCTTGTCGTCGAGGTTGATGCGCAGCCGTCGCGTCGCCTTCGGCAGCAGCGTCAGCTGAAGCGCGCCGCCGCGGCATCCGAAGACGTCGATCTGAGCGGGCGTCGTCATGTCGCCGTTCGGCTGCACGCCGTTCGTGATCATCGACAGCCTCGGCGGTGCGCTCAGTCGCCAGAGCGTCAGCCCGCCCGTCGAGACGCCGCTCTGGGCGAGACGCGCGACCGGCGTGCCGTCGAAGCGGTGGATGTCGCTGGCCACGACGTAGGGCGTCGTGATCGGCAGGCGCCCCGACGACGGGAGCAGCTCGCTCGTCTGCGAGATCGGCCCCGGCACCGAGTACGGCCGCAGCGAGACGACGCTCGTGATCCGGTGGTTCCAGAACTCCTCCTGGTAGGGGATGTTCAGCTCCTCGCCGTCGTAGACGTAGGTGACGTCGCCCGTCGCGGCCCGGTCGATCCAGTTCGGCGTCGGCCCGACGAGGTCGGCCTGGCTGCTGCGAGCGAGCGCGCTGATCGTGTTCGAGGCGACGACGGAGCTCGCGGTCAGCAGCCCGAGCACCAGCACCGGGAGAGCGAACAGCAGACGTCGCGGCAGCAGAACGAACAGCACCAGCAGGCCGAGCGCTCCGATCGTCACGGCGTCGACCGGTGTGAGCGGGCCCAGGCGTTGGAGCAGGGCGAGGTCGAAGGTGTCGGGGAGCGCCGCCACCACGCTCAGGTCGTTCCACGGTGCGAGCACGGCCAGGGCAAGCACGGCGAACGCCGCCAGAGTGGCGGTGACGACGCGCCCCGGACCGCCGCGCGCCAGCCAGAGCGCGAACACGCAGAAGAGCAACGGGGGCAGCGCGGCGAGATCGCGGCCGAGCAGATGGTGCGAGAAGCGCGCGGCGAAGAAGCCGACCTGCACGACGAGCACCGCGAGCGCCGCGGCCGTCACTGCGATCAGCGCGCGCGCCCGCGCGTCCCACTCGCGGCCGCGCACCGCCTCCACCAGCAGGACCGCGAACGCCGCCGCCGGGACGACGCCCACCGCGACGACGACATAGGCCAGGTGGTCGTAGGTCATGCGGATCCCGGCGCCGATCGGGTAGCCCGACTGCACCGTCGTCGCGTACGCGCCGAGGAGCCCTGGACGTGCCAGTAGGCCGACGAGTCCCATCGCGAGCAGCGCCCACACCAGCCAGAACGACCGCAGCCGCTTGAGATCGCGCGCGAGCAGCGCGTCGACCACGACCGCGACCGCGAACACGCCGAGGAACGCGACCGCCTGTGTGCGGGTGAGGATCGCGAGCAGGATCAGCGCCAGCGCGATCGCCTGGTCGCGCAACGTGGCGGTCGCGACCGCGCGGGCGATCGACAGCAGGGCCAGCGCGGCGACCGGGTAGAAGACGACCTCGGTCATCACGAGCCCCGAGTAGAGGAGCAGGGGCGAGGCGAGCGTGAGGGCTGCGGCGACGAGCGCGTACGCGTCGGGCATCAGCCGGCGCGAGTAGACGAACACCGGGATCGCCGCCAGCGAGACGACCAGGGCCTGCAGCGGCTTCAGCCACGCGTCGCTGGTCGCGAAGGAGCCGAGGGAGAGTGGCAGCCCGGCGACGATCGGGTAGATGACGCCGTAGCCGGCGCCATGGCTTCCCAGCAGGGGTAGCTTGCCCTCGTGGTAGAGCCGCACCGCGCGATGCGCGTAGATCGACTCGTCGGGCATGATCCACAGCCCGCTGAAGCGGCGGGCGGCGAGCCAGTGCACCAGCAGCGAGAACGCCACCAGCGCGCCGACGGCGACGGCTAGATGGGTGCGTTGAACAGCGCGAGCCATCGAGTCAGGTCCGGCTCGATGGGCAGTTCGTTCTCGAGCTTCGCCTTGAGCTCCATCTCGGTGGCGTTGTCGCGCTGCTGGTCGCCAGACGGCACGAACGGCCAGAACGATCCTCGTTTGAACCCATAGATCCAGTAGACGGGGTGCTCGCCTCCCGAGAATGGGAAAGCAGCACCGAGCAGCTGCGGGCCGAATCCCTTGGCCGTCAGCTCCGCCGCGACCGTGTGGATGGTCGTGACGAGATCCTCGAGCTCGGTGTCGTGGATGATCAGCCAGTCGAAGCCGTACTCGTCGCTCTTGCGCTCGACGGTCGAGCCCGACTGCTTCGCGACCGCCTCGACGAGCTGGTCGACGTCGTCGAACGCACTCCGAAACTCGCCGGACGACTGCGGCTTGAAGGCGATCGCGCCGACGCCGGAGGTGGTCAGTCCCAGCTCGACCTGCAGCGTGACCGCAGCGGTCGTGAGCGCGAAGAGGCGATCCTCCTTCGGCTCGGAAAGCTTCTTCTTGCCGAGCAGCGCGTCCCGCAGCCCCATCGGCTAGAGGTTATGCAACCGGGCGGCCCATCTCGCGCGCGATCTTGGCGAGGGCCTCGATCCGCTTCTCGAGCGGGGGGTGATCCATGAACAGCTCGGCGGCTGCGCCCTTCACCTTCGCCGGCACGATGAAGAAGGCGTTCATGCCCTCGACCTGGCGGAGGTCCTGGTTCGGGATCAGCGTCATCTGCGAAGAGATCTTCTGCAGCGCGCTCATCAGGTACTCGGGCGCGCCCGTGATCAGGGCCGAGCCGCGGTCGGCGCAGTACTCGCGGTAACGCGAGATCATGCGAATCAGGACGTAGCTGATCGCGTATGTGACGATCGACACGGCGAGCACGATCAGCCACACCGGCACGCCGTTGTTGTTGTTGCCGCGCCGGCCGCCGCCGCCCCACATGCCGGCGTAGAGGCCAAAGCGGGTGAGCATGGCGGCGAGCATCGCGAAGAAGCTGGCCACGGTCATGATCAGGACGTCGCGGTTCGCGATGTGGGAGAGCTCGTGGGCCAGGACGCCCTCGACCTCCTTGGGCTCGAGCCGATTCCAGAGGCCGGTCGTCACGCAGACGGCGGCGTGCTTCGGCGAGCGCCCGGTCGCGAAGGCGTTCGGCACCGGGGTGTCCATGATCGCGACCCTCGGCTTGGGCAGGTCGGCGAGCGCGCAGAGGCGCTCCACCATGTCGTGCAGCTCGGGAGCCTCCTCGCGGCTCACGACCTTCGCGCCGGAGGCGGCAAGCGCGATCCTGTCGGAGCTGTAGTACTGGAAGACGGCGATCCCGATCACAATCAGCAGCATCGGGGCGAGGCCGACGTTGAAGAGCGAGAAGAGGACCACCGCGAAAACGACGTAGAGCAGGCCGAGCATGCCCGTCGTCAGGAGCATCCGGAGCGTGAGCCCTGCGTCGCGACCGTATGAGCGCCGTTTCATTGGGCTCATTGTAGGGCGGGGGGTGGAGGTGCTGATGGCACTTAACCCGGGGTGAACAGCGGCGTTGCAGCGCTCGGTCGCCGCCCGGCCGTATATGCTCATCGCCCGATGCGCCGCTTCGCGCCGCTGTTGGCCGTCGTCCCGGCCCTCCTCGTCCTGGCGGGGTGTTCGACCTCGAAGCCGGGGGAGAAGGTCGTGCAGCCGCTGCCGACGACCGTGGTCGGCAAGGTAACGGTGACGACGACGCCCGCCTTCGTGGTGCCGGCGGAGTACAAGGGCGGCGACCCGGTCGCCGGCAAGCAGGTGTTCGAGACGGCCGGCTGCAAGGGCTGCCACACGCTCAAGGACGCGGGCGCGACGGGCACGGTCGGGCCGGACCTCGACACGGTGCAGCCGCCTCCGTCGCTCTCACTGGCAGTGATGCGGGTGACCGAGGGTGCCGGCGCGATGCCGTCCTTCAAGGGCCAACTGACCTCGAAGCAGATCGCCGACGTGACGGCATATGTCGTCAAGACGACCGGCGGCAATCTGAACGGCTGACCCTCTCGCTCCCCGACGACTTCCCGCGCGACGTTCGCGTCGTCGCGACCGACTTCGACCGCACGCTCACATGGATGGACGGGCAGCTCCACGAGCGCACACTCGATGCGCTCGCGCGCACGAAGGGGGCGGGCCTGCACGTGATCGTGGTCACAGGGCGGATGGCGCAGTCGGTGCGCCGCGCCATCGAGCCGGCCGCGCTTCACGATCCGGTGATCTGCTACCAGGGCGCCGTCGTCGCCGACGGCGATTGGAACTGGCTGCGGCACGAGCCGATCCCGTTCGAGCTCGCGCGCGAGGCGATCGCCGCCGTGCTCGCCGAGGGCTACCCGCCCAACGTGTACGTCGACGACGAGCTCTACGTCGAGTCGGAGACCGACGCGGCACGCAATTACGCCGGCTTCCAGTCGATCGAGTTCCACGTCGTCGGCGACCTGATCGGCTGGCTGCACGAAGCCGCCCACCAAGCTCGTGTGCGTCGGCGAGCCGGAGGAGCTCGACGGCGTCGAGGGGCGGATGCGCGAGCGCTTCGCCGGCCGCCTGCATATCTCGAAGTCGCTGCCGTTCTTCCTCGAGTTCGCCGCCGCCGGCGTGACGAAGGGCTCAGGCCTCGATTTCCTCGCCGAGCACATGGGATTCAGCAAGGAGCAGACGATCGCCTTCGGCGACGGCGAGAACGACGTCGAGCTGCTCCAGTGGGCGGGCTACGGGATCGCTGTCGAGAACGCGCACGACCGGGTGAAGGCCGTCGCCGACTGGGTGTGCCCGTCAGCTTCGGAAGAGGGCGTGGCGCAGGTGCTGGAAGCGCTTCTAGACGGTTGAGACTCGCGAGGCGTTTGAGAACAGCGCCCAGGTCTCGGGTACCCAGGCCCAGATGAGCACTCGAGCAAGACTAAGACCGGCGGGTTCCGCGGCATCCGGCGTGCCTGGAGCCTCGTCGATCCGCATTCGCGGCGGCGACTGCAAGCTCGTTGCTCGTCTACGGGGTCCTGATCGCGGCGCTCGACACGGTCGCGCTCGTCCTCATCTACGCGCTGATCAACGTTCTCAACGGCCAGCCGGTGACGGGCATCGCCGGTCGCTTCGTTGGCGCGCGACGCCGGTGCCCGACCATTACCACGAGGCGCTCGTCCTCCTGATCATCACGGCGCTGCTGTTCGTGACGCGAAGCATCCTCTCCGTTCTTGGTCTCTGGCTGACGTTGGCGCCGTCCAATGACCGCCGACTCGAATCTGATCGCACGCCTGCTTCGCGGGCATGCGCACGCTCCCCAGGCCATGCGCCTCGAGCGCAACTCGTCCGAGACGCTGCGCACCGTCCTCAATTCGGTCGACCAGGTCATGTTCGGCGATCGTCGGCGTCGTCGGTCTCTCTGCTCTCGAACATGGCCGTTGCGGTCGCCGTCGCACTCGGCCTCTTCCTCTCGAGTCCGTCGGTCGCGGCAGCCGTGACTATCTACTTCGTCGTGATCGGCGTTCGCGCTGGGTCCGGCTCGTTCGTGGCGCGCTGCAGCGGCGGGGCCGCCAGGTCCAGGAGCTGCAGAGCGAGCGCTACCAGTTCGTGCTTCAAGGGTTCGCGAGCGCGAAGGAGCTGCAGCTCCGTGGCCGGCCGCTCTTCTACGCCGATGCGGCGATCACCCGCACTCGCGGCATCAACACGGTGATGCGGGGGATCGACCGTCGCTCATCAAAGCCTGCGCTACATGCTCGAGACGTCGCTCGTCATCGGCGCCGTAATCGTCGTCGCCGCCGCCAGGTCTGACCGGCGGGCGCGAGTCGGTTCTTCCTGCGGTCGGCCTCGTCCTCGCCGGCGCGTTCCGCTTCTTGCCAGCGCTCAACCAGATCCTCTTCCTGTCGAACTCGGTGCAGTTCAATCAGCGGGCGACCGATTTCGTCGAGCAGCGAGCTCGAGACCTTCGGCATCTATGCCGACGCGGCTGGACCCGGACGAGGCCTCGAGTCGAGCCGCTCCGGCTCGAGCATGCCGTATCGCGTCGAGGACGTGACCTTCAAGTACCCGACGCGGCCCGGTGCCGGCGCTGCGACGACGTCAGCATCACAGTGCATCGCGGGCGAGTCGCTCGGCGTCATCGGCCCGACCGGCTCGGGCAAGAGCACGTTGCTCGACGTATTGCTCGGGGTGCTCTGAGCCTCGAGTCGGGGTCGGTGACGATCGACGGCACTCCGATGGTCGACTTGCCGGGACTCCTGGCAGCGCTCGATCGGCTACGTGCCTCAGGACGTCTATGTCGTCGACGACACGGTACGCGCGAACGTCGCTCTCGGCTGGTACGGCGACGAGATCGACGAGACCGCGTCGACGAGGCGCTCCGGCTCGCCGGGCTCGAGGAGGTCGTCGCGGTGCTCCCGGATGGCGTCGACACAGTGCTCGGGCGAACGCGGCGTCCGACTATCGGGCGGCCAGCGGCAGCGGATCGGCCTCGCCCGCGCGCTCTACACGCGGCCGACCGTTCTCGTGCTCGACGAGGCAACCTCTAACCTCGACCAGACGACCGAGCGGACGCATCGTCGACACGCTCGCCGGAGCTACGGGGAGGGATCACGATGGTGATCGTCACACACCGGCTGGCGAGCGTCCGGTATTGCGATCGGCTCGATCTACCTCGAAGCCGGGCGGCGTCCGCGCGGCGGGGTCGCTCGACGAGATTCGTGCGCGCGTCCCCGAGCCTCGACGAGCCGCCGCCTGCGCAACTCGTCCGTCGAGCGCGTGATTCGTGCAGACAGGCGTTCGGGCGGCCGTACACTCATCGGCGTGATCGACCTCCGCGCCGCGCGCCACGACTCCCGCGTCTACCGGGCCGCGCTCGCGCGTAAGGGCGCAGCCGAGCCGTTCGACGAGCTGCTCGTCGCCGACCGCGAGTGGCTCGAGCTCGTGCCCAAGGTCGACGATCTGCGGGCGCGGACAAAGCTAAAGGGCAAGCCGACCCCGGAGCAGCTGGAGGGGCTGCGCGCCGTGAAGGCGGAGCTGCAAGAGCTCGAGCAGCGCCAGGACGACGCGGCAGCGCGCCGTCAGCAGCTGCTCGACCGCGTGCCGAACCCGCCGGCTGAGGACACCCCCGACGGCGCGACCGAGGAGGACGCCGCCGTCGTGAAGATCGTCGGCGAACCGCCGGCGTTCTCGTTCGAGCCGCGCGACCACCTCGATCTCGCCGCGTCGCACGGCTGGATCGACGCAGAGCGTGCGGCGCGAGTCTCGGGCTCGCGCTTCGTCTACCGCGTCGGCGATCTCGCGCTGCTCGAAGTTCGCGCTCTACCGGTGGGCGATGGAACGGATCGTTCAGCAGGGACACGTCCCTGTGCTGCCGCCGGTACTGGTGCGCGAGGAGGCGATGTACGGGACGGGGTTCTTCCCGTCGGAGAAGGGCGACTTCTACGAGGTGCCCGAGGACGGTCTCTATCTCGTCGGCACCTCGGAGGTACCGATGGCAGCTTTCCACATGGGTGACGAGATCGACGGGCTCCCAGTTCGTTACGTCGCTTTCTCGACATGTTTCCGCCGCGAAGCGGGTGCGGCCGGTCGCGACACGCGCGGCATGTTCAGGGTGCACCAATTTGACAAGGTGGAGATGTTCGTCTTCTGCGAGCCGGAGTCCTCGCGCGACGAGCACGAGCGGTTGCTCCAGATCGAGGAGGAGCTGGTCCAGGAGCTCGGGTTGCCCTACCGCGTCCTGAACATCGCCGCCGGCGACCTCGGCTCCTCGGCGGCGAAGAAGTACGACATCGAGGCGTGGTTCCCCGGCCAGTCCCGCTACCGCGAGATCACCTCGACCTCGAACACCACCGACTACCAGGCCCGTCGCCTGAACGTCCGCTTCCGGAGAGACGGCAGGCTAGAGCATGTCCATACGCTCAACGGGACGGCCGTCACCGCCCGGGCGATGATCGCAATCGTCGAGAACTTCCAGCATGAGGACGGCTCGGTCTCGGTGCCCGAGCCGTTGCGCGAATTCGGCGCGCCCACGCGCCTGGGCACAGCAGGCTAGGTTGTAGGCGTTTCGGCCTCCAGGGACGTGGGGACCTACGGCTGGACAGACGGGTTAGCGTAGGGACGCGTAGCTGCCGAAAGACGGGCTGCGTGGTTCGCGGAGACGATTCGGAGCGGAGGACCGTGGGATATCCCGAAAGGCAGGAGCCGGCGTCACTCCAGACCTACCTCGCCATCCTGCGCCGGCGCGCGTGGATCATCGTGATCTGCACCGTCACGGTTCCTGCCGTCGCCTATCTTCTCGCGCATCGGCAGACACCGCACTATGCGGCGAGCGCCGACGTTCTCGTCAACGAGCAGAACCTCGCTGCCGCTCTCACCGGGATCAACTCGAGCGGCCTTCCCGTTGGGCAATCGCAGTCGATCGACACCGAAGCGACCCTCGCATCGGTGCCTGATGTGGCAGCGCGGGCTCTGGCGCTTGCGAGGCTGCACGACAGATCGCCAGATGCGCTGCTCGGTCAGACATCGATCTCGGCGAACCCGAACACAAACATCATCGATTTCAAGGTCGTCGATCCGTCGCCGAGCGACGCACGGCTGCTCGCAACTTCGTACGCAAGGGCGTTCACGCGCTACAGAAACGAGCTTGACGCCCAACCCATCGTTGTCGCGAGGCGAGCGCTCGAGGCGACGATGGCGAGTCTCGCCAAGGACGGGCGCAAGGATTCGGCGCTGTACGAGTCTCTCCTCGAGAACGACCAGCGCCTGCAGACAGTGCAGACACTGCAGACCGGAGGCGCGGTCATCATCCGGACGGCTCAGCCCGGAGTGCAGGTATCACCGCATCCGCGGCGTGACGCAGCGATCGGGCTTCTCATCGGGCTCTTGATCGGGATCGGTCTCGCCCTTGGAGCCGAGGCGCTCGATACACGAGTCCGCTCGACGAGCGAACTCGGCGAGCGGCTCGGCGGATTGCCCCTGCTGGCGCGCCTGCCCCCGCCCGCGAAGAAGATGCAGAGACGCGACGAGCTGGTCATGGTCGTACAGCCGAAGCACAACGCTGCCGAAGCGTTCCGGCTCCTTCGTGCGAACCTCGACTTCGTTCGTGTCACCGGCGGCGACGTGCGGACGATCCTCATAACGAGCGCAATCGAGCGCGAGGGCAAGTCGACGACGGCAGCAAATCTCGCAATCGCGGAGGCGCGGTCAGGTCGAAGGGTGGCGCTCCTCGACCTCGACCTTCGTCGACCGTACCTCGATCGGTTCTTCCGCGTCGTCGGCGCGCCGGGTATCGCCGATGTTGTGCTCGGTTCTGTTCAGCTCGGGCAAGCGCTTCAGCGTGTCGACCTGGGTCTCGGTAGATATGCCACCTCGGGACGCGCGGGAGCGAACACCAACGGCGGGCACGCGCCAATTGCCGAAAGCGGTGTGCTCGATCTGCTTGTTTCGGGGCCGCTTCCTCCCGATCCGGGAGAGTTCGTGGCGTCCGAGCAGGTTCACTCGATTCTGGCGCGTCTCCGAGACTCGTACGACACCGTCCTGATCGACTCTCCACCTGTCCTGCGCGTCGGGGATGCCCTCACGCTCTCTTCTGATGTGGACGGGGTGATCGTGGTCGCGCGCCTGAAGACGCTGCGGCGCTCGATGCTGAGCGAGTTGCGCCGGCTCCTGACGGCCGCTCCGGCGCGAAAGCTCGGCTACGTGGTCACCGGGCCGGTGCCGGGCGCCCGTGGTTCGTACGGCGACGCCTACAGCTACGGGTACGGCTATTCGGCTCATCGGTCCGAGTCAGAGGTCCCCGACTCGAGTCAAAGTCGCCCGAGTGGTGCACCGAGGGCGCTCGATCCCGATGATCGCATGGCCGAGGAGCAGCGTTTGCGGGCGGCAGGAGAGCCCGAGGGACGTCGCCGTTAGAGCGCTCTAGCGGGCATCGAAGAGGAGTCGCTCCACCCGCCCCAGCACACGTTCGCGGCGATACTCGCCGACCGAGCCGGCGGCGACCCGGCCCCACACTTCCAAGTCCGCTGCCGTCGCGCGACCGATCAGATCGGCGAGCTCGGAAGGATCACCGGGATCGTCCTGGAGAAGCCCTGTTACGCCATCCTGGACCGCTTCGGCGGCCCCGGCGAGACGGGTGGTGATCACAGGGACGCCGCTCGCAAGCGCCTCGACGATCACCAGCCCGAACGGCTCGTACTGCGTCGGGAGCACGAGCAAATCCGCGCCGGCTAACCACCAGCCGACGTCGTTCGTCGGGCCGTGGTAGCGAATACGCTCCTCGAGTCCCAGTCTCTGGATCGTTCCTCGGTAGCCAGTCGGAGCCGTCCTGCCGATCACGTGGACGGTCAATCGCTCGTCGTCGGCGATCGCGAGCGCCGACAGGAGTTGTGCAAACCCTTTGCGGTGCAATTCGTTCGCGACGAACAGCAAAGCGATCTCGCCTGCTGACACACCCATCCGCAGTCTCGCGGCAGCCCTGTCCGTCGTTCGCCGTCCGATGTTGAAGAGCTGCGGATCGTAGGGGTTCGGAATCACGGTTGCCGTCGCAGGATCGACGCCGTACAGATCCGCCAGGTCGGCGACTTCTCGAAGTGAGGTGCAGATGATCGTGCGCGGGGGATGTCGGAAGTACGCTCGTTCCGTCGTGAGCAACGCCAGATGCCGCGGCATCGCGTAGCGGAGTTTCCCCGGGGCCACCGCTCGACCAACCGGGACACCGCGCGCCACCCGGAGCCACGCGCGATGAACGCTCTGAACCCACAGGACGTCGGTCACCGGTGAGACGGTCCCGAGACCAAGGCTCGTCCGCGGGGCGCACGCTCGAAGCCGCTCGGCGGCCCCACGGCGAAACGCCACGGGCGCCAGAGGGCGGGGCAAACGACGCCGTATCCTCACGGGCAAGAACTCAACACCCCTGGGAAGGCCATCGGGTATCGCCTCCCCGATGAATGCGACCTGATGCCGCCCAGCGAGGTGATCCATGAGGTCCCACGCCACGCGTTCGACCCCACCTCGGCGTGAGGCTTCTGGATAGACAACGGCGAGATCCGGCTGCAGCAGGACGTTAAGCCTTCGGTTCGTCCCCCGGCGCAGCCGTTGGGACGAGTGGCGATGCGGAAGCCAGCGCCATTCCGGCGATGATCCAGGGCAGCGTCGTCGTGCCGCCCGTCCAGTAGATGTCGAACAACCCATGAATGAAGCGGGCGGCAACCACGCACAGCGCAGCTGTGGCAAGTGGACCATTCAGTCGACCGAGACCCCAGAGTGAACCGACCACGAATGCCACGAAGCCGAGAAGCCCGAAGACTCCGGCCTCGGCGAGAACTTCGTCGACGACATTGTTCGGCGGCTGGTATCCGGCGTAGCGCGCGGTCTTGAAGAATCGGAGACCCACCCCAGTGAGCGGGTGCGCCTTCCAGAGCTGTCTCGTCGCTTGCTCGACCTGGGTTCGCTGAGTGAAGCTCGAATAGGTTCCCTGGTTCAACTCGTTTCTGATCGAAACTGCCGCGAAGACTCCGAGGCACACCGCGACGACGAATGCGAGCCGGCGAAGGCCTCGTGTGGATTTCGAGGAAGCCCGGAAGAACCAGATCAAAAGGCCCGCCGTCGCCGCGACCATCGCTCCGCGCGATTGGCTGGCAAGGAGTCCCGACGCAACGACAAGGCCGGCAAAAACGAGCACGCGTCGCGGCAGTTCGAACTCGCGATGAGCAGCGACCAGCACGAGCAGGACCGTGGCCGTCAGGCTGCCGATGAAGTTCTTCTGGTATCCGAGCGGCTGCGCCGGGGCAAAGCCTCGAGACGCCGTATTGAGCACTGCGAGCAAAGAAAATCCAACCGTCACCGCGAGTAGCAGTTGAAGGGCGCGGTGATGGAGATCCGACCGGACGAGCCACGCGCCGACGAGGATTGCACCGGCGACCAACGCGATGCGGTGGAACCACTCGAAATCCGCCCGGAGATTCTGATTGAACGCCAGCGTCAGCATTAGCGTCGCGAGGTAGAAGGCGAATGCTCGCAGGACGAGCCGCGCATGGGCGTCCAGCGTGCGTCCGACTCCTGCAGCGAGAGCAGCCAATCCGGCGAGTGCGACGAGGACGTCGGTCACGCTGATGTTCCCCGGCACGCGCCTGATGAGCCAGACCCCGACGGTCGCGAGAACCGCTAGCCGGGCTGCATTTCCGGCCACCATGCCCAGGAGGAGCGCTGCCACTGCGACGCCGATGGCCAACCTGCGGTCATGGAGCGCCACGTACCCCATCAGCGCAGCGCCGAGCGTGACAGCCATGACGATCGCCGCATTCTCGGCGTACCTAGCGGTCGCCGAAGGTGATGAAGCGAGCGACGGCCTGGGGGCGACGAAGAGGCGGGTCATGCGAGTCGAGATCGCGCTCGAGCTTGACGGGCTCATTCTGGCAGCCTATTGCCCCTATGGGGGAGAGGAACCTGCTTGTCGTGATCGTCGCGTACCGGAACACCCGGCTCTCGCGAATGCTCTGCGTGCGCTCGGAAGCGCGCACGAGGTCCTCGTCGTCGACAACGACGCCGACACCTACGTCAACGAGCTCGTCTCGCGCGTAGGAGCCACGTACGTGACTCCGGGCCGCAACATAGGCTTCGCGGCGGCGGTCAACGTCGCTCTGGTCAGACGGAACGGTCGCGACCTTCTCCTGCTCAACCCCGATGCACGCATTTCGGCGCACGGGATCGAACGTCTCCTGGCTGTCCTCGAAGCCGATCGAGGTGTGTGCGCTGTGGCTCCTCGTGTTGTGGACGAAGACGGCCACCCGCAGCGGGTCGAATGGCCTGTCCCGTCTCCGAGGGAGGAGATCGTCAAGGCGCTCCACCTAGAGAGGCTCCTCCGTCCCCGAGCGACGTTTCTCATTGGCGCCGTGCTGCTCTTGAACGCGGACGCGCTTGACGACGTTGGCCCCTTCGACGAGAGGTTCTTCGTCTATGCAGAGGAGTGCGACTGGCAGCTCCGTGCGTTCCATCGTGGCTGGCGGATAAAGCTCGTCGATGACGTGTACGCACGTCACCTGGGTGGAGGCAGTAGTGGAGACGAGTACGTGCGCAACGAGCTCTTCTCGGAGTCGGCCGCCCGGTTCGGTCTCAAGTGGTACGGGCGACGTGGCTGGCGCGTGATGCGCATCTCGTATCTGCTCGGCACGTTCGTGCGACTGGTCGTGGCGGCTCCATTCCCGAGAGCGCGCGCTCGTTACGCGCGTCAACTCCGACTTTGATCGCGCAATGAAGGCCCTTCGTCAACTGAACGTGACGCATGCGGTGGGAGCGACAGCTTCGCCGGGGTCGAGCGCTACGTCTGCGAAGTAGTGAACGAACTCGTTGCGCGCGGACATTCCGTGAAAGTGATCGGCGGCGCTCCCGAGCGGATGAGCGCCGAGCTCGACCCGAAGGTCGCTCATCTCCGGCGTCGTCGACCGCCGAGGTGCTCAGAGGATTCGCACAAGGCGGACGAGTCGACCTGGTGCATGCTGCGATGTCGTCGGGATCACCAACCCCAAGGCCATCGTGTTCTTCGCGGCCGTCCTGCCGCAGTTCGCCGACCGGGCCGACGGGCATGTGCCGTTGCAACTGCTCCTGCTCGGCGCCATCTTCATCGGCATCGCGATGATCTCCGACAGCATGTGGGCGCTGCTGGCCGGGACCGCACGGACCTGGTTCAGCCGGTCGCCCCGACGGCTGGAGCTGATCGGCGGTACCAGCGGGGTCGTGATGATCGGGATCGGCGCGAGCCTGGCGCTGACCGGCGGCCGGGACTAGACCCGCAGTCAGTTCTCCAGCGGCAGCATCTGCTCGGCGAAATCGGCGATGAACTCCTCAATGCCGCCGCCGGGCGCGGGCAGCGCGGGACGGACGACGAACTTGCTGAGCCCGACGCTGACGTACTCCTCGATCATCCGGCGCGCGTGCGCCCAGGTCGCGGGAGCCAGGGTCGTCAGGTCGACGCCCGGGCGGCGGCGTTCGATGGCGCGGGCGAACTCCGGCGTCATCGCGCCGACCGCCAGGCTGATGCCGTAATGGTCGTCCTCGATCTCGCGCCCGGCGGCCGCGGCGGCCTCCTCGATCTGCCGGCGGGCCGCCCCTGCCTCGGCCGGGGTTAGGAAGCTGCCCAGCCAGCCGTCACCGTAACGGCCGACGCGGCGCAGGCCCGCTGGCGCGCTGCCGCCGAGCCAGATGTCCAGCGGCCTGGCTGGCCGCGGCCCGACGGTGGCGTCGTCGACGGTGAAGAACTGGCCGGCGAAGGAGACGTTGTCCTGCGACAGCAGCAGCCGCAGGAGCTCCAGCGACTCGTCGAACACCGCGGCCCGGGGCCCGGCCACCGGGAACGCGGCCGCCTCGGGGCGACGGGCCGGGCGCAGGCCGAAAACCGGCAGTACGCGCCGCGGTGCGAGCGCGGCGAGCGAGGCCAGTTCCTTGGCGACCAGCACCGGATGCCGGCCCGGGAGCACCGCGACTCCGGTGCCGACCTTGAGGCGGGTCGTCCTGGCCAGGACGTAGGTCATGCCGATCAGTGGCTCGACCATGTCTCCGTAGACGACCTCGGACAGCCACAGCGAGTCGATCCCGGCCGACTCCATCGGGGCGACCGCGGCGGCCAGGCCGGCCGGCGTCGCGTACGGGCCGAGGCTGATCCCGATTCTCACCTTCATAGCTCCATCCGATCACACCGGATGGTCTGCTGCGCGCGCCGGCGCCGAGCCTCAGGCGCGCAGGCCCTGCAGTCCGTCGTAGGCGGCCATCACGACCTCGAGTCCTCGGGTATCGCCCTCCGGCTCGAGCATCTGGCTGGTTACGTAGGCGACCGCCATCCGGGCGCCGGGATCGATCATGACGAGTGAGCCACCCCAGCCGCCCCACCCGTAGGTGCTGCCGAACAGGCCGTAACCCAGGCCGTAGCGGGCGGTCCGGCCGAGCAGGCGGTCCTCGCCGTGAAACTCCTGCTGCCAGGCTCGCTCACAGCCGGCCGGCGACAGCAAGCGCACGCTGCCCACCGTTCCCCCGCATGCCATCACCGACTGCAGCAGGGCCACGGAGCGGGCATTGCCGAATCCGCTGGCCGCGGGAATCTGCGCGCGGCGCCACGCCACGCTGTTCCCGTCACGCACCCGGATCCTGGTCCCGGCAGTCGGCGCCGTGGCTGCGCCGGGCGCGCTGGAGGCATAGTCCTCGTCCCGCGACGGCGGCGGGACCGAGAGCGCCACCCGGCCGTCGTGCTCGATGCCCAGCCCGATGTGGAAGTCCGCGCCCAGCGGCCCGGCTACCTCCTCGGCAAAGAACTCGCCCAGGCTGCGTCCGGTGATCCGGCGCACGACCTCGCCGACGAGAAATCCCTGCGTCAGCGAGTGGTATCCGGCCGCGGTGCCCGGTTCCCATTGCGGAACCTGCGCGGCTAGCCGGGCCGTGGCGGCTGGCCAGTTGCCGAGATCCTCGACAGTCAGCGGCTCTTCCCAGTCGGGCAGGCCCGCGGTGTGCGCGAGCAGGTGCCGCACCAGCACTCGGTCCTTGCCCGCCGCGGCGAACTGCGGCCAGTACCGGGCGACCGGCGCGTCCAGGTCGAGGTCGCCGCGGTCGGCCAGGATCAGCGCGCACACGGCTGTCATCGTCTTGGTGACCGACCAGACGTTGGCGATCGTGTCGCGCTGCCACGGGATCGTACGGGCGGCGTCGGCGAATCCGCCCCAGACGTCGACAACCGGCGCGCCGTTGACGAAGACAGCCGCCGAGGCGCCCGCATCGGAAGCATCCAGCAAGGCGGACAGTACCCCGGGCACCGCGGTGAACAGATCGTCGTAGGATCCCTGAATCTCGGCCACGCGCGGACCCTAACCCGCGACGCACCGCCGCGGTCAACCGAATTTGCTGCGTCCGACCAGCGGAGACTCTGGCACTACTGCCTCTCGGCCGCGCTCTGCACGACGCAGAACTCGTTGCCCTCCGGATCGGCCAGCACCACCCAGCCGGTGCCATCCGGTTCGCGGAAATCTTCGAGCAGGGCGGCACCGATCGCCATCACCCTCGCTACCTCGCCGTCGCGCGGAGTGTCCGGCTCGAGGCAGATATGCATGCGGTTCTTGACGGTCTTGGGCTCCGGCACCTGCTGGAAGTACAGCCTGGGACCGCCGGGCATGACTACGACGGTTTCTGAGTCACCGGGAGCAGCCTCGTCGCTCACTGGCTGACGCATGAGCTTGCTCCAGAACAGAGCAAGCGCGTAGGGGTCGGCGCAGTCAAAGGCGACATTGCGAATGTTGGGCACCCTCGGACTCTGCCGCATGCCGCCTGGCCCAGGCAACCTCAATACAACCCAGCGTGGCGGCTCCCGCCCTCCTCAACCAGCCTCGCGCACGCCTGACGCAGCCGCTTCCTGCTACGAGTCGGCCGTGCCTGCCGCCTGTTGGTGCGCCAGCCCGCCAAACAACTCCGCGTAGTCGTAGGCGGCCTCCGGCTTAGCCCGCACTGCCGCGTCGATGATTTTGGCGTCCTCGCCTACGAGGATCCGCCAGGCACCCGATCGCACGCCGTCCAGGATGATGGTTGCCGCCTCCGCTGCGCTGACGGGCGCCTTGTCCCGGAAGTCGGCGTTAGCCCGCACCAGCATCTGGCGCAGGTCATCCGCGGACGCGTCCTCGGCGAGCAGGCCAGCCCGGATCATCGCCGCCCGCGCCGAGCGCGGGATCACTTCCGCCAGCTGCGCCTCGCTCATGTGCTCGATCTCGGGCAGGCCGCGAGCGCGGAAGCTGTTCGCAACGATGTCGGTGCCAACGTGGCCGGGCATGACGACCGCGACCCGGACACCGGGCGCGTGGACGCGGAGGTCCTCGACGAGCGCCTCGGAGAAGCCCCGCACCGCGAACTTGGCCGTGCTGTAAGCGTTGTTCGGCATGCCGGGGCCGAGTGAGGCCCAGAATCCGTTCACGCTGCTGGTGTTGACCAGGATCCCGTCGCCGCTGGCGATCAGCAGCGGCAGGAACGCGCGGGCACAGTAGTAGACCCCCCACCAGTCGATGGCGAAGGTGCGCTCCCACTCCTGCCGGGAATCGCTGACGAAGCTGCCGCCGCCACCAGCACCCGCGTTGCTGAAGACCACGTCGACATGGTCGGTGGCGTGCCGGTCGAGCAGTTCATCGCGGAATCGCAGGACGTCGGCCTCGACTGAGACGTCGCAGGCATGGGCGGTCACCCGGACCTCCGGCCGGGCACCCGCCTGCGCCAGTCCGGCGGCATCGGCGACCGTGTCCGCGTTCAGGTCGCAGGTCGCGACCGAGCAGCCCGCCGCTGCCAGCTGGCGGACAAGCTCACGGCCCATGCCGGAACCTCCGCCGGTTACCACGGCGAGCTTCCCTTCGAATGAGTCCACAGTCCCGATGGTTGCCTGCGGTGCCGCTGCTCGTCAACGAATCGGGAATGCCTGGCGCCTTCGGGCCGCTGGATCCGATCTTGACCGCCTGTCTGCGATGATCTCTGCGTGGACCAGCGCATCAGCCTTGTGACACTGGGCGTCACCGATCTCGGCCGGGCTCGTTCGTTCTATGAGGCGCTCGGCTGGCGCAGTCCTCAGCAACCTGACGATGAGGTCTGTTTCTTTCAGGCCGGCGGCATGGTCTTCGGCTTGTGGACGGCGCTCGGCGGTCACGGTGCTCCTGGCATCGAGCTCGCTCTCAACGTCCGCTCTCCCGAGGAGGTCGGCGCTGTCCTGGCCGAGGCCGAACAGGCAGGTGGCACCGTCGTTCGCCCGGCCGCGCGGGCGGAGTGGGGCGGCACCGCCGGGGCCTTTGCCGATCCGGAGGGTTACGTGTGGGAGGTTGCGCACAACCCCGGCTGGACACTCGGCGCGGACGGCTCCGTCCGGATCTAGACCGGCGACTCGCTCCTGCCGCCAGAGCATCAAGCCCGCCGGGCGCGTCAGGAGATGCTGTCCAGAACGGCCAGCTCATCAGCCGGCAACGTCAGCGCCGCGCCGGCCATGTTCTCGCGCAGGTGGGCCACCGACGACGTTCCGGGAATCAGCAGGATGTTCGGGGAGCGGTGCAGCAGCCACGCCAGCGCGACGGCCATCGGCGTCGCGCCCAGCCGCGCGGCGACGGCGGTCAGCTCGCCCGACTGCAGCGGCGTGAACCCGCCCAGCGGGAAGTAGGGCACATACGCGATGCCCTGCGCTGCGAGGGCATCGACCAGCTCATCGTCGACTCGGCGTGCGAGGTTGTAGAAGTTCTGCACGCAGACCACAGGCGCGATGGACTGTGCCTCGGCGACCTGAACGGCTGAGACCGTACTCAGACCGAGATGCCTGATCAGGCCTTCCTGCTGCAGCTGCGCGAGCACGGTGAAAGGCCCGGCGATCGATTCATTGGTCGGGCTATCGAATCCGCCGACGCGCAGGTTCACTACATCCAGCGCGTCAAGTCCCAGGTGCTCCAGGTTGTCGTGGATGGCCTGCCTGAGCTGCCCCGGCGCAAGTGCCTGCGGCCAGCCTCCGTCGGCGTCCCGCAGCGCTCCGACCTTGGTGACGATGTGCAGCTCACCGGGATAGGGATGCAGCGCCTCCCTGATGATCTCGTTGGTGACATACGGGCCGTAGTAGTCGCTGGTGTCGATGTGGGTAATGCCCAGCTCGACCGCCTCGCGCAGCACGGCCACCGCGGCCGCGCGGTCGGCAGGCGGCCCGAAGACGTGCGGGCCGGCCAGCTGCATGGCGCCATAGCCCATCCGGGTGACGGTCAGGTCGTCGGCTATGGTGAATGACCCGCCTGCCAGCGTCTTTGCTGCCATCACAATCCCTTCCTCCCGCCGTGCGGACTGTCCGGTACAGCGCCGTCACTCTCCCTGACCTTGCCCGGCGACGCTCAATCAGTGAAGCCGCCATCGTGCAGGAGCCTCGCAACCAGGGCCCGGTGCGCCGCCTCCCACTCATCGAGCGACTTCGCCGCTTCTTTGCCCAGCCTGGCCTCCGCAGCGGCCAGCACGTCATGCTGACGCTGCTGCGGCACGACGACAACGCCTTCCTCGTCGGCCACGACCATGTCGCCTGCCTTCACCACGATGCCGCCGCACCGCACCGGGTTGTTGAGCGGCGCGATCGCCGTCTTGGCCCCCGGTACCGGGCTGACGCCGCGGGCAAACACGGGGAAGCCTAGCTCGCGCACCTCGGCCAGGTCGCGGATCACCCCGTCGATCACGAACGCCGCGATGCCCCGGCGCTGGGCGACAGCGCACACGTTGCCGCCGGCGAGCGCGTAGTCGGTGTCACCGGCCTGCACGACCACGACCGAGCCGGGCTCGGCGCGGTAGATAGCCGCGTGCAGCATGAGATTGTCAGCCGGCCGGCACTGCACCGTGAACGCCGGCCCGGCAACCCGCGGAACAGGCTGCCACAAGGGCCGCATGCCCATGTCCATGACCTGCTCCGGGCCGAGCACATCAGCGAGCGTCGTCGGGGAAATGCCGGCGAAGCCGGCCGCGTCGTTCATGCTGCTCCTTCGTCGGGCTTGCCAAACTAACCTCCGGCCGCCTCCGGCCGGCCAGCCGGGGCCACCCGTCCGGCCGCAGGCTAGCGAGACCAGCCACCTTCCGCTAGGGTATCTTGATGTCAAGACACTGTGGCTGAGGGAGCATACGGTGATTCACCACGTCCTGCTGGCATGCCCGCCCGGCAGCGAGGCCAGCTCGCGAGAGTTCTACGCGCGCGTCCTGGGCCTGACCGAGATCGAGAAACCGCCCGCGCTGGCGCGCAAGGGAGGCTGCTGGTTCCGCGGGCACGGGATCGAGTTGCATCTGGGCGTGGAAACCGACTTCCGGCCCGCGCGCAAGGCTCATCCCGGCCTGCTGGTCAGCGGCATCGACGAGTGGGCGGACCGGCTGCGTGCGGCCGGGTACCCGGCGCGGTTCGACGATGAGTTCCCCGGCATGCGGCGGTTCTACGCCGACGACCCGCATGGCAACCGGCTGGAGTTCCTCGAGCCGGTGCCGGACCCGGGCGTGAGCTGACGGTAGCTCAGCAAGGAAGGGCAGACGTAGCGGGGACCAAGGGCTTCGATCTCGCCGCTCAGGTCAGGATCGACTCGCGCCGGGCGCGGAGGGCGTCGGCGATGGCCGGGGGCGCGGTGGCGGGAGATCCGGCCTGGTAGGGCGGTTGCGGGTCGTATTCGAGGGCGAGCTGGACCGACTGGGCGACGGCGTCGCCGGCCAGTTTCCCGGCGAGCGCGAGGGCCATGTCGAGTCCGGCGGATACGCCGGCGGCGGTCACGTACTTGCCGTCGGTGACGACCCGTTCGGTCGCCGGGACCGCGCCGAGTCCGGCAAGCTTGTCCAGGGCCAGCCAGTGCGTGGTGGCGCGGCGCCCTGTCAGGAGGCCGGCCGAGGCGAGCAGCAGCGATCCCGTGCACACCGACGTCGTCCAGGTGCTGCGGGAGTCCGCGGCGCGCAGCCAACCCAGCAGCGCCTCGTCGGCCATGTGCGCGTTCTGGCCGGGTCCGCCCGGCACGACGATGACATCGGGCTGCAGGACCTCGGCCAGGGCGGCATCTGCCGTCAGGCGCAGAGTGCCCTTCTCGTTCAGCACCGGGCCGGGCCGGTGCGCGGCGAAGACCACCTCCGCACCGGGCAGGCTGCTGAGGACTTCGTAGGGGCCTACGGCGTCCAGGGCCGTGAACCGGTCAAACAATACGATGATGACAAGCACGATCCGTCTCTTCCGGTGTGAGTGGGTCTGTTATCGCTCGGGCCCCAGGTGCGCGTCGAGTGCAGCCTGAAGAAGGGGGCCGGGGTCCGTGAGCGCGGTCGCGAGCTGGAGGCTGCCCCAGGCCCAGAGCTCTGCGATGCCGTGCAGGTTGGCCCACAGCGCGCCGGTGACGACCTCAGGAGCGGCGGCCGTCAACGGCTGCGCGGCGGCGACCAGTGTGGTGACCGTGCGGAACAGCGGCAAGCTGACATCCCGCAGCCCCAGCCGGCCGCTTTCCAGCAGGTCGTGGCGGAACATCAGCTCGTACATGCCGCGGTTGGACGCCGCGAAGTCGAGATAGGCCCGGCCCAGCGCAGCCAGCCGGGAGCGGGGGTCTTCCGAGCTGGCTGCGGCCGCCTCGCCGAGCTTCGCAGCCAGGCCGGCGAAGCCCCGCCGCGCGATGGCGGACAGCAGCTCAAGGTGGGTCGGGAAGTACCGCCGCGGTGCCCCGTGGGATACGCCGGCCTGCCGCGCGATCTCCCGCAGCGACACCGCCGCGGTGCCTGCGGTGGTCACCAGTTGCACGCCGGCGTCGATCAGCCGGTCGCGGAGCCCGGTTTCCAGCCCGTCCATGGGCACTGTCTATCACAGCCAGTAGACAATGTCTACGAGCCGTGGTAGACCAGGGAACGTGACCGCCTTTCAACCCGCCTCGCCACTGGTGCTGGTCAGTGGCCCCGACGACGGCGTGGCCGTCCTCACGCTCAACCGCCCGGAGAAGAAGAACGCGCTCTCCATCGCACTGCGCGAGGAAGCTGTCGCGCTCCTCGGGCGGTTGGCGGACGATGATGCCGTCAAGGCCTTGATCATCACCGGCAGCGGCGGCTGCTTCAGCGCAGGCTTCGACCTGCGGGAATTCACCGTGAGCGAGCCGGGCCATACCGACCGGCTCTGGCAGTCCTCGGACCTGTTCCATCACGCGGTGCACCGATTCCCGGTGCCAGTGATCGCGGCCATTGACGGGATCGCCTACGCAGGCGGATTCGACCTCGCGGTCCTGTGCGACCTGCGAATCGCGACGCACCGGGCGGCATTCGCGCATCCGGAGACCGCGCTCGGGCCAGTGGTGTACGGCCCGCTGCACGACCTGGTGGGGGGCGCCATCGCCCGGGAACTGGTCCTG
Source organism: uncultured Thermoleophilia bacterium (assembly GCA_963713155.1). Classification (GTDB taxonomy): domain Bacteria; phylum Actinomycetota; class Thermoleophilia; order Gaiellales; family Gaiellaceae; genus PALSA-600. The sequence continues at coordinate 357,640 of CAVQKS010000020.1, forward strand.
ACCGGCCGCGAGATCGACGGCCGGGAAGCACTGCGGCTGCACATCGTCTCCGAGATCACCGAGCCCGGCGAACTCACGGACCGGGCGCTAGCACTGGCCCGGCAGGTCTCCCGGGCGCCCCGGGAAGTCCTGATACGGAACAAGGCGAAGTTCACCGCCCGTTCCGCTATCTCTCCGCAGACGCCGACTCTCGATCTGTAATCACTGCCGGCCGACTGGCGGTCCCCCGGCAGAACAGTCCCGTCAGCTCGGCGACGTGCGCTCCCTGCGTTCAGCCCCAGCGGTCCGCGACGGCCGCTAGCCGGCGAATGGGCAGCGCTGAGAGCTCGCAGGTAGCCCGGCAATTCCGTACCGGGCGGAACCCCCTCAGCCACGACAGGCTCACCGAACGTCAGCCAGGCGGGTATATGACCAGCCCAGACCTGGAGAGCACGGTCGGCAGCGGGATCGAGCGTCGATCCCGCACGCGCCTTGACCGAAGCTCTGTCGAGAGCGACCTGCCAGAGAGCGGTCTCACGGAGCTCGGCGGGAGTGGGCTTGCGGACCTGCTCCCAGCGGCCGGGCGTGACGTGGTCGACGACTGCTCGCAGGCCGGCGATAACCTGCTCCGGCCCGGTCACCGGCTGGATGGAGCCGTGGATAGTGACGGACCGGTAGTTCATCGAATGGTTCCGGGCCGACCTCCCGAGTACGAGCCCATCGAACAGCGTGGCGGTGACGCAGACGGGACTGCCGGCCGCTGCGTCGCGGAACATGCCCGCGACGCGCGACCCGTGCAGGAACAGCAGGCCGTCACGGCGCCCGTGGGCCATGGGCAGAACGACCGGGCGTCCATGACGCACCGTGGCGACGTGGACGAAGGGCGCGACGTCCAGGACGGCGTACACGGCCGCTGCGTCGTAGCTGGCCCGGTCGGGCTTGCGGCGCACCCGCGTCAGGGCGGAGAGTTCATCGCCGTCCGCCGTTCCGCCGAGGAGACGAGGAGCGGTCATGGCGCCCAGGCTAGGCCGAAGCTGGTCTGCTTATATGCTCCAGTTCCGTGGATTCTGACTGGTCCAGTAGCGCGGACCTGCTGGTCGGCCTGGACCGGACCAAGGGCTTGCGCGACGGCATCGAGCACGCCCTGCGCGAGGCCATGCGAGACGGGCGCCTGGTTCTGGGCGCGGTGCTGCCCTCGTCCCGCGCCCTGGCCAGTGATCTCGGGGTGGCCCGCGGCACGGTCAGCGCCGCCTACGCGCAGCTCGCCGCCGAGGGTTACCTGACGATCCGGCAGGGGGCGCCGGTCCGGGTGAGCTGGCTGCCGCAGCACCCGCGGGCGCTGCCCCATCGGGCACCGCGACAGCCCGCTCCCCGGTGGGATTTGCGGCCGGGTCGGCCCGACAGCGCGAGTTTCCCCCGGCACGCATGGGCCAAAGCGCACCGGACGGTCATGGCCCGCGCTGCTGATGAGATCTTCGGATACGGTGACCCGGCCGGAGACGCCGAGCTGCGCCGGGTCCTGGCCGACTACCTGGGCCGGGCCCGCGGCGTGGACACCGACCCCGCGCGCCTGCTGATCTGCAACGGCTTCGCCCAGGCGCTGACGCTCATCTGCCTAGTGCTGCGTGCCGCAGGCACCTCCACCCTGGCAGTCGAGGACCCCAGCACTCCCCGCTACGGGTTGATCGCCGCAGCAGCAGGGCTCACCCTGGTCCCGGTTCCGTGCGATGAGCAGGGCCTGCAGGCCGACTACCTCGCCCGCACGGGCGCAAGGGCCGTGCTGGTCACTCCTGCGCACCAGTACCCGCTGGGCCTCACCATGTCGGCCGCTCGCCGCACCGCCCTCGTGGAGTGGGCTCGCCGCCACCAGGCCCTGATCATCGAAGACGACTATGACGGCGAGTTCCGATACGACCGCCAGCCCGTCGGGGCCTTGCAGTACCTGGATCCCGAGCACGTGATCTACATCGGCACCGCTAGCAAGGCCCTCGCACCCGGTCTCCGGCTGGGCTGGGTCAGCCCGCCGGGCACCCTGTGCGAGTCCTTCGCGACGGCCAAGGACCGCTTGGACCGCGGCACCAGCGCCCTGGAGCAGCGTACCTTCGCCGAGTTCATCAGTGCCGGCGCCTTCGACCGCCACATCCGCCGCATGCGGGCCGTCTACCACCGTCGCCGCGATGACCTGGAGAAGGCCCTTGCTGACAACTGCCCGGACCTGCGCCTGGCCGGAGTCTCCGCCGGGATGCACGCCCTGATCCACCTGCCCAGCCACGGGCCTTCCGAGCACCAGGTGCGCTCCCGGGCGGCGAGGCAATCCATCGCCCTGCACACCCTCGACCGTTACTGGCACAACCCGCTGGCATCCGCCCCCCAGGCGATCATCGTCGGCTATGGCACGCCAGCGGGCCACGCGTACCAGCCTGCCCTGGACGCCCTGATCCGGCTACTAGCCCGGGCCTCACCGGGTGCACGGTGACCCTGTTCGGCTGTCGCACCTGACCGTCTCCGCCGGCGATGGACCTGGCGCGGACCTCGTCCTCCGGGCGGGAGATCGGCCCGTTGCAGGGGCTCAGATAATGCCGCCCTAACCGCCTGCAGGTCACTCGGGATGACACTCGCGCATGCATGTGACTCGGCGGCGCGCTGGCGGACTCGCAGCAGCAGGCCGGCGTTCGTCCTATCCAGCTGAGCCGCCGCGCACGCCGCGGCATAACGCCGTTCGTCTGCCCGGCCCGCCCAGCCGTGGGTGCGCACCGGCGCGGCACTAGGTAGCGTCGGGATATGCGATGGTCTTTGCGACGCTCGCACGCGGTGCAGCGCACCTGCCGGGACTGCGGCGAGACCTGGACGCTCGACGCCGCCGCGGCACGGCTTAAGCTGCGCGGGCCGAGTGCCTTCAGCCCGACCAGCCAGGCTCTGCGGGCTGGCCTTCGCGGCGGTCTCGGAGACTACGCAGCCGACGCCTGCGCCGAGCGAGACCGGCAGGCTGAGCTGGTCAGGGAAACGCGTACCTGCCCGAAATGCGGCAGCGAGTATTTCCGGGACCGCCCTGTCTGAGCCGGGCCTTGCACGTCCGGCTCGAACCGGTCGCGGCTAGCGCTGCCAACGAATCGCGGCCATGCGCTCCGGTGAGACGTAATCGTTCTCCGCGAACCAGCGGGCCGAATCCTCGATCGCCAGCCGGGCCGGACGCGACTTGTGACCGATCTCCGCGCGGGCCCGGTCGTCGTTGAAGATCATCCGCGTCGTTGCCATCCGCGCGCCTTCCAGCGGCACGTGCGGCTCGCGCCGCAGCAGCTTGCCCTCCACTACGTTCGACGTCCGGGCAGCGGCCACCACCAGGCGTCGCGGCACCTCGAACCGCGGCATCGGCAGGCCCGAGCAGTCTGACAGTGCCTGCAGGATCTGGCGCATCGACATGTTCTCGCCGCCGAGGATGTAGCTGCGACCCTTGCGGCCGTGCTCCAGCGCCGCCAGGTGGCCGCGGGCCAGGTCATCGACATGACAGACGTTCATGGCCGTGTCCACGAAGGCCGGCATCCGGCCGTTGAGGAAGTCCAGCACCAGCTTGCCGGTCGGCGTCGGGGCGACGTCACCAGGACCAAGCGGGAACGTGGGCAGCGCGAGGCTCACGTCCAGCCCCTCGGCGGCCGCGCGCAGGACCTCATGCTCGGCGGCGAACTTGGTCTGCTTGTAGAAGCCGAACAAGTGCTGGATGTTGGCGTAGGCGGTTTCGTCGGCAGGCTCGCCGCCGGCGGTGTGATCGAGGCCGAGCACGCCGACCGTCGAGGTGTAGACCATCCGCTCGCAGCCGGCCGCCAGCACCGCGTCGATCACGTTGAGCGTCCCGCCGACATTCACGTCCTGATAGACCTGCGGATCGGGCATCCAGAGACGGTAGATCGCAGCCAGGTGGAACACGTACCGAGCGCCTTCGACCGCCGACCGCACAGCCGCGCGGTCACGGATGTCCACCTCGGCGCGCTCGGCGTCCATCCCGCGCAGGTTACTGAGGTCTGCGCCCGGCTCCACGAGCGCGACGACCTGCGCGCCCTTCGCCTGCACCGCGCGGGCGACCGCCGAGCCGATGAATCCGGAGGCGCCGGTGATCACCACCCGGTCACCTGGCTCGATCGGCGCGACCTGCGGTAGGTGGCTGCCGTCAGGCGACGGGGACTCGGCCGGGTGCGCCGTCGCCCTGGCCAGCCCGGCCGCCGGCAGCTGCGCGGTGGCCGGCGGCTGTGCGGCCGCGGCCGCGGCCGGACCGGTCACCGGCCGGGCGGTTGCCACGCTGCGCTGCGACTTGCGCTTGAGCGCGCCGCGCGCCATGGTGCGGCCGAATTCATAGGTGAGCCCGGACCCGCGGTGCGCGTCCGCCATCACATCGTCGAACGCGTCGACGAAGTAGTCGATCTCCTCTGCACCGGAGATCAGCGGCGGCAGCAGTTTGATGATGTTGACGTTGTCGGCCGCCACCTGGGTGATGATCCGGTGCCGGTGGAACAGCGGCACGACCACCAGCTGCGAGAACATGCCGTTGCGGAGCTTCTCCACCGCCCGGAACCGGCGGCTCGCGCCCTTGCTGTCCGGCTCGCCGAACTCGATGCCGACCATCAGGCCGATGCCGCGGACGTCACTGATGAGCTCGTACTTCTCGGCCAGGCCGACAAGGCGGTCCTGCAACTCGGTGCCGGCCCGATCGGCCCGGCCGAGGATGTCCTCGTCGTCGAAGGCGGCCAGAGTAGCCAGCCCGGCCACCATCGCCAGCTGATTGCGGCCGAACGTGGTGGAGTGCTTGAGCGCGTCTTCCATCGAGTCATAGACGCTGGCGAAGATCTTGTCAGTGGTCAGCATCGCGCCGATGGGCACGAACCCGCCGGACAGCGCTTTGGAGATCGTGATGATGTCTGGCTCAAGGCCCCAGTGCTGATGACAGAAGAACGTGCCAGTCCGGCCGAGTCCGGTCTGCACCTCGTCCATGACCAGCAGCGTGCCGTGCTGGCGGCACAGCTGCTGGGCCGCGCGCCAGTACTCAGGCGTCGCGCAGTACACGCCCTTGCCCTGGATCGGCTCGACGATGAACGCCGCCACGTCGTTGCCGCGCAACTGCTGCTCGAGCGCGTCGAGATCACCGAAGGCCACCGCTTCGGTCTCCGGCAGCAGTGCGCCGAATCCCTTGCGGAACTCCTTGCCGCCGTTGAGCGCGAGTGCGCCGGTGGTGAGGCCGTGGAACGCATGCTCGGCGAAGAGGATCTTGGTGCGCTGAGTCGCCTGGCGGGAGAACTTGATGGCCGCCTCGACCGACTCCGCGCCGGAGTTACAGAAGAAGGCACGGGTGATGCCCGCGTGCGCCCGCCCCACCAGCTGCTCGGCCAGCAGGCCGGGAAGCAGCGCGCAGTCCATCTGGATCATGTTCGGCAGGTCGAGGTCCAGTGCCTGATGCAGCGCGGCCTTGATCGCCGGGTGACTGCGGCCGAGGGCGTACACGCCAAAGCCGGACAGGAAGTCGAGATACCGCAGGCCGGCATCGTCGTACAGATAACTACCCTCGGCCCGCACGTAGTTACGGTCGAATCCGATAGTCCGGAGCGTCCGGGCAAGCTGAGGGTTCATGTAGCGCTCGTGCAGGGCGAAGTTCTCGCCGGACCGCTCCGCGAACGTGCGCGCGACATCGAAGGGCATGCTGCTCCTAGCACCGAGATGTGGGCAGGATACTGGCCGTCCGCAGGTGCTTCACCAGCGGTTCACCGCTGCCCCACGTTCCCCATCTTCGCGCATGGACAGACAAACTGCCCCGGCGTTCAAGCGGAAGTCGGCTCCGTATAGCCGGAAAATACCGCAATGCCACCGTCACCGGACGGTGCGTGAGCGGCCGGATGCGCTCCGGTGACAGGCGGCGGGCCGGGCCTGGCTCACTGCGCCAGGCTCAGGGCACCGGATTCAGGCCAGCGGCTGTCAGCAGGTAGGCGGGCTGATCCAGGTCCGGATCGGTGATCAGGCTGAGGATGGCCTTGCCCGCCTGCTCAGGGCTGAGCGCGGGTCCCCGGCCGGCCAGGAAGTCCGCGACGGTCATGCCCTCCCGTTCGGCGTAGCCGGCGACTGCGACAGCGCCAAGATCAGTCTCGGGCGTGAGCTGTGGCAGCACTGAGACGAATCTGATCCCGAGTCCGGCCCGGACAGACTCCGCCCCGGCGTAGGCCGCGATGTACCGGACGGCGGCCTTGGCGCCGGCATAGCCGCCGCTGAGCGGCGAGCCGTGCACGACCGCACCGCTGGACATCGCGATCACGGTGCTGCCGGCCGGCAGCGGCCGCAGCAGCGTCTCGCGGATCCAGGAGAACGCCTGCCGCACGTCGACCTCCCAGTTGCGGCTGAATGACTCCCAGGTCTGCTGGTGAATGGGCCGGGACAGCGGCACAGCCCCGGCGTTCAGCACCAGGACGCCGGGCCGGTACAGGTCCAGCAGCTGGCCGGCCGCGACCGGGTCGGTGACGTCCGCGCTGACGGGGGTGAACCGGTCCCCCAGGTCCTGCTGTACCGCGGTCAGCCGGGCGGCATCGCGGGCAACGCCGATGACGCGGGCGCCTGCACCGGTCAGCGCCGCGGCGATGCCGCGGCCGAGGCCCCGGCTGGCGCCGGTGACCAGGGCGGTTGCGCCGGTGAGCGGGCTCGGGGCGGATTCTGCTGACATGCGGGTCTCCCTGACGTGGTGAACTGGCCACAGGCGCGCGGAATGCGGTGCCGCTCGTACTGATCCGGCCCGGCCGCGGGATTCACCGGCCGGTCCGCGATGAGTTTCGGGACCAGCCCGGATCTGTACCAGCGGGGCCGTACCGGCCAGGCGAGCAGTCAAGGGAAGTGATGCAGGAGTTCATGACCGCGACAACTGACAGCGACGAATTTGCCCGGCTGGCCGGCGGCTACCGCCGTGAGCTGCTGGCCTACTGCTACCGGATGCTCGGCTCGGTTGACGAGGCCGAGGACCAGGTGCAGGAGACGCTGCTGCGGGCCTGGCGTGGTTACGCCGGCTTCCAGGGCCGGGCATCGCTGCGGACCTGGCTCTACCGGATCGCCACCAACAGCTGCCTGCGGGCGCTGGAAACGCGGGCGCGCCGCCCGCTGCCGTCCGGACTGGGCGATCCCGCTGCCGACGCGGAGGTCCCGGTCCTGGCCGGCCGCGCTGATCTGCCGTGGCTGCAGCCGGTCCCCGACGCGCTGGTCCTGGCGGCCGACGGCGATCCGGCCAGGGTCGCCGCCAGCCGGGCGAGCATGCGGCTGGCCCTGATCGCGACGCTGCAGTACCTGCCCGCGCGCCAGCGCGCCGTGCTGGTGCTGCGCGATGTGCTCGGCTGGCGGGCAGCCGAGGTCGCCGACCTGCTCGGCACGACGGTAACCGCCGCGAACAGCATGCTGCAGCGGGCCCGGGCGCAGATCGCGCGCGAGGTGCCGGCCGAGGACGAGATCGGCGAGCCGGCCGACCCGGCCATCAGGGAAGTTCTGGACCGGTATGCCGCCGCGTTCGAGAATGCCGACGTCGCCCGGCTGACCGAACTGCTGCGCGACGACGCCGTGCTGGAGATGCCCCCGTTGCTGACCTGGTTCGCCGGGCGGGAGCTCATCGGCAGCTTCCTGGCGTACCGCGTCGTCCGGCCCGGCATATTCCGGCTGGTCCCGGTCGCCGCCAACGGCCAGGCGGCGTTCGCCGCCTATCTTGCCGCTCCCGATGGCGCGTTTCGCGCGCATGCCATTCAGGTCCTGGCTATCCGGGACGGCCGGATCAGCCGGATCGTCTCGTTTAACGAGGGGAGCCTGCTCGCGCTGTTCGGAATGCCCGCGGACTATTCAGCGGTCCGGTCCAGAAGCTGACCGATGCGCTGATACGACAGGCCGAGAAGCAGCGCTGCCTCGCGCAGTGAATAACCCGAGCTTGCCAGCGCGTGCGCGGCCGCTGCCGATCTTTCCTGCCAGAGATCCTGGGCCGCGTCCAGCCAGGCCCTGGCCCCCTTGGCCTGCGAGATCAGCTCCCGGATTTCATCGCCGATCCGGTAGTCGAGTTCCAGGTCGAAATCGCCAGGGCCGGCGTTCAGGATGGTCGCGATCAATTCCCTGACCATCGGCTCGATCCGCACCAGGCTCCGCGCCTGGGTCACCGCGTTGACCGGGGCCTGATCGGCGTCGGCACTCGCGCCGGTAACTCGCGCCAGCCACCCGTCGCCTTCTGGCCAGGCCCTGATCTGATAGCGCGGGATCATGGTGAGCTCCGTCCGGGAATGTCATGAACGATTACCACCGTGACTGGTGTGTCTATGTCACTAGGCAGATCATTGTCTAATACATTAGACAGTGTTTACGGCCGAACTGTCAGGCTAACGGAAGTCGCGGCTGCGGGCCGCCGCGACGACCCTGAGCCGTTCCAGCCGGGTGGCCAGCAGGCTGACGGCGCCGTCGAGTCGTTCCACCCGGCCGTGCACGAGCAGCGCGTTCGCGTCAACCCCGATCTTGCGAAAGCGCTGCCATACATTCGGCGGGCAGATGATGTTGGCCATCCCGGTCTCGTCCTCCAGGCTGAGGAACACCACCCCGCCGGCGGTTCCCGGCTGCTGGCGGTGGGTGACCAGGCCGCCGACGATGATGTTCGTGCCGTTGACCGCAGCCGGCAGCCGGTCCGCGGGCAGCACGCCGCGCTCGCGCAGCATGTCCCTGATGTGCTCGATCGGATGCGTGCCGTAGGTGCCGGTCGCCCACAGGTCGGCGAACGTCTCCTCGGCCGCGGTCATCGGCGGCAGTTGCGGCGCCGTCATGCCGAGCGTGGTGCCAGGCAATTGCCCCGCCCTGATCGTGGCCGCGGCCCCGGCGGCCCAGAGCGCCTCGCGTCTGCTCACCCCGAAGCAGCCGAACGCGCCGCCCATGGCCAGCGCCTCCAGCGCCGCTTCGGGCACCGTGGTACGCCGGGCGAGATCTTCCAGGCCGGCATAGGGCTGGCCGGCCGCGATCTGCTCCGCGACCTTGGTCCCGAGGTTACGCACCTCCGACAGCCCGAGCCGGATCACCGGCTGACCGGGCACGGGCGCTCCCCCTGCGGGCACAGTGGCGGGATCGGCCACGTTCCCGGCATCTTCTGCTTTTTCCAGCACCGCCAGCACCCCGCTGGCGTTGATGTCGACACCGCGAACTGTCACGCCGTGCCTGCGCACGTCGCTGATCAGGCTGGCGGGTGAGTAGAAGCCCATCGGCTGGGCGCGCAGCAGCGCTGCGGTGAACGCGGCCGGGTAGTAGCACTTCAGCCACGCGCTGGCGTAGACCAGGTAAGCGAAGCTGATCGCGTGCGACTCAGGGAAGCCGTAGCTGGAAAACGCGAGGATCTTCACGTAGATGTCCTCGGCGACCTCGAGCGAGATGCCGCGCTCGGCCATCCCGGCCAGCAGCCGCTCGCGCAGTTCCTCGATCCGCTCCGGTGCCCGCTTGGAACTCATCGCCTGCCGCAGCCGGTCGGCCTCGGTCGGGCTGAACCCGGCGCAGTCGATGGCGATCTGCATCATCTGCTCCTGGAACAGCGGGACGCCGAGCGTCTTGCCGAGCGCGTGCCGCATCAGCTCGTGCGGCAGATCCGGCTGCTCATCGCCGTGCCGCCGGCGCATGTACGGATGTACCGAGCCGCCCTGGATCGGTCCTGGCCGGATCAGCGCGACCTCCACCACCAGGTCGTAGAACTTCTCCGGGCGCAGCCGGGGCAGCGTTGCCATCTGCGCCCGCGACTCGACCTGGAACACCCCGACGGTGTCGGCTATCTGCAGCATCGCGTAGACCCCGGGATCCTCCTGCGGGATCGAGGCCAGCGTCCAGCGCACGCCGTGCGCCTGCTCCACCAGCTCGAAGCAGTCCCGCAGCGCGGTCAGCATCCCCAGGCCCAGCAGGTCGAACTTGACCAGGCCCGCGTACGCGCAGTCGTCCTTGTCCCACTGCAGCACGCTGCGGTTCGGCATCCGGGCCCACTCCACCGGGCACACCTCGCCGACCGGCCGGTCACAGATCACCATGCCGCCGGAGTGAATGCCGAGGTGCCGGGGCAGCCGCTGCATCTTCCCGGCCAGCTCGACCACCGCCTCCGGCACGCCGGCATCCGGCGGGACCGGCTGTCCCGGCCCGTAGCTGCGCGGGCCGACCTGGCGGGACCACTCGTCCTGCTGCTCCGGCTCGTAGCCGAGTGCGCGGCCCGCGTCCCTGATCGCCATCCGCGGCCGGTAGCTGATCACGTTGGCGACCTGGGCCGCCTTGTCCCGGCCGTATTCGCGGTAGACGTACTGGATGACCTCCTCCCGCCGCCGGTGCTCGATGTCCAGGTCGATGTCGGGCGGCCCGTCACGCCCGGCCGACAGGAAACGCTCGAACAGCAGCCCGTGCCGCACCGGGTCCACGCTGGTGATGCCGATCGCGTAGCAGACCGCCGAGTTGGCCGCCGAGCCGCGGCCCTGGCAGAGGATCCCCTCATCCTCGCAGAACTGCACGATGTCGTGCACGATCAGGAAGTAACCGGGGAAGCCCAGCTGCTCGATGACGTCGAGCTCGCGGGCGATCTGCGCGTAGGCGCCATCCTGAGTCTCCCGGCCTGGCGGCCCGTAGCGGGCGGGCGCCTTCTGCCGGACTAGCTCGCGCAGCCAGCTCGCCTCGGTGTGATCACCCGGGACATTGAAGTCCGGCAGCTTCGGGGCGATGACGTGGAAGTCGAACGCGCAGTCGGCGGCCAGTTCCGCCGTCCGCTCCAGCACGCCGGGGTAGCGCCGCAGCCGCCCCGCCATTTCCGCACCCGAGCGCAGGTACCCGCCGCCGGACGCGGCCAGCCAGCCGTCCATCTCGTCCAGGCTGAACCGGGCCCTGATCGCCGCCAGCGCCTGCGCCAGCCTGGCGTCCTGCGGCGCGGCGTAGTGCACGTTACTGGTGGCAATGACGTCCGTGCCCGCCGCGGCCGCGAGCGCCACCAGCACGTCGTTGCGCTCGTCATCGGCCGGGCTGTTGCCGATGGTGAGCTCGACCTTGACGTTCTCCGGGCCGAACGCGGCGGTCAGCCCGGCCAGTTCGCGCGCCGCGGCGGCCGGCCCCCGGCTGGCCAGCGCGGCCTGAACCGCGCCCTTGCGGCAGCCGGTGAGTACGACCCAGTGACCGCCGTGCGCATCAGCGAGCGCGGGCTCGTCGTAGACCGGCAGGCCCTTCTCGCCCCCGGCCAGCTGCGCGTCGCTGATCACCCGGCACAGCCGGGCATACCCCTCCGGGTCGCGGGCCAGGATCAGCAGGTGCCGTCCGGCCGGGTCGGGGACGCCCGCTCGCGGGGTGCCGGCTGGCCGGCCAGCCGGCTGCCCAGGCACCGGCCGGCCAGCCGGGCGGGGACGCCGGCCGGGCACCTTGCGCGCCAGGTCCAGGCTGAGCTCCGCGCCGAAGACCGTGCCGAGAGTGGCGCCGCTGTCTCGCAGCCGCGCCGCCGCCTGGGCGAACTGCGGCACCCCGTACATGCCGTCGTGATCGGTGATGGCCAGCGCGGACAGGCCCCTGGCCACTGCCTCGTGCACCAGGTCGGACGGGCTCGACGCCCCGTCCAGGAAGCTGTAGGAGGAGTGACAGTGCAACTCGGCCCAGGGCAGCTCCGCCCAGGGCAGCTCCGCCCGGGCTGGCGCATCCGGCGGAGCCGGCAGCCGGGTGACGGGCAGCAGCGCCTCGCCCGGCTGGCCGCGCTCGTCTAGTCCGGCGTCCCGGCGTGCCCCGGATGCTCCTGTCCCCCAGGACAGGCGCCGTTCGAACTCCCGCCAGGGTACCGGCGGGTTGTCAAAGCCCATGATCCCGCTGACCTCCCGATTCGCGGCTTCACCCGCACTCGATCAGCCTAGCGACCAGCACTGACAGCTTACCATGATGATCGAACTTATATTCGCACGTTCGTGCGCCCGGCCAGTGAGTGCCCGGTGCAGGTTATTCGGCCTGCCTGGCACCAAGTTCCGTCAAGATCTGATCACGCCAGCGAGCCGGACTGCGAGACCTGCGCAGCGGCGGCACTGCGGGACGGAGCGCCTAGCTTCGCCAGCACCGCCGAGACGTGGTGATCGACAGTGCGCGCCGAGATAAACAGCCGGGCGGCGATCTCCGCGTTGGTGCATCCCGCGCAGATCAGTTCCAGCACTTCACGCTCCCGCCGGGTCAGTCCCATCGGGTCAGCCTTAGTGGCGATCTGCGGACCGGCCGGGACGGACTTCATGCCGAGCTCGCGCATCCGCTGCCGGGTCAGCCGGGCTGCCGCGACCGCGCCGAGGTCGGTGAAGATACTGAGGGCCCGGCGCAACTGAGTCCCGCCCGCGGCGTCGAACAAGGCCAGCCCGGCCGCGTAGTCACATCCAAGCTCCGTCCACAGCTTCGCGGCATCCTCGGCCAGGCCGTCGGCCTGGCACTGGTAGGGCGGCGCCAGCTGACCGCCGGTCTGCCGGCCAGAACCGGTGCGGCGCAGCCAGGCCGCGACGCCGCCGCGCGTCAAGCCGTCGCAGTCCCGTGACACGTCCTCGGCGAGCTCGGCCTCGCTCCGGGCGGCGTCCAGCTCGCCCTGCAGCCAGCGCGCTTCTGCGCGGCCGAGCCGGGCGGCTACGATCCATTGCGGTTCACCCGTCCCGTCAGCCGCTGCGGCCGCCTCATCCAGGCATTGCCAGACACCTGGCTCCGCCCGCCGGGCCCGGATCATGCCCAGGCTGATCAGCGGGTTGAGCCGGTTCACCGGGGAGACGATGGTCTGCAGCAGTCGTTCGCACAGTGCGGCTGCCTCCTCCCACCGGCCAGCCTGCTCGAGCATCTCCGCCTGACCGCCGCGCAGGCAGTTCTCGATGGCGCCCAGCTCGTGTTCCTCGCAGAACGCGATTCCCGCCAGGCAAGTTCGCTCCGCCTCGGCGAACCGCAGCTGCCAGTAATAGATGGCCTTCAGGTTGACGAAAGCGCGCCCGGCATGCTCATGCAGGTGATGCGACATCGCGATCTGCAACGATTCTCGCAGCTGGACGGACCCGTCGTACCCGACCGCCGACAGGGCACAGCCCTCGCTGTTCAGCGCATTGCTGACGACGTCGGGCAGGCCTAGCGACTCGCCGACCTGACGAGCCTGCCGGGCCAGACTCAGGGCGTCGTCGTTGCGGTTGTTCACCATCCGCGAGCTGGCCACCTTGGCGTAGGCCCAGGCCAGCTCGGCGCTAGGCCCGAGCGGCCGGAGCAATTCCACGCCCGCCTCGGCGGCGGTGACCGAATCCGCGCCCCGGCACAAGCGCCACAAGATGGACGACATCCGGCTCAGCGCGGCGCCCTCGCGCAGGACGTCACCTGACTCTCGCCACAGCGCGAGCGCACACTCGATGGCCTCGGCTGCCTCGTCCCACTGGTCCAGGAGCGAGGCCTCGGCCGCGAGCCCGTCGTACAGCTCGCCGACAGTTGCCGCGTCGGCACCGGTGGCTGTCGCGACCGCCAGAGCACGCCGGAACTGCGCCGCCGCCTCCCGGTGCGCGCCCAGCTCCGCGGCCTGGCGGGCGGCCAGGCTCGCGGAACGCAGCGCCGCCGGGGAGTCGCCCGCGCCTTCGGCGTGGAATGCGAGCCTGGCGTGGTCGGTGCAGCCGGCTTCGGTCAAAGCCGCGAGGATGCGCGCGTGTATCGCGGTCTGGCGGTGTGCCGGGATAGCGTCAGCGACCGCCAGCCGGGGCAATCTCGTGCCGGAACCGGAAGCCGGCCAGCCCGGCTGAACCGACAGGGCCACCAGGGCCGGCTGACCAGGCCTGGGCCAGCCGCGGTTCGATCCGGGTTCCGGTCAGCGCCGCGAGGTCGACGATCTCGCGAGCCGGACCGGACAGCCGCGCGACCCTGGCCAGCACCGCGTCCCTGGCGGCGGCCGGAATCTCCCGCAGGCCGGCCTGGATGACCTCGCTGACGTAGAACGGGTTCCCGCTGGTCAGCTCATACAGCTCAGCGGGATCCAGCCCGCTCCCGGTCGCCAGCTCGGCGACGCCGGCCGGTGACAGTGGCTCCAGCAGCACCCGTCTGGTCCCCCGCATCGCGGCCAGGTCACCGAGCGCGATCCGCAGCGCCGGGATCGAGCTGGCGCCCTCGTCGCGGTAGGTCACGATCAGCAGGACCGTCCGGTCCCGCAGCCGGCGCGCGAGGAACCGGATCAGGTCGATGGTCGCCTCGTCCGCCCAGTGCGCGTCTTCGACGACCACGACGTTCAGGATGCCCGGCTCGCTGATCTGCCGGAGCAGTGCGCCGAACAGCTGCTCGCGGGTCGCGTCGGCCCGGCACAGACCGGCAAGCTCGCCGCCGAGCTGATCGGCGAGGTCGAACAGCGGCCCGAGCGGCCGTGGCGTGAACATTCCGTCGCAGGCTCCCCACGACCACCGGGCCGCCGGCAGATCGTGCTGGAGCTGCTCCACCAGCGCCGACTTTCCGATGCCGGCGCCGCCCGCGATCAGCACGAGCCGGCCGTCGCCTGCGCGAGCCTCGGCGGCGAACTGCGTCAGTTCCGCCAGCGACCGCTGTCGTTCGAGCAGCTTCATGTTGACAAGTGTGCGGTCGCGTCGGGCCGAGCGCCAGCCTGACCAGCGCAGCTGCGCCGCGGGCACACCCTGTTCACGTGGGTGCGGGCAGGCCGCAACGGCCTGCCCGCACCTGCGCCGGCTCCCCCGCGCGCGGCTACTTCCCGATCGCGACCACGGCTTGATGGACGGCGAGGCTGTAGTTCTCGGCGGCGTCCACCTGGGTTACGCCGGTCAGGCCGGCGACCTGCACGGGCGTGCTGCTCCACGCGGTGGTGCCGTTGCCGAGCTGCCCGTCGTAGTTGGCACCCCAGGCGAGCACGGAACCGCTCGACTGCAGCGCCAGCAGGTGCTCGTCGCCCGCCGAGATCTGCGTGATAGTGCTGCCAGGACTGACTGCCTGCACCGGCACCAGGCTGATCCCGCCACCGGTGTTCTCCGGGCCCAGGACGCCGTAGCTGCCCAGGCCCCACTCCCAGACCGATCCGTCGGATCCGAGCACGGCACCGAAGTGGTCGCCGGCGGCAATGCCGGCCGCGTCCGGGATGCCGGTGACGTGAACGGGCGAGGCGACGCCGCCACCACCGGTCGGGTCAACGATGCTGCCGTTGCCGATCTCGCCTTCGGAGTCCTGCCCCCACGTCCAGACCGAGTGACTGAGGACGTAGCCCCGGTACCCGAGGACGCGGGTGGTCTCGACGGCCATCCCGAAAGCCTCGCCTGCGGCGATGGCGGTGACCGAGGACAGCCCGCTGACCTGGATTGGCGTGGCGCTGTAGGCGAGGTTGGCGTTGGCGAGCTCGTCGTAGAAGTTGTAACCCCACACCCAGACGGTGCCGTCGGACCGCAGCGCCATGCTCCAGGCGTATCCGGCCGCGATCTGCGTGATGCCGGTCAGGCCGGGCACCTGCTCCGGCACGTTGCGCTGGCTGGTGGTGCCGTCGCCGAGATCGCCGTCGGTGTTGTCACCCCACGCCCAGACCGTCCCGTCGGACGCAAGGGCGAGGCTGTGCCCGAAGCCGGCTGCGACCTGCGTGATGCCGGAGAGCCCCGGAACTTGCACGGGACTGGCCGCGCTGACGCCAGTCCCGGTCCCGAGGGCGCCGTGGGCGTTCGAGCCCCAGGCAAACACCGTGCCTGCCGTGGTGAGTGCCAGGCTGTGATCACTGCCACCGGATACCTGGGCCAGGTTCCTGAGTGATCCGATGCCGACATAGGCCAGCCGCTGCGTGGCCGTCCCGTCGCCGAGCGTGCTGTTGCTGTTGGCTCCCCAGGCAGCGCCCACCGGGACCGTCGGGATGGACACTGCGAAGGCCGGCGTGGCCGCGAGACTCGCGGTAAGGCCGAACGTCAGTACGAGGAATGCGAGCAAGCTGCGCTTCATGGGAGTCCTTCTCTGGCCGGATCGACGCTTCTGCGGCGACCATATGGCGCGGCCAGGACTCAGCCATCGGCAGTGATGCCTATCTTCTCGGCGGCCACTACCTAGATCTGGCCAGTAGGCAGGCTGGCCGGCTCACCCCGCCAGATTGAGGATCGCGTTCGCCTCGTCGCTGGTCAGCTTCAGCGACGCCGCGGCCACGTTATCCGCGACATGCCCGGCCGAGCCCGAGCCAGGGATCGGAAGGATCTGCGCCGACCGGCCGAGCAGCCAGGCCAGCGCCACCTGCCGATCACTCGCGCCCAGGCGCTCGGCGGCAATGCGCACCGGCACCAGGTTGTCGGTCTCCTGGATCGGCGCCCAGGGCAGGAAGACGATGTCCTCGGCGTCGCACAAGTCCACCATCGCCTCAGACGACCGGTCGCCGAGGTTGTAGCGGTTCTGCACGGACACCACCGGCGTGAGCTTCTGCATCTCGCGCAACTGATCCTCAGACAC
Source organism: uncultured Thermoleophilia bacterium (assembly GCA_963713155.1). Classification (GTDB taxonomy): domain Bacteria; phylum Actinomycetota; class Thermoleophilia; order Gaiellales; family Gaiellaceae; genus PALSA-600. The sequence goes on from CAVQKS010000020.1 coordinate 374,038, forward strand.
GTTCGACACGCCGATATGCCGGATCTTGCCCTCGTTCTTGAGCTCGACCAGCGCTCCGATCGACTCGGCGACGGGCACCCGCGGGTCCGGGCGGTGCAGCTGGTACAGCGGGATCTGCTCGAGCCTGAGGCGCCGCAGGCTGCCTTCGCACACCTCGCGCAGGTACTCTGGCCGGCCGTCCGCATCCCACCGGCCGGGACCGGGCCGGGTCAGCCCGCCCTTGGTCGCGATCACCAGATCGTCGGCATACGGGTACAGCGTCTCGGCGATGATTTCCTCGCTGACATGCGGGCCGTAGGAATCAGCGGTGTCGATGAAATTGACGCCCAGCTCGATGGCCTGCCGCAACGCGGCCTTCGCCTGATCGCGGTCAGCAGGCGGCCCCCACACGCCCTGTCCGGTGATGCGCATGGCGCCGAAACCCATCCGGTTGACCGTCAGGTCTCCGCCGATGCTGATCGTTCCTGCTGCCGCTGCGTTCGGTATCTCGGTCATAGCACAACCCTAGAACTACCCGCCGGCGGCCGGCCGGGCGACCGGCGTGCGCACCGCCCGGTGCTACCAGGCCAGTACCTCAGCCAGCAGCGACTGCGCGACATCGCGGTAACGGGCCGGGTAGAGCCCGGCCATCCCGAGCGACCACACCGTTCCCTCCAGCAGCCGGGCCCGGCCGAACATGGCCAGGCCGGCGAGATCGGGCACAGCCGTCCCGGCCTCAGCCGCGTAGGCCCGGAGCGGCTCATCGGACGGCGGACGCCCGGCCAGGACAGCCAGATCCCATGCCAGCGGACCGCGGCTGGTCTCCTCCAGGTCTATCCATAGCCAGCGCCCGTCCCGGCCGCGCAGCAGGTTCCCCCGGTGCGCGTCGCCATGCAGAACGCCGGACGGTCCGGCCAGTGGCGCCAGCTCTGCGAGCAGCCGGGCATGCAGCTCCCGCAACGACGACAGCGTCCCGGCATCCAGCGCGGCGTCGCGCTCCAGCGCGTCCATCCCTTCGCTGATCTGGTCACGCGCGGGCAGGAAGTCACCGAGGTCGGCCGGACAGCCTGCCGCCGCCCGGTGCAACTGCGCCAGCGCCGCGCCGGTCTCGGCCGCCCCGGCCGCACCCTCCGCGACCTCGACGTACTCCCACACGCTGATCGCGAAGCCGTCCTGCCGGTGCGGTCCCGGATCAGCGAGCGCTGACGGCGCCACGACCGGACCGCCCGGCCCGCGACATAGCCGGCCACCGCGACCTCTCGAGCCAGCCAGGCGAACGGGTCATTCCGGCTCAGCGCAGTCAGCGTGGCGACCCTGGCCACCACCGGCGCAGGCGCGAGCCGGAGCAGCAGGTTGCCCCGGCTGGACAGAATCACCGGGTCGCCGGCCGGCAGCCCCAGCCGCCGCGCGAGCACCAGCGCGGCCCGCTGACCGTGCCGGGTCAGCTCTGCGATCCGCCCCCTGTCGTCAGTCACCGGCGCAGTCTGCCAGCGACCAGTGGTGCCGTCACGCTCTTATTAACCGGAACGTGGCCGCTCAGCCTGGCGGCACGACCGTCACCGCGGGCCATCTGAGCCGGACCCGCTGCCTGGCCAGCCTGGCCATCGACACCTCAGGCGTGACCCGCACCGGGTTCGGCCGCCAGACTCCGCCCAGCAGGTCGGCTAGCCCCGTGGGCGCGCACACCTCCATGCCGTTCTGGCCAAGCCGCACTGCGACGCAGGTCGCGGTCTCCGGCCAGGTCGCGATCGCCTCGTGCACGCTGCCGAACGGATCGACCGGCTCGCCGCCGAAATAGCTGTGGTACCAGGTATGCACGGCCGCCTGGTTGGTCGCTTCCCACGGCAGGTCGGCAAGCGCTGCCAGGCGCGTTCCGGCGTCCACGTCGCGCTCCGTCCCGAGGTTGCCGGGGTCGAAGTAGGCGACGTCGACGTCGCGCACTTCAGCACTGCTGAACTGGCCGAACAGCCGGCCCCAGACCACGTCCCTGATAGCGCCGGCGCCGATCCAGGCGTCCGGAAGCCCGCTGGCCGCCACCGCTGCCAGCGCGCGCATGAACCAGCCATTGCCGGCCAGCAACGCCGCCAGCTGGCCGGCCGCCTCCGGATCCGGCCCCGGGCAGCGGTGACAGCTGATGATCATGAACACCCTCCGGTAATCAGGATGACCGCCAGCCGGCAGGCCGGTTAGGGTCGGTTTCCATGCAGACAATGGTGGCGGCTGGTGCCGACAAAATCTGGGCAGAGGATTCAGGCGGATCCGGGCCCGTGCTGATCCTGCTGCACGAAGGCGTCGGCGATTCCCGGATGTGGGATCCGGTCTGGCCGCAGCTGTCGAATCACTTCCGGCTGATCAGGTACGACGTGCGCGGCTACGGCAAGTCCCCGGCGGCGACCGAGGAGTACACACTGCTGGGTGACCTGACGACGGTGCTCACGCACTTCGGCGTAGACAGCGCGCACATAGCCGGCTGCAGCATGGGCGGCCTGGCCGCTATCGAGCTGGCACTCGACCAGCCGGACCGGGTGCAATCGCTGGTGCTGCTGTGCCCGGGCATTAGCGGCGCTGTTATGCCGGACGAGCCCGAACTCGAGGCCCAGTGCGACGAGTTTGCGGCGGCGGGCGATCTCGACGGGATCGCCAGGGTGCTGCTCGGGATGTGGGGCGCGGCCGGCGACGACCCTGTCGTTACTGACCTGATGCTGTCCTCGCTGCGCGCTACCGAGAGCGAGGAAGAGTTCCTCCGACCGGCCGAGCCGGTGCTCGACCGGCTCGGCGAGGTGCGGGCGCCGACCGTTCTCATGATCGGTGCGAAGGACTACCCGCCCCTGGTCGCCAGTAACAAGATCGCGGCGGAACGCATCCCTGGCTGCGAGATGATCTGGATGGCCGGCGTCGACCATTACCCGACCATCCGCGTCCCGGACTTGGTCACGGCGACGATCCTGCGGCATAACGCGAGCCACTAGTCTCCTGCTGCGCCAGTTCCCGGCCGGGCACAGTTCCCGGCCGGGCTCGATCGCGGCCGGCAAGGCGGCGACAATGGCCTGGTGCGAGCCAAGATCGGCGCGGTCTGCGGAGCGGCCATGATGGCCGCCGGCATCGCGCTCGCGTGCGCAGGGTGCGCGCCTGCCCGGCCAGCGGCGCATAACTGCTGGCTGTTCGGAGTGCGGGCGATCGAGCAGCGGGTGACCGTTCACGCTGTCCCGGCCGCCTGCGCGGGTCTGACTCAACTGCAGCTCAATGAGATCGTGTCCAGCGCCGTCCGGGAGGCTGCCGGTCCGCATCCGAAGGCAGCCGAACGCAGGATCGCGGCCGGAGACGCGCGGTACCTCGCCGCGCTGGTCCACGCTGTCGCGCCGGCCAGGGCATCAGTCGTGAACCCGCCATCCGGCCCGCAGTCCTCGGGCAGCGACCTCAGCCTTGTCGCGCTCGGCTTGTGGACTGCCACCGTAGCCGCCGGCGCCTACCTGTTCGCCGGTCACCGAGGTCGCGGCCGTGCGCCGGTCACGGCCATCAGTCATGCCGCCGTCGCGCTGAGTGGCCTCGCAGTGTGGGCAGCTTTTGCCGTCGTGCGCACGCAGGCGCTCGCATGGACCGCGGCCGCCTTGATCATCGCGGCCGCCGGGCTCGGCATGGCTATCCTGGTGACGTCTATCCCCGAGGCATCGGTGCCCGCTCCCGGCAGCCAGTTCGCCGTGAGCACGGGCCCGACGCCACGGCGGGCCGTCGCGATTGCCTGCCATTTCGCGCTGGCCGTCGGCACCTTGCTGCTAGTCCTGCTCGCGGCGACGGGCAGCGGCTAGCACCAGCAGCGACCAAGGATGGTCCGTGTGCATGCTCGCCGCCTCGGTCGAGACGGACATGACGTCCGGGTGACATCGCTTCCGACCCTTGTCGTCGTCAGCGGCCCGATCGCGGCGGGCAAGACCACGCTGGCGCACAAGATTGCGCGTGCCGTCGGGTGCCCGGCGATCTGCCGTGACGAAATCAAAGAAGGCATGGCGCACGTCAGTCCGGGATTCGTGCCTGCGCCTGGCGATGAGCTCACGGCGCGGACGCTGCCGGTCTTCTTCGGCATGCTGGAACTGCTGCTGCGCGCGGGGGTGACGACCGTCGCCGAAGCCGCTTTCCAGGACCGCGTGTGGCGGCCCGGTCTTGAACCGATCCGCGGCCTTGCCCAGCTGCGCGTCGTGCATTGCGTGGTCGCCTCCGATGTTGCCTTCCACCGGGCCTTCCAGCGCGGCCGGGAGGATCCGAAGCGCCGGGTCCACGACGATCCGCGGCCGGACCGCGATAGTGGCGACTTCGTGCGCAGGCGAGACGCCTTCGATCGCGTGTCGGTAGCGGCGCCGTGGATCGAGGTCGACACCACCGAGGGCTACCGGCCAGGCCTCGAGGACATCGTCTCGTTCATTAACAGCCCTTCCTAGCCGCTTCCGGCCCGCTCTGGCCTCAGGCTGCCCTGATCACGCGTGGCCGGCTCCGGACTTGATCTCTTTCAGCTCCGCTAGCACGTCCTCCGCCGCCTCGGCGAGCTGCTGGGCCTGCTCGACGACGGCCTCAGCCTGTGCCTCCGCGGCCTGGTCAGCCTGGTCAAGGGCGGCGTTCTCGGCTTTGATCTCCTCAACCGTGGCCTTCGCCTCGTCGGTCTGCAGGTTCATGTCGGCTGGTTCAGCCTGAGCTGATAGGTCCGCCCGCTCACTCGAAGTCGTCATGCTCCGACAGGTGTCCCGGGATCGGCCCGCTACTCACCGGCAGCGGCCTGAATTCCAGCGGCTTCAGGCGAGGGCTCGGGTGACGTAGCCGGCCATGGCCCGCGGCAGATCGGCCGGATGCTGCTGCGCAGCGAATGTGCTGACCTCAGTGAGCAGCGCGGCGGCGGCTCGGGCAGCTCGGCGCAGATCGGCGATGTCGAGCCGCGCGGCTGTTGACTCGATGCCGGGCGGCAAGTTCTGCGGGTCGTGATCGAGCACCTGCGAGAGGCCATGCCACGGATACATCGCGCCTGTCGCTGCCGCCCACAGCACCCAGATGTAGTGCCGTGCCTCGTGCAGCCGGTTGTGTGCCTCCCACAGCGATCCGCGCCGCACGTACTTGTCAGCGTCGATCAGCGCGCACCAGCCGAGGAACGCCCACTCGCGGACCTGCTCGCCGGTAACCGCGTAGGCCGGAGCAGGCTCGCCGTCGGCCTGGCTGCGGCGGGCTGGCGTCCCGGCCGCCGGCAAGCCGGCCGCCTGGTAGAGCCGCACAAAGTCGGGGGCGGCGCCGCCCCGGCGCACCTCGCCCTCGGCTATGACCACCAGATCCAGCTGCGTGCCCGCGGCGAACTGGGCGAAGATCCTGCGGGCCAGCGCGTCCGCCGGGCCGACCCGGTGCCGCAGCACGTCCACGAGGGCACCGAGGCCAGGCAACGCGGCCACGACCATCGCTTCGGCGGCCTGTACCTGCCTGGCGCCGGCGTTGCCGCGCTCGGCAGCGATGCCGAGGGCGGCATCGATGTCCGACAGCGCATCAGCCGCGCCACGGCCGAGAGAACATCCGACCGACAGCGACGTCACCAGCGGCGTCGCTTCGCAGAATTCAATCAGCCCGGCGATGACGAGCCGCTGCGCGGCAAGCTCGTCCGGCAGTGCTGCCAGCCATGCCCGGCCGGCCGTCGCGCCGTCAGGGCCGGCACTGCTGTCGCCCGACCCGGCAGTACCGGGGCCCGGATCCGCACCAGCGGACATAACGCGTACTCCCTGTCCATCGAAGCCCAGTGACGCCACGCTTCTCAGAACTGCCGAACGGCCGGAAAGGTGCCCGGCTGGCGGGGTGATGGCACGACGGTCGGATGGCGGCCTGCTTCCGCGCACATGCCGGGCAGCACCATGGCTCGCGCCGGAGGCGCGGACTAGCGTCGCGAATGCACGAGCCCGTGCAGTGCGACCACAGCCCAGCGCGCTGGGAGGTTACCGATGAGCGATCCCGGTCACAGCCACACCACGCGACGGACGCGCCGCCCGGCCATGTTCTTGTTACTCCGGCGGCGGTTAGCTGCTCGCGCAGGATTCATGGTCGCCCTGGCGATGCTGGTTGCGGCCTGCTCATCGAGCGCAGGCTCGCCGGCTCAGCCGCCACGTCGCGTACCTCGTCGCTGTCGTCGGCTCCGCTGACCGTGACCTCAACCCTCGATGGCGTGTCCGCACTGGCGCACCGGATCCGCTGGCAGGCGTTCCCCAGCGTGCCGGCGACTGAGGTGTCCGAGGTGGACTTCCTGATCGACGGCACGTTGCGGTGGGTGGAGAACAACGCGCCCTACTTCTTTGGAAGCAACTTCGATGGCCAGGGCAACTACCTGGTGACGTCGTTCCTGACGCCCGGGGTTCATCAGTTCACGGTCAAGGTCGTCGCCGTGGACGGAAAGACGGCCACCGACACGCTCACGGCCACGGTGCCGGTGGCCCCGGCACCGCCAGCCGCCATGGCCGGAACCTGGAGGTCGTTCCAGCAGCAGGACACCGCGCCGGGGTCTCCGCCGACCGGGTACTGGCGGCTGGTCATCAGCAAGGTCGGCTGGCAGATCTACGACACCGCCGGAACGGGAGATCTGCTGGACGTGGCCTACCTCCGGCCCGGCCTGCTGGAAATCCGGACCGGGATGTTCACCGAGCCCGTGACGCATAATCCCGTCATGGATGGCAACGGCTGGTGCCGTAACGACCCTGGGCAGCCGGTTCGCTACCGCTGGTCCGTTACCGCGAAGGGCCTGTTGATGCGACTGGCCGGAGGCGTGGCATGTCCTGGCTTCACCGACTTCATGACCGCTGCCTGGACCCGAGTCCGGTAGCCCGCCGGCGGCCTTACGGCCGGTCGCCGGCGTCAGCCGCTCGCAGCGACTCGGCCCCGGTGAGAACGGCGGCACCCAGAAGCACGATGTCCTTCAACAGCGCCTCGCCCAGCATCGACAGCTTCGGCACCCCCTCGCCCTCCTGCCAGGATTCCGGCGTGGTGACCAGGAAGCTGAGCGTACCCAGGAACAGCCCGACGGCGCCGAAGCTGCCAACCGCCGAGGCCTTGGGCGCGACCGGCTTGGCCACGATCAAGGAGCCGAACGCTATCTGCGCGACACCGATGACCCGGGCGAGTTTCCGTGCGCCGAGCTTGTCCCGAAGCCGCGAAGTCAACGGACTCGCAGTGACCAGAACCTCCGCGTTTTCGACCTCGTAATCCTTGAACTTCAGTGCCCCGATCCACAGGAGCGTCGTGGCCAGCCCGCACCGAATGACCGAGGATCCTGCCGACGCCAGGCTGCTGATCGGTATCTGCCGTGTGCCCATATTTCGCTCCGCTCGGTAGGCGGGACGTGCGGGACGCCGCTTTAGCGGGCCGCCTGCATCCAGTCCTGATAATGCGTGGGCGCCACGTGCGCTTCCGGCCCTGGCGTGAGTACATCGCCGTTGACGGCGGCGAACATGCCGGCCGTGTCATCGGTGACCACTGTCCGGCCGTCGTGATGCGCCGCGAGCGTGACCCTGCCGAGCTCGTCGAGGCGGAAGACGTCCGGGCCGGCGACGGTCCAGATGCCGTTCAGCGGGGCGCCGGTGGCGACCAGGACCACTGCGTCGACGACATCGGCGCTGGCGATCGGCTGGATGGGGGTAGCAGGCAGTCGGACGGTGCTGCCGTCAGAGGTCATGGACATCGTGGCATCCATGAACTCGAAGAACTGGGTAGCGCGCACGATGGAGTAAGGCGTGGGCCCGTGGCGGAGCAGGTCCTCCTGGAGGACCTTGGCCCGGTAGTAGTCAAGCTCGGGTACCTGATCGACGCCGACGATGGAGAGGATCACCTGGTGCTGGACGCCAGCGCGCTCCCCCGCGGCCAGCAAGTTGTTCATCGAGGTGCGGAAGAAGTCCAGGGACGCCTCGTCAAATGTCGGCGAGTTCGCCACGTTGATCACTACCTGGGCGCCTTGCAGCACCTCGTCCAGGCCCTTCCCCGTGATCAGGTCGACGCCCGTGTCCGGCGTCGCCGGGACGGCCTCGTGTCCGGCCGCGATGAGCTTCTTGACCACTTGCGATCCGACCAGTCCGGTACCGCCGATGACGACCAGTTTCATGACTCTCCCTTCATGGCGCCCCTCGCCGGGCGGTGACGTTGCCGCCAGGGTGCCTTCGCACTGGCTGCGCGCTCCTCGTGCCCGCTACCAACGCCCGTTTTCTGGCCATAGGTCACTGAATGACCGGCCCGCATCTGAGCCCTGGTAGATGTTGGCCAGGTCGTCCTGCAGGACATGCGCGAGGTTGTCGATGTTGGACGAGACCTCCAGGTCCTGGTCCAGCATCTCGGCCCGGAACCCCCAGCCGGCCGGCAGGTCCAGCCTGGCTGACCAGGTGGGGGAGCTCATCTTCGCTCAGAGTCGGGTCCCGGTGCCGGGCACAAGACTGCATGACGAACACCTCACCATCGGGGGCATCGAGCAGATATACCTCGCTGCCCCGGTTGAAGGTGCAGGTGACGTTGTTGCGGTAGATGTAGCCAGGGTCGTAGCTGCCCTGAAGCGTGTCATGCGTCAGCGATGCCTCGCTTACCGCGCCTATCCACGTGCCCGTGATATCGCCAAAAGTCCGGTTGTCACCGGCCTCGGTCACATCGAGATGGTCGAACATCCAGTGCCTGACCGGGTTAAGCCAGGCGCGCATGGCACCGTTTTCGCGGGCGATGGCGTCGGCGTCGAGTGCGTCGAATTGCTCAGGAGCCGGGTCACACGCACCGGTCGTATTCCAGATGTTCGCGATGGTGTCGTCCTGGCCAGTGCCAGTGATCAGGGCCACCTCGCCGAACCGGCGACCGCGCACGTCCTGCAGGTGGATTTCGCGGCCGGGTACCACGTGGTCGTTGCGGGCCGCGGTCAGGCTCTGCTCAAGGCTGCCTTCGGTCATCATGGAAGCCCTCCCCTCGCCGACTGCCTCATGCGGGTCTTCCCACGGTAAAACCTCAGCTTTCAAGCTGGTCACGCGGGTTCGAGTCCCGTGTGCCGTTCTCCAAGCCCGGCCCGCGCTCCGCGACATCATCGCCCGCTAGGCGGGCGGACCCGGCGGGATGATCGGAGTGAACACCACAGTGGTCCCGTTGGTGCGGACGCGACACGGGCCGGGCGGGTGAATGGAGACGATCGCCAGGCTCGGCAAGGCGAACCGGCCCGGCGGCCCCGGCGGGATCAGGAACGTGTCAATGTTCACAATTCCGCCGGCGGTCGTGATGCTCGTGCGCATGTACCCGGGCAGCGTTGGCGGACCGGGCGGAAAGGCAAGCGGGATTCCGGCCACGACGGTATTCGAGGTGGTCGGGGTCAGCTGCACGGTGACGACGTTCTCCGCGCTGACAGCGACGGTGACCGGGCCCAGCGGAGTTTGCACGGTGTCTGGTACGACGACGCAGATGTCGCTGCCGGGATCGCAGGCGGTGGCGGCGGTAGCCGGGCCGGCGAAGGCGGCCAGGGCGCCGGCGCTCAGCCCGAGGGATAGAAGGAGCGAGGCGACGCGAAGACAAGGCGGCTTGCCGGGGTGTTTGCCGGGCAGCTGCAGACTGCGCAGGATGTGTGACACAAGGACTCCTGTTCTTCGGCTCCGCAGATGCGGGCCGTGGCTACATGCATGGATGCGTGGCAGGTCGGGCCTGACTTTCTGATGGCGGTGCGGAGAGCACCGCCGTTACTACATCGGCGGTGTCAGGTTGTAGCGGGCAGTGACGTCTGGCAGCCAGGCCGGCTGGCCGAATTGGATGCCATAGCGGACTGCCAGCGGCATCAGCTGCTCGGGGTCGGGTGCGCCGCCAGCAAGGATCTCGGACAGCTCGCGGAAGAAGTTCTCGAAGCCGGACGGGCTGATGATCTCGATCATCCGGGCTGGGACGTGACCCGCGTTCCACATGGTGTGCATCTCGCCGCGGGGTTTGGTGATGTAGCCGCCCGCGCCCAGGACGACTTCGCGGTCACCGGACCGGAATCCGATCTCTCCCTCAGTCACGATGGAGTACTCGTCCTCGCGGGTGTGCAGGTGAGGCACCACCAGCGCACCCACGGGAAATGGGTGCTCGACGATGGAAACAGCGCCGCTGGTCTGGGTGCCAGAGAGCTTGAACTGGACGCCGATCGAACCGAGCCAGCCGGTGGCGCCTTCTCCGGGCTGCGTGATCGTCAGGACCGGCGGGTCCGACAGGCTCGCGGCCGGGCTGGGCGTGGTGGGCGTGGAGGCGATCATTGTGCGCCTGCTTTCTGCGGGAATCGTCGGGTCGGAGACGGTGCAGTCGGGGCCGTTCGGGTAGAGCAGAACTGCGGCCGTGATTCGGTCGAGCGCGAAGCCGGCCTCTCATTCACGGCGCGGACAGCCTCAACCGTGGCCCCCTGGAACAGGCAGAAGCACGTGTCCTCGGCGGGCAGGTATGCGGAGTAGAGGTACCGCACGCTGATCGGCAGACCGGGGTCGGCGGAGTGCGTGCAGCGCCGGGCCGTGCGGCAGACCGAATCCGCCAGGTTCCCGGCTGCCGCAGGCGGCAGGTACCGCTCCACGAGGAACACCGGGCTGGGTCCCGGTCGGGGCGCGGTCTGGTCATAGCCGGACGCTACGAGCGCGGGGCTCAGCGCCGCGTCGGGGGAACTACGTAACTTTGATCCGGCCAGATCAAGCCGATGACCGCGCAGCGAGTTCCGAGCGCGATCGGATCCCGAGCTTGCGGTAGATCCGGCCCAGATGGCTTTCGACGGTCCGGACGCTCGTGAACGTCGCGACGGCGACCTCTCGGTTGGTCTGGCCTGCTGCCACCAGGTCAGCAATACGCTGCTCTACAGGGGTGAGCTCGTGCTCCAGTCGCCGCCGGCCGCCGAGGCTGTCCAGCTCGGTGCGCGCCTGGCCCGCCTGGATCGGCGTCCCGAGCCGCAGGAAGGTGGCGCGAGCGGCTTCCAGCTGGCGGCGGGCGTCACTGCGATGGCCGGCTCGCCGGAGTACGCGGCCAAGCAGCAGGCGCGTCCGGGCCTCCTCGAAAGGCATCGGCACATGCTGATGGCCGACGAGAGCGCGGTCGAGCAACTCGACCGCTGACGAATAGTCACCGTTCGCGGCCCGGAGCAGGCCGCGGCAGCGCGCGGCCATCACAGTCGACCACGGGTGGTGGTTGGCCTCAGTGGCCTCGTCTAGCTGCCGGGTCAGCTCTTCCGCTTCGTCCAAGCGTGCCAGCACGACCAGTGCCGCGACCGCGTCCGGGTGCAACCGGAGGATGGCCGGCTCGTTGATGCCGATCTGCTCGGATGAGATAAACAAGGCACGGAGCAGGTGGTCGGCGGCCGGCTGAAGATCGCCGGCCATCAGTTCGGCGGTGCCGAGGCTGCGCAGGTCCAGCGCCACTGCGGACGCGAAGCCGACGGACTCGTCTGCGGCCAGGTCACGCTCGCCCAGCGCCCGAGCCTCCGCGAGGTGTCCTCGATGGGCTAGCGCCAGCACGTGCACCGAGGCTGGCATGGGCGCGCGGATCTCCATCCGATCGGCGTATTCCCGTCCCTCGCTGGCCAGCGCGATGGCGAGGTCGTACTCACCGGCCCAGCATTCAAGCGCGGCCAGGTGTCCCAAGGTGATCGGCAGCGCACTGTCGTCCCCTTCGTCGACCGCGCACTTTCGCATGGCCTCCAGCCAGGCACGTGACTCCTCGAAGCGGTCCACCACCTTCAGGTACATGCCAAGGCCGAGACCGGCTCGGTCGCTGACGGGGACGGGCTCCGCTAGCTCCTGCAGGGCCGCGGCGCGCTCCAGAGTCGAGACGGCAAGCCCTCGCCCCAGCCGGAACTGGTGCATGGCCACGTTTGTCAGCGCGTTTGCCAGCAGGCCGCCCGGCGGGGCCGTCATCGTCTCGAGCAGTTCCACCGCCGCTTCGGCGTGGAACAGGTCGACAGCAGCCCCGGACGGGCTTGTCTCCGCGAACGTGGCATGGCTGCGGGCCAGCAGCAGCGCGTCCTCGCCTGCCTCGGCAAGTGCCTGCTCGCACCACGGCGCGACCGTCGCGTCTCCGCTCTCCCAGGACGCGATCGATGCGCTCAGCAGCAGTGCGTCCACCCGCGCGGGCCCAGGCGGTGTCGCCGCGAGCCCGGTTGTCAGCAGTGCTCGTGCTCGTGCCGGGTCACCGAGGAGGAAGAGATACCGGGCCGCGTCAACTGTCCGGCGCAGAAGGTCGAGGTCGCCGGCCGGCGTCCGGCTGACCGCGAGCTGAGCAAGCTCGGCGGCAGCGTCGATGCTGCCACGCCGGCGGGCATGCCGGGCGGCGTCGTCGAGTGCGGCGGCAACGAGGGACGACGGCTCGTCCGAACCTAGCGCGGCATGCCGGGCGCGTTCCTCGGGATCGGTCACCGTCGTCGCTAGCCGCTCGTGCAGCCATCGGCGAGCCGCTGGGCTCAGGTCGGAGTACGGGATCGAGGAGATCAGCGGATGGGTAAAGCGGACCCGCTCGCCGTCCACCTCCAGCACGCCTGCCGCGACGGCTTCCGCCAGGCACTGCGCGGCCGCGTCAGCGTCTCCCACCGCGGCGGACACGGCCGCGACAGTAGGGTGCGCAAGCGCGCCAGTCAGCAGCAGCGCCTTGCGTGTTTGCGGTGCGAGCCCGCGCAGCCGCTCAGTGACCAGGACCCTGAGATCGGCCGGGAACGGGAAGGGGATCGGACGCCGACGGCTCGGCGACCCGGCGTTGCAGAGCCCGGGCCATCTCCAGGCACATCATGGGATTTCCGCCGGTGGCGTGGTGCAACCGGGTGAGCATCGGCCGAGGGAGCGTCCTGCTCAGCTGAGTCTGGAACATCCGCTGCAGGGTGCCAACGCTCAGCGGACCCACGACAACCTGCTCGCCCGGCAGTCCCAAGTCCGGCGAGATATCAGCGACGGAGCCCGTCCGGCATGACGTGATCAGCCGTACCGGTTCGCCGTCCAGCCGCCGGAGGGCAAAAGAGAGAACGCTGCGGGAGCTGGTGTCCAGCCACTGCACGTCGTCGACGGCAAGCAGGAGCGGCCCAGACCGGGCTAGCGCCCGGAGCGCTCCGAGCACCGCGACCCCCACGACCCTGCTGCCCGGCTCACGGCTGATGTCACCGGAGATAAGCAGGGCAGCAGACAGCGCTTCTTGCTGAACAACGGGCAGCGCCGCCAGCTCTGAGGGGTCCAGCCCGTCGAAGAGATCACCGAGACCGGCGAAGGACAAGGCCGCATCCGACTGGCTGCATCGGCAGGCCCGTACCCGGATGCCCGCAACCTCAGCGTCCAGCAGGGCACGCATCCAGATTGCCGTCTTGCCGATGCCGGCCTCGCCCGTCAGGGTCAGCGACGCCGGACCGTCGGCGTGGTCGCGCACAAATCGCTGCACGACCGCAAGTTCCGCTTCGCGACCAACAACCGACCTCTGGACAGGCCTCACACAGTCGCCTCCGCAGCGTCGGAAACACCGACGAGCAGTCCAGTGCCTCAGCCGAGACGCTACCGCAGCGCCCAGCAAGCCCGCACCCGGCGGCCAGTTCCCTTCCGAGCGGGCCACCCGCAAGGTGCTCTCCCGGCCATCCGCGAAGGCGCAGGTGACGGCATAGGCTGATCGCCGTGCGAAGCTGGATTGACCACGCCGGTGTCGTAGTTTGGCAGCCGTCTCCGTCGCTGATAGAGCAGCTCGTTGGCCAATTGCAGGCTGCATAAAACGATGAGGGCAGCGAGCACGCAGACCAGGCCTAGCCGGATCCTCTCCGTGCCCGCGCCACAGCAAAATGATCAGGCCGACCTTGTAGTCGTGCTGGAGACGGTCAGCATCTCTACCTGCCGAAGAGTTCCGGCGCACCTTGCTGCCCGCCAGGACCATGCCGGGCGTACGGAACACTTGAGGAACATCCCGCCCACCGAGGAGCGATCATGTCCGACGTAGACCACTACCGGATAGCCGAGCAATTGGTCGGAGAGTCAGTTCAGGGCGCCGGAACTATGTCCGGCAGGGAGGTCGCTAAGGCGCAGGTGCACGCCACGCTCGCGATGGCGGAGATCTTGCGCGGTGTCTCTGCTGAACTAGCCATGATCCGCCATGCGGCTCAGGTCATATCGGCCGCTGCCCCGCCTGGATGACCTCAAGGGTGACCTCAGGCCCGGCCCGCTGGCCGTCGGGCAGGTACCACAGTTCCGCACGGTTGCTGACATAAGGTCTTGTTCATGGCCCCTCACAACGTTCTGGCGTCCAAGGTCGCTAACGCGCTGATCCAGGACGCTGCCTCACCGCTCGAGGATGTCGTCGGCAGCATCGGAAGGTCCATCCGGCGGTCCCGGAAGGCGTATGGCGGCCTGTGGGTCGGGGGCCGCGTCACCCTGACCTCGACAGTGCTGGAGTTCGCCCCGAACGCCGCGAACCGCCTCCTGCACGCCGGCGATCCGTCAGTCACGATCCCGCTCTCCGCCATCCGGCACATTGATGTCGAGCCCGGGTTCGTTACCAAGATCATCGCAGTCACGTGGACGGGCGGGGTGGCACGGTTCCGTTGCTACGGCGCCGCCGGACTCGCTGACCAGATCCGCGCCGCCGCGGGTGAACCGCACATTGTCGACTCTCCTGGAAGCGGCACGTAACGACGCCACTGTCGGAGCCCCTCAACCGGACCGATGGTGAGGCGGGTGATATCCGGTGGCTCCGGTCGGCTGCGCCGGGCTACGTTCTCCTGGTGACAGCAGACCGAAACGCGCCGACTTCCCGGTGGCGGGTCACCTCCGGCGGCCAGTATCCAGGCACGGTCGAGCGGCTGCTGCGATCGCTGCCGGGCTGGTTCGGCATCGAGGAATCGAACGCCGGCTACGTCTCTGCGGCGCGCGAGCTGCCCACCTACCTGGCCCGGCCGACCGCAGACCCGGCCGCCGAGCCCGTCGGTGTCTTGCTGGCCCGGCGCCATTACCCCGAGTCAGCGGAGATCCACCTGATGGCGGTGCAGCCAGACTTGCACCGCGCCGGCGTCGGCCGCGCGCTAGTGCAGTCCCTGGAAGCTGACCTGGCCGCGTCCGGCTGCAAACTGCTGCAGGTGAAAACGCTGGGCCCGAGTCACCCTGATCCCGGATACGCGCTCACCCGCGCGTTCTACGACGCCATGGCGTTCCTGCCCCTGGAGGAACTGCACGACCTGTGGGATCAGGGCAACCCGTGCCTGATCATGGTCAAGCCGCTGGCTTAGCTCCGGTGCGGCAGCGACGGGACCGCGTTGGCCCGCGCGACGCTGCCGTAGAAGCCGGCGCTGGCCTTCGGGATCCGGCGCTGGGTCTCGAAGTCGATGTACACGATGCCGAACCGGCGCTGGAAACCCCAGCCCCATTCGAAGTTGTCCAGCAGCGACCAGACGTAGTAGCCCGCCAGGTTCGCCCCGGCGCGGATCGCCCGCGCGGCAGCCTCCAGGTGCGAGTGCAGGTAGTCGACCCGGTCGGCGTCGTTCACCACGCCATCGGGGTTGACGTAGTCCTCGGCGGCGCAGCCGTTCTCGGTCACGTACAGCGGCATGCCCGGCGCCTCCTTCGACACCTGCAGCAGCAGGTCGAACAGCCCGTCCGGGTCAACCAGCCAGCCCATCGGGGTACGGGGCAGGTCGGCCGGCTGGTACTCGACCACGCCCGGCAGCTCGCACCTGGCCCGCTCCTCGTGCTGGCGGAGGTCCGACGGGTCACCAGGACGCAGGTAGACGGGCGAGTAGTAGTTGACGCC
Source organism: uncultured Thermoleophilia bacterium (assembly GCA_963713155.1). Lineage (GTDB taxonomy): Bacteria > Actinomycetota > Thermoleophilia > Gaiellales > Gaiellaceae > PALSA-600. The sequence continues at coordinate 389,746 of CAVQKS010000020.1, forward strand.
GATGAAATCGACCGGCTGGCTGATGATGTCCAGGTCGCCGTCGGCGATGAGGTCAGGGCCTGGCAGCAGCGCGGCCCTGGTCTGCGCCGGGTACCGGCCGTGCACGACCGGCTCCAGGAACAGCCCGTTCAGCTCCGCGTCGGTGGCGGCGCGCGCCTGCTCCAGTGCCTCGGTCGGCACCGTGCCGTCCGGGATCCGGACCGGGTGCATGTCGTAGGTGATCCCAACCGGCGTGCCGGCCGGCAGCACGGTGCGCAGCGCCTGAGTGGCCAGCCCGTGGCCGAGCAGCAGATGGTGTGTCGCCGCTACGGCCTGGGCGTTGTCCTCGATGCCAGGCGCGTGCACGCCGGACCGGTAGCCGTGGTCGGCGGAGACCTGCGGCTCGTTCAGGGTGATCCAGCGGGTCACCCGGTCGCCGAGGGCCTGGCCCATGATCGCCGCGAACTCAGCGAACCGGTACGCGGTGTCGCGGGCGGCCCAGCCGCCGGCGTCCTGCAGTTCCTGCGGCAGGTCCCAGTGATACAGCGTGACGGCCGCGTCCATGCCGTGCTCGCTGAGTTCGTCGATCAGGGCCCGGTAGTAGTCCAGGCCCTTCTGGTTCGCCGGACCGCGGCCGCCTGGCTGAATCCGCGGCCAGGCAATCGAGAAGCGGTAGCTGCTCAGCCCGAGCGACGACATCACCGCGACGTCCTCGGGATAACGGTGATACGAGTCGCAGGCGATATCGCCGGTGTCCCCACCGCGAACCTTGCCTGGCATGCGGCTGAAGGTGTCCCAGATTGACCGCCCCCGCCCGTCAGTTGTCGCGGCTCCCTCGATCTGGTACGCGGCAGTCGCCGCGCCCCAGACGAAGCCAGGCGGGAAAGAGAGGGCACCGTCGGAACTGGTCCCCGCAGCGGTCATTCGGCACTCCTTGTGTTACCGGAACGTTGTGTCCGTCTCGTTTTGAGGCCTTGACGACCTCTGAGGCGAGTCCTAGTGTAAGCGCTTAGATCAGCCAATGTAAGCGGTTAGATCAGTTGATGTTAGCCCTTTCCACCCCGGCTAATGGGGGATGATCACGATGCTCGCAGGCGCGCTCAGTGCTCGCCGTCTGGCCCCGGCGTGACCCAGCCGACCGGGCCGGGCGCCGAGCTGCCCGCCGCCGCGCAGGCCGTTCCTGTCCCGCGGGCAGGCGAGCCGGCCGACGGCGCCGCTGAGGCGCGCCCGCATGCCGATGCAGTGCGGGTCAGCTCGGCCACCACGCTGTATGACGTGGCCCGGCTGGCAGGCGTGTCGACCGCAACGGTCTCGCGTGTCGTGCACGGCCTGGACCGAGTCCGGGACAGCACGCGGGCACGGGTACAGCAGGTCATCGAGGAACTGGGCTACGTTCCCGACGGCGCGGCGCAGAGCCTGTCACGGCGCAGCAAGAACGTGATCGGGCTAGTGTGCGTCGAGCGGCTGGCGCCGCACCAGTACGACATCGAGAGCATGAGCCTGCTGTTCTACGACGAGATCCTGCGCGGCGTCGAGCAGCGCATCCGCGACAACAACTGGTCGCTGATGATCACCTACCTGCGCGAGGAAAGTCACGTCGACTTGCGGCGGCTCCAGACCTTGTCGGGGAAGGTCGACGGGCTGCTGATCGGCGAGGGCATCGTCCCCTCCGACGAGCTGGCCAGGCTTGCTACCAGGCTGCCCGTCGTGGTGGTCGCCGGAGACCCGGCCGAGCATGCAGCAGACGTCGTGACGGCCGACAACCGGTCCGGCTCGGCCGCGCTGGTGAATCACCTGGTCTGCGAGCACGGGCGGCACCGGATCTTCCACGTCGACGGGCCGCCGAGCGCGCCCGACGCCAAGGAGCGCCGCGATGCGCTGCTGGATGTGGTGGCAAGCCATCCCGGCACCGTGCTGATGGGCTCGCACAGCGGACGGTTCAGCGTGCAGAGCGGTGTCGAGGCGGGCGAGAGGCTGCTCACCGACCGCCGCCAGCTCCCCGACGCCGTCGTCTGCGCGAACGACCAGATGGCCATTGGCGTGCTGCAGGCCTTCAACCGCGGTGGCGTGCGGGTACCCGAGGACGTGTCGGTGACCGGTTTCGACGACATCTTCCCGGGGAGTCTGTCTGACCCCGCTCTCACGACTGTTCATCAGCCGATGCGGCTCCTGGGCGAGCGGGCCTGCGCCCGCCTGCTGGACCGCATCGCCCAGCCCGACCTGCAGCCGCAGGTCGAGCTACTGCCGACCGAGCTGGTGCTGCGGCGAAGCTGCGGCTGCCCGCCCGGAACGAAGGCACGTACCGTGGCCGCCCCCCGCGGCCGCCGTCACGCCCGCCCGATCGCGAGCTAGGAAGGCTGCGATGTCGTTTATCCTCCGCCGCCTGGCCTTTTATGTCGTTGCGGCCTGGGTCGCCCTGACCGCGAATTTCTTCCTGCCGCGGGCAATGCCAGGAAACGCCGTCGAGGCCATCATGTCCAAATTCCCCAACCTGCCAGCCGGCGACCTACAAGGCGCTGGAGGCCATGCTGGGCGTGGGGCACCCCGGCTCGCTCTGGCACCAGTACGTCAACTACCTCACTGACATCGTGCACTTCAACTTCGGCCGGGATGTGAGCGAGTACCCGGCTTCGGTGTCGTCGCTGCTCGGGGAGACGATCCCGTGGACGCTGATCCTCGTCGGCACCGCCACGGTCATCGCCTTCTTCCTCGGCACGTTCCTCGGGATCATCGCCGGCTGGCGGAACGGCGGCTGGCTCGACCGGCTGCTGCCGGGCCTGATGTTCGTGCAGGCTGTCCCCTATTTCTTCCTCGCGCTCGTGCTGCTCTGGCTGTTGTCGGTCAAGGTCTGGCATGTCTTCCCGATCGGGTCGGGGTACGCGGGCGGCCTGATACCCGGCTGGCACTGGAGCTTCATCTCCAGCGCGATCTTCCACTCGCTGCTGCCGGCCTTCACCATCGTGATCACCTCGGTCGCCGGGTGGATGCTGCAGATGCGCAACGTCATGATCACCACGATCGGCGAGGACTACGTACTGGCCGGGCAGGCCAAGGGACTGCCGACCCGGCGGGTCATCTTCAATTACGCGGCCCGCAACGCGTTCCTGCCCCAGCTGCAGGGATTCGGCCTCGCACTCGGTTTCGTCGTCTCCGGCGCCATCGTCATGGAGATCGTCTTCTCCTACCCGGGTATCGGGCTGCTGCTGCTGAGCGCTGTGCAGTCGAATGACTACCCGCTGATGCAGGCGATCTTCCTGGTGATCACCTTCGCCGTGCTGTTCGCCAACCTGGTCGTCGACCTCATCATCGTCGCGGTGGATCCGCGCGTGCGAACGAGAGAGGCCGGCTGATGAGCACCGTCCTTCCGATCCATGTCGAGCTGCCAACGACGCTGCCGGACGCCCCCGCCGGAGAACTAGGCCGGTGGCGGCGGCTGCCGCTGAAGGCCAAGGTCGGCGCGGTCCTGCTCGGGCTGTTTATCGTCGCGGCGATCGTCGGGCCGATGGTGGCCCCCTATGACCCCGGCTTCCAGAACCCGAACCCGGCCTTGTCGCTGGCGGGGCCGAGCGCCCAGCACTTGCTCGGCACCACCCAGGGCGGCCAGGACGTGCTGTCCCAGCTGCTGACCGGCATCCGGCTGACACTTGAGCTCGCCGTCCTGGTCGGCCTCATCGCCGGCGCCCTGTCGGTGCTCGTCGGCGTGACCGCCGCCTACCTGGGCGGCGCCTGGGACGAGACGCTGATGCTGATCGCCAACATCTTCCTGGTGATCCCGGCACTGCCGCTGCTGATTATCTTGCTTGGCTACCTGCCGCGGACCGGGCAGACCGCGACGATCCTGGTACTGGCAGCCCTCGGCTGGCCCTGGGGCGCCCGGGTGATCCGCGCCCAGACACTGTCGATCCGCGGCCGGGACTTCATCGCCGCGTCCCGGGAAACCGGCGAGAGCGGCTGGCGGATCATTCTCTTCGAGATCGTGCCGAACGAGGTCAGCCTGATCGCGGCCAACTTCGTCAACACGGTGCTGTATGCCGTCGGCGCGTCCGTGGCGCTGGCGTTCATCGGCCTGACCAACCTGGCCAGCTGGAGCCTCGGCACCATGTTGTACTGGGCGCAGAGTCAGGAGGCACTGCAGGTCGGGGCCTGGTGGTGGTTCGTGCCGCCGGGCCTGGTCATCGCCTTGATGGGCACCGGCCTGGTGCTGCTCAACACCGGCATCGACGAACTGGGCAACCCGCGGCTGCGGGACGCGAACAACCGCGCCAAGATCGACGGCCGCCGCCTGCAGCCCACAGCCCCGACACCGGTGGTGGAAGCCGCCGCGCCGCTGCGGCCCAGCCCGGTCGCCGCCTTCTTCCGCTCGTTCTCCCGCAGTGCCTATGTCGCCGATCGCAGTCGCCGCCTGACCGCGTCCCGGCCGAGCGAGGGGCAGCGATGATCATCGACGCGGACGGCCACGTTCCCGGCTTCGGGGATCCATCGCGCAACCGGACACCTGCGGGCCAGCCTGTGCTGTCGATTCGCGATCTTTCGATCGTGTACCGAACGGGCGGCGGCGATGTGCGCGCGGTCGACCGGGTCAGCCTCGACCTGCATGCCGGCGAGGTTATCGGCCTGGTCGGCGAGAGCGGCTCGGGCAAGTCGACGCTGGCCTACGGGGCCACCCGGCTGCTGCGAGCGCCGGCCGTGATCACCGGGGGCAGTGTCCGCTACGCCGGCCGCCGGCTGGACACTCCCGCGGATCTGCTGCAGCTGACCTCCGATCAGCTCGCCAGCCTGCGCTGGCGGGAGATCGCCATCGTCTTCCAGAGCGCGATGAACGCGCTGAACCCGGTGCTGAGCATCCGGGACCAGATGACCGACGTCATCCGCGCGCACCTGGACCTGCCCCGGCGCGCGGCGGTCGACAAGGCGGCCGGGCTGCTCGACCTGGTCGGCATTCCCCGCAGCAGGCTGGGCTCCTATCCGCACGAGCTGTCCGGCGGCATGCGGCAGCGGGTCATGATCGCGATGGCGCTCGCCACGGACCCCGAAGTCGTCATCATGGACGAGCCCACGACCGCCCTGGACGTCGTGGTACAGCGGGAGATCCTGGGCCAGATCCTGGATCTGAAGGACCGGCTGGGTTTCGCCATCCTGTTCATCACGCATGACCTGTCCTTGCTGCTCGAGCTGGCGGACCGGATCGCGGTCATGTACGCGGGGCAGCTGATGGAGATCGCGACCGCGAGCGAGATCCAGTACGAGGCCGCGCATCCGTATACCAAGCGCCTGCTCCGCTCCTTCCCGTCGCTGCGCGGTCCCCGGCGCGATCTCACCGGTATCCCCGGCACGCCGCCCGACCTGCTCGACCCGCCGCCGGGGTGCCCGTTCCTGCCCCGGTGCACCGAGGGCACGGACGCCTGCGAGCAGATCGATGTCCACCTCATCCCGGTCCGCCGGTCAGCCGATCCCGACCACGTCACGGCCTGCCCGTTCGTGCTGCCAGACGGGCAGATGGACAAGCAGGCGCCGTTGGCCGTCGCTACCAGCCAGCCGGGCAGTGAGGAGCTGAAGCCGTGACCAGTCAGGCAACCGGTCAGCAGCCGCCGCAGTCCGCGGCCGGGCTGGTCTCGGTCGCGGCCGCGCGCGGCGAGCTCGCCCTGGCGGCGGAAAACCTGGACAAGGACTTCCGGCTCGGCCGCGGCCACGTCCTGCATGCCGTCCGCGACGTCTCGGTCAGCCTCTACCGCAGCGCGGTGGTGGCGCTCGTCGGCGAGAGCGGCTCCGGCAAGTCCACCGTGGCCCGGATGCTCGCCGGGCAGGAAGAGCCGTCGGCGGGCACGATCCAGCTCGACGGCGAGGCCGTGCACCTGGCCGGCCGCCGGGCATTCCGACGCTACAAGAGCGAGGTCCAGCTCGTCTTCCAGGACCCGTTCGCGTCACTGAACCCCGCCCACACCGTCCGCTACCACATCGAGCGGCCTCTGCGGCTGCACCGCCGTTCGCTGTCCTCGGCCGAGGTCCGGCAGGCCGCGTCGGGCCTGATGGAACAAGTGCGGCTCACCCCGGCCGACAAGTTCCTGGCCAAGTACCCGCACGAGCTATCCGGCGGGCAGCGGCAGCGCGTCGCGTTCGCCCGGGCGCTGGCCGCCGATCCGAGCGTGCTGCTGGCCGACGAGCCGGTCTCGATGCTGGACGTGTCGATCCGGCTGGAAATGCTGGGCCTGCTAGATGACCTGCGCAAACGGTTCAAGCTGGCGATGCTCTACATCACCCACGACATCGCCTCGGCCCGGTACTTCGCCGACGAGATTCTGGTCATGTACGCCGGGCAAATCGTCGAGCAAGGCCCGGCCGAGGATGTGACCCAGGAGCCGGCCCACCCGTATACCCAGCTCCTGGTGAGCTCGGCACCAGACCCTGACAACCTCGGCGCTGGCCTGCGGAACGCCGCGGCCGCGCGGCGTGAGGCGGGCGAGCCGGTCGGCGCGGGCACGCCGTCCGGTGCCAGCGGGCCGGCTGGAGCGGGCCAGCCGGCCGCTGGCGCCTGCACCTTCAGCAACCGGTGCCCGTTCGCCGAGGACCGGTGCCGGGCCGAGAGCCCCCCTCTCATCCAGATCTCGTCAGCGCGTGCGGCTGCCTGCTGGCGACTGGACGTCACCGCTCCCGGGCTGGTGGCGGCGCGGCAAGGGGGTGGGGACGTTACGACCTGACTCAAGGACCCGAATACCAGGCGGGATATTAGTTATTACGTACAGGAAAGGTTAAAATGAGTGGTATTCATCTGAACCACCGAGGGCTCATCGCGGCCGCAGCTATCGGCGTCCTGGCCGCCGGGCTCGCCGCGTGCTCCTCGGGAGGGTCGTCGGCGGGGTCTTCGTCGAAGACGACCGGCAAGACCGCGACCACGCTGATCATGGAGAGCTCACCGGAGACTGCGATCACCGATGACTTCAACCCGTTCGTCTCGACGGCGGCACCGCAGGGCATGGGTGCCACGGGCCTGATCTACGAGCCGCTGCTCCAGTTCAATCTCGCCGCACCGCCCAAGTACTACCCCTGGCTGGCGACGAACTACAGCTGGTCCAACGGCGGTCAGTCACTCACCTTCACGATCCGGCAGGGCGTGAAGTGGAACAACGGCTCGGCGATGACGCCGGCCGACGTCGTGTTCACCTACAACCTGGTGAAGAAGTTCCCGGCGATCAACCTGGCCGGCCTTCCGATCTCCACCGTCAGTTCGTCCGGCAACACCGTGACGATCAACTTCACGTCGCCGCAGTACCTCAACCTGCAGGAGATCGCCGGCGTGCCGATCCTGCCGCAGTCGGTCTGGGGCAGCGTGTCCAACCCGACCACGTTCACCGACGCCAAGCCCGTCGGCACCGGCCCGTACGTGCTGAAGACCTTCACCCCGCAGGGCTTCACGCTGACGAAGAACTCGTCGTACTGGCAGGCGTCGATGGTGAAGATCCCGAACGTCTACTTCCCGGTCTACACCACCAACAACGGAGCGCTCTCGGCGCTCTACTCCGGGCAGATCGACTGGACGGGTAACTTCATCCCCGGCTTGCAGAAGCAGTTCGTCTCCACCTCACCGCAGTATCACCACTTCTGGGAGGCACCGGGCAGCACCAACGCCCTCATGCCGAACCTGAACAAGTGGCCGACCAACCAGCTGCCGGTCCGGCAGGCGATCAGCCTGGCGGTCAACCGTAACCTGCTCGCCTCCGAGGGCGAGGCCGGCCTGGAGAACCCGGTCACCAACACCAGCGGCATCACGCTGCCGACCTTCCAGGCCTGGGCTGGCCCGGCCGCGGCGGACACCGTCTCGGCGACCGGCAGCGCTGCTGCCGCCGCGCAGGTGCTGACGAAGGCCGGTTACAAGAAGGGCTCCGACGGCTTCTTCGCCAAGGGCGGCAAGGAAGTCACGGTCACGCTCATCAGCCCGTCCGCTTACACCGACTATGCCGAGGTTGGCTCGCTGGTCGCGGGCGAACTCAAGGCAGCCGGCATCAACGCCAGCTTCCAGGGAATCAGTGTGGATGCCTGGAACGCCGACATGGCCGACGGCGACTTCTCGCTGGCCGAGCACTGGTCGAACAACGGCCTGACGCCATACAACCTGTATGACAACTGGCTGAGCAGCTCGCTCAACAACGGCAAGGCCAACACCGGTGACTACGAGGGCCTGAAGAACCCGGCGATGGACGCCGCCCTCACCAAGCTCGCTGGCGCGTCGAGCGTGACCGAGCAGACCGCTGACCTGGCGCCGATCGAGGACTACGTGGCCAAGAACCTGCCGGTGATCCCGGTCACGACGGCCTCGGAGTGGTTCGAGTACAACTCGCAGCGCTTCGTCGGCTGGCCCACCCAGCAGAATCCCTACGAGACCGGCCAGCCGTCTGGCACCAACTCGGGTGCCGGCGCCGGCACCGACGAGGTAGTCATTCTGCACCTCAGCCCTCGCTGACGACCGCAAGGTAGTACTGCGAGGTCAAGCGGGCCCGTCCCCGGCAAACGCCGGGGGCGGGCCACCACACCGGCACCGTAACTGGCTGTCGTGAACAGATCGCTAACGGGCGGGGCCCGGTCGCTGTCAGGCGGCCGGGCTCCGCTCAGTCGTAACTGGCCTCGATCAGCCAGCGGCCCTCCTGCAAGGCCGCCAGCCAGGCGTTCCCGTCGTCGGTCACCAGCTGGAATCTCGCCTGACGGCAGGTGTGCTGCGGATCCCACCACCGTTGCGTGACCGGCCACGGTCCGGCCCAGGCGGTGATGGCCCGCGGCGGGCCGCCGCCGGCCGACAGCCAGGCCGGCGGTGCTGACACCTCGGCCCGGCCGCTGACGGACACCGGCGCGCCCGCGTTGTCAGTCACGCTGGCGGCCAGCGGCACCGGGTACACGGTGGCTGGCGACGGCGCCGGAATCTGCCCTGGCCACGGGCGGTCGGCCGGGCGCTGCGGCAGGCCGGCGTCACCGAACGGGATCAGCAGCACCTGCTCGGCCGGCGCGGCCGCCCGCCAGCACCGGGCGGGTCACCGCCTCGTGACCGAGCATCGCCTGCACCCGGATCGCCGCCCGTGCCACCCGGTCGCTGATCACCGAATCGCCCCACAGCGCCAGTTGCCGCCCGGTCGCGCGGACCAGCTGATCAGGGATCAGCCGCAGCACGGTGATGCCGGAGGTTCCCGGCCAGCTATCGCCGGCCGCGTCACCGCCGCCGCGGTCCTCGCCGCCGCCCGCCCGTCCGCAGGCCGGCCCGGCGAGCTGCCAGCGAACGCGCTCGGCCACAGCCAGCGCGGACAGCAGCCCGTCGTGCCGCCACAGCCGGCTGACTTCGGTTCCGTCCGCGCAGCGCACCTGCACCTGGACCCGCACGCAGGCGAACCCGCCCGCTGCCAGCCGAGCGTGCATCTGGTCGGCCAGTGCCTTGGCCGCGAAGATCACCGGCTCGGACTGATCGGCCGGCGGGTCGAACTCCGTCTGCACCGACAGGTCGAGCGCGGCCGGGCGCGGGATCAGCGGACGCGGGTCGAGTCCGCGAGCGAGCCGGCAGGCCAGCTTGCCGTCGGCGCCGAACCGGCTGGCCGCCTCGGCGAGCGGCAGCACGGCAAGCTGCCCGAGCGTCTCGATGCCGAGCCTCGGCAGCAGCTCGCAGAGCTCGGGCAGGCCGAGCGCCCCGACCGGGACCGGCGCCAGGAACTCCGGGGTCTTGCCCGCGGGGATCAGCAGCCCGGTCGGCCCGGCGCGGGCGGCCAACTGCGCGGCGAACAACCCGTCGGCGATCCCGGCCTGGCAGCTGAAGCCGCCCCCGCTGACGGCCTCGGCCAGCTTCCTGGCCAGCTCGGCCTCGCCGCCGAAGTAGCGCGCGGGCCCCCGGGCCGGGATGGCGCAGACCCCGGGCCGCAGTACCTCGACTTGCGGGCAGAACTCTTCAACGATGGCAACCACCGGCTCGAAGGCTCGCACAGCCGCGTCATCGTCATCGAGCAAGTCCGGGCAGCGCAGCACGAGCACCCGTCGCGCCGCGGCAGCCGCGCTCGTCATCCGGTGCCCACCAGCTGCGCAGCTTCCCCGGCCGCGAACTCTCCGGCCGCGAACTCCCCGGCTGCGAGATCACTGGCGGCGGTGACAGTTCCGTCGGGTCCCGGCAGCCACAACCAGGCCGACCGGGCCCGCTCCCCCGCGCCGCGCCCGGCCGCGACGACCTGCGCCCGGCGTGCGCGCAGCCGCCCGTGCCCGGCACCGATCCCGGTCCACTCCGCATCGGTCACCAGCAGGTGAGACTGCGCGCCCGGCCAGTCGCCGGCCACCACCAGAACGCTGCCGTACCGCCGCGCAGCTGCCTCCAGCTTGCGCCGCAACGAGGCCGACGGCTGATCCGGCGGGCACAGCACCACGATGTCGAAACCGTCGAGCAAGGACGCGACCACCTGCGGCCAGCCGGGTCCCGGATCGGCGACCAGCAGCAGCCGGTCCAGATCCAGCCCGGCCTCGGCCGCCGCCCGTATCCCGGCCGGCGGTACGCCGACGATCGCGCACCAGGCGCCGTCGTCAACGGCTCCCGCCACCAGCGCCAGTGACAGCAGCCCCCAGTCCCCCGATGTCACCACTGACCCGCGCTGCAAGCCTGCTCCTGGCAGCAGACCGCGCAGTGCCGGAAGCACGGGCAGCAAACCCTCCCCGGTCAGCACGTCGTCCCGGTGGCGCACCGGAGATAGCGAGATGACCTGCGCTACCCCCGTTCCCATCCCCCTACTATCGAACAGATATTCGATAGATGTCAAGCAGCGGGTCCGCGCTGGGGATTCTCAACGGTGCCGGATCATTGGCTGCGGCCGGGCAGGAATCCGGCCACGTTCCTGTCCCGAAACCCACCCGCGAAACCGGCAGAAGTAGTAAAACTGCGCTACATGAGGCAAGCCAGCTCTCGCCGGCGCGTCGCGCCGGTCATCGCCGCCGTCGCCCTCGCCACAGCCGGCTGCATTGCCGTCGTTCTCGTCGCGCCGACCGCTGCGTCCAAGACCATCAACGTGACCACAACTGCCCGCACGGCCGCGGCCGCTGCCCATGCGAACGCGCCTGCCCAGGCGACCACGGCGCCAGCGAAGGCCACAGCGACAGCGAAGGCCACAGCGACAGCGAAGGCCACAGCCAAGCGCGTCTTCTTCTCCACACTGCCGCCTGGCTCGAAGCTGCCCAGCAGCGCCACCTGCGCGAAGCTCGTCAACGCCTCGCCCGAGGGCGAGGTCAAGTCCGCCAACAAGCCGTACAACAAGCGCAAGGGCACGCACGTCGGTGCCAAGTTCTTCCCGACGGCGCCGGACTCGGACAAACCGGCCGCGGAGAAGAAACTGGCACCGCGGATCAACGGCGACTTCACCGGCACGACCATCGACATCCTGCGCTGGACCGCATGCAAGTGGGGCATCAACCAGAACATCGTGTTCGCCCAGGCGGCCGTGGAGAGCTGGTGGCAGCAGGACACGCTCGGCGACTTCGGCACCGACGCGTCCGCCTGCCTGCCCGGCCACAAGCTCGGTCAGGACGGGCAGGCCGGACTGTGCCCGCAGAGCTACGGGATCCTGCAGAACCGCTACCCGTACGAGCACGGCGGCTGGCCGGCCATCGCCCGTTCGACCGCGATGAACGCGGACGCCGCGTACGCGATCTGGCGCGCCTGCTACGTCGGCGACGAGATCTGGCTGAACACCGTGCCCGAGCCGGTGAAGTACCACGCCGGCGACGTCTGGGGCTGCGTCGGCCGCTGGTACTCCGGCCGCTGGCGCACCAGCGCGGCGCTCGGCTACATCGCCAAGGTCAAGCAGTACCTGCACGAGAAGATCTGGCTGACCAAGGACTTCCGCCAGGTGTGACGGCACGGTCAGCTCACCTTGAGCACCACGATCTTGCCGGCGACGATACTGGGCGCCAGCGTGAGTGAGGAGCAGGTGACCTGGATGTCGGCCGGCCCGGCCAGGGCTACGGCGGCCGACAGGCTCATCGGTATCGGAGTACCGACGTACACGCCCGTCACGCTGGCCGTTGCCAGCGGATTGGTATCGGCAGGGCCATCGCTGTACAGCGTGCAGGTGTAGCTGACCGGACTCAGCAGCAGAGACGTCACCACGCCCACGTCCACGAAGATCTCGTACTCATCGAGGGCATCCGCCGGCGTGATTTCAACGTCTCCCGCATCCACCGGCGGCCCTGGCAACGACTGCGGCACGAGGTTGGACTCGCCTGCCAGCTGCAGCGGCCCATCCGATCCCGGCGGACCGGACGGGCCAGGCGGACCGGACGGGCCAGGCGGACCGGACGGGCCAGGCGGACCGGACGGGCCAGGCGGACCGGACGGACCGCTGGCTCCTGGTGAGCCAGGCGAGCCAGACGGGCCGAGCGATCCGGCCAGGCCGGGGATACCGGCAAGGCCAGGCGGGCCGGACGGCCCGGCGGGGCCAGAGGGACCGGTCGACCCGGTCAGGCCGGTGGCTCCTGACGGGCCTGCGGGACCGGACGGGCCTGCGGGACCGGACGGGCCTGCGGGACCGGACGGGCCAGGCGATGCCGCGCCCGTCGAGCCGGCCGGGCCTGACGGGCCAGCCGGTCCGGCGGCGCCGCGCGGGCCGCGGAGCCCGCCGACTCCCGGCAGGCCCTGCGCACCTTGCTGATTCCAGGAGATCGATGACTCGTCCGGCTTGCACTTCTTGGCGATTCGCAGCAGGTGCGTCGTCTTGTTGACGCAGCCGTGGATCACGTTGCTGCCCGCGCCGAGCGCCAGGCCAGCGGTCGTCAGGCCGGCGACCAGAGCGACCGCCAGCACCGCGACAATGATCGCGCGCCTGCGCGCAAGGCCAACGTCCACCGTTACTCCCCCGGAACTCCAGGCGCTGCTTCCCGGTGCTTGCCAGCCGCCCGGTTGGCTCGGTCATGTACTCATCGGCGAATGTGCCGCCTGCGTGACACGGTGATCTGAGTGAGTGCGCCCGGCGGGCGGGCTTTAGTCTGTGCGCCATGTCAGTCACGGCGGGCCGGTCGGCGCTCAGGCGCTACGCGGTCGCGATCGGTTACCTCGTGACCTTCACGATCGCCGAGATCGTCTACGCCGTGCTGCCCCGCGGGGACCGGGCCGCCCTGGCCGGCTGGGCCAGCACGAGCGTGCACAATCTGGAGCACAACCCGGCCGGCACGCTGATCGCCTCGGCCTTTGTCACAACCGGGTCCCTGCTCGCCTGGCCGTTGCTGATCGCGCTGGCCATGTTCGGTGCCAACCATGTGCTCGGCAACTGGCGGACCGCGGTGACCTGCGCGGCGGGGCAGGTGATCGGGACTCTGGTGAGCGAGGGCATCGTCGCCTACCGGGTGGCACAGGGCAGCCTGCCGTTCGCGGACCGGTACCTGATGGACGTCGGCCCGTCTTACATTGTGGTCGCTGCCATCGCCGTGGCGCTCCTGCACGGCGGCAAGATCGCCAGGGCCGCAGCCGCGCTCGACCTCCTGTTGCTGATCTTCGTCGGCCAGATCTTCGAGGGCCTGGCGAAGCTGCAGGTAGACGCGGTCGGACATGTGACAGCGCTGGTCACCGGTGCGGTCCTGGGCAGCTTCCTGCTGGCGCGGCGGCGAGCAAGGATGGCGTCGTCGAACGGCAAGGCTCCGGTCACGTGAGCAGGGACCGCGAGCGGCCGTTGTTACAGTGGCCGGGGTTTGGCATTCCGGAGCTATTTGGCCGGTTTTATCACGGCTGAGCACACCGCGCCTTCAGCTCGCAGGACTGTGCGCCAGGGGCAACGGGTAATCCTCTCCCGTTCCTGAGTGTCAGGGCATCTGCCGACGGCACCGTAAGGCGGCTGAGCTGCCAGGCCAGCGCGGACCAGATCAGCACCGGCCAGGGTGACCCCGAGCGGCGCCGGCCAGGGTGACCCGAACGGCGCCGGGTAGCTAGCGACTGATCGCCGAGGAGGGCCGGGCCGCCCGGCCGGACCCGGCGGACCCGGCGGAATCGGCGGACCCCGCGGACCCGGCCGCCGCCTGGCCAGCACCGACCGCGCCGCCAGCACGCACGCCAGCATCATCGCGACCAGGCCCGCCAGGACATAGAGGTTGCCGGTCAGCAGCTGGAAACCGTGCCAGTGATACCCGGCAGACGAGGGCTGGTCACCGTGCCGGGCATAGACGCCGGGACTGGTGTTGGGCGGAATCCAGATCAGGCCCATCCAGAACCCGCCCAGATCAGGCGGCTGGCCCCACAGGAATCCCGGCCATGCGCCGAACAAGGCCGTGACCAGCGCGGCGCCGGCCAGGTAGCACCAGCGCAGGGGGCCGGTGGCCCGCAACCCGTAGACGGCGAGCACAGTGACGGCCGGCACGATCCAGACCCAGTGGTGATCCCAGCTGATCGGCGATACCAGCAGCCCGGTCAGCGCGCAGGTCAGCACTCCGACGACCCGGTGGCCGGCCGGTCCAGGAGCGCCGCCGCGGCCAGGCCGGCCGGCAGCGTCACGATCGCGACTGCGAGCCATACCGGCTGACCTGCCGCGATGCTGCCCCGACAGCCGGGTGATGAGGGCCTGCAGCGACTGGTTGCCCTGCCAGCCGACGAAGCCGGTCCTGCTTCCCTGCACGAACAGGCCGTCCAGCCACCAGGTCCGTGAGCCAGCTGGCAGCAGCACGAAGCCCACGGCAATCGTCACCGCGAAGGTGCCGGCCGCGACGCCCGCCTGCCGCAACCGCCTGGTCAGCGCAGGTACGGGATGAAGATCAGCGGCACCAGCTTGATCCCGGCCGCGAGCCCGAGGCCGGTCCCTTGCCACCAGCGCCGGTCAGGCTGGCACAGATCCCACATGATCAGCGCCATCAGGACTAGCTCGACCTGGCCGAGGCAGAGCGTTCTTTGCACCGGCTCGGTCCAGAACACCGCCCCGGCGATGAGGAGCGTGCCGCCGAGCCTGGCCAGGCTGGCCCGGTAGCCGAGCCCGCCGATGGTGGCCCAGATGGTGGCCAGCAGCGCGGCGATGTTGACGCCCACCGAGATCTTCAGCAGCAGGCCCCAGGACGGCCAGGTCAAGATGGTGAAGACCAGCGCCGCGAACGGGTGTAGGTGAACTTCAGCCCGTTCCGGGCCAGCCGTAGAGCGGGTCGGCCAGCCGCAGGTAGCCCGGCGCGTGCCCGGCCGCGATCTCGCCGCCGGTCCGGTAGACGGACAAGTCCACCGACGCCTGCCGCCCCGGCGATCAGCAGACGCGATCCGGCCGGGCGCCCCGGTCGAGCGGGGCCGGGCAGGCTCGCCGCCCGGGCTCCAGCGGTCGTCATCGGCGGATCAGGTCAGGACAGTCCGAGGTCACGGGTCACCATAACCCGGCCAGGATTCCCCGATGGCAGGCCCGGCCAGCCCGTGACCTGGGCATGAGGTGCGATTTAGCCGACTGATACTTCTGCGCGCGAACTGCGCAGGTAGGCCACCAGCGGCCGGCCCCGTAGCAGACGGCGCCGCCGACGCCGACGAAGAAGCCGACCGGCCAGTTCGTCTCAAACGAGGCGGCGATCGCGATCCAGACGGTGATGGCAGCGAGCACGACCGACAGGCCGAGTGCGGTCAGCGGGCTCGACGTCAGTGACCTGGCCGCGGCCGGCGGCCCGATCATCAGGCTGAAGATCAGCAAGGCGCCGACCACCGGAAGTGTCATGCTGGTCGCGATCGCGACGATCACCAGGAACACCAGTTCCATCCGGGCGTTGCTGACCCCGCGGGCGGCGCTGGACTCTGGTGCCAGCGAAGACAGCAGCAGCGGCCGGTAGAAGGCCAGCACGGCCAGCACGCAGATCACGGCGAGCGCCGCGACCGGCAGGATCTCCGCCGTGCTGACCCCGAGCACCTCGCCGAACAGCAGCGAGAAGATCTGCGCCGAGTACTGAGTCGTGAAACTGAGGAACAGTGCGCCGAGGCCGAGCATCAGTACCAGCGTCAGCGCCGTGGCGACATCCCGCCGGCCGCGCCGGCCGAGCAACCCGATGCCGAACGCCCCGGCCAGCGCGAACACGCCGACCCCGATCAGGGTGTTGATGCCGAGCAGGCTGGCCCCGGCCGCACCGGCGAACGCGCCCTGCGGCACCGCGTCGGCCACGAACGCGGCGCCGCGCAGCACCACGAAGAAGCCGACCACGCCGGCCACCACCGACACGATCGTGGCCACGATCCACGCGTTGACCATGAACGGGGCGAACACCGGCTACCGCTCCTGCCTGCGCTGCGGCCGGGCGAACACCTGCGCGAGCAGGTACCCGGCAAAGATCAGCGCGACCACGAAGAAGCTCACCGGCCAGCCGTTGTGGCTGGGCGGCCAGGTGAAGCTGTCATAGGCCAGCACGATGCCGAGCCAGGTAGCCAGCACAGCAAACAAGGCAGCCAGCGCGGTGGCAAGGCCCGGCCGGCTGAGTCAGCCGGAGGGCGGTAGCGGCCGGGCCGACCAGCAGCGCCGTCGACAAGATCGTGCCGATCGTCAGCGCGGACAGCGAGACTGCCAGCGCGATCGCGATCAGGCAGCCGATGCCGACCAGCCGCACGCGCACCCCGCGGACCGCGGCGAGTTCCGCGCTGACCGAGCTGAGCAGCAGCGGCCGGTACCCGACGCCGACGATGCCGAGCGCGACGACACCAAGCGCGACCGCGAGCGGAAGGACCGAGCTCCGGACGGAGAAGATCGACCCGAACAGCACGCTGATCGCGACGCCGGTCGTGTTGGTCGTGGTGGTGTCCCAGTACAGGAACAGCGCCGCGAGCCCGAGGCCCGCACCGCGCACGATCCCGGTCGCAAGGTCACGGCCGCGCGGCCGCCGGATGCCGATCATGTCCATGATGCCGGCCGCGACGACGCCGGTCCCGGCGAAGCCCCACAGCGGGCTGATGCCGATCAGGAACGAGGCTGAGCCACCGGTCACGCTGATGTCCGCGAGTGCGTGCCCGGCGTAGGACTGTCCCCGCAGTACGGTGAACGCGCCGACGATGCCGGAGACCAGAGCGGCGATGCCGCCCGCCGCCAGCGCGATCTGCACCGGCGCGCTGGCGAAAAAGCCGGGCGCGAACAACCAGGTCATGCCGGTTCGCCGCCGTCGTCGGCGGGGTCGTGATCCAGCGAGTGACCGGGATCCAGCGACTCGGCCGCGTCCTCGCGGTCGGCCGGGACTTCCAGGCCGTCGCCTGCCCCGGCCACCACCAGCACCCGGCCGTGCACCGTGATGACGTCGACGTGGTGCCCGTACAGCTTGCTGAGCACGTCGCCCCTGACCACCTCCGCGGTGCTGCCGGACGCCGCCCGGCCGCCGGCCAGGTAGACGAGCCGGTCCATGACCGGCAGCAGCGGGTTCATCTCGTGCGCCGAGATCAGCACGCTCACCTGCTGCTGCACGCTGATCTTCGCCAGCAGAGCGATGATCTCCTGCGCGCTGCGGATGTCCAGGTTGGCCAGCGGCTCGTCCAGCAAGAGCAGCTTCGGCCGGCTGATCAGCGCGTGCGCGATCATCACCCGCTGCTGTTCGCCGCCGGACAGGTTACCGACCCGCTGGCTGCCGAACCGGCTCGCGTCGACCGCGGCCAGCATGTCGTCGATCAGCGCGGCCCGGCGCCGCGACGGCAGCGGAATGCCGAGCCGGTTCCCGTCCAGGCCAAGACCGACCAGATCCCGCGCCCGCACGGGCATGTCCGGATCGAGCTGGATTTTTTGCGGAACGTAGCCGACCAGCTTCCTGCCCTCGGCCGCCCCCAGGCCGCCTATGGTGACCCGCCCGGTGGTGACGGGCTGCAGGCCGAGAATGACGCGCAGCAGCGTTGTCTTTCCGGCCCCGTTGGAGCCGATCAGGCCCACGAACTCCCCGGCGCCGAGACTGAAGGTGACGTCCTGCAGCACGTCCCGGCCGCCGAGCCGGACGCCGGCGCCGTCGACGGACAGCACCGGGGCGGGACCGGCGCCCGTTCGCCTGCTCGCCGGTCATGGCTGGCTCACAGCTTCTGGGTGGAGTGCTTGCTGGCCACGGCAGCCCGCAGCGCGTGCACCTCGGCCAGCATCCACGACTGGTAGGTGAAGCCCGACGGCATGGTCTCGTACACTCCAACGACCGGTATCTTGGCGCGCTGCGCCGCGGCCAAGAACGAGGCGGTGACCGAGTCGACCACTTGCTGGTTGTACACGAAGACCTTCACCTTGTGCTCGCTGAACAGGTTCTCTTCCAGCGTCACGTACTGAGGTGACAGGTCGACGCCGTTCATGATGTCGGCCTGCAGGCCGAACGGCGTCAGGTTCTCAGTGCCCATGGCCTGCAGCAGATAGTCGCCGACCGGCTCGGTGGTGGCGACCGGAGCGCCGGGGTAGGCGGCTTTGAACGACGCGATCGCCGCCAGCCACGGCTTCAGCGAGTCGTTGAACTTCGCCAGCTGAGCACGGAAGTAGCGCGGCGTGCGCGGGCCGCAGCTGCGATAGGTCAGTCTCGATCGCCTTCGCCACGGCTGGCATGGTGGCCGGCGAGTACCACAGGTGCGGGTTCGGCGTGCTGTCGGGCAGCCTGAGCAGATGCTGCACAGTGATCACCTTCCGGACGCTGTTCGGCGCGGCGTTTCGATGCTGTCCATGAAGGAGTCGTAGCCCAGGCCGTTCTGCACGATCAGCTCGGCCGCGCTGACCACCTCGCTGACGCTCGCGCTGGTCTGGAAGCTGTGCGGGTCGGTGTTCGGGTTGATCTCGATCGCCGTGACGCGGACGTAAGGCCCGCCGATCTGGGCGATCACGTTCGCGTACGTGTTCTGCGCGCCGACGGCGACGACCACGCCGGAGGTGGCCGTGGCGGAGTTGCTGGCTGAGCTGGCCGAGCAGGCGGCGCACACCAGGCCGGCGGCGACGGCCAGGCTGACGGCGGCAGCGCGGCGGCGGACCTGGCGAGCTGGCATCTGGCAACGAGGCATAGAAGTACTCCGGACGGGACTCGGAACGGTAGTGACGGTGAGCACGGTCCTGCCACGGCCCTGGCCTGGGCATCTCCCGAACCGGCAGCTCAAGAGCATGACAGGCGGTTGCCAGGCACCGCTTATTGCTAATGAAAACGATAACCAATACGGCTAGCGACCGTCAACTCAGGCCGGCCAGCCGCCGCGGCGAAGAACTCGCGGATACGCGGCACCACGGCCGCCCGGGAGTAGTTCCGCTGTACCAGGTCCCGGGCACCGGCCGTCAGCCTGGCCCGCAGCTCATCGTCGCCGGCCAGCCGCACGACCGCCTGTGCCATCTCCCCGGCCGGGTCCGCGATCAGCAGGTGCTCTCCGCTGATCACTGCCAGGCCAGCCGCCCCGGCTGCGGTCGTCACGACCGGCACGCCCCGGCTGAACGCCTCCAGCAGCTTGATCCGGGTTCCGGCCGCGAACATCAGCGGTGCCACCAGCATGTCCGCCCGGTCATAGACCGGGCCGACGTCCGGCACGAACCCGGTGAGCCGGACGCCCGGCTCCCGTGCCAGCGATTCCAGTTCCCGATCGTGGCCAGCGTCTCCGGCCAGCGTCACCCGGACGGTCCTGCCGGTAAGCCGGCGCACGCGTGGCAGCACGTCACGGACTAGCCGGACGGCGGCGTCCGCGTTGGCCCAGTAGGTGAGATTCCCGACAAACAGTAGCTCGACCGCACCTTCGCCGCCTCGCGGCCGGGGCAGGATCAGGCCGCCCGGCCCCGGTGACCGGGGCCGCAGGCAGCCTGCGGGCCTGGTGATCGCATTCGGCAGCACCGTCGTGACCAGGCCGTGCCGCGCGCTGACGGCCGTCGCCTCGGCCGGAGCGGCCAGCGCAACCCCGCTGAAGAGCGGCCCGAATTCCGCGACCAGCCGTCCGTAGGCCGCGCCAGTTGCCTCGTCACCCGCCGCTCGCGCGAGCCCCTCGTCGTCGTCGTCGAGATCGAGTGTCAGCCAGGCCGACCCGATGCGCTCGGCCAGGGCGATCCCGAGCGGTGCCAGGTACGACCGCGCGACGTGTACCGGCGTCCCCGGCGCCGGATCCAAGATCTGCTCGGCCGCGGCGGCCAGGGTCGCGGGCGCCAGCGTGGCCAGCCATGGCAGCGGATAGGTGCGCGAGATCCGGCCCCGCCAGGTCGCGCTCGCCATCAGCGCGGCGGCCTGCGCCGCCAGCTGCCGCGGGCCAGGCAGCGGCAGCACGCTGATCTTCCGGCCCGGCTGCACCCGGCCAGGGCCGACGACAGGCACGACGAGAATCTTTAGCCGGAAATCACTCGAAGCGGCTACGGAAATAAGCTCACTGCGCATCGCCAGGCCATTACCGGTATCCGACGGTGCTATTGGCGTCACATACAGCAGGTCCCGATCTGGCGATGTCATCGTGCTACTGTTGCAGCGTTCAACGCTCCAATACAACGGAGTCCGCACATCTCCTACGGGGTGGCCCACGTGTCTGAACACCGTAGCGACGAGAAGCTTTCAGGGGTGGAGCCATCTCGTCGCTCTTTTATGGCCAAATTCGCCGGAGCCGTCTTCGCGGCCCCTATGATCTCGTCGTTTGCGCTGGACGGAATAGCACGCGCCACGCCGGTGTCAGATCAGACTCGGCAAAAGCATCATCACGGCAATATGCCGTACAGCCCGTATGGTTACTATGGCAATATGCCCTACCGGCATATGCACCATGGGTACGGCAATATGACCGGCGGCAAGGGACATCGCCATGGCGAAGGCTGCGACGACCCATTCTGGTGGGTCTATGGCGAGTGTTTCCCATTCGACAATCACCGCCACCGTGGCGTTTCCTGGTTCTAGCTAGGCCCGTCGCTGATGAAGCACGCAGAGCCGTTTTCGGCTGAGGCGGCGCAGGCACCTGGCGGCCTGCTCGGAGCCTCGCTTATCGTCCGGAATGAAGCCGCGCATCTCGCGGCGTGCCTGGAGTCGATCCGAGCGGTTGTCGATGACATCGTCGTCGTCGACACCGGCTCGGACGACGAGTCCCCCGCCATCGCTGCCTCCTACGGCGCACGGGTATTTCGCTATCCCTGGCGGCACGACTTCGGCGCGGCCCGCAACTCCGGCCTCGACTGCTGCCGGACCGAATGGATCCTGTACATCGACGCCGACGAGCGGCTGGCGCCGTGCACGCGGGCCCAGGTGGAACAGGTGCTGGCTGGCGCCAGCGAGGTCGCCTTCCGGTTGCTGCTGCGGCCTGTCGCGGGCGCCACTCCCTACCGCGAGTACCGGCTCTGGCGCAATGACGCCAGGATCCGGTTCCGCGGTGCGATCCACGAGAACGTCGTCCCCGCCATCCATGCTGTCGCCGCGATGGACCGGCGCCCGATCGGCACCTGTGACCTGCTGCTCGAGCACGTCGGCTACGAGGGCGACCAGACGCGCAAGCACCTGCGCAACCTGCCGCTGCTTCAGCGGCAGGTCAAGATCACGCCGGAGAACCTGTTCCTCTGGCACCACCTGTCCAGGGTGCTGGCAGGCCTGGGCCGCTGGCAGCCGGCCAAGGACGTACTCCGGCATGCGATCGAGCTGTCTACCGCCGCCGGCCACACCGACTACTGCGGCGTGCTGCTGTTCACTGAGCTGATCTCCATGCGGATGACGGACGGCGAGGACGTCGCCGACTTGCTGCGCGAGGGCCGCGCTGCCTATCCGGGCAACTACGTGCTGCTCTGGCAGGAGGCCCGGCACCTGGTCGCGGCCGGCCAGCCGGAGCCGGCCTTGGCCAGGTTCGACAAACTGCTCACCGTTGACCTGGACGGGCTGCCGGATGTCGGCCCGGCCTATGACCAGCGGCTGTTCGGCGAGTCCGCGCACGAGGGCCGGGGGCTGTGCCTGATGCGCCTGGGCCGGTTCGCAGAGGCCGCCGCCGCCTACGGCGAGGCGGAGCGGTGCGATCCCGGCAATCCGGAGTTCGCCGTCAAGAAGAAGCTGGCCCTGTCGCTCAGCAGCAGGGTCCAGACCAGACCACCGCGGGAGGAGGACCAGGGAGCAGCACCAGGCCAGGGCACGACTATCCTGACCGCGCCCGCTTCCCGGATGCACCGATGACCGATTACCCTGCCCGGACGGCCGGCCTTGACATCAGCGCCGTCGATGACGGGTACGTCGTGTACGACCCGCAGACTGACCTCGTGCATTACCTCAATCCGACGGCTGCCGTCACCCTGGAGCTCTGCGACGGGCGGCGGACAGCTGCCGGTATCACCACGTTCCTGAATGAAATGTTCAGTGTCTCGGGCGATGATGTGCTCGCCGCCGTCACCACGTGCATCGGGCAGCTGCGCGACCTCGGCCTGCTGCAGCCGGCGGCGGCGCGCCCCGCCCTGGCCAGCTCCGGGCGTGGTTAGGCGCCCGCGGCGGTCAGGATCACCACCGCGCGCCCGGCAGCCGCGCGCACCCGCGGCACCGGGTCGTCGCGCAGCCGCGCGACCGGCTCGAGCGCAGCGCCGAGCTTGCGCCGCGCGATGACTTTCGATGCCATCTCGCGGACCCGCCAGTGTTCGTCCGCCAGGGCCTCGATCACGGCCTCCTCGGCGTCGCCCGTCTCGTCGGCCCAGGCATAGAGCAGGCCGCGCGCGCCCCAGACCCGGCGCCAGTACTGATTGCGCTGGGCCGGGCCATCGTTGAGGACGATCTCGCCCACCGGACCGCCCAGCGCCAGGATCAGGTCGTCGTCGGCCTGCTGCCGCCGGAGCAAGGCCACGCAGCCGGCTACGACCTGCGGCTCGCCGCGGCGGGCGCACTCGAACGCGACGCTCTGCCGGGGGGTCAGACCCCAGCCGGACCGTGCTGGCATCGGCACCTCCGCTCGCGCCAGTGCAAGCCTGGCACAGCCGGCCCGGGCGCGGCTCCCGCCGGCTCTCGCGGCGCTGGCGAGTCATAGCCGCCCCTGCTACTGTCGCGCCATGCTGTGAGTCCGTTTCAGTCCGTTCCGGTCGGCGCGGCAGGCCAGCCGCCGGGCCGCGTTGCGCGTTCTGGCCCGGGCATTTCCCGGCCGAGTCACCTCACTAGCCGTGCTGGCCCTGCTCGCGGGAGCGCTGCCGGCCGTCTTCGCCGCCCTCGTCGGCGTTCTCGCCGGACAGGTCCCGCAGGTCGTCACCGGCGGGTTCGGATCGGCCGCCGGGCGGCACGCGATCGGCACGCTGGCGGCGATCGCCGCGGCCCTCATCTTGCAGGAGCTGGTCGCCAGCGCCCAGGATGTGGTCGCCACTGACCTGTACCGGCGGTTCGACGGGTACCTGCTGGGACGGGTGATGTCGGCCGCGCTGGCCGGAGATGACCTGCGGCTATTCGATGACCCTGACCTTGCCGCCAGCCTCGACCGCAGCGTGCAGCTGGCCAGGTACGGTCCCGGCGAGCTGGTTTCCGGCCTGAGTTACCAGTGGACAGCCAGGGCTCAGGGCGCGGCCGCCGCAGTGCTGGTCGGCTACTACTGGCCGGCCGCCGCCCTGGTCCTGGCGGTCGTCTGGCTTGTCGTCGGCCGCGCCATGCAGGCAAGCTACTACCGGGCCGAGCCGTTCTGGACGCAGCCGCTGCGGCGGGCACGTTACCTGCAGCGCATCGGCCTGCTGCCGCCGTGGGCGAAGGAAGTGCGGATCTTCGGCCTGGCCGGCTGGCTGGTGCAGCAGTACCGCCAGGAGTGGACCGCCGTGATGAACCAGCTGTGGCACACCCGGCGCGCCGATCACCGGCAGATGACGATTCTGGGGAGCCTGCTGCTAGCGGCTCACCTGGCCGTGTTGCTGCTGCTGGCCAGGGCGGCCGGCGGGATCGCTGGGCGTGCCTGCGCTGATCGTGATCCTGCAGGGCATTGTCGGCATGACGATGCTGGCCAGCCTGCAGGGCGACACCTGGATCGAGAATGGCGCGGTGCCGGTACCGGACGTGCTCGCGCTGGAGCGCGACATCGAGTCCGGGCAGCCCGGCGCCCGGCCCGGCGGCGGGACCGGCGGCGGGGCCGGGATCAGCGCGGCCGGCCTGCCCGCGCAGTCGGTGGTGTTCCGGGATGTCAGCTTCGGCTATCCCGCGGCACCGGGGCTGGTGCTGGACGGATTCAGCCTGCAGCTACAGGCCGGCCGGTCGGTTGCCATCGTCGGGCTGAACGGAGCCGGCAAGACCACGCTGGTGAAGCTGCTGACCGGGCTGTGCCGCCCGGCGGCGGGAACAATCGAGGTCGACGGCACCGACCTGGCCCGGATCGACCTGCAGAGCTGGCGGCGCCAGGTCGCGGTCATCTTCCAGGACTTCGTCCGCTACGAGCTGTCGCTGACCGACAACCTGCGGCTGGGAGCGGTCGAGCAGCCGCTGGACCCCGCCGCACTGGCCGAGGTGGCTGGTCAGGCGGGGATCTCGGACCTGATCGCCGCGCTGCCGGCCGGACCGGGCAGCACCCTGTCGCCCCGGTTTGACGGCGGCGTGGACGTTTCCGGCGGGCAGTGGCAGCGCATCGCGTTCGGCCGCGCGCTGGCCGCTGTCCGGGCCGGAGCACGAGTCCTGGTGATGGACGAGCCGACCGCGCACCTGGACGTACGGGCCGAAGCTGAGATGTATGACCGGTTCCTTGAGCTCACCCGCGGCCTGACCACCGTCGTGATCAGCCACCGGTTTTCCACCGTCCGCCGTGCCGACCGGATCGTGGTGCTGGAACACGGCCAGATCACCGAGGACGGCACCCACGACGAGCTGATGGCGGTCGGCGGCCGGTACGCCCGGCTGTTCACCTTGCAGGCCAGTAACTACGCCGGGGACCGGGATGAGTGGGCAGGGGCCGGCGGCCTCGCTCCGGCCTCGGGTATCGTCGCTGCGGGCCGCGCGGCGGATGCTCGGGTTCGCGTGGTCAGCCGACCGCCGGCTGGCAATCTGGACGCTGATCCTGCTGACGGTGCAGGCCGTGGCGGCATCGCTGTTCAGCCTCTGGCTTCGGCTGTTCACTAACGGCGCCGCCGCTGGCCACGGCGAGACGACACTGCTGGCGGGTCTGGCCATAGCGGTCTGCCTCACGCTGGTTGCCGCGGTGGAGTACGCCGGGAACCGGACCAGGATGAGGCTCGGCGACCGGACCCAGCACCTGCTTGACAGCCGGCTGCTGGAACTTGTCGCCCGCTCCCCCACGCTGCAGATCCACCAGACGCCGGCCTACCTGCGCGAGCTCGAACTGCTGCAGGCGGAGACCTGGGAGTTCGGTCAGGCGGTCCCGTCGGTGATCGAGGCCAT
The DNA here is from genome assembly GCA_963713155.1 of uncultured Thermoleophilia bacterium. Classification (GTDB taxonomy): domain Bacteria; phylum Actinomycetota; class Thermoleophilia; order Gaiellales; family Gaiellaceae; genus PALSA-600. The sequence goes on from CAVQKS010000020.1 coordinate 414,919, forward strand.
CACGACCGCGGTCCGGATCGCGATCACCATCGTGCTGCTGGTCTCGGTCACCCCGCTGCTGCTGGTGCTGCCGCTGTTCGGCCTGCCCACGCTGCTGCTGGCGCGGCGGTCGGCCGGCCTGTTCAACACCGGCAACGAACTGGCCGCCGAGCCGAGCCGCCGGGCGGCCATGCTGTACGACCTGGCCGCCAACCGCAACGCCGCGGCCGAGCTACGGCTGTTCCGGGTCCGCGCTGAGTTGCTGGGCCGGTTCAGGACCGAGCACCAGCTCATCCGTGACATCCACGTGCGGCTGTCGGTTCGCGGCCAGGCTTTCCGGATGATCGGCCGGGTCGTCTTCCTGGCCGGGTATCTCGGCGCGATCGTGCTGGTGACCTATCTGGCGGCCAGGCGCGAGCTGAGTATCGGCGCGGTCTCGATGACAGCCGTTCTGGCGGGCCAGGTGCTCACGCTGGTGGCCGGGTCGGCCGAGCACACCCAGTGGCTGCAGCGCACGCTCACCTCCGCAGGCCGGTACGTGTTCCTTGAGCGCGTCTGCGAGCTGGCAGACGCGTCGCCGGCGGCCTGCGGCCGGTGGCACACGGCCGGCGCTGCGCGCGGCGCGTGGTCCGGCCAGGCTCCGCGACGGCATCCGGCTGGAGGCAGTGACGTTCGGCTACCCGGGCCGCGCCGACGCTACGCTGCGGGACGTCTCGGTGACCCTGCCGGCCGGCACGACGGTCGCGGTGGTCGGCGATAACGGGGCCGGGAAAACGACGCTGGTCAGCCTGCTAGCCGGGCTCTGCCTGCGACACCGGCCGGGTCCTGGTGGACGGCACCGACCTGGCGGACTTCGATCCGCAGGAGTGGCGGCTCGGGATCTCGGCCGGGTTCCAGGACCATGCCAGGTTCGAGTTCACGATGCAGCGCGCCATCGGAATCGGGCAGCTGGCCGATCTGGACGATGCCGGCGCCGCTGCGGCCGCCCTCGATCAGGCAGGCGCGGCGGACCTGCCCGGCCGGGTGCCGTCCGGGCTCGGCACACAGCTCGGCCCGGCCTGGCCCGGCGGTGTCGACCTGTCCGGCGGCCAGTGGCAGAAGCTCGCCATCGGCCGCGCGATGATGCGGACCGCGCCGCTGCTCCTGCTGCTGGACGAGCCGACCGCCGCCATCGATGCCGAGACTGAGCACGAGCTGTTCGCCCGGTGGACCCACGCGGCCCGGCGGACACGCCAGCTCACCGGCGCTATCACCGTGCTGGTCTCGCACCGGTTCTCTACCGTGCGGATGGCCGATCTCATCCTGGTGCTGCGTAACGGGCAGATCTGCGAGCAAGGCAGCCACGACGAGCTGATTGCCGCCGGGGGCCTGTACGCCGAGCTGTTCGAGCTGCAGGCCCGTGCCTACCGGTAGCGCTGGCCGGCGCCCGCAGCCGCGTCGCCGCGACGGCGGATATTTAGTTGCCCGCTGCCGGCGCCGATGGTGTACTTCCGGAAGGCAGCCCGGTGCCCAGCCGGGAGACGCCGCCGGGACTGGCGAGAGGAGAGCGAGATGCGAGCAGCGCGCATGTTCATCGTGATGGCAATTTCCGCGCATCCAAAGGACATGACCTTTTCGTGCAATCGCTCAATCTCGGGATCCTGGCGCATGTTGATGCCGGAAAGACCAGCCTGACCGAGCGGCTGCTGTTCGCCGCCGGAGTCATCGACCGCGTCGGACGTGTCGATGACGGCAGCACTCAGACCGATACGCTCGCCCTCGAGCGGCAGCGCGGCATCACCATCAGGGCTGCGGTCGTCTCCTTCCTCGTCGGGGACGTGTGCGTCAACCTGATCGACACTCCGGGTCACCCCGACTTCATCGCCGAGGTAGAACGCTCGCTGAGCGTGCTCGACGGGGCCGTTCTGGTCATCTCGGCAGTCGAGGGTGTCCAGGCACAGACCAGGGTGCTGATGCGAGCCCTGCGCCGGCTGGCTATCCCGGCAGTCATCTTCGTCAACAAGGTCGACCGAGCCGGGGCTGACTGCGACCGCGTCCTGCAGGACATCTCAGCCAGGCTGACGCCTGGTGTCGTCGCGATGGGCACTGTGGCAGAGCCTGGCACGCGCAGTGCGGCCTGGCGGCCGTTCGGGCCGGCCGACAAGGGCTTCCTTGATTGCCTGGCCGACGTGCTCACCGCCCGCGACGACGCGCTGCTGGCTGACTACCTCGATGAGGGGCCGGGCTTGCCGTACCGCCGGCGGTCGGCGCTCGCCGCGCAGACCGGGGAGGCGGTCGTGCACCCGGTCTATTTCGGGTCGGCGGTGACCGGTGCCGGAATCGCCGCGCTGACCGCGGGCATCACCGAGTTTCTGCCGCGAGCCGAGGGCGATGCGGCCGGCCCGCCTGACGGCCGCGTGTTCAAGATCGAGCGAGGTCCTGCCGGGGAAAAAGTAGCCTGCGTCCGGATGTTCACCGGCACCCTGACGGCCCGCGAGCCAGTACAGTTCGGCCGCGGCGGTGATGGCAAGATCACGGCAATCAGCGTGTTCCGCGACGGCGGTGCCGAGCCCGGCCTGGCTGTCCGGGCAGGCCAGATCGCCAGGCTCTGGGGTCTGACCGGGATTCAGGTCGGGGATCGGATCGGCTCATCTCGCGCCGAGGCCGCGCGTTACTTCGCGCCGCCAACCCTGGAGACTGTCGTCGTGCCGGAGCGGCCATCGCAGCGGGCGGCGCTGTACTCCGCGCTTGCCCAGCTCGCGGAGGAGGATCCGCTGATTAACCTCCGGCAGGACAACGGCCACCGCGAGGTCCTGGTGTCCCTCTACGGCGATGTGCAGAAGGAAGTCATTCAGGCGACGCTGGCCGACGACTTCGGGATCGCGGCCAGCTTCCGCGAGACTACGACGATCTGCGCCGAGCGCCTGACCGGTACGGGTGAGGCAGCCGAGTCCATGGATGATCCGGCTAATCCGTTCAAGGCCACCGTGGGGCTGCGCGTCGGGCCCGGACCGGCCGGCTCGGGCGTGCAGTTCCGGGTGGAGATCGAACTCGGATCATTGCCCGCCTCGTTCCTGCGGGCGGTCGAGGAAACGGCGACCGGGACGCTGCAGCAGGGCCTGTACGGCTGGCAGGTGCTCGACTGCGTGATCACCCTGACGCGAAGCGGCTACGTGCCTCCACCGCCGTCCGGCTGGAGCGTCTTTTCCAGCTCCGCCGGCGACTTCCGCAATCTGACCCCGCTCGTGCTGATGGCAGCCCTGCGGCAGGCCGGCACCGTGGTGTGCGAGCCGGTCAGCTCCTTCTGGCTCGAGATACCCGCGATCTGCGTGCCGGCCGTGATGACGGCACTGGCCAGGCTCCGTGCCGTCGGCCAGACCCCGGCGCTGACCGGATCATCGTGCGTCATCGAGGGCGAGATCCCGTCAGGCCACGTGCATGAGCTGCAGCAGCAACTGCCGTCGCTCACCGCTGGTGAGGGGATCCTGGAGTCTGCGTTCGCGCGCTATCAGCCGGTCAGCGGCCCGCCTCCCAGCCGTCCGAACCGCGACTGCAACCCGCTCAACCGCCGGGAGTACCTGCTCCGCGTCCAGCGCAGGCTCAATGCCCGGTAGGCCGCCCGGCTCGCAGGTCACAAGGACGTGCCGCCCGCCCGCGGCTGGCCGGCGGCCGCGCCGTCCCGGCTGGCGAGCTGCCGCTCGATCTCCTGGACCAGGTCCGGATGCAGGCTCAGCCGCCGCAGGAAATCCGGCGGGAAGCCGAGCTGACGGCTCGCCTCCTCGATCACCGGCTGCGTCATGCCCAGCGCCCAGGCGAGCACGTCGTCGCGCTGGTAGGCCGGGGGCAGCTGCGCGGCATCCAGGTCAGCCTGCCGCTGGAAGCTGCCGTCCGCGGCCGGCAGCCAGGCCGCGGCGGTTGCTGCCAGGCCGATCGGTGACAGCATCTCCTCGCGCCGGGCGTCCTCGAACCCGATCCGGTGGGAGGATTCGACGACGCCCGCGATGAGCTGCCGGTTCGGTACCAGCAGCACGTTCCAGATGTATTCGCAGCGGACAGCGCCGGGATGGCCGAGCGCGTACTCCAGCCCGTCGATCGCGGCCGCCGGGTCGAATCCGGCCACTCCGCGCTCGTGCCGGGCGAAGTCGTCGGCGATCGTTACGTAGCCGAGCCCGTCGGCCCGGCGCGCGCTCAGCCGGACCTCATCCGGGACGCCCATGCTGCGCAGCTGGGCCAGCCACGGCCCGTAGCTGTCGGCAGCGAGCCAGGCGGCCGGGTTGCCGGCGAAGTAGGCGTCCAGGGCCGTGGTGCGCAGGTACAGCTCACCGGGCCGCATCAGGCGGCTCTCCCCCGTTGCCGCGTTCTCTCCGATCAGGAACGTGGTCTGCGCCAGCTGCTCGGCCACGCGCAGCCGCCCGGCCTGCGAGGCTTCCGCTAGCGCACGTGCGATCAGCTCCAGGTCCGCTTCGTGCCGGGCCGGGTCCAGCGACGCGGCGTCGGCGCCTTCGTAACGGGGCAGTACCCGGTCGAGTACTTCCGCCACCAGGTCCGGCTCGCCGTATCCGAGTGCCGCCAGGAACTGCCGCGCGCCGGGAAGTCCGGCTACCGCCCGCCGCACCGTCGGGAACTCACTCGGTGCCGGTCCGGGCAGGTAGGCGGCGGGTCTGCCGCCTGGCCCGAACGGAGCCACCTGAGTGCCGTCCTCGAGCCGGATGACCGGCTTGATCCGCGCCGCACCCGGTTCGTCGCCCGGCCGGTCAGCCTCCTGCCACAGCGCCGGGTGCTGGTAGAGGAAAGAGTAAAGCAGACCGGTCCAGTCATCGGAGCGGGCCGCGAGGAACCCGGCGGTGACGGCGGCCAGGACCGACGGAGGAGTGACTTCGCCGACGCCGATCTCGTCTCGCAGGTACTGCCATAGCAGCGGCGTCGCTGACTCGGAGATGTCGTCGTGCGCGAACCAGACCGGGCCCTGGGCCCCGAGGAGCTCGCCGAGCAGTTCCGGGGTCAGCAGGTCCCGCAGGCCTGGTTCGCCGGCCAGCCGTAGCTGCCGCGGTCCGCGGTAGCCAGCGGGATCAGCGGGGATGAGCTGATCGCCGGCGAGGGCCGCCCGAGCCGAGTCGAAGAGCGGCCGGAACATCGTGCCGCGGCCGAAGCGTGTCGCGTCCAGCGGCAAAGCCTGCAGCATGTCGGCCGTCAGCAGGCCCTCGTCCCGCAACTCGGTGAGCACGTCTGCCAGCAGGCTGGCCGTCTCGCCCACCAGCGCCTGGTTCCACGGATCGTGGTCGGGGACGTTGTCGCGCGCGGGTGTGGTCCGGTACGGCCCCTGGATCAGGAAGCCGAGAAACGTCTCCTTCTGGGTCGGGAACGACACCACCAGCGGCGAGCTGTCCCGCCGGACGAGCCGCCGTGCGTCCGCCCCGGTCCGCGCCATGAAGGCGATCTCGGCCCGCAGCCCCGGCTGACCCAGCGCCTCAAGCGGTTGCTGCCAGACCAGCCACTCATCGGTGCTCGGGCCACCAGCTCCCCTGCTAGCGAGCACGATATGCCGCAGGGACGGTGACCGTTCGTGAGTCCTGCGCTCGTGGAGCACTTCGGGTGTCTGGGCGCCGCGGGCGCGGATCCGCCCGATCCTGCGCAGAAACAGCAGCGTCTCGGCGTCCAGGCCGGTGAGCGCGGCCGAGATCTCGCGGACCGCGACGGCCGGGGAGACATCGGCCCGGTCGAACGGGAACACGAAGACGGTGCCGGCGGTGGCACCCGAGGGCGGGTCAACTGCGCGCGGCCGGACATACTGCTCGATCCGGAAGTTCTCGTCACCGCTGTAGATCACCGGGCTGTCGGTGTAGGCGTAGACAGCTTTGAAGCCGATGCCGAACTTGCCGATCTGGGTCAGGTCCTCGGCCTTGGTGCCCTGCCCGACCCCGCAGATCCCCCGGACATCCTCCGGCGTAAACGGCCGCCCGTCGTGCCTGACTTCGAGCCGGTCCGGGAATAGCTCGAAGCCGAGCTCGGTCGCGCCCGCGTCCTCAGCATTCTGGATCAATTCGAAGATGAAGTGCGAGCGCTCGCTGTAGAGCTGACCGAGCAGTTCGAGCACCGCGGTGTCCCAGCCGTAGCGGGCGATGTTCTCCGCGCGGATCTGGTCATAGTCAGCGGGCACTTCAGCATCTCCGTCGTCGCGGCCTGCGGTCTCGGCAGGCCAGAACGTTACTCGGCTCAGCTCGGCCGCGGCACCTGATGCCCCGGCCGCCAGGGCGGGAGGCACCGGGCGTCCGGCTGGTCACAACCGCGGATCCACCGGCTCGGATTCGAGTGCGAGCACCGCGAAGACGCATTCGTGCACTCGCCAGAGCGGCTCGGCCCGCGCCACCCGGTCGAGTGCCTCGAGTCCGAGCGCGTACTCGCGCAGCGCCAGCGAGCGTTTGTGCCCGAGCCCGCGCGAGCGCAACCGCGCCAGGCTGGCCGGCTCGGTGTAGTCCGGGCCGTAAATAATCCGCAGGTATTCGCGGCCCCGGACCTTGAGTCCCGGCTGCACGAGTCCCTTCCGGCCGCGGGTCAGGTTTCGGGCAGGCTTGACGACCATTCCTTCCCCGCCGGCCGACGTGAGCTCTGACCACCAGTCCGTAGCCGCGGCGACGGAAGCGGGCTCGGTCGTGGCCACGGCGACCCGGCGCGTCGGCGCGATCAGGTCAGCGTCGGCCGCGGCCAGCCGGTCCGCCAGCGCAAGGTGCCACCCGTGCGGCTGCTCCTGATGGGCTGCCCCTTCGGTGGCCAGGATCTGGAACGGTGCTATCCGGACTCCGTTCAGCCCGTCGGTCGGCCAGCAGTAACGGCGGTAGGCGGCCGTGAAGGCCGCTGCGTTGGCCTGCCGGGCCCGGATGCGCTCCAGCAGGGCGCCGACGTCCCGGCCGGCCGCTGCGGCCTGGCCGAGTACCTCCATCGCGACGGGCAGCGACGCGCGCGCCGCAGCTCCCACAGCCGCGTACTGATCGCGCAGCAGCTGCCCGGCTTTGGCGCTCCAGGGCAGCACTTCAGCGTCGAGCAGCAGCCAGGAGGTGCCCAGCTCATCGAAAAGTCCGGCGGTCTCGGCGGCGGCACGCAACCTGTCGGCCAGCTGCGCGGTGAGTTCCTCGGGGAAGAACGACCTCCCCGTCCTGGTCCACGCGGCACCAAGCTGGCCGTCCGGGGTGCTGAACCTGGCCCGGGCTGCTGAGGCCGAACGGCAGACCAGCAGTGCCGCGCGCGATCCCATGTGCTTTTCCTCGCAGAGCACCTGGTCGACGCCCTCGGACCGGAAATACTCGAACGCCTGATCCGGGTGCTCAAGCGCGTCCGGCTCCATCGAGGTCGCCACTGGGCTCATGGTCGGCGGCAGGTACAGCAGCCAGCGCGGGTCGATCGCGAACCGGCTCATCACTTCGAGCGCGGCTGCCGCGTTCTCCGCCCGCACTCCGATCCGCCGCTGATACCGGGTCTCGATGACGCGGCTGCCGGTGACATCTCCGATCTCGAGCACCTCGGGTTCGCGGCGCCCGGCGACGTCGGGATCGGCATCCGCGTTCGCGGGGAACGGCCTGGCCGGCTGGTAGTAGACCTTCGCAGCCGGTACCGAGACCAAGTCCCGTTCTGGATAGCGCAGCGCAGTCAGGCGGCCGCCGAAGACGCAGCCGGTGTCGAGGCACAGCGTGTTGTTGATCCACTCCGGCGCGGGCACCGGGGTGTGACCGTAGAGCACCATGGCCTTGCCGCGGTACTCCTGAGCCCACGGGTAGCGGACCGGCAGGCCGTATTCGTCAGTCTCGCCCGTGGTCTGCCCGTAGAGGCAGAACTCGCGCACCCGGCCGGACGCCCGGCCCTGGTAGCGCTCGATCAAGCCAGCATGGCTGACCACAAGCCGCCCGCCGTCCAGGACGTAGTGGCTGATCAGACCATCGAGGAACTCCTCGGCGCCGGCCCGGAACCCGGCCGGCTCGGCGGCGAGTTGCTCGAGCGACTCGGCGAGGCCGTGCGTGACCTGCACGTCGCGGCCGCGCAGCGCGCGCAGCAGCTTGCTCTCATGGTTTCCCGGCACGCAGAGCGCGTCGCCGGCCGCCACCATGCCCATCACCAGCCGCAGCACGCCGGGAGTATCCGGTCCCCGGTCGACGAGATCGCCGAGGAAAACAGCGCGCCGGCCGGCCAGGTGCGCTCCGGCCGGTTGTCCGCCTGCGTCCCGCCGGACCTGGTAGCCGAGCTCAGTCAGGAGCGCTTCCAGTTCGGCTCGGCAGCCGTGAACGTCCCCGATAACGTCGAACGGCCCGGCTTCCTGCCGCAGGTCGCTGTAAAGCTTCGTCCGCACCACAGTCGCGCCGGCGATCTCGGTCTCGCCGGACAGCGTGTGGACTGCCCGGAACCCCTCGCGGTGTAGTCCCTTGAGGCCCCGCCGCAGCTGATCATGCTGGCGCCGGACGACGTGGGGCCCGAAGTCGCGATCAGGCCGGCCAGCGTTGCGCGCGATGCAGACGCCTTCTGGCACGTCCAGGACGATGGCCGCGGGCAGGACGTCGTGCTCGCGCGCGATCGCGACGAGTTGCCGGCGAGCCTCCGGCTGAACGTTGGTCGCGTCGACCACGGTGAGCCGCCCGGCTTTCAGCCGCTTGCCGACGATGTAGTTCAGCAGCTCGAACGCATCGGGCGTGGCGGACTGATCGTTCTCGTCGTCGGCCACGAGGCCGCGGCAGAAGTCCGACGAGATCACCTCGGTCGGCCGGAAATGCGCACGGCCGAAGGTGGACTTTCCCGAGCCGGTGACCCCGATCAGCACCACCAGGCTCAGCTCCGGGATGGTCAGCTCGCGTGTCACGGTGTCACGACCTTGCTGAAGACCGCCATCTGCGTCGGCGGCCCGGCCTGCGGATCGTCGGGCCCGACCGGCAGGTACCGGACTGAGTATCCGTAGCCAGCCGCGACGGTCTCAGCCCACGTCCGGAACTCGCCGCGGGTCCATTCGAAGCGGTGGTCGCGGTGCCGCATCGTTCCGGCCGGCAAGGTCTCGAAGCGCACGTTGTACTCGGCGTTGGGGGTTGTCACGATGACCGTTCCCGGGGCGGCGTAGCCGAACACCACGCGGCCGAGCGCGTCCAGCCGGGGCGGATCGACGTGCTCAATGACCTCCATCAGCACCGCGGCGTCCAGGCCAGCGAGCCGGCTGTCGCGATAGGTGAGCGCGGACTGGAACACCTCGATCCGGTCCCGCTCCCGCTGCGGCATTGAGTCAAGCCGTAGCGTGCGGGCGGTGATCTGCAAGGCGCGGGCGGAGACGTCCGTGGCAATGACACTGTCGATCCCTGGTTCAGCCAGCAGGTCGCCGGCCAGCATTCCCTCGCCGCAGCCCAGGTCGCCCACCCGCCGGGCACCGGCCGCCCGCACGGCCGCCAGCACGCAGCCCCGTCGCAGCGCGGCCAGCGAGACCGGCTGGTCCGGCGTCTCCACGACTGCTGCCCCGTCGACCGCGTTGTCGAACTCGTCAGCGCTGGCGTCGTCAGCCTCCGCCAACCGGGCCAGCGCCGACTCCGTCAGGACCCGCCGGTGGGACAGGTAACGACTGCTGATCGTTTCTTTCTGCGGGTGCGCGGCCAGCCAGTCCCGGCCGGCCCGCAGCAGCTTGCCGACCTCGTCCTCGCTCACCCAGTAATGCTTGGCGTCGTCCAGCACCGGCAGCAGCACGTACAGATGATTCAGGGCGTCGGCAAGCCGGACCTGGCCTGCCAGCCGGACGTCGAGATAACGCGAGTCTCCCCAGCCGGGGATCTCGGGATCGAGCGGGCTGGCTGTCGTCTCGACCCGCCAGCCCAGCGGCTCGAACAACTGGCGCAGCAATGCGTCCCCGCCGCGGCAGGGCAATGCCGGGACCCGGATCGCCAGCGGGATCGGCTGGCTGGCCAGCTCCGGGCGCGAGTCGCAGCGGCCGGTCAGTGCCGTCCTGAAGACGTCCTTGAGCGCCATCGCCAGCATGCTGGAGGCCGCATAGGGCCGGTCGTTGACGTACTGGCCCAGAGCGAAGCCCTCTCCCGACGGCCCCTTCCGGCCCCGGACCAGGCTGACCGGATCGACCTCCAGCAGCAGTGCCGCGGTGCACCGGCGAGGCTGGGCCTCGGGGTAGAACACATACGCGGTGCCGACGGACTGACGGAACGACTGAACTCGGTCCGGGTGCTTGTGCAGTAGGAACCCCAGATCCGTCGCCGGTTCGTGCGTGGTGGAAATCGTCAGGAGCACGAGTACACAGTCTTCAGCAACAATCCGGCCGCGTCGCTCCAATTTCGGGTCGGCCGCGGCTAACCCGGACCGGACACTATCGCCGACCAGGGCTTCGGAATCAAAGTGCGCGGCGAGCGTGACGAGTTCCCGGCGCCCGGCCGCGCCGATCTTGGCAACAAGGCTGGCCACGTGGGTCTGCACAGTTTTCGGGGCGATAAAGAGCTTGGAGGCGATCTCGCAGTCTGAGTGACCGCGAGCTACCAGCAGGAAGACGTCCATCTCGCGGCTGGTGACGCCGAGCGAGCGCATCTGAGCCGGTACCGTCGCAGTCCCCCGGCCGGATCGAGGCACCCGCTCGCCCGCGCCGCGCAGGATCGTCCGGCACGCGGATGCTAGCTGCGGGTGGGAAGTCGATTCGAACGCGAGGGCGGCGTCCCGCAACCAGCTAGCGGGATCCCCCCAGCCATCTCGCAGTGCCGCCGGAGCTATCAGCCGGCGGGCCAGATGGTTCCACCACGGCGCGAACGGGTCGAAGCGCTTGCGGCCGGTCGCGGCCAGAGCCGCCGCCTGCGACACGTCGCCGTCCCGGCCCGCTTGCACTGCTGCGGCGTACGCCAGCCAGCCCGCGTTCCAGCTCGTATCCGCGCCGGCCCTCCTCGCCCGCTCGAACTCCGCACCTCCGTCTCCGTCAGCGACGACAGTCAGGAAAGCATGCAGAGCCAGTGCCCGCTGCGGGGCAAGGAGGGGCGATTGCAAGGCCGAGTAGAACCCTTCCGCTGGCCGTGCTCGTGCGAGCGCCTGGCCGGCGTAGGAGGTGGCCGTGGCGTCCTCGGCCAGCGCGCGCGGCAGATCATCTCCAAACAGCGACGCCAGCACTCGCGCGTAACCCCAGGTAGTAAGCAGGATCTCGGGATCTTCCGGGACGACCGCCTCGGCGCGCCAGGCCGCCAGCTCGGCCTGCTGCTGGTCTACCCGGATCGCCGCGATGCTGGCCTCCAGGCAGATCGCCATCGCCTGGATCCGGGGCGCTTTGATTTGCGCCGCGGTGCGCTGGCATTTCAGCGCCATGTCCTTGGCCTGGCCGAGCTCACTCCCCAGACTCGACAGGTTGGTGAGCTGGAGGCCGATGGCGGTGCCGACGCAGGTCGCGCCGGCCTCATCGGCAAGCTGACCTACCTCGCGCAGGCGCCTAGCCGATCCGTCCTGCAGCATGTCGATCGTGCTCAGCTCATGTCTGGCCCGGAGCCGCCAGATCCCGAGTTGCTTGCTGTCGGCGATCTGGCAGGAACGCTCGAACGCCCGGCGGGCAGCGTTGAGATCACGTCCACGTTCGCGTCGCCCGATGGTTTCCAGTGATTCCAGCGCCACCTCCGCGGCCCAGCCGGCGGAGCCCGGCTGCCTCGGCGGAGGCCAGGGCACGGCAGGCCAGCTGCTCCGCTCTGGCCAGCTCGCCAGCTGCCAGCCAGTTACGGGCGCCCACAACATCGATCCGGGCGGCCAGTTCGCTGTCATGAATCCGGTCGGCGATCGCGGCCGCAGCGGCCAGGTGGCTCGCAGCGGTGATCGGAGCGTCCTCCGGCCTGGTGCTCGCAGCCGCGAGCCGGACCAGGGCCTCCCGGCGCGGATCGGCGCCGACCGTCTCGAGCCTGGAGATCAGGTCCTCTGCTAGCGGCGCCAGATGCTGGGCATCGCCAGCCTGCGCGAACGCCTCGAGCCTGACCTCATCCACCTCGATGCCGAGCATGGGATCGTCAGGCATGGCCTCGGCCAGCAAGGCGCCGGCATGGTTGAGGGCGGCAAGCGCGCTGCTGACGGCGCCTTTGAGCAGGGCGCGGCGGCCGGATGTCACGAGCAGCCGGGCAGCAGGCAGCGGCTGGCCCGCCAGTGCGTACAACTCAGCGACTTGCTCGCACCAGCTCCCCGGCAGGCCCGGGTTAGCCTGCTCGATAGCCTCGGCGGTCGAGCGGGCCCGGCTGCCACGCTCGGCAGGCATCAGGTCGGCCAGGATCGCATCCCTAGTCAGGCTGTGCCGGAACCTGAACAGGCCGGGCTCGATATCGGCGGGTGACGGCTCGATGAGCTGCACGTCGCGCGCCGCCTGCAGTGCGGCTAGTGCCTCCGCCTCGCCGACGCCTGCCGCACTGCGCAGCAATGCCCAGTCGAACTGCCTGCCGAGCACAGCCGCCGACACAATGACGTCGGCGATTGCCGGACCTAGCGATGCAAGCCGGCTGCGTACCGACGCGGCGATGGAGTCAGGGATGACGGTTGTGCCGTCGCCGCGAACACGCCAGCCTTCCTCATCTTTGACCAGTTCGCCGGAGGAGGCTGCGGTCGCCAGCATCTCTTCGACAGTGAACGGGAGACCATCGCAAGCTGATATCAAGCCGCTGACCGAGACCGGCAGTTCCGCTACCTCCAGGCACGCAGCAGCCATTTGCCGGACCGCAGCTGGGGACAGCCGGCCGACGTGGACAGTCGTGGCGGCGCGCCGTGCTGACAATCGCTGCAGCAGGTCCATGCAGGCCGACGGGACGTTGTCTCGCAACGTGACAACGGACAAGATGCTGGCGTCGGCCGAGTTGTCAGCCAGATACTCGACAATGTCCAGGGTTTCAGGATCAGCCCAGTGCAGATCCTCGAGAACAAACAGCCCGCCATGCCCGGCTGGGTCGGTCAGCAGCCGCAGCACGGCCTCCCCGACCACCACGGGCGAGACATGAGCCCTGGCGGCACCCGGCTGAGTCCACTCCGGGACCAGGGACCCGAGCGCGGCCCGATAGTTCGAGGCGCTTGGCATCTCGGGAACGACACCGCTGCGGGCCGCGCTGATCAGCGCCTCCGAGACGGGCCGGTAAGCGACCGGCACTGTCGACTGGGTCGCCCTTCCGGTCACTACCTGGAACTGGCGCGCGGCTGCCTGGTCGCGGACCGCCTTGGCGAGGCGTGACTTTCCTACGCCCTCGTCGCCCGTGACAAAGACGACGCCGCCATGCCCGTCCGCCGCAGCGTCGAGGGCGCCAGTAAGGTCGCTCACCTCGCCGCTGCGGCCCACGAGCACCGGGCACAGCATGGAAGCCATGCGTTGATACTACTAAGAGAGCATGACCAATAACTATACGTAATCGGCAGTATCCCCAATCGGGCACTCTCCTGACATACCAGGCTCTCCGGCCAGACCGGACGCCCGGCGTCACCTCACAGAACCCGGCGGATGTACTCCTGGGGATCAAGCGGGTTGTCGTCGGTTCTTGGCCGGGCAGGAACGGTGCCGTGCACTGGCTGGTAGCCGCCGAAGCTGGTTTCGAGTGCGCCCTCGCCGCTGGTCAGGCCGGGTAGCTGCTGCTGAAGACTGTGAACCTGCGCGGACGGCAGCGCCGTCTGCAGGACGGTCAGCTCACCGCGCACCGACGGCGTTCCGACGGAGGCGCCGAGTTGCCCGAGAGCGGACAGGACGCCGCCCATCAATCCGGTCGGGATCTCCAGCGCGACCTGGGCCATAGGCTCACAGACCAGCGTGCCAGCCCGCTCCAGAGCACGCATCACGACCATGGGCGTCAGCTTGCGAAAGTCGGCAGCCGTGGTCCGCGGAGTACTCAGGATGCGCTTTTTCGGTCCGTCTCCGATGTAGTAATTGCATTCGGTCATCGCCACCACGCAGTCGGCGACTTGCCAGCCGTAGAGGCCCTGCTGAAGCGTGCGAATGACGTACTCCGTCATGGCGTCGGCAAAGCTGCTCGCGGTCTTGTAGATGTAGATCGGGAACGTCGCGTGGATCCACCTCAAGCCGGAACCGAATGCCCGAACCGGCCGGCCCGGGTTCGACCCGCAGTCCGACTGTCGCCGAGAACGGATGCGTGTCCGCCTGAAGAAGCTCGAGGGCGCTGCCGCTGCGGGCCGGACGCTCGATGTAGATCGTCTTTGTCTCGCGGAAGGTAACCGCGATGCCGTAATCGTCCGCCAGCGTCGCCTGAATGACCTCCTTCTGAACCTCGCCGTAGAGCGACACAGAGGTCTCCTGGCGGCTGTCATCCTGGCGCAGGTTGATCAGCGGGTCCTGCTCGGCGATCTGACCGAGCGCGGTCCGCAGCCTCGCCCCGTCGTGCGGGTTGCGGGCGACGACGACTGACTCCAGAGTCGGCGGCGGGAACTCATGGCGGGCGCCGTGAGCGGCGGCCTGCCCGATCCCGTCGCCGATCCGAACCTCGTCCAGGCCCCAGAGCTTGCCAATCTCGCCAGCGCAGACCGAGTCGCGCCGCGCCGCAGGCCCGCGCTCGAAGACGGCGATGGATGTCACCTTGTCCTCGAGGTCCGCGCCAAATCGCAGCCGGTCGCGGGTGCGTACCGTGCCCGAGAGCATCCGGACGTAGGCGATCTTCTGCCCGCTGCCGCCACGTTCGATCTTGAAGACGCTGCCTGCGGCGGGACCGTCCGCATCTCCCGCGGCGGCCGGCAGCAGCTCGGCGATGCCGCCCATCAGTGATCTGATACCCGCTCCGGTTATTGCGGAGCCGAAGTAGACGGGATGGACGATCGCGCGCGTCGTCTGCGCTGCCAGTTCCTCCCGCAGTTGGAGGTAGGGCACGCACGCCTCATCCTCGACGTAGGCGGCCAGGATGCTGTCGTCATGCTCAGCGAGCACCTCAGTCAGGCCGGCCCGGAACCCGGCGTCGCCTGCACCCGACGCACTGAAGCTCGCTTCCGGTGTGCCGAGAGCGCGGGCATTACCCATCGCAATGGCCGTCAGACTCAGTCGCTGCGAGATCGCCTGCAGCACACGGTCGGTGTCCGCGCCAGGACGGTCAATTTTGTTCACGAACAGCAGCGTCGGCATGCGCAGACGCTGCAGAGTGCGCATCAAGATGCGGGTCTGCGGCTGAATGCCTTCGACAGCCGAGATGACAAGGACGGCGCCGTCGAGGACGTTCAGGACCCGCTCGACCTCGGCAATGAAGTCCGGGTGGCCGGGCGTGTCAATGAGGTTGATGCCGATGTCGCCGATCGGGAACGAGGTAACGGCGGCCTTGATAGTGATCCCGCGCTGCCGTTCCAGAGCCAGCGAATCAGTCTGCGTGGTGCCGGCGTCGACGTAGCCGAGCTGGTCGATCACACCGGCGGCGTAGAGCAGCCGCTCGGTGAGAGTTGTCTTACCGGCGTCTACATGCGCCAGGATCCCCAGGTTGAGCGTTTTGTGCGACATGCGTCATATCCTCTGAATAGGTCCTCACGGCCTGCTCGATGGATATGAACTGCTGACGCATCTGCCCTCCCTGGATGATCGGACTGAACTACCGGCAGTAAACCACACGAGCGGCCGGAGCCGCTCGCAGCGCTGGGCCGCTGGCGGACAGGCCGGGCCCAGTCACAGCGCGCAACCGCCAACGCCCTTCTGCGTCTAACCGCTGCTGGCGCGTCCTGGCCTCTTCCTGCGCCCGGACCACCACCCGCGGTGCCCGGTCAGTGAACCGCTCGAACATGCGTCGCGGCCTTCGCCCTCGTCTCACCAGACGCCATGGCTTACGGTAAGCCGCCGTGACCGGTGTGACGCACGAGCTGATCAGCTGCTCAATAAGCCGCAGTGGGTGTTGTCAGGGGATCGAGGCGGTCAGTGCTCGCGGGCCGTCTGCGTGGCCGAACAGGCTTCTCTCGGGCTATTTCACGAAGGATGGGCCCGAATATGGCCTCGTGCGTCGTGGCGCCGTACTTTTGCCTGACGGCGCGGAGCACACCCTTGGCACTGGCCTCTGCCACCAACTCGTCCAGGACTCGGTAGTCAACTTCCTGACCGCCCGCCAGCTGGTCGTATGCGGCCTGCGCGATCTTCGCCACGCTGGGATGACCAGCAGACTCACTCAGGATCATCAGCGTTGCGTCCTTGAGGTCCATGCCGGGAGTCTATGACGGTCCTGGGAAAGTACTTCAGCTTGGTGACGCGATCTGCAGATCGTTTGCCAGCGGCCGTCATCGGTAGGGTTCGGCTCATGACTGAGGTGATGGTTGACGAGTACGGACGGCCCGAACCGCCGCATCAAGGTGGCGAGGCCGCGACGCTACTCGGTTTTCTCGACTATCAGCGGGCGACGCTGGAATGGAAGTGCCGGGGGTTGAGCGACGAACAGTTGCGGGTGACGCTGCGGCCCTCGGCTATGACGCTAGGCGGGCTACTCAAGCACGTGGCCTGCGTCGAGGACTCCTGGTTCACCGAAGTAGTGGCCGGTGAACCGCTTCCCGAGCCGTGGGCCAGTGTGGACTTCCAGGCGGAGCCGGATTGGACCTGGCACAGCGCAGCATTCGATTCCGGCGAGTACTTGCGGGCTCTGTGGACGGAGCGGGTTAACCGGTCCCGCGCTGTCGTGCAGAGGCAGCTCGGCAGCAATGAGGAGACCGCGCTAAGCCAGACGCGCGCAGGCTCTCCGGACGACCCCTGGGGGGGCCAGGAGCGGGTGTCACTACGGTGGGTCCTGATGCACATGATCGAGGAATACGCGCGCCACAACGGGCACGCCGATCTGATGCGCGAATCGATCGACGGGCAAACCGGGTGACCGAACGTGCCCTGCCCCCTCCTGCCGCTGACCGAGAGCGGCCACAGCTTCGAGCTCGCCATCGATGCTGAAATCCTCAGCACCGTGCCCCGAAGGAGTGGCGAATGGCCAGACATGCGGTGGTGATCGCCGGAGGCGGCCCAACAGGACTGATGCTGGCGGCTGAGCTGGCTCTGGCTCAAGTCGATGTCATCATCGTGGAACGACGCGCCACTCCGGATCCCGACCGCTCCCGCGCCGGCGGTCTGCACGCGCGCACCATCGAAGTGCTCGATCAGCGCGGCGTCGCCGATCGGTTTCTCGCGGAGGGGAAGGCGATGCAGATCCAGGGATTCGGCCGAATCCCCTTGGACATCAGCGATTTCCCGGCCCGCCACAACTACGGGCTCGCTCTCCCGCAGATTCAGACCGAGCGCCTGCTCGCTACCTGGGTCCAGGAGCTCGGGGTGCCGACCACTGCGCGAACGTGAGGTGACCGGGTTCACCCAGGACGACACCGGCGTCGACGTCGCGCTGTCCGACGGCACGTCGATCCGGGCGGACTATCTGGTCGGGTGCGACGGGGGCCGCAGTGTGATCCGAAAGGCGGCCGATATCGAGTTCGCCGGGTGGGATCCATCGACGAGCTGGCTCATGGCCGAGGTCGAGATGGCCGAGAAGCCGGAGTTCGGCCTGCGTCCGGGCGGTGGGATCGGCCCGGCCGAGGGCGGAGATCGGATTCGTGGTCGTCTTGACCGAACGCGAGGTCGGGCACACCGGAGAGCCCACTCTGGAGGACGTCAGCGAGGCACTCATCGCCGCCGACGGGACGGACTACGGCGTGCACGGCCTGAGCTCGACTTCCCGATTTACCGACAACACCCGGCAGGCTGTGTCTTACCGCAAGGGACGCATCCTTCTGGCGGGCGATGCAGCCCACGTGCATCCCCCGCTCGGTGGCCAGGGCCTCAACACAGGCGTCCAGGATGCCGTGAACCTTGGGTGGAAACTGGCCCAGGTGGTCAAGAGGACATCAACCGAGAGCCTGCTGGACACCTACCATGACGAACGTCATCCGGTCGGTGCCCGAGTGTTGCAGACCACCATGGCCCAAGTCGCATTGACCAGCCCCGGCGACCGTCACCAGGCGCTGCGCGACATCGTGGCCGAGCTGCTGAGCATGGACGAGCCGCGTCAGAGCATTGCCGGGATGATGTCGGGTCTCGACATTCACTACGACCTCGGACAGGGACATCCCCTGCTCGGACGGCGCATGCCCGATCTGGACATCGCCACGGCCGACGGCCCGCTCCGCGTTTACGAACTGCTGCACCGCGCCATGCCGGTGCTGCTCAACCTCGATCAGCCACGCGTCTTCGACATCACACCGTGGACGGACCGGATTCAGCTGATCGATGCTGACTATGGCGGCCCGTGGGAGCTTCCCGTCCTGGGCTAGTCAGCGCCCCGCCGGCCGTGGTGATCCGCCCTGACGGATACGTCGCCTGGGTGGGAGATGGCACCGATGCCGGATTGCGCGACGCCCTGACCACCTGGTTCGGCGGTGGAAACCAGAACCCGTGGTGGCAGCCGGGCGAAGACGACCTTGGCTGGGATGACCCGCTTCCCGCCGTCGTCGAGCTCGCACCCGACTACGGTGCCGAACTTCCCCTCTGGGGTGCCGGCTTCGGGAACATCAGCTGGCAATTCACCAAGCTCTCGCCCAGGCTGCTGGACCGGCTCGCCGCCTGGCAGCAGGATTTTGACGCCAACTTCCACTGGGAAAGCGGCTGGCGCTCAGCGGAGATACGCAACCGCTGGGCCAGTCAAGCCGACAGCCTTGCCGCGGACGTGCGCGCAGAGCTAGGCACGCGAGCCGAGCTCGTCATGCGTCTCTGGCCCCTGGCCACGGAGGAATGAAGAGCGGTGGTGATGAACTGACCGTCGTGGGCTTCTATCAGGCGGCCGGTTCGGGCAGGAACTCGCGGACCTCTTGAGCACAGCGGCAGGCGACGGCCGTCTTTGCAGCCCATTCCAGGGCCTCCTCGCGCGAGGACACGTCAACGATCATGAGTCCGCCGATGACTTCCTTGGTCTCCGGGTACGGGCCGTCAGTGACCGTCCCGTCTGTGGCCACCATGCTCGCACGCTGGCTTTCCATCCCGCCGCTGAACACAAACACGCCGGCATCCTTGGCCTCCTGGACCACCGCGAGCCCAGCCTTCGACACCTCGGGCAGATCCTCCTCGGGGAAGGTCATCGCGCCGTCATCGAACGAGATCAGGTACTGCGTCATCACATGACTCCCTTGTCGCGGCGGCCTCCTTCGGCCGCCTCTCACTTCGTCTACGAACGCGTCGCTCCGGATCGACAGGCTGCTGGCAAATTTCTCACCGGACCATAGTGACGCCAGACGCCGGCGTTGGGGATGTGTCCTCACGTCACCGAGCCGGCCTCTCACCTGGCTGAACGGCGGTGTCTTCCCCACCCAGGCATCCCAATCTGCAGGCCACAGCGTGGACATGCTGCCGCGGATCGAGGCCTGGTAAGTCGCAGGCGAGAACCAGCTCGCCAGAAGCCGGATCAGGGAACCTGCGGCAGCGCTAACTCGGCTTCGTAAAGATCCGCCTTCGTCGGGTCATTCCCGAGCATCGCAAGCGCCTGCGCGGTAAGCGCACCGGCTTCTTCCCGATCAAGCGGTGTCTCGCCGTAGCCTGGCGCCAGGGTCATCAGGCTGGCTGACGGCGCACAGCCACAACCGCTAGCTCACCTGGCCTCACCAGGCGGGGGCGGCTAGGGCCAGGATTATCGCCGGGATGGTGTTGGCGCCCGGGGCTACGACTACCGCCTGTCGGTCTGGTTACGATGGACGGCTCAGAATGCCCCCCGTTTCGCGAAGTGCGGGTTCGCCAGCTTTTCGCTCGGGCCGTGGCTGTTCTCAGCGCCCGTTCTGACCAGTCCGTTTCTGTTCGCGGCGGCTGATTACATTCACTGCCTGAGCAATTGCTAGGCATGCGAACAGGGCGACCGCGGCGGCGATGTTGAAGATGCTTGGGTCCTGCACGCAGAAGACGATCGTAATTGTGGCCGCTGTCAGCGCGAGCGCGACTTCAGGCCGGCGCAGACTAAACAGAGTGCCCGTGACTACAAGCCACGAACACGTCGCCAGCCCGAGGGCCAAGGGCTGGGGAGCGTGGCCCGCAGCAGCTTCGCAGAGCGCCGCGCAGATTAATGCGGCGCCGAAGACTGCCATCACACGGCCGGCGAACTGCATGAGCAGCACGACAATGTCCCTGCCGCCGCTGCCTGTGGTCAGCCCCCGCGCTACGGCCCGCGCCGATAGCAGCAGGCTGGCGGCGAAGCCTATTCCCCGCAGCAGCCGCGTCAGCGGCAGCCCTTCCGTCTCAGAGACGATGTGCTCGAGCTCTGCTTCCCACTCAGGGACAACCTCGTCACGCAGGCCAGCCGGCACGCGCATGCCAGCCATCCGGATCAGCGCGAACGGGATCCGGCTCAGGCGGGTGCGGGCCTCTTCCTGCACCATGTCGCTCATCGCCGCCTTCAGCGCGCCGAGGATCACCAGGACGGCGGCCACCACGCACGGCCACGTCGCGCTCACGCTTCATTGCCCTTGGTGCGCAGGCGCAACCGCGCGGTCGGGGCAAGCGCCGCGCTCTGCTCGGCGAGGACCCTGCGTGCGCGGACCGCGCCCGCCGGGCTGAGCGTGTAGGTATACCGTGCTGGCCTGCCCTCACCCTCAGCCGATGCGACCGGCTCCTGGGCTCTGATGAGCCAGCCAGCGTTGGCCAGGCGAGCCAGGATCGGGTAGAGCTTCCCGCTCGGGTATCCGGTGGCCTTCATCAGGTCGTAGCCATAGCGCGGAGTTGAGACATCGTCTACGAAGTGCCGCAGTACATGCAGCACCGCCAACGTGGGCCTGACGTCTTCCATAAGGACAACTCTTACATATGTAAGAAGAGAAGTCTAGCGCTGATCGGCGCCGAGCCTGCCCGACTCATACCGGGCCAGCAACCCGTGCACCGAGTGGCGGGACACACCCCACCGCCCGGCCACCTCCGTCACCGTGCCGCCCTCAGCGATCACCGCCAGGACAGCCTGATACCTCTGCTCCGCCACGCTCAGCTCCCTCATGAACCGAGCGTCAAGGATCAGCCGCAGTAACTGTCAACCATCAGCCGAAACACTGTCAGCCATCAGCCGGCGGACAAACGTCACACCTCAGCCGAAGTAATACACCGCGAACAGTGGGGCGGGTGGGGCTCGAACCCACGACCGGCGGATTATGAGTCCGAATCCAGTCAGCTGTTCCATAGCCTCTGAGCTGGGCCAACTATCAGAAGCGTTGTCTCGCTCACCGCTATCTAGGCACGTATTTGGCATGATCAAGCTTTGGCTGACGCGAGGGCTGGGCCTGCCCGCCCCGCTGCCGGTACCCAGCCCGATCGTGACCGAGGTCTGTTACATAGCCGAGTAGAGGGTCAGGCCTCGCGGCAAAGCTTTCGGGCTCGCTACGCGATGGGGATCACCGGGATGAACATGGCGAGCGGCCCCGGATCACGAGTTCGGTCGTACTCCCGCAGGAGCGCGATATAGCGATCCTTGTCCACCGCCCAGTCATACGACTCAAGCGATTCGTCGCCTTGTGCCGCGAGGAAGGCGAGATCCGCGAGCAGCCGAGTGGTCCTGCCGTTGCCGTCGATGAACGGATGGATTCGAACGGTCTCAGCGTGCACGGCGATTCCGAGCTCCCGCGCTGTCCAGTCCTCGGTGTGCTCCCAGCGGTCGCCGGCGTTCTCAAGGGAGGCGCGCAGCGCCATCGCGATCTGCTCCGGTGCGATCCCGATGTTCATCTCGCGTATGCGGAACCCGCGGCCCAGGTCCAGATGTCGCCGTAGAGCCTCAGATGGAGATCGCGGAGGAAGTGGTCGGAGAGGATCTCGTCGAGGCCGAGGGCGCCGTCAGCGACTGCGTCAAGGAGGTCCTCGGAGACCTCGGCGAGAACTGCCTGCTCGGCTTCGTAAAGATCCGCCTTCGTCGGGTCATCCCCGAGCAGCGCCCGCGCCTGCGCCGTAAGCGCGCCGGCTTCTTCGGGATCAAGCGGTGTTTCGCCGTAGCCTGGCGCCAGCGTCATCAGGCTGACTGACGGCGCGCAGCCAAAAACCGCTCAACCTTCTCAGAGCGCACATACCCCGCTGGAACCCCGCGGCGCTCGAGCTCGGCTGATGCCTTCGCTGAGCGGAGGGCAGCACGGCGCAGCGCCTCACGGGTCACGTTCTTGCGCTTCATGCTGCTCACCTCCACTATCGGTTGGTGTCAAGCGTACCGCGACACTGGTTGTGACCACTTATCCCGACCCCGAGCGTCCGATTTTCAGGAGGCTGTGCGGATCCAGCGGTGTCCGTTGTGGCCCAGATGATCAGGTAATTCACCCATGGACCTAAGGCAGGCGTCCAGGTCGGTCCGCATGCGGCCACGGTCGTTGTTAGCACCGTGTTAGCAGAACGAACGTCCGCCACCGCGAATCGTTAGTAAGGCTGGTACTTGACAACTGGACAGAGGTACCGGGGCACCTTTGGCACCGTCGGTGAGCTGGAGTCGTTCGCGGCGCGCATGCTCGGGCGCCCAGGTCATGCCGGGGTGGGGTCGTGCCGTGACGGTGGGGCGAAGCTCGCGTCGAGGACGGCCTGGCGCGCGGCCTTGTGTCGGTCGCGTCAGCTCTATATGCTTCCACTAATCTCTTAGTTGAACTAGTGATTAGTGAAGGAGCAGCGTGTGATCGAGTTCCAGCTCGACACCGCGTCGGGTGTCGCCACCTACCTGCAGCTCGTCCAGCAGGTGCACCAGGCGCTGCAGCTCGGCATCCTCGAGCCCGGAGACCAGTTGCCGACGGCCCAGCACGTCGTCGCCAAGCTGGCGATCAACCCGAATACCGTGCTCAAGGCCTACCGGGACCTCGAACGCGAGGGCCTGGTGCGCCCGCGACCGGGCCAGGGCACGTTCGTTGTCAGGACGCTCCCCCGGAGCGATCCCGCCGCGCAGGCACGCTTTCTCGATTCGATGACCGCCTGGCTGCGCAAGGCCCGCGCCGCCGGCCTCGGTCCCGACGACATTGAGGCGATCTACCGAACCGCAGTTCGCAACTTCTTCGCGGAAGGCGTGGCATGACTCCCGTCATCGAGACGGACGGGCTCGGCAAGCAGTACGGACGAAAGTGGGCGCTCCAGGACTGCACCCTGACCATCCCCGAAGGCAAGGTGGTCGGGCTCGTCGGACCGAACGGAGCGGGTAAGTCCACGTTGCTCAACCTGGCCGATCGGGCTGCTCGCACCAACCTCGGGGACGATCACGGTGCTCGACGGACGCCCTAACGACGGCCCAGCACAACTCGACAAGGTGGGCTTCGTCGCCCAGGACACGCCGACCTATGCGGGACTGTCGGTGGCCAAGCACCTGCGCATGGGGGCGTATCTCAACGCGAACTGGGACCAGGAGCTGGCCGAGGGCCGGATCGACCAGCTCGGGCTCGACCCTCGCCAGAAGGCGGGATCGCTTTCCGGAGGCCAGCGGGCCCAGCTCGCGTTGACGTTGGCCATTGCGAAGCGACCCGAGCTCCTCCTGCTCGACGAGCCCGTAGCCAGCCTGGACCCGCTCGCCCGGCGCGAGTTCCTCCAGGGGCTCATGGAGATCGTGGCCAAGCACGAGGTCAGCGTGGTGCTGTCCTCACATCTCATCGCCGATCTCGAACGGGTCTGTGACTACCTCGTCGTCCTCGTCGCCTCACACGTTCAGCTTGCCGGCGAGGTCACCGACCTCCTGGCGGCGCACCACCGCCTGTCGGGGCCACGTCGGGATCCGCGCTCCCTGCCCGCGAACCAGGAAGTCATCGAGCAGAGCCACACCGACAAGCAGAGCACCTTTCTCGTGCGCACAAGCGAGCCGATCCTCGACCCGGCCTGGAGCGTGAAGCCGGTCACGCTGGAGGATCTCGTTCTCGCCTATCTGGGCAATCCCGTCCACGCTGAGCACGTCCGTCAGCCGGAAATTGGAGTCGTTCGATGATCCGCTTCACCTGGATGCAGTTTCGTATCCAAGCCCTCGTCGCCCTCGGCGCACTGACGATCGTTGCAGTCGTGTTGGCGATAACCGGTCCGAGCCTCGTCCACCTCTATGACACGAGCAGGTTCGCTACTTGCGGCGCACATGGCGACTGTTCGGCGATCGCGAACGGGCTGCTTTCTCACGACCGCCTCCTCCAAGACCTCAGTTCCGTGTTGCTCGTAGTCCCCGCACTCATTGGACTGTTCTGGGGGGCGCCACTCGTGGCGCGCGAGTTCGAGACCGGAACCTTTCGCCTTGTATGGGCCCAGGGCGTCACCCGCAGCCGCTGGATAGCCATCAAGCTGGCCGTCGTCGCCCTGGCCAGCATGGCAGTCGCTGGGCTGTTCAGCCTCATGGTGACGTGGTGGTCAAGCCCGCTCGACCGCGTGAACCCGAACCAGTTTTCAACGCTGTTCGCTGAACGAGGCATCGTGGCGATCGGCTACGCCGCATTCGCCTTCGCACTTGGGGTCACTACCGGGTTACTGATTCGACGGACGCTCCCCGCTATGGCCACCACTCTGTCGGCTACGTCATCGTTCGGCTGGGAGTAACCAAGTTGCGACCGCATTTCCAAGCGCCACTTACTCTCAGGGAGAAGCTGGCGACCGGGGCTCACGGCATCGTCCAGAGCGTTCCAGGTGCGGGCGCCGCCCCGCCCCCGCACCTGGGCGATTGGGTACTGTCGAGCAACGTCCTCAGTGCCTCAGGGCAAGCCTTCAACCAAGCGAAGATCGCCTGTTCGATCTTCGTCAGGCCGGGGGAATCCGCGTCGAGCGCACATTCGGCCGCTACGGCTTGCTTGGCCCGCGCCCGAACTTACTCAGCCGGTCTTCGCGATGTCGTCACGTTCCAGCCCTCTAGCCGTTACTGGCCGTTTCAATGGTACGAACTGGCGATCTTCCTCGGACTTGCCGCCATCCTGGGTGGCTTCTGCTTCTGGTGGATACGCCGGCCCGTTTCATAACAACTACGGCTAGCAGACATGACTGACCGGTGCGGTGATGCGAGCCGATTTGTCCCGCGCCCTTCTGCCCCAGCTCGGCCCGGCGTCGATCCTGCCGATCCCGTAACAGCTGTTCCGCTGGCAATCGGGCCGGATGTGAAAGGATCAGCCCGTGGGTGAGAATGAATCACTCCGCGCCGAACTGGTAGGCCTCTACTATCGCGCCACGCTGTTGCCTGCTCGGCGATGGCTTTCGTTTCCCCTCGGCGCACTATTCGACCAGGCCGCCGTGATTCACAAGCCGGGCCTGACCCTGGTCTACGCACCGGACGCACCCAGGTTCGGCAACTTGATCGGAGTCTCACTCCGAGGCTGGCGCCGGTAACGACGAGTTCGGCAACCAGTACCGGGACGGGGACACCGCCTACCGCGATGCGTTTATCCGGTCTCCCCCGCGGGGAGCGGATGGGCATCTACGTTCCGGACGCCAGCTCCGGCAGCTAGCCACCCCCGGCCAGCGGGCCGCACGACAAGCCGCCGAGGGATCCGCCGGATAGTGACGCCTGTCTGTCGCGATCTGCTTCTTCATCGTGCACCTGCCCGAGCCGCCCGGCCTGCTGTTGCTGTACACGGCTCGGCTCCGCCGAATTCCGAGGTCCCCCGTCCTTTCGATAGGCGCGAATCCGATCCGGGAAAGATCAGGGGCAAGGGTGCCCGAAGGGCATCACGTGTGACGCGCGAAGCGCGCCCTTGCGCGTGATCTTGCTCGGCTCAAGACTGGAGCGCGGGAAGGACGGCTGCCATCGTTGCTGGACGTGCGCGCATGCGGCGCCCGCTGCGCCGCGATGCCCGCGCGGCCGGTCACCTCGGGTCTGGAGCGCGCCGACGCCGCCGTGGCCCGGAGGGCCTAAGTGCGGCAGGAGGCGCCCGGCGCGTGACAGTTCCCAGGGTTGACGGAGGCCGGATGCCGGGCCGACCTTGCGCCGCTCTCGGGTCAGCGTCGTTACGCGCCACGCCGGGTCTAACGCCAGCTACCGGCCGGTCCCGGCGCGCTCCGCGCGCCTTTAATTACCGTGAAGAAAGTCCTCACACCCGACACGGCGCCTGTCTGGCTACGAGTGAGCGGGCCAGTTGAATCTTGCCCAGATGGTGCGGGCTGCGTGGTCGCCTTCGATGCCCCAGTCGGCAGCGAGAGCACGGATGATGTCGAGTCCGTGGTATCGGGTGGGGTCGCTCGTATCTGGGGTCCAAGGACCACCGTTGTCCTCGACCTCGATCCAGGAGGGCGGGGATGGAGACAATTTCCCGAGATGACTGTGACCGTGCTCGACCGTGCGCTGGTGACCGGCGATGCTGGACGGGTGACTGGCGAGGAGCATGGGCGTCCGGATCCGGAGGTGCCCGAGCGGGCCCGCCGGCGGACGTTCACCGCGCAGTACAAGCTGGATGTGGTGGCGGAGTATGACGCGGCGCCGGCGGGTGAGAAGGGCGCGGTGCTGCGCCGGGAGGGCCTGTATTCCAGTCACGTGATCGAGTGGCGGCGGGCCCGGGACACCGGCGCCCTGGCCGGGCCGGGCCGGCCGCGGGGCCGTCCGGCGGCTGATCCGCGGGACGCGCAGATCGCCCGGCTGACCAAGGAGAAGGCCCGGCTGGAGCAGGAGCTGGCCAAGGCCCGCTTCGTGGTGGATGTCCAGGCAAAACTGCAGGCGCTCTTGGAGACGATCTCCGAGGGCGCGGACACCGGGCCCGGGTCGAGGTCGTGACCGACCAGGCCATCGCCCTGCTGGCCCCGCGGATCGGCACCCGGGCGGCGTGCGCGGCATCGGGCGTGGCGCAGGCCAGCTGGTACCGGCGGCACCGCGCCAGCCCGGCACCCCCGCGGCGGCCGCCGGTGCCGCACCGCGACCGGGCGCCAGCCGCGCGCCCTGGCCCCGGCCGAGCGGGCCGCGATCCTCGCCGCGCTGCACTCGGAGCGGTTCGCCGACACCGCCCCCGCCGAGGTCTGGGCCACCCTGCTGGACGAGGGCACCTACCTCGGCTCGCTGTCCACCTTCTACCGGCTGCTCCGCGCCGCGGGCGAGATCCGCGAGCGGCGCGCGCAGGCCACCCACCCCGCCGCGGTCAAGCCCGAGCTCATGGCCACCGGGCCGAACCAGGTCTGGTCCTGGGACATCACCAAGCTGCACGGCCCGGCGAAATGGACCTACTACTACCTCTACGTCATCCTCGACATCTACTCCCGCTACGCCGTCGGCTGGATGGTCGCCACCCGCGAGTCCGCCGCCCTGGCCGAGAAACTGATCGCCGAGACCGTGCGCCAAGCAGGGCATCAGCCGCGGGCAGCTCACCCTCCACGCCGACCGCGGCTCCTCGATGACCTCCAAGCCGGTCGCGTTCCTGCTCGCCGACCTCGGCGTCATCCAGTCCCACTCCCGCCCGCACGTCAGCAACGACAACCCGTACTCCGAAGCGCAGTTCAAGACCCTCAAATACCGGCCCGGATTCCCGGCCCGCTTCGGCTCCATCGAGGCGCCCGGGCGCACTGCCAGGAGTTCTTCCCCTGGTACAACACGCAGCACCGGCACTCGGGCCTCGGCCTGCACACCGCCGCCGACGTCCACCACGGCACGCGCCGCAGCCGTCCAGGCCAGCCGCGCCCGCGTCCTGACCGCCGCCTACCACCAGCACCCCGAGCGGTTCGTCCGCCAGGCCCCCGGCCCCGCCACGCCTGCCCGCCATCTCCTGGATCAACCCGCCGAGAGAAAGAAGCCGCCACTCAGTAAAACCCCGCAACGGCGCCTCATTCAGGTTGACAGGTTCCGCAGTGACCTGGCTCGATCTTGGCCCGTACGGTGAAGCTGCCACCGGGCAGGCGCGAGTTGCTGTGAACCGCGGCGTTGGCCGCGAACTCGGAGGCGCAGAGGATCACGTCATCTGCCATAGGGCAGTCACCGAGTAAGACGCGCAGGTCGGCGCGGACAGCACTGATGCGCTCGGCGTTGCCAGGGTAGGTGACACCGTTAGTGCGCAGTGCGACCGCTCTGGGTGCTGGAGTAGGCATGAGTCCTCACCGGTTACGCCGGATCACGATCTCTGTTGAAGCTGAGCGTACTTTGAGTACGTGCATCGCACAATGAGTACGTGTAAACTTTGCGTACTAGCGCAGCACATTGGGTGCGAGCATGGTGTCACGCGACTTGGAGGAGAAAGATGTTCGGTCTGTGCGTGCGCTTCACATGCAAAGACGAGACCAGCGCTCAGGCTTACGACCGTCTGGTGGCCGAAACCGTCGAAGCCATCAAGACCAGCGAGCCCGGGACACTCGTGTATGCCTCCCACCTGGTGGACGGCCAGCCGCTGCAGCGGATCTTCTACGAGCTGTACCGGGACAAGGCCGCGTTCAACGCGCACGGGGCCTCGCCGCACACCCGCCGCTACCTCGCCGAGCGAGACCAGTACCTGGCTAGCACGGAGGTCGACTGGCTGACCTTGCAGACCGGCAAGGGTACGGGTGGATGAGCACCCCGGATTACCAGCAGGCCCTGGGCCGGAAGATCGCCGCTGAACGGCACCGCCGTGGCCTGTCGCAGCCTGAGCTGGCCAGGATGATCGACCGGTCGGTGGCCTGGGTCTCCCAGGTCGAGCGCGGCGTCCGCAAGGTCGACCGCATGTCGGTGCTGGAGACTCTCGCCGCCGCGCTGGAAGTCCCGCTCGCCGAGTTGGCCGCCGAGGCACCTGTCGTCGCCGCAGCGACCGAAGAACCGCCGGGCGCAGCTGGCCTGCGTCTGGTGCTGTCCGGTGTCCATTCGCTGCGTGCCATGCTGAACGGCCGCCACTCCCCTGCGGTGAGCACGCTTCGCACGAAGGCGCGCAAGGCGTGGGAACTGACACACGCCGGGCGCTACACCGACCTGACCGCCCTGCTCGGCAGCTTGGTCCCCGACCTGGAAACTGCCGTCCGGGCGCTGCCCGAGGGCCAGCGACCCGAGGCGCTGGAGCTGATGGCCGAGACCTACCATGCGTGCTCGGCTGCCCTGGCCAAGCTCGGCGAGCCGGAAGCAGCGTGGATCGCTGCCGACCGCGCGATGGCCGCCGCCGAGCGGGCGGGCAACCCGATGCTGGTGGCCGCCGGGGCGTTCCGGCTCGTGTTCGTGTTTCTGGCCGCCCGCCACTACGACCAGGCCGAGGAGACCGCCCGTACCGCCGCCGACGCCCTACGGCAGCTGGCCGACGGCGGCAATCCGCAAGCCATGTCGCTACGGGGCGGCCTGACCTTGCAGCGCGCCGTCACCGCCGCCCGCGTGAACGACCCCGACGCTGCCTACGGCCACCTTGAGCTGGCCAGCCAGATCGCCCGGCGGCTCGGCGAGGGACGCAACGACTACAACACCGAGTTCGGTCCCGCCAACGTTGGGCTGTACGAGATCGCGGTCGCCGTCGAGCTGGGCGATGCGGGCCGCGCCCTGCGCGCCGCCGCCACCGTGGACACCACTGGGCTATCAGCTGAGCGGCGGGCGAGGATGCTCATCGACGTTGCCCGCGCTCACGCCCAGCGCCGCCAGGTCCGCGAGGCAGCCGTCGCACTACGCGAAGCCGAGAAGATCACACCCGAACAAGTCCGCAGCCACGACCTGGTCCGCCAACTCGTCTCTGACCTGCTCACCATGCAAGACCCGCCAGCCAGCGAGCTACGCGACCTAGCAGGACGGCTGATCGCCAAAGCATCCGTCTGATATCAAGTGTATTAGCCACGTATTCTGGGTACGTGTCAATATCGAGGCCGTTAGACCTCCCCCATCGTGGGGTGACCGTGCAGAAACCGGGCCGGTGAGTCACCAGGTGCCCGGTCACGGTGCCAAAGCCACGCATCACAGCGACTGAGCGGCAGGCAAGACCAGCCGGGCCAGACGCGGCAAAGCACCGCTGATCGTCAAACCCGATGTTCAGCACCCGGCCCGGCCTGCCTCCGCTCGTCAACCACCACCCGCAAGGGCCTGACGAGAGGAGTACCGCCTTTGCTCACTGCCCCCATCCCGGCAGGCACAATCCGGCACGCCGGAGGATGCCTGCAACCCGTCCTGCTGCGTGGCCGCGTCGATCACATCGACGGTGCCACCGGCGAACTGCTCCACCGCTACACGACCATCCAGGAGCCCGGCGGGGTCCTACCCGTCGCCTGCAAGACCCACCGCGCGTCCCAGTGCCCGCCGTGCGCCGAGGTCTACCGCGCCGACACCTACCAGCTCATCCGCGCCGGACTGAGCGGCGGCAAAGGAGTTCCCGCGACCGTCGCCCAGCACCCGTGCGTCTTCGCCACCCTGACCGCGCCTTCCTTCGGCCCGGTCCACTGCCGCCGCGAGAAAGACGGCCGGATCCTGAGATGCCGGCCCCGCCGACGCAGCCGGGACTGCCCACATGGCAACACCCTGTCGTGCAGGCAGCGCCACAGTTGCGACGACCCGCTGCTCGGCGAGCCGCTGTGCCCGGACTGCTACGACTACACCGGTTCTGTCCTGTTCAACGCCTGTGCCCCCGAACTCTGGCGGCGCTTCACCATCACCCTGCGTCGGGCGCTCGCCCGCCAGGCAGGATTGACCGGCACGGCGCTCGCCGCGCACCTGCGCGTCTCCTACGCCAAGGTGGCCGAATACCAGCGGCGCGGGGTGGTGCACTTCCACGCCATCATCCGGCTCGACGGGCCCTCCGGGCCTGCGACCACCCCGCCCGCCTGGGCCACCCTCCACATGCTCACCAGTGCCATCGCCCAGGCCGCCAGCATCGTCCACCTAGAAACCCCGGTCGCTCCCGGCCTACCTGCCCGCACCCTGTACTGGGGTCGCGAACACGACATCCGGCCTGTCACCACCACCGGAGACCTGACCGACGGCAAGGTCGCCGCATATGTCGCCAAGTACGCCACCAAGGCCGCCGAATGCACCGGCACCCTGGACCGCCGGATCACTCCCGCCGACCGGCTGGCCGATCTTCCCATCCGCGAGCACGCTCGCCGCCTCATCGCCGAATGCCTGCGGCTCGGCAGGCGTCCCGCCCTCAGCGGCTTGCGCCTGACTCCCTGGGCGCACATGCTCGGCTTCCGCGGTCATTTCTCGACCAAGAGCCGCAGCTACTCCACGACTCTCAGCGCGCTGCGGGCCGGCCGTGCTCAGCACCAGCGCGACAATTCCGCCTCCGCAAGCCTGTGGTCTATGTCCGACAGCGAGACCACGCTCGTTGTCGCCCACTGGCAATTCGCTGGCCAAGGCCCGCCTCCTGCGCTGCTGTCCGCCACTGCGATCAGACTCACCGGTTCGCCGCTGTCGAGCCCGCCGAAGGAGGCCAGCCATGCCCCGGCTCCTGCTGACTGTCCCTGAGGCAGCCGAAGCGCTGGCCATATCGCGCAGCAAGCTCTACGAGCTGCTCGCGGCTGGCCTGGTGCGCTCGGTCCGCATCGACGGGTCACGCCGCGTCCCCGTCGAAGCGCTCGAAACCTACGTAGCAGGACTACTCGACCGAGAGGAGCCCGCCGATGCCGCGGCTTCGTGACGGCGTGATCAAACGCGGCGCATCATGGTCCTACGTAATCCGGGTGCCCGACCCCGCAACTGGCGTCAACAAGCCCAGGTGGGTCGGCGGCTTTGCCACCGAGAACGACGCCAAGGCCGCTCGGGATGAAGCTCGTGTCCGCGCCCGGCGCGGTGAATACGTCAGCCGGACTGCCTCGACACTCGCGGACTACCTATCGGAATGGCTTGATTCTCATGCCTCGACCGTCAAGCCGAAGACTCTGGCTGGCTATCGGCACGACATTGACCACTACATCGTGCCCCGGATCGGCCGCATGCGGCTGCAGGCGCTGCGACCGGCCGTGATCTCCAGGCTGTACCGCGACCTGGCCGAGCACGGCGGCCGTGACCGTCGGCGGCTTTCAGTTTCCACGGTCTCCCACATCCACCGCACGCTACGCAAGGCGCTGGCTGACGCAGTGGAGGTCGAGCAGGTCCTCGCTGTCAACCCGGCCGCACGGTCGAAGCGCCCAAGAATCAGCAGCGTCGAGCCAGTCCAGATCTGGACGGTCGAGCAGCTCGATTCCTTCCTGACCGCCGCCAGGTCACATCGGCTGTTCGCCTTCTACCGGCTCGCGGCTTATACCGGCGCCCGGCGCGGCGAGCTGCTGTACCTGCGGTGGCATGCTGTGGATCTCGACGCGGCCGAGGTCACTTTCGGCGGCTCAACGGCGGTCGTGCGCGGTCAGCGCGTGGAAGGCACCACCAAAGGGGGCCGGTCCCGGACCATCAGCATCGACAAAGACACCGTGGCCGTACTGCGCGAGCACCGCCGTCAGCAGGCCAAAGAACGACTCGCCGCCGGATCAGCCTGGAACGACAACGGCGGCCTGGTCTTCACCAGCCGGTGGGGAGAACCGCTCTACCCCGACACCGTGACCGCGCTCATGAGCAAGCTGATCAAGGGATACAACAAATCAGATCCCTCCCCGGTCAGGCCACTTCCTCACGCCCGGCTGCACGATCTGCGCCACCTGCACGCGACGACACTGCTACTCGCCGGAGTCCCCGTGCACGTGGTGGCCGCCCGGCTCGGGCACGCCGACCCCGCCGTGACGCTCCGGGTGTACTCGCACGTGCTGCGCGAGCACGCAGAGAGTGTCGGCAGCATCTTCGCCCAGGCCGTGAATGCAGCCGTTAGCAAATCCGTTAGCAAGCCGGATCGCCAGAGCTGATCAAGCCAGCGTTTGCGCTGGTCAAAGTGGTGGTCAGGGGCAGGGTCGAACTGCCGACCTTCCGCTTTTCAGGCGGACGCTCATACCGACTGAGCTACCTGACCTTGCTGGGGCCCAATGATACCGGCGCGGCCACGCCGCCGGTCGGCCCTCAGCGGTCCTGACGGGATTTGAACCCGCGACCTCCACCTTGACAGGGTGGCGAGCACTCCGAACTGCTCTACAGGACCAAGCTTCACTGGCTGATGCCAGCCGTGCCCCCAACGGGATTCGAACCCGTGCCGCCGCCTTGAAAGGGCGGTGTCCTAGGCCGCTAGACGATGGGGGCTCGACGGTCACCGCCGCCTTGCCCTTGGCGCCCGCCGTCGGGGACTGCCCCAGCATAGGGGACGGAGCGCGCTACCGGCAAAGCGCTCCGGGACAACCCGGCCGGCCCAGCCGCTGGGCACGTACCCGCCGCTGGGCAACCTGGTCATTTCACTGGCGTGCCCGCAGGACCGCGCAGTCGCCAGGAACCAACGCCGGAGAGGGCGGTGCGCTCACCGCCGGCTGCACCCGCTGCGATGCGCCCGGGGGCTGGCGCCGGGCGCAGCCAGCCGGAGTGGCCGCACCGGGACCGGTTAGCCGTTTCCCTTCTTATTGAACATGTCCTCGGCAATGGACGCGGAAGCGCCTTCCTCGGGCAGGATCACCCATGCCGCCAGGTAGGCCAGCACGCCGATGAACCCGAAGAACGAGGCCACCACGAAAGCCAGCCGCACCAGGTTCACGTCGATGTCGTAGCAGCCGGCGATCCCCGAGCACACCCCGGCTACCATGCGCCCGTCAAAGGTGCGGACAAGCTGCTTGCTGCCGTTGCTCTTACTCATATGCGCCATCATGCCCGATTCCGGGCTGCGGGGCGGACAGCCGGAACACCGCGGCATACGCTGACGACCAAGCGACGAGAGAGGACCCAGCCGATGCCGCGCAGCACCACTCCCGCAGGCTCCGACCTGCTCCGCATCGACGACCAGCTGACCGAGGAGGAACGGCTGGTCCGCGACACGGTGCGCGCGTTCGCGAAGGACCGGATCATGCCGCACATCGCCGACTGGTTCGAGGCCGGGACGCTGCCCCGCGAGCTGGTGCCGGAACTCGGCAAGATGGGCCTGCTCGGCATGCACCTGCACGGATACGGCTGCGCCGGCATGGGCCCCGTCGCGTACGGCATCACCTGCCGGGAGATGGAGGCGGCCGACTCCGGGCTGCGCAGCCTCGTGTCGGTGCAGGGCTCGCTCTCGATGTTCCCGATCTGGAAATACGGCTCGGAGGACCAGAAGAACGAGTGGCTGCCCAGGATGGCGGCGGGCGAGGCGATCGGCTGCTTCGGGCTTACCGAGCCCGACCACGGCAGCGACCCGTCCAGCATGGAAACCCGTGCGATTTTGAACGGGCAAGACTGGCTGCTGTCGGGCACCAAGATGTGGATCACCAACGGGTCGATCGCCGATATCGCCGTCGTGTGGGCCTCGACCCCGGACGGCATCCGCGGCTTCCTGGTACCGCGCGGGGCGCGCGGTTTCACCTCGCGGAACATCCACAAGAAGATGTCGCTGCGCGCCTCGGTGACCTCCGAGCTGCATTTCGACGAGGTCAGGCTGCCGAAAGACTCCGTGCTGCCCGGCGTGACCGGCCTGAAGGGGCCGCTGTCCTGCCTGTCGGAGGCCAGGTTCGGCATCGTGTGGGGGGTCACCGGCGCTGCCCGTGCCTGCTTCGAGGCGGCGGCCGACTACGCCCAGACCCGGGAGCAGTTCGGCCAGAAGATCGGCGGGTTCCAGCTGACCCAGCGCAAGCTCGCCTGGATGCTCGCCGACCTGGCCCGCGCGCAGCTGCTCGCGCTGCACCTCGGCCGGCTGAAGGAGGCCGGGACGATCACGCCCGAGCAGGTCAGCCTCGGCAAGATGGCCAACGTGCGGGCTGCCATCGAGATCGCACGGCAGGCCAGGACAGTGCTCGGCGCTAACGGCGTCACACTGGAATACCCGGTGATCCGGCACGCGAACAACCTCGAGTCGGTGCTCACCTACGAGGGAACCGAGGAGATCCACACCCTCGCCCTCGGCCAGGCCATCACCGGGATCTCCGCCTACCGGTGATGGCCCGCACGTGCACGAAGCTTCACCGGCGCACGATGCGCCACCTGTGCACGATGGACCGGCTGTACGTGCCGGGCCGCCCTGCGGGCACGTTCGTGCACTAGCCGGTTGCTGCCGATCCGCCGGATGGGCTGGTGCGCCAGGGCGGGGTTGGTGAACCGGTCGCCGAGGCGGAACAGGCGCATGCCCGGCATGCGATAGCCCCAGTGGCCGGTCGCGGTCCGCATGGCCAGGACCGTTGGCCACGGCGCGTCAGCGACTATGACCGCGCCGACCCGGTGAGCGGCCAGGAAATTCCTGATATCCGCTATAGAGGCAGTTGTGTCAATCTGGCCGATGGCGAGACGTTCCTGCAAGGGCGCGTTCGGCACGCCCCGCGGGGTACCGCCGAAGAATCCACCGGCCAGCCGGAAGTAGAAATGGGTCTCGGCCTGCCAGACCAACTGCCGGTCGGCGTGGCTGTCCACCACCCATACGGTCTCGCCCGGCGACAGGGCATGCCGGTAGGCGCCGCCGGCCAGGAACGGGGGCTCCGGCACGTTCTGCGCCCAGACGTCGGACGAGAAGGCGGGCAGGATCGTCACCCCAGCCAGGATGACGATCAGCCAGCGCAGCGGAAGCAGCGTGCGCGGCGGCCGCGGGGTCGGCCGCCATAGCGGCGACGACGGCGGATACGGCGAGGGCACCGGAGCCGGCCGCGGCCGCCGGGTAAGCCACCGCGCCACGAGCACCGCGATCAGCAGGTAGAAGTAGGTGACCAGCCGCCCGGGCTGGGC
Source organism: uncultured Thermoleophilia bacterium (assembly GCA_963713155.1). Taxonomy (GTDB): domain Bacteria; phylum Actinomycetota; class Thermoleophilia; order Gaiellales; family Gaiellaceae; genus PALSA-600. The sequence goes on from CAVQKS010000020.1 coordinate 450,354, forward strand.
GACATTGAGCACGGGCAGCGCGGCAATCAGCCGCCACGGCATGATCTGCGCGCCGAAGACGGAAATCAGGTCGCCGAGGCTGAGCGCCAGGATGAGCACCAGGCTGGCGAACAGCGCCCAGGTGGTCCGCCTGCGCCGCTCGGTGACGGCGAAGAGGATGACCACCACGATGAGCGGGATGCCCAGGTACCACGGGTTGTCGCCCCAGCGCAGCACGAACAGGCCCCAGTGGTTCGTGTAGCGCCCCGGGGTCACGTACCGGAGGAAGTCGTTGCCGCTCTCGGCGCCGTACCCGATGGTCGCGAAGTGAATGGCCTTCACGATCGGCGTGCGGGTGAACATCGTGTAGAGCAGCGGGCTGGCGAGGACGGCCGCGACCACGTAGGCCCCGGCGGTGGGCGCGACGGTACGCAGCAGCCGCTGGCGCCGCTCGGCCGGGCCCATCCCGAAGCCGACCAGCGCGCAGATCCCGCCCACCAGGGTCATCGTGGCGAAGATCTCCTCGCCGATATAGATCTGAACGGCCAGCACGATCCCGAGCAGCGGGACATACCACAGCGGATGTATCGAGCCCTCGAGCAGCCGGACCACCAGGTAGGCGCAGACCGGGACAAGGAAGACCAGCGTGAGGCTCGGGTGCCCCTGCCCGATCTCGTCGATCAGCGCGGGCGAGAAGCCGAAGAAGAAACCGCCGATGAGCGCGGGGGCGAACGATCCGACGATGCGCCGGCACAGCAGGTAGGCGGTCCACGCGGCCAGCGCCGGCGCTGCCAGCTCGAGCACGTTGAACGTGAAGAAGGGCCCGTAGTCCTTGGTGAGCGCCTGCAGCGCGATGGCAGGGCCAGGCACCGTGGTGGCCCAGGTGAGGTTGATGCCGCCCGGCGCCCACGCGAAGCTGGAGAAGATGGCGCTCAGGTGGTGGCTGATCGCGAACGGCCACCAGACGAATGACCAGATGAACAGGGAGCCGTCCTGCGGCTGGCCGGAGAGAAAAAAGGTGGACATCCGGCTCAGGATCCACGGGCCGAACAGCGCCAGGGACAGGCCGCCGTAAAGGAGCAGTGCCAGCAGATTCGGCGACTGGCGCAGGAGCGCCCCGCGGGCACGGTCTCGGCTACTGGCAGGACTTCTGCGCCGTCCGGGCCTTCGGTCGGGGCGGCTGCCACCGCCCGTGTCCGGCTCGGAACTGTTCTGCTCGGAGTCATCCGGCCCGGAACCGTCCAGACCGATGCCGTCAGGCCCGGCACGCTGCCCGGTGCCGTCCGGCCTGGAACCGTCCAGACCGATGCCGTCAGGTCCGGCACGCTGCCCTATGCCGTCCAGCCCGGAACCACCCAGACCGATGCCGTCAGGCCCGGCACCTTGCCCGGTTCCCTTCAGCCCGGAACCGTCCAGCCCGATGCCGTCCCGCCCGCCGACGTCAGGCGCCGCGCCCGGCCCGGCCTCAGCCAGGTCAGGCTCCTGCTTGGTACTAGGGACGGCAGCCGCCAGTTCCTCACCGACCGAAGTTCCTGCTTCGGGCACCCGCGACCCTTCCGTTCCTAGTTCGGGCACCCGTGCCCCTTCAGTCCCTTGTCCGGGCGCCCGCATTTCGTGAGCTCAGGCACCCGCGCCGTTTCCCTACCGGGGCAACGCTGGACCGCGGCATCAGGTTCCGGTCGACCGCTACGCGGTATCAGGTGGCCAACTGGCTGGCACTGCGGGTTGCTCGTCCGCCCGCATCACCTTTAGTTGCGTCCTGCATACCCCAAAATATCGCAGTGTGGCGGCGCGGCAGCCGCGGGGCGATAGCCGGAGCCCGGCTCGCGGCCGGGGCCGGGCACCGGGCCGGCCCCGCCTTGCCCGGTCGCGCGGCCAGGGCGGAGGATGGTCCAGGCAGCGGGCTGGTCACACCTAGGAGGTCCTCGTGCGGGTAGGCAATCTGGCCGGGCGGCTGGTCATCGTCACCGGCGCTGGCGCCATCGACGTGGAGTCTGCCAGCGGCGGCCGGTTCGGGCCCGAGCCCCAGGCGGTCTACGACCAGTGGGCCGAGTTCGCCGGCTGGGCGGCCAGCGTCGATGACGCCACTGCACGGCCCTACGAGCCGACCCGGCTCGGTGCCCCGGCACCAGCGCCGAGGCAATCGTTCGGTATTGGCCTTAATTACCGTGACCACGTCGCCGAGTCCGGTCTCACAGTGCCCGACCAGCCCAGCGTGTTCACGAAGTTTCCGAGTTGCATCACTGGCCCGCACAGCGATGTCGTGCTGCCGCCCGGCGGCCACACCGACTGGGAAGTCGAGCTCGTGGTGGTCATCGGCACCGCCGCGCGGCACGTCTCGGCGGCCGCCGCCTGGAGCCATGTCGCCGGGCTCACCGTCGGGCAGGACATCTCCGAGCGGATCAGCCAGCTAGCCGGATCGCCCGCGCAGTTCAGCCTGGGTAAGTCCTTCCCCGGGTTCGGGCCGACCGGGCCGTGGCTGGTCACCGTCGATGAGTTCGCGAATCCCGATGACCTTGAGCTTGGCTGCTCGGTCAACGGCGACCAGATGCAGAAGGCGAGGACCAGCTACCTGATCATTTCCGTGCCGCAGCTCATCGCCAAACTGTCCGCCGTGGTCACGCTGCTACCCGGCGACATCATCTTCACCGGCACTCCCGCGGGTGTCGGGATGGGCCGGGACCCGCAGCGCTGGCTCGTCCCGGGCGATGAGGTGGTCAGCTACGTCGAGGGCATCGGCGAACTGCGGCAGCGCTTCGTGGCGGGCTAGCGGCTGGTCGTGTCCCCGCCTGGCCGGTCACATGCCAGCGTCTGGTCGCTCTCCGTGCAGGCGCGCGACGTAGCGGTCGGCAGAGCGGCGTATCGCGGCTGCACCATCGTGCACGACGACCCTTCCCCACCAGCCGCCGTACACCCGGTCGAAGGCGAAACGTTCGGCGCGCCGGGCGATGTCGAGCACCGTCGCCTCGTCCAGGGGGATGAGGTTGGGATAGCTCCACATGAAACTTACCCAGTCGCGGTCCTGGACGACGGTGATGGTGTCGCCGGTCAGCAGTGCGCCGCGGCCCTGTGATCCGGCCGGCCAGTGCAGCACGGCCGCACCGTCGAAGTGCCCGCCGATCCGGGCGAGGGTCAGTCCCGGCACTGGCTCAGCGTCGTCATCGAACAACTCGATGCGCGGCGAGGGCCGCTGAATCCACTTCCGGTCGGCGCGGGGAATGAATATGCGCGCGCCGAAGGCATCGGCGAATTCCACGTTCGCGCCGTAGAAGTGCGGATGCGACATGCAGACGGCGGCGATACCGCCAAGCTCAGTTATCCGGGAACGAGCCTGGTCGTCCAGCAACGAGACGCAGTCCCACAGGACATTGCCATGCGGCGTGCGCACGAGCAGCGCCCGCTGCCCGATCGCGAATGCCGGTTCGACCCCGATGCCGACCAGGCCGGGTTCTTCCTCGCGCAGCACTACCGCATGGTCGCCGGCGATCTCGGGCATGGTAGTCCACCGCTGACCGTCCCAGCCGACGTACTGGCGCTCATCCAGGCAAATGGCGCAGCCATCGGGAGGCTGGCCGGTGTCGGGATACTGGACACCGCAGGTCAGGCAGATCCACGCGGGCATCAGGCAGGTCTCCTCTGGTTCAGCTCAACGATCTCCGCCGTGATCTCCGGCGTAAACGACCGGGAGCGCGGCTTCTTCGGCTCCTTGGTCTCCATGACGAACATTCTCTCGCCCGGTGCCGTTAGCGCAGTGCGAGCAGCAAGGTCTGCAGGGCCGTACCGCAGCGCCCGGACCGATCAGACAGGGCGGTCTCAGCCAGGCCGGTACCTTGCGTGCCCGTCGTTGTCGCGGCCTCCAGCAGCAGCCACTCGCCGACCGGATCGCGGGGCAGCACGACCGTGAGGTCCACGTTGATGAAGATGAACCGGGCCGGGTCGAGCACTGCACTCACGCCGCTGCCGGAGTCCGCCACCAGCAAGGTCCTGCACATCGGCGATGCGTCCTCGCCGGCCACCAGCGGGATCCTGGGCCGCGTCCATGCCCGGCCTGGCGCAGGCTGCTCGAAGCCGCCATCGAGGAATCGCCACTCGATGGCCGACAGGTAGCCAGCCGTGTGGGCGTTCGGCAGCCTGGCCGCGAGCTGCTGGCCGTCCGCGTCCGGTGGCAGCGGCGGCGGCGCGGCGTCCCCATTGCCCCGGATGACCGGGACCTCGCCGTCCGGGATCGCGATCCGCCATCCCCTGGCGTGCAGCACCTCCTGGCCGTCTGCCTCCAGGACCGTCTCAAGCAGCGCCACCCGCCGGCCCGGCCGGATCGTGCGGGTGCGTACGGTGAGCTTCGCGACGGGCACCGGGCGGAGGATGTCGACGGTCACCCGGCCAAGCCGCTGACCCGCGGCTGGCTCATGGCGTTCTAGCGCCCGCGCCGCGAGGGCGGACGGCGGCCCGCCATGCTGGGCGTCCGGGCTCCATGGTCCCGCCGTCGCTGGCGTGGCCACAAAAGCGCTGTTCCCGGCTGGCTCGAAGAAGGCGCTCTGCACGGGGCGCGATGTTACCGGAGCGAGTGCCCGGCGACGAGAGGGCGGCCCCCGGTGAGAACCGGAAGCACCGTGGCGGAACGACAGCCGTTGCAGGAGTCGGTACGATTCGTGCCGTGGTGTCGGCTCGGCTGGCTCCGCGGGGCGTTAGCTCAATGGTAGAGCAGTGGACTTTTAATCCATTGGTTCAGGGTTCGAGCCCCTGGCGCCCCACCGCACCGAAGGTCCGCCCCACCGCACCGACCCATCGCTCATCCGATCAGTGGTTCCGATTTATCCGGCACCACCAGCAAATTCTTAACCACTCTTCGCAATCCCCTTCAGGCCACCTGCTGGCCGGGCCGCTGAAGCAGCGGCTGCTCAGGCAGCCCGGCCGGGACGCCGGTGCCGCCAGCAGCCGAGACGGCGCCGTGGCGGCTGACCCTGACGGTGCGCAACACCGCTGCCGAGCTAAGACACCTGGGCAGGCCAAGCGGAAGGCGGCTGTGATGGAGAACTCGTTGCGTAGCCTACGGCCGGCTCACTGAGATGGCGGCGGCGTGGGGGTCGCCGTGCCTGTGGGCGTCGGTGTGGGGGTCGCCGTTGGCGTCGGCGTCGGTGTGGGGGTCGGAGTTGGCGTTGGCGTTGGAGTTGGTGTGGGGGTCGGAGTTGGCGTCGGCGCTGGCGGCGGCGTGATTGTACGCGTCGGAGACGGAGACGGCTTGGGCTTGTGTGACTGCGTCGGCGCTGGTGACGAGGATTGCGATGGCTGGACCCCGTTCCGCTGCGGCGACTTTGGAGCAGGCGTCGGGACTGGCAGCACGCCGGCCGGGTCTTGCGACGGCGTTAGCACTCCGGGAAATGGAACAAGCGCCTGCCGGCCCCCGCGGCTGCCCCGGCCTGACCGCGAATTCAGCGAAGAGTTGGCTAGCGCTGGTGCCTGAATTCCTCGTGCCACGTCGGCTGCGGTGGCATGCGTGCCGACGGCTGGCGCTCCCGCGAACGTGGGGACTAGCGCGGCCGCCGCGACCAGGACAACCGCCGCTGCCGAGGCCATCACGATCCGCGGCGTACTGCGCCACGCCACGGGCTGGGCCGGGAAGCCGTCGTCGTCCAGCTTGCCAACGCGGCGGGCAAGCCCGCGAGGGTAGGTCCCGGGTTCCGCGTCGAAAACCGTCCTGGTGATCCGCTCCCGAAGCGCGACGGGCGGGATTGCGAGCGGCACGACGCCGAGCAACTCGGGACCGACAACCAGGCCCCCGCCACTCCGGGAGCAGTTGTCACACGACTCGATATGACGACTGAGTCGCTGGCGAAGCCGGGGGGTTAGCGGAGGCGACGCCGGATCCCACTCCCCAACGATGGTGTCCGGAACCTGGCAGCCTGCCCAGCCAGCCCGGAGAACGACCACGGCAGCGGCCGATTGCCCGAAGCGGGTGCTGGCGGCAGACAGGAGAGCACGCGCACGCCTGCTGGAGACGCCAAGCGTGGTGGCGAGCTCCGAAATAGCAAAGCCGTGCCGGAACGCAAGATTGAGCACTTCGTGATCACGGTCTGACAGCCCGTTGAGAGCGGCGGTCACAACGAGGAGGATCTCCCTCGCGTGTTCCTCGGCCTCAAAGTCGGGGATCTCGAATTCCCCCGTGTCGGCATCCGCGGCGGCGACCGGATCCTCAACGAAGTCGTCGGCAGCCGGCACCTCGGAGCGACGGCGCAGTTCCCTGAGGCGAGGCAACTGACCCAGGCATTGCCGACGGGCGATGGAATAAAGCCACACCCGTAGCCGATCAGGATCCCGTAGTTTGCCAATCTCCGCGTCAGCGAGGATCAAGGTGTCCCGCACCGCGTCCGCGGCTTTATCCGGGTCCCGAAGCAGTCCCTCACAGTAATCAAACAAATACGCTGCGAATGCGTAGAACAAGTCTGCGATCACTCGCTCGCAGGCGTCTTGCGTCGCCTGGGCCATCGGCTGATCCTCTGTCGAGCCGCCGCCGAACTCAGCCGACATGGGGCCTCCCATCTGGCTTTGTTAACTGCTGGCGGAGACGGGCGCCACTGCCACTACATAACCTGCCAACGTTGGGTCGTTGGCGCAAGCTGTATCGCAAGTCTAGATGACGGACAGGCTGCGCATAACAGGCGTAACTCGGGTATCCGTAATCTAGCACCAACCAAACTGGACCGAAGATCATCTAGCGGCATTTGCCCGTTGCGCACGCGGGCTACTTGAAGGCGAGGCAGGCGCATGACCGATCAAGGCAAAGCACGGCAAGTCGTGGTGGCAGGCGTGGACGGCTCTGCGAGTCCATCTCGGCACTTGGCTGGGCGGCTCGTTATGCCGCTGCGACAGGAGCGGCGGTACGGGCGGTGCACGCCTGGCACTACCCGGGAGCGGTAGGGGGACCGCCGGTAGGAGTAGCTCCGGACGCTATCCATGAGAAAACCGAGCAGCAAATGCGCGGCGAGCTCGCCGAGGCGGTGGCCACGGTTTACCCGGACAAGGCGGACCCGGCGATCGAGACCAAGGTGACTTACGGGCACCCGGTCCAGGTACTGATCGATGAGTCGAAGGAAGCTGACCTGCTCGTCGTGGGAAGCCATGGTCATGGGGGGTTCTCCGGAATGCTGGTTGGCTCGGTGAGCATCCATTGCGTCACCCACGCGTCGTGCCCGGTGGTCGTCGTCCGCGGCCGCTGACCGGACCGGGAGACCGATGCCCATGGCCTGATCAAGGCCACCGGCTGCCGCCGGGCGCGGAAAGCGTCGGCAAAGATGTCGGCAAAAGGCGCTGGCAGTGTGTCAGCAAGCAGTAACCCGGGCGGGATGACGGCAGCGGACCTGCGGACTAGGGCGACCTAATGCCCTGCTTCGCCTGTTCAGCCACGCGGGACTGGCGGTCGGCACGACATCTCGGTACTGGAACACTGCGCGGAGGAGCCGCCATGAACGAGACCACGCAGCCGGAGATCGTGGTCGGGGTCAGCGGCTCCAGGGCATCGGTGGCCGCGCTGCGCTGGGCGGCGGACGAGGCACAGCGCCGTCACGCCCGGCTGAGCGTGGTCTGCGCGTGGATCACCGGCTGCGCCCGGCGCACTACGCGGAGATCGGCGAGAATCGCGCCCCCGCCGACGCGAGGGCAGCATTGCATAGTGGTCTCGCCGCGGCCATGTGCACCGCCTTCGGCCCGGTGCCGCCTGACGGCATCGAGGCGGAACTGGCCGATGGCGTTCCCGAGCGCGTGCTCATTGACCGGTCCGCCATCGCTGCCCTGCTCGTGCTAGGAGCGGCACGCCCGCAGGATGCACACGGGCTTTCCGTGGGCCCAGTGCTCAGGGCGGGCCTGAGCCGGGCGCGCTGTCCGGTGGTGGTCGTCAGCGCCACCGCGGGCCCGGACGCCGGGCCGCCGCCGGACAGCGCCCGGGCCGACGCGAGTCCGCGCTCACCGGGTAGGTCGCCCGGGCAGCACTGCTACGCCCAAGCGCCCGGGCTGTATGCCTTGGCCACGCGCCCGGGCCGTCCGGCCGGGCAGCGCAGCTGCGATGATGAGCCCATGGCCTGCACGCTGCATGTCGCCTGGGACGAGGCGCTGATCGCCTATGACTTCGGGGCCGGGCATCCGCTGGCGCCGGTCCGGGTCGAGCTGACGATTGAGCTGGCCCGTGCCTTCGGCCTGTTCGACGAGCCGGGGGTGACGGCCGGGCGCCCGGCCCCGGCCACCGACGCGGAGCTTGGGCTGGTGCATGACCCGCGCTACATCGCGGCGGTCCGGCGGGCGGGCGGCACCCGGCCGGACCATTCCCGGCCAGGCGGGTCCCGGCCGGACCCTTCGCTGCTGAGTTTCGGGCTCGGCACCCCGGATGATCCGGTGTTCGCCGGGATGCACGAGGCGTCGGCACTCGTGGCGGGCGCGACGCTGGCAGCCGCCCGGGCGGTCTGGACCGGCGCGGCAGAGCACGGCGTGAGTATCGCCGGCGGCCTGCACCATGCGATGCGCGGGAATGCGAGCGGTTTCTGCATCTACAACGACCCGGCGATCGCGATCGCCTGGCTGCTGGAGGCGGGGGCCGAGCGGATTGCCTATGTCGATATCGACGTGCACCACGGTGACGGCGTGCAGGCCGCCTTCTACGACGATCCCCGGGTGCTGACGATCAGCCTGCACGAGAGCCCGGCGACGCTGTTCCCCGGCACCGGCTGGCCGTCCGAGACCGGCGCGGCGGGAGCGGCGGGCACGGCGATCAACGTGGCACTGCCTGCGGGCACGAGGGACGCCGGCTGGCTGCGTGCCTTCCATGCCGTGGTGCCCCCGCTGCTGCGGGCCTTCCGGCCGGCGATCCTGGTCAGCCAGCACGGCTGCGATACCCACTGGCTGGATCCGCTGGCCGACTTGCAGCTGTCCATCGACGGGCAGCGGGCCGCGCACGCCGCGATACACGAACTGGCCCACCAGGTGACGGACGGCCGCTGGCTCCTCACCGGCGGCGGCGGCTACGAGTTGCTTCAGGTCGTGCCCAGGACCTGGACGCACCTGCTCGCGGAGGCGGCAGGCCGGCCAGATCCGGCGGCAGCGTCCCAGCCGGCTGGCGCAGTTCGCGGCTCGCCGCCCGGCCGCGAGGCACCTGAGCTGATGTCCGAAGCCCCAGGCGGAATACGCCAGCTTCGAGTCCGGGCATGACCGGGCAGAGCCCGTCGACCAGGCCATCATGGCCACCCGGAGGGCCGTTTTCCCTGACCACGGCTTGCTGCCACAGCCGTAGGGCGAGGGCATCGCGGCCGGCTGCCAGTAGTGCACTGATTGTCAGTAGCGCACTGATGCGTGCTCAGCCGCCACCGCGCAGCTGTGGCGGCAGCAGGGCGGTGTCGGCCTGGCCACGGGGGACGTTCGGCCTGCCTGACGGGACCATGGTCCCTGGCTGGCCGCTGGCCCGGCCCTAGGGTGGCTGACGTGCGGTAGTTCGGCCACCGGGCTGCCGGGGGAGATCGCGCACCGAACGCGGACCCGGAAAGAGGTACCAGCCGCAGATGAGCTACACAGCACGGCCGCAGCCTGATGACGCATTCCGCCCGCAGCCAGGCGCGGCAGCCGGACCGCAGCCGGGCACGGTGCCGCCAGCCTGCCGATCGGCGTGTTCCTGCTGGATGATCACGAGATCGTCCGCCGCGGGGTGCGTGAGCTGCTGGAGGCGAGCCGGACATCGTGGTGGTCGGCGAGGCGGGCACCGCGGCGTCGGCGCTGGCCCGTATCCCGGCGCTGCGCCCGGATGTGGCCGTGCTTGACGTGCGGCTGCCGGACGGTGACGGGGTGAGCGTCTGCCGTGACATCCGGTCCTCGCTGCCCGGGGTGGCCTGCCTGATGCTGACCTCGTTCGGTGATGACGAGGCGCTGTTCGACGCGATAATGGCCGGGGCGGCGGGATACGTGCTGAAGCAGATCAGGGGCACCGACCTGGTCGGCGCGGTGCGGGCGGTCGCGGCGGGCCAGTCGCTGCTGGATCCGAGGCGTCAGCCGGGTGATGGGCGGATGCGTGACCAGGCCGCGCGGTCGATCCGCTGGCCGGGCTGACCGGGCAGGAGCGGCGGATCCTGGAACTGATCGGGGAAGGGCTGACCAACCGCCAGATCGGCGCGGATGTTCCTCGCCGAGAAAACGGTCAAGAACTATGTCTCCGCGCTGTTCGCCAAGCTGGGGATGGAACGCCGTACCCAGGCGGCCGCCTACGCGGCCCGCGTCTTTGACGATCACGACCAGGCAGAACGGGGCACGCCGACCGGCTGAAAGGGCCTGAGCCCAATCCGTTGCGCGGCCGGTGCAGGCAGCGCCCGCCGCGCCGTCGGGTCAGGGCAGCGGAACCTGCCAGCGCAGCTCGGTCCCGCCGTCGCCG